>CP072660.1:0-1200000 GCA_029637525.1 Desulfurococcaceae archaeon MEX13E-LK6-19
TTTAACAAAGCCTGCTTGTAGAAGTCTTTTAACCAAGCTTCTAACAGATGTTTCTCCTATCCCAAGTTTCTCTGATAACTTCTTTCTTCCGATTGCTTCTTCTTTAAGCAATAACATCAATAAAGTTATGACATGACCTTCATGAAAATGTGGCTGTACACCAATTCTCTTTACTACAATACTACTTATACTATTGAGAATACTACAATACTCAGGAATGTTTTTCTCGTAAACGTCCTCAACCATTACCTGGCACTCCCGGAGTCAGTATTTATATAATTCTACCTACTTATAGGTGAGGCAAATTGAGTTTTAGCCAAACAAAAAATATAGAACGTTTTTATACAAAACCATACCTAGTTATACCAATATTTGCCGCCATGTTCATTTTGTCTATTATTCTCCCATCATTGATCAAACCATCAACAACAAGTATACAGATCCATAACACTATCAAGGTGATAGGAACCTATCATAATGGAACTCTATACATAAATATAACGAATTATTCTGAAAAAGAAGTTATAATAAAAAAGATCGTTATAAACGATACTATAGAGTTAGACGTTTTAAAACCGAAGATTCCACCTGGGAAAACAACCATAATAGAGTATCCTATAAAAATAAAACACTCCAATATCACTTTCGGCGAAATAATCGTACTTAGAGTAATATATGAGTGTAATGGGGTAGAATACACGCGTTCAACTTTCATCATAGTGAAATAAGCTGTAAGCTAGTTTTATTTTTCCTTAGTACATAACTTTATTTTGGTGAAGAGAAAGTGGTTTCAAGTCTTAAAGGTAGAGATTTCTTAACTCTCGCTGATTATAATAGAGAAGAACTATTATTCATAATTGATACCGCGAAAATGCTTAAAGAAAGATATTATGCAGGAGAAAGAATTATCCCTCTTCTACCAGGTAGAGCTCTTGCAATGATCTTCGAGAAACCAAGTACTAGAACAAGAGTAAGTTTTGAACTCGCTATGCAGCAATTAGGCGGTTATGCAATGTATCTTAATTGGCGCGACCTACAGCTTGGAAGAGGAGAAACCATAGCTGATACCGCACGTGTCCTTTCCAGGTACGTCGACGGAATTATGGCCAGAGTCTATGAGCAAGAAAAACTTGAGGAACTCGCAAAATATAGTGATAAACCTGTCATAAATGGTTTAAGCAATTTACTTCATCCAGCACAAGCACTAAGTGACATATACACTATAATGGAGAAAAAAGGTGATCCAAAGAAACTTAAAATAGTATTTGTCGGCGACGGGGGAGATAACGTAGTACATAGTTTACTGCTAGGCCTTGCCGTACTCGGCGCAGGACTAGTTATATCATCACCTAAAGGCTACGATCCTGACCCATGGGTTCAAAAGAAGTTTGAGGAAATCTCTGCACAAACAGGTGCTTGGCTTGAAATTGAAAGAGATCCCTATGAAGCAGTAAAGGGTGCTGATGTAGTATACACTGATGTATGGGTTAGTATGGGACAAGAAGAAGAGAGAGCCAAGAGAATCAAGGATCTAGAACCCTATAGAGTAACAGTAGACCTTATGAAGCTGGCAAAGCCTAACGCTATCTTTATGCACTGCCTACCAGCACACCGCGGCGAAGAAGTTGTTGACGAGGTAATAGATGGGCCATGGAGTGTAGTATGGGAACAAGCAGAAAACAGACTTCATGTACAAAAAGCAATACTAGCCCTACTAATACCGTAAATACTCGCTATAAACCCCCTAATAATAAACCATAAACTATCATATTTTTAAAATCATTGACTGTTATTCCGAGAAATTTTTATCCCAACGAAACCATATCGTTTATCAAATTTGAGAAAAATATCACACGCTAACCCTACATCACGGTGAACGCTATGTCTACTATAAATTACTACGAAATAATGAGAACTCTTCGTAAGATCATTAATCTCATAGAATCTAATACTCTTTACAGAAGAATTCTTGTTTACTCACTATTAACAATTATAGCGATTGTAGCTGTTTACATAAGAGCACTACCAGCCCTTAAATGGGGTCTAGAGCTCCATGGAAATGACCCATGGATAGCTTATTGGGAGACAAAATACGTCTATGAACACGGTCTGCTTTCATGGTGGTCTCTTACAAGAGATAATCCTGCCACACAAATATTCTGGTATCCATGGGGTAGAGACTTTGTTTTAACAGATTATCCTGGAATAGCATTATGGACCGCAATGACTTATCCAATAGCAGGAGCCTTTGGTTTAAGTCTAAAAGAATGGCTCGCCCTACAACCACTGGTTTTCGCAGCATTATCTACATTAACAATATTTCTTGCAGTAAGAGAATTAATGGGAGGATCTAATGTAGCTGGACTCATAGGAGCACTACTCTATGCAATAATACCAGCTGCAAGCGATAGAACAATAGTCGGCTTCGTAGAGAAAGAAGGTATTGCCCTTGCATTCGTATTCCTCTTCATATACTTCTACGCCAAAGCAATGAAGACAAAAGACCCACGACAACGTCTCTACAATACAATCTTTGCAGCATTATCATTAAGCGCTGTAGGATGGTTCTGGGGTGGATTCGCCTACATACTGGTCTCAGTTCCGCTAGCGCTGGTTCTATACCCTATTTTCGCGGGAAAGAATTTCGACATAGAGATCATTAAGTACAGTATACTATTGGTGGTTCTAAGTATAGTCTTTACATCACCTGTAGGAACTTCAATGAAGGCTCTAGGCTTCTACCCATTCAAAGTGAGTATAGGAATACTAGCTTTGGCTGCCTTTGTATTACCATTACTATACTATTTCCTTGCCATTAAGAAGAAGATCATAGGTAGGGGTATCTACTTTATAATAGTAGTTGCATTAGCAATCACGGGACTGACGTTAATAGCACTAGGAGTGATACCTATTGGTGCTAGATACGCTTATGCACTTGGATTAAAACCATTCCTCAAACTTGGCCCACTTGTAGAAAGTATTGAAGAGCACCAACCCGCAATAAATCCAAGCAGACCAGCAACATTCATTAGAGTACTATATACATGGGGCTGGACAGGATTCTTCCTAGCAATTATCGGTGCGCTCTACATGCTATACAAGGGTAGACCAGAAACAATCTACGTAGGCCTGGCGTTCTTAATAGCTTTCTACGCATACATTAACGTCACATACTTCGAGGCAGCAGCCTCATCGTTAGGCATAATAACAGCCTCGGCATTCCTCACAGTTATTATGGAGAGAATAATACCGTCAAAGAGACAACAAATAGAGGAAAGTAGGAGAAAAGGTAAGAGGAGAAGAAGACAAAGAACTACTGTAACCATTTATAGAAGAGGAAGGAGTAATCTATGGCTGACAATAATACTTTTACTCATGTTATTTCTACCAATGGTTCACGCCACAACTATTCTTATCGAAACACATGAAGGCATGATACCATCAATAATGGCTGCTGGCACAAGCATAGCTAATAGGAATGACGCATGGTATGAACTAATCGACTTCATTAAACAAAACCTCAGCAAGGATGCATTAATAGTGACATGGTGGGATTATGGCTATTGGATCTCTGTACTAACTGGTAGAAGAACATTAGCCGATGGAGCCACACTTAATGGAACACAAATAAGTCTTCTAGCTAAAATACTAACAGCATTCAATGAAACTGAAGCCCTCGAGATCCTGAAAGAACTTAAGGCACCTGTCAATGATACATACATATTGACATTTGATGTCTTCTACTTTGTTGAACAGAATAATACAGTCTATGTGTTACCATACATTAGCCAGAATCCCCAAGAATTCTATCCAACAATAGATACAGCAGGTCTTGTCGATATCAGAAAGAGTATTTGGATGATAAAAATAGGAAGACGAGATCCTGCCGATTATCTCTTCTTATTCAATAACAATAATGCTGTCCCTAGACTATTCGGCATAAGACTTGCTAGGTACTATGTGTCACCAAAATTCGGTACACCATGGGATCTACCAATAATCTATAGAATGATGGTTAATGGAATACTGTACCTCGACAAACAAAATCCTGGAAAAGAATACCACTTCATATGGCTTAATGGAACACAAACAATAGTGCCAGCCGAGATACAGAAGTATATTGAACAACTTGGAGTAAAATACTCTATAGACGTCTTATCGATAGCCGACATGTATGGAGAGAAATACTATAGCAAATCCTCAATGATCCATATAAAACCATACAAGATCATTGCAAAACCATTCTACAACAACAAGTATCTCTATGTAGTGATATTCCTGTTCAAAGTAGAATTTAGTTCATAACAATATACAGTTTTTAATCCTAAAGATTAGCCCTTTTTTAACCTAATTTAAGCACTAGTACTAGCCTAGGTGAATCTAGTGATTTTCAAGAGACGACGCTCTAATCCTATCAAAGCACTCTTGCGGTCGCTGGTAGCGATACGTAGTGCTATTAGTAAGCTCGATGCTCTTTTATCAAGAATTAATGGACGACGCGAGTACCTAATGCAAATGGCTTTAAAACTCGATAATATGGGCAATACTTTTCTAGCAAAGAAATATATCGAGGAGGCCAAGAGACTTGAGTTGATAGAGCAACGTATATCATACATAAAGCTAGTAATGGAGAAACTAAGCATAACTCTGGAATTATCAATAGAGTTAAAAGACTTCAATAAATCACTTGTAGGCGTAATGGAGGTAATTGATATACTGAAGAAAGTGCCCGAATCAACAATACCCGACCTAGGAATAACTATAACCGAGCTAGAAACCTATGTGAGAGAAGCTATAAACAGTTCAGGCGTACAATTAGGTTACGGACTACCTTCATCTCCTTCGATATCCGATGAAGAAGCAATTAGGGTTCTCGAGGAAGCAAAAACTGTAGCTAAACAAAAACTACTTGGTGAATTAAGCACTTCATAAATAAAATATTGACGTTATTACAAATGATACTATTACACCTATAACAATGTATACACTGGTATCGAATTTACTTGATTTTCCAAGAATGGGTTTTAATGTGAACTCCTTTATCCCAGCTCCATACACATAAAGTGTTTCCATTGTATAGATTGCTCTTAGAAGCGAAACCGCCGATGCAGCAACGAGAGCACGCCACGGCTTATCCCCTTTTAATCTAGTTACAGCATAAGCTTCACTTGAAACAAGAAGCGTGACTGGGATAAGCCTCCAAATTAAGACAAAAGAGAGGACAAGCCATTTAGGAAGCCTCATTTTTTCCAGGATAAAAGCTACATGTACTGGATTAGTAGACGAGATAAATACAAGGATTGATGAGGCGACAACAATTATTCGCAGAAACAATGTTGTTAAGTAGATAAACCCATCAATACTCCAAGGCACAAATATTACTGAAACACCAATAATAATCAACGCAATAGGTAATGGTGCTTTTATTGATTCTAGAAATAACATGTAATCTCTGCGTGTAATCAGAATAGCCATGGGATAAAACAGAAGAACAATTAATAAAATTGGGTTCTTAGATAAAATTGCCGCGATGATTACTTCTATTAATACAACAAGTTTTACAATAGGATTACAGCGATCGATACTACTCTTTTTTGGAAGCGATGCAGCATAAAGTCTATCTAGGACAAACTTAACTAACATAATAAATACCCTCTAGAACTCCTTTGTTAAATAATATGATTTTATCGAAACACTTTACGAGGGAAACTATTAAATCAGGATCGTTTGTTGATACAATAATGTTTTTATCAGTACTACACATTAACGCTACAAGCTCTTTAAGAGACTCTTTATCTACGCCGGCAGAAGGTTCGTCAAGGAGTACTATATCGTAGTCACCATAAATGCCTACAGATACAGCTATTTTCCTCAATGTACCATAGCTTAACGTATGTATTGGTTTATATAAAAACTCTTTAAATCCTAGATTTCTGCTTATTTCATCAATCTGTTCATCTGGAATACCATGGTTCTTTAATTCTTTATATGGATTCTCATATGTGAAAAACAATCTCGGGTCCTGAGGTATGTATATTGCTCTACCATTCTTATGAACCACACCTTTCTGCGGACTATATACCCCGGATAATACTTTCAAGAAAGTAGTTTTGCCGGAACCATTGGGGCCAATCACTAATGTTTTCTCGGATTCATTTATACATAGGCTTATGTTCTTTAAACGAAATCCCCCGCGCGGGTAACTATATGATAACCCAGCTATTTTTATGAAGGGTTCTGACTTACAATCACTAAACATGTTTTCTTTTACCTTTAGGTTATTCAATACTTCATGAAAACTCCATGTTTTACTCTCCTCTACACGAGGCTCCCCAATATATTCGATTGCACCGCCACGTAATCTGATCTCTAAATCAATTAATCCATTGAAATCCTCTGGTCTATGAGTGGCAACAATTATTGTTAATCCTTTCTTCTTCAACAATGCCAATGAGCTATATAAATCCTTTATTCCCTCTATATCAAGAAAAGCTGTTGGCTCATCCAAAACGAGGAGCTCTGGTTCTCCTACAATATTTGATGCTAGTACTACTCTCACCACTTCTCCTCCGCTAAGTTCGAAAGTTGATCTTTCTAAGAGGTATTTGCCGCCAAGAGCCTCGAGAACAGCTTCAACTCTATATTTTATATATTTTCCATCAGTAACGCCTCTTAGTATAAGAGGGAAAGCTACTTCTTCGAACACGAATGGCGTTAATATTTGGGAAAAGGGCTCTTGACTTAAATATCCTATTTTTCCAACAAGCTCTTCTTGTCTCTCAATAGGATTTACATTTAATACTTCTACATCTCCATCAACAACAGCATCATAAAATCCAGGTATCAAACCAGTCAAGAGTCTTGCAAGTGTTGTTTTACCACTAGCATTAGGGCCTGTTATCACAACAAACATTCCTTTATCTATAGAAAAAGAAATGTTTTTGAGAACAGGTATATTACTACTTTTATACATTACTGTAACATTGTCCAGAGATACTACATTACTGTTTTTCTGAGCCAAAACCTATCCCTACACCCATCTTTCTTAATGTCTCGCTTAATGGTAAACCTATAGTTATACCTATGAGTGCTTGACCAATATTTACTGGAAGTTCTGTTGCAGCAACAGGTGGTTGGTACCCTAGTATGAACACTTGGTATAGGAAGTAACCGAATACCATTTCTAGACCGGCAATCATTAGTCCAATGATTTTTATTCCAACAAGCTCTTCATACTTAAAGCCTATTACGAGAACTATTACTGTAACTATTATACCCAGGATAACCCAGTATATTGGGTCTATGTTTATTATTATCTCATTGTTTCCAAGATAAAGTATTGTTTCTCCACTGTAAAGCACCGTACCAATGACTACTATTGTTGCTCCAAGAAGAATTGCCATGATCGCTAATAACTGACTCCAATACTTCCTAAACTTTATGAAGAAGTTAATTAGTGTAACAGCAAGAAGTCCTTCAATACCTTTAATAACTAGCGTTCCCGGAGCATAATGTCCATACCCAAGATATACATCAGCAAGCATTGATCCTACCCCACCAGCAAAAGCAGCTACAATAGGATCCATAGTCAAGAGAGCTGTTGTATATACCATGGTCTCTCCAAAGTTGAAGAAGCCTTTCGTAGCAGGTGTTTCAATAGCAATCATTGCTGTGGCAACGAATACTAGGGCAGTGAATACCGCTGTATAAACAGCTCTTGCAATGAATACTCTACGCTCCATAGATATCCACCTCTAAGAAATATCAAAAAGTTGAAACTTTATATAAAGTTTGTTCTTTATATGGAGAGTAATGTATCAACTTCCTCGAGTAGTTCCGCTATACGTTTCCCTTTCCAAGACAAATAGTAAAGACGCCTACCACCTTCGTCTTTTGAATATATAACTCCTTTTCTTTCAAGTTCATGGAGATGCTGGTAAACTGCTTGCAAAGTTACTTTTGTTTTGAGGTTTTTCCATATAGCATAACCATGAAGCCCCTCTTTCTCTTTAAGTAACTTAATAATTTCTGTTTTGGTGTCTTTGTAGAATATTGTTGTACGTTCTCTTTTCTTGATGCCCAAATATTGTTCGTAGCCTTTGAGCCCATGTCCTGTAATAATTACTACAACCCTCTCCTTACGCTCGATCTCTTTACCCGTAACTTTGATAAGACCTGCCACAGCTGATGCAGCAGACGGTTCTATAAATAAGCCTTCATATCGCGCCATTATTTCTCCTGCTTTAAATATATCTTTTGACGATACAGGTACTATAACTCCCTTTGTGCTCTTTATGACTTCAATAATTTCTTTCATAAACGGTGGAAAACTATATGATAAGCCTATGATTGGTTTTTCTTCACACAAATAATTCGTGAGACCGAGTTTCTCGAGAATACCCACATTACTGCAATGAACCACGCCTATTATTCTCGGTATTCGTCTTACAATATTGTTGTCATAAAGTTCCTTGTATCCATGATATATAGAATACATTGTTAAGCCCGATCCCACAGGCAAGACTATAGCGTCAACATCATCTCCAAGTTTCATGTATATTTCATAGGCAATTGTTTTCAATCCTTCAATACTTAGTGGATTTGCTTCACTAGTTGCATTGTACACATTTTCTCCAGCAACAATATTGTTCACAAAAGAGTATACGTCATCAAGGGATTCCCCTCTTTGTACAACCTCTGCTCCCAGGCTTTTCATGAAAACTATCTTAGAATAATCAGCATCCCTCGGCACGTATGTAACGACCTTCAAACCTAATCTAGCAGCATATGCTGCTAACGATGCTCCAGCATTACCATCTGTCGCGCATACAAGTTTTTGGTAACCTTCGGTCTTTGCGTGAGAAGTTATCAGGGCTGCTACTCTATCCCTAAAACTACCAGTAGGATTCCTTCCTTCGTCTTTAAAATGAAGACTATGTAGACCCAGGTTCTTAGCTAGATATACACTTTCAATAAGAGGTGTAAAACCCTCACCTAGAGAATTACGTATTTGTATATTCGGGAGAAGATCTTTGAATCGCCATATACCCTGTTCCTCTTCATGAATTCTCCAGGCAAGACCGTGTTCCGGATGTAGAATGTTATTGCATTTAGGACATCTAAGTAACGGTTTACTTATAGTGAACCCACATCTCGTACAAATAAACATCATTTTACTCACTCAATACCCTACATTGCTTTTGAATACATGGAAGAAGATAGTCGTAAGCAAGCTATTATTCACTAACAACTTAGAGCTTTATAGTATATCTACGTTCTTCGGCTAACACAACAAGTCTTATTCCTTTCTCTTCAAGAATCTCCCGTACATCACTAGGCATTATTGCTAATATATCTGGTGGAGCAACAACCATCACCCAATTATATTTAGGTCTTTCAATTAATGCTGAACCTATACTGCTAGCAAATGTTTTTAATTGTGTTCTCGTATCTCCGACTGGCTCTACTACCCAAACACCAATTTTTTCTTCATCACTGTAGGCGATCAAATCAGGAGACAATGGTTTTCCAGGTTTCTTTACTTCTTCAACATTATAGCCACGGCTTTTTAATCCCTCGGCTACTCCACGGATAATTCTTTTACGTCCTGCAGTCATAGTCTTTTGTTCAAGATACTTCTCTATGGGGCCATGGATCTCGGGATCGTATAATGTATATCTTCCTCTACCTATTCTAAAGAGAAACAGTTTCTCGGGATCCTTGTATCTATCTTTACTATTACCATTAACCGTCACAAGGTCTATCTCAAAATCAAGGCTTGTAAGTGACCTCGTAGGGTCTATATGGTTTCGTGCATACTCTATGAGCTCTTTACGAGTAAAACTAGTCTTACCTCTCTTTACGAGTTCCAGTGCTGCTTTCTTCAATACTAGCCATGTAGGTTCTCTCTCTTCGTAATCCATTGAGTTACCCACCTTCCAAGCCTATCTGCTTTCCCTATGCTACTCACTATCTAGCTAGATCACTATAGCCGGGTATAAATTTATTTATCCAAGAGGTTTGACAATAATTCTTTACAACATAAGAATAAACAAAATAAAATAAAGACAAATAAAATAATGAGTTCTACAAAAGCTATTCTTTTTATTTTCTACCCTCTAGGGTCTCAACAAGAGTTTCGGCCAACTGCTTAAGTACCTGGGCGGCATCGCCATTGGGATACTCTATAAGGTATGGAACTCCCTTATCAATAGCCTTACCTATATAGGGATCAAGAGGTATCTTTGCTAATAGTTTTGTATTATACTTTTCTGCCAGTTCCTCACCAGTACTTCTTCCAAGGAGGTAGTATACTTCACCACACTTGGGACATTTAAAGTAGCTCATATTTTCAACTATTCCTAGTAGTTTTATCCCGTTCTTTACAACAAAATTAATCGCTTTTGCTACAACTGTTTCGGAGAGAACACCTGGTGCTGTAACAATAATTGCTCCGTCAAGATCATTTATTACTTGAACTATAGTTATTGCCTCATCTCCTGTTCCTGGCGGAAGGTCTATTATTAAATAGTCTAGCTCACCCCATACAACATTAGCTAGAAATTCCATTATAGCTCTTGATACAAGCGGGCCCCTCCATACAATTGGTATATCTGGTTTCTCAAGCATTAGATTTGTTGCCACAACTCTTACTCCTAATGGTCCTGTCGCAGGCAGTATTCCTTCTTCACTGGCATATAATCTAATATTTTCCATACCATAGGCTGTTGGAATAGATGAACCATGTATATCTGCATCAAGTATACCAACATTATAGCCTTTGTCGGCAAGAGCTAGAGCCAGCATTGATGAAATAAATGTTTTCCCCACTCCCCCTTTTCCACTGAGTACGATAACTTTATGTTTCACGTTCTTTAGACGCTTTCTTGCCTCGCCTATGAGCGAAAAAACATTTGCTCCTGGCATGGGCTTCCTGTCGGCTGATTGTGTAGCCACTGCAAGCACACCTACAGCCTATAAGCAAGTTCTTGGTTAATATATTATGGTTAACATAAACGTGTGGTGTATTAAAATATGAGGGTTTGCGCAAGAGCTCCCGCGAAGACAATATTGTTTGGGGAACACTTTGTTGTCTTGGGTAGACCAGCTCTCGTGGCGGCCATTAATATTTATGCGAAAGTATGCATCGAGGACAATGATAAACTTGTTGTTGAATCAAAGAATCTCGGACTAAGGCTTACAGAGGATAATGTTCCTGAACAACTTAAACCATACCAGATAATTATTAATGAACTAGTTCAAGATAAGAGTAAAAAATGTTTTCACGCATTAATAGAATCCGATATCCCTGTAGGTGCTGGAATGGGATCAAGTGCTGCTACTTCTGTAGCATTCACAGCAGCTTTAGCAAAATTCCTGGGCTTAGAACTTAGTTTAGACGAGATCTCTAGGATAGCGTTTAAAGCAGAACAATTTGTACATGGAAAGCCTAGTGGTATAGACAATACTATCTCTACTTACGGCGGGATATTATACTATAAAAAAGGCATGTTCAAGAGAATAAGTATTTCATGGCCTGAAGACTACTACCTGGTACTAGCAGACACGGGCGTCGAAAGGTCAACAAAGGATGCGGTGAAAAAAGTTCTAGACCGTTACAATAGAAGGAAAACCGTTATGGAACACATTTATAATGCAGCTGAAGAAATAGTTGATGCAGCATTAAAAGCTCTCAAAGAAAAAGATATGGATACACTTGGAGAACTAATGAACATAAATCACGGCTTACTCGTATCAATAGGTGTAGCCATCCCGGAAACCGAACTGATCGTCCATAATTCATTAAAAGCCGGCGCTATTGGAGCAAAAATAACTGGAGCCGGAATGGGTGGCTCTGTTCTTCTGCTTGTCAGAAACGACAACCTGGAAAACGTGATAAAGCATTTGAGCAACTATGCAAAAGCAACCTATGTCTCAAAACCTGTAGATAAAGGCGTTGAAGTATATATTGCCGAGTAACCTAGGTGGTCATCTTATATACCTCTTTAGTAGTACAGTAACTATAAGGGATGAAGAGAGGTTGCGTACAGAATAATGAAGAAACTCCCATGGACTGACCCATGAAGACCGAAAAAATCACTAAAGAAATGCTTGACAAACTATACTCTATTCTCGAGGAATACAAGAGAAAACTATATGACTACAATAGACTTGTATCCGAAAAAGGATACCGTCTAAAGCCTGTACATATAGTTGTTAAAAAGACTAAACTAGGGACAGTAAAATACATGTATTTTGGAAGATACTGGTATAAAGTAGTTTATGTAGGGAAATCTGGTAAGACAAGCAAAGTAAAATGGGTATATCTGGGTAAAGAGAAGCCGGAAAAAGAACTACCAGATCCGCCTAGACATCCTCTTGAAGGTCTTGTAGTGAAAATAGATAGTACAGGAATATATGTTATAACTAGCTAGATCTAGTTTTTATCGATCAAAACAGCATCTCTTATCACTAGATATCCATATCCTGCTGGAAACCATTTTTTCTCATATTCTTTTATCATAACACGTTTCTTCATGATAACGGAGTCTATGACAAAGGTTTCAATCTCTCCACCTTCACCAACAGGGCTTAACTTGTATTTTCTACAAAGAGAGAGGAATTCCTCAATATTTTCCTTGGTTATACTCTTTCCTAGCCATTTGCTTGTAAGCCCGTAAGCCTGTACCGCCGTTATAATGAATTCTTCTTTCTCTATTTCTCTGCGAAGCACTTGTTCTTGGTCAGTACCCCATAATGGGGCGTAGTGGTTTAGACCTAGTTTCTCTGCTATAATATCGACTCGTTTTTTCTGATAGAGACTTGCAACAGCTCCCGTAACTATTGTGTCAATACCATATTTCTCTTTGATATTCTTGAAACCATTATAGAACTCCATTACCTCGTCTTCTTTAACTCCACTAACGTCAATATATTCAATCGGTATACCTAGTGCTTCAGCGTGTAGTTTAGTCCATTTAATATTTACTGTATGAAACATCCAGGAATCGCTTCTCCTAGGCGTTGCAACAACCAGAACAACCACTTCAATACCGTTACCTATTGCTTCTATAACCGCGTAGTGCGAGTCTTTACCACCAGTGTATAGAGCTGCTGCTTTCTTCAATAGTACTCGACCCTAACACGTTATCTAGGACAGTTTCATTTCTAACAACTATAATATAACTCTAGTACTTCATTAAATAGTAGCTAGTACTGAGGTATGAATTATGGAGCATCATCTTAGGATGCTGTATCGTCTTCTTTGCTTGGCAACATTAGTTGTTACAATGCTATCAACAATACTTTCATTCACAGCATATATTATCAAGAATGACGTGTCCTATTGTTACTATACGATACTATGGTTTGTCTTGACTATGATTACTCTATACCTCTATAAGTCTGAAACGCGACGGAGAAAGGTAGCAGGGACGGGAAGGGATTTCAATGACAATAATGTTATCTAAGATAGAGCCGGCGAATTATTTTATTAGACGGGGTGTATGTATAGATTGCTTGTAGCTCATTTAGCTGACATACATTTGGGTAAGCAACAGTATAGACTTGAATATAGGGAATTTGATGTATATAATTTGTTTCTCGAAGCTCTTGAGCAATGTATTAGAGACCATGTAGACATGATCTTGATCACTGGAGATTTATTTGATGAACCCCGCCCAAGAGTTAATGCATTAAAGACTGTCATTGATGGTTTGAGGAAGGTTATTTCACATGATATAAAAGTCATAATTACTCCTGGCGATCATGATGTACCTAAAAGACGTGATAGACTGGTAATCGATATATTACCCGATATTGTCGATGGAGTATACTCCCTAGGCTATATACGTGGTGAAACTAGTATTGTAGAAAAAGTATTTGAACAGAAGAAGCTCGCCTTATACGCAATACCATTTATACCGCATAAAAATATCGCAAAGAAGCTTCTTCCAAAATTCCTAGAGGATTCTAGGAGGTTTTTCAGTACGCATAAAGAGTACAGGAAAATACTGCTTGCACATTATAGTCTAAAAGAGCTTCTACCTTATGATGCAATGTTTTCAATAACACAAATACCAAGTGTAGATTATGCTGCTTTCGGGCACATTCATGATCGTATAAAACAATACATACCAAGCGGTGGAGTATTAGCATATCCTGGTAGTATAGATATATTCAGTATAAACGAGGCTATTTCATGGAAAGACAAAGGAAAAGGATTCAACATAATAGATTTATCGAAAAAAGATATAACAATAGAGTCAATACACTGGGTTAATCTCGATATTAGACCCCAATATGTAATTGATATAGATAAACACAATATTGAAAAACTACATGATATGCTTACAGAACTAGTCAATACAAGTACGATCAAACCAATAATTGTTCATGTAAAGGCACGTATACCAGAACATGCTGTTACAACACTACGTGCACATACAAATAGGGCTATGATCACTCATGGAGATGCCCTATTCATAAGGCTTTATGTTGAGACAATAGAAGAAAACAATACGATTAAAGAAGGAGAGCGATTAAAGGAGGAATTAGATGAAGCAAGCATTATAGCGTCATTAATAAAATCAACTAAAGAAGTTGCGGAACACATAGTAGAGTTGGCCGAAAAACTAGCCTCAGGAGAATATACCAGAGAAGACATAGAAAAAATACTTAAAGAACTATACAGTGAATGGTTTAAACATATAGATGTAAAGACCTATAATACACTAGCCAAAACTACCTTAGAGAAGAAACAACCCAAAACTGATACGAAGAAACCAAGAAATATACTAGACTTCTTACAACATTAAATGCGGGGTTACACGAAATTATGTTTCAAATAAAACGTGTTGAACTTAAGGATTTTCTAAGTCACGAGCATACAGTAGTATCTTTTGATCAAGGAGTAACAGCTATAATTGGAGAAAATGGTGCAGGAAAGACAAGTATTATTGATGGAATCCTAGCAGCTTTTACAGATTTCAAGAAATCCTCCGAGGAACTAAGAGGAGGGAAAACCAGTCTCATAAGACATGGAAGGCCGGCAGCAGAGGTAACACTTGACTTCATAGTCGACAATAGAGTTTATAGAATACAAAGAACAATCTCACGTTACCCTGGTGGTGATACACATCTACTCTTCGAGATAACAAATGGTAAAAGAAGACTTATTGCACGCGGCACCAAGGCTGTCATTGAAGAACTCTCCAAAATAATAAGTCTCGACACAGAAACAATAAGGAAGATCATGGTATTTAGGCAAGGAGCTATACAAAGAATGCTAAATCTACTTACAATGAATAGGAAAGAAAAAAGAGAACTTTTCGATAAACTTCTTGGTTTACACAAATACGAGAAAGCCAGGGAGAAGTTATATGAGGTATTAAGGTTCACGCTAATTAAACCTACAGGAATAAAGGCAGAATACGCGCCAACAAGAGAAAGCATAAGAAATCTTGAAAATGAAATCATTTATTCCAAGACAAGAATTACTGAACTCCAAAAACAAATAGAGGAAAATAAGGAGAAAATAAGAAAATATCAAGAACAAAAAATCATGATCGAAGAGAAAATAAAAACAATAGAAAACCTAATTAGTGAAAATGAAGAAGCTCTAAACAAAATACTTGTACAAATAAAAGAATACGAGTTGCTGAAAAAAGAAAAAGAAAATATAGAAAATAAACTAAAGAATATAGATAAAACTATTCCGCTACTTGAAAATAAGATCACAGATCTAAAGAAGAAGAGCACTGAACTTGAAAAGTTCTCTAAAGCATACGAAATTCTAACTTCAATAAACCAGCTCAAAACACTAAAGGAAAATATCGCCCAAGAAATTTCTCGCCTCGAAAGAATAATTCATTCACTTAAGAGAATTATTGAATTAAAGAAAACAGGCATTGAAGATAAATACAAAAAACTAAAAGAACTCGACAATAAATTCCACGATCTACAAGCCAGGCTAGACACTGTATCAATAGAAATTAGTCATTTAGAGAAAGAAATAGAGAATCTTACAAATAAAAAGAAGGCGATCATAGAGAAAATAGATCAAATAAACAGTACAATAAAAGAAGACTCTAAAACCTTAAGGAAAAAGATAGATGAAATACAATCAAGAAAAGCTGTTTTGATAAATAGGAGAGAAGATTTGTTGAAAAAGATCAGTGAACTAGAGAAAGCAGAAACTTCATGTCCTGTATGTGGCCGTCCATTAACGAGAGAACACAAAGAATTACTTTTGAAGAAATATCAAGAAGAAATCAGTAATATCACTAATGAAATCAAGATCCTTGATACAAAGTATAAAGAACTTGTTGAAAAATACAATGAAACATTATCATTAGAAAACAGCAGAGAACGTCTTGAATCACAATTGCCTATCATAGAAGAAAAACTAGAGGAGACAACAAGAAAACATGAGAAATACAAGGAAATTAGGAAGAAATTAGAAGAGGAAATTAGTAAACTTAAAGAAGAATTATCATTATTGAAAAAAGCCGGCATTGAAGAACTTTATAGAGAACTTCAAAGAAAAATAGGTGAGGCTGAAGGTTATTCTCCATCGGACATAGATAGCCTTATAAATACTCTCGAAGAGAAGAAGGCAAAACATGCTGAAACAGTTAATAAAATAAATGATTTTACAGACTCATTAAATGAACTACTCAATATGAGAATCGATCTCGATAATATTGATAACTTAATTACACTTGTCAAAAAGAAGATCATAGAGAAAGAGCAGATTACAAGCACTCTAACTAAACTTGAAGCCGAATATAAAGGACTTCTTGGTGAAAAGAAGGCGTTATTAGAAAAACTTAGGGAAGTTGAACAAAAGATCTCCAAGATTGATATTAATGAATTGATCAATAAACGCGATGAACTCGCTAGTAAAGTAAACCAGCTTAAGCAGGAGTATAGCGAGCTAAATAGTAAAATTATTGAGATAAGTTCTATGATAAGGTCTCTTGAGAACGAGAATGAGAAGGCAAACCAAGAAATAGAAAGACATGAAGAATTTGTAAAGAATGCCAGTGAAAAACTTGGATTATTAAAACTAGCCTATTATCTTAGGGAAAGCGTGTTTCATCCAGATAAAGCACCTTCAGAAATTAGACATGCCGCTATAAAACTCGTTAGCAGGGAAGCTAGCCGTATTCTTTCAAGTTTTGAACTAGATTACACAATGGTTGATATAGATAAAAACATAAACATAACAGTATCATCAACTAATTTAACACGAAAACTCTCAGAATTAAGCGGAGGAGAACAAGTAGCAGTTGTATTAGCAATCATACTTGCATTACATAAGGTGATAGGTAAGGGAAGACTAGGAACATTAATTCTCGATGAACCAACTATACATTTAGATATGGAGAGAAGAAGAAAACTAATAGACATCATAAAGAAGTTCCGTGGAGGAGAACAAATACCCCAGCTTATAGTCATAACTCACCATAGAGAAGTCGAATATGCCTCAGATACGGTATATGAAGTTGTAAAAACACGTGGTGGTGTCTCATCTGTCAAGATTTATAGCTGATCTCCCATTTTTCAATACTCTTCATAAGAGCAGGTATAGTTTTTCTTGCCTCATAAACAAGTTCTTTATCAATAGTGTACTCAACATATTTCTCGCCAATACCTAGATCGAGTTGCTTAACGCCATAGGGGTCGATAACCATGCTTCTTCCAACGTAGTTTTCTCCATAATGGTCAGCTACTACAATCCACACAGTATTTTCATGTGCACGCGCCCTACTTAAGAACTCTAATGTTTCCTCCTTCAATGGACCTCTAACCCAGCCGCTATGAACGAGTATTGTCTCTATCCCACGTCTAGCATAATGTCTAAAGAGTTCTGGAAACCTTAAATCATAACAAATTGCCACAGCAAACCTCATTCCTTTCAATAAGATTTCTTTAGAAGGTTTTTCCCCGGGAATAAAGTATTTTGACTCACTGTACCCATATGCATCAAATAAATGCATTTTACTATAGACAGGCTCCCATCCACCAAAAGGCTTTATTAAAACACTAGTACTCCTCGCTAATGGTGGATTTCCTGTTTTCTCAATGAAGTGTGCAAGTATATGTACATTCAATTCAGAAGCAAGATCTTCTAGTCTCGACAAATAATTACTTTCTTCAAGGGGTTCAGCAGCGTTGTAAACATCGTCCGGTTTTAGCCCAGCAAGAATATTTACCATGGAATACTCTGGCAAGATTATCAAGTCTGCTTTACTATAATTCTTCTCAATAAGATTAATAGTCTTAGAGACATTTTCAGAAACATTAACACCGTAACCAGCCTGAAGAATACCTATTGTAACAGGCAAATTTGAGTCACCAAACCATTATACTCAATTAACTGTGAATTCCTCTGCATACACACGTTAGTCTTCGGGACAAAATAAACTTTAGCTCATAAAACAATATGTATCACCATGAATTATAGAAGAAACCAATAAGCACAAGCAAAGCTATGGCAGTGTTCACAACTAGATCTGTTTTGTTTACCCTCCGATTAATAGACAATGGAGTAACTGGATAGCCATAAAAAGCAGTATACTCAGCTACTTGTCGAGCCGCAACTACTGCACTAAACAACATCGGCTTAAGGAATCTTTTAACAAGTTCTTTGGAGCGATATTTCAATGTAAACATAAATGAAGCATTATCAGCTAAGAAGAGCATATAAGCTAGGATAATTATTGTTAACTGCATCACATTACCAATTTCTCTAAAACCAAGTTTATTTAAGAACCATCTTAACTCTCGAGTAGAAGTTATTGAAAGAAATAACGAGGCAGCCCCTGCCAAGATAACAAGTCTGAGATTATTAGTAAACGCTTCAAATATTCTTACAGAAGAGATCTCATATCCATATATAACGAAAGATACTATCTGGAAAAACAGTGCTATTGAAACAAGAATCACAAGAAGACGAAGAAGCTTTAGAAAACCTTTTACAAGACCTGTTACAGCAAATAACACGAAAAGCACTATGAATCCCAAGTATACAAATAAATAATTACTTAAAACGGAAAAAGAAATCAATAAAATAAATAGAATAATCTTGCCTAACGTAGAAAGCCTTTCAGCTAGCAATGCCTCCGGTTTATATACAAATGCCTCACGCAAGATCGAGTACATCAATATCACCTACAAGTTTTTCTCCTAAAATATCCTTCAATAATTCATAAGCGGATTTGACTATGGGAATAGTTTTTTCGATGAAGGCCCCCACATCAATTAAATAGAGCTTACCTCCAGTAATCATGTAAAGCCTTGACGGCTTGAGCATTGCGGCAAAATCGACGTCATGTGTAGTTAATATTCTTAATGATCCCATTCTCCTTATGATTCTTGCAATCGCTATTTTATCAGCATAACTAAGACCTGTAGTCGGTTCATCAAATAGTATTATTCTCCTCTCGGACAAAATGGCTAGCACTATATTGAGTAATAATTGTTGCCCCCACGATAGATTATAGGGGCTCTCATAAAGTTTATCCACAAGACCATATTGTTCAAGTATTTTAATAACTGTTTCCTCACAATTTCTATGCTTATTTTTACCTGAGCAAACAATTTTTGCGACTTCATCAAATACTGTTTCTTCAGAAAACGAAACATGATGTACTTGTGGGACAAAATATACTTCGTTCTTCTTCTTCGCCGGATTATAGCCAAGAATAATTACTCTTCCACGTGTAGGTTTTAGCATACCAGAGATTATCTTGAGAAGAGTTGTTTTACCCGATCCGTTATCACCAAGTATGACAACAAGTTCACCTAATTTAGCACTGAAATTTACCTCTCTTAAAACCCACGGACTTCTTTTACTATACTTAAACCATACATTCTCAAGACATAAATCCTTCATACACTTTGAGGCTACAAGCCGATCTAATGGATAATTTTCTAAAATATTATTCATGCCTACGGTTATCCTATTAGACTGAAAAACATATTCTCTTTCTTTAACACTATCCTCTAGTACTTTCTTCACATCCTTAATAGAGCTAATATGCCCATTATCCATGATAATTATCTTATCTACAAAAGGTATGAGAGGAAGGACTCTATGTTCACTAATAACAATTGTCAAACCAAGCGATTTTAATATATTTAACAATTTTAGGAAGCTTTCTACACCACGCTGGTCAAGCCATAACAAGGGTTCATCCATTAACAATATACGAGGTTTAAGCATCATTAATTTGGCTATAGCAACTTTTCTTAGCTCTCCACCCGACAGCTCGAAAACACGTTTCTTCCTCAACTTCTTTATTCCAAAAAAATCCAGTACTGTTTCTATTTGACGTTCTATATAGTTGTGATCACTATAGTATTTTTCAGCGAAACTGTAGAGATCGTCTTCAACAACGTATTCTATGAATTGTAGCATAGGATTCTGGAATAGTATGCCAATATGTCTCGTTAATTCCTTACTACTGTACTCGGAAACAGGTTTTCCAAAAATTCTTATCTCGCCCCTTAATTCACCACCATAAACTTTCTCAGCGATCCCTGTTAATACACGGAATAACGTTGTTTTACCGCATCCAAAAGGGCCAACTATAGCTACGGTTTCACCCTCTTTTACAAAAAAGTTAATATTTTTTAAAACCCATTGTTGAGAGACGCTATACCGATACCATAGATTATTCGCTTCAAGAGCTATCCTTGTTTTCTCCATCCTACTACAATCCTCGATAAATATTTCTCAAAGGCAATAGCGATTCCTGCTATAACTATTCCTAGAGTTATATTAAATAATGCTATTGCAGGGATGTACATTAACGTAATGTTTAAACAAATACTGTAGACGTCACATGCCCTTGCAAAGTATAGTAACCATAATGGCGTTACTAGTAAGTTAGCTATTGTCATAAGCAACGTTCTTGTACCAGCTGATACCAAGATTACCATAACCTTGTTTACTTTCTTGTAAACTAGGATTAATCCTATTATTGATGATAGTTCAGCCAAGCCTTTCATTAAAGCACCAATAGGATCACCGCCTAGAATGAACACACCAATGCTGAACACGAATACGCTTACCAGCACTTTTTTCAATGGCATAAACATAGCTAATAATAGCAGTGGTACGCCAGATAGATCGTATTTTAAGAATGTCGCTAATGGGAACGGGAACCTAAATATATGCAATATTATAGCTAATGCCGTCATTGATGCCAATAAACCATTTTGATAAGTTAGTCCTTTTACCTTATTCGTTTTCATTAGTTTCTACCTCATAATACCCAATATATGGTTATACTATCCACATCAAGAAGTAAAATAGGTTACCAAACAAGATAAATATTTTTTGATGAAATAATAAACTATTCTGTGGTTGATCATGATGGTGTATCGTATTCCTAAAGCAATAGACATCAACGCCAAGTCCGTTTTATTAAGAGAAAAGAAAAAACTATTAATAATAGGTAGATGTGTAGAGATCGAACATAGCAATCTATTAGACAAGTTTAAACAAGATTATGCAATTATCTCTGTTTGCCTCGAAGAAGAGCATGTAAATCATGTTGGATTCAAAATAGCTGGTATTATTGCCAGAAACACATACAATGAAGTATCTGTATTAACCGTTGATGGAAGTATGCACTGTACACAACTTCACTGGATGCTTGAGGAGATATTTAAGATCATGAATCTAAATGATAAAATCACAAGAAAACATTATGTTATTTATAAAGGTAAGCTTTATGAAATACCATTAAAAGCTGTAAAATATTCTAGATATTTATTCAAAATCTCTAATCTTATAGATGCTTCGAACAACAAATAAAAGAAAATGCTAATTATTTTTACATCCTGTCAGGATCTATGTTAATCATCTTAAGTATGTTTTTCATTATGTTTTCTAACTCACTTATTTTCGGCAATTCATCAACTGATCTAGCTCTAACAATAACTCTCAGTTCTTCTTCTACATATGTAATATCATATTTTTCCTCCTCCAACGTACTCAACACTTTCTCTATTTTCTCCTCGATAGACGGATTTTCTTCAACAATATCTTCAAGACTGTGAACAGCAATAATACTTATTCCATCGGGATCAACATCAATAGTGAACTCCTCTATTGCGCCTGTACCTGAAAACAGCATCCATATGCTTCTATCTTCAATATCTATTCCGTAATCCTCCAACCAGTATTTTTTCGCATCCAGTAATTCAATTATATATTGCTCTAAGCTGTTGAAGGTGGTTAAACCAAGCTCAAACAGATCCAGCATCGCGTTAGTTAGTTTGTCTAAAGTATTCATTTCACCATAATTATGGTATTCCATATATTCACTGATTTCCTCAAGCTCGTAGAGAAATAAGTCGTTAGCCAATCTACTTGCTAGTTCTTCGACGCTTATTTTGTACTTGTTTGCTATATTGGATAACACTCTATATGCTTCATCACTTAACTTTATAGTTAATTCGGGCACGAAATTACCACCAGTGCTATATTCTTTAGAGCCCAATTTTTATATTGCTTGCCAAGCCATTATTATCTAGTCTGGGGCTAGTGTAACAAAGAATAGTCTGTAAGTATTCTCTCACCTTGAATAAGGTGTGTTTCATGGAAAAAGAAGAAAGCATTGAGAAAAACATCGGTTATGAAAAAGAGAAAGAAAAGTATGGTACTGATACTATTTCAGCGTTAGCAAAAGAAGCTGTAACCTATATGGGTAGGAAGATTAGCAGTTTTAGGAAAATCCCTTCGTTCTTCATATTGATGGCAATGATCCCTGGAATAATGGTTTTCATAATAACGTTGTATACACACTTAAGTGGCGTCTTTTACTATAACATAGTCTTCTCAATAATATACAGGGCATTAATCTTGTTATCAGGAGGACTCGTGGCTTCCACTATTTTACTATTTATAACTATGTGGAGGAACCACATATTATGGTCAAAGATGGCTTATCTATCATTACTTGATATAACAGATTCCATGAATAATCGTGATGAACTAATGACACGAAATATAGAAGAATATATAGCATATATTGATACTCTCCCTATTTTAATCATAATAATCATTTATATTGTACTTATTGGCTTCTGGACCATAGTCGGAGAAATGCCTACTTTATCATTGGTTCTTGCGATCGTGAATAATATCGTACTATCAATAATAGCGTACGTCACCTATACCAGCTTAAAGAAAGAATCCAGGTACGACCATGGAATACTTAGTGTTGCCCTAAAGATTTTCGGGGGAAGAAAACTTCGTATATTCAACCCATACATAAACTTAAAGAACATGATAATAATCATTATTGCCACGGCAGGTATCGCAGCTTACTATTGGTTGTACAAGACACTGGAACTCTACAATAAACATGCCGAGGTATATAATGAGGCTGAAACAAGTCTTTCTGTAAACTTGCTAAAACTTATATGAAGAAGTGATTACCTCACCGATATCTTCTGGTACACGATAACCTGGTGTATCGCTTATTAATTTCCGTATTTCGCTCTTCTTAAGCGAGTCAATAAACTGTTTAACACATTGTTTATTCATACTCTCTTTATGCACTAGAAAATCATAGTGCTCCCAGGCCAACGGTATGAAATCAAGATCATACATTTTTGCAACGATTTCTATTGCTATGCCTGCATCAGCTCTCTTATGCTTAACCGCTGCTGCAACTGCAGTATGTGTTTTTACTTCATATGTATAACCATTAATCCTCTTTACAAGCTCATTGAACGACACATTCTTCTCTTTAGCTATTTTCTTAAGGTTTATATCCAATAATACTCTTGCACCAGAGCCTTTCGTCCTATTTACTATCACGATATCTTTTCTAATGAAGTCCTCTATGCTCTTTATACCCTTTGGGTTACCTTTCTCAACGACAATACCAATCCTTCTATCATATCCTCTCACTAGTACTGCTCTATCTTCAAGCCCTATTTTCTTGATAAAAGGCACGTTATAGAGACCAGTCTCTTCATCAAGTAGATGCGTTGGGGCAATATCTGCCTCGCCTTTCTTTACAGCATACCATCCACCAAGACTCCCGGTAACAATAACTTTTGCTTCCTCAATTAGACCCGTTTCTACAAGTATCTTGTATAGTAAAACATCATTGCTACCGATAATTATGAAGTTCGGGACCCTACTTAAGTCTCTAAATAATACCACTTTGACCTTTTCATTTTCAAGATAAAGATCTCTGCCTTCCTCTAAAACAACATATCCATCACTATTTATGAGTGGAGAAATACTCCCGCTCTTTGTTGCAACAGGGTATGCTATATACTCTCCGCCACGGTGTATTAGAGATACAGGTAGAAGCCATGTCCTACCAAGATTCTTCCTAACACGAATAGCTAGTTTCGCATAAATTTCAGTTTGGCTCCTACGTCTAATACCACTTATTTTCTCTATAATTGGCTTAAGAACTAGAAAAGCGATCATATAACATGATAGAGGAAAACCCGGTAATCCCAGCAAAAGTTTCCCATCAGCTACAGCAACAACTGTGGGCTTACCCGGTTTAACTTTTACGCCATGAACTATAACCCCTGGTTCTCCTAGCTTATCAAAAACTCTATATATAAGATCACCTAGCCCAGCTGATGTACCACCACTCGTAACAACTATGTCATTTTCACTAAGAGCACTCTTTATCTTTTGATACATAACATCATAATCATCAGGAAGCAATCCATAATATCTAGCATCAGCACCAGACTCCCTAGCTATGGCTGTGATCAAATATCCATTGACATCAAACACTTTTCCTGGCTGAAGTTTTTTCCCAGGCTCAATCACTTCATTGCCTGTTGAAAAGACTGCAATTCGCGGCCTCTTATAGACTTTAACATGTTTTATACCCATACCCGCAAGTAATCCTATTTCTCGATGCGTCAAAACCGTTCCACGAAGCAAAAGCAGATCGCCGGCTGAGATGTCGCTTCCAGCTGTGGTTATGTTTTCACCGGGGTACACTGACTTATAGATAAGAACTTTTTCTCCTTTACGTACAGTGTACTCCTCCATAACAACAGCATCAGCACCACGAGGAATCATTGCACCAGTAGCTATTTCTACAGCTTCACCATCAGAAACAATTACTTTTGGCTCTAACCCTGCTGCTACATACCCTTTGACAGATAGTTCGACAGGCCTATCCTCATAGGCGTCCATTACATTACTAGCTTTCACAGCATATCCGTCCACTTCACTCCTATCAAAAGGTGGATGATCTATTGGTGCATAAATGTCTTCAGCCAACACTCTATGGAGCGCATTGCTTACATCGATAACCTCTATACCCAGTGGTTTGAGAGAATAGTATTTTTCAATAATGCTAAATAGCTCATTTAATGAAACCAATCTATGGTATATTTTCCTATTATCCTCTCTACTCACCATATGCCACCATTTCTCTCCTACTTATTCTCTACATACAATTATTGTTACTTCAAAAACAACTTCATTATCTATTGCATGAATAAATCCGCGAAGATAAACATCAATAAATCCTGTATACTCAACAGTATAGAATCCATGACCAATGACTCCTTTAGCAGGCTGTATAGGTGCTTCACCAACGAGTATATCTGTATCCTTTCTCATTAATACTATCCCAACAACTTTTTCGTCATAGCCTGTCCCATTAACTATGACTAGTACCGTATCACCTTTCTTTACAGGTATAGTAGTTATTTTCATACCTGGATACTGGGGCCAATAAACAAAACTTGCATTACATTCTACAAAACCCTGTTTTGTTAACTCGAGGGCATGAGAGGGAGTTGCATTTACTTTGTATGTAAAAGTCTTTTTGTAAATGATAGTCTTGTTAATCATTATTGTGTGCCATGGAGGAGTCGTGGTGGTTGTAGTTAGGGTTTCATTACTTTCACTAGTGTATTCTGGCGAGAACGAGTGATACAAGACTATTGATACCACACCGATTGCAACAATCAATATCAATATTACATAAGTTTTATTCCATTCCATAACTACCGCCTATCTCATCTTTATTTAATGGTCAGACCTACAGGTATTACTACTATACACTAATGTCTTTATTGGATAAATATAAGAAAATGTTTACAGGGGGTTCAACAACACTACATCAACTTCTTCTCCTTCATCATAACCTTCGGTATCTTCATTAATAACAATGTATCCGTGAGCTTTTAGGAGACTTGATATGATACTACTTCCATGAATCATGTAGGGTTCGGCCATGAGTCCCTGGCTTGTCTTTTCTAAGAAGACACGGACAAAACTACGGAAGCCTGTCTGGTTTGTGACTCTCCTCTTTAGAATGGCTTTGACTACAGGTTTTGGATCCAATTCTATTTTAAGAACACCAGCTATTACCGGTTTAATAAAAGCCTCAATCCCTACCCAAGCTGCAACAGGGTTTCCACTTAAGAGAAACAGGGGTTTATTGTTTACGATAGCTAGGCTCGTGGTTCTACCGGGCCTAATTGCTATTCCTCTGACAACCCAGTATCCATGGGATTCAATATAATCAGGGACAATGTCTTGACTACTAACACTAGTTCCAGCGATAGTTATAACACAATCATTTTCATTAAATGCCTTATTTAGAGCGTTATCGAGTTCGACAATATCATCTCTGATTATACCATAATACTTTGTTTCAATAAACCCCAGGTTGTCAAGCATTGTTTTCACAAGATACTCTGTTGAAGCATACACTTTACTTAAAGTCATATTACTACCTGGTTTAATCAACTCGTCTCCTATAGAAATAATGCCGAACCTTAATTTCTCATATACCAAAACCTTATCCATACCTTGTGATGCTATAGCAACTAAATGCCATGGCTTTAAAACCGTGTTCTTGTATACAATGATGTCTCCTTTCTTGAAGTCCTCTCCACGACGCGAAATATTAGCCCATTGCGGAACAGGCTTGATTACTTCAATATACCCATTTCCTATGACTACATCCTCATACATAATAACAGCGTCAGCCCCATGAGGAATAAACGAGCCGGTGTATACTTCTACTGCTTCCCCATGTTCTAGAACACCTACTCTGTCAGGTAATTCGCCCGGCCTAATCTTACCTTTAACAATAAGTCTAACAGGATTTGTTGGGCTAGCGCCTATGGTGTCACTAAATTTAACTGCAAAACCGTCAACAGCACTTCTATCAAAAGGCGGATTATCCATTAATGCTCTTATATCCATAGCAACAATTCTATTTACACTATTCCAGAGATCTTGTTCCATAACATTTAATCTAACATCAATACTTCTTACGGCTCTCGCAATAGCCTCATCAAGTCTTGGAAGACTGCCCCAGTACCTAGGCATAGAGTACACCACTTCAACGTCAAACTTTATACCTTAAACCTCTAGAAAAACCTTTATTTGAATGAATAATTGTCTTTCTTTAATTAAGTTGAGTAAACGAGTTCTAGGGTGTAAATTGTCGTGGTTTCGTTCACGATAATCGTTGTAAGTGATACAATATACTATTCAGGTAAGGAGGATATTTCGGGAGAAAAAGCACGAGAAATAATTGAGTCAAAAGGATACAAGGTTTTGGCAAAAAAGATCGTGCCAAATGACTACAAAATGATTTATAGAGCAGTAATAGAGTCAATCAAAACCAGCGATGTAGTTCTCGTCATTGGGGGGACAGGTCCTAGTCCAAGGGATATAAGCATCGATGTTGTTAAACAAATGTCGTGGCGTGAACTTCCAGGTTTCGGCGAACTATTTAGACAATTATCATATAACGAAATAGGTCCTAGAGCGGCAATATCTAGAGCAGGATTATTTATTGTTGGAGAATCCGCGGTAGCAGTTGTTCCTGGCTCCCCTCATGCCGTCGAGCTTGCTCTTGAAAAAATACTATTGGATATAGTCGATCACCTAGTTAGAGAGATGAGGAGAATCAGTGGCGAACATAAATTATGATAGTACAGTATTATTCATAGTATCTTTTGATAGTAATTCTTTTCCCAATTATTTCTTCGATACTAGGCAATATTTTCCTCAGTTCATCAATATTATGACTACACTCTATACCACAATGAATTTTTAGAACTAAATCGCTATCCTCGACATCAACTTCAATATAATCAACAGTATTATCGAAACCATGGTCTAGGTAATCGGCAATCCACAATATTCCTAATGGCAGATCATATCTGATTTCTTTACACCAATTAATATGATGGCATCTAATAATCGTTAATATAAGATCTATAATCTTATCATCGAGATCAGTCATTCCAAGTATTTTCGATGCTATTTCAACAGATTTTTCTCCATGATCTCCACTACTATAACCCATGTCGTGAAGGATAGATGCTATAACAACAGCTTTCTTAGTATAGTCATCTATATTCTTGAATAAACCCATATCCGTAAGTATTTCAATCGATAATTGTGTTACTTTTGATACATGTTTTATACCCGCTCCATAGTTTCTTTTAGCTGCTTCACGATCTATCATTTCGAGTAACTTTCTATCACTAATATACTTAAGCATATAGTAGTAATCGTAGACTATTTTCTCCTGCCTAGGAACTTCAAGAGCTCCCGGTATATGCTTCCTTACATGAGATACTGCATTCCATGGAACTATGTCACTACTGTAGATAATATATGAAGCAGCTACCGTACCACTTCTACCAATCCCGCCCATACAGTGTACCAGAACCCTTCCGCCTTCCTTTATTTTTTCGTGAATCCACTTTGTTATATGGTAGAGTTCCAGGATCGGTGGAAACCAGAAATCTCGTGTAGGACTATAGTAAACTTCTACTCCCATGTCTTTCCATAGATTGATATAATTCCTTATATCGCCTCCAGGATACTCATGAGGCTCAATAAGAACTACAACTCCATCAAAGATATTGCTTAGCTCACGAATTTCCTCCAATGCTGGCATCGGCGATACAGCTAATTTCTCACTAATGATCCATTTATACATTACTCCTATTCACCTTTTCTATACATAGTATTTTCCCTAAATATAGATAATATTAAAAAATCGACGTAGGAGTTGAGACAATATATTCCTCTGATGATTTTCTACAGACTAATTAACCTGATACGTAGAGTTATGTTGTTTCCGTTGCCTTCTCTATTTTTTCTAAAACTTCCTTGATTTTCTCCTTAAACTTGTCTTTATCAACAATATATCTCTCATGAATACCCTCACCAATAATTATTTGCCCAGAGTATGCTTTTACTTTGAATACCAGTCTTCTCCCTTTTACTTCAACAAGCTCAGCTTCAATATCGACCTTTGCCCCAATGGGAGCTGGTGCTTTATGGTATATATCGACATGTATTCCTACGGTGGTCTGGTTTTCAGGCAAATACTTCTCGGCCAATTGTAGAGCTGCATTTTCCATCCAAGCTATCATAGTAGGTGTTGAAAGAACACTTACTCCACCACTACCAACATGCTTGGCGGTGTCTTCTTCTCGTACAATCTTTGTTATAACATGTTTTATACCTGGTTCAAGCCCGCTGCTCATAGAGTTCACCTAAGAACATAATCTTAACCACGAGTAAATAAGTTAGCATAAGGTATTTATGAGAGGCAGAGTATCACGTGCAGGAACACTGACACAAGGGTGGAGATAATGATAGATGAAGTAATTAAAGCAACATTGATGCTGTTTGTAGTACTTGATGCCATAGGTAACGCGCCTCTTTTCTATTATTTCACTAGGACAATGACTGTAAGTAAGAGAAAAGCGACAATAAGGCTTAGTATAGTAGTTGCAATGGGTATACTTATGTTCTTCGTGATATTTGGAGATCTTTTACTAAAGTATTTGGGTACATCGATTAATGACTTTAGAATAGCTGGCGGGCTAATATTATTCATCTATGCTGTACTAGGATTACTCGGGCATACCTCGGCCGAGGATGTTAGCGAGGAAGAAATAGCTGTAGTACCTCTTGCAACACCATTATTGGCGGGACCAGGCTCGATAACTGTTGTTATCTACATAAAGTATATGTGGGGATTTCTTGTTGCAATAACAAGTCTTGCCATAAATATAGTGATAGCATGGGTTTTGCTTGAGACAGGAGATAAACTATTGAGTCTCCTGGGGCGGAGAGGAAGTATCGTGCTTAGCAAGATCATGTCCATCATACTCGCCGTATATGCTGTGTCAATGATTCGAGGCGGTATAATTGGCATGTTTGCAGACTAGTAAGCATTTGACAGTAGCCACCAATTCCCTATAGATATGTTTCGTAGACCAGCTTTTTTAGCAGCCTCCAAGGCTTTATAGGCGTGATTCTTACTCGTTGTAGGCAGATCCCTCATCTTGTATTCTGGATGAAAAGCAAGAAGCCTATACGGTATATTAGGATCTAATTCGGCTAAGAACCTAGCTATTTGCTCAACTTCATATTCATCCACGTAACCTGGTACAAGGAGTGTACTAACAACCAGCAAGGGAACTTCTGGTCTCTCATAAATTCTTTCAGCAACTCTCTTAATGTTCTCAAAGACGACTCTACCATCTTGACCGGTCAACGCCTTATAGATGCTTGGAGTCCATGCTTTTACATCAATTTTTATTATACCTCCGGTTCTCAGACTATATTCAATAGCTTGATCAAGCATATTCCTCGACATAAAACCGTTGGTCTCCCAACAGATCCTGAATACTGGTAACTTCAATGATTCAGCCATGTCAAGCATTTCTTTCACAGACTTAATTGCATGCACCATATTGGGCCCTGGGTCTCCTCCAAAGAAACATACACATGTTGTTCTATGAGAAACACTCTTAACAAGATCATCTGTGGAGAGTAGTGGTTTCGCCTCAACAGCCATTCTACGGTATTCCCAGTTTTGACAGAATAAACAATCGAAATTACATGAACCATAGAATACCGCTATGTTGTAATAACCCATCTCAGGCCCATGTGGTGAAAGAGAATACTTTGGATAACCACGCCCCGTAGCACCGGGGCAAACCCAGTCTGCAACACAGTTAGTAGGATGTGGGTCGAGATATACAAGCCCGGGAACCTTATTGAAATCCCCGGTCACCGGCTCGAGAACACCATTATTATTCCTTATTACACCACAGTAGCCCCGTGCTCCTACGGGTATTCTACAGTTGTTTGCACAAATACCACATAGTCTACCATCGGGGTTTCTTGGAGGCTCTGGCGGTAATCCTATTTCAACTCTGATGCGTTTATGCACTTCATCGATTAAAGGCAGGGCTTCTTCTGGTCGTTCACGCAGACACTTACCACATATACCAAGTTCTTGTGATATAAGAACTGATTTTCTTCCACATAACCTGCATTTCTTTTCTTTAAAAAACATGATGATTTCCTCCTGGTATTATATCTGTACAAGACCTTTATTATAATCTCTATAATCTTTTACAACGACTCCTCGACACCGCTACGTGACAATAATTTCGCATAGCATTCTTTATCGCTCTTAAGAGCTACCATCATATGTTCTGTATTGAAGCCTATGTAGTACCTGCCTCTCTTATCTACGGCTATAACGCCTATTGTATCGGGTCCTATAGTCTCGGTTGCATAGTCTATTACTAGCTCGCCTGCTTTGACAACATTGTATCCCATACTGACAAGAATAGCTATCCTCAACGATGCCATGGTCTTAACTATTGCCTCGCCCAGACCTGTCGCAGCAATAGCCACATTTTCATCAGCATAGAAGCCAGCTCCAGGTATAGGTGAATCGCCTACCCTACCTGGTAGTTTAAGCCATACACCCCCGGTACTAACAGCAGCTGCCAAACGCCCATCTTTGTCAACAGCAACTGCTCCAACAGTATCCATCAATCCTATTTCTTCGAGAAAAGCTCTGTTACCCTTATAATAAGGTATGTCACCACTCTTATACTTCTTAATGAGTTCATTGTAGCGCTCCACTATACGCTCTGGTATAGGACCTATTCTTGGTAAGCCCGATTTCTCAGCAATAAAATCAGCCCCACGACCAGCCAATATGACATGTTCTGTCTTCTCCATAACAAGCCTTGCTAGTTTAACAGGGTTCTTTGGGTAAGTTACAGCAGCAACAGCACCAACGCGTTTCGTTACACCATCCATAACGCCCGCATCCATTTCCCTTTCACCAACAAAATTAAGGACACTACCAATACCAGCATTAAATGCTCCTGAATCCTCCATGTAAGCAACTGCTTCAACAACTGCTTCAAGTGCAGAACCAGTCTCAATATACCTATATCCATGATCCCTAGCTTCGGCTATTGCCTTAAGGCTTTCATGAATTCTTTCACGTGTAGCTCTCCATCTTCCAGCACCACCATGTAGAAGCAGAATAGGCTTGGCCATGAACACCACCTGAGTAAACATGCTATCTAGGGGCTTTGTTCCTTAACGAGTAGAATACAAGGTAATGTCTTTATTTAGTAGAATCTATTATATTTTTGCAGAGAAAACCTTGTTGGAGCTGACATGGCTGTGAGTATGTTTAAAGACATCCTAGAAAGAACAAAATTTACAAAGATAAGCAGACTCCATGTAGTCGTCGCGATACCACTACTAATTACAATATATGCTGTATCAAGAATATCATACTATATAGTTCAACAAGAAGGTATAAGTAGCGGTATAACTTCAATAGAGAGCCTTGACACCATTACACTCGGTTTACTTGGTTTCTATGCGCTTTATGTGATAGGTTCTTCGTTCTCAATTTACAAACTATATGATAATCTCATTGACCACATACTTTATAGTAGTATATTGGTCTATAATTGGTGCAAAGAATTAGACTGTGATTATCAAGGTGTCATTAGGACTGGTCTTGAGAGAAGAAAGATACCGTCCCCTGTAACAACGGTTATAGTAAATGTATTGACTGCGGGTGCGGCATACCCTGTTCTCTTAGGCTTGTTTGAAAAGTACATCTCTATGCACTGGTTTAGTGAAGAAAAAGCATTGTTTAAGAAAACGCGCGTGAAAGTAAAATCGACGGCATCAATACTCTTTGATATAGCTCTATTATTCTTGACTCTCGGTGTCTACATGGTTTACTGGATTTTCCGCAGTATCCAGAGATATAACAAGCATATAGAAGCCATACATTCTAAACACCCTCATCCCCCTACTATTCCCACACAAGAATTCCCAAGTGAGACGAAAAGCTTGGCTTTGGTATTAGGGATATTATTGTTCTTTACAGGACTATACTCGCTAGCCATACTCATAATACCATGGATATTTCCAGTCATGATACTTGGTTTCGGATTCATGCTCCCCTACATAGCATACCTATCACGAGGTAGAAGTTTGTTAAAACAATCACTGACTGTCTTGTTTTTCGAATATGTGTACATGCTTACATTAGCCGTCATAGGTCTTGCTGCATATCCATATTATTCCAGTACAATACTAAAGGGTTTTGAAGAACAGACAAGAGAGATAATTAGTTCAAACAATTTCATGGAAGTAGCTACAATGATCTTCCTTAACAATGTTAAAATAAGTGCTGTAGCTCTTGTCCCGATTATAGGAATGGCTTATGCTGGTTACGCGTTGTCCTTAACAGGTTTCGTATATGGTCTCATCATCGGCACACTGATGGAAAAAAGTGTTAGCCAAGCCATTGGTGCACTATCCATACTAGTGGCTCCACACGCCCCGCTAGAACTTTATTCGTATGCTCTCTCATTATCTATTGCAACACGTATAGGTAGAGAACCCTCAGGATCCCTTGCATTGAAAGCAATCTTATCCATAACTATACTCCTGGCAGCAGCATTTATTGAAGCAATACTTATAGTAGGATTTCCATTTATTCCAGAATCATCTCCTCCTGGATTCTAAAAAGTAGATTATTCATGGGGCGATAGTTAGGTGAGAACATGATAAAACTTGTATCACTAGATGTATGGGATACGTTACTAGACATAGATGTAATGCTGGAGGCTATAGCTAGAGGAATCGATTCTATAGCTGGAAAAAGCTTTGATCTCGCGTTGGCAACAGTATACAATGTTAGACGAAAAATTAAGGCTTTAAGACAGGAGAAAAAGATACCAATGGATCAAGTATTACCATTCAGCCAAGATATGCTGGCTGAAGCACTTGGTGTTGACGTGGAAGTTGTTAAGCGTGGTATAGCTAGGGCAGTAATCGATGTCTCCGACAAGAAATTGGTCGTGAATGATGCTAAGGATGCATTAAAGAAACTCAAGAAGAAAGGCTACTTGGTTATAGCACTTGGCAATGTAATGTTTTGGCCATCAGCATATACTCGCTTGTTACTTGAAAAAACTGGTTTAGCAAATTATATTGATAAACAATACTACTCAGATGAAATAAACAGCTACAAGCCGTTAGCCGACGCATTCTATAAGCCTCTTAGGGACTTTGATTTGTCCCCTGAAGAAGCTGTACATGTAGGAGACTCTGCTAAAGAAGACTATGAAGGAGCACTAAATGCAGGTCTCTATGCTGTACTTATAGACAAGAACATCGATGTAGAGTATATGAGGTCCTCCGAGAAAGGATTTGTTATCAAATCAATAAAGTATTTGCCAGAAGTACTCGATTTAATCAAGTAAGGGCTATAACGGTGGCATACTTTGGCATATGATTTCTTTACATGGCATTGTGGATACTGTGGATTCAAGGAATCTTCCCATATATACTACTGGCGGTGCCCAAAATGCGGATCGCCTTTAGACATAAAATATGAGCCGGTATGGAAACCTCGGGGGACAGGTGTTAGGAGATATTCTTCGTGTTTACCCGTAAAGCCCGTGAAAACCCTTGGTGAAGGAGCTACACCTATCATTAAAAAGAAGGTCTATGGCATTAATGTATGGTTTAAACTAGATTACTTAAATCCTACAGGGAGTTTTAAAGACCGGGGTGCTGCTGTCTCTTTAGCTTACGCGTATTTACGTAGATTTAAGCATGTTGTCGAGGATACCAGCGGTAATACTGGCATAGCGGTTACAGCTTATTCTAGACTATATGGAATGAAATCCATTATATACATGCCACAAACTGCTCCACGTGGAAAAAAGCTTCTCATAAAAAGTCTTGGCGGGCAAATAGTTGAGGCAAAAAACCGTGGTGAAGCTGCCGAGAAAGTGCTTGAAGAAGCTACTAAAAAGAATACATTCTATGTAGCACATACATGGTCTCCATTGTTTATCGAAGGCAATACAACAATAGCTTATGAAGCTTTTGAACAAGGTTTCGATGGCACAGCAGTTATTCTACCGATAGGTTCCGGAGGACTCTTCTTAGGAACATATAGAGGGTTTGAACGACTTAGAGAATGGGGTTTATGGAAAAACTATTTGTTCTACATAGGTGTCCAAGGATATTCCTGCCAACCCGTCTACGAGGCTTTACATGGCCATAAAGCAAAAGGAGAAGATTCCAGTCTTGCCGATGGCATAATGGTTCCAAACCCGCCAAGGTTAAGCGAAATAGTTGAAATCATAAAAAAGAATGGTTCTATTGTTCTTGTAAATAACAAAGACATCGTCAATTCCCTGAAAAAACTCTACAAAATGGGCTTCATAGTAGAACCTACATCAGCTTCGGTAGTAGCTGGATTGAAGAAGGCCTTGGAGGATGGATTAATCGATCGTGGTGAAGACGTACTTACAGTTCTAACAGGCTCTGGATTAAAAACACTAACCGATATAGAGAGGTATGTTTCTTAATCTCTTTTCCCAAAACTTATCATGTGAAGCTATATGACAAAGTTTCCCATTGATTATAATGATAGAAAACCCATAGGGAGGACAGGCGAAACTGTATCCGCTATCGGTCTCGGGACATGGGCTATAAGAAACTACGAGAACGCGTTCAAAGTCTTCATGTACGCTATTGAACATGGCATTGATAATATTGATACAGCCGAGATGTACGACAACGGTAAGGCAGAAGAGTTTGTAGGCAAGATTATTAATATTGTTGGTAAGGAAAAAGTATTTATAACAACTAAAATGCTTCCTCACCACTTGATTTCAAAAGAAGAAGTACTTAAAGCAGCAAAAGCTAGCCTCAAGAGACTTGGTTTATCCACTGTTGACTTATTTCTGATCCATTGGCCAAACGATAATATTCCCATTGAGGTACAAGTGAGGAATTTTGAAGTAGTTTATGAGAAAGGGTTAGCAAGATATATTGGTGTAAGTAACTTTGATGTACTTGAGCTTGAAGAAGCTATTCATGCCACTAGGAAAGCAGAAATCGTTGTAAACCAAGTTTACTATAATGTATTAGCTAAGCATGTTGAAAAAGATCTTCTCCCCTACGCTATAAAACATGGAATTACATTACAAGCATATACACCATTAGAGAAATCTATGGTTGCAAAACACCCTGTTATAATAGAAATTGCCAGAAAAATAAATAAAACACCCATTCAAGTGGCATTGAACTACCTGATCTCGCGCCCTAACGTGGTAGCGATACCAAAGACTGAAAACATTAGTCATTTAAAGGAGATCCTTGGTGCTATGGGTTGGAGACTTGGAGAGAAAGAAATTACTGTTCTTGAGAAAATCTAGTTGGATATCGTGGGAGAGATATATTAAGTTGACTACAAAATATTAGGGTAAACTAGGTTATTCAGGTATCCCTAACACTGGTGAACAGTAAATGTCTGCCGTGCTAACATTGGACCAAACTCCATCAGGGAAGAAAGTAAAGATAGTAAACATTCAAGCACCAGGCCGATGGAGCCAAAGACTTCTCCAAATGGGGTTTGTTCCAGGTAATACTATTGAGGTAGTCGTGAACAATGGTTTTGGGCCAATACTGGTTAGAGTAATGGGTGCAACTATTTCTTTAGGCAGAGGTATTGCGCGAAGAATATTTGTAGAAATAGTGAATTCCCAATAAAGACAATTACCAATACTCTTTCTATTTGATGATTTTGACAAAGTTTTTAATCAATTATTTACAATAAACTTTAGGGTAGCCTAGTATATTTAGGGTATCCTAAGGTGTTTTACTTTGAACGAGAAAGTTATTACAGTTGCCGTTGCAGGGCAACCGAATGTTGGTAAATCAACACTATTCAATATACTTACTGGAAAACGCGTTATCGTCGCTAATTGGCCCGGTGTTACTGTAGAAAGACATGAAGGTTGGCGTGAATATAAGGGATATAAACTACATTTCATCGATCTTCCTGGGATCTATGGTTTCTCTGCCTCGTCTCTAGAAGAAGTTATTGCCAGAAACTATATTCTTGGTGAAAGACCTGACGTACTACTCGTCTTAGTTGATAGTACTATTCCTGAGAGAACAATGTATCTGGCTTTGGAGGCCTTAGAGATCTTTCCTAAGGTAATAATTGTATTCACTAAAAGTGATCTAACACATGTACATGGTATTCACATAAACTATGGTATTATTGAAAAGAGGCTTGGTGTACCTGTTGTACCTGTTTCAGCAGCCAGCGGAGTAGGTATAGACGAACTACTCGACAAAATAATCGATGTAGCCCATGGTAAGGGGTGTAGGAAAAAGCCTTTAAGAATAAACTATGGAGGTCTCGAGCCTTTTGTTAAGGAGGCTGAGAAACTTGTTTCAAGAACAAGCCTTGTGGAAGATTTTCCATCACGCTGGCTTGCCGTAAAGTTGCTTGAAGGAGATAGAGATCTTATTAGGAGACTTGAAAAAAGAGGCTACAAAGATATCGTGGATAAAGTATTGCTTCTTAGGAGAGAGATAGAGAGGATATTCAGGAGTAGACCCGAAGAAGTTTTCTCAAGAATAAGATACGATTATCTGTTAGGCATACTCAGAGACGCCATAGTTAGAGTAGAAGTTAAGGAGTCAAAGTATAGCGAGCGTATTGATAGACTGTTTGCACACCCAATTCTAGGACCTATAACATCTATTACTCTACTACTCTTCGTTTTCATGATAGTATTTATATTGAACACCGGGTTTCCATTGACATTACTTCTTGAAGCAGTTCATCAAAGTGACTTAGCTGAAGCTATTGAAGCACATAGTCTAGGAGGGCTTATGGAGTCTTTGTTCGAATGGATCTCTAATGCAGTAGAACCATTGATTAAGGAGTATCCTGATTGGTTTCAAAGCCTAGTACTTGATGGTATTATAGGTGGTATCGGGGCTGTCTTGGTTTTCCTGCCTCTAATATTCCTTGTATCACTATTCCTGGCAATACTCGAGGACACTGGTTTTGCTCCAAGAATAGCTATGAGCTTACATATGTTATTCCAGAAAATAGGATTGTCGGGTCATGCTGTTTTTCCTGTAACGCTTAGCCTAGGCTGCAATGTACCGGGCATCATGGCTACAAGAGCTACACCTAATTTCCGTGAAAGACTAAGACTCATAATGATCACTCCATTTATACCCTGTCAAGCCAGGCTCGTTGTTGTACTTGCTTTCGCCTCAGCTTTGACTGGAGCAAAAGGGTTGTTTCTGGTGGTGCTAGCTTACTTTACGGCCTTTCTTGTCTTTTCTATCATAAGCTATATACTCTATGGCATTGAGAAGGAGGAGGCTAAGCCAGAGCTATTACTAGAGATCCCTCCGTTACACAAACCTTTACTCAAAGTAGTTTGGTGGCTCACATGGGATTCCACTAAGCATTTCCTCAAAAAAGCCGGCACGATAATATTTATAGTAACGCTCGTTTCATGGGCTCTCATCTATTATACTCCATCACTTACCCCAGCCACCGATCCTAGCGAAAGTATTGGAGCAAAAATTGCCGCCTTATTTGCCCCACTACTCTATCCACTAGGATTTACTGGAGAACAGGCTTGGAAAATCGCTTATGCTCTTATAGTAGGTTTCCTCGCTAAGGAAGCAATCATATCAACACTGACACTCCTTACAGATGCCAATACCGCTACGACTGCGCTAATAAAACTCGGTCTCAGTGATGCACAAATAGTATCCTTAACAATATTCAGCATACTTTATGTTCCATGTCTAGCAACAATAGCTGTAATATATTTTGAAAGCCGTAGTATGAAAACAACATTGATCACGATCGCTTTGATGATGGTTGTTGCTTATTTTGCTGCTTTTCTAGCTCATCTAATATCGGTACTCATATGAGGATTATAGAGATCGTTTTTAACGGTTATTAATCAGATTACACAGGAGTTTCTACCATAGAGGATAATATAGTGTGTACAATATGCCTGGTAAAAACGATAAACCCAGAGTAAAACTTAGCAAGGAAATGTTGTTTGCACTGGTAGAGGCTATTAGGTGGAGTGAACGAATAAAACCAAGCCAGCATGCTAAGAGAGAAGCCTTCAAAAAATACGGAGTCACAAGCCATGCTTGCGAACCAATGCTTACAGCTATATTCTACGCTGTTATGAAGAAGATGGGTGTGTTAGACAAGATTATTGAGGATGTGACAGGAGTCAAACCCGTATACGTGCTTGATCCTTGGCTCCGCGCTGCTTTACGGTTAGCTACAGAGATTCTTGTCTACAGGAAACCGACCGATGGCACCCGCCGGTTATTGAAGAAAAGTATAGCAGAGTTTATTGGTCGAAAAAGCCATCCGTATATAGGTATGTTCTACTACAAAGTTCTTGATAGTATTGAGAACTATGAGTTCAAACCCATTGATAAAACAGAAGAATATGAGTTCAAGTATATGCTTCCAAGATGGTATATCGAAAAGATCATTGAGCTTGTTGGAGAAGAAGAGGCAAAGAAGATCTTTAGTGCCTTTGATAAACCTCTTCCCATCAGTGTTAGGGTTAATACATTGAAGACCAATGTTATGAAGGTTATAGAGGAGCTTACACGAGATGTAGAGTGGGTTGAACAAAGTAGTGTCGTAGAAACTGTCCTCAGGTTCCCAGGCCCCTATGACTTCGAGAAATCCAGGTTATGGCGGAAGGGACACATAATTATACAGGAGGAAGCTGCAGCTGTTGCCTCGATAATACTTGACCCGAAACCAGGAGAATACGTTGTCGATCTAGCTGCTGCACCTGGAGGCAAGACGGAACACATGGCAGAGCTTATGAGGAACAAGGGGATTATACATGCTTTCGATATAGACGATCTTAGGATAAAGAGGATGAGAGACCTCTTGGAAAGAACAGGTATAACAATCGTGGAGATACATAAGATTGATGCTCGAGAAGCACCAGAGATCTTGGGCAAGGAAGTAGCCGACAAGGTACTTCTCGACGCTCCATGTACAAGTGATGGAACCATCATGAAGAACCCTGATCTACGGTGGAGGATTAGACCCGAGGGGGTAGAAGAGTTCTCTAGACTACAATACGAGCTCCTAGAGGCGGGATGGAAGCTACTGAAGCCAGGTGGGAGACTACTCTATTGTACATGCAGTCTATTGCGGGAGGAAAACGAGAATATTATAGAGAAATTCTTGAACGAGCATAAAGACGCTAAACTAGTACCACTAAATAAGCCCTATAGCCCAGGGTTCCTACCAGGAACAATGCGTGCATGGCCACATAAACACAAGACAATAGGGTTCTTCTATGCACTACTAGAGAAACAAGAACACATGTAAAACTTCAATCATCCTTAATGTCTGGATAGAGACCTTGCCGAAATGTTTTATTTCTATGGTTTCAAGTACCTCAAGAACATTCATCGATTACTCTGCAAAACATTAAGTTTAAACCATTATGTAAACAAATGGCTTCCATTGTTTATCTTGTTACTTGGAAGTATGTTGTCAGCGTAATTTTTCTTTTTCCTTGTGGTGTTTCTATTATTACTATTGTTTTTACTCTATAGAGCCCAGGTGCCATGTCTTCTTTTATTCTTATATCGAATTTCTTATAGGTTGAGAATGGTGTTATTCTTTCGATACAATAGCATCCTATTACATTGTATCTCTTCCACTCGTGGTCTTCGTATTTCTCAATAGTGTATTCTAATGGATGCCATAGCGTGTAAGGTGTCGGGTTTACTATGTATACAGGCATAATTTCTCCAGGACTGTATCTTGTTTTTGGTATGTAGACATGTATCAGTGTCACAGGTGACGGAACCAATGGAAGAACTACTATAGTTACGATGAGTACTATGGCTACAAGTAAAGGAGGTGAATACTTGGGCACAGTAATGCTCTGCAAACCATGTTCCCTAAGAATATATACACCAAGGAATACTATTTGTTGTTTGCCTTAATTAGAAAGTGTTTTTATTCGATTAAAAACTAGTTAACGGTCATAAAGTTCATCTTTGTATTATCCATGTTGTTTCCAATCCTTTATCTAGTAGACGGATTCCTCTTTTTTCTAACTCGCTCCTGATCTTGTCTGCTAACTCGTATTCTTTTCGTTTCCTGAGCTCTTTCCTTACTTCGACTATTACTTCTAAGATCTCGTCTACTAGCGTTCGTAGTTCTTCTGCTGGTTTCTCGAAATACTTGTCTAGGACTCCTAGTACTGTATTGTATTCTCTGAGGAGCTGATAGGCTTTCCAGACCAGTGTATACTTGGGGTTGTACTGTATGTCTTTGAACACTATGTTTGTTAGCTCGTGTACTGCCGCCAACGCCTCGGCTGTGTTGAAGTCGTTGCTTAGGGCTTGGTGGAATTTCCTCCATGTACCCAAGAGTTTCTCTAGTATCTCCAGTTCCTTGTCTTCAAGTCTATGGGGACTCTCTGCTTCACGTACTAGCTTGTTCAAAAGGTTTATTGTGGAGACTAGTCTCTCGTAGAACTTGCTGGCTTGCTCTACTGCTTCTTCTGTGAAGTCTTGTGGTTTCCTATAGTGGCTACCGAGATACCATAGTCTTATTGCCTCTGGCTTCCACTTTTTGAATGCTTCACGGAGAGGTATAATGTTCCCTAGACTCTTACTCATTTTATCTCCACGGATCGTAAGCATACCCACGTGAACCCAGTACTTAACCCACGGTTTGACCCCTAGTGCTGCTTCGCTTTGGGCACGCTCGTTCTCGTGGTGTGGGAAAATCAGGTCTGTTCCACCACCATGGATATCGAACTGTTTACCGAGATACCTTGTACTCATAACGCTACACTCTATATGCCATCCAGGCCTCCCCTTGCCCCATGGAGACTCCCACCATGGCTCGCCTGGTTTGGCTGCTTTCCACAGAGCAAAGTCATAGGGGTTCTTTTTCTCGCTAACAAACTCCTGTTCCTGGCTCCACAACTCCTTGTCTCGTCTATTACTTAGAGCACCATAGTCTGGGTACTTATCGACATCAAAATAGACGCTCCCACTAGGCGCTACATACGCATAGCCCTTATCTATAAGGATCTGAATAAACTCGATAATGTCCTTGATATGCTCGCTCACACGTGGATGCAAGTCAACCTTGATATTAAGTTTCTCGAGAACATCGAGATAATCTTTAGTGAATTCTTCAGCCACATCACTCCATGACCTTCCTTCCTCATTAGCTCTCCTAATGATCTTATCATCAATGTCAGTTATGTTCGTTATATGGAATACATGGTATCCACGGAGCACAAGATATCTCTTGATTGCATCAAACATGACATAAGCTCTGCCATGGCCGAGATGACTGTAATCATAAACTGTTGGACCACACACGTACATTCTAACGTAATTCTCTTCAAACGGCTCGAATAACTCTAGGCTTCTCGTCAACGTGTTATATATTCTTATATCAAACATAATCTCATCCTGTATACCAGTCTAGTAACATTATGAAGACAAGTTTGTGATAAAAAATCTCTGGTAGCCCACACCTACTTCAGTTCACTAAAGACGTCCATGACGATCCTAGCTACTTTCTCGAATTTATCACGCAACTCCATAGTAGTCAAGAACACTTTCTTTTCTTCAACAAGGTTGTCACTTATTACAAGTACTGCAGCTGTAAAGAATCCTCTCATCCACCCTAGAGCAAAGAGTGTAGCACACTCCATTTCAATTGCTTTGAATCCCACTGAACTTAGTTTCTCCGCGAGCTTAGGGTCTTCGGCATAGAATGAGTCACTACTAAATACTGGTGCCACATGGTATTCTATGTTATTAGCCTTCATCTTCTCTATGATCTTAGCTGTCAACACTGGATCAGGCGCTGTTGCTAGGCAGTGATTTAGAGAATAAAGGCCAAGAGCTGCTCCATTACATAAATAGCCGGCTCCAGAAGCAACAACAATAGATCCTACACCCAGCTCTTTGACAAGTCCTCCTGCTGTGCCCAGTCTAACAATTCTTTTTGCACCAAGCATTCTAAGTTCTTCAAATACTATCGCAGAAGAAGCCCCTCCAATACCGTGTGTAGCCAACGTTACTCTAGAATCCTTGTAATACCCTGTTACTACAAGAAATCCTCTATGCTTATTCACAACACGAGAATCCTCAAGAAGACCTGATAATAGTTCTACTCTACCAGGATCACCAACAGCAATCACGTTGTCAGCAATATCCTCGGGTTTAGCGTCCCTTAAATGAATAGGGGTTACAGTCATGTACAACACCCTTTCTCTAATTATACATAAACTCTAAGGTTAAATAAGGAAGAGATGAATTAAAGTGTTTTCCCGAGAATCTTTACCCAGCAAGAATGCAAAGCGAAATAGGATCTTATTCATGCTTCTAATAGTAGTATAGTAATTTGTGAACTACTTGCTTTTGCTTTTCTTCTTTCTCTTCTTTCGTTTTCTCTTGGTTGTTTTCTTTTTACTCTTCTTCTCAGCCTTTTTTGTTTTAGTTGATGTCTTTCTTTTCTTCTTTCTTTTTCTCTTTGCTTTCTTTTGTGTCTCTGTCGTTGTAGCTACTTTACTTAATGAAGGTATTTTGAGTTCTTCTTTTAGGAGTAACCTTGTTCCATTGCTTGTATGTATTTCTATTAAGTCAAAATCAAGGTTATTCACAGTTATGTATCCATCATAAATGTATTTGCCTCTCTCGATAACAATTTCTTTAACTGGAACAACTTTGTCGCCATTGGATTTATAAAACACTATCTTGTGGGCTTGAACTGGTTTTGGATAAAATATTGTCTCTGCCTTACTGTAATCGCCTTCTCCTTCAATAACTTCTATACCAGGGATCTCCATCCATATGAAAGAATATCCTTCATCAACCTTGTTTTGATAAGCCATGGTGCTTGCTTCAATAATCATCTTGTCTATGAGTTTGTCTCTATCAGTCTCATTGATCTCTATTTCACGCCACGAAATCTCCTCGCCATCATATACGGTAAGTTCTACACCATTGCTTTTATACACCATAGGTTTGAATACTATTGTTCTGGCAAATACTTTAGGCATAGTAGTTTACACCATACTGTACTGTTTTTCCTCCAGCGCCACTTCTTTGCCCGAGAGATAGAATAAGATAGGAATCTAATTAATCTAGTCTTTAAGAGAATAATTAAGCCATTTTGTATTGCCAGTATACCATGGAGAACCGAATACTAGTGATTCTGCTATAACTGCTGCTCTATGTCCTAGACCATAGTAATGCTCTATAATCTCATGTATAGTAGACCTATTGATCTCTTCAATAATTTCATCTAGATCCGGAGGGTGATTGGTAAGCCATCTGGCGTTAATGATTATTTTGTTACCGTCAACCCAAGCAAGTCCGTCATCTTCTTTTATAACAATATCGAGGTCTATACTCCCTTTCTCTACATTGTATTCGACAACATTACTTCTACCCTTTTTGCCGACGAGTACCATGCGTTGCTTCAACAACTATCCCTCCACAGCGATCATACCGGTCTGGGAGAGAACTAGCCTCTACTAGTGTTAACAGAGTTTATAAACTGTTTAGAAGTATGGACACTGTTTAGAGTTCTAAAAACTTTTTAGATTATTGATCACTGTATAATCGTAATAGTCAAAAAGAAGGATCAGGCTATTTCTTGTAACCTATCTTTCTCAAGAACTCATATCTCTTCTTCTTGTCTTCATCACCCTCAACGCCAACAGGAGTATACCCGTCGACTACTCCAATGATAGCTCTTCCCTGATTTGTTTCAGCTACAATTACCTGAACAGGGTTAGCTGTGGCTACATACAATTCTACTACTTCTTGTACATGCTTTAATGTGTTTAGTATATTTATTGGCCATGCATTCCTAATGTATAGGACAAATATATGTCCTGCACCAATATTCTTCGCAACTTCAATAGCCGTTTTGACAAGCTCTTCATCATTACCATCCCATCTAACCAATCTATCGCCACTAGCCTCATTGAATGCAAACCCGAACTTTATTCCTGGAACACTTGTAACAAGTGCCTCGTAGAGATCCTCCACTGTTTTTATGAAATGGCTTCTACCTATGATCACGTTACTCTTCTCAGGTATAGGGACATCAATAACATAGAATTTTATCTGAGACATCCAATCCACCCAACCAACACCTTTTCTAAAAATATTACTCCAGAGAGAGTTGAAGAATATTTTCCACTTACATAGTTATGCCCGTGAAAAGCCCTGTTGGCGTTATAAACTCCATTAAAGTCTCTTTAGCTATTTTCTCTGCTGTTTTCAGTTTCTCTTCCTCTTTTACAATGGTTCTTGGTGCATAGACTCTTATTATAAGCCTAAGCTTTATTCCCTCACGATCAAGGAACTCAGGTATACTCATTTTTACAGTATTTACTACCTTACCATCTGTTACACGGCACAACTGTATAGTACCGCCGGGTACAGGTGGTATCGGCTTGAGAGTATTTATTGAGACCCAGAAGTTGCTTGCATCACTTGAAAGAATTGAGTCAAGCAATCTGTCGTGAAGATTCTTGCTAAGCTCTTTTAGTATCTCTTTGCTCTTCTTCAGAATAAGTGAACCTGTCAGTCCAGCTAGTTCACGTGGTTCAACAAGTATTTTCTGTTCATACAAGAGCTTCCATAATAGCTTTCTAGAGAACGCGCTTTCAGCAAGTATCCGTAGTTCTTCATCTTTATGTTCTTCAGCAGTCATTTTAGCGTGTACAAGAGCTTGGTAATCAGTTAGCTCAAGATATGGTTTTATCTCTCCTTCGCTGAGCTTCTCTATTGCTTCACTGTAATAGTTAGTTAGCTCATCGTCCCTGCGCATCATAAGGACAACCGTATGGCTGAATATCGAGGAAACTGGGTGTATGTACACGTTTTCGAACATAGAAATTCTGTTACGCAGATACCCCGCTAATGCACCTAGAGCTTTTTCTTCTAGAGAAATACTTGATGGATCCTCGGGATTTACATGACTGAGTTTTATCAGTCTAGCGTAATCAACTATACCGTACTCCCTAGTACCAGCGTAATAGCTATCTCTCAGCAAGAAATCCATTATATCGGCTGGGTAAACCCACTCCTTAACAGTATTTCTTATCAATGACAAGACGCGTGAACCAGGTTTCTTACTTGATAGGATCTCGAGTACAGGATCAAGAATACCATATTCCTCAAGTACTTTAGCTATTTCACTATACTTCACAATGTATATTCCAGCTTCCTCGTGATTTGGTATTGGCAGTTTCTTACTCCAATAAATAGCTTCTTCAAAAGCATGACTGAAAGGACCATGGCCTACATCATGGAGCAATCCCGTGATTCTAGCTATTTCAACAAGTGCGTCAATACTATAACCTTCAAGATCCCCAACTAACTCCTTGTATTCTCTTGCAAGTTTTTCAGCAAATAAGCCAGCTAGATGCATTACTCCTACACTATGCTGGAACCTTGTATGATCAGCACCAGGGTAAACCATGTTAGCCAATTGTAGTTGTCGAAGCCAACGGAGTCTCTGAACAGGAGTAGAGTCAATTATTGGTTTCTCTATATCTTTATTAAAATCTATGTAATTATAAATCGGATCTCTTATGAGGCTCCAGGACATTTTGGAAAATACTATTTCCTTCAAGAGAAATCGCCTGCTAAGTAGTTATTAGTAATGATTACTTACTTGATAGAAACTAGGTGTCTTAGAGAAAATAAAACTTGCTTCAAGAACTCTTTTTCTTAACCATGGGGAATGGTATGACCTCTTTTATGCTTGTAGCGCCTGTAAACAACATCACCAGCCTATCGATCCCTATACCTATACCTCCTGCCGGAGGCATACCAACACATAAGGCCTCAACGAAATCATAGTCTGGCTCATGTGCTTCTTCGTCTCCAAGTTTTCTCCTAAGTTCCTGTTCTTTGAATGCTAGATATTGTTCAAGAGCGTTGTTCTGCTCAGTATACCCATTAGCAACTTCTAGCCCTGCTATAAAGAGCTCAAATCTCTCGACAAGTCTTGGGTCTTTCCTATGCGGCTTAGCTAATGGGCTAGAACCCTTTGGGTAATCGATTACAAATGTTGGTTGAACAAGTTTCTTCTCAACATAGTGCTCGAATAGCTTTACTAATGCTATGTCTCTGTTATAGCCTCCCTTTATAATGATCTTTTTCTCTTCAAGAAGTTTCTTTATTTCTTCATCAGAGATCGTGTCAGGGTCTATACCCACATGTTCTCTCAATAGATCGAGCAGCTTGTATCTCGGGTAAGGGGGTTTCAAGTTTATTTCAAGCATGAGTCTTGGTTCACCTATTTTCTTTACAAGATACTTCACAGGATCTTTCTTAAACTCTTTTAGCGCTGTTTTGCTTATTGTTACTTGTCTCTTTCCTTTAGTATAAGTATGTATAGTGTATTCAAGCGCTTCTTTCAATACATCATCATCAAGCTGGCTAATATACCATGTGCCAACACGCTCTATATCAACTGGATATCTTATGGTGTATCCTCCAGTCATTTTTACAACTAAATCGCCCAGTAGTTTTTCGGCAAGCTCCATCATATCATTGTAGTCAGCATACGCTATGTAAGCTTCCATCATAGTAAATTCCGGGTGATGAGTTACATCAATGTCTTCGTTTCTAAATACCTTAGCGATCTCGAATACCTTATTGTATCCTCCTACAAGAAGTCTCTTGAGGTACAATTCTGGAGCTATTCTTAGGAACCATTCCTCATCAAGCGCGTTAACATACGTTTTGAAGGGTTTAGCTGCCGCACCACCATATACTGGTTGAAGAATCGGTGTATCAGCTTCATAGAATCCCTTTTCATACATCCATAGTCTTATCTCCTTTATCAAGTTAAAACGCGCTTTTATCCTCTCGTAACTTTCTTTATTCAAGACAAAATCTAAGTAGCGTTTTCTATAACGGAGCTCGGGGTCCTCTATACCTATCCATGTATGTTGTAGCGGAACCATACACTTGACAAGCATCCTGTAATCACTAACTTTGATTGACAATTCACCGCGCTTGGTCTTTATAAGAACTCCTTTAACCCATAGTATATCGCCACGTCTCACATTTTCTGTAAACCATGCATATTTTTCTTCACCAACAATGTTCTTGGCAACATACAACTGGATCCTATAGCCCTCGTCGTAAAGATCCGCGAATGAGAGCCCGCCATGAATTCTAACAGCCATGATTCTTCCAGCTACACGGACTTCTCTATCCCATTTTATTTCCGGCGTATTCTCCTTGATTATATCAGCAACTCTGTCTAGGTTCACATACTTCATTTCATTAGATTCTAGATATGGGTAGGGAATCTCTACTTTCTTTGAATATTCTTCAACTCTCTTAATACACTCTCCAACTTCTTTGTCAACCAAGAATCTTCACCAAATACTGCTAGATGACTTTATGAGTTCTCTATGGAGAAACACCTATTTCTTATACAAAAATGTTTCCTTCTACTCACCAAAAATAAAAAGCCCCGTCATCGACTATTGTAGGAGAAAAATAAATTATTTAGTGGATAGTAGCATCCGTTACCCATAACATAACTAGGTGCTGGCACTGTATTCCTTTAGTAAAGCTTTTAGGTAGCTTACCTCCCTATCAATATCATTAATGTTCTTTATTCTAAGGAAACCGTGTGTAGGTGATGAAAAGTAAGATAACACTATGTCTTTGTATAACAGCACTACTGCATATGCGGGCTCGGTGTTGAAACCGCCTTCTTCATCTTCATATATTATCGTTGTTTCTGGCTGTTTTCTAATTATGTCAATTATTCTTACCGCTTGCATGCTATCGTTGATAGTTTTTTCATCTAAGAGTTTCTTCAATACACTATTACTTACACCGCTTCGACGAAGAAGTCTTATCATCTGCGCTAGATTGCTAGTTTCAACAGACAATATGTATACCCTGGCACAATTTATTGAACCTTGTGTTTCTAATGCTAATATTCAACACTGCTCTCACTTATTGTGCTAATCACTTCTGCATAGATGGAATCGCCTGCTATCTTTGTTATTCTAGCTTTTACCTTTGATCCTACTCCAGCATTGTACACTATTATTTTGTATCCTCTATAGCTAGCAATACCTCGTCCTTTACTATCCATGTCGGATACTATGACCTCAACTATATCGCCGACTTTTGGTTTATCATCGTCTCTAGGCGCTTGTATTCTTGGATAAATACTTAGTCTCTGGATTTCACTAGTATAAGGGTTCCAAGAATGTTTTCTTTTCCTATGCCTCGCCACAACTACATCCCGTTCCGAATAATACGTTCTTCTGAACAAGATAGGTTATTGTATAGAGAGGTTATTAAGTATCTTGGTTTATTTTGTTCTCTAGATTAACGTGACGCGTAGGTTAATTCGAGAGTGGTATCATGACCGTGATTGAGAGACCAGATTTCCTGAGACACATCGTTAACCCATTGCTGGCAAGATATAGTAGAGAGCGAAAAGCATTAGTGACTATTGTCGATGAAGTAAGGAAACTTATAGCATTAGCGGAAGATAAGTATGGATTCAGCTCATTTGGAGGAAACCCTGGTAATCTAGCGAAGTATCTCAGAAGCAGGGATTTTGATTTGGTTATTAGCGCTCTAAAATCAGCCAATGCGTCTGATCTAGTACTAGAGATACTGAACACTATTATAGAAAAATACAGAGATTTACCTGATGTTGTTGCTGCTGCCCAGGAAAGAATACAATCATTAGAGAAGGGCGTCGTGAGGAAACCTGAAGAAGACACATTACTTCAAGAAATAGCCCGGATGCTCGTTGGAGCTAAGATCAATGAGACAGACAAGGGCATTATTATTGAGTATAAGAATGTGAGAGCTTTGCTTACAAAGACCCCTCATAACTATAACATCGAGATCACTACCATTCTTAAGATCCCACTTGACAAAAAAGATACAATATTCGAGATTATACGCAAAATAGCTAGTATTATTGAAGGGAAAGAAAAGTAAAAGTAGAACGAGGGGTTCCATGTGTTTACAGCCAAGAAGATAGTGTTCTTTGATTGTGATGGAGTTTTGACTATTGATAATAGTAGTTGGCTTATTCTCCACGAATACTTTAAGAGTTTTGATAATAGTTATTTTGCTAAACTATACGCCGAAGACAAGATAAGCTATCTTGATTGGATGAAGATAGATATCGCGTTAATGATTAATTCATGGAAAGCTCCTATACATAGAAAGGACATAGAGAAAGCATTAGATACAATAAAGCTTCGCGACGAAGTATTCTTCATCGGCAAGTTACTAAAACAACGTGGATACCTCCTAGCTGTTGTTAGTAGTGGTGTTGATTATGTTGTAAAGAAGGTTTGCAGTGTTCTTGGAGCAGATATATGCCTATATAATGAGCTTGTCTACGATGAAAATGGGTATGTTATACCTGGCGGAAAAGCATGGGTTCCCCTGAAGGAAAAACCTTTCCTGATCGAAAAAATAGTTCGAGGACTCGGTTTAGATATGAAGGACGTGGTATATGTCGGTGATAGTAAATGGGATATACCAGTGTTTAAAAAAGTCGGTTTATCTATTGCTGTAAAACCTTGCGATGAGGCTTGTGATTACGCTGACTATGTTATTGAGAACCTTGTTGAGATTCTTGATTTATTAAAGTAGCTTTATATTGTTTTTATATTGAATACGTATCCTTGTTTCTTTAATTCACTTAATGCTTTCTCGACGAGTTCATAGGATGCTGCTTCAAATATTAGTGTCAATGATGCTTTAGTCGGCAACAACATAGGTGAGGCTCTGTCATGTATTACATCAACTATATTGAGTTTGTATTTAGCTAGCACACCAATAATGTCTCTTAAGACCCCGGGTTTATCGTCTACGACACCTTTTATCGTGACTAATCGCTTATCTCTAGCAAGTTCATGAACTATTATTCTCGATAATAATGTTGGGTCAATATTTCCTCCACTAATAACACATGCAACGGGTTCACCACGTGGAACATACTTCTTTGAGAGAAGAGCTGCTACGGGTAATGCACCAGCCCCTTCTGCTATTATTTTACCTCGTTCCAAGAGGAAGAATACTGCACGCGATATATCTTCTTCATCGACAAGAATTATCTCGTCGACGAGTTCCTTAACTATTTTGCTTGTATAATTACCTGGCTTCTTCACCACTACTGCATCGGCGATACTCATTTGTGGCTTGTATTCACTGATGCGTCCCTCAATGTAGTACTTCATGGCAGCAGCATTCACTGGCTCCACACCAATAATTCTTACATCGGGTCTGCGTTTCTTGATCGCTATGGCTATCCCCGATATAAGTCCTCCACCGCCAATTGGCACAAGTACTTCTTTGACGTCAGGTATTTGCTCTAGAATCTCAATACCTATTGTTCCTTGACCAGCTATTATCACGGGGTCGTCGAATGGATGGATAAACTCATAACCTCTTTTCTCAGCAATTTCAAGTGCCTTCAAGTAAGCATCATCGTATATCGTACCATACAATACTACTTCTGCACCATAGCTTTTCGTAGCCATCACTTTCGTTGGAGACGCTGTTTCAGGCATTACGATTACTGCTTTTATCTTGTTCACCATGGCTGCATAGGCTACACCTTGTGCATGATTACCTGAAGAAGCCGCTACAACACCTTCCACGGATTTTTCTTCAAGAAGCTTCATTACCTTGAACGTTGCACCTCTTGCTTTATAAGCTCCCGTCTTCTGGAAGTTCTCAAGCTTCAAATAAACAGTTTTTCCAACAATATCAGATAAACTAGCTATGGTCACAACAGGTGTTTTATGTACATATTCTCTAATGTAATCATAAGCTACTGGTATGAGCTTATCTATGTACTCTACAAGAGAGCGTGTATCCGTATATGTAAAAACCCATCACCTCCATGTCTATAAAACATTACACGACTAGCTTCATAACTATAAGTTATAGGAAAGAAACTAAATCATTGCTGGTTTTGTTGAGTAGTTTTATTACCGTGGGAAAGAATCCTACTTATCTTCAGTAACAGCTTCACTAATTTTCTCGACAACTTCATCTAACTTAATATCCTTAACAAGTATTTTCTTCAGCCTATCCCTAACACCATAAACGATATCTATCTTTGTTATCGGGAGCCCTAGAGTTTTTGCAAAGAATTTTATGAGAGCTGCATTTGCTCTACCTTGTAGAGGGGGTTCTGTAGTGTAGTATACCAATTCTCCACCTTCAACTCTGAGTTCTTCTTTACTCGATTCAGGTTTTACGAATACCTGTATTACAATACCCTTGGAAGTCTCTTGAACGCTATTATATATTGCTTTTAGCTTACTGTCCTCCATATCAAAAACCACCGATCTCATATTACTTGGCTTGAAGAATATATTTTTTATGTGGCATTATTATACCCTTTATTCTCAATTCATGTATTTTTTCAGCAAGTTCTTCTTGCATCTTCCACTGCCCATAGAGTTTTCCTTTACCAAGGAGTTTATAGACTTCTTTTTTAAACCAGTCTGGTATCCTTCCTGGAGGCGCCATAGAGAACGGTGTTCCGGGAAGCGGGAGGAATACATGCAGATGTACACGTCCGCCCATGCTAGTTATTTTCTTTATGGAGACAAGAGTTTCTTCAAGGTCTTCCTTTTGTTCTCCAGGAAGACCAATAATATAGTCTACATCAGGAGTGAAACCATTTTTTATCGCTGCTTCAACAGCTTCATAGACATCCTCTATGGTGTGTTTACGCCCAATATACTTAAGGACTCTATTGCTACCGCTTTGTGCACCAATTATAATGTTTTTATTTGACACATATTTTCTGAGAACCTTTGCTGCTTCATGTGTTAAATGTTCTGGCCTCACTTCACTTGGAAAAGTTCCATAGAAAATTCTACCATTGTATTTCCTTGACAACAACGACATTTTATCCAGTAGTTCTTCTATAATTTCAAGTCTTGGTTCTCTCTCATAACCCCTCATTCCATAACAAAGACTGTTTGGCGTGATGAATCTCCAATCCTTAAGTTCATGCCTACCCATTATATCAAGGTAGTAGAGTATGTTCTCTATACTCCGATGCCTCAATATTGGTCCATGCATATATGTTACTTGACAATACTTACATCCAATAGGGCATCCTCTTGTTATTTCTATTGCTCCAAACAAATACCTCCAAAATGGAAATGGGTGATATTCATCAAGGTCTATTATACGTGGACGCTTCTTGAAAACAAATTTGCCACTGTCATCTTTGGCAAATACTCCTTCAACATTGTATGGATCTCCTTTTTCCGTAAGTTCTTCAACAAGTTTGGGGAGACTTCTTTCACCTTCACCGATAATAACATAATCGAATTTTAGAGACTCAATACTACCTATTGGATCCCCTGACGGATGTGGTCCACCAGCAATAGTGATTATATTACGTGACTTGTTTTTATTAAGCAAGAAAATTGTGTCCAAGAACTTCTTGTCGGTGAGCATAAGTGTATTGAAGCTCATTCCAATAATAACTGTATTGTACTTGTTTAGTAGCGATCTAGCTAAGAAAGGAGTTTTCACATAGTCTTCAACAAGGTATACATCGATTTCATCAAGAAGATCAAGTACTGCTACCAACGCATTTACCGAGTACTTATTTGAAGGTCCATAGTACATTAAGACAGCTGCTTTACCTGTCATATGATGTAGACACCTAATAATCATGTCACTATTTTTGTTTAAAACCACTAATATGTTTCAATAGCATGTACAAGCTATCTGTGCTTACCATGCTACTAATAAAAACTATTTTACTGTGATTAAGCGAAAAGAATATCCCCTCTCTAACCAATATATTGTTAGAAAAACGATCCTTGTTTCGGAGGTTAGTAATCATGAGCATGCCTAGTGGAAACATAGGTTTAACCGAAGAAGAAGTAAGATACTTCATCAACAAGATTAAGCTTAGGAAACTATATGAGGACGACGATGTAGTACTAATGACTGCTCCAAATGAGGATGAACTTATTGAGATAATTCTCGACTTATTAAAAGAAAAGCCTATGAATCTACGTGAAATCCATACAATACTATCAGGACTGGCAAGCGAAGACAAGATAAGAAAGGCACTGATAACACTGATGAGCAATGGTATAATAACAATAAATAGTGATGGACGCTATATGATAATAGGATTCTAGAATAGCAATCTCTGTGACAAACTTCTAGTAAAAGTTCTTCAACGCGTCCTTTCTAACATTTTATTTCCTTTAAAACTAGTATTGCATCGTATAGATTCTCGACAACATATTTTACACCCTTCTTTGTGAGAATACTTTTTCGCAAAGGATATAGCATAACGCCAATGAAGGGTACACCAACCTTCATACTACTTAACGCGTCAATCCAGTAATCGCCAAGCATGACTGCCTCACAAGGTTCTACACAATGTTTATCAAGTATGTATTTTATAAGCCATGATTTATCGAAGAGATATTCTTCAACTCCTTCAAGTTTCCATAACGTGTAAAGAGTATATATTTCGTCGATACCCCAATCAAGGTTGAATCTTCTTAATTCATTCCATATTTTTTCTTCAGGTGATTCTCTCCCAGTGACTATAATGTTCTTGCACCCAATTGTCTTCAGGAAGTACAATAGTTGATGAGCACCTTTAGCTGGGTATCCATATCGTGTTTCATAGATTCTTCTAAATACACGCCAGAAATCTTCTTCAACAGCTTTCTGTGGTACTGCATATTCTTGGAGAGTATCCTTCATAAACGCATCAATAAACTCGCTTAGAGAAAGCGGTTGAGCACCAAAGTATGCTCTAGCACTATTTATGGCATTAAAGAAATCAAAAAGTGAGTCAACAAGAGTCATATCATAATCTAGTATTGCTAGTTTAAGCTTATGAACCATAATATTTAACCCCGAGTCAGTATTCGGGAGAAACCACATACAAGCATTCGGTATTCGGCAAACTCATCATCCACAGTCGGTTTATCTAGAGACTAGAATATACATTTAATCCTTATTAAGCAGGTATCTACACATTTCTTAACCTAGGTGTTTATAAGCTGTGACAAAGAAACTCGTTCTAACATGCATACTGAAAAACAATAATCTCGAGTGCAAAACAAGTGATGAAAACAAGCTCATTATTGAGCCATACAAGATTATCAATGATAGAGTTGTGTTTGTCTATAAAGACAGCGATCTTTTTGAATATAGCATTGAAATAGAAGCCAGTGCCGATATAAGGATTGTATGTAATGCATATCTCCATGGAGAACTAACATGGGGTTCAACAAGATATACTCGATGGGAAACCAGCAGGCCTGTAAATACATTATATTGTATCTCTGGAAGACTAAATATTATCGATAATGACTCGTTTTTAATTATTGATAAGACTTTAGATAAAGACTTAACTAAAATGCTTAATTTTCTTGAATCAATTAAATCAGTACTAAAAAACATACTGAAATGGCCTACCTACAGTAAATACCTCATGTTACCAAGCACCTATGCTAACGAGCCGATAGCAGCTGTTCTTAGAGCGGATAACACTAGTAATCTGCCTGTTCTTGACCTAGTTTTCTCTAGCCTACTCCTCATGGAGAAGGTCATGCAACCATATACGAAATGGTTTATCGAGGAACTTACAAGAGCTTTAAAGGGGGAGCAAAGTATCTTATCTCTCCTCACTTGGCAGGAACTAAGGAATCCTGATATAATCAACACACTATTGACTAACCCAAGGGAGTGTATATCATTTTCCGAGCATAACAAAGAGATTAACGTCAAAAATATCTGTAAAGAAAGAAGACTCGTCCTTATAGCTTCCTCAAAACTACTCTTAAAGACTGTTCTCGAGGGAAACGAAGAATTCAGTTTAGATAAACGTGTATTTGGGAACATAATAGATTTTATTTCGTTAAAGGCATAGATGAGATAATACAAAACGGGGGTTGAAGATAAATGACGAGATTTATCGATGCCCATTGCCACTGTCACGAAATGCCTATGGAGACATTTAAGAGAATTGCCAATAATAACCAGTTTACTATTGTATGCGTTTCCGATGATATTCCGTCAAGTATGAAGACAGTGGAATTATCTTCTTCACATAGTAATATTGTACCATGTATAGGCGTTCATCCCTGGTCTGTTAATGAAACAAGTATAAATGACCTTAAGAAACTTGAGGAACTCATTAAAAAATATGATGTGAAATGCCTTGGCGAAATAGGTTTGGATACAAAATTTGTCCCGCAAACAATTGAAAAGCAAAGAGTATTCTTCGACTACTTTATCAGACTAGCACGAGAATATGATCTAGTTCTTAACATACATGCAGCTGGTACTTGGAGTGAAGTACTCGATAAACTCATAGCGAACGATATAAAACATGCATACATCCACTGGTATACTGGCCCAAAAGAATTAATCGATAAAATACTAGAACTAGGATACGCCATAGGCGCTAATCCAGCCTGGAAAATCCAGAAAAAGCATCGAGCTATTATTGAGTATGCACCTATAGAAATCATTCTAACCGAAAGCGATGCACCGTATAAGTATCGTGGTCTTGAAATGACTCCAGAACTAGTTATTGAGACCGTCGAATATCTCTCTCATGTAAAGAACATCAGTATAACTGAAGTGGCTAATATTATTGAAAAGAATTTCAGAAGGATCTTTTTATTCTAGATAACATACTCACTTCATCGTCTTTGTATTCTATCATAATATTTTGGTGTAGTAAACGATTAACTCTACTAAATTTAGGCATGTTGTTTTGGATCTCCATTAGCTTCTCCATTGAGCTAAGTATTTCTCTTCTTAACCTCATAAGGTTGTTTAATTCATCTTTAAGTACAATATTTAAGCTACCATTATTTACCTTGCATAGTTTCTCTTTAATTTTAGAGATCTTTCTTTCAATGTTTTCTAAGTACTTTTTCAATAGCTCTATTTGTGCACTAATAATAAATACATCATCGAACATCATATGGCAGGAACACCTGTAAATGTTCTACAAGAGACATCTATTATTTAAATAAGTGGACACGTAAATGCATTAGAGTATATAAGAAACTGTTATCTTCTAAGAAGATATGTTTATGACAAGTATTAAATTATTGTTTTTCGCAAAAACAGTTACTTCAAAATCTTGCATTTTCACTGCTATAGACTTTATTTCACCCCACTCCATTTTCTTTGAAAGAAAATCGGCTGCATGAAACAAGTGATAGCCTATATCAACTGCTTTCTTTAAAACACTTGTATCTACATCTAAGGGTGCTACATAATCAATAACTCTTGAGTCCCGATCTAAGATAACTATTGCAGTAGATAAAGCCATAGCACCCTCCCTTTTCGCATGTGTATTCATGCCTTGAGATCCCGTTATAAATAACAACTCTTATTATACATCACCACTAAAAACTGCGTGATGAGGTAGTTTTTATAAAAGAGCTGAATATTTAATGCTTTAATAGACCGAATACATTGATGTCCCTGGAGTGGTATCATGGTATCCACTGGCTTGCTAAAACTCTATAGTAGTATGGCTGTGACAATACTTGTTGTCACACTTATATCAAGTCTTGTGCTTTACTTCGTCTTATCATTATTTATGGAAACAGCCTTCATATACTTGTTATTCATTATACTGGTGTTCTATTTTGTTCAATGGCTTCTGTCGCCATATATAATCGACATGTTTTATCATACGAGACCACTTCCGTCATCGTATTCTTATATACAAGACATTGTTAACGACATATCACGTAGATCAGGTATAAAAACGCCAAAGGTACTCATAGCCGATATACCTATTCCTAACGCTTTCGCTTACGGCTCACCGCTAACAGGATATCGTGTTGCTGTTACAAGAGGTCTTCTCGAGGCTCTTCCACGAGACGAGATAGCAGCGGTTCTTGCACACGAGATAGGCCATATCAAGCATAGGGATATCACGGTAATGATGCTTGTAGGTTTAATACCAGCGATAGTTCTATGGCTCGGAGAATACCTTGTTAGGTGGGGTTGGCTTTTCGGTTTCTATGAGCGAAGAAGAGAAGAGAGTTTAACACCACTAGCATTAATAGCATTAGGAATAGTTTTGATCATAATCGGATTTATATTAAATCTTGGCGTGCTTTATTTGAGTAGGCTAAGAGAGTATTATGCGGACTCTCATGCAGCACTAACCATTCCCAATGGTGCAAGACTTCTACAGAGAGCATTGGCTAGAATAATGATTGCTAGTGGGTGGCTCAAGAAACATCGTGTTAATCTCGGAAAGTACAGTCAACTAAAAATGTTGTTCATTTCACCACCAGAACACGCGATAGCAGGAGGAGCTTATGATGTGGATAGCATTGTAGAAGAGATCAAGAGAATGAAGCCAAGCATCCTTCAAGAGATTTTCAGCACACATCCCCATCCAGCTAAGCGTTTCAGGTTTCTCGATGAACTCACTGGCAGACAATATTACGCCTAAATAAATCCTCCATTAACATTTAAAAACACAACAGTAATGATAGTATAGAGGATAGTATATACGGCATGGTGATGGATAATGAAGGTAACTATGAACACACCAGAGTATATAGATGGCGTTATGGTACAGCGATTCAATATTATCGATAACACAGGTATTATATGGAGAGGTATTGTTAAAACAAAGAACATAATGACAATAAGTCCAAGAAGACTCTGGGAGATTATAGAGGATGCTATTGTTGATGCTCGAAACGGAATTAATGCCATCAGGGTGTATCGTGACGGAGAAACAAGAATAAGAGTAAAATTATCGAATAAAAACGATTTCCTTAATGCATCCACTATTAGTATCACAATTCACTATAATGGTGAAAAAATATATTCACTTCATTTAGAGCCAACGATTTAATTTGTCTAGAATAATTAAGCCTCACTGATTATTCTCTTGATTTCCTCTATGATCTTGGTCTTCTTCTCCAGTTCTTCTCTAGTCTTCGCAAGTTCTTGTTCTAGAGAACTGATTTTCTCTTCAAGCTCTTTGATCTTTGATTCAAGCTCTTTCTTTTCTGATTCAAGCTTCTTCTTGGCTTCTTCTAGCTCCTTGATTTTTTCTTCTACTTCAGGCTTCGCTGTTATGGGCACACCTATTTCTTTAAATGGCAGCTTTATCCTTAGTTCTCCTCTCAGCATTTTTTCATAAGTTTGTAGTACTAGTTTTCCAGCTTTTGTTTTACCGCTAAGGTGTGCTCTTATCATTGTCTCGCTTCTACCAACTTCTTCAGCTATTTGGCTTATGGGATATCCTGCTTTTTGACGGGCCAGAGCAGCTGCCGCAACTGCAAGGCTGTCAACCCATGTTGCTCTCTCAACAGGATCTCTTATTAATTCGATTACTTCGGGGCTATACAGTGTAGCAATTATTAATGCTGTCTCCAATTTCTGTATATCTTTCTTACTCGTTGGTGTTAATGGTACATTACTTAAGTCTATGTATAATTCTTCTACTTCTCTCTTCTCCTCGCTCATACTTATACACCATCCCACTATTTCCTCGTATAATTACTATTATCCAGATCGCTTAAAATAGTTTGATACCATACTCTTGTTCCTCCACTATTAAATACCTAGTATACAAAGATAGGAGTTCAGTAGAGGAGCCCGATGGTGTATAATAGAGTGTCGATGAAGTGTCCTTGGTATAAAGAAGGATTATGCTATAGTCCCAAGACTTTACGAGAATACGGTGAACCCTCATCTGCTCCAGTAACAGACTCTAGGTGTCTCACCGAAAAATATACCGAGTGCCCATACTATACTGAACAACGTTCTTCTCAACAAACACAACTAGATATTATTGAAGAAGGAGCCGTGGGTGTGAAAGAGAAAGGTCTTGCACTGTATTTAAGAATACATACCATACCCCCCGACATGAAATCCAATTGCCCGTTTTACGAAATAACATCTGTTAGAGATCAGTCAGGCAACATTGTTTATGTCGCGTTCTGCAAGTTCTTAGACAGATACTTGACTAGGAGTTTTGTTGAAAAATGTATAAAATACTGGAAAGACTGCCCATACTATAAAATGCATTTTATTCAAGAAACCTGAATGTAATTAGCCGATCAAATATTTTATTAGCTTCTTTTTATGTTGTTACAATACTATCTCTTAAACCAATGGTATATGGTTTAGTGTAGGGTACAGCTACCATAACAAGAAGGTCTACTAAATCTTTTATACTCGGCACACTGTGTTTTAAAGGATATCTATTGCCATCAACCTCAATATATGTTTCATTAACATTTGTTTTTTCCACAAAACCATTTATTTTAATACCATAACTCTTCTCCACGATAGTTTTCGCTATTTCAAATATGTCTTTCATTAATTCAACATCACTACCCTTACCGACAAGCAGTATCACATCAAGCATGGATTCTTCAATATAACTCATAGTCATACATACCTCTTTAGTACTAATGCCATAAAAGTCGTCGATAATGATCTATATATAAAACTAGAGACATAACACTTTACATGACTACTTGATTTGCGATATAATCCTCTTTATAACATCAATTTTGACTATTCCTTGCCTAACAATGTTTACCTCATTGTCTTGAATTTCTATGACTGTTGAAGGAATACGCAACGGCGCTATACCTGAATCTATGTATAGGTCTATTCTGTCTCCCAACTGCTTTATTGCTTCGTCTATAGTTTCTGCGGGTTTCAGCCCACTTATATTAGCGCTTGTTCCTGTGACAAATCCATCTAACGATGCAGCTATTTGTCTAGGTAAAGGTGCTGCTGGTACACGGAACCCAACTTTGTTTCTTCCCTGATGGAGAATCTCTGGAAAGATACTCTCTTTCAAGGAGAGAATCACCGTAACTGGCCCGGGCCATAGAGCGTAGAGCAGTTCTATAACCCATTCCTTGCAATCAGCAATACTTGTAACCGCATCTATACTAGAAGCAAGAACAGGAATCGGCTTGCCAACTCTTTCTTTCACTCTATATACTTTTTCTACACATTCTCTTCTAGTTGGATCACTAAATACTCCATACACTGTATCGGTGATTCCTACAACAACTCCTTTTTCCTTTATGGTGTTTACTGCTTCTTCTACAACGCTCCTTGATGGTTTTATATAGCTTGTTCTAATTATTTTCATCGCAATGACACCATTCCATCCATTTATACTTATCTAGAGTTTAGGTGAACCAGGTATTTTTCATTACTCTGCATACAACCTATGGATCATCGTTGAATATAAAAACCTGTGATCGCTATATTGTCTAGAGCCAAGAGGGTGTAAAGGGATGGGCTTTTAGCTTGTCAGAAGAGAAACTAGAGAAACTTAAGGTTGACCGAAGGCAACTGAAGAAGATAATATCAGAACTAAAGAAGTGGAAAGCTCCTGCAACAGTACTATTAAGCCTCTACATACCGCCAGGTAGACCTATAAGTGATGTACTTAACATGCTAAGACAAGAATATGCCATAACAGATAACATAAAGTTGAAAAAGACCCGATCAGCCGTCCAACGCGCTTTATCAGCAGCCATGGATAGGCTAAGCATGTTATCCAAAGTACCGGAAAACGGGTTAGTACTCTTTTGCGGAGAAGACATGGATACCGGCGACTTTATATGCATAATGTTCTCTCCACCAGAAAAAGTACCCGTATACTATTACAGAACAGACAAACACTTCCATACAGAATTCCTTGAAGACATGGTTGTCGAGAGTAACTTGATCGGATTAATTATTGTGGAAAGAGATGCTGCAACAATAGGCTTACTCAAGGGATCGCGTCTCGAGCTTTTAGAGGAGCTTGAAGACTATGTACCCGGCAAACACCACCGAGGAGGACAGAGTCAGAGAAGATTCGACAGAATAATAGAACAAATGGTGGATAACTTCTATAAGAGAGTTGCTGAACACGCTAAGAAATGGTTTGAACCATACCTAGAGCAAAAGAAGCTTAAAGGAATACTTATCGGTGGACCAGCCTACTCAAAATATGATTTCTTGGAAAAAGACTACCTGGACTATAGACTAAGAAGACTGGTATTACCAAAGCTAATAGACGTAGCTTATCAAGGCGAAGCAGGCTTGCGTGAAATGGTTAGGAAGGCAAGCGATATACTGAAGAACATAGAGTACGTAGACGCTCTTGAAGCTGTTGAAGAATTTAAACTACATCTCGCTAAAGACGATGGTATGATTGTTTATGGCGAAGAAGATGTGAAAAAAGCTCTAGAACTAGGTGCAGTAAAAACGCTTATCATAGATGAGAGTAGACCTGATGCTGACGAGTGGTACGAGCTGGCCAAACGAAGGGGAGCAAAACCAGTCATGCTGAGCGATGATATACCTGAAGGCGCATGGATAAAGAAGACTTTTGGAGGAGTAGTAGGAATACTCAGATATAAGATCTTTTAACCATAGGGTAAGTTCATAAAACATAAAGAATTTTTATGGACTATTTTCACTTACAAAACTTTATATTATACGAAACCCAAGAAATAACATGAAGCCCCTAGTTTTCTAACATAACGGGTGGATTATAAAAATGAGACCTTATTTGTCCCCACAGGAGAAAGAACACCTATTAAAACTCATAATACAAGCCGGGTTAAATGAAGACTTTACTCGATGGCTTGAAGAACAAGGATACAAATTTATCTTCGGAAGACTCGATAATATCCCTGATGAACTAATAGAAGCATATATCAAAGAAAAGAAGCTTCTAGACTTCGGTGAAGAAGAATACAAAATTTACTATGAATTAGGTGATGTCGAACCCGAATCCAAAAGAAATTACATACCCGCAAAGAAACCCGGTTTAAGGTAATTAACTTAAAGACTCCATCTACCCAATAAACTCTTTTATTTAGCAGGATTAATGGAAAATAAATGTATAGTCATTTTTCTAACTATCTCTCTAACAAATCCTTATTCAAGAGTTTTCAAGAATATGTTTGTGTAAAATGAGGCCGGGAGTGACCCGTCCCGTGGTCACTCTTTCTCCCGGTACACGGGAGTGTCCCACGGGCTCCGGGGTTCACTCAAGAATAGGAGTAAGAGGTTAGCATATTATATATGTTTACCTGGATAAGCCAAACGATATTACTTTAATAATAATCTACTCAAATACGCTGCTTTCTTGGTCTTGCATTTATAATTTCCGGCTCTAAAACAGGTTCTTGTATTTCCTGTATAGTTAGCTCTAGATCATTAATACGGGACTCTACATCATCTATAAACTCTTTCAATTTTACCTCATTTTCTCTGATCCTAAGCTCTAAATATTTTAGTCTTTTATCAATTTTTTCAAGTGCCTTGACAACAGTATTTATAGTAGCTATTAATTCTTCTGTTCTGTCCGGAACACTATATTTCTCTCTATATTCTTCAAGCCCTTTGTTTATGAACATCTTTATAAGGTCAGTTACCTGTACTCCCAAATGATTAGCGTACTTCTTGAGCTCTCTGTAGATGCTCTCTGGCAGCGATAAATGTACTGTTGGCATATGTATTCTCCTGTAAAAGAAACTCTATGAGGTTTTATAAAAACCTAGCGTCTAATATGTATTCTCTATTAATAGACTCTACAGTAATACATAACAGAACAAGAGTTATCCTATACAGGGCTAGTAATACTATTCTTGAGAGAAGACGCGTTATAGAGGAGGTGTACACATGCCAACAAGAGTAATAACATTCAAAGCCGATGACGAGCTTATTGAGAAAATAGACAAATTAGCTAAAATGCTTGGAGAATCAAGAAGCAATATCATTCGTAAGGCTGTTCTCAGATACATTAAGGACAATAGTATTCTTGTTGAAGATGAGAGAAAACCTGAGGTTGTAGAAACAATTATTTTAAGCTAGTTGTATAACCCTAATTATGATTTGTTACCTAAACTTATTATCCATTTATGGAGTTTATCATGCATTATCTACAATTACACATAGAAGTAGCGTCAACATGGTCTATACGCTACTATGATATCTATTTTTATATCCTTATAGTATTTACTTAAAGATAGAACGTATATACAGGTGTGTACGCGTATTGGTTGAACGACGTAAGATACAGCGGACAGGTTCTTCATCGTTTATTGTAACCCTGCCTAAAGAGTGGATTGAGTCGATGGGAATAAAACCTGGAGACTACGTTCTCGTTTATGAGCATGCCGATAAGCTGATTATAACACCAAGTGAAAAAGAAGGAAGCAAATTATCTACCGAGATAAGAGTCTCCGAGAGCGCCGATGTCGACGAAATTCTCCGTGTAATAGTTTCACAGTATCTTGCTGGCTACGATACTATAACAATTGTATTTAAACCAAACACTCCAGGTCTAGCTAAAAAGATAAATACTATAAAGAATATGGCTCGTGCAAAACTCGCTGGGGTAGAAGTTGTAGATGAAACATACAACACCCTTACATTAAAAATACTTCTCAATCTAAGAGAACTACCTCTCACAAGAGCTCTTAGAAGACTCCATCTTATCGTGAATAACATGCTTGTAGACGCACTAGAAGCTTTCAAAGACAAGAATATGAATTTAGCAGAAGCAGTTATTCAAAGAGATGATGAAGCAGATAGATTCCATTTCATGATCACCCGGCAGTTATCCCTGGCATTACTTGATATAAGAGTCATGCACGAACTTGGCATAAATAATCCTATTGAGACACTTAACTATAGAATCCTGGCACGTAACCTAGAGAGAATAGCTGACCATGCAGTCAATATATCTAAGAGAGTTAAAGAGAGACCCGATGAATGTAGGTATTGTGAAAAAATCTATGAGTTCGGCAAAAAGGTACTTGAATTGTTCAATAAATCTATGGAAAGCATTTATAGACTCAATAGAAAAATTGCTGAAGAGGTAATTAGGGAATCACAAACACTGATAACAGAACTTGAAAACCTGCTTTCCAAGGAAATACTTGTAGGACACATAAACGATCAAGAAAAGATAGTACTTGCATTAATATACGATAGCCTCCGAAGAATAATAAGATATTCAAGTGGTATCGCTGAAGCAACACTTAATATTAAAGCATCTAGAACAAACATCATAGACGTGAAATGAAATTAAGTTAAAGTATTTTTCTCTTGACAATTCCCTTATTACCACCTGGTGAAGACTGTTGTCCATAACCATAGGGGTAAGTAGGGAAATAGAAGAAATTCCAGTCAGGGCAATGATTCTTTATTTCACAGTTAATCATGTAAAAAACAGTGATGTTAATCCTCTTATTTATGAAAAAACTCTTGACGTAATTAAGAAGTATAAAGAGGTAATGGATCTTTCCTCGATAAAAAAACACCACATGATTAGAGTATATCGTGATTTTCTCTGGAAACTAGGTATAGATCCAACAAAATTAAGGCCTAGCCATGAAGCATTGCTGAGACGCGCAATTAGAACTGGAAGTATTCCGAGAATTAACACTATAGTGGATATAGGAAATTATGCCAGTTTAAAACATCTTGTCCCTGTAGGTATCTATGATATCAATAAGCTTAAGCCGCCTCTCACCTTAAGGCTTAGTATAGATGGTGAAGCATTTTATCCTGTAGGTGCTGAAACAGCAAAAGTTCTCCCCAGAGGAATACCTCTTCTTGTTGACCAGGAAAAACCAATCCATATATTCCCGTGTAGGGATAGCAAATTTAGCACCGTCGATATTAAGACTACGCGGATACTTGTTATAGTAGCTGGTGTCGAAGGAGTTCCAGAGTCAACGCTATATATGGCGTCAGATACGATAGTTGAGTACTTGAAAACATACTGTGATGCACGTGGAGTAAGTAAGTATAGTATGGTGTATTTCGGTGGACGCAAAGAGTCTTAGGAAAATACTTGTGAGAATAGCCGGAGAAACTGCTGGCTACTTGAGAGATATTGTTGACCAACATGATCTAGCTGAAGCCATCGGTAAGGGTGCAGCTGGCGATACAACACATCGAGCAGACAAAATTGCTGAAGAAACCATTATTGACCTTGTCCGTAGAGAAGATCTGCCTGCTAAAATAGTTACTGAAGAAGGAGGCATTATTAATGTAACAACTAATCCAGAATACTTACTCATAATAGATCCCCTTGATGGTAGCATGAATTATCTTTCCAAAATACCTTATGCAGCAGTATCACTTGCAATAAGCAGGATAGACAACCCTGTTAACACAGGTATATTAGCTGGCGCTATAGCAAACATCTTTCTTAAAGAAATCTATAGTTTCGATGATGAATATGCATACATAGATAACACACCTATTCTACCTGATAGCCTAAAGCCTTCTGTAAGCAATATAGTGATAGTCTATACAAAAACTCCTTCATTCTTTAATTTAATGAAAGACTTCTTCACTACACACTTACCTCAAGGAAGGCTACGTGTCTTAGGGTCAGCATCTCTCGAACTCGTCTACACGGGACTAAATAGGATACTATTATTCATAAACAATATGGGTAGTCTAAGGAATTTAGATATCGTAGCAGCAATTAAATTCGCTGAAAAGCTCGGAAAGAAGATCACTGATATACATGGTAACCCTATATTCTTTAGAGTAGACGAGATCGTAAGAATAGATTCTATTGTTGTTGGAGAAAAACATTTTGTCGACAAACTTATTAGCTTCATTAAGGCCAAAGAATACGCTCAAGTTTTCTAGACAATACTTTAATTCCCTTACTAGTCATTACAGCATCTTCTTCTATTCTTACTCCATACTTGCCCGCTATGTATACTCCTGGTTCTATTGTAAACACCATATTTTCTTCTATAGGCTTATCATATCCTTGTGTAAGATACGGTCTCTCGTGAACATCTATACCCAGACCATGTCCTAGCCCATGTATGAAGTATTTTGCCAGACCATGCTTCTCGAGTACACGACGGGCAATAGAGTCTATCTCACTACCCTTCATTCCAGGTTCTGCCTTATCCACTACTTCCGAGATCGCTTCCTCTACAGCCTCCAAGGCTTTTCTTTCTTCAGCAGTAGGTCTTTTCCATGGTATTGTCCTCGTTAAGTCACTACAATAACCGTTTATCTTTACTCCAACATCTATTAAAACAAGGTCACGTTTTCCTATGCGCTTCCCTGTAGGTAAATTATGAGGATAACTGTTATCAGGTTTGAATAATACTAATGGCTGGAAAGCATATTCCTCCACACCTTCAAGCCTTACTCTATGCTCGAAAACACCAGCCAACTCAGCATCTGTTATGCCTTCGTGTAGGTGATCAACTGCTGTCTTTATACCCTTTATAGTGATGTCTATTGCTCTTTTTATGATTTCTAATTCCCAATCTTCTTTCTGCATTCTATGCTTCCATACATCATCGCTTATATCAACTATATTCTTGGACTGGTAGTCAACTATTTTACGTAGTTGGGGAAGGGTTTTTGCATCAATCCCTATTTTCTTGTGTTGTGAAACGAATTTGACTACTATCTCGTCGGGTGAAGCCTTTTCTTGTTTCATATCTTCAATAACAAGTTTTTTCGATAACGCATAGACCTCTATTTCTGGTGGAAGATTGTTTCTTGCCCTATAGTACTCTAGTACTGGTGTATACAATTTCTTTTCTCCATCTCTATTGATGTAGAAAACCATCACCGGGTCCGCAATCATTTTCAAGCCTGTATAGTATTGTATATTCGATGGTTCAACGAGTACTATTGCTTCAAGGTTTTTCTCTTCAAGAATCCTCGTCAATTTATGTAGGTTATGTTTCATCAAAAGAAGACGCCCCGCAAATCCTGGTGTACACGTATTTGTTGTCCACTCTTTACTAGATAAAATGTTTACTGCAGTAGATAACCTAAATACTCTCTATCTAGGTCTAAGTGGGTAAGTGGATGAGTAGAGGGAGCAGTACATGGTGCTGGTTGACCCCAAGAGAGGATTTGTCTGTAAGAAATGCGGTAAATCCATGGGGCTTATAGCTGAGTCAGAGAAACTAAGCGACAATAGTCTAAGGATCAAATACTATTACAAGTGCCCAAGCTGCGGTTACAGAATAGATGCAGAACAACTTACTATTGGCCGTGAACAAGAATTTATTCTTGTTAAGAGGAAGGTTTTTCTGTTGACTCAGACTGTTTCTGTTTAGGTATCCTTATCCTTAAGGCTTTTGTTTCTAATGCTATTCTCTTAAGTTCTTCAAGAAGTTCTTCAGATGTGTCATAGACTCTAACTCTATATGTTTCTCTTGAAATGGGTTCTACGATCACTACCGCTTTATTGTCCACTATGTCTATAATCTTCATTATATACTTTGAGATCTTGAATGCTGAGACAAGAAATTCTCCGACAAACTTTTTCCCAGATGGTTCCCCATCTATGCTTTCACCCACCATACTGTATGTTAGACTTACTTTTGTTGTAGAACGTGAACTTTTCTTGGAAGTCCTTGGTCTCGCTATTTTTTCTTTAACTCTAATCCATCCAGCAGCTAGTTTCACGTATATACCAGGTTTGCTCATGATGCGTCCACCTACTGGTTTACCTTGTTTTATCCTCTATTTCGATCATCATACCTATGTACTACGCCGAGTACATCTCGTATGACTCCGCGTAGCACAAGTGTTTCATATATTCTCCATATCCTTTTTATAGTCACGTATTTTGTTGAAAACCCTTGTTCCTCGAGTATACTGTACACAAGCTCGGGGAATTCATCTGGATGTATTCCACGTGCTCGTGAAGTAGCTTCAATTACTGCTTCCACTATATCCCGCGAACTGGGAAGCAGGTACTTGGTCTTTTTCTTATGGTATTCCTTTTCTGCTTCTTCAACTTCTCTTAACACGTCTTCGGGTATTATTTCACTGTAGTCAATACTATTTTCTTTCTCCACCAAATACTATTCCCTCCATAGTTATTTAATATAGTGAAGAATAAAAACGTAGAATAATATTATTAGCAATGGGATGACCGGGCAGGTGACGTACTGAACTGTGATGTAGGTGGAGCGACTGGGACCGTTTTTCTTAATGTTTTACTATAGCTACTCCTCTTGGTTCTATTACATAGTTTTCTTCATTCTTTCTTCCATGCACCAATATTGGTTCGGTACCTGATGCCTCCACTACTACTTCTTCATAGCTATGATTTATCATGTAAATGATTCTGCTATCACCGCTTGTTGCCTCGATCACTTCTAGTCTTGGGTCGTATGGTGTTCTTGGTTTAAGCTTGTTCTCCAGGATTTTCCTGTAGATTCTATATGGTTTGTATCTAGTGTTGGCATCGATCGCCTCTATGAGGTAGTATTCTATGGGTTCTGTCACGAGTATTGCTTCGCCTTTACCTCTTTTTGCACGTAGAATCAATGGGTTGTTATTACATGGTACAATTACTTCTGCGTCAACAGGTTTTACTTTAATACCTAGATGTATCGTGTATTGGGGTGCCGTTTTTAGTCCGGGTATGACTATTTCTTCTCCTAGAATCTCTGTTTTTATGTCGTTCGTCATTGGCGTAATGTACCCTGGTGTTTGGGCTGGTATTACCCCGAAGAGTTCTTCCCAGAGATGAGTTGGAGCATGATGTGGTTCTTTTACTGATATTGCTACACTATAGTATAGTGTTAAACCGTTTTCCACTAGCCTAAGCAGTTTTCTCCATGTTGTGGCCTTGAGTATTGGTATTGAAGGTACTATCAGTGCTTTCAATCTGGTTTTATCGAATGTATCCTCGTTTACTATTATAGGATTGTATCCAGCCATTTTCAGCATAGTAAATGATTGATATAATACCTTGATTATAGTTCCTAGATCCACTTTCTCTATAATTTTGTTCACGAACTCTACATCTTTATACATGTACTGAGGTATCAGTATCCCTACCGGGTCTTCAATAGGCTTGTAGTTTGATAGCATGTATTTTTCTTCAAGACTACTTATCTCCTTTATAAGTAGGGCCGATGGTTTTTGTTCTCTATTTGCCTTAACAATACCGAATCCCAGCTCGTAGGGATGATTTATATAGGGCTCCCACTCTTCTTTATCAAAATCACTAAAACACCAAATCATGAATCCTTGTGCACCATTTGCTAGTATGCTATATAGTATTGGGCGTAGGAACAAGAACTGACCTTCATCACCGTACTGGTAACTCGAGAAACCTAGTTCCTCGTATATCACTGGCTTCCGTGTTGACAAACAGTGTTTTAGCTTGAAAATATATGCGTAACCCTGTCTCATGACATCGTTATCGTAGTTGTACATATGGGGAGCCAAGTAATCAAGAATCTCGGCCTCTGTCTCTGGTTCAGCGCCAACGTGATATGGATAATATAGACCACTACCACTTGTAACCCTATGTTTGGGATCAACTTTCTTCAGTGCACTATAGATTCTTCTCAAAAACTCTCTATATTCTTCTCGTGAAGAAGGTTTCTCGTAAATAGTAATCTCGTTCCCTATAACATAAGCTTCGAGAGCAGGGTGATCTTTTACTCTGGACGCTATCTCCTGGAAGAATTTCTCCAGACAATCAATTGCTTCACGAGAATACATGTATCCGTTAACCACCCTGAAGTTCATACCAGACATATGCCCTACAATAAGCGTCAAGTAAACCTTTAAACCATACTTATAGCATCTATCAAGAAAATCAAGCAACCGCTCCAGAGCATGTTCTTTAACACCACACTCACTATCCATAAAAACCCTCGTCAACAAGAACACGCGAACACTATTAACACCAAGTTCACGCATAACCCTCAAGTCATCATCAATCTCTTCACCACGATACTTTTCCCAAAAATAGATCGGGCAATAACTAGGCCAATAATTCAACCCCACAACAAACACACTACACCACCCACAACAAAAAACAACTACCATCGAAAAGCTATATAAACCCCAAGAAAATATACAACAAAAAATCTGGCGGGGCAAAACAGCGGGGTAGGGCAGCCAGGTAGCCCGCGGGGCTCATAACCCCGAGGTCGGTGGTTCAAATCCACAAGCCGTAGCCGTATGGCGCGGCTGGGGAGCCCCCGCTACCACCGCCCGCGAGGGCGCCCCGCCACCAATTCTATAATCTAAGACAAAAACATTCATGTAGTGTCTGTTATTAGTACATTAAGAGATTAAGTGATATAGAATAAGAACTAATGATTTTCTCTTGTACCATATGGTAGTTAAATTATGAACCTACAGAATAACAGAACAATCTTTTATTTTATGTCATAATTTATTGGGCTCGTGTATCGGTTGGCTGCGGCCTTCCTCATTGTGTCGGTGTCCGTGAGACTTCCTCATCTATTGTTTGTTCTTGTTTGTTAGGGTAGTAAATGTTTTGTGCTGATTCGGGTTTTCTTGTTTTGGGTGGTGTTGATTGTCTCGTGTCTTGGTGTTGAGTGATATCCACGGCAATATTGATGCGTTGGAGAGTGTTTTGGATAGCATTGCTTTTGATGAAGTTATTGTTCTCGGCGATCTCGTTGATTATGGTCCTGAGCCGGGTATGGTTATTGATGTTATTAGAGAACTAGATCCTATCGCTATTGTTCGTGGGAACCATGATCATGCTGTTGCGTATAATGTTGACTGTAGGTGTGGTGAGGCAACACATTGGTTGAGTGTTTATACACGTGAGCATATAAGCAAGAAATCGTTGTCTAGAAACGATATCGCGTTCCTCAGGAATCTTCCTTTGAAGAATATCGTGGACATTAGCTCAATGAAGCTAGCTGTAGTACATGCCTCACTGGAAGACCCTCTTTACGACTACTTGTATCCATGGCTTAACGATGCAGAGATAACGAGGAGAACTATAGACAAAACACTTAATGAGCACCCGCATATAATACTTGTTGGCCATACTCATTACCAGTTTTGTAGAAGAGTAAAAGATGCTCTATTAGTGAACCCGGGTAGCGTAGGTCAACCTAGAGATGGGGACCCACGTGCAAGCTGTATAGTGATAGAGACTGATAGAGACTGGCCAAAGATAACATTTGTGCGAATAAAGTATCCCGTAGAGAAGACAATAATGAGGCTAAGAGAACATGGCATAGAAGATGTCTACTTGAGGACGCTAGAATATATTCTCAAGAACGCTGTTGTTCCACGAAATCATAAAGCAATTCATGGTGATCAACAATAGTGCCGTAGAGTTTATGTTAAGAATTAAGACATGTATTGTAGCTATACCTAATGTTTTTAGTTTTAAGTTAAATGCTGTGAGAAAACATGTTCGTCTTTCTTACACTACGAATAACATATATCATCAATACTCCCACGAGAACTCCTACCGCTAGTCCTACAATGAAATAGTATCCTGGGTTCAACGATGCTAACTCTCCTTCAGTCTTTTCTGAAGAACTAGTAGTGCTTGTCGTTGTTGTTCCTGTAGGTGTTGGTGTGATTGTTTGTGTTCTCTGTTTTATCACTATTACTCCTCCAGTTATGGAGCCTCTACAATACTCAATTACTTTTGCATGTATTGAAGCAAGTATGTATATTGTGATGGCTTTTAGTGGCTCTCCAAGCCCATATACTTCATCACCATATAGAACATAGTATTGGGGGAGAAGGATTGCCGGATTCTTCTCTAGGAGTCTGCTAAGCGAAACCATTACTTCACTTCTTATCTTCGTTGCAAGCATGTTTAGTGTCTGTTGGTCGTTAGTAAACATGTTATGAATACTTGCAATAGAGTATGCTAGAGCATTCACGATCTCGCCGAGCGCTATAATGGTCTCGTTTTTCCTTCCTATAAACACCGAGGCTCTATCCATATGCTGTATTGCTTCATCAAGTTCACTGGGCGTAGAGCCTATGTCTTGCGACAAGGAGTACGCGTATGAAACAATGTTTTCTGTTAAACCATAGATGAACAGGGTGACAGAATATATTCTGTCCATAGTGATGTTACTATCGTCTATACAATGTTGTAGAATCTTAAGCCAGCCATGTATGCTTTTTACTCTACTTATCGTGTAAGAGAAGTCGTTAACTGCAGCACCTATGTCGTTCTTGCTGAGAGCTTCAACGCCATTATTGTAGTAGAGTACTGCATCAGTGTATCTTGATGCAATAGCTATTAATACATCGAGTTTGCTTAGACCAATGCTCTTCCCTGTAGTATACTTACTTATGATAAGGCTAACATTATCTAACGTTTCATTAGCTTCTCTTGCGAGGATGTTAATATTACTTGCATTAATAAGTACTTTAGTAAGCCAGTAACCGTATATTGCTCTATACAAGATTGTAAAAGCCTTGTTTGCGGCAAGTACTATATCTCCTGAGCTGAGAAGACTTTCTGTCTCGTTGATACCATCCTCAACTTCGGCGATAATGTTACGTATTGTCCCTCTGTAGAATGGGTGTATTTCATCTAAAACACTTTTCATGTACTCTACTTTATCCATTGCCTCGGAGGTATAGTTTGCCACAATATCCTCTAGTATCTCTTTAAACCAGTCTGGCAACACTGGTTTCACTATATTGGCTCCATAGGATATGTTGTAGCCGGTAAAGTACGAGTATGCTTCTCTAATACTTGCTACCTCAATTACTTTCACTCCAAGCTTCTTACCGTATTCCACTAAGTCGAGACGAGTATACTCAACTCTATGAACAACGCCCCAAGGATACTTTATGGTAGTAATGTTGGGTACGAGTACTACTCGTTGACCATAAGGTATTAGGAATACTTTAAACCCGTGTTTAGCCGCTGCTTCCAGCTTAGATTTCAACCCGCCCACAGGACCAATAGTGCCATCAGGGTTAATCATGCCGGTCATTGTGACATTGCTTCTAAGCGTATGGTTTAGGAGAAGTGATAGAATAGCGATAGTCATTATAGCTCCGGCACTAGGGCCTCCAACAACGATGCTGTTGGAAGACATTGTTATGTAGTAGTCATAGTCATAGAAATTGACCCCTGCGACATCTGCTGCTACAACCGCTGCAACACGAGCAGTGGCTTGTGTATCGATCTGTGTCAGAGGTTGTGCTTGGAAAAACACTTTACCCGAGCCAGGGTAGGTGACGATAACATCTACTCTTATCAGCACGCCCGGCGAGTACTCCGACCCAGCTACAGCTGGCGCATAGACAGTAACTTCACGTGTCCACTTGTAATTGAATAAATTACTGCTCAGCAATGGCGTTGAGATAGAGACCAGAAGTATCATCAAGAACAGGCAAACGAGCAGACGCCGCAACAGTATTCACCCCATAAGTTTTTCTCAGAGAATAGGACACACAAACCTAGTTAGATAAGGATTACTTCACGCACCATGGGTATAGGTAATGACTAGATATGTGTTGATGTCGTTTAAACCACTATTCGCATACAAGATCCTAGGGAAAGCAATGGATTGTGAGGTAAGAACGTATTTCGGCGAGATAAGAGAAGGCGATATAGTACTCGTGTACGCGTCATCACCCATCAAGGCTATTCTCGGATACTTCAAAGCAGGAAAATCCTTCACTGGGACATACAAAACCATAGTAGAGATCTTGAAAAGAGAGTGCATGATGTTCGATGAAGATAACTGGAATTTTATAAAACGATACCAGCACTCAAAAAGAAAGCTTTTACTATTAAAAATAAGAGAACCAGTGAAACTAAAGAACCCAATAAGCCTGCACGAACTAAGAAGAACCTATGGAGTCAAACAACCTCCAAGAAGCTACAGTATAGTAGAATTTAACGTAGGAGAAGTCACTAAGGTAAAATAAGTCTATTAATTATAGTTAATTGCAATCAAGTATTACCCGAAGCAAACATGTTTTAATAAAACATAGCTGCTAATACACTTATAATGACTAGAGACGTATACACGTGGTGGTTTAATGCTTTCAAGACCAATGTTGTTCATAACACTCACGATACTCTTGATCACGGTAATAGCTATTTCAACACACTTTATATCATCATCATACTCATCAATAAGCAATGAAATAAACAAGCTCAACAACAAGATCGACTATATAGACACTAGACTACATAATATAACGAGAGAACTAGAGGAACTAAAAACTATTACCTTGAACAAGACAAGAAACAAGACAACAATAATATACAAACCCATAATAATACCATGTAGCCAAGACCCATCAATATCTATTAACGTAAAAATAGAGAACATAACAGACGACGGAACCCTCCTAAAATTCAGAGTATACATAACAAACAATGGGAACACAACAAAGAAAGACCTACTACTCGTAATCATAACATATGACGAACAAGAAGGATACAAAACCACAATAAAATACATAGACGAAATAGAGCCAGGAATAACACTTAGATTCGACTTCACATACACTCAACCGACAATAACAAGATACTACATATGCGTACTCACACCAAACAAGCCATAGAGTATTAATTACTGTAAACCATGTTATGTTTTATGTCAAACACTATTACTCTTTCATAGGTATTCGTAGAAGTATTTCTTAATTGTGTTACATGATTATGTCCTGTTGCCACAGTTTTCATGAAGATCTTCAACTAGATTTATACCACAGTATAGTTACCACAGTTTCTGGTGTTTGTTGTAGTGGTGTCAAAGGGTTATGGTAGCGATTCTGTGGTATATGGCTGTGGCAATACCTATGTCTCAAGGGTGGTTGTAATGGTGTTTTATCGCATTAAAAAGGTTAAAGGATACTACTACCTCTACAAGGAATGGTACGATTCTGAGACAAAGAAGAGGAAATCGAAACTGATAGGCAGGTGTGATAAGCTTGAAGAACTAGTTAGCTGGTGCGGGGGGTGGGATTTGAACCCACGCAGGCCTACGCCATCGGGTCCTAAGCCCGACCCCTTTGACCAGGCTCGGGCACCCCCGCACCTGTTTGTTTTATGAATTTTGTTTAGGGTTATAAGGTTTATACCTGCCTGGATGAGGGTTTGTTTATTCTTCTACTTCCTGATGACGTTAATGCTTTCCATGGTGTTTCATATAGCTGGGTTCCTGGGCGTAGTTATTTTTGATGTGTTTTGTGAGAGTGTGTGTTCAGGGAATAAAAGTTTATGTTCTAGTTGTACTTATAGTGTTTGGGTGAAGTCTCTTGCCCCGTGTGCCCGTGAAACTTGTGTCTTGGGAAGAGATTGTTGACTGGAGTTATAATCTTGCTAAGAAGATTAGGGAGGCAGGATATAAGCCTGATGTCGTTGTTGCTCTTGCTCGTGGAGGCTATGTACCGGCCCGTCTTATCTGTGATTTCCTTGACGTAGAGAACCTCCTGAGTATTCAGAGCCAGCATTGGACAGAGGCTGCTAAGAAGGAGGAGCGTGCGATCATAAAATTCCAGTACAAAGTTGATCTGAGTGGACTCAGAGTACTCATTGTGGACGATATATGTGATACTGGTGAGTCTCTTATTCTGGCAAAGAACTTTATTCAGGAGAACTGGAACCCAGCTGAACTCAAGATTGCTACACTTCAGTGGATAAGCCCTGTAGCCAAGATCAAGCCGGACTTCTACTACATAGAGGTCAAGGACTGGACCTGGTTCCAATACCCATGGACGAGACTTGAAGACACATACCAGTTTATAAAGAGGATGATGCAGGAAGCCTACAAGGAGAAAGGAAAAGAGGAATGGACTTACAACGAGATCCTTGAGGGATTCAAGGAATGGTACGGTATTGATGTAGGTGAACTATACTACAAGGAGGCTTTGAAGCTTCTCGAAGAAAAAGGAATAATAAAGTATGATAGAGACCGCGATGTATACATACTATTGGCGAAACCATAGCATAGTAATTAAAACACTAAGACAATATATGACAATGTTTTATAGTTTCTCTACATACTATTTTATTCGGTGAAATTCTATGCTTGTTCCACCAAAGAAAAAAGCCGAGATAGGGGTTATTGGTGGAAGCGGCTTATACGATATACCCGGCCTTACTGATGTCGAGGAGATAAAAGTATATACACCTTATGGCGCACCCAGTGACAACATTATACTCGGGACACTTGAGGGCAGAAGAATAGCTTTCCTACCAAGACATGGGCGTGGTCACAAGATCCCTCCACATAGGGTAAACTATAGGGCAAACATATGGGCTTTGAAAGCATTAGGCGTGAAATGGGTTATAGCATTCTCCGCCGTGGGGAGCCTCAGGAAAGACTATAAGCCAGGAGATTTCGTTGTACCAGACCAGTTCATCGACATGACCAAGGGAGTAAGACCATTCACATTCTTCGAGGGAGGAATAGTAGGACACGTCAGCATGGCAGAGCCTTTCTGCGAGCACTTGAGAAGAATAATAATCGAGGCAGCCAAAAACGTGAAGAACCTCAAGTTACACGACAAAGGCACATACATCTGCATAGAGGGGCCTAGGTTCTCCACTAAAGCGGAAAGCAAGATCTGGAAAGATGTGTTTAAAGCAGACATTATAGGGATGACTCTAGTCCCCGAAATAAACCTGGCTTGCGAAGCGGAACTATGTTATGCAACAGTCGCGATGATTACTGACTACGATGTCTGGGCTGAGAAGCCGGTCACAGCAGAAGAAGTAGTAAGGACAATGCAGGAGAATACTGTTAAAGCCAGGCAACTACTACCAGAAATAATCAAGAGACTACCCGAAGAACCTGATCCAGGGCTGTGTAGTTGTTGCAAAGCACTCGAAACAGCTCTACTCTAGAATACCTGAGGAAAATCATCGAAGTAGGTGAACGATGGGCCAAAGAGGCCAAGAGTAAGCTAGTCGACTTCATAAAGACAAGGGGAGGAGAACTAGTAATATCATATAGCAGCCTAGGCTACTCACCAGCATCAATCCTGTACTGGCTGATAACAACAGCCAACCCCGAGAAAACACCAGTACTCCAGGATACCGACACTATAGCATTGTATAGACTTGTCTACAGGAAGTCATCAACAGTAATTGTTTTCACGACAAGAGGAGACGACCCCTCACTAGTGAGAATAGCTGATGCATCACGGTGGACGGGAGGCAATATACTAGTAGTAACTCCTAAGCCTCCAGACATAGTTGTTGAAATGCTGAGAAACACGCCACTCATAACCGTGCCAGGCGGGCCAAACGAGATCCTGTTGAGCTTCTATGAATCACTACTAAGCCTTTACACAGGCGTTGACCTAGGTGTATCTATTGGTAAGCGGCTAGAGAGACTCAAAGAATTCATAAACGAAGGATACGGTGTAACAGTTGAAGAACTTCTAGAAAAATACAGAAACATAATCAATAACGTGAAAGAAGAAGAACACATCATAATCACTTCAACGAAATTCCTTGAACCAGCCTCATACATACTGTTATCAGTTTTGATGGAGAAAAACGTGAAAGCATCATTTGTACCAATATCACTACTTAAACCAAAGAGGAATAATGTTATACTAATAGTTTCTTCAAGCGTGGAAGAATCATTGCTTAAAGAAAAGAAGATGAAGGCATTGATGAGCGGCGCTAAGGTCTATGAATTAACATTCAATGTTGACCCATTAGAGCTACCGATTTACCTACACATACTAGCATTATCTATCTAGGTAGCAAACCTTTTTTGCTTTTACAAAACTAGTTTTGAGTAACAAGAAGATAATGGGTGATACTGCGTGGCTTCAATACTGTATTCTAGGAAACCACTAATCATAGTATTCATAGGATTGCTTATATCCGCAGCCTACATGACGTACTACTTTACAACAGAAGCGATCATATGGGGTACCGTCGCTTCCGTAGTTTTACTCCTATACATATGGGCGTATACATCAAAACATGTTGATTTAAGAGACTCTATCTCAGCCATAGTCTTGGCATCAATATTCCTCGTTATAGGCGGTGTTATAGGTGTAATACTTCACGGAAGCATTGGGGCAGTATTTTACACACTAGGCCTACTTGTTTTATCCTTAGGCATAGTTTACTCCTTGACAAAATACCTTCTATAACCCCTTTTACCACAAGAATACATGACGTAGACAAGTAGTTTTCTTAATAACTAGCATGCGAGGCGATTACTACGAGAATCATTGTTTTACACTACCATACCAATCCAACATGGAGTTGCCGCGAGTTACTGAAAGCAGCCGAGCATAGAGGTATAGAAGCTGTTTACGAGAGAATACAGTCTCTCGATGCAATGATTAATGACAAAGGTCTTGATGTCAGTGTTCGTGGAAGCAGAGTAAACGCTGATGCCGTGATTGTGAGAAGCCTAGGAGCAGCACCATCAACAGAACAGTTATTGAAGAGAGTAGGTGTTCTCGAGGCTCTTCGTTTAACAGACCGCATCGTAATTAATAAGCCTATACCAATGTTCTTTGCGAGAGATAAATGGTTCAGCATACTGAGACTCAAAACAGCTGGGCTACCGGTACCAAGGACGCTAATAACAGAGAACCCCTACACGGTAATGAGATTTATCAACGAGTACAAGAAGGCTGTAGTGAAGCCCGTTATTGGTAGCCTAGGGCTTGGCTCAACTTTTGTAAACGACCCCGACATAGGGTACCAGGTTTCAAAAACACTACTGTCATTCAAGCAACCTATCTACATACAAGAGTTCATTGAAAAACCGGGTTTTGATTACAGGATATTTGTTGTAGGAGACCAAGTGGTAGCGGCAATGAAGCGTGTTATAACTAGTGGGTGGAAGACAAATATAGCCCAGGGAGCTAAAGGGGTTCCTCTAAAGGAAAACGATGATCCGGAAGCTTATGAGCTAGCCTTGAAGGCTGTGAAAACTCTTGATCTAGACTATAGTGGTGTCGATATAATCGTCGATCAGGATGGAAAACACTATATTATCGAAGCAAACGCATCACCCCTCTGGAAGGGGCTCATGGAAGCCACAGGAGTGAACCCCGCAATACACATAATAGACTATATTATCGATAAATACAAGAGATGATGAGAAGCAAACCGGTTGAACCCTCCATGGGGTTGTGATAGAGAGCTCTCACACTGATCAAACAAGCATTGTTACCCGTTTAACCGACCTTAATACAAGCATAGTATTAGTATCAACTACACCATCAACGAGCCTGACTTGATCGATAATATTAGCTAAAGCCTTCTGGTCTTCAGCCCACACCTTCAATAACAAATGATAATCACCGGTTACCTCGCATAATTCAACAATGTTATCCATTTTAGACAACCTTATGAGTACATTACGAGTCTTCTTAGGATCGGTTTTGATGAGCATGTAAGCCTGGACACTAAAGCCAAGTTTTTCCGGATCAATATCAACAGTGAACCCCCTGATAACACCTTTCTTCCTCAGTTTCCTAAGTCTCACGAGAACAGTGGCTGGACTAACCCCCAGGCGCTCAGCAATCTTCCTATAACTCATTCTTGAATTAAGCATGAGCAATTTTATGATCTCTCTGTCAAGGTCGTCAAGGTCTATACGAGAGCTCAATACACAACACCACCATGATACCCATCAACAAAAATATGTTAGGTACTCAAATAAAATAAGTTAAGTTGAAGAAAATTATTGAAGGACACCAATATAGTTTTGGCTTACCAGTAGTTCACCAATCAAAATAGCTGTTCCAGCAGCACCTCTAATCGTGTTGTGACCTAGTACAACAAACTTCACGCCATTAAACACTTTATCTTCTCTTATCCTCCCCACTACAACACTCATGCCCTTCCCTTCATTCCTGTCGAGACGTGGCTGGGGTCTATCTGGCTCGTCTCTTACGATTATTGGGTTCTTTGGGGCTGTCGGCAAGTTTAGGTCTTTTATTTTATTTTCTTTAAACTCCTTCAATACCTTCTTTAAAGAATCTAGATCAGGTTTCTCTACTGTCTCAATAAACACGGCTTCAAGATGTCCATCTAGGACCATTACTCTATGACAACTAGCTGAGACTCTGATGTCAGCGTACTGTATTTTGTCTTTCTCGAATTTACCAAGAATTTTCAGTGTTTCACTCTCTACTTTCTCTTCTTCTCCTTTAATGTATGGTATTACGTTATCAAGTATTGCTACTGAGGGGACGCCACTGTATCCTGCTCCAGATAGCGCCTGCATTGTTGATACAATTACTTTCTTTAAACCATAGTTATCCATTATTGGTTTCAGCACGAGAGTTAGAATAGCTGTTGTACAGTTTGGTACTTTAACCAGTATTCCCTTCCAGCCATACTTGCTTTTCTGAAGCCTAGCTATCTCTAAATGATCGGCATTAACTTCTGGATTGAGTACTGGTACATAAGGATCCATTCTCATTGGACTAGCATTAGATACCACTACGAAACCTCTCTTGACAAGCTCGAGTTCTACCTCAACAGCTATGCTTGACGGTAAAGCCGAGAATACTAGATCTGGTTTCTCCCTAGAAATAATATCTACATCAACTTTGACAATCTTCATATCACCGATGTCATCTGGGAGAACCTCATCGATAACCCATTTCACGGCATCTCTATATTTCTTGCCAGCAGACTCAGGAGAAGCCATTAGGATCTCTGGATCAAACCATGGATGCCTTGCCAAAAGCGATACCATTCTCTGCCCAACAAGCCCTGTAGCTCCTAGAACACAAACCCTATACCTCATAGCTCCCCCACTCCAGAACAAGGTTATGGAGAACATGCAGAGCCTTGCCCAGCATCTTGTCTTCGAAAAGAAGTACTATAGAGGGTCTTCCCTTGATCATATATAGTCCTTCAAAGAATAAATCATGGCTACTAATATAGTCTATAATATCCCTCATGATAGTAGGCGTGCTAACACCCTCACCAACAAGAGCTACCGGAGATCCTCTATTCTTTTTCCTGAAAGCAATTAGTTTAGGCCCTCTCAATGATCCTTCAGCATAGTTCTTTACTATAGTCGTTCCCCATCTATCCCAACAGCCTATATGTACCACGCTGCCATGTATGTTTATGAGAGGATGGAATGTTCTCGGATGCAATCGTTTGCCTCCATAAAACGATGCTTCAATAGCTTCGCTATAACTTAGTACACGAACTATTCTTGGCGATGAAACGTATTTTGGGTCACAGGTCATGATGCCCGGTACATCGGTGACCAGGTATACTTCCCTTAAGCCCAGCAAGGCAGCAATAGTAGTCGCCGTATAATCTGATCCACCCCGTCCAAGAGTAGTTGTTGCACCATAGTTATCAGATCCGATAAACCCTTCTATAACGCAAGCTATCCCGTCTTTCAACAAAGCATTGATACCAACTAGTCTTTTCCTTGTCTCATCATAGTTTATTACTGCATTACCATGGATGGAGTTTGTTTTTATGATGTCTCTGGCATCAACTCCTACAGCTTTAACGCCGACCAGGCTCAATGCTTCAGTCATTATGATTCTACTTAGTCTTTCTCCAAACGATAACATTAGGTCTCTTGTAGCATTGTCTCTGGAGAGATTTGATTTGAAAACTATTTCAAGTCTATCTAGCTCTTCTCTGACTCTTCTTACAAGACTCTGTCCCCCAACATATGATGCCGCGTTAATATACCGCTCCATTACCGCATATAGATCATTAATAGAGCCATTGTATGCTCTGATAAGGCTATCGGTAACTCCTTTCATAGCTGATACAACAATTACTGTGCCTAATCCTTGCTCTATAAATAACTCCTTAATCTTCTCTGCTGCGTTAATATACGATCTACCATCCCTTAAGAGAGAACCTCCAATTTTCAAGACAACACTTATCATCTAGTCATCACCCCAATGCTTAATATATCATCGAGAACAGCATGTGCCGTCTCTACACCGCCAGCACCCTTGCCTATGACAGTAATTGTATTAACATCAGTTTTCACAACAACACAATTGAGCGTACCATTAACAGACGCTAGTATATTACTGCGGGGTATTTTCTCTACTCTAACAGATCCTTTTCTATCAGCGACGTGAAGTCTTGCAATAAATTTTATGACCATACCGTTTTTGATAGCATTGTATACATCACGTAGATCTATTCTGGACAAATCTTCCCTCACAACATCGCTGAGCCTGATAGGCGTACCTAGAATATTCGATATTATTACAAGTTTTGCAGCCGCATCAAAACCCTTAACATCAAGATCGGGGTTTGCTTCAGCAATACCGAGGACCCGTGCTTTCTTTAAGGCATCACTAAACGATACAAGATTCTCATGCATTTCAGTTAAAATGAAATTCGTAGTACCATTAAGTATTCCTTCAACAACCTCTACCTCATACCCCTTCAGCCCCATAAGCAGATCTATAAGAGGAGTGCCAGCCATTACTGTCGCCTTGAATTTAACAATAAGGTTTTTCCGTAGAGAAGCTTCCATGATCTTATCATACTCTAGTACGAATGGCGCTTTGTTTGATGATACAACATTTACGCCGTGTTCTAGTGCGTACATTATATGTGAAAGACCAGGTTCTCCGTTAGTGTAATTAGATGGTGTTAGCTCGACGTGTACATCGGGTAGGATTCTTGCATAAACGTCTTTAAGCCCTGCATTGGGGATACCGTAGGGCTTGTAGAGACATATACTAGATCTTGGTAGCTCGCTTAGTTTCAGTAACTCGTAAGGAGATAAACCGTTCTCTTTCACAACAGCTCCTTTTGAGTCCATTACTGCTACAACGTTCACTACTATGTTATACTTTTTCTCGATAAACTCCTTTTTGTGAACCAGTAGCTTCGCTAGATTCCTTCCAACGCTACCAAAGCCTACTATGGCTATATCGAGTTTTTTAGCCAAGGCAATAATCACCCCACGATTCTTGCTCCTTGATTAGAAATCTTGGTTACATAGAGTCTTGATTTTACACCAATGTTCAGCAAGTACTCCATTATTTTTGTGCCAGCCCTGTAGGCATCAACTTCATTTCTATAGATCGAGAACACTGATGGCCCTGCACCAGCTATATTAAAGCCGAGTGCACCGTTTTCACGGGCTATCTTCTTTAGCTCCCAGTAACCGGGTATAAGCTTCGATCTGTATGGCTCTGCTATATAGTCCATTGAAATACTTTCACCAAATAGTTCCAAGTCTTCTTGGTATAATGCATGGATCATTTTTGCTATGTTAGCATACTGTTTTACACAAGCATCGATAGTTATTTCTCTCGGTAATAGAGATCTCGCGAGCATCGTCTTCTTAAATCCAAACGATATTTCTGGCGATACTATTGCGATCCAGAAGTCTTTCTTCACATCGATCTTATATGCGTTCATACTAACAGGATCCACAATAACTATTCCTCCAAGAAGACTGGCCGCCACGTTATCGTAGTGTGGTGAGCCAGCAGCCAGTGCCTCGCCTTCGCCTGCAAGTCTGATTAATTCTCTAATATCTAAATCCAAGTCAAGAACTTTTGATAAAGCATAGATTGTCGCCGCCGCGGTTGCACCAGAACTACCAAGCCCTAGAGAGACTGGTACACCTTTGAATACTGTTACATAGAAGTCTTTATCATGTAATCCATACTCCTCAATAGCTTTCTTAACGACTCTATAAGCTACATTGCATTTACCATCAGGTACCTTTATTCCTTTTGACTCAACAATTATGTTCCCCGCACCCTGCTCAACAACTATTTTTACGCGATCACTTAACCCCTCGATAGCCATGGCAAGTACGTCAAATCCTGGCCCAATATTGGCTATGGAGGCAGGTGCTTCAACAACTATACTTTTTAGCTCTTTACTTGCTCCAACATGAGTATTATTAAGACCAGGAACTACCATGGCACATCACCTACGGTAATTGTTTATGGAAATTCTACGTATCATAGCCAAGGCTTCTTCAATGCTTTCAGCTTCGTAAGCTATGGTATCGTGGAGAACAGCTGCATCGGGATCTTTTAGTGCATGACCCGTTGCAATAACAACTACTTTTTCATCTTTATCAATTATCTTCTCTCTCCTAAGCTTGACAAGACCGGCGAATGCTGCCGCACTAGCTGGTTCTACTCCTAGTCCTTCTCTTCTTGCAAGAATCCTCTGCGCCTCAAGGATTTCCTCATCACTAACATCTATAACAACACCATTACTCTCCTTGACGGCTTTTAGTGCCCGCATCCAGTTTACAGGTTTTCCTATCCTGATCGCTGAAGCAATGGTCTCTGGGTTGTCAATGAAAACTGGTTCACTGGAACCTGTCTTGAAGGTCTTTACTATGGGTGCTGCACCAGATGCCTGCACCCCGGCTAATCTCGGTAACTTGTCTATCAATCCTGCTCTCTTGAGTTCTACAAGGCCTTTCCATACAGCAGATATATTCCCTGCATTACCTACTGGCAAGATAATCCAGTCGGGAACACCTATTTCATCAATAATTTCGTAGGCTACAGTCTTCTGCCCCTCAATTCTCCATGGATTAATAGAGTTTAATGGGTAGACAAGCATTTTCTTTGATGCCTCAATAATTACTTTCAATGCTTCATCAAATCCTCCTTTAACGAAAACTATTTCAGCTCCATGGAGAATTGCTTGCGCTAGTTTCCCTTTGGCGACACTTTTCTTCGGCAAAACTATCAATGGCTTTATTCCTGCTCTAGAAGCGTAGGCCGTCATTGAGGCCGAGGTATTGCCTGTGGAAGCACATGCGACTATTTTCGCCCCCAAGTACTTTGCCACACTAATAGCTACAGTCATTCCACGATCCTTAAAACTACCAGTTGGGTTAGCTCCATCGAATTTTACATAGACTTCTTTAACACCAGTATACTCCATAGAATTGACAGCCTTGATTAAAGGAGTGCCTCCTTCGCCAAGAGACACTATTTTCGCTTCTTGGGGCAACGGTATTAGTTCTCTATACCTCCACAGCCTGAATGGTCTACTTCTAAATAGACTCCATGATACCTCTGGCAGCTTCTTGAATTCTACTTGAAGTAATCCATTACAAGAACATAGTACTCTTTTTTCATACAGATTATACTCGGAAGAACAAGAGATACATTTTAATACAACTAACCTGTTTGGCGCATCCTCATCACCTAGCCACCTATCTACAAGACTGCCAGTATTTAAATATTACACTAGTGTACGTTCAGTGGGAATAAATAGATCTATGATAGTACAGCTGTTTATTTCACTAATCTATAGCCTATAAGAACTGGTTTATAGTGGCCTGAAGGCCGGGAGGGAGCCCATCATCCCCTCCCCCTCTCTAAGGGGGGCGTTAGGGCTCCGTAGATATTCTTTCTCATAATGGGATTTATAGGTATCTATAACATAAACGTGATCTCTATGAGAAGGAGTGTTATTATTGGTGTAAGCGAGCCTGTGATCACCACGATGTCGCTTACTCCTGCGCCTCCCAGTATGAACTCTATTTTTCTTTTCAGACTGACATGTATGGTTTTGATTACATCTACCCCAATTATTATACTGAGGTATCCTATTGAAGAACTCAAAGGAATGCATACTAGTGGATTGCCTATGTTATGAAAGACTATTATGGTTGAACTAGATATAAGGAGTGATGTTGGAATAACCGATAACCCAATACCGTAGCCTACTATGTGTATTGACGTGTAATAGAATATTATGGACAACACTATAAGCAAAATAATGGTCTTGTACACTTCTATACATGTGGCAACATGGATAATGAAAAGCGTACTTAGAGAATATATAAGAGGGGCTACGAAACCACCTATATTCACCGCCAGTTTATTTAGTTTACTTGTTTTCACAACATACATTGACCCAAATACTATACTCATAGTGTAAGCTATAGAGATCGCTAGTGAATCCCATAGCTCAAAACCGAGTACACTATAGTTTATTGTTGACGACAACAATATCATCAAGCATACTATAATCTCAGCCGAACCAAGTTTCTTTCTCTCAAACACAATATCCACTATTATCTACACCACAGAGCTATTATTACTGCAAGACACTAGTATAGTAGAGAAATGAAGAAAAGGTTTCTGGAGGAGACTCCTAGTAATGTATCCTCATATACTAAGGTCTGTTGTAGAGGGTGTTCACTTAGCAGTATACTCTAGTATAAAACCAGGCGGAATCCATAGGCTAAGACTCGATGAGGAAGCATACAAAATGATGTCTTCCTGTACTAGTACTATAGAGTACATTATGAAGGCTATTGAGCTCGGAGAAAGAGTTCGGAGAGGGGAACTAGCTGCTACTGGCATCAATCTAGGAGGGCTTTATGCTAAAGCATTAAGAGAGGCATATAGATGGCTTGGTAGAGGAGTGTACCCGGACATCATAATACCTTCACTGACTAACGCATTAATATTATCGTATACTGAAGTCGAGAGTGTTCTAGAGGATCTTGGAAGCGTGAAGAGAGCTAGGAGCATATTCATTGATGGAAGTCAGTGGCGTGACGTGAGGGAGCTCATGAATGCATTAAAGACTATAGGTGCTGAACAAATGGTCACTCATCTCCAAGAAGTAGGGCTGACTTACACTCATGCTCTAACAGAATCAACTGGACTAACAGAAGTATTCAATACCTTGTCCAGTAAATGGCCAGGATTCATAACAGTTAATCCACGTGATGACACAGTATTTAACCTGGTTAGAAAACTCATGGAGTACAATAGAGAATACAGCGACTTCAACAGTGCTATAGTAAGACTCTATCTAGAAATAATTAAGCCACGGTTACCTGATTGGGCGCTAAAGTATGTAGAAGAAGCATTAAACCATAAGTTAATGGATACTAGAGAGGGAAGCAAGATCCTATTCAATCTTGACTTGAAATTAAGAAAAGAAGGCTTCACATACGATCAATACATACCGCTCTTGGCTGCTGTTCTACAACTAGCAGTATACGATGGCTTTAGACCTCATTACTGAGCTTCTTCACCAGCTTCTTCTATAATTGCTTCTTTATGCTCTGGGGGTATGATCAGCTCGTATTTCTCGATAACTCTCCTGGTTCTAATCATTGCTTTTACACGTGGGCTCAAGAAAAACGGGGCAAGTACAACGCCTGCCATGAAGCCTCCTATATGGGCCCAGAATGCTATACTGGAGTAGGTTAGTCCTACGAGGACAAGTATTCCGAGTATCAATTGTGTCAGGAACCATAAGCCAATATAAGCCCAGGCTGGAAGAGTCACAAACAATGGTATTATTGCTATAAAGTACACTAGACTAAGCTTTGTTCTAGGATAGTATATGAGATACGCCCCCATGACACCACTTATAGCGCCCGAAGCCCCTATCGCCGGCACAGTCCATGGCGAGAAACCATAGTTTGTCAACAAGTATTCCTGAGGAATAAAGTATATTACAAGAATATTCACATAATGCGCGAAGAGACCTGATATAAAGTAGAATAATAGGAACCGCTTACTACCCATCGCATTCTCAACTGCTCCACCGAAGAAGTAGAGGAAAAGCATGTTTCCAAGCAAATGATAGAAATCACCGTGGAGAAACATTGATGTAAACAACGTCCATAGTTTTTCTCCTCTAACAATAGCTATCGGCACAACACCCAGCTCTCTGTATATATCACTAGCCGATATAGCATATGGAAGAATATAGTTTGGATGGAAAACAACTACTATGTGGACAACAACATTAATCAATATAAGTAATATTGTTGCAACAGGGAACCTGCCGTACATTACATCTTCAGTAGTCTTTGCAACAGGAAGCATTACCGTATACACCTACTCCTATTAAAAGACAATAGGTCGCCAAAATAATATAAGAATATCCATATACACCACTACACTAGTCATCCAAGCCATTGTAGTAATCCCTTCTTCCCGCCAATAACTATTTCAAATAATTTATTGAACGCCGGTAAACTAACATTGTATACTGGTACATTGTTCACCAACACCTTCTCCACCCTAGCATTATGGGCATGTCCATGGATTACTGCATCAAACAAGTCTGGCGTAATAATTTTCTCCATTCTCTTTGACGCAAGATAAGGCCATACATAAGGTTTTTCTCCACGAAGATTCCTGTATGTTACACCATAATGTGATACTAAAACCAGGTAATCCACTTCACTCCTGATCTTCGTGGCTAACTCCTTTATTTTAGCTGGGAGTTCTTCATAGTATTTACTAAGCCAGGGCATGTTTTTTGATTGCCACAAAGTTGGTTTCTCCAAAGCGCCTCTTGTCCCGATAAATCCTATTTTAGAGCCCTTTATCTCGAGGATAACATAGTTGTCTTTAAGCCATATAACTTGCTCATATCTTCTCATATACTCTTCCTCGTATTCATGGTATTCCTCGTTACCAAAAACAGCCACTATAGGTTTCCCTTGAGAGAGACTAAGTGTTTTCTCATAAGCAGGCTTGAGAGCGGATATATTATTCTTTTCAACAAGATCTCCAGCCCACACGATCACATCAATTTTACTCCAGTCAACAGTTTTTAGCAACTTCAAGTATATGTCTAAATATCTAGGACTATGTATATCAGATGTTGCTAGAAGAGTTATTCCCATCAATGTTTCCGTCCTCACACTAGGGATTAATACGAGATAAAGGTTATAAAGGATACTAAAATGATTTAAGCGAGACGTAGCAGTGGAGGGCAGAAGAACAATGACCATAGGATTACTAAAGGGTATAAACGCCCCTGGCCATAAGGGATGGACTACTGTAAAGTGCTCGATATGTAATAAGAAGATCGATTTGTTTGATGCAATAGATACTGGCGAAGCATACTATTGCCCAAAATGTGGTGCATTCTTCTGTGCAGCTGATGCAAAGAGACTGAAGTACAAATGCCCTTACGATAGAACAGAACTACAGCCATACTATTAAGGATCTTCATCAACTATTGTTATTGCTCTTTGGGGACACAATGGAATACATCCATAGCATTCTTTACATCGACTGCTCTCGACAACAAGTTTCTTATCTTCTATCCGGAATACGTAAGCTGGACAATACTCTACGCATAAACCACATAAATCACATTTATTCTCATCAACAATAATATTAACCAAATCCTAGAACCACCTCACATGGTATAGACAGTGATAGTATACGTGTAGAGGTGAGTAATAGGTTTGAAGCTCAAAGCCGACATGCATATTCATACAACTGTAAGTGACGGTAGAGCTAGTCCCTACGAAGTAGTCTTAACCGCCATCGAGAAAGAACTCGGCATAATAGCTATAACAGACCACAATAGTTTTCGCGGAGGCATACTTGCACAAGAGTACGCCAAGAAATATCAACACGAGATCATCGTCATTATTGGGAATGAAGTTCGGACAGTTCATGGAGACGTACTTGTATACTGTAGTAGCCCAAAGAACATACCCAACATACCGAGTTCGCTTCAGGAGCTCATAGACAAAGCACATGAGAATAACTGTCTTGTTGTCCCAGCACATCCATTCGACTCACTTAGGCTAGGCATAGGTGATTTGGTATATGAGTTGAAGGGATGGGATGCTATAGAAGTATTTAATGCATCAGCTAATCGTGGCGCTAACAAGAAAGCAGAAGAGGCTGCCAGAATACTCGGACTCCCAGGCTTGGCTTCATCTGATGCACATATACCGGAGTATATTGGGACAGCATACACCATTATTGAAATAGACGACTACAGCCCTGAGGGTGTCTTGGAGGCTATTAGGAAAAACAAGGTAACGCCTGTTAAGAGGTATCCCCCTTTTAAGTATTTTGTAAAAAGAGTCCTATGGACTATAGAGAGGAAAACTGTCAGAGCACTACTTTACGGGCACCACGATTACTCCGAGGCCTAGTTCTTCGCCTTCTGGTTTCTCTTTATCATATACACGTACATCTCTTATCTTGTGGAGATCCTTGATCTCGTCAACCACTCCCTCGAGTTCCCTAGGGACATACACAGTGGCGTCAAGAGGCTCACTTAGCTTTAATCCCTTGTTCTTCTTGTAAGTCCATATGAGGGAGTTTACTTCAACAACTTTTTCAAGGAGATCAGGACTCCACTCAAGCCATTCTTTCTCGGGTTCTGGGAATCTTTCTCTATGCACTGTTCTACCATAGAGTCTCCTATAGATGGCGTCGGTGACGAAGGGCATTATTGGTGCTAGAGCACGTAGTATTGTGTTGAGTGTTGTGTAAAGTGTATACCATGCTGCTTTCTGTTCTTCACTACTATACTTGCCCTCCCTATTGTATGCACGTGATTTAACGAGCTCCAGGTAATGACTAGCGAATATATTCCATGTAAACTGGTAGATCTCGTTAATAGGCTCGTATACATCGAGTTCACTATAAGCTTTATCTATCTTCTCGATTACTCTAGCGAGTTTCGCTAGGAGAGCCTTGTCTAGAGGACGTAGCTTTACCTCTTCTTTCTTCGGTTCAGGGAAAGCTGATATGAATCTCGCTATGTTCCATAGTTTTGTTGCAAACAACCTACCTGTCTTGATCATTTGCTCACTGAACCTGTAGTCGTAACCCAGCTTGCTTGCTCCAGCAGCCCAGAACCTGAATGCATCTGCACCATATTTCTCGAGATAGGGATCTGGGTCTATGATATTGCCTTTACTCTTATGCATCGCCTCACCTTTCTCGTCAAGCCCCATACCAGTAATTCTTACCCATCTGAAGGCTGGTTGTCCTGTTAGTTGGTATACTCTGAGCAACGTGTAGTAAAGCCATGTTCTTATGATGTCCTCGCCTTGTGGACGTAACGCGTTCTTGAATCCTCTCTTGAACAGCTCTGGGTTTCTCTTGTAGCCGGAGGCATAGAGTACTGATATACTGCTGTCAAACCATGTATCGAAGACTTTCTTCTCGCCAACAAGTTTTTCTTTTGGAGCACCACACTTGGGGCACTTGTCCCATGGGGGCTCGTCTTTCCATGGCCTATAGTATTTTCCTGGCTCCGGGAGAAGGACTGCTCCACATTCACTACAACGCCATACCGGTACTTCTGTCGCATAATACCTGTCTCTACTTATTGGCCAATCGGCTGTTATACTCTCGATCCAGTCGATTAGTTTTCTGCGATGCATCTCAGGCTTAAAATCGATCTTATAGGCAATTTCTTTTATCTTGTCTTTGTACTCTAGTTGTTTAAGGAACCATTCGCGTGTATTGATTATTTGTACGGGTGTTTTACATCTCCAACAAATAGGAACTGAGTGAACGATCTTTTCCTTCTTGACTATAAGCCCTTTTTCTTCAAGCAACTCTATGATCTTCTTTCTAGCCTCGTCAACAGGCAATCCAGCTATAGGCCCTGCTTCACTCTTCATTCTACCATCTTTATCCACTATGACGAGAGGCTCTAGCCCGAGGTCACGGAACATTTTCACGTCTACTTTGTCTCCATAACTACATACCATGACGAGGCCTGTACCGAATTCCCTGTCTACTTCCTGGTGAGTCATTATGGGTACTTCGTGTTCGTACAATGGTACTATAGCGTGTTTGCCTTTTAGATCCTTGTATCTATCGTCTTCAGGATGAAATACAAGTGCTTTACAAGCCCTGAGTAGTTCTGGACGTGTTGTAGCCACAATGACTTCTTTACCAGTTTCTTTTACTAGGAATTTGATGTAGCATAGATAACCTTCTTTGTCTTTATACTCTAGTTCAGCGTCAGCAAGTGTTGTCCTGCATCTAGGACACCAGTTTACAGGTCTCTCGGCCTCATAGATCAAACCGCGTTTATACAACTCTATGAATGTCTCCTGGGTGATCTTCCTGTACTCTGGGCTATCGGTGCCATTCCTCCAGTAGTCGAAGCCACATCCGAGCCTCTTCCATACCTTCACGATCTCTTCTTCAGCTTTATCAAGGAATTTCTTACAGAGCTCGAGAAACTTTTCTCTACCCTCAGGGGTAGATGCTATTTCATGCGGGTTTATACCATAGGCTTTCTCAACCTGTACTTCAACAGGAAGACCATTCCTGTCAGCATAGAATGGAACCAGTACATTATATCCTTTCATCTTAAAGTATCTAGCAATCATATCTATTTGTGCGTAATGAGCCGCGCCGCCAACATGCCATTTACCGCTAGCATATGGTGGAGGAGTATCTATTACAATAATTTCTCTCTCATCGCTTGGGTCGAAAGTAAATTTATGCAGCCCCTCTTCCTCCCACTGTTTATAGAGCTCGGGCTCAAGATTGTGATCCCATCGTTTCTCCTTGATTCTGCTACTAAACCTACTGGACTCCATAAAAAGACACCCACTATAGGCTTATCCTCATCAAATACTTTATTGTACTACGTTTAACGAATTATATGATGATAACAGTATTTATATTTTGTAACAAGAAGGTAATAAGAGCAGTCTTTTAAGGTAATTTAAGGTAGTTCTTCTTCACGTGGAGCATTACACCCAATGATCTCCCAGGATTTGTAGAAGAGTCTCTCAATGTCGTTGTATGTGAGTTCTCCATTGATTATGTATCTAACGTTTACGGTCTCTGTCTTGTTCTTGGCTTTTACGCCTACGACAATGGTTTTCTCTATTTTATTGGCGAGATCCTCGCCAAGGATCTTAAGGTAGTCTTTCTTGTCGATTTCACTATATAGTATACAGTACTCCTTGTTCTCTAGGCATTTCTCGCTAGTGATTTTGTGAACGAATCCTTTCTTGTAGACGTCGACAGAGACTGTTTTCTTACCGTTTTCCTCGATTATGAGGACCCTGTAGTATCTTAGAAACCAGTACTCACTGACATTACTTGGTTGCTCCATTGTACACACCTTGTTCATGGTTTGAAGCACAGGTCTTCAACACATTTTGTTAAACCATATTCTCTAGCTATATTGAATGCTTCTCTAATCTCTTTCCATGTAGGTCTTCTAGCTATATCTGGGTAGTTCTTCGGGTTTCTAGCTACAAGGTATTCTGGTCTATACTGGTCCATTATGTTTACTAGAACTCTAGGCAGGTGTTTACCAATATACTCTAGTACTTTCCTAGTACAACACTCTATGTGGTTTGGCAACACTAGGTGGCGTATTATGATTTCTTCTCCTTCGTCATGTATTATCTTCAAGTTACGTGTAACTATATCAAAGTAGTTTTTCACGAGAGACAGTTTTTCTCCACACTTGTTGTTGCCGTACTTGAAGTCGGGGAGCCATATATCCATGAGGTCTTTGATAAGCTTCAACGACTCGACGGTAAGATACATGTTGCTATTCCATAGTTGCGGAACGTTTACGTCCATATACTTCATGCTCTCAATAATAGTGTGTATGTTAGGCGTTGGATCGCCTCCAACATGGTTCACGTTCCTAGCACCGGCTTTCCTCAATTCCTCTTGGATCCTAGCCAGTGTCTTGGCATCAACTTTGATCCCATGGGTAGGGTGTTCCTGGCTTATATCCCAGTTCTGGCAGAACACGCAATGGAAGTTACATCCACCATAGAATATCGTCCCGGATGGTACCAGGACGGACTCCTCGCCCATGTGTAGAAAATACGTGTGGACAATCGTGGTAGCATCTACTCTACAAGAACCTATCTTGCCTTCACGCCTGTTTATACCGCATCTCCGTTCACAGAAACAACAAGCCTCAACCATCTTATTGGCTATAGCGATCTTTATATCAAGTAGACTGTACTCGGGAAGAGGTAGTTCGTCGAGACTAGACCCGCCCTCCTTGATCTCTCTGAATACTTTCTTGAAGACAGCCGCGTACTTGTCATGGAGTCTCCACAGCTCGTTAATATCCTGTATCTCATATGGATTCTCGCTAACCTCAATCCTCTTAACGATCCTATATTTCGCTGGAGCCTCGTTCCTCATAACGCGTAGGTACCAGTCTAGTTTCTCCCTGACATCCGGGTCCTCCCAAATCCTTATGGCATCGGGTCTATAGAGTACTAGAGAATAAATGTCCACGGGATCCACCGACAACTCTCTTCATCACCCCTGATTCGAGAATGTTTATGCCGTGTTTAAGCAGGTAGACATGTAGTCTGGCTAGAGGTAGTCCGACAACGTTGTAGTAATCACCGTCAATCTTCTCGATCAATAGGGATCCTAGACCCTGGATTGCATAGCCACCAGCTTTCCCGAGACCCTCAAGACTCGCAGCATAGAGTTCTAGTTCTTTATCAGTAAAGTACCTCATTTTCACACGTGTCTCCTCAACAAAATAATCTACTGTTTTCTCGCTCATATCTATTATGAATACCCCGGTCAAAACACGATGCCATCGGCCACGAAGCCTCTTCAGTATAGCAACTTGTTCATTAACACTAGGAGGCTTTCCGATAACCCTACCATCATCTATAGCTATAATGGTGTCGGCAGCAACAATTACGGAGTCCCTAGGCACTAGATCGACTACACTGTATGCTTTTCTCCTAGCATTCTCGAGAACAACCTCCCTAGGATCACCATCATAAACCTCCACTACACCGCGTGGCTCAACAACAATAAAGTCGGCTCCAATAGCTCTAAGTAACTCTATCCTACGCTTACTCTTCGTTGCAAGCACTAGTTTCTTCACAGCCAAACACCACTAATGATACTCTAGAGTATTTCTCCGCAAACCCTTTATTCTATTTTTAACCAGAAGAAGAATTGACTCATTGGTTTCTCTAAATACCGTTAAGGAAGGTTGTCTGGGAGTGTAAACACAAAAATCCTATGTCTTTTTCGCAAAGACCATCCTTCCTGGTATAGTGAATGCTCTCCCACTTTGGTGTAGTAGTATGCCTGCTTTCTTGAGGTCCCATCCATACCTAGTGTATATGTCTTCTCTAACTCTCACTGCCTCTACGCGTCCTATGAATAGTGTTGATTCTCCTGCTTCAACGATTTTCTCTAGAGTACACTCAACGATGCCGTATGCTCCGTCTATACCTGGTGTCGTGATTTTTATTGGATCTAGTGGTTTTAGCCCAAGCATTTCCCATTTATCAACAGTTTTCCCTGAGACCGTGCCTGCCTTGTAGACAATATCGGCGTGTTCTACGCCCATAATGTTTATTGTGAACTCTTTTGTTTCACGTATAAGCTGGTTTGTGTAGGCTTCTCTACTAACTGCTATGAGTACTAGTGGTGGCTCCTCGCTTACCGGTGTTGCCCAAGAAACAGCCATCACGTTGTATCCTCCACTAGGCTTCTTCGTTACTATAAGGTATGCTGGCCTCGGGTGGAATACATAGTAGCTTGTTGGATCAATTTCTTTGTATGCCATCACCTACCTCCCTCGATCACGTAGGCTGTTCCGTATCCCACGTATATTATCTTGTCTGGATTCAGTACTTCTATTATCTCGGGCCTATTCGTTGCAACTATGAGTGTTATACCTGCTTTCCTCGCCAACGAGCCTATTTTCCTCGCTACTCTCCGGGCGGTAACCGTGTCGAGATGGGCTGTAAACTCGTCTATTATCAGCAGGTTTGGTTTCTCGGCGAGAAGACTAGCGAATTTTGCTCTCTCTTTCTGTCCTGTAGACAACTCGCTGAATCTCGCTCTATAGAATACTGCGTCACTGAGCCCAACCATGTTCAGGATTTCTACTCCAGCCGCTGGGTCGCCTATCTTGTAGGTTACATGCTCTAGTAGTGTCTCGGCGCCGAAAGCTGGCTCGTGCTCTCCTGGAAGCAGATAAGCTACTTTAACGTTGTCTGGTACCTTGACTTCCCCGCTACTAGGCCTGTAGTTCTCGTCTTCTCTCCTACTCGGGTCAGCTGCTCCTATGATCATTCTGAGCAGAGTTGTCTTGCCCGCGCCGCTGGCCCCGACTACAACCACTATTTCGCCAGGCTTGATCTCGATGTTCACGTCTCTGAGAACATATTTCTCGACAATTCTCCTCTCAACACCAAACGCGATCAATACTTCGCGGAGCCCTGGTGGTAGACGGCGTACATCTAGTTCGCTCCTGAAAGTCCTGGTGAGGTTTTTGATTACTATGGGTTCTTTTAATGGTTCTACTTTACCATACCTGCTCTTGTAGAGTCTGCCTCCGTGTTGTCTAGCGTACTTGTCTTCCTTGATGAACTTCTCTATTCTCTCACGGGCCTCGTTTGTCAGCGGGTACATTAGTACTGGGCGTCCGCTGCCAGTGTCCCACATGTAGTAGAATCCTGCTTTCTCGAAGAACGGGTTGTATCGCGCCATCATAGCTATTGTTTCTACCACGTGTTTCCTACGCTTCATCTCGGGTACCCTGCGCTCTCTAATCCATTCCACAGCTAGTTTCACAGCAGTATACCCGAGCCCGTCACCTCTATAATCGGGGTGCACGACTACTCGCGCTATCCTGGCTGCAGCATTATTGACTATCTTGAGTGCTTTCTCGGAAACTTCTTCGCCAACAATAGCTCTAGCCAGCCGCTTCGACTTGTAGAGCCCGTAGAGCTCCCTGTACCTCCTAATGATCTCTCTCCTATCCTCGAGTGCTGTAGGCCAGTATGTTGGGTGGAACCAGTCTCTCGGAAACACTTTCTCACGAATCATCTTCTCCACTGAGCCATCCGGGAGCCTACGGTTCATAAGAGGGATCGGTGTGTCTACACGAACATAGGCTACCACACGTGGCTCGTAGGGTCTCCTATTAGCTAGCTCGAGTATGAGGAACCGGCTACTAGGCAGACTACCCCTGATCTCCTGTAGCCTCATGGGCACGTTGTCTCTAGGGCATGTAGGCTGAAGGTTAGCCTCCTTATACATACCGCATACAGGGCAACGCCATACAGCTACGAGCTCTTCTTTACTAGCGTAATGGTATTGTTCTAGGCCGACGATTTCCATGTAGTCTTCTTCTGTGAAAGCTTCTCTGGCAATAATAGTGTACTCATAGACCTTCTTGGTACCGAGAGGATCTTGTCTCTCAAGCCTAACCTCCTTGTAGAACAAAGGCCATACCTTTATTTCCTCTCCACCATAAATCCTGTAGAGCTCATAGTCGTTAAACCCAAGCACATAAACACCATTAATCCTCCTAGGCTCATTCTTCAAGACAATCCTTACTTTCTCACCCTTGCTAAACCACTGAGAAACAACACCAGTCATCATCAAGTACACTGGAGTCCCATCAAGATCGACTAGCAGCGAGCCAAACCATCTATACCCACGGCGATCCATAGTCTTAAAAGGCTCCTCTAGAACAACAGACTCCACAACAACACCCCTACCAGGAACACGAGACACAAAACACCACCACAACACAGCCGCACTAAACACAAAATACTACAATAACAAAAATTAATCTACCTACCCATCATAGAAACCAAGGGAAAAACAAATAGAACCTAGTACAAGCAATAGAGAAGAGAATACACTTCTCAGGCTTCATTTTAAGTATTTCCTTGACTGTTTTGGTGCTTCTTTTGTTATTCTCTCGTATTTGTTGTATATACTAGATGAATTCTTTATGTGTTATCGTTGGTTGATCGTGTATACTGATTCTTTGTATAATTGTTCCAGTTGTTTTAGTGGTATTATGTCTCCGTATTTTTCTATTATTTTCTTGATTGCTTCTATTTGGTTTTCTATGTTGATGTATCTTGTTGTTAGCCATATTATTGTGTCTAGTTGTAGTGGTGGTATACTTGTTTCTTTTGATATTTTCCTCCAGGTTTCTAGTACTAGTTTCCTGTGTTTTGTCATGAGTGTTTCCACATGTTTTCTGAGGTTCTCTCTCGTCAACTGTTCTTCTGTGGGCTCGACTATGCCGCTTGTTAGCGTGAACGTTGTTATTCTCTTGTCGACAGGTATTTCGATACGGTGGTCTATTACTGGTTTCCCGTGGCATATCCTGCAGACATAGCTGTACATTTTTGCAGCGAAAACTATTGTTTTCGCGTTTACTGGTTGTCTATAGATGGTGGAGAGTTGCTTGACGAGACTGTATAAGTCATTACAGTACTTGCTTGGTTGTTCTAGGAGTGTATTGTAGAGTTTTGAGGAGAAGAATTTCCTTAGCCTACGTATTTTTGCTGCGATGGAGAGTCTGTTGTATCTACTGTGTTTCTGGAGGAACTCTATGAACAATTCTTCTAGGCTGCCATTGTGTTTCCTGAAGAATTGTGATACTTCTGTCCAATAGTCTTCACCATACCCGGTTAGCCTGTAGCTGATTAAGGCATTGGCTACTGCTACTAAGAAGGCTGTTCTACAATCTCTCTCCCTAGCGAGATCCTTTAAGGCAATGTACTGCGGATCCCTTGTCTCGAGAACGAGTATTCTCTCAACACCTATCTCCTTGAGGGCTCTGGCGACAGCCTCTATTCTACTCATGTTCACTCTATACATCGGCTGGTACCTTGACCTGTTTTCCCGGGATAACTATATTACCGCCCTAATATATTATGCAAGCCCAAGTAGTAGTCCATGACTAGTCTGTATGGATGTGCTTGAGTCATGTATAGAATTGTTGTTGCTGTAGATGAAGAAGGCGTTCACGTTAAGGGAGCTAGGTCTGCTGATAAACTGTTGTTCATAGACCTTGATACGCGTAGTAGGATCGTTAGGGAGAATCCTTTGAAGCAAGGCCTGATGGGTATTGTCGAGGATCTTCTCGAGGAGCTTGGTCCAGCCGTGTTTATTTGTAGTGAGATAAGTGATAGTGATAGGTTTTTCTTTGAGGAGAACGGTGTGAAAGTCATTGTTACACCCAGTAATCTTGTTGAAGAGCTTCTGGAGTATATTGGTCCAGAGTAGTAGCGAGTACGTGTAACCCGGGAGAATCCTGCTGGGCTATTCCATTGGATACACTATACCCCACTACAATACCCCACGGTAGGGTGGTTATGTCTATAGGGGGAATACTTTAAAAGCAGCGGGTAGGGTGGTAGAAAGGGGTAGTAGAAGGGGTGTGTGTATGGGGGAGCTTGTTATAGGCAGGCATGTCTACGGCGAGCTGTATGGGTGTCCTAGCGACCTCTTATGGGATGAGAAAGCCATTGTTGATGCTGTCAAGAAGGCTGCCGAGAAAGCTAATGCAACACTTCTAGAGATCAAGTCTTGGAGAGTGAGTGGCGAGAAAGGAGGCGTCTCGGTTCTAGCACTTGTAGTCGAGAGCCATATTGCCGTGCACACGTGGCCTCTGAGCGAGTATGTCACAGTAGATATCTATACATGTGGGGAGAAAGCTGATCCATGGATTGCATTCAAGTACTTAGTAGATTTCTTCAAGCCGAAACGCTACACAGTACACTATAGTGATAGAAGCCAGCTCCCGGTAAAGTATTAAAGATTATTGTTTTAGAGTAGATTAAAAAACACGTCTAGTAGACCATTATCCCTGTTTTCTCAGAGAAATTCATTATCGTGATGCTCACGACACGCCCATCCTTGATCCTGACTATAATGTCTTCACCCGAGAGAAACTCTTCATCAGCGTCCTCGATGTCGTAGCCGAAGTTTATGTACAGTATATCGTTTTGTTTATCATACTCAATCCAGATCTTATCCAAATCCTTGATCCTATACTCTTTTTCTTGACTACTCTCATGCTGCTCCATTATCTAGACACCAACCATACCAGGCTATTGGGGTTAGAACCCTATTGTTATGTCGGCGAAGTCCACGGGTAACGGCATGCCTTTGGATTTGTATTCCTCGTACTTCCTCTCAAGGAAGTCTTTGAATACTGGGCAGTTCTCGAACTTACCGTCTCTATCACACTTTGCTCCTAGTGCTAGGAAACACATGCCGGTCTTCTTGTCGAAGTATGGACAGATCTTGTGGTGGTGTTTAGCGCTTCTAATCATTCGTGTAACCCATTTCTGTTTCTCGTCAGGCGATGTCTTTTGTGCTTGTTTCTCCTCCAGTGCTTTCTTGAGTTCGTCATCTGATACAATTGACCTTGAGGTCAAAACCGTTCACCTCCTTTTCTTCCATCCATCCGGTTCGTATTGCAGAAACGTTATCTTCTACTCGAATTTTTAATCTATGGGTTTAGAATAGGTTCTTAAATATTTTTAGTTTACTCACCGATCAAGGAACCCTGATCGAGGCCTCCTCAACGCTATTTTGATGATATTTTATATACGCATCCATAGAACTAGAACACGTAACACTCTACACTCTATCTAAATACTCTATCGACACAGTGTTAACTCTCCAGGTCGATGGTGGGGGTCTTGCCCGATATTAGTTGGCTGTTAGACCTCGTACCTATACAAGAGATCGTTATTACAGTAGTACTTTTTATCTGGGTAATGATAATCGTTGGCCCCGTCGCCAAGAGATTTTACCATTATCTCGTCGATAAGAAGAAGATGCCTGTAAACAAGGCAGTGTACTATAACCGTAAGCTGATACATATTGCCGCCGGAGGATTCGTAGCACTACTAGTACCCTTCCTCTTCAAGACCCCTATACTACCATTCATACTAGCAATGATACTAGCGTTGCTAACATATCTACCACACAAAAAAGGAGAGCTCATGTACTGGTTCCAAGTACCAGACAACATGTACGAGGTACACTTCTGTGTAATGTGGGGCATAATAATAACACTATCATGGATTATCTTCGGCAACTACTGGTACGGCGTAATACCAGTATCATTCATGGCGTTCGGAGACGCTGCAACAGGTATAGTGAGGAACGCCCTCTACGGACACAGAACAAAGTCATGGTACGGCAACTTAGCAATGCTAGGAGTAACACTACCAATAGGAGCCCTAGTAGGGATCCCAGGAATAATAGCAGCACTAATAGCAAGCTTCATCGAACACTTCGAGTTCAAAGGAATAGACGACAACATAACAGTACCACTAACAGGGTTCCTAACAATATACATACTACAAAACACACCAATACTCGACCAACTAGTACAAGTAGTCTCAGCACTATCTTAAAGACACAAACCCATTTTAGATAAGACCAGCTTTTTCCCTTTCTACACTTTCTACAACCAATAAAATATTGTAAAACACAACCCATGGAAACCGGCCGGTTACCATTAACTCCCACTAAAAACAATGATAGATTCCACACTTTAAACAAGAGAAGCCAAGACCACACCAGAAGAGTGGTGCGGGGGGTGGGATTTGAACCCACGCCGGCCTACGCCAGCGGATCTTGAGTCCGCCCCCTTGGTCCTGGCTCGGGCACCCCCGCACCAGTATAGCATTTCACACCAACACTCTTATAACCTTTCATAAACACCCCAATAATTATGTATAGATCCAGGGTTACCTAGAAGTAAATTGATGTTCAAATCATTTCTTGACTAGTAGGCTAGGTGTCTCTTAGGTTTAAGCATGGTTTTTGGTATTATGTTTCACAACATTAATGTATAACAATATAATATACAAAATAATAGTTTGAAGCCTGTCCAGGAAGATTGAAGGTGAACTAAATGTATGTTCCATTCCTGGATGCGTTCTTGCTTTGTTTTCTACTGATTTTATCACTTATCATAATAGTTCCTTTAATGGTTCTTGTTGGAGCTGATAAGAGGGATTTAGTGAAACTGGTTGGCGCATCAGCATTGATTTCGATCGCAGTGTTTATAGTGTTTCTACTTGTTTACTACTTGTTCATCCCGGATCTAGACTTCTCTATTGCTATAACTTCTTTTGTACTAGCAAGCATAATTATTGGGTTGGATTTTTCTGCTGCACTTTTTATTTTGTTTAAGAAGTCTTGATGGTTTTACTCCGGTAGTATTATTGTTCCAGGGTTCTGGTTTTCTAGTATGATTTTCTTGATGTTTTCTGGTTTCTTGTAGTGTGTTAGGATCATTTTTATTTTGCTTCGCTTCATTATCTCGATCGCGTGGACGTCGAGTAGCTCGTATTGTCCTGGCAGTGTTTTTGTTTCTAGGAGTTGTAGTAGCTGTGTTGCCGTGACTTGTTTGAGTGGTTTCGCATCAGGGTGTTTCGTGGGGTCTTTCGTGTAGACGTAGTCTATGGCTCCAGCGTTTACTATGGTGTTTACTCCTAGTGCTTCCGCTGCCTCTACTGCTACTGTTGCTGTTGACTGGCCAGGCACTAGTCCCCCGAGGACTACTATCTTGTAGTTGCTTGCCGCCGCTACTAGTTCCTCAAGCGTCTCAGCAGGCTTCGGATAGGCTAGAGGGTATAGCGCCGCAGCTATGAGTTGTGCGTTGAGTCTAGCCACTCTTATGGCTATGGTGTCTAGCCAGTAGTTCGAGTCCACACCTATTCTCCGAGCCATCTCAATGTACTGTCTCGCAACAGGGCCACCGCCAGCGACGACTGTTATCTTATAGCCTTTCTCCACGAGTTCTCTAAGCAGCACAATGTACTCAGCGACTATCCCTATGTTTTCTGGCGTGAAGGCTTTCCCCGTTATCTTCAACACGTAATCCATTGTCTCCTACACCACGATTACTATTCTCCATGTGTTTCTTCACGTTATCCTATATATACCTCCACGAGTATATTATGCTGGTAAGAGACGTAAGTAATTGTTTATACAGTGTTTACACGAGGTATACTGTCTTGTGTGGCATAATAGGTGTCGTGGCGTTACCAGGATACACTCCGCTACCGCCCGCCGAAATGGTTTACCGTGGGCTTCTCAGGCTTGAGTACCGTGGTTATGATAGTGCAGGCATCGCCTCCATAGACCCTGTGTCGAGGAGTATACTTGTGCTCAAAGGAGCCGGGAGGATCGCTGCTCTCGAACGCAGACTCGGGTTCTCCCGTGCCCCCGGCTATACTGTTGTGGGGCACACTAGATGGGCTACCCATGGGAGACCCAATGACGCTAATGCTCATCCACACACTGATTGCCGTGGCACCATAGCTATTGTACACAATGGTATTATACAGAACTACTTGGAGCTCAAGAAATGGCTTATTGATAGAGGACACGTGTTCTCCAGCGAGACAGACACCGAGGTATTCGCCCACCTAGTCGAAGAACTCTATAAGTCTACGAGGAGTTTCTATGAGGCATTCAAGAAAGCCGTCGAGATGATCAAGGGTAGTTATGCTCTGGCAGTTATAACAATCCACGAGCCAGACAAGATCTTTTTCGCACGCAAAGACAGCCCCTTGGTTATAGGTATTGGGGAGAAGTATAACCTTGTTGCAAGCGATATACCTGCTCTACTAGAGTACACCAACAAGGTAATCATAGTCCATGACAACGAAGTAGGCTACATCACACCCGAGACAATCCACCTAGAGCACCTTGGGAAAGGCGTTATCGACTACAGGAAGAGGATCAGGGTTGTCGAGTGGAGTATCGAGGACGCCAGCAAGAGCGGTTACCCACACTTCATGCTCAAAGAAATCCATGAGCAGCCTAGAGCGGTTAGAGACACTATCTATGGTATTGAAGGAGACCCCATGGTGGAGGAGGCTGTCAGCCTCCTCACTAAGGCTGACAACGTGTTCATAACCGCCGCGGGGACAAGCTTCTATGCATCACTATACTATAGCCTTCTAACAAGTATCCTGGCAGGCAAGCCCGTCATCCCGTTTATAGCTAGCGAGTACAGTGTATACGCTGGCTCGGCTGGCGAGAATGATGTGCTTATTGTTGTTAGCCAGAGTGGTGAGACCATAGACTCTCTGATGGCTCTACGTGCCTTTAAGAAGGAGGGCGTGAAAGTCATAGCTGTATCTAATGTAGTGGACTCGGCTATACCAAGGGAGAGCGATATAGTATTGTATACTAGAGCTGGGCCCGAGATCGGTGTCGCCGCCACGAAGACCTTCACGACCCAGACAATACTCTTGTCGTGGCTCGCCGTAAAGCATGGTGTGAAGGAGAAGGTTCTCGATAGAGATGAGGGTGACGTGCTCCTTGAGGAGATAAAGAAGGCTCCGGACCTAGTCTCCAAGTCTATTGCGTGGAATGAGGAGAAAGCCAAGAGGCTCTCCCGGTGGTTTGCCAGGAAGACGAACGCCTACTACTTGAGCCGTGGCATAGGTGTCCCTGTTGCTCTCGAGGGGGCTTTGAAGATGAAGGAGATAGCCTACGTGCACGCTGAGGGGTATCCCGCTGGGGAGAGCAAGCATGGCCCGATTGCTCTCGTTGAGGAGGACTACCCTGTCGTATTCGTTGTCCCCAGGGACAAGGAGCTCGCGCGCCTACTACACGGTAATGTACAGGAGATGAAGGCTCGTGGAGCCACAACCATAGCTGTTGCCCCAGAGTCTCTCCAGCTAGACCACGAGTCCATAGACTATGTCTTCAAGGTACCTGATGGACACTGGGTTCTGACTCCCGCCACACATATTCCACCGCTCCAGCTCCTAGCATACTATACCGCTGTGGAGCGGGGCTACGATCCCGATAGACCACGTAACTTAGCGAAGACTGTTACAGTAGAGTAGAGAGGTGTCCCATGCATGAAAACAGTTGTTCTAGCCGGCGGAGAGCCCAGGAACATAAGGGTTCTCGTCCCGGAGGGTAAGAGTAAGCATTGTCTTAGACTACTCGGTAAACCAGTTATAGCCTACCCCATGGAGGCTGTATCGAGTGTCTTACGTGGAGGCGAAGTGGTTCTCGTCTACACGTGGGATGACGTTGTCGTGGAGGCAAGGAACCATTACCGCGGCTATGTTAGACCTGTTAAGCAGGTTGGCGGGGGAATCGAGGAGGCTATATTGTCTACAGAACCCTATCTCCATGACACGGACTACTTTCTGCTGGTCTACGGGGACCTGGTGTTCGATAAGGAGGCTTTGACTACACTACTAGAAGTCTTCTACAGGCAGGAGCCCTCGGCGGCGATACTGACTATTCCTCTCGAGGAACGTTTCGCGCCAACCTATGGCGTGGCCGTCGTTGATGTATCCGGTAATGTTGAGCGTGTCATAGAGAAGCCCGTCGCAAGAGAAGTCTCGGGGTTACCCGCGTATACTCTCGGTGGAGTCTACATACTCCCGACGACCATACTCGACATGATCAAGAAGGAGGGCTCGTTCCCACGAGCACTCAACAAGATCGCTAGCACGGAGAAGGTTGTCGCAGTACACTGGGGCGGACTATGGATCGATATAGGGTACCCGACAGACCTCCTCGAAGCAACCACGCTACTCCTAGACAAAACAAAAGGCCTATGGGTCAGCGATAAAGCAGTAGTGGAGTCAAACACAATAATCAAGCCACCAGCCATAATAGATGACGGAGCCTACATAGACCACAACGCAGTAATCAAGGGGCCTGTCTACATAGGCAAGAACACCTTCATAGGAGCACATAGTTTCGTCAGACACTACACTAGCATAGAGGAAAAAGTACGTGTCGGAGCATACACAGAAGTAAAACACAGCATAATACAGCCCTACACAGTAATAGACAGCCACTGCTTCATAGGAGACAGTATAGTGGGAGAAAACACAAGTATAGGAAGCCACGTCGTCACACAAAACGTGTTACCCTCCCAGGAAACACCGCCACGACTAAGAGAACAACTGGTATACATAGTGAAACCAGGAGCTAAATACAAACTAGGAGCAATAATAGGATACAACACAAGAATATCACCAGGAAAAATACTATCACCAGCACAGACAATACAACCAAACACAATATACTAGCCAAAACATCGATACAAAATTACTAAAACAAAAGACGAACAACAAACAACATTGTAACACTACATATAATCTAAGACTGGTGTTTTTAGATTAAAACTCTTTCTCAAACACCACAACAATGAACCACACCAGCAAGAGTATTACCCCTAGTAACCGATCATGACGGAAATCCTGTGAACCACCTACATACACCACTCCGGGTCCCTCGTACACAAGAACCAAGAGTATTACCCTTTACACTCAAGTACCTGGTTTCAATACTTCAACCTATTTATCAAGGCAAGTCTTTGGGTTTATTGCCTAGAATCAGGCTTATCTGATGATTAGATATATGGTTTTATCTATTGTATTAAAGTACTTGTCTTATATCTGTATTCTGTTTGGCTAGACTGCGTATCTTCTTTTATTGGTGTAATACCTGGTGTAGGTGATCATGGTGGTCTGGCTGCTGTGTATATAGGTGTTGCTGGGCCCGGGGGTCTTCGGCTGGGGTCTTGGGTATTATTTATTGTTTTCATATACTGTCTACAATATGGTTCTACATGGTTTCTTGTCTTGTTTCTTTTATACTAGCTTTTATCTTTGTGTAGTCTTTCTCTATTTTTGTTGGTGATGCTTCTAGTTCTAGTCTTATCCAGTGCTCTCCTTTGTGTGCCCCGTATATTACTGGTAATTGTTTTAGTGCACGCGCTATATTGTATGGTGACATTGTCTTTATGTGTCCTACTAGTACTATTGTCTCGCTAGGGAATAGTGTTGCCTCGAAATCTACTCTCTCACGTTTTGTCTCCGCTAGTTTCTTTGTTACGAAGAGTTCTCCACGTCCAAGCTTGATTATCGAGGACAGGAATACACGGAGCTTATTGCGTGGTCTCCGGGTATACAGGAACAGGCTTCCCTTGACGCCGTTCTCTCTGGTCTCAATAGTTGCTTCACCAAACTCTTTACCGATAGCTACGTGGAGCCTCTGTTTCTCGAGCTCAAACACAGTCTCCCCGGGACGGGGAGCCCTGAGAACTGCTATAACACTACCCTCGAGCCCTGGCTCGGTGATAAAGTAGCCGGGGGCCTCGATGTAGCCAGCCTTGTCCTCGTTCAGTAAGAGCAAGTAGTCTAGAGGCTCCTTGCTGGTATCGATTTTCTCGATAACACTCTTCTCCCCAGTATCTTTGAATAAGTACTCCGTATGGTAGTGCCTGTAGTAGCCAATCCACACACCAATATACCTCAAAACACCCTTCTCAGCCTCAACAGGCTTCTTGAACCGGATGACATCACCCTCAACAATAATGAGATCCCGTAGCTTATCCACAATCCTGTTGATGACAATGTAGAGAAGAGTCTTCCTGACAAAGAAGTACGAGACAACAGTAAAGATAATGAAGGCAAGAACTATGCCAGCAACACCCGCAGCACCCATAAACAACGGGTACAACCCAGCAACCACAAGAGCCATAAACACAATATAGACAATAATACCAGTAGCAACACCACCAGTCTTAACAGCAACAACCTTAACCAAACCAGCCCACCCACCTAAATAACTCGGCAAAAGAGAGAAAAAACTGTATACAAGAGATAAAACCAATAAACAAAGATAAAACAATACTCAGCTAATACCTACTACTCATTTTTCAATAATGGGTGAAACCACATCAATATTAAGACATATACTAATTAGCTTAGATTTCTTCACGAAATCCCTATCCAAAGTTATAATCCTCGAAACATCTATGGAACCAGCTACTAGAACACTGAGTAAATCAAGTGTTTTTAAATATAATTTTGGCATATAACATCTTAACATGTAAGGCTATAGCAAAAAACTGGTATCGAGATAATCAATCATTAATCCCTTAACTCACTTATCTCCTTAGAGACATCAGTTTGTTTACCAAGCACTATTCCGCCTTGTTTTTCAAAAACACTAATAAGTTCCCTAACGTGCTTTCTCCGCTCAATCTCTTTCTTCATGGCATCCATACCTTTCTACAAATTAAATGCTTCATTTCTAGAAGACGTATTTCCTTATTTTATCATCTCATTGCCAAGTTCTATAATACTTTTTCTTAACCCTGATACTAACTACTGCGCTCATAGCATGCTCCTTACACTAGAAGGCAGAGTCAATGTAATAAACATAGCTTTGACGAAAATATTAGAGCAAAATACATAATCACTGTTCTTAAATACATTGTTTACATAGGCGGGAAATTAGCTGAGAAGTGTATAAAGACATAGAACACCTTAATTGAGGAACCACAGACAAACCCTATTATGTATAAATATTCGATACAACAATCAAAACAATACATATACAGGCTCCAAATAAGATACATAGTATATATGAAATCATCACAACAGACATACCTGCATATCAGACACCATAACCTGATGTAGAGACTGGTTAACTGCCCACCTGGAAAGTTAAGCGCTGATTAACTACCCCATCGCCAATGGAGCCAGCCCCGATCAAGGAAGCCAGTCCGGTAACACCCATAGACACCATAACCACCAGCACAAATAAAAAACACAGTATACAAGATCACAAACACTCTATATCGAATACTAAAAACACTAGCAATCAGTAATAAAACGAGAACCACCATAAACAAAATACCAGAGAAATACCTGTACAAAACAATAAACAAAAACATGCAAACCAACAAGACCACGTTAAGAACCAAGTAAAAGTTTCCCGTGATAGAACAAACGATGTTGTTATAGCTAAAATAGTTGGATTAAGATTTTACTCTAGTGGACTTAAAAGCAACGACTATAATAGCCATGAAGATTATTAAGCCAATAATAGCGTACGAGACAGGTATACCTGTTGTCTCTCCCTCATTCCCTCCTTTAGGCGTTGTTGAAGAAGTACTGGTTATACTTGTAGGCGTAGAGGATTGTTGTTCTTCTGGTATAGTACTCGTTGTAGTTGTTGTAGTAGTGGTTTGCATAATATTTGTTTGTTCTTCTTGTTCTCCAAAAATATTGAATACCTCTACATTCCTGTACACAGGAACAGAACTACCCCAAGCCGGAACCATCATATTCAATAAATGTACCTCACCAGTATCAGCAAACACTATAGCAATAGTGACATTGCCATACTTATTAAACTCGCCTTTACTAATATGCTCAACATGCTTCAAGTAATAAATGGGTCTTAAAATATTTGAGGAGTTACTAGATACTAGAATGCCGATATATTTCTCTAACTCGTTGGCAATGACGTGTTTCTCTATCTTTGTTTTTGACGATATTGCATATGCTACTTCATCTCCACTAATATTCCACATAAACTTCTCGTATGCCGTATTCCTCACTATAGTGTATAATTCAATAAGATTCTCTACGCCAGAAACACTAAAAGCAACCGATGTAAACGCACTTGTCTTAGAATACACTTGAGATAAACCAAGTCGCGGAATTCTAATACCAACATTATCTAGATCTATAAAGACCAATGTATAGTTGCCATATGAGAAATTATAGGTTAGAGAAATTGTTTTAGTAATAACTTCTCCTTCACTATTCGTTTCAATAGTAGTTCTCACACCTTGATTGATTTTTATAAAACTAGGCAACCTGTATGTTCCAAAATATCCTTGAGCAATAGTGGATATATTATAATCTCTATATTTTTGGACAAGGGAGTATAGTTCATCATCACTACTATCATTATTTGCACGAATATATACATGGTACCCACTAATTACAGGAGTTTCCCCAATAATTTTCACTTTGACCCCAACAGCTATTGGAGCACTCGATAAAGCTACATCGTATACATTTAATGCATCATTAAAAGTAACTATTATTTTCTCTAGATTATTCTCTTTAATATAATTGTACAAATCATTATAGCATTCTCTAAAGTATGTGTTAAACCATGTTAATGCAACCGATAATACTTGGTCTTGAAGGGTTAGAATATCCCAAATATTTGTTACTCTCATATATGCCCCATCGATCCCCAATACCATAGAATACGCTTTTACCACGCCATCTGAAGTTTGTGTACTCATGTTTTTTATATCAAGTGAATGTACAGTTGTTAATACGCCATTACATATGGACAATATAATTAGTATCATGAATACAAATGATATATATCTCAATAATACAAGATCATATTTCATTACTATACGCCTCAGAATACTTTAGCATGATATATTTTTCTGAATACTCATACATATATATTACGCTGATATCTATTGTAATTCTATATGTGTTCTAATTGTTTGTTGTATTACGAGAATTCAAGGTATTAGTATAAAAAGAGATGTAGCGGGAGAGGAAAAAGTATTTATTAATGTGGAAGTAGTCCTTCTTCTTCGAGGCGGTCGGCTAGCCATTTGAGGCCTAGTTCTTCTAGTTTTGCTCTTGTTGGTCTGCCATCGATCCATCCGCGTAGCTTGTAGTACTCGTCTAACATCTCGTTGAGTCTTACAACATGTCCTTTGGCTGGTCCTTCAGGCATTGGTTCTTCTAGTAGTCTCCTTGGTAGTGTATCGTATTGTCTGCCGTCGCCGAAGCTTAGTATGTTGAATACTCTCTCGGCGTTCCATATCATTTCTCCAATGGTTTCAACGTCTTTGGCTGTGTAGTCCCATCCTGTTACAGCGCTTAGGAGGGCTGCGTAGTCTTCTGACCATATTGCGAAGGAGGTGAACTTACATACTATCAGGCTGTCTATGACGGCGAACACGTCCTGGAAGTGTTTGACTAGCGCGGGCTTGCCCTTGGTCTCGAATCTGTCTACGAGCTCTGGTACACCAAGCACCTCGGGTGAGATCATGTAGGCTCTCAGGTGGCATCCTCCACGGTTGCTCGTCGCGTAACCAAGGCCGTGTCCCTGGCTTCCACGTGGGTCGTAGGCTGGGAGCTCTTGTCCACGTACAACCATTGCTAGCTCGGGTGCACCATATTTCTCGGCGAGCCTCTTAGCGCCTTCAGCCAAATCGTTCCCGATACCTGATCTATAGGCTGTTCTCCAGACAAGCTCTACTATTGCTTCTGGTGTACCCCACTCAGCCTTCAAGCCACGGAGAAGCTCTTTAGGCACCTTGCCTTTCTCAACAAGCTCCATTAGTGTACCAATAGTGTGGCCCATGGAGATAGTGTCGAGTCCTAGCTCGTTACACAAGAAGTTAGCCTTAGCTATGGCTTCCAAGTTGTCCGTGCCTGTCTGAGCACCAAAAGCCCAGATAGTCTCGTACTCAGGGCCACCGCCTTCTCCACTGAACGGCGAGTTGGTTACTCTCGTGTACCTAGCACATGTTATCGGGCATCCCCAGCAAGCCTCCTCCTTACTCTTCTTTGGATCAAGTATTGTCTCCGCCATACGCTCGCCACTAATCTTCTCGGCACCAGGGAATACTCCTGTCTGGAAGTTTCTCGTTGGGAATATCCCTGCTTTATTGATTATATTGACGAGAACAGCTGTACCATATCTTGGTAGAGACTCTGCTGTAACAGGGCTCTTCTTATGTTTCTCCATAGCGATTCTAACGGCTTCTCTAAACTTGTCCTCATTGGCAACTCTGGGCCTATTGTGGCCTAGAACAGCTATTGCCTTGAGCTTCTTCGAGCCCCATACAGCACCGTGTCCTCCACGGCCAGCAGCCCTGTTCTTATCATTCATTATAGCAGCGTATCTCACAAGGTTCTCGCCAGCCGGGCCAATACAAGCAACCTTGACTTTAGGTGCTTCATCACCGACCTCTGCCTTAAGCTCTTCCCTAATCATATCGGTTGTTGTGTGAACATCCTTACCCCACAAATGCTTTGCATCCCTGATCTCGACTTTACCGTCGTGCACCCATAGGTAGACGGGATCCTCCGAGGCGCCCTCAATAATAATTGCGTCGAAGCCAGCAAACTTCAGCTCAGGTCCAAACTTGCCGCCACTGTGTGAGTCATGTATCGTGTTAGTCAATGGTGATTTAGTCACTGAACACCAGCGGCCTGCCGCAGGGACACCAGCAACACCAGTCAGAGGACCCGTCATGACAAGAGCCTTGTTTGCAGGCGAGAACGGGTCGACCTTGGGGTCTACTTCACGCAACATAAGGTATACTCCTAGGCCACGTCCTCCAATCCACTTCCTTAATACTTCGTCAGGTAGTCGCTCGTAAGTTATTTTACCGCTCCAAAGATCTACACGAACAATCCTACCCATGTAGCCTCCTAAAGGCAAGAGAACTCACCTGTTACTATAATTTTACGATTAAAAACAATAAGTTTTCCTTAAAACAATTTCAACGACCAACAAACATAATAAAGTTAAACAGACTTATTTAACAACACCACGATGCCGTAATGTCAGTTAAATATGCCTCGAAATATTAATCTAAATACACACGTTGAATACTCTCCACGAGGAAGGTGTACTCTTCCTTGAGAATAAAATACGGAGAATGGATAATAGAGCTTTCAGACGATACCCATCCAAAGGAGTTAATGATAGAGGTTACCACCAGATGCAATTATAACTGTATATACTGCTTCAGGAGAAAACTAAGTGAACCATACAGGGACATGGAGATAAATCTATATAAAAAGATCATTAATGACGCTGCTAAAGCAGGTGTCAATAAAATAGTTTTCTCGGGATGGGGTGAACCACTAGTACACCCCCGTATCATTGAGATGCTGACTATAGCCAAAGACAATGGGTTTAAAGTACTCTTAAACACAAACGGTTCATTACTAGAGAGCTTTGCCGAAGAAATAGTTGAACTGGGTATCGATGAACTAGTGGTTAGTATTGATGCACCTGAAGAAACTTACTCAGCACTCCGCTTAGGCGGTACACTTGACAACGTAACCAACGCTTTATCCAGAATAAAGAAGTTGAAGAGAGAAAAGAACACCCTGTATCCCAACGTAAAACTCCAGTTCACGATAACAAGACGTAATTACAGGAGACTACCAGACATGATCGAGTACGCTAAAATAGTAGGTTCATCACATATAATAGTATCAAACATAATACCATTGACTGCCGATATAGATGAGTCTATGGCTTGTTATAATGATAAAGAATGTATAGACTATGTATCCAAGGTCACACATCTTGCAGCTAGGGAAAGCCTTAACATAGGCATAACCATAGTCATGCCTAATATGAGCTATATTGTTGAGAGAAAGTGCCCGTTCATAAACAGGCAAGCACTCTACATTAGAGCTGATGGACTCGTATCGCCATGCATTTACTATGCACACTCATGGACAAACTGCTTTATGAGTGTTGAAAGAGAGATCAAAGAGGTAGTATTCGGTGACCTAAAGAGCGAAAACCTGTTGTCCATATGGAGGAAGAAAGACTATGCATTATTCAGGTTGAAAACATTCTTCTTCATGATGCCTTCTTGTCTAGACTGCTTATTGAAAGATTATTGTAACTATACGATGACAAACATATTTGACTGTTGGGGAAATAATCCTACATGTGCACACTGCCCCTACTCCCACGATATAACAAGGTGCCCCCTCTAGGTGTAGTTGATGGCCCGCATCAAGATAACTCTCTTTGGTGCTCTCCGCGAAAAACTCGGCTGGGATAGTAAAGTAGTTGAGATACCATACAATAAATGCAGCTTCAGGAAACTACTTGACATGATCCCCGAGTTACGAGACATCATGATCGAGAACAATAAGATAAAAGAAGGATTCATAGTCCTCGTGGATGGTATACATATACAGTTTAAAGGAGGACTGGATGCAGAAATTAATGACGGCGACGAGATATCGATATTTCCACCAGGCGGAGGAGGATAAAATCGAATACATGGTGGAAAATTGAGTACAAGCAACGACACTCTACTCACATCCTTGCAAGTAAAAATACTAAAAATGAAGGCTGAAGGACTGACTTTCGATGAAATAGCGAGAAGACTTGGAGTCTCTAAATCAAGCGTCTATACGGTATACAAAAACGCCATCCATAACATCGAGAAAGCAAGAAATACCTTGAGATTATATGCTGAAATATTCGGTGGCATCGAGGTATCTATACCTAAGAATACTCCAATAAATAATATAGTCTCGATAATCCTTAGAGAAGCCGATATACATGGCATAAAAATAAATAGATCGTCAAGCAGTATACTATTATATCTTTTCAAGAAAGCACGTGAATGTTTTAATTTAGACGATGAAGTATTGTCTTGTGGCTTGAAGATAAGAATAACATTGGATGGAAACCTAGAGGTAGTAGAGAAACAACTATAACAGAATATATGCAACACTTTAATGTATCGCCTGGAGATGATGTGCTGGTATGGCGGCCGTCATTGTTTTTTATAGACTCAAGAAAATAATGAGGGTTTTCTCTAGAAGGAAAAGTCTTATTGTTATAGCGTTCTTTATAACAACTTTTCTTCTCAATGGTGTCCTGTTTTATTACGCTGAAAACATTGTTGGTGGACGTAAAGAAATAACTCTGCCGATAGCTCTTTACTGGTCTCTTATAACAATGGCGACTATAGGCTATGGCGACATAACACCGAAGACTGGCCCAGGCTATTTCGTCGCAAGTATCGCCGCTATAATGGGTATTGCTGTTTATACACTAACTATATCAATTATAGCTGATGCTTTCTTATCTAGTACACTAAAAAAAGTATTGGGATTGGGTAAATTGCGTGGCAAAAAGATACTCGTAGTAGGAGATGCTAGTTCTTGTAAGGAAATCATCAGCGAGTTAATTAGGAATAACTTAGAAGACTATACAGGCTGGGTTATGAGTAAAACGCCAAAAACACCTCCTCCTATAGATTATATTGTTGGAGAATACGATGAAGACACTCTCAAAAGAGCGGGCATAGAGAAAGCCAGTCATATAGTTCTTTGCCTTGACGATGATAGTAAGACCCTACACTTAGCACTCCTTATCAGGAAACTTAATAAGAAAGCTCTCGTAACAGCAGTAGTATTATCTGATAATACAGGTGATCTGTTAAAAGAAGCTGGCGTCGACTACGTATTGACTGAAGGTATAATAGGGAGACTTGCAGCATCATCAGTTTTCGAGCCACTTGTAGTTAGTTTCATTAGAGATGTTACCACAGCCAAGGGATACGCTGATCTCATTGAATACGACATATCTGACAAGGAAGAGGGATTAACTATACGAGAGCTTGAAGAAAAACTGTTTAAAAAAGATGGTAGTAGATACAAGGTACTATACATGACGAGGAATGGACAACAATTCTTCTTACCGCCAGAAAACACTGTATTAAAAACAGGCGATAAACTCGTTTTACTCAAAGCATACAAGCATAAAGTAGAATAAGGAAAACCATAGCTTATAGACATTTGGAGTTAATTTTTAGAAGAAGAGTATACCAGGTGTAGTGATCCCTTGGGGTATCGTATTGTAGTTGATAAAAATCTTTGTAAAGGATGCGGTATATGCGTCACCATATGTCCCCATGGAGCTATTGTTCTTTCTCGTAACTTGTCTGAAAGAGGCTATCGTTACCCTGTTCCTACGGAAAAGAAGTGTATGGGATGCAGATTATGTGAAGTCTTCTGTCCTGATTTCGCGATAACAATTACTGAGGAAGGTGAGGAGAATGGCTAGGCTCTTCTTATCGGGAAACGAGGCAGCTGCGCTAGGCGCTCTTGATGCTGGATGCAATTTCTATGCAGGCTACCCTATTACTCCATCCAGTGAGATAATGCATTTTATGGCAAAAGAATTGCCTAGACGAGGAGGGGTCTTCATACAAGCCGAAGACGAGCTTGCTGCAATAAACATGGTTATAGGTGCATCATGGGCTGGTGCTAGGGCAATGACTGCTACAAGTGGCCCAGGCTTATCGCTGATGCAAGAGGGGCTAGGCTATGCTGCAATGACTGAGACGCCGCTGGTACTCATCGATGTTATGAGGGCGGGTCCTGCAACAGGTCAGGCGACCAAAGCAGCTCAGGGAGACCTGATGGCTGCAAGGTGGGGTAGGCATGGAGACCAGTACATCCCTGTGCTAGCGCCTCAGTCCCCCCAGGATGCTTATGATATGGTTATTGAAGCATTCAAAATCTCTGAAGAACTCCGTACACCAGTTATAGTCTTATCCGATGAATTCATAGGCCATGGTAGAGAGGTTGTTTATACACGTGAAGAAGTGAAGATACCAAGCAGAAGAAAGCCTAGCAAGCCCGATGAGGATTTCTTTGATTCACCAGACCCCAGGGTCCCTCCACCAATGCCTAGTGTAGGAGAAGGATACTATGTCTTGGTCACGGGTTCTACACATAATGGCAAGGGCTATAGGGATGTACATAGTTTTGAGACCCACTACAAGCTTGTCAAGAGGATCAAGGAGAAAATATGGGGAAACATAGAGAAGATCTTTAAGTACAATGTATTAGGCGATCCTAGTGAAGCTAAGAAGGCCATTGTATGCTATGGCTCGGTATGTAGATCTGCCAGGGAAGCCTGGAGGAAGCTATCTGTTAACCAAAAACTACTGCTCATCGAACTTAAGACTGTGTGGCCTATAGACTACAATAGATTACGCAGCCTACTAGAGAACGTTGAGAAAGTTGTTGTACCTGAGCTTAATCTTGGACAATTAGTATACGATGTAATGGCTTGTGTCGATAAAACAACCATTATAGAGACCGTAAATAAAGTTGGAGGAGGAATACCGATCTATCCAAGCGAGATAATAAGTGCTTTAGAGAGGTGAGATACTATGGCGAAACACTTTTCTAGAAATTATCTTCGCGAGGAAGTTCTCCCAACAGCATTCTGCCCAGGATGCTACAACGGTATTGTAATGAATGCTCTCTTCAAAGCATTCAGTGAAATAGGAGTAAAAGATCTAAAGAACTACGTGTTCGTCAGCGGTATAGGCTGTTCTTCATGGATACCAAGCCCCTATATCAAGGCTGATTCACTCCACACCCTCCATGGAAGAGCAATCCCTGTGGCCACTGGCGTTAAACTAGCCAACCCAAGTCTTGAAGTAATAGTTATAGCTGGCGATGGAGACCTAGCCTCCATAGGAGGAAACCATCTTCTTCACGCAGCCCGTAGAAACATGGACTTGATAGTCATACTAGTCAACAACCAGGTATACGGCATGACACGCGGGCAAATGGCACCGACAACACCACAAGGATTCGTAACACCGACAACACCCTACGGGAACCCAGAGTACCCAATGGATATAGCTGGCTTGATAGCAAACACCAACGCCAATTATGTTGCTCGTTGGTGTGTAAGCAATTTCTTCCAATTAAAAGAGAGCTTGAAAGAAGTACTTACAGTGATTAAACGTGGATTCAGGTTTATAGAAGTCTATACACCATGTATAACATACATCGTACGTAGAGAAGGTAAAACTCCCGGAGAGAAACTAAAGGAGTTAATGAGGAAATGCATACCAATAGAAAAATACAATATGCTAAGCGATGATGAGAAGAGAAACTATGTCCCCGTAGGTATATTTAAACGTGAAGACAAGCCAGGCTACATAGAACAATATAAGACTATTGTAGAGAAGGCGAGAGGTGTAACACAATGAAATCTATAGCATTTCTAGGAAGAGGAGGCCAAGGAATAGTATTTGCTGCCTCAATTCTAGCCGAAGCATTATTTAAGAAAGGATACTATGTTGTACAGCTTCAAAGCTATGGTGCCGAGGTTAGAGGCGGTTCTGTACTAGCCTACGTTATAGTAGATGACAAGAAAGTAGAGAATCCCTTTATTGAAGCATTCGATGTAGCCATAGTACTTCATGAAGCTGGTGCAAAGAGATGGAATAAGCTTCTCGAGAACACCGATCTAACAATAGTTGATAAAGACTTAGTTATGACTAAAACAGGTAAACAAGTAGTTGAAGCACCCATAGTCAGTGAACTTGTATCAAATAATCTATCGGGAAGAGAAAACATGGCCAGCATAGGAATGCTACAAGGGCTTGGGCTCATTGATATTGATGAAGAGACTATGTTGTCGATACTTCGTGAGAAAAAAGATTGGGAAGCAAACATCAGAGCCTATAAACTTGGAGTGAGTATAGGAGAAAAGCTTAAGGATATACTGAATACAGCTAGGTAATACTGTTATATCAAGAAAACATATTTTTATAGACCGCATACATGTAGGATAGAAATAGCTTGTTCTGACACGGGTGACTAACGTGAGGGTTAAAGCAGCTGTACTTGGCGGTGGTCTTGGCAAAAGATTGCGTCCTTTAACATACTATTTCCAAAAAGTAATGATACCCATTGGCAAGAAGCAAAAACCTCTTCTTGAGTACATCATAAAGCTGTTGAAATACCATGGGATCAGAGATGTCGTCATGCTTGTAGGCTATAAGCACGAACAAATAATAAACTATTTTGAAGACGGAAGTAGATTTGGTGTCAATATAGAGTATGTTATAGATGAGCCAGGCTATTCTGGTACTGGTGGTGCCCTCCTTAATGCATACAGGAAGAATGTGTTTGAGGGATACGACTCTGTACTAGTATATTATGGTGATATATTAACTAACATGGATTTATCGTCGCTACTAAAGTATCATGAGGAGCGCGATGCAGATGCTACTTTGGCTGTTGCATCAAAATACCAGGTTCCAGTAGGAGTTGTAGAAGTTGATGAAGAAAACAGAGTAATGGAGATCAGAGAAAAGCCATGGCTGCCAATCAAGGCTACTATTGGTATCCTCGTACTAAAGACAAGTACTTTGAAGGTACTTGAGGAAATACGTTCTACACGCGAGAAGATAGATATCATGGGGGACTTTATACCAGAACTGATTAAGAGAGGCGCAAAAGTGTACGCTTATCTCTATGATGGAGAATGGTTCGACGTAGGAACTACAGAGAGGTATGAAAAGCTTGACAACGAGAAAATAGATAATATGTTTAAAGAAATTTTAGCAGCCTAGCCTGGCTAATCACTATTAAATTCTCATGAGAGCTATAGCTCTGACTACATCGCCCGTGTCTTCACATTTATCAGTTATCATTTCCACGTTATCAATAATCTCCTTGACTATTATACTTGATATATCCCAATTACTTTTACCATACTCTATAGCTTTTTCATAAGCTTTCATCTTCAATTCATCTACTTGCTCTTCCAGTTCTTCTATTTCATCAGCATCCTCAAGAGCTTTCTTAGGCTCCGTTATAAGTGACCCTATAGCGTTTTCTAGTAGTTTCACTGCTTTGACTGATTTCTCCATCATTTCGTCTAGTAGGACAAGGACTTCACGTGGTATTGAAAGTGATGTGTCGAGAGCTATTTTTAGTCTTCTAGCAGCTGCTTTAGCATGAGCAGCCACGTCATCGCCCGTTAGTACTAGTCTTAATATATCGTCACGGTCCATGGGATGTAATACTCCTTCCGACAACAACTTTATTATTTCACGTTTCTTTTCATCAGCTATTTCTTCTTCTCTATAGACAGTGTTATAGATGTCGAGCGCCTTGTCTTTCTTATCTTCAAGTATCATTTTTATCATTTCATGTAATCCGGTGACAACTTTTATCACATGTTTAATATGTATAAGACTTGTCTGGAGAGCTTCTCTCCCAACACGTCTTGAAAGCCAAACCCATGTGGTCAAGACACATACACCTGCTCACATTTTATATCTGGGGTATAAGCCTGTAAAGTAGTTGATGTGTAATTAAAGCAAAAAATGCTGCAGCAGGAAGTGTGAGAAGCCAGGAAGCAACAATCATTGTCACGATCTTCATGTTGACTCCTTTAAGGCTTTTAGCTCTAGCTATACCAACTCCTATGACTGCAGAGACGCTGGCATGCGTTGTTGATATAGGCATGCCGAATCCAAACAACATATATGGTATTGTAGTAAACAACCACACTACAAGAGCATTAGCATATTCTGCAGCCGTCCCAGTTACATAGTCTAATCTCGTTATCTTGTATGCTACCGTTGCAATAACTCTTTTACCCATAGTAAATGCTCCAAGCGCTATCCCTATGCTACCAAGTATTGCGAGGAACAATCTTGTCTGTACATCAGGAAGGCCAAGATACTTAGATGTTATTACTAGGTAGACTCCAGTAGCATTACCAACATCGTTTGCCCCGAAAGAATATGCTGAGAACAAAAGTGATCCTATTAGTAATGCTCTAAATATCTTGGCATTGATTCGTGGGGCTATCTTCTTAAATAAATAGAAAAGCAGTATTGCAAGTGCTATTGATAATAGTGGTGAAAGAATCCAGCTCAACACTATTTTTACTAGAACACTAAACCCTATGTCATTGATACTTATTATTCCCAGCAATATGTACGAGAAGCCAACGCCAAAAACACCGCCTACAATACTTTGTGACGTAGATATTGGTAAGCCTTTGTAGGTAGCGATAGTAATCCATAACCCGGCTCCGATAACTGCTGCAAGGGGTCCTGCAAGATCTGTGAATGGTGTTATACCCTTACCTATAGTCTTCATAACCATATATCCCTGGAGTACAGCACCAAGCCCAGCGAAAACTGAGAACAATAGTATTGCTTGACGTATGTTAAGTGCTCCCGAACCCACTGCTGTCTCTGTTGGGTTAGAAGCATCGTTTGCACCAATGTTCCACGCCATGTATAGTGCCGCCGCATAGCCTATAAGAAGAATTGCTTCAGGTGGAAGCACTCTAGTACACCTTTAGAATTCTTTTAACCGCGTCTTTCGATCACTCCGTGTTCTCTATGGATACTTTTCTGTATAAAAATACCTCTAACTAAAAGTACCCATTGATATGTACAGTACTTACTCTTCATACACGTTTTTCTTTTTCATACCGTACAACTACTTCGAGAGGGGATCTGAACCATATGTCGTTTTGCGGGAACGGTATCTCTATACCTTCTTTCCTTAGTGCCTCCTTGATTCTCCATAGAAGATCTTTTAGTACAGTGTAATACATTTTTGATGGAACCCATGCCCTGATCTTTATGTCTACACTACTGTTACCAAGCTGATAGACGAAAATATCTGGCTGCGGCTCAACAAGTACAAGCGGGTGTTCCTCAACAACTCTTCGTATAACCTTGTATGCTTTCATTACATCCTCCTTGTAAGCTATACCGACAACCAACTCTAGAACACGTGCCACAGTACCACTATAGTTTCTTATTATTGCCTGGAATACTTTTTCATTAGGAATCCTTATGAGAACTCCCTTCAAGTCTATTATTTTTGTTGACATGAAGTTTATCTCAACAACCCTACCTATAACATTATCGATTTCTATAAAGTCTCCTGGTTTCAATGGACGCTCCCAAAACAAGAATATCCCGGAGACAAGATTAGCAGTAATAGACTGTAGTGCAAAACCAAGAATAATACCTATTATTCCTCCTGCCAGAACAAATCCAGTAAGATCTATTCCAAGCATTCCTATGGCGGATACCCCAAAGATCACCAGTATTGCATAGTAGATTATTTTCGATACAGTGCCGGCAATTTCTTTGGGAGCAAATCTAGCCATTACTCTTAGTACAGTCTTGCGTACAACCATTGCAATAACTGCGCCTATAGTTAAAAGAATAATCGCATAAAGTATACCTAGGTAATTAATTGATGTCATCCACTCAAAAGTATTTACAAGAGAATCATTTTCACTCATAACTACAAACCCCAGATCATGTCTGTTTTGAAGTGTATTACTGGTTGACGCAATTGAGGTGGATCAGTTATTGGCACTACATTGTCTTTAAACGGCTTACCATAGTATATTGATCCTGTTTTCTGCGATGTTATTACAAAATTAAGCTCCTGTGTATAGGCTTTCCATTCTCCTTTAACATAGAATAAACTCAATGGATTTGATTCAAGCAATATTCTTGTAACCGTAACCCACTCCTGTGTTTTGTTTTTCACAACAACTTTGGCTATAGCTTCGCCTAGATCAGGATCCTTTTCTTTGAAGTAATACTCTGTCTTATAGTAACGTGCCACCACACCAGTATCAACAGGCCCATAAAGCCCGTATTTCACCTTTTTAACTGAAAACACGTCAACAACACTAAACACTTCTTTCCCACTATTATTATTCTTTACAGCATAAACAGCTATATCCACAGGTATAGGCACATATATTGTTAGTTCTTCTCCTGGAGCCACATCTAGAGAATTCTTGAAAACAACAAGCACGTATGTTGTGAACAAAGCCGGGATATTGACTGGATAGAGAGGTACTGGTACTACTTTGTCGGCTCCATATATTTTCTTGGAGACAACTACTTCTCCATTTACAAGTCTTTCATAAGACAGTATTTTCCCATCTTTACCCACATGTATGACATGGTCTTCTAGGACAAGTCTTCCATATAACTCGGTGCCGTAGCCCGGCATAATGTTTCCCGTGTTTATACTATTTTCGTGTTCTCTTAACCTGGTCTAAATAATATGTTTATTATATGACGCATATCTACTTTAATATCAATAAACTAAATAGTTTCAACGGGGATGAGAGTATGTCTCTTTGGGGTGGATGGATTCTAGTGCTTGTAACTACTAGTGGGCTTGATGAGGCCAAACGTATTGCAAAAACCTTGGTCGAGAAGAAGCTCGCAGCATGTATAAACATTGTCGAGAAAATACATAGCGTGTATTGGTGGCAAGGTAAAGTAGAAGAAGGCGATGAATCTCTTCTTGTTATCAAGACAAGGGTTGATAAGTTTAAGGAACTAGTTGATACTGTCAAGAAACTCCATAGTTATACTGTTCCAGAGATAATAGCTCTACCAATAGTAGTGGGGTCCAGTGACTACTTGAAATGGCTTGATGAAAGTGTTTCCTAGAAATAATCCTCTGGTTTGACATAGAAAGGTATTTTTCCTCTATGATAATCACGTATAATTGTTCTAGCAGCCTCCTCGATCAAGGGTTCTTTTGTTTTCTTGTAAAACCATCCCCTCTTAATAGCTATTTTCTCTAGTATTTTTAACGGATCTGTTTCAGCAATCCCATAAGCTGATCTTATGGCATAAGGATTGTGTTTCAATATTTTTTCTATAAGCATCATAGCAGGTTTAACTGGGTCATCAAGTTGTTCAGGAGACATGCCCCTTATAATCCTTTCAAGAGGCCCTCCTTCAACAGGTATCACTCCTGGCGTGTCTATCATTAGTATCTTGCTATCTATCCTGTAGAGCTGTACATGTCTAGTATACCCTGGGCTTCCTGGGATAGGGCTTGTTGAAGCCGAGTGTTTTCCTTTTAGTGCGTTGATTATTGTTGATTTACCTGTTTTGGGATACCCTGTCACAGCAACTATCACGGGAAACGCTGGTGCTACTTCTTTTATTGTTCTCCTTAAAACACGTGTACCCTTATGGTCCCTTGCCGCTATGTATACGGCACGATATCCACGGTCTCTAAGGAGACGAGTCCAGGCTTCAACAATTTCTCTCGGCACTAGATCACTCTTGTTAAGAACTAGAATAAGCTCTCTCCCCATGTTTTCAACCATTTGCTCTAGTCTTTTACTTCTAGTACTCATTGGATCCCTTGCATCGAGAACTTCAAGTACAACATCAGCTCTCGATACCACAAGTTTTAAATCATGCCAGCTAGCTAATGTGAAGCCCCTTCGTGTTTTAGTCATTGTCATGCTTACCCGAGCTATTGCTTGCTGTTGATAAGGGAGTCCTGCCCCTCTACTAAATATTTCGATTCAAGCTACTTAGAGAAATACTTCTCTAATTTCTCAAAAGGCTTTAGGGAAAGCCAATCATACTTTAGACCAGGCTCTCCTTCACCTCTAATGATCTTAAGTGCTTCCTCAAGTATTTCTTCAGGGCTCTTGTTGCTTGTATCTATTTCGTATACTTTATCTTCACCGAAAACCTGGATCGCGTTATGTGTACATACAGAAAGTATTTCCGCCTCAATATTCTCTCTGATTTTATCCCACCACCATCCTTTCTTTTTAAGTCTCTCTTCTAGAACCTCGGGGTCTGTGCGTAGAACTATTACCTTCTCAACGTATTCACGTGGAATTATTTCACCGTAATGACTATCTATTATGACTAACTTGTTGTTCTCAATAATCTCTTTCACACGCCTGACGAGCGCTTCCTCGTCTATAACAAAACTCGCTACTTCCTCGTCGTAGTCAGTATACAATCCCTCCTTTAATACAAGTTCACTTAAGTCAATATGTACTGCACCAAGTTTTTCAGCAAGCATTTTAGCCAGTGTTGTCTTTCCTGTACCAGGAGTCCCCATTACTACTATTACTTTACCCATTTCTTCTCCCTCAGGAACTCTTCAATAAACTCTTTACCGCATAGTCTATTCCACAATTTTCTCGTCATAATATATAATTCTAGACTACGGAGTGCAGGGCATATATAACACCCTATTCTATAGAAGCCTTGTTCATACAATGGATTAACTGGTAGTTTATTTAGATACATGTATAATTGTACATGTGCTGTAGACCATTGCTTTATTGGCGCAACCTCGATCATCTTATCACTCAACTTCCTTACTGGAGACCTATGGCTCCTAGAAACAGACTCAGCATCCCTATCACCGACAACAACAAGTACTTGTTCGTATCCACGCGTAATTTCTTCTAGTTTTTCCTTGAAAGCCTTTGTCTTTAGTCCTGTACACCATCTATTTGTTTTAGTTGGTAACCCCTTCTCCTTAACAGCTTCATCTATCTTTGCAAAAGCCTTCACGACCTCAATACCATAGTATTCCTGAACTTTACTAACATACTCTATTGTTTCAGGAAATTCTAGGCCTGTATCAACATATATTGGATACACTTTGTTTTTCCCATAGCACTTTATGGCTAGGTCAAGTACAACAATACTATCCTTGCCCCCACTAAAACTAACAACAACAATATCGGGATTACCAGTTATCTCGAAGATTTTGCTAGAAATCCTCATATGCTCCATTATAATACTCTTGTTCTTATCAAGAAGTAAATTGAAGTCATTACTATATCTTTCATTACTTACTTCCTCGAGTATGAGCTCTCTTCCTTCATCTGGTATAGTTAGTCTCCCTACTATTCTTGGCCCAGAATATATGTCATGAACGCCGCGAAACTTTCTTAAAACAAGAGGTGTTTCCGGAGGATTCTCCATACCGAGTTCTTTTAGGAGACATACAGTGTCAGCGCCTATTAGAAAAAACATGTCATAACCTGGGTGAGGTTCTAATCCGTATAGTTTCTCTCCTTCTTCTGAGAGAACAAAGCATTCATTGTATGTAGCAGTTAGTCTTAACCTTGCTCTCGCTCTCTCGATCGTTCTAACTAGTTCTAGTGGAGGGATGCTGGAGAGATTCCTTGCTCCAGCATATTCTACAACATATTTGGGGTTAACTAAACGGGATCTACCATACCCGGGCTTGATCTCGATAACATATCCTTCTTTCAATGACTTCTCTGTTGATACCTTAATCCACCCTCTGTAGAATTTGGAGACAACTTTAGAGACATAGTTTAGGTCTTTTTTCTCAACTACTATGGTATAAATTGTTTCTACTTCACTATACTTCATGTTTTACTAGCTCCTCTAATTTATTGAGATCAAGTTTTCCGTTATTGTAGAGTATGATTATTTTTTGTAGCAGCCGGGCTAGTTTCTCGTCTTTGATTTTTATTATTGTTTCTCCATGCGATTTAGCATATCTAGATACATGCTCGGCGACAACAGCCAGTTTATTTAGGTCGAAGCCTACGTTATCGTACACAATGATCCCATGTGATTCAAGTTCGTGTCTAACCTCGTCTGGTACACTGTATCTCGAGACTAGTATCATTTCACGTGGATTATAGACACTCTTGTATAACTCAACAACTTTTACTTCGTTTAGCCTAATACCCTTCTTTTCTTTTGCTTGCTCTATAGCTTCTTTCCTCGTCACTCCTAGTACTTCTGCCAGACCATCCCACAATCCTTGGATCCACAGGTTTCTCCATTCTTCGGCTGTCAATGGTCTAGCTAGTGGGCCACGTACATCTCTTACGCGAGCATACCAGTCTATGAGTTCTTTACACTCTACTATCAAGTCCGGTTTCTTTACGGGAGGATTGCTATTTGTATCAAGTATATCCATTATCCTGCCGCCATAGATCATCATATCGGGTCTTAGAGCTGTATAGAGCTTCCATGACTCTTTTAGATCGCTTGTATCCTCCCATGCTAGAGGCCTGGGTGCCTCTAGGAAAAAGCTTAGGCTACCCTTACCAGGTATGTCTATTACGAGATTAGGGGGTATCCAGCGTAGTTTTTGCTTACCGCTACGCTCTAGGCTTAAGACATAGTGTTCTGGGTAGATCACCAATGTTCCATTCCTATGTAAATGGTATATTATTCCGAGGAACACCCAGTTCTGATATAATGTACGTAGGTTTGTCTTCAAACTTGTACGAAGAGCTGCTGCAGCCTTTGGCCCATATTCTTCTGGCTTAAGTCTCCCTCTTAGTAGGTCATGTGTGTATATGAATAGTTTCTTCTTCAAATGCTGCCTAGGATTCTTTATAAAGCTCCCGAATTCCCTGCTGAATAGAACATTCACGAATCCATATTTGTTACTGGTTTCCTTGAGTAGTCTCTGGAACACTTTGATCCATTGGCTAGCTTCTTCAATGGGTTCTTTGCCTATTGCACAATCAACAAAGCATCCACTAACATCTTTTTCTCCAAGACACTTTTTCGCACACTCTATAGCTTCCTCATTACTCCTGATCACTTTTATTCCCAGGTATTACTTATTCTGAACAATACCTAAATACCTTAAGCAAAAAGATAGTATAGCGTCTACACTAGAGTGTTTCTGCACCATTAAAAGGAGGTGTCTACTTGTGTCTGAAGAGAAGAAAGATCTTATTCAACGCCTTGAAGAACTTCTCAAGCAAATGAATCCCTGGGAGAAGAAGCCTGTTTTGAAAGCTGGTCGTATTATTGTTGAACTCGTAAAGCTCCCTGAAAGGAGAAAGAAGTCCTCTATAGAGCCCGAGAAACTCGTTTTACATATCAGACTTGAAGATGCGTTTCGCGGCGTTTTCATCGAGAATGTTGATGAACTTGAGGATCTCGCTGCCGCCATTAGTGCTGAGAAGATTAGGGAGATAGCAAGAGCTTTAACCGAGATTTCTAAAAAGAAACGCGTCCAGGAATATGAGCTATGATTCCTCGTCTCCACAGTAGTAATATTTCCTTACATATTCCATCGTGATCTTTTCTTCAACCACATCATTTTCAACGAGTTTTCCATCTCTTCTACACGGATCCCCGTAGCCTCCACCACCTGGAGTGTTTATATATACTATATCATCTCTTCTCAATACAACAGTGTTCTTTGAACCAAGCTCAATAACTTTTCCTTCCCTAACAATGTAGTGGTAACTCGGAGCCCCAGGCTCTCCCCCAGCTAGCCCCCATGGCCTTAGTTTTTCTCTCTCAGAGAACACCGTTAGTACGACATTGTCTTCTAGAATCTTGAACGCTCTTGTTACACCTAGCCCACCACGATACCTGCCTGCTCCACAACTATCTCTTCTTAGCTCATATGCTACAAATAATATCGGGTATTCTCTCTCGGCAATTTCTATTGGTGTATTCAGTGTATTTGTCATATTAGTATGGACACCGTCTACTCCATCAGATACTGGTCTCCCCCCGCTCCCGCAAGCTATTGTCTCGTAGAACGCCCAATTCCTTCCTCCAAGAAGTACGTTTGTCATAGTTCCACAGCTTGCCGCAGGTACAAGGTCAGGAAAAGCCTTTGATAACGCCAAGTATACTACATCAACTATTCTCTGCGATGTCTCGAGATTACCTCCACCTACAGGTGCTGGTGGTTTTGGATTCAATATCGTTCCTTCAGGAGCATTTATAGATATTATTTTGTAGAAACCTTGATTCATAGGCAACTCGGGGTCTATTATTGTTTTGAGAGCGAATGATGTCGCTGCCACTGTTACACCATAAACAGCATTTAAGGGCTCATCTACTTGTTCACTAGACCCGGTATAGTCAACAATTAATTTATTTGTTTTAACTGTAATTCGAGCATGTATTCTCAGCAACTTACCCGTCTTGGACTCAAGATAGTCTTCCGCTTCATATACTCCTTCCACACGATACTTCTTGACTAGATCCGCTAGTTTGTTCCTAGTGTAATTCATTGTATACTCTATTATCTTCTCATAGGCTTCACTTATCGTTTCTACACCATGCTTTTCTACAAGTTCAACTATTCTTTTCTCACCAATATTCAAGGCTGCTATCTGCGCCATTATGTCGCCTTTGAAGTACTCTGGTGTTCTTATGTTTGCTTGTATTAGCTTCATAACATCGTCTCTAAGCTTGTTTTTCTCAACTATCTTTACTGGGGGTATGACTAGTCCTTCTTCATACAATGTTTTTGCATCAACACTAATGCTCCCGGGAACACTACCACCTATGTCTACATGATGCGCTTTGTTTGCTACAAACGCTATTATTTCGTCTCCATAGTATACTGGTTTTAAGAGCATTACATCGTTTAGATGGGTTCCAGTAATGTATGGATTATTCGATAATATTACATCACCGGGTTCTAGTGTTTCCCCTTCCTTTTCTATCCATGATACAATATTTTTTGATGCCACAACCATGCTCCCTAGATGTACTGGTATATGCTCGGCTTGTGCTACAAGATCTCCGTTTGGCGATAATATTGCGCAAGAATAGTCTTGTCTGTCCCTTATATTGGGGCTAAATGCTGTACTACGTAGTATTACGCCCATTTCCTCGGCTGTATAGATCAGTGCATACTTGATTACTTCTATTGTAATAGGGTCAATCATGGCTTTTACTCCTCTCTAATCCTTATTGTAGTGTATTCATCTACGTATCCACTATAACCTGGAGGGATCACTATCGTACTATCAATACTCTCTATAATCGCAGGTCCTTTGATTACCGCCCCTGGCCTCAGCTTCTCTCTATCATACACGTTTGTACTAGTCCATTCCGTTTCTTCGAAGAACACTTTTCTTGTACTACCGGGCTCTGGCTTATATGGTATCGGCCTGGTTTTCTTTACTATACTTGGTTTGGGCGTGTATCCATAGGCAGTTATTCTTGCTACTACTATGACTACTTCTTCATCCAGGTGTTTGTACCCATACTTCTCCTGGTGCATTGCATGGAACAACTCTATTGTTTTCTCAATAGGCTTCACATAAGGTACAGTTATTTCGTATGCTTGTCTTGCATACCTTATATCAAGTGTTCGCACGATCTTTATATTATCTGGCTGTACTCCTTCTTCAAGAAGAGTTTTCACTGCTTTTTCTTCAAGCCTCTTGAAGACTTGTTCTAGCTCTTTATCATCTACTTCATTATTAGTCTTCATTACTGCCTGATGGTAATCGTGCTTATAGTCTGTTAGTAGTAACCCTAGTGCCGAGAATACCCCGGGTAACGGCGGGATTATTGTCTCTTTGATCCCTAGTTCTCTCGCCAACTCGACAGCGTGTAGTGGCCCAGCTCCCCCGAATGCATATAGTGTGAATTCACGGGGGTTTAGCCCTCTCTCAATGCTAACTATTCTCAATGCTTTCGCCATTAATGTATTTGCTATCTTGATTATCGCTAATGCTGTCTCCTCTATGGAGAGACCTTGCTTCCTAGCTATCTCTTCTATCGCTTTCACCGCCAATTTCTTGTAGAGTCTCACTCTTCCACCTGCGATTTGCTCCGGCAACCTTCCCAGCACCAGGTTCGCATCTGTTACCGTTGGATCCACTCCTCCTTTACCATAGCATGCTGGGCCCGGGTCTGCTCCAGCACTCACAGGTCCTACTCTCAGTGCCCCGCCTGGATCTATCCAAGCTATTGACCCTCCTCCAGCACTCACCTCTACTATGTCTATGTACGGGTGCCTAACCGGGTACCCTGATCCCTTCACGAGTCTTCCCATGTGGATTTCTCCGCCAACCTCGTATTCATTAACCATCAACGGCTCTCCGTTGATTATTGTCGATGCTTTAGCCGTCGTGCCTCCCATGTCGAATGCCAGCGTCTTCTCAATACCCATGATCTTGGAGAAGTATGCTGTTGCTATTGCTCCCGCTGCTGGACCGCTCTCTATGAATGCTGCCGGGTTTTCTACCGCGTAGTCTAGTGATGATACTCCTCCATTGCTCTTCATAACTAATAGTTTCCCATTGAACCCTCTAGCCCTAAGGTTCTCCGAGAGGATCTTAAGGTATTTTGCTAATACAGGTTTCAGCAGCCCATTGACTACTGTTGTACTCGTCCTCTCATACTCCATAGGCCTAGGATCTACTTCATGACTCGTTACAACTATTGCACTCGGGCATTCTTCCTCGATAATCTTCTTCGCCTGCATCTCATGTCGAGGGTTTATGTAGCTGTGTAGGAACGATATAATGAAGACATCTGTTTCACTACACCATCTCCTAGCAATCTCCTTGACGGCATTGGTGTCAAGAGGCTCTATCTCCCCGCCATCCGGGCCTATCCGTCCTCCCACACCAATTCTTCTATGCCTAGGTATGAGTGGTCGTGGTTTCTTGAAGAACGGATTATAGAGTTCTGGTCTATTCTGTCTCCCAATCTCTATTATGTCACGGAACCCCTTGTTGGTTATAAGGAGTGCTCTAGGCAACTCTAGGTTCTTTTGTCCAAAGAAAATATTGGTTCCAAGCGTTGACGCGTGAACAAGAACTTCTATGTCTTCTATAGGAAATTCCGTTGACTCAACCGCTTCCACAACACTAGCCCATGCCTCACGCGGTTTCGTCGAGACCTTCAGGTAAACAAGAACGCCGGTTTTATCATCAAATCCCACGAGATCAGTGAAAGTACCGCCGACGTCAACCCCTACTCGTATCACTCCATACATCCTCCTCTCTATTGCTTCCCGGTATACTGTTTATATTGATGTTGTAAACTTATTTCCCTGCCAGTATTGGTAGTAGATCTAGGTTTTCGGGTTTTTGCTCTATTACTTCTCTTTTTTCACGGATCTCTTTGATTAGCTTATATATGGTTGATGCCGTCATCAGTACCATGGCTATTATCGTCATTATTATTGCTCTCAATGTTGTTTCCGGCGGTGTTATTATGCAGTATACTGTTGTCTTGTTGTAAACAATTATTGTCTCGAGCACGCCATCGTTACTTATGAATACTTGTTGTGGCTGATTACAGTACACTATGTTTTCGGCAACTACATGGTTATGTATCTGGTATACCGGTATCAGTATTGTCAAGAGTATTATTGCAGCTGATAAGAAGATCAGGTTTATAGCCCACGTGATATATTTTCTCCTTATCTTCGCTATTAGCAGGAGCGTGTATATTGTTACGAGTATAATCACTATATTCAATGCTATAGAAATATAGGTTCTTATATCGGTCATGCGTGTTCTCAGTAGTGTATAGTACTCTTCATTCCTTAAATCAAGCCATGCATAACCATAGGGTATATGGAAGCTTGTTGTATTACTGATCTTGTATCCTTTAATATCTATAACCGTTTCTTCTAGGTCTGCGTATCCCTTGAGATACCCATTGTATGTTATAATGTTTGTTGTTGCTACGCTATATAGTATGTATATTGACGTTATTAATAGAAATAATGCTATTATTTCTGGTGCTGGTTTCTCGAGTATTTTCATGTTTTCTTCACCACTATTGTCTCTGTTGTTGTATAGTTTATTTTTGTACAAACAATCTTTATGTGGACAATGTTTGTGTTTATAAGTGATGTAAAGTATGGTGTGTATGTCCATGTCTCTCCTGGGTTCAGTACTATGGGTTCATTCATTGTCTTGTTGCTGATAATAAATGTGTTGTTAGCTAGTGTTACATTATAGTATATTTCTATAGAGAAGGGAAGTGTGTTTATTACTTGTACAGTATTGTTTACCAGCTTGATTTCCGGCGGGGTTAGTGTTATAGTTTCTATTTTCGTGTACTTAAACATCCCTATGGTTGTGTTAAGGAATACTGTTATGTTTAGTTTTGTCTCAAGTTTCGTTATAAGTGATTCATTACGCACATACCTGGTGAACGTTATCTTGCCTTCTCCTGTCTCATAATTATAGCCTACGCCAGAGCCTCCAGAAAATATATCTACACTTGTCCCGTTTACGAGGGCTTTTATCCCGTATATACGTAACGTATCTGATTTATTTACGTAGACTAGTGGTACGTTTTTTGTCTTTATACATATTTTTAGTACTATGTAATTCTCCGTTATCCTTGTTATTCTTACATCTTTAATAATTATTTCTTGAGAGAAAACATTTTCATGTGTTTTCTCGAGTTTACTTGTTTCACTAAGTATTGATGGCGTGTATATTAACTGGAAAAATATGAGCGTGAGTAGGGACAAGACTATGCATAGTATTGCTACGTTGTTCGGTAGAGTAGAAGGAGGAGGCTCATATCCCAAAACTATAGGTCCCCAGTATCATAGTTCCGCCAGGTTATTAATAAGTACAACTACATAGTACAGAAAACAAGCAAATTATCATTGATAAGATGAAGCCTTGTATGTTCTATAGTAACTCAGGAACTATTTCTCAATGCATACATAATTTTTCTATGTAATATTAATGAAAAACCTTTTCTCTAGCAACTAGTCAGAGATTTAGATGAGCCACCATGGAATCTCTCGAGAGTATATCGTGGGAATTTCTCCAGACTACGTCTTATCTAGAAGCTCCTTATATCCAGTCTTAACATAATCAAGAATACCTAGGTGAAGATGTCTAGAAATATGATTGATTAGATTTAATATAGTTTGGTTCACCAGTTTATTAACTTCTATAACTTCCGATTTACTGGTCTAATTATTTCGAAACCCATTTAGAAAACCATCAAGGTACTGTTTTTCATCGAGTATGGGGTGATGATATTGGAGGATAAGAACAATATAAACAAAGTCTTTGAACTTCGGTGCAGGACAATCGATTACTTTGGTGTTGGAGCAATAAAGAAGATTTCTGATATCATCAAGGACTTAAAAGAAAACCTTGGTGTTGATAAAATACTTCTTGTCACTGGAAAAAGATCTTATAAAGTGAGTGGTGCTTGGGATTATGTCAAGCCGGCCCTAGAGGAAAACAATGTCGAGTATGTAATCTACGATAAAGTCAGTGCAAACCCAACTGTTGATATGGTTGATGAAGCTACAAAACTAGGGAAAGAATTTGGGGCAAAAGCTGTTATCGGGATAGGTGGAGGCAGCCCTCTAGATACTGCAAAGAGTGTTGCTGTTCTCCTCGAGTATAAAGATAGAAATGCAAGAGAGCTATATGAATTAAAGTTCAAGCCCACCAAAGCTGCTCCAATAGTACTAATCAACTTAACTCACGGTACTGGTACTGAAGTCAACAGGTTTGCTGTAGCGACAATTCCTGAAAAGAACTACAAACCAGCAATCGCCTTTGACTGTATATACCCAATATACTCTATAGATGACCCAACATTAACCATAAAGCTTCCTCCAAACCAAACCAGGTACGTTACCGTTGATGCGTTAAATCATGTTAACGAAGCTGCTACTACAATTACATCTTCACCATATTCGAAACTATTAGCCAAGGAAGCCGTTAGATTGATTGTCAAATATTTGCCTGCAGTATTAAACGATCCAAGCAACATCACAGCCAGATACTACCTATTGTACGCATCAGCTATTGCCGGAATAAGTTTCGACAACGCATTACTACATCTAACACACGCTCTAGAGCACCCGATAAGTGCGGTAAAACCCGAAGTACCACATGGTCTAGGTCTCGCTGTTTTAATGCCGGCCGTAGTCAAGCACATATATCCATACGAAGCAGAAACCCTTGCAAGCATTTACGAACCACTAGCCCCCAGTCTAAAAGGAGTGCCCGGCGAGGCCGAATACATTGCAAAGAAAATAGAAGAATGGCTATTCAACATCGGTATAACCCAGAAACTATCAGATCTAGGTTTCACCGAAAAAGACGTTGATACCCTAGTAAGACTCGCATTCGAAACCCCCATTCTAAAAGACCTCATTATGCTAGCACCATTACCGTTTGAAACCATCGAAAAGAGAAGGGATGTCGTTAAACAAATTTACATGGAATCATTATACCCGTATAATAAGTGAGCCAAGTAATTATTTACCATATCTCCCCAAACCATATCATCTATTTTTATTATTCTATTTTCATTGTATTACCTATTGTCTACGGATCACTAGAAGATTGTTCAAAAGAACATTAGTCTAGAACCATTAGATGTGTTTGCCAAAGAAATTCGGAAAAGCTGTATGGAATATGTTTGTTACCACCATTTCTGTTCTGGGTACGATTCTACATACCAAGGCAGTACTCTGACAATCTTCCCAAACATTTCATTTCTCATGTGTTCGTCGGGTATTGGTGGATTGTATTCACCTGCTGTCTGTACTCTATAGCTTAAGCTTAGATTGACTTGCTCTCCTTTGGCGTATTTTGCTATGGCTTCCATCTTGTCTAGTACAGGTGTTATCTCCTTAAGCAATCTTTTGTTGGTCATGGTTTCTTTGAGGCTTTTCACTATTTCCAGTACTTCATCAGCGTTTCTATTGTCTATGGTTTCTTCACTGGGGTCCATGAATGTTGCTTTGTTGAATTCTATGAATCTCTCGAACCAGTATCTCGCGGATTTGTTGATAACCAGTGTTATCGCTTCTTTTAGGGCTCTTTGTGGGTCGTAGCTTGCTCCTTCATTCACCATTTTGGCTATCGTGTACAATGGTATTTTGGAGGCTTCAACCTGGTTGGCTGGGTTAGCAGCATAACCTGAGACTATCTCGGCCAGATTCTCGGCTCTATTAATAATCGGGCCTACATGTAGTCTTGTGATTCCTCGGCATGTAAAGTAGTCGTTTACGGGATAGTTATCCCAAATAAATGGTTTTCTACCAAGAACCCTCGTGGTTTTCTCTATGTCTTCTCTAGTGATACTTATTGAGCAGACATACATCCCGGTCCACATGACGTGTATTTCTGGGTCAAGTAGTCTACCGAGCTCGGACATGTAGTCTTCAACTATTCCGCGATAATAGGTTGGACAGAGTATCATGTTCTTAGGGCTGAGTTCTTTGTATACGTGGTTAACGAGTTTGGCTTGTGCTTCAGCGAGGCTCTTGAATCCTTTTCCACGAACAACCGGGGGGATATCGTCTAGGAATAGAGCTATACTTTCTACACCAAGATCCATGAACAACCCGAATTTCCTCAGCAGCAATCCTAGATCGGTTTGGGACGAGTAGTCTATATCAAGTCCCGGGCTGAGAGCGAAAACAGGCTCGACACCATACCTCTTACATGCATCAACAAACATCGTGAACCTGTCAATAAAACTTGTGTCATAGGGGTTTCTCCACCATACCCTGTGGTAGGGATCCCATTTAGGGCCATAGATATACAGTTTTAATTCTATCCGCCCCAGGAACTCCACGATACTTATCCTATCTACCCAATCCCACACAGGCCCATAGAACCCCTCAACAACACCAAACATCCCAGTACCACCACCAAATAATCCATCACACATCCATTCTAGGTACAGAACCACTATAAGTTAAACAATACTCCCGTTAATCAATAACCACACCAAGCCCGTTAAGCTAAAATACATGGCCACCACATAAAAACCATATCCACAATCCAGCCACCTACATCTCCAAGCAGCCACAATACCCTCCATGAACACGGGAAGAATAATACCATTTTCCTCTCTAGGACAACAATACTTCAGGTACCTCCGCCGGAGAAATCCTGGTAATAGCCTTCGCGCGCCACCGTACATGTTTTCAAGCATAGAGTTCAATAACTCTTCCTGTCTCCGACGTGGTTGCTCTACAAGCTTCTCATAACCAACTCAGGCATAATCGAAAATATCCTCATAACCATCAATACTTAGTCTATGGAAAACCACAATCACCATTTTTGTCTCAAGAAAACTGGATAAAGAAATCTTAACATAATAATCAACTTGACTAGGCCTACTTTTCCTCCTGATAAAATACCTACTACCATCACCATCCCGGAGCCCGGCAATTCAAGAAGCATAATCAACCAAGTCAAAAAACACCCATTAATTATTATAGGCGGTTTATGAAACGTCTAATACCTACCACTAAGCACTGCATTATACACCAATTAACATGAAGAAGTAAAACTATATAATCCCACAGAATAAACCAGATACTACTCTAGAGAAAAGAGCCGCCGTAGCTCAGCCGGTAGAACTCCGTATACTCCGATGATACGGAGTATCGGAGTATTGGCAGCGCCGCCCTGGTACTCCCTAGTACTCTAGGGTACTCCGGGGACCGGAGAGGCGGAGGTCCCGGGTTCGAATCCCGGCGGCGGCTCCACTCTTTCTTCGGATCTCTTCCCTATATCTTTGTATTAATTTGTTCGATAGCATTAGTTCTATGCTTTTCTTCTAGTGTTATTGGTCTTATGTTGTTTGTTGGGGGCTACCTCTATGTTTGCTTTGTACCTTAGTGTGGTTAGTAGCAAGTACAAGTTATTTGAAGCTAAGTGGAAAAAAGAGATGCTATTTCTAACTAGGTAAGCTAGAGGAGACATCGCCATATCATGGAGCTGAGTCATGATCCCATGAATAATGAGTGGTGTCCTGTAGAACAGTTAATTTTAAGGTTACATTATTATTTTGCTTATAAATGTAGTTCGAGAGCTTTGTATTACTTTACTTATTATACTATACAGAGTTTTGTACTAGTATAACAAGATTTTTCTACTTTTCAAATAGCATGATATGCTGAGTAGGTGTTTAGTATTGTCTATTACCCGGTCTTTGGGTACTGAAGTTGAAGAACATGATAGCGGTAAGGCCAAACTCGTACCTTTCTTGTTTCGTGATATAGCTCCGTGTATAGGGGTTTTTCTTGCCTGCACTATTAATGCGGATGACCCGTTATGGCATCGAATAAAAACTATTATTAAAGCAATACCAGTGATAATAGAGCTAAACCAGAGTCTAGCTCTTCGCGATAAAATCAGGCTATACAACCTCATGTATGAGTACATGTATAAATATGGATATCTAAACCATCCCAAGTGCCATGAACTATACGAGTACCTCAAGAAAACAAAAACCCGTAACCGTCAATAAATCGTTTTGCATCTACCATACCTCCCAAGAGTTTACGTAAATTAATGCCTCGCTCGCTTTTCCGAAACACCAGCCTGACAAATAGATCTTATCTTGTCTATAACTGAAGTCTCCAAAACGGCTTATGTTGAAGAGGATCTTGCAGGAAGAGTCTTCGTACTCTTCTAGAGTAAGCCGGCTAGTAGAAGATGCTATACAGGCCAATAATACTTGCCGTAAACTAGGTTTTAAACGCTATCATTAACAACACTTGTCTGTATTGAATATAGTCTTTATTTTCTCTTTTTGTCTAGTTGGCAGAAACATATATCTATTACATATACTTTTTATTAAACGTTCATATGATGTCTTGTACCTCCAGTAGTTTACCGGTATGTACCACCATTCATCTCCTTTTTCACCATAAATTCTCCGCGGTACAACAAGAACTAAAATATAGATTAACAATAACAGAATCAATACTGTCAACATACCAGATAATATTACGGCAAGGAACATTGAGAGAAATATTAGTGAACTTATCATTAAATCGCGTCTAGCCCATTTAATTTTCTTAGCTAGAATCCTTGCTTCAATAATATCGCCTACTAGTTCATCGAATAAATTCTGAGCAGTAGTCGCATCATGTATTTTCTCTCTAACAACAACTAATCCACGTGTTCTAAAATAGGTACTTGCTATAAATTTATCAATCAAACTCTTGCTCCCATAGACATCAACATAGCCATCAGAGTAGACAACGACTTTTATACTCTTGAGAAAACCTATTTTAAAGACATAAATACGACCATAAATGCTCTTTTTGAAAGAATAACCACTGTACTTGAGAAATTCTTCTAAACAATCAATAACATCACTTGGATTACCAGTAATTCTGACACGTACCAAAATATCCACCTATTAAATAAATCAATACCCAGCAATGTTTTATTCTTCTATAGAACACGATTTTGATCAACGCATTCTATCACATATAGAGTGTCTAAAACATAGTACCAAAAATATTGTATTGTTAAATAAACCTTGGAAGCACCATCATACAATACATATATTAGCAGTTATAGACAAAACAGAATACAATATAGTAATGGTGAGTAGTTATTGTTTTGGAAAATATTTTCTGGTACTAAGCTTGTTCAACCTATTGTAGTATTCCTACTTGTATTGGCTGCGGCAATATTTGGTGTTTCACGTGAATGGGCTTGGTACATTACTGCTTCTCTGGTCTGTCTTGTCATGTTTGTATCACTACTTGTCTTAGGGGGCCTCTTAGAGTTCGGATTTAAGAGACCTTTCTACATTGTTATCTTACTTCTACTGATCACCCTAAGTCTTTCCTTCTTTTGGATAGGTATAACAGGGAATCCCTATGATCCATTGATAATTCTTCTCGTAGGCCTAGCTGTATCTATAATAGCTGGCAACATAATCAGTATTAGAGAGAAAAAGAAGATGTAATACGGCAACACTTAGTAGCTATAGTGTTAGATGATAATTAGGCTCTTTTGCTTTATCTCTAATTTTATCCTGCTATAATCACCGGCATTGAAGTCACGGTAATCTATAAGACACAGAAAGTAAGTATACTTGAAAAGTGAAAATGAGAAAAACTATTGAGGTAATAGTTGTTTAGACGCTCTTAGTCTTTACATTTATCCTCTCGCCTTAAGTAACAGTATAACGATGATCGCAATCATTATTGCAGCGGCAATTAATGCCATGGGATTCTGTACTAGATTCTCAATTACTCCCGTTGAGGTTTCTGTCTCACTAACCGTAACGTTCACTTTGGATAAATCCTTTAGTTTTACTGTTGATGGTTCTACCTCAACATTTTCATCGCCTGGCGTTACTGTAGCTGTTTTTTCAAGCATTTCATCTACTTCTTCACCATACATTTCCTCGAGAACACTGTTACTCTTCACTAACTGCTTGTATGTTTCGAAGAATTCCACAAGCGCATTTAGTGTGTCTTTAGGTGTTTCAGCACCCTTTGCTCTGATCTTGGGCGTTTCTATACTATATTCCATTACGCCATTATTGAAGCTCAATTCTATACTACCACTTGATGGAAGTACCTCAAATTCTTCTGCAGCATAAGCTATGAGGCCTGCAGTGGCCATTTGGAATGCAATAAACTCCTGGAATTCCTCAGATTCAACAATATCCATAGTCTTGTTAAACGGGATCCATCCAGGGAGCTCTATAGACCCAGGCACCCAAGTCATATTAAGTGAACTATATTCTCCGATTTTTTCTTCAGCTACTTCAGGCGGGTAGGTAGTATTTAGTTCAAAATACATTTTCAAAGACGAGTTCTTTAGGGAGAACACTGTATTAATCTCCATAAATCCTTCTGTAAACGATTTATTGAATGAGCCTAATACATCCTCTCTAGATAAATTCATGTACTCCTCTGCATACTCAGCGTATTTATCCATATCAACAGTGATATTAAACTCAATAATATACTTACCATCCTGCGTTGAAACGCTAAGCTTACTTATATCAATCCATGTTATTCCAGCCTGTTGTAAATACATCTCAACCATGAGCTCATTGAGGAACAAGAAAAACATGCCAAGTACATCAGAGATCCCTCCTTCTACAGCTATAGCAATTTCTCCACAATAATTCTCAATAGGTGGATTCTTGGTGGCATGATATAGAATATCATTTCCTCTAAGAATCAACGAGCCGTTACTACTGGAGAGCTCGAAGACTATATCAGTAACCCCATTTACAACAGCGTCATTTGATGAAATGCTCTGATTAAAACTAAATGTGAGCTCACTAACTGTATTAGTGTTCTTAACATCATTGAGTTCTCCACTAAACACTATACGAATATTGTCTTCACCAAAGGTATACTCAACTTGGATATTCCCTGTTCCATCAAAATCCACTTCCTGGCTACCACTAAGATAGAGTTTTACCGAGTTATCGGAGTATACTTCAATTCTAATAGAATCATTCTCACCGTAGGTTACCAATATCGGAGATACTACAAACAAAACTAGTAGCAATACCACAAACAAGGTTTTGTACATATTATTCCACCTATTAGGGTATAATACAGTCTATAAAATTTATAGATACATCTAGTTCTGAGATACAAAACACTCCTAGAAAACATGGCGAGTACAAAACTACACAAACATATACTTCATGAATATTAAAAATCTGTGAAAAGACAATGAATACTTTCATATACTTTTAACCTTTCTCATCGTTGCTAAACACATTAACTTCAAGAATAGTGAGAGGCTACTTATCCCGAACATGGAAGTACATTATAGATCACAATGGCTTAATTAATTTCGTATTTCATAGCAATCCTATCTAAACTATGTTGACGAGTTAGAATAAAGAATCAAATGCATCTAAAACACTATTATTCACTAACAGAGTTCATCAATTATCCTACAGTACATTAGATTACAATAGTTAATTAGGGGTCATTCTTTGGTTTGAAAAACTATAGCTCACAGTAGTTATATTAATCATCACCCTAGTATTTGCCTTAACTACAGAAATAATTTTTGTCTCTAAGTACTTATTTTTGAGTGGAAAAACTGTATCATAGTCTCGAGTATCGTCGAGATGGTTTACATGAATTATTTTTGGCTGCGTATAGTAGAGATCATTATATTTAGCATAATCGTAGGTGCTGTACTAGCTAGCATCATTGGTATTCCTTATGCTATTGTACCCGTAATATTATTCTTCACATACCTGTTACTAGGCCTAGTTGAATATACTAGTACAACACCTATTATCCATGTATTTCTACCAATAAGTCTATTTGGAGTAGGATTATTGAGTTCACGTATGATCTATGGTACTATAGATACGGATCATTATGTCTATGTAATGATTCTCTATATGTTGTCAGCATTCATATTATACACTACAATATATTCTATGACGAGAGTAATCTTAGGTGAAAGAAGCCATAGATTCACAGAAGAATATAAAACAACAATATTACTAATGAACATATTTCTAGTAACAACTACAACACTAACAATATGGCTCACCATGGAAAAAGCCATACAAATATGGGCTTCAGTGATATTGATAACACTCATGTGGACATTATGGATAGCATCAAGATATTATGTGAATAAAAAAGCAATAGAGCTTACAATATTTAAACAAATAGGAACAGGAAGAGGAGTTTTTAAACACCCACAAGAACCTGAAGTTGAAAGAGCATTACTTACACTTATTGTATTCATGACTATACCTGTATTCGCAATACCATTACTCTTTATATACACAAAATTTGCCTTAACACAAAGAAGTTTCATACCACTAGCACTTCTAGGAATATATGAGGCAATGGCATGCCTGCTATATTTTGTTTTTCACGCATTAACAGCCCATGGTGCATACATAGAGGAGCTAATAGATAATAGGAAACTCGTTAGAATAGAACATTATGATGTATTTGAAACCTGGGAAGATGCATCATGGTTTCTAAATAGATCAGTAGGATATTACTATAGAGCAAGATACCTCACAGCTCTTTACATGCTGTTCCAAGGCCTTGAAATACTAGCGAAAAAACACAATTTAAAAGAACTATACTATAAGAATTTACATACAGCTATGAGTGAAGGACTAAAATACATTAAGAACAATAACCTAACCAAATACGTAAAAATAAATACGTTAGAAGAGACTCTTGACAAACTAAATGAAGAAAACACATGGGTTATAGAAGCATCAACAAAAATAATTGAAGAAGAACCCGGAGAGGTAAAAGAAGCATACAAGAAATTATACATAGATCTGATAAATATGTATCTTAATATAATAGAAGATCCTGAAAAAGTATTAGCGGAGAAAAACAAAATAATAGATAATACAGTGAACAAACTAAGAAGTTTCATAAAAAACAGAATAAGTAACGATAATTACAAGAAGGCTCTAGAAGACATCATAACGAAACTACTTGAACTAAAAGAAAAACAGAACATACAACAAGAAGATCTTGAATTTGTTCTTGAGAAAAAACCACTGACTATCAATATGCTAAGAAACTACCTAGTTCATGGACAACTAGTAAGAAACGCCATAGTCTATAAAGGTAGTAGAAAATTATTTGATGAACTTCTATCAAATCCCGCTATATTATACAGTATATATACGCTTACGATAGCATATGTCGTCAAAGAATTAAATGCATATCTATCACAGGTACAGAGCATGTATAATAAACTACATGTATAGTATAGGAATAGGCGATTTCTTCAACAATAACTCCTCATCTTTACTAAGTTTGTAAAACCAGAGTATAGGATGAAGTATTTTATGCTTAATAAATACCGTTCTATCAACAATGAACAGGTCATTATTCTCAGCAGTATCCAAAATCTCATCAATATAATTCTTCTTATATCGTGTAATGGGCTCGACATGTACTTTGACTTTTCTTGAAGAAGAATACATCTTAACAGTATGTACATCAATGGATCCTGGTTTCTCCATTGTTATAAGTGAAACCTCTGCACCAAGTCTTTCTGCTAATTTAAAACTAAAGTATAATGCTTGATTGCTGATACTGGGTTTAGAGACGAGAAGCATCAACTTCTTAATATCTTGCACCCATCGAGATCTAGCTGTAGAGACAAGAACAAGCCTATGACTTCTATGTGCCTCTACAAATAACTTACTACCGATTTTCCCCATTATATCGGGTGTAGTGGCAACAATTAGGTCTGCTTTAATACTTTTAATAAATTTTATGAAGTCGCGACCTGGTTTCCTGCTTTGTATGATCTTTTTTTCTATATTCTTGACACCTTTTTCAATAAGAGTTTTCTCTACTAGATCTATAGAGTCCATTGCAATACTATAAAGTACTTCATGATGCATTTTTGTATACATGGTTCTTGCGCCATACTTGGGGATTGTTGACACAATATAGTATGTCGCTAATGGGTATAGTATGGCAGCTATTGAAGTAGCTTCTACTATTTTCCTGCTCTTTATGGCACAAACAACAATATTACGGACATTTATCAAATGAGACCACGCACCCTACCCTATTAGAGTAGTACGTACCTAAAAATTAAGTATAACGTTGAAATTCCTACAGTCAATAGCATAACCATCATACCATTCTTTGTGAAATACTTAAATGAAATATGATAACCATTTCTTTCGGCGATACCTGCTACAACAATGTTTGCACTGGCACCCACAATAGTACCATTACCACCAAGACAAGCACCCAGACTCAAAGCCCAATAAAGAGGTGTAGCATCAACACCTACAGCATGTGCCAAGTGTGGTATCAATGGCACCATAACCATTACAAAAGGTATATTATCTATAAATGCAGAAAGCAATGCAGAGATCCATACAATAACTACAATGAGTGCTAATTTATTCGAAGATAGAGCCAAGATACCACTACCTATAAACCCAAGAACACCAAGTGCTTCAACTCCACGTACAACAATAAACATTGCTATAAAGAAGACAAGTGTGGACCAATCTATAAATCCCAAAATTTCCTCATAGGAAATATAATTCCTAGCCAACAATAACACGAGGCCCGCCCCAATCATTGCAGGTATAGCAGGAGGATAACCAAGAATATCCTCCAAAAAGAACAGTACTATTACAAAAAACAATACACCAAGAGTCCTCCTCATTAATACAGTATTCACATTAACAGATAACACTGTCACAGTACGTTTAGCATTGACTTGATATTCTTTAAGCCACTTTTTATTTACCAACTTGAAAAACAGGATAAATATTAGAAAATCGATAACAACTATTGGCGTAAGATTATATATAAAACTCATGAAACCGAGATCAGCTACAGACCCTATTATAATATTGGGTGGATCCCCGATTAATGTTGCTGTACCACCAATATTTGATGCAAATACTATTGCGAGCAATACAGGTCTCGGATCAATACGTAGTTCCGAAAATATATCCAACACAATAGGTGTTATCAACAATACTGTTGTTACATTATCAATAAAGGCTGAAACAAAAGCTGTAAAACCAGCTAAGAGAAAGACAAGCATGTAAGGTCTATCATAGAACCTCATTAGAATTACTGAAGCAACATAACGGAAGAAACCTGTCTTGCTCAAGACTCCAACAATAATCATCATGTTCATCAGTAAGAGTATTGTATCAATATCTATACCGGATAATAATTCATCGAAACTAGTAAATTTTAACACTATATTTAGTAGGAAAATGACAGCTGCTGTTAATAGTGCTGCTGGAGTACGATGCATTATCTCCAAAATCAGAAGAGTATAGAATACAAAAAGCACGCCGAAGCCTAAGGCGACATATATTATATTAATTTCAGCACCCGCTGTCGTGGTTTTAGTCCCCAAGACCTAGTTTTCTACGCGCAAACAGCCTAATAAGTAATTATTCTTAAATTTGTTAAACTCTAGTTAATGACAAATACTATTATATTGTTCACACGTAAACAAGTAATAATTAGTGAAAACCATGTCTGCAAAATCTTCACGTATACCAGGTTTCTATAAGCTACCTATAGAGGAGAGATTAAAGAAAGTTGCAGAATGGGCGAACTTAACTACCGAAGAAATAGAACTACTTAAGAACATGGGCAATCTCGATGTAAAAATAGCTGACTCTATGATAGAAAATGTTATAGGCGGTATGACGTATCCTTTTGCCGTGGCAACAAACTTCAAAATAAACGGCAAAGACTACCTTATACCAATGGTTATTGAAGAGACAAGCGTAGTTGCTGCTGCAAGTAATGCTGCAAAAATGCTACGCGAAGGACAGGGTATTATAGCTCGGGCTGGACCACAATACATGATTGGACAAATACACTTGGTCAAAGTAACAGCCCCAAAATACAAAGCTATGAAGATTATCGAGAAGAAAGAAGAAATTCTTGAACATGCCAACCAGCAGGATCCTATTCTCGTAAAACTAGGCGGTGGCGCTAAGGACCTGGAAGTCAGGGTGCTTGATACACGCATGGGTCCTGTTATAGTAGTGCACTTGATAGTCGATGTACTTGATGCCATGGGCGCCAACGCTGTTAACACTATGGCAGAGTCTATAGCACCTATTCTAGAGAAAATAACAGGCGGGGAAGCACGCCTAAGAATAATATCAAACAATGCTGTCTACAGAATAGTACGTGCATGGGCTCGAGCATCTCCAGAAGCTGTTGGCGGTAAGGATGTAGCCGAGAAAATAGTCGAGGCAAGCATACTTGCCGAAGCAGATCCCTATAGAGCTGTAACACATAATAAAGGTATAATGAACGGTATCATAGCCGTAGCATTAGCAACAGCACAAGACCATCGTGCAATAGAAGCAGGAGCACATGCATACGCTGCCAGGACAGGAGTATACAAACCATTAAGTACATGGGAACTCGATGAAGAAGGTTATCTTGTTGGATCACTCGAAATACCATTACAAATAGGTATTATTGGTGGAGCAGTAAAAGTACATCCAATAGCTAGAATAGCATTAAAGATCCTCGGAGTGAAAACAGCAAAAGAACTAGCAGAAATAATGGCCGCAGTAGGATTAGCCCAAAACCTCGCAGCACTAAGAGCACTAGTAACCGAAGGAATACAGAAAGGACACATGAGACTACATGCCAAAAACTTAGCTATAATGGCTGGTGCGACAGGTGAACTAATAGATATCGTTGCAGAACAAATGATAAAAGAAGGGAGAGTACGCTTCGACTATGCCAAAGAACTAGTAGAAAAGTATAAGAAAAACCTACAATAAACTACTAGATCACATTTTCTGCATTCCACTTACTAAGAGCACAATAATATACTTCTAAGCTCTTTTTCCCACGTCATCAATCAATTGACCAGTAAAACAGTTTATTCACCTTCGATCCAGATTCTCGCAAAGCTTTATACTAAAGATCATTTAAACAGCTTTATATTGGGAACTATACCTGGAAATCAGCACTTTATGTTTTGAGTTCTATTATTGTATATTCTTAAGTTAAACACTTTATAGGACATGTACTAGTTACTTCTTAATCTTTTTAATCATTAAAATGATCTCCATAATTTTCTCATAACCTTTTTGCGTCAAAGCAATCTTCACACGAGGGCGATCAGCGATAACTCTCTTCAAAACTATATATCCTTCACTTTCAAGTTTCTTGAGATGACTCCAAAGATTCCCTGGTGTTAAATCAAGCACCTGTACTAGATCAGAAAAATAAGCCTCCTCTCTAGCAAGCAAATAGATCATTACAGCTAGCCTGACAGGTGCTCCAAACACTTTGTTCTTCGCCAGGGTTTTCACTAACTCTGATACAGTTTCATCACTGTGGCTCAATATACTACACCATGGTACTCTGTAGTTTTATATGCTCATTGATTTACTGATGTAATAGAATGAAATGATGATGTAGAGGAGTAGCGCTATAGATGCGGCGAAACTCCAGGCGACATCTATGTTTTTGTATAATATAATGGCACAGGTGGCTAGTCCTGCTAGAAAGAACGCCGAAGAGAAAATGAACTGCATTCTTAAGGAAACGTTGTAAGCACGTAAAATACCTATGTATATAGACATATTTCCAATCCCAAGAAATACTAGAAACCCTACAGGAGTATACAATCCGTTTGTAAGTATCGGGATAATAATCCAACCGACGACAATACCTAAAGCCCATCCAGCACCATATATCTTGCTAAACTTTCTGGATGCTTTTCTTTCTATACTATTAAAGTCTATATTAAAGTGCATTCTCACAATTTCATCAATAAACCTTACACCCTTAGAAAATCTAGATAGTACCACAATAATCATTATAATCCAATAGAACGTGATAATACATCCCTCTATATTAGGATCATGTATTATATCTAAACCGAATAATAACACAGATAACAATATACAACCTGCAATAGCAATACTCCATAAAAGATATGCAAGCCCTGCTTTAACATATATCACAAACAACAGTTTTCTTTCAACACGTTTTAAAACATTAACAAGCTCCTTTACTTCCTCACTCAACGATAATACACCTTTGACCCTGTTTACAATATCAAGTAATCATTTGTACTAAATATATTATATACTGCATTACTCTTCTGTCTCGCAAAATAATCTAATAGTATTAAAGTTCTAAAAGATAATAGGATTATGATAACGAAATCTGGGTTGGTAGGTTGCCTAATCCTATACTAGTTGTTGATAACATTGTAAAGAAGTATAATGATAAAATAGTACTAGAAAACGTTAGTTTTAGTGTTGAAGAAAATACTATCTACAGCTTGTTAGGCCCTAATGGTGCAGGTAAAACAACTCTATTAAGTATAATAACAGGGATTGTCTTGCCAACATCGGGAGAAGTTAAAATCTATGGTCGTGACCCAAAAGACCCTGATACAAGGAGGATCATTGGATACTGCCCACAAGAGCCGGCTGTTTACGAGGAGCTAACTGGTTATGAAAACTTGCTCTTTTATGCAAGGCTTTACGGAATAGACGAGTCCTCTGCAAAACAGAGAATACATGAGTTACTAGAAACCTTTGGCCTAAAAGAACATTCAAATAAGCTCGTAGGCAAATACTCGGGAGGTATGAAGAAGAGATTAAGTTTAGCCATAGCTCTACTGCCTGACCCCAAGATACTAATATTGGATGAGCCAACAACTGGAATGGATCCTGGAATTAGAAGAGAGACATGGGATCTTATATTAGACTTGAAGAAGAAGGGGAAAACAATTATTCTTGCAACACATTACATGGAGGAAGCTGATATTCTATCAGACAAGGTAGCAATAATAAATGAGGGAAAGATAATAGTTGAAGGAGCTCCTGAGGAACTAAAAAAGAAGTATGGGCCAAAATCAGTTATATCCATAGAACTGGAAACACCAGCCACTAAAGAGGTAGTTGAAGCCGCTAAGACGTTTTCTCCAAATATTTATACAGAAGATAATATACTCAAAATACCTACCGATGAACCGGATGAACTTGTCCCCAAGATAACCTCATTGTTCTATGAAAAAAAGATCAAGTTTAGAGCATTACGCATTACAAAACCGACTCTTGAAGATGTTTTCTTAAAACTCACTGGACGGAGGTTGAGAGGATGAAGTGGGGTCGAGTAAAAGCCTTTGTTGCGAAAGATCTGAAGGCTTTATTTAGAGATAAAGCAACCGTGTTCTGGATATTTATTTGGCCACTTATCTGGGTATTCATGGTTGCATATGTCTTCCTGCCTCCATCAATTGGTACCCCTGTTACACTCGATCTAGGAGTAATTAATAACGATAAGTCAGAGGCGCCGTTCAACGGTACAACATTTGTTAAAATACTTGATGAAATGGAGTATAAAGACGTTAAACTATTTAATATAAAGATTTATGATGATGAAAATACTCTTATAAGCGATCTAAAGAAGGGGGCTCTAGATGCTGGCATAATAATACCTGATGGTTTTGGTAAAAACTTGACAATGGGCCAAGCACACATAAAGGTATTTGTTGGAGCTAGGGATCCTTATTCGGGTCAAGTGAATTCAGCGATAATAATGGGGGTTATAGAAGCTTTCAATGAACAGGTTTCACTAAGGAAGATAAATTATACTATCACTAATATACCGGAGAACATGACAATACCTATAAATGAAACCAAGGTTCCGTTGAAGGAGTTCTTGAAAACATACCTTATAGGAATAGCTAAGCCCATAAATGCGTCGTTCGAAGAAGTAAAACCTGAGGCACTTAGGTCTAGAGAAACTATTGTTGGATGGTATACTCTTGGAGCTGTTGGAATGCTATTCCTCTATGGAGGATTTAATATAGGAGCATTAATGGCTGTTGAAGAGAAAGAGAAAAAGACCTTGAAGAGAGTGCTTTCGACACCAACATCTGAAACTGACCTACTTGTGGGGAAGACTATTGCCGGTCTTATAACCCTGGGCTTGTCGGCAGTAGTAGCAATAATAGCTGGAGTTTTTGCTTGTAATGCAAAGATACTATGGGATCCATTGAACCCTACACACTGGCTCGTCATACCATTAATAATTGCTACAGGATTAATGACTATAGGCATAGGCATATTCTTATCATTATTATCAAAAACAGTACGTGGCGCAAGTAGCTTAGCTACAATACTAGGTTTAATGCTCGCCTTCACTGCTGGCATATGGTTCCCGAAAACATGGATGCCCTACTGGATGCAGCTATTAGCTGACATATTCCCTGTAACATGGGCTATAGATACTATACGTTCAATAATGGTATTTAACATATCATTGGCTGAACTGTACCAAGATATAATAAAGGTCTTCGTGGCAACAATAGCAATCTATGCATTGGGAGTGGTTATCTACAAGGAAACGATAAGGAAATATTTAGAGGAGTAAATCCCTGCAAAGTTTTTCTCTTTCTTTCCGCCTTATCTCATTAAGCAGCTCGCCTTTTATCTCCACACCTTTATAGATTAGAAGACTTTTCTCAAGATTGTACTCTGTATAGATACATTTTTTGTTCAGTTTATCATTGGCTTCATCAAGACTTGTTGTATTATCAACAAGTTTAGCTAATGGAGACAATTCATAGACAATATTTGTTTTCAAAAAGAATGTTATCGCTTGCACTGGTGTCACCTTCACAATTCTAGAACCATTCCTAATCGGGTAATCACCATAGAAACCCTTGTATGCAAGTAGTGGTAGTTTACTTGCTTCACTAATACTCTTCTCCAAAATCTTTTCGAGAATCCATGCTTCATATTTTGTTAAAGCCTTCGCAGTAATGAATCCGCCTTTACTAGCAATGGCAGCTATTCTTGTCAACAGATAATCTGGATCAAGTTCACCATCACAACCAAGCCCATGTACTGCTAATAAACTATTTTTAAAACCAGCAAAAGCGGCAAGACCCATTGAGTCGGCTAAGGGGCTCCATAGATTATCCTCATTACCAACCGCAAGTACGTCACCACCAACATCAACAGCAATAAACGCCTCCAGACCAAGGGCGTCAGAGAGTTCTTCAAGACCCTTCTTGAACCCACTAACCCCCTTCCATAAATCGACAACATAGACCGGCTCTCCAACTACACTGGAAACACGTGCAACCTGGGGTTTGAACTTATTACCGTTACGCTCAACAATAGAATCCCCATTAACTACAATGCTGTGCTCGCCAACAACTTTTATTCCATGAAAACAATCAAGAGGTATAGGTCCTGGCTCTGGATCCACAACAAAACGTTCCCAAGCAATTGATCCTATGTAGGCGTCTCTACCAGTACTACGTCTAATCCACAAAGCTAGTGTAGCTGCAGTAACAACGTCTCCTCCACCACCTATACCGAAAACCATTACTGATCTTGGTTCATAGCCAAACAAGTCTATGATAAAACTCTTCACTTATGACACCCATATGTAGGAAAAACTGTTTCAGTATAAAATTTAGTTGCTTACAAAAACAGTATTATACTACTTTATTTGCTTTTTCAATGTCTCTCTAATCCACTCTTTATTTACTCTTTTTGTGAAACCTAGAAGCAGTTTTACAGCATTGACTACATCATTTAAGTTAAGTACTTCTATTGGAGAGTGAATGTACCTTGTTGGTATGGATATTGTACCAGCTGGTATTCCTTCTCTAGTCAACTGTATCGCTGATGCATCAGTTGTACCGCCGGGTAATACCTCAAGTTGATAAGGTATTTTCTCTTCTTCAGCAGTTTTGATCAATAGTTCTCTGATTGCTGGGTGTGCAATTAATCCTGTTCCGCTTCTACCATCCATGATCTTTATGGCTGGTCCTTTACCAATCCTAGTAACATACTCATCCTCAGGGACGCCAGGTATGTCGGAAGCTATTGTCACATCAAGAGCTATACCTAGGTCTGGGGATATAGCGAATGCGGCTGTTCTCGCTCCCTTTAACCCCACTTCTTCTTGTACGGTCGCAACAACGTATACGTCTACAGGTTGTTGTCCGTCAAGAGCTTTGAAGTACTCGATCATTGTTACAACACCGACTTTATCATCAAAAGCTCTACCGGTAACTACGTCGGGATTACCTAGTTTTACTACGTCTCTCTCGATAACAGCTATGGAGCCCACTGTTACACCAAGTTTCTCTGCCTCTTCTCTACTAGATACCCCGATATCAATAAATAGATCTTTCATAGGTGTAACTTGTTTAGCTTCCTCGGGCTTCATTATGTGTGGGGGCTTTGAGCCTATAACACCTCTTATAACCCTCCCCTTAAGGGTTTTTACTAGAACTCTTTGCCCAGGTAATATACGTTCACTCCAACCACCAATGGGTGTAAACTTTAGGAATCCCTCTTTCGTTATATGCTTAATCATAAGACCGATCTCATCCATATGAGCGGCAACCATAAGTTTTCCTTCGCCACCACCCTTCTTAACAGCAATAACATTACCCATTGCATCAATCCACAACCTATCAGCATAAGGTTCAAGTTCTTCAACAACGGCATTCCTGATCTCTTCTTCAAAACCAGAAGGAGATATTATATTACACAGTCTTTTAAGGATCCTATAAACACTCTTCTTATCGACAGTACTGGTCAATACAACCACCTCAAAGAGATCTCAGAGAGATAAAATAAATATCTACTTCCACTTGTCCAAAAATAGATTAGAATAGGTAGAGAACCCCCGGGTGATGAACAACCGCGGGACAGAAAATAAATGAAGAACCTTGGGGGCACTTCATCTGATCATATAATCATTAAATACCCCCAAATAGATCTTATAAGAACCCGTTTGTTTCATCAACATATTACAATAAAAACAAATAATCCCTCATAAAGAAATACCTTTTATAGTACGGGGGTCAGGGACCCGGGCAACAGGGCCGTACGGCCCATGGGATGAGCCCGTGGACGAATGGCACGGCTACACTTCTTCTCCATAAGAATGATAAACAAGGAAAAGTAGAGAAAAGAAAACCTGATTACGTTTTAAACAAATAGTTACTGTTGTAAGTATTTCTCAATTTTCTTTTCGACTTTTTTACTTACACTTGCTATTTCTTGGAGAAGTTGTTTCCATGTAATGCAATACCTTTTTTGTTCTTCCATAGATTTTCTCATATGGTTGGAGAGTATACTGTTTAGTGTGTCATAGCCTATTTCCTTAGCTATTTCGTGTAGTATGGTTTCTCCTACTATTCTCCAGGATTTTTCCTCGACATCAGTAAGAGGCATTGGTATTTTTGTTGGTGGTTTGTAGCCTTTTTGTTTCATTAATTCTTTAGCTTGTTTCATAATCTTCTTTACTCTGTCTTTTAGTTTCCTTATCTTGAGTTTATCAAGTAGTACCGTTGTTATGTACTCTGGAATAGCTTCTGTTAACCATGTTGAATCACTACTACATGGCTTGATGAATCCTCCCCACCATGTGTGGGAAAGTTCATGGATTAAATTCGCTTTAAGTGCATCAATAGTCTTTACATACTCTTTATCTAGGGCAATTAACGTTCCTGCTTTATACCCTCCTGTTTTATCGAGGAATACTATGTGATACTGGCTATACGGTGGTTCAACACCATATACTTCTTTGTATAACCCCTCAATTTCTTCGATGACATCATATAATTGTTTTGAAGGATACATTTGCTCGCCTACAATATATGAATAAACAGTTTTTCTACCAGAATACTCCGTCTTGGCAAACGGCCCTATGATGAATTCTAGAGCACTGGTTTTATATCCACTAGTGTAAATCCACTCCCCGTCTTCTATACCTTGGAACTCTAGTGAGGCAATAGCTACTAGTCCATCTCTTAATTTAAACCTCATCACACTAATAACGTGCTCACAAAGAATAAGGCTTTCAACAATGTTCTTGCACGCCATCGTAAATGGGTACCATAGTGTTTCCGCTCTACCTATATGGAGTTTATCCCTACTACCCCAATGACTTATTAGAAGAGGTTTAAGCAACCCTTCATATTTTATTCTAATACCATAGACTGGCTGTCTTAATAGTATATCGACGCGATTAACATCAACAACACCTACATCAGGATCCTTTGTCAGCGTAGATTTTAGTTCGAAGGGTGATTGCGTCAAAACTTCTTTAACAACAAGCCCAGGGTTAAGCCATAGACATTTCTCACCATCAATAGCATCTCTAAAACCTATTGTCACATCAAATACCAACTTATTGTCTACCATACTTATTCTCGCGACAACACTTGATGGAATAAGTTTCTCTAACAAACTAATATCACTCAACCTGGGAACCCCCTGCCATTGAGAATGCTCCTTGCTAGAAACAATATAGTCTCTTGAACAAAATAAAAGTAACCTTGAAGAATAATAGAGTGGTGTATTATACAGTGTCTATAGTAAATAAGTACATTATATTAAGGGAATGTTTTACCGGCCATATTAAAAATAAAAACATCGATCTAAACCTTACTCTAGGTGTTTATAACTATGGTTTTTGGTTTAATGGTAAAGAGGGTATAGTTATTCTTGAAGACAAAGAGCCAGTCATAGCTATCATTAATATCAAGACCAGGCAATACAAGATCTACTCTGCAAATAAGTGTAGTGATAATTATATTGATAAATTAGAGTGGACTCTAGGGTTAAAAGAAGATCTAAGCGAGTTCTTCAAAATAGCCAAAAACGATCTGTTATTGAGTTTATTTGCTACGAAATATAGTAGATGGCGCCCTAGATCAACCAGTTTATGGTGGTCTTTAGTTATTGGTGTCTGTCAACAAAACGCTAGTTTTATACAAGGATGGAAAATGCTCTACAATATCATAAAACTTTACAACAGAGCCGTAGTTATTAACGAAAAGAAGAAAACAATAATACCTCTACCACCATCACCCGAGCATATATTAGCTGAACCTGAGATCCTTGTGAAAGCAAGAGTGGGCTATAGAGCAAAAACTATAGTCAATATAGCTAAACATATCCTGAAAGAAAACATGGAGACCATAGAAAGAACTAGTTCGGTTGATCTAGAGAAGAAGCTGACAAAAATCAAGGGTATTGGTCCTTATACTGCACGTCTAGCATTAGTCCTCGCTTTTAGGAAGTATGATCTCCCTCCAGTAGATAGGTGGTTGAAAAAGATTATAGCGCTAGTATACAATGTTGATGAAAGACACGCTGAAGAAGTATGGGTTGACAAGTGGGGTAAATGGAGTGGACTTGCAGCATTAGCCGTAACAATAACTCTCGACGCAGAACCTCTAACTAGAGCTCTTGAAAGAATAAAGAATAGAAAACTATTGCCTGAAGACCAAACCAGTAAACCCACGCCATTGAATTTATGGCGTTTTCTTAAGTAGAAATAAAATTCTTTCTTTAATCCCTCAACTGAAATAATAAATAAGGAAATAACCAGAACCATCTGGTGCTTCTATATTGGCGGAAGATAGAGTGCTTGAGCTAAGATGGGATCCCATTTTAGGAGAATGGGTTATGGTTTCTAGTATCAGAGAGAAAAGACCGTGGAGACCCCATGGTTTTTGCCCATTTTGCCCTGGGGCTCCCGAAATGGGATATGGGTGGAAAGTAAAGATTGTAGAAAATAAGTATCCTATGTTAATAGAGAACCCCCCTCCTGTAAAGAAGCACTGGTTTTATACAAAGAAAGAGTCCCGTGGGAAATGTCTTGTTGTAGTGGAAACTCCTGTACATGACCTCGATGACTTAAGTGACCTAAGTATTGACGATATAGGACACGTTATTCGTGAAATAAAGAACGCGCTTAACCATTACAGAGACAAGCATTGGGCGAAGTATTTCTTCTGGTTTCGCAACAAAGGAGAGGAAATAGGCGTTTCACTAAAACACCCACATAGCCAAATATACATACTCCCCTTTATACCCTCAAAGATTGAAAGAGAACTCATTAACTCCAAAAGGTTCTTTGAGAAAGAGAACGAATGTCTTTTCTGTAAAATAATATCGGTTGAAAAGAAAGATAAAGAAAGAATAGTATTTGAGACCAAGGAGTGGATCTCTTTCATACCGTTCTATGCCCATTGGCCTTTTGAAGTACATATATATCCTAAAAGACATATCCAACTGCTCACAGAACTTAACGATAAGGAAATCAATGAACTTGCTATTACCCTGAAAACTGTTCTTCAGGGTATCAAAAATATTTTTGAGAGACCAATGCCGTACATGATGGTTTTACACCAGGCACCATTAGATAACCATTATCCCTACTATCATCTCCACATAGAAATCTATGGCATATACAGGCCTTCGGGTAAAATGAAGTATGCAGCAGGAATGGAGACTGGTGGAGGAAACTTTACATATGATTCCATGCCCGAAGAAAATGCTGCAAAACTACGTCATGTAATAAATAGTCTTTATAAAAACAATTATGAGAATACTTCGTGTAGACAAGATATGGTGAAGTAGTTTTGCACAATTCTGTCATGAGGGCAATAAAGTTCTTTAAAGAATACTTTGGTGAAACACCACATAAAATAGTGTCTGTTCCAGGAAGACTGGATTTTCTTAATACCCATCAAGACTATAAGGGGCTACCAGTGGTCTCCATAGGTGTTAATTTAAGATGCTTTACCGCTATAGCAAAAAGTAGTAGCGATAGAAGTATTGTCGTATCATTTAATTTGAGAATATATAGGAAAAAATACTATGACGTGTTCTCCGTGAAGAACATTGGCTCTATAGAAAAGAAATTGTTTAGTAACTATCTTAAATCATGCGTGAAAGTGCTCATTGATTCAGGTTATAGATTAGAAGAATTCAAGGCTGGAATATATAGTGATGTACCCATAGGAGCTGGTATGGCGAGTAGTGCCGCACTAACCACCAGTTTTATTGGTGCACTAAATAGTCTCTTTAACTTAGGGCTCTCGAGGAAAGATATTGCAGAATATGCATATAAGGCTGAACATGATGTGCTCGGTATACCTTGTGGTAGATTAGATCAGTATGGCTGCGTGTATGGAAACATATCATTGATCAATACGAAACCTCCTTATAACGTGGAGCAATTACCGAAACTAGAGGGTGTTTTTGTTGTTCTTGACTCAGGTATAAAGCATAGTACAGCCAAAATACATCCACGTCGCCAAGAGGAAATAAATACCGGCTTAAGACTGCTTCTCACCCAAAACATACCAGATAGTTTAAGGAGAAAGCTTGGATACAACTACTGGGAACCAGAATGGGGTTCTCTTAGTCTAGAAGAGCTAGCTCCCTATCTTAGTAAGTTGCCACCTACGCCACGGAAAAGAATAGTATTTACGATCAAAATGCATAAGTCTACCATTGAAGCCTTAAAGATACTTAGGGGCAACGCTGTAGACCACGATTTTCTCGAAGAAGCAGTATCTACCGTACGTCAATTCTTACAAGAGGAAGTTTCGTTAGAAAACAAAGAGGAGCTCATAGGTCTTATAATGACTTATCAACATATACTTCTTAAGGAACTCTATGATGTTAGTCTACCTATACTAGACAAACTCGTTATAGAATCAATTAAAGCAGGAGCTTATGGAGCAAAACTAAGCGGTGCCGGGCTAGGCGGCGTAGTAATAGCTTTAGCCAGAGACTATAACGTGGCCAAGAACATAATTAAAAAAGCATCCATTATAGGGGCTAGACAAGCCTGGATAGTTGAAGTAGATGACGGCATAAAAGAACATCAAATTGAAAAAATTCTCTTGTAGTCTCAGCGTTTGTTTTTCTTCCGTAGCCCCAAATATGCCGCTATACTGTGTCTGTTAAGATATATATGGATTATTGATACACCCAATGCTATAAATGAGAAGTATGTATGTAGTTCAGCAACAGTTCTCAAACTCACTCCTCTAACAATCTTATAGAATAATTCACTAGAACCCATGTATAACACTATTCCCGTTAATGCTGTAGCAATCCATGCAACTAATAGCGTAAGAGAAACTATTCTCCTTACCATGAAGATATTCATGCAATTCACCCCTTATCTTATTCTATCTTATTCCTCCTTCACATAGATTTCTACGTTAACTTCCTCTTTATCTCCGAATGGACAGTTTTGTCCATAGAAAAACGTGACAGTTACTGTACCGTTACTATTAGCTTTAACAATAAGCTCTCGTACAAGCGTACGTGAATCCACAAGTTTATTACCCGTATCATTGATAACTTCTACACCACCACTGACGCTATATTCTAATCTCCAACTTGAGTAGGGGCAAGGTTGACTGTGTCTGAAATACACTCTGATTGTTATCTTAAACTCACTCCCTGGCTTAACTAAAACAGCCCCTGGCGTTACTTCAAGCCTATCTGAGCCAATGTTTGAACATGCAATTTCTTTTAATACCGTTATTATACCCTCGCTTTCACTACTAGTGGTACTAGTTGTTGTAGTTATGCTTGTTGTTGTTTCACTAGAAGATACCATACTTTCTATTGCTGGGATAACTATGTTAGTTAATATTGGCAGTATTGCTATAAGTAGTCCAATAGCTATCACAATAATTAATCCCCTATCCACTCTAAATCACCACATGGCTTCTCTCAAAGCAAATACGGCTATTGTATAATAATAAATCTTAGCATGAATAAACTGTTCCGGAACATTCATGAACTTATCTGAAGAAACATGCATCTTTTTACCAAGTTTACTCTTTACCTAGAAGTTCTCTAACAGTTTTCCTTACGGCTTCATATGAGTTCCATCGTGGACTCCATCCTATTGACTTTAACTTACTTATATCTAGCAACATTAACTTAACATCACCAGGCCATCCCCGTCCATCTGGTGTTGTCTTAACGAACACGTATTCCACGTTCTTTAGCCCCATTTCTTCCACAATAATATCGGCTATTTTAATGACCTGTATCCAATCACTGCTACCTATGTTAAATACTTCGTAGTCATTATTACTCTCTTTAACTAAATAATTAAAAGCATGCAGTGTTGCATCAACTGCATCATATACATGTAGATAACTCTTTTTCTGTGTACCATCACCTAGTATTTCTAGTCTCTTGGGGTTTTTCTTGAGCTTGTTTATGAAGTCTATTATAACGCCATGATTTGATCTCGGACCTATTATGTTTGCATATCGAGCTATTAGGACTTTGAATCCATAAAGCTTTGCGTAGGAGATATATAGTGCTTCACAGGCAAGTTTTGTTGCCCCATATACTGATATTGGTTCAAGAGGATGATAATCTTCTGGTGTTGGTATAATTTTTGCTTCACCATACACTGTTGAAGAACTTGCAAATACGTGGTATTTAACATCGTGTTTTCTAGCTGCCTCAAGGACATTAAACGTGGCATAAATATTTTCGTTAAAATGACTACGTGGGTCAACACTAGAAACCCTAACTTCAGGATTTGCTGCAAAATGAAAAACTACATCTGCATCCTTAAATGAATCAACCCACTGTCCATTAGGATCTTTTAAATCTGCTTTTACAAAACTAAAATATCCCTTACCCATATGCCTGGATAAGTTATCTAGCCTACCATTACTTAGATTATCCACCACAATTATTTTCTCGGCCCCCCGTCGCGAAAGCTCATCAACTAAATGACTACCGATAAAGCCTGCTCCACCAGTTACAATAACCCTATTAAGTACCCCACTAACATCTGTCATTACCAACCACTTCCCGTTAAGCTTACTTCCTTAGAGAAACCATATCAACACATAATAATTAAATGTTACTAAACACACACGATACTACAATTCACATCCATAAACCCAATTAATAATGATCTGAGAAAGATTTTTCTCTAAATACATTACTTTAACATTTGTGTGAAAAGATCTTATGAGGGGGATTTTATGAGGATAGGATTGTATGGTTTTGGTTCAATAGGTAGGTTATTAGCAAAAGTTGCTCTTGAAAGAGGGCATGAAATCGTAGCAGTTATTGACATAGATCCGAAATTACAAGGTAAAGACGTGGGGGAAATACTTGGGATCGAGCCTATAGGCGTCTATGTTACTAGCTCTATAGATGAGCTGGCAGCAGCCGACGTGGTACTACATGCAACAGGTTCTTATCTAGATAAAGTATACGATCAAATCTTGAATGTTATTGAAATGGGTCTTGATGTTGTATCTACTTGTGAAACCCTAGCTTACCCCTACTACAGATACCCTATTCTTGCCAGAAAACTTGACGAGAAAGCAATAAGTTACGGTGTAACAGTTCTTGGAACTGGAATTAATCCCGGGTTCTTACTTGATACACTACTAATAGTATTATCAGCATCCATACCTTCGATCAAAAAGATCAAGGCAGTAAGAAGCCTTGATGCATCAAAGAGAAGACTACCATTCCAGAAGAAAGTAGGCATAGGGTTAAAGCCAGAAGAATTCAGAAAGAAGCTTGAAACAGGAGAACTCACAGGACATGTTGGTTATGCTGAGTCAGTATTGCTCATAGCTGATGCTGCTGGTATTCAGTTATCACGTGTAGAAGAGAAACAAGAACCTGTTGTAGCCGAAAAAGAAATCACTATCGGGGAGAAGAAAATAACTCCAGGAACAGTCATTGGAATAAAAGGTTACGGCAGAGGATTTATTGGAGACAACGAGATTATCCGTATAGAGTTTCACGCTTATGTCGGTGCTGATGAATATGAGAAAATAATTATCGAAGGAAAAGACTATGATATAACATGGACTAGTTCTGGTACACCTGGTGACATGGGTACAGCATCTGTACTTGTATCAATAGCTGAAAACATAACTAAACTCCCTATAGGCCTTATAACAATGGCTGATATAATACCATTTAAACCATTTCTCTCAACAAAATAATAGAAATCATTATCCTTAATTACCATAATATTTCATAACAATTTTTTCACACCAACAATAAATGCAGGCATGATAGCTGCATAGAATAATGCATAGCCATAGATAGGTGCATGATATACTTTAACAACAATATGAGCTACCAATATTATAGACATTATTATAGCAACAGTCACTATATATACAATACATTTCCTCCCAAATGCCTCCTTATTTATTTTCTTTAAATCTTCACGATACTTAATATATAACAATGCACCAATGGATAAGCCAGCAATCTTGTAAGATACACCAAGAGAAAAGAGAACCCCGCTTAACAAACTCAGACAAGACGTCAGTAAGCCTAAGATTATTAGTGATTTTTTAAACCAAGATTTTGTGAGAAAATACACAATTAATGTAATCATTAAACCAACGGCAAAACCCCCTAAGACATCAGTTACGTAATGTACTCTTAGTGCGACACGCGACAATGCTATTGAAAACGTTACTATGGTACCAAGAACAATAAGACATCTTTTTCTCATAGTTAATATAAGCATTGACCAAAAACTAGTAGCTACTTGTGTGTGTCCACTTGGGAAACCATAGCCTTCAGCACTATCTCTCCACAAGCTTTCAGGCGGTCTGGGCATTTTGAAAGCGTTCTTCAAGATAATATTGGTAGCTCCCGACAGCATTATCGTGTAAAATAGTATGATACCTAAATCAGCATCAATAAATACCAATACTAGTAAAGAAAAGACCACGTAAAAATATTCTTCACCTAAACTAGACAAGAGCTTCCATATAAGAACATTATCAGTCAAAATAGCACTGATTAACAATATTACTGTAACTAATGATATACCGTACATTACTAATTCTATTATTCCCAGCTTCAACCCATGGTTCGTAACACGAAATACCATACATACACAGCCTCCGGCAATTATCTGTTATGCAATTGATTAACAGTAGTATAATATTACAATCTATTGTTCTCTTTTTCGCTTACTCCACGACATAGCTATTTTCTTCAAGCAAGCATGGACTGCCAATACTGCTATTGGTAAAAATAATGCCTCAAGCAATAATATATGTGTTTTAACTATTATGTAAGGATATATTTTTTCCAAAATACCTTCTAAACCCATTTTAGCACCCAAGAATCCTCCAATGAGCTGTGTAACAGACAGGGCAGGCACAAATCTATAACCCATTACACTAATTATCCCATAAGCTAAAGCAACGAATATTGCTGGTGCTATATACGTTATAACTACATCAGCAGTAAAAGTAGAGTATACTGCAACGATTACCCTATCTCCCAAAGGATATTCTATGGAACTACCATAATAATGTCTTGATAATTCCCCGGCCCGAACCCATTCTCGACACATCCCCAAGCTAATATACTTAGTTGAATTACCTACACCACTTTTTTCATAACAAACACCAGTAATATGCACATAAACGACTGTACCATAAACATCTTCGGTATAATTTACAGGACCAATTTTTCTTGGTGGATAAATTATTTCCTGTTCAAGAAATACGTTGTATCCTCTAGCTACAGTGTAGCCAAGAATATACGCCATTCCGAAAGCAACAATAATCAAAATTGCCGTCTTAATATATCTTGTCCTTCTTTGAATAACTGTCTCCACTTCCATCAACCCATTTTCTCCGAATTAATTTACTAGTTACCGCTAAATAAGTATATTAATTGTTTTTAGAAATATTACTATTATCTAGGACTCCCAAATAATGTCCCGATAGGATGATGAACGACCAATCTACAGATCATCTTAATATTTGGTGAAGAAAAACGCCCTTTCTGACATTCTTCATGACTGTATATTGAATAGACATGCCTCCTCATCTTTGATCATTGATATATTCTTTCCCAATAATTCCTCTAATAAATACTGGTAGAATGTGCAGCAGGTAACGTTTCCAAAATGTTTGATCTTAATTACAACATCGTTATTTATGAACGTAACCCCAGCCAATTGTGCGATACCAAGAGACTCCAGCAATTGAACAAGTACTTCTGGTTCTAATTGAGTTTTCACAATCGCCATGATGTCTTCGGCAATTCCTTTCGCTAATTTCCTTAAATCCTCGCTATTCATTGTAGATAGTATATTTATAACCTTATCAAAAGGAAGGATTACTGTTTTCTTTTCAAGTAAGTATGGAGGATATGTAAAGCTGTTTATAAACATCTTTGTAAACGGTTTTTTTGACTTAAGCACTTCGACGAGCTCTACACCATCAATATCAGCCACTTCACCTGCTATCTTCCATATATTTCGTTCCTTCTCAGTAACAAGTACGAATACGCCCAGAAAACCTTCACTAACTCTAAAAATCTGTGTCTCAAGAAGCACTATTTTACGATTAGTCGTAAATATTTTGATTATATCCTTTAACGAATCGCTTGTACAGAAGACACGTATACCAAATATAAAACCGTCGCCAACAACCCTAATAGGCGATGGGTATGGGGCTTCATAGAAACTTTGTCTTCTAGGAACAATATAGTTTCGCAACTCGGGCAGTCTCTCACTAATAATAGACCTAAAGTACTCTCTTAATGATGGACGTAGCTCTATGTCACTCAACTAACACACCACATGTCGTATGTTAACATCAAGAAGATAATTATATTTAGGGTTGGATAAATCTATTGCACTAAGGATGAAGAGAGCCCGGGTCTGACACGTGATGAACGCGCTCTTCACGGACTTTCTCTTTTATGTAGAAAATTCACAAACTAGTAGGTGGTTAATATGAAGAGAATCACAATAAGTGACCTCTTGAATTTCGATATTAATACCGTGGAGAACACTATTAAAGAGTTTATTCGCGAAATTATAGAAAATTCTGGCGCAAAAGGTGTTGTTATAGGATTGAGTGGCGGTGTTGATTCAAGTACAGCAGCAGCTTTGGCGGTAAAGGCACTCGGTAACAATAGAGTGCATGGACTAATAATGCCTGATCCAAGGACTACACCTGAAGCCGATGTTAAAGATGCTATAGACCTTGCCAAGAAACTAGGCATAAACTATACCATAATAGATATATCAAAGATTTACGATTCTTTTGCAGAAAATATACCGTTTTTCAATGCAGACCATAATATTGCATGTGGAAACCTTAGAGCGAGAATTAGAATGATACTACTATACTACTACGCTAATCTAAACAACTACTTAGTTCTAGGATCTGGCGATAGAAGCGAGATATTAATAGGATACTTCACAAAGTATGGTGATGGAGCAACTGATCTCATGCCCTTAGGATGTCTATATAAGACACAGGTTAGGCACCTAGCTAAGTATCTAGGTATACCAGAAAAAATATACAATAAACCAAGTAGTCCAAGACTATGGCCTGGCCATATGGCAGAGGAAGAACTTGGTATGAAGTATACTGAAATAGATCTTGTACTCTATAGTTTATTCGACCTTGGCTTAAAACCTGAGGAAATACCCGAAGCCACAGGAATTAGTATTGAGAAAGTTCAGAAAATAATCGAATTACATAGAAAAAGTAGGCATAAAAGAGGGACTCCACCAATACCATCATTACCTAATGTTCCAGAACCTATTAAAGAGTTATAGGGGAAAGTTTCTAAATCTATGAAATCATACTAATTACATACTTTTATGTAAAAGCTAATAAGGCTCTATTAATATACGGTACTCATTTTCACCCGGATTAACATAGATTTTCTTTCTTGTCAAACTATGTATCCATAGCGAAGTAAATGGTCTTGTAATAATATTTAGCACCGTATCAAATCCATTATTAATTTCTATTGTTATTTTAGGCGAGCTAAACGTCATCCATTCTTCAAACGCTATTTTGTAGGTACTCCCTTCAGCACTTATTTTTAAGTCAAGGTTCTCTATAACTGCCTTGATTTTTCCTTCAGTATGTTCAGTAGTAATGATAACTGGTTTTTCAAAACCAATATCGATCTCTGGACCTATTTTAATTAATATTCCCTCGAAGACTACTTTAGGTAATTCACTATATTCTATAACAATACTTGTTTTTCCACTTAATTTCACTACGGCTTTTTGAAAACCCGTCGCGTAGCAATGCTCGGCTAAATATTCTCTTCCGCTAACAACGACTCTTCCTTCCTTTACTTCAACTAGCACTTTTAAGCCGCTATATTCTTTAACACCACTGCCTTTATACACTTTTGTAACTCACCTAGCTACCCCTACATCTAAGACCTTCATATAGTATTAGTTAACTGGTTTATCTTCCTTAAGTAGCAAGCATAATTAGTAGTAAATACATGGTGAAATGCTATGAGATTCCTAGCAATAACCGATATACATGGAAGAACTAATGTTGTAAACAAACTTAAAGGCGTTATTAAAAACAATATTGACTATGTTATTGTTGCTGGGGATATAACACATTTTGGAAGCTTAGCTGAGGCACTAAGAATACTATCAAGTCTAGCAGAAATAGCGCCAGTACTCTTTGTACCAGGTAACTGCGATCCCCCGGAACTTCTTAGACATAATTCTTTCAACGGAGATATCTATAACGTACACAATAAAGTAATACAAGTAAATGAATACAGTATCTATGGAATTGGAGGCAGTATCATAACACCTTTCAATACATTCATAGAATATAGAGAAGATGAACTAACAAAATTCCTTAGCCAACTCAAAGAAATCGATCCTAGCAAGACAATCATTGTAACTCACAATCCACCATACGGTATACTTGATAGAACATTTTCAGGAATTCACGCCGGGTCAAAGGTATTTAGAGAATTTTTAGAAGAGAAAAAACCATTATTATGGATAACAGGTCATATCCACGAAGCACAAGGTGTTGAAAAAATTAATGGGACAACAATTATTAATCCTGGGCCCTTGTTTAAAAGATACTATGCATTAATTACTATCGAGAAAAACACTATTGACGTTAATATAAAACGGTTCTAAGTTTTAAGAACATTAATAAATTCTTTTAGATCATTGACTACATAAGTTGGATTATATTTACTGATCCTTCCATCATTAGGCCTAGTGACTCCAGTTAAAACAAGGAGTGTATCAACACCGGCTCTTCTACCGAGCTCTATATCTGTATCAAGTCTATCGCCTACAACAAGTATCTCATGCTTATTTACATGATGTTTCTTTAGAATGTAGTCAATAACCCATGTATTTGGTTTACCTGCAACGAAATCCGGGCTCCTTCCTGTAGCTACCGTCAAAGCACCGATTATGGAACCCGCACCAGGTTCTTCACCTTTTTCCGAAGGATATGTAGCATCAGTGTTAGTTGCAATAAATAATGCACCCATCCTAATATAATGGGAGGCCCTAGATAATTTGTTGTATGTTAGGAATCTATCAATACCAACCACAACTGCATCAACAGTCTCCTTGTCAACAACCACATGAATACCTTTGAGTACTAGTTCTTCTACTAAACCATTCTCACCTACTACAAACACTGTATTCAAATTCTTGGACACCAGATACTCTGCCGCTAGGAAACCACTTGTTAATACGTCTTCATAGTTAATGTTTAGCCCAAGACTCTTTAGCCTATCGAAATACTCTATTCTTGTCCTAGATGAGTTGTTTGTGAAGAACACTATTCGTAGTCCTTGTTCTTGCATGAATTTAATTGCTTCAATATTTTGTCTAAGAGGCTCTTTACCACGCCAAACAACTCCATCCATATCCATTAATACAAGCTTATACTTAATCATTTCATTCAACCCTATTTCCCTGTTTTAAGGATATTATTTTAGAAAATATTTTCTCAATAAACACGTCTTTATTATCCGAGAAAACATAGGTTCCACGAGGATCTTCTTCTATACTATAACAATTCCACAACATTACCTCGTCAGTCCTAATAATTTTTGCATAGTAAGCATAAGGTGTCTTTTTCGCACATACTATAAAGCCTTTATCATTAAGCAATACAAACATATCATAATCATCCTGTTTCTCATGCAAAACTTTTTTGAATAGATTTTTGGAAGACATTTTTATCTTCTCAACAATATCCCCAGGTATACTATACATCAATACACCACCTATTCTAGTGACCTTATGCTGGCAAAATAAGTGTAAGCGCAATTGGTACAAAGAGAACGTTAATGAAGTCAATAATCATTACTTTATAGAATAGTTTTTCTAAAAACCATTTTAGCCTCCATATACTATTACCCATTAATGGCGCCTTGAATACTATGTTATTATAATAGAGCTGCTCCTGTGAACAATTATCAAGAGATTGTTTTACTAACTCCCTCGTCTTTTCCAAAAGTTCTCTACTTAGCTGAATGGGTTTGTAGACTTCTCCCGAGAAAACACCTGTTTCACTATGTTCATCATTAGTAATTACTTCCGCTATATCGCACCCCTGCATGGTCATTTCCTTGATTAGTTCCTCTCTTACACCAGGCTCCATATTGTTTCCAGGTATGTAGAGTATACAAGTATACTTTTCTCCAGTCTTCAGCGTGAGAAGCGTAATCTCTCCATTGACTACACCGGGAGTGTTATTTATCTTGCTTGATGATACACCTACACAGTAGTTCAGGTTCTGTATTTTGATTCTTTTTATGGAATCAACTACTTTGTCTATCAACGTAAATATACTGGTTATGTCGGGTTCAACTGTTAATTCACTATTATGCGAATCAATAACTACTATTGGTTGGATACCTTCTTCAACACTTTTCCTCCAAGCGTACTCTTGAATACTGTAGGGTAGATCGTCTATACCCCCATTTGTTCTAGAGAGAAAAACTAGTGCCATGCATGAGAAAAGACATACAAGTGCTTCCCATTCATTTACACGAACAGTAAAAGTGTCTATAGGAATGCACTCTCTTCCTTTCTTGCTACGGATAGCATTGCTTATTAGTTCAGCATATTTAATAGCATATTCTTTTAATGCAATGTTTCTATCATGACTGCCCATTCCATGTAGAATCAACGTCTTATACTCTTTTAGAAAACTGCTAAGAATTGATGGAAAATCGCTACTTCCGATTCTACCAAATGGACCATAATGTATGTCAGTATAGATTATTGCTGCATTACTTGTTGATATTATATGTGCTTGTATGTTTTTAAATACAGATAATCTCGAGAAGATCCTCTCAATAAGCTTCTCTCCATTGAGCTTATATCTTAGAAAACCTATACCAACACTTAATACATCTATACCCCTGATCTTATGCCTTGCGACATAATACGCTGTACCTATGCTTAATAAAGCTGGTATTACACCATAAACGAATATTATTACATTACTCTTAATAAACATAAACACTACAAGTGCCAAGAATAGTGAAGAAACCAACACGTAGGTTATGGTTTTTCTATTAAGACCCGATATTCCTACTATTAATATTGAGAGTAGACCAGATAAACTAGCCAAAACCACTGATACACTAGTTATACCCAGTAACTCTTTGACAACTAGTACAGGAAACAGTACAAGGACAAGTGAGAACAATATGTATCCAAGTACTCGTTTAACCGTGGAAAAAGGATTTTTTTCTACTAGCCCATACAGGTAAAGCAATAGTGCTGAGAGTATAATTAATGAAACAAATACTTTAAAGAAAACACCTAATATTGTATAAAGTACCAGAGATGTCAATACAATAAGAGCCATGATAACGGTTTTTGATGGTAGACTAAATAGTACTCTGTAATATTTCTGTACACTAGACCTGTTACCCACTACTAATCCTACCTCTTATCAGAGAGACCTTGTTTCTAGTTTATTAAAGTCTATACTGCATTCGCTTATGGAGTACTTACTCTTTTTCTTTTTTCTTCTTCACTTTGTAGTATGTTGCCGCTATGAATACTATTAGCGCTAATACGCCTCCTATTTCCTTTCCAGTTATAGTAGGCCAATAAGAGTATATTCCGAAGAAGACTAGAATTGAGCCTAGTAGCGTTAATGCAAAGTCTATGACTTTCTCGGCTAAGACATAGGAGAGCCCCATGCTAACTATGATTATGACTATGAGCGCGGCAATATTTTCTTCAAGACCAAGAGCTACTCCTGCTACCACACCCAGTATTAATCCTATAACAACCGATATAGCTGCTTTAACAATAAACCAACCTAGGAATGCTCCAACAAGGAAAGCAATTACTGATATTATTATTGCTTGAGATGTTCCTACGTCAAGCCATCGTGTTAACAAGATATACATTGCAACAGATATTACACCGCCTGAGACAATCATCATTATATATTTCAACAATGTTTTACCAATGAATGCGATAATTATTCCTCCTATAATCAGAGCTATTGTCACGTAAATACTGGCTTCACCAGTAATAATGGCTTCCTGCAAAAATATCCCCTCATTAAATAGGGCTTAATAGTGAAAATAAAACATTTACTACCATTAATAAAGAAGGTACAAGGATTATGGTGGACCGGCCGGGATTCGAACCCGGGACCTCCGCCTATCCCTGGCTTCGAACCGTGCGAGGGCGGCGCTCTTCCAGGCTGAGCTACCGGCCCACCTCTCTTTAACACACATACAATCTGGGGGCTTAATAATTTAGCATTCCATCTATTTATATAGTATTAACGTTAAGAAGTATTGCTTAATACACCCGAGTCCCTACTGACTAATCGAGGGGCCCGTGAGAAGATGTAGGCGACGGGCGGCCTGACAAGTGATGATCCATTGTAGCATTAATTCTCACGGGCCCCGAATATATGGTATGCCTATGAGGAGCAGCGGATAAACTGAATACCAAGAATACTTAATCACGTGATGAAACTTGCTTTCTGAGGCACTATGACGAAATAAAATGACAAGTTTATAAACCCAGTCCTGTAACAATATGGAATACGGAATAGAAAGAGTCTTGAGGCCGGGAGTGGGCCCGTAGCTCAGCCTGGTGGAGCGCCCGTTGGCCGAAAAGAGTGAGGCCAGGCGAAGCTGATAACCGGGAGGTCGGGGGTTCAAATCCCCCCGGGCCCACTTCTTCTTTGTTCCTCTACCTTAGTAGTGCCTTAGTAGAAATTCTTATAGATCAGAATAGTTACACCAATCTCTCTCCTCTTTATATTCTATTTATACTGTAATGGGTGGAATTGGTGGAAAAACACGTACTCACCGTAACTATAGATTTGAATGCTCTAGCTCATCGCCTTATTGGAAGCAAGAAACAATATATTAGACCACAAGAACTGGCTTACGAGCTGAGTATTTCCGTGAGATCCGCAGGTAAACTTCTTTCTCGGTTAGCAAAGATGGGATATGTTGAGAAGTGGAGTAAGAACCTCTATAGAATAAAACATTGATATTTAAGTAAAAATAATTGTTTAAGCTAAATCTTTAATGTAATCGATTACTTTCTTTAAGTCTTCAACAAGCGCAAAGCCCATCATGCCTATTCTTACAAGTTTATCAGCATACTCGCCTAAACCTGTTGCAATAACGAAACCATATTTTTCTTTAAGCTTTTTAACAACATTCTTTGCTCCATTAACTTCTATTACCGCAACACTATAAGCACGTATACTTTCGTCTTTTACCAGTGGTTTGAGACCTTTTTCTTCAGCATAACTATATACTTCTTTTGCTCTTTCTTTATGCAATTCGAAGTAATTCTTGACGCCATAGTCATGAATTTTCTTTAAACTAACATACAGACTAACGACATTATTTATAGGCGGTGTTGTCACAGTCCAACCATACTTGTCCTTGTATTCTATATACTTACATAAGTCCATGTAAAACGGTGTTTTCACTTTATCTTTCTTTTCATAAATTAAATCAACCATTTTCTTATCTAGAGCAATAATCGATAGACCAGGGTATGCACCTAAGCATTTCTGAGGACCCGTCACAATAGCTCCAAGACCCCATTCATCCATTTTTATTTCTTCTGCACCAACACTGGATACACCATCAACAATAACTATCGAACCTGTTTCCGCCGCTGCTTTACCTATTTTATCAAGATACCTTACAGCCGTACCAGCACTAGTTTCATAATGTACTACACCAACAACATCATAACCACCTTCTTTAATCTTGTCAACTACAATATCTGGATCACTAACACTTCCTAAAGGAGCTTCAATTGAATCAACATTACTGGTATATCTTTTAACGATCTCCTCCATCCACGTACCAAAGAAGCCATGTTTAATAACTAAGACGCGATCTTTTGGCGTGAGAATATTAATAAATACAGACTCTATACCGAGCGTAGAGGAGCCAGGCATCAATATTACTTTGCATTTTTCAGAAGCGCCAACAATTGGTTTCATGAGTTTTTCAATATTATTGTATAGTAGAGAAAATTCTTCAGAGCGGTGACTAAACACACTTGTGGATGACGCTTTTTTCACTTCGTCAAGCGGGTCTACAGGGCCAGGTATAAATACTTTCTTTATTTTATTTATCATTTTAATTGGGTCGGACAAAACATTCACCCAAAACCCCTCCCAACACCATATAAACTGGTGACCAAACGACTATTATTTATTACCATAACTATGGACATAATATTAAACTACTTAAAACGAATTATCTTTACAAAAACAATTTACTTATTAACAAATCAGTTGATATAACAAAATACTTGCCATGAACGTAGCCCAGTATGTTCTCAACAACGGGGCATTTCCATCTAAATACTAGTATGATCTTATTGGCTAACGCAATATCTTTTAGTTCCTCAAGCTTCTCGATAATACAATCAATACCAATGGGGTTCCTGATGAGGATTAAGTCATTGTCTCTTATCGCCTTAAATAATTCAAATGATATGTCAGCAGGTTTATTAAGTACATGATAAACAAGACTGGTTTCCATTAGTGCATCTTTGAGGTCACCCAAAGATTGCTGAAAACCTATCAAGTCGTTATATATGTATACGTTAACATCAATATTCTTTTCAGCAAGCATAGTTATGAAGAGTTTATCAACCCATAAACTAGCCAAGCTACCAGGAAAATACGCTAATGAAGAACCTGACGGCATATAGTCTATTACTTTGAGTACCTCTAGACCAGGCGGTGCGGGATTAGATAGTATGGATGATAACTTCGTGTAATCTATATTGTCTGTTTTACTCTCAATAAAAAACCATGGGTCATCAACAAGTATAGATAATATTATTGTTCTTGATAAAACATCTTCTATACCCATACTCCTTATGGAACTTGTAATCGATAAGGCAATATCGTATAGTTTCTTTGTCATCAAGAATATTCTTCTCCTCAACGACAATAGCTTCTTTTTACTATCAAATAAGTTGATAAGTTTTAGAGAACCATAATGTATTTCATAAAGAGGTTTTTCACCAATATTATCTACAATATATTTAAAAATTATTTTTACCTCATTATACCCCAAATCAACAATTTTAATAAAACGATACAATCTCTCGATTAAACAAAAAATACAGTCAACAGATAATTTCATTCTTTCACCATTTATTATAAACAACATCTAGTGCTCTTGCTACTTCTACTTCATTAACAACATAAACCAGACCTTGTTCAACAACTATGTCACCATCTACAATAACTACATCTGGTAAATACCCTCTAGCGAGAATGGTTTGTGGTGCGTGTTTTAACAATGGTGCTTTTAATGGTTTTCTAGCATCATATATGGTTATGTGTGCTCTTGCATTTTTCTCTATAAAACCATTATCAAGACCCAATATCCTGTACGGGCTTGTCAGTACTTTAATGATGTCGACGAACCCATATTTTCTTAATGCATGAGAAAGCAATGCATTTACATTAACAGTGTTCTTCAGATAAACAATACTGCAATGGGGACTTATTTCATCATAGCAAATCCTTTCTCTAGGTAGATCACTATCTACTTTTATTCCATAGATCGACTTATTGTTAATAATGTTTCCATAAGAATTAAACAAGTTCTCATCGCCCATTATTGCAATAGGTATTGAAAGTGTTTTCGCTACATCAATAGCTAGCTGAATATACTCCATGTTTTCATTGTAGATCACCGGCAGAGTAATGCCGTTAGCTAAAAGCTCGTAAAAAGCTGCTTTAATGAAGCCTTTGATCTCTTCTTTACTAAATACACTAAGATCATATTTGTCGGTTATACCCCTAAATGGGTATAATGATGGCGTTAAGGCTACAGAATACCCGTGAATTACAATAGCTTTCTTATCAAAAGTATAATGGAGCTCACTCAAACTATACTCTACCGGTGGCTCCCGTCCAAGATCACCTATAGTGTTTTCATCAATGTAGACAAACCCTTCTTCAAATACACCGTTTTCTCTTACGTAATATACTTTATCTATTAGTATCCTGACACCCAATATTGTTCACCACTATTATGATTGACGTATAGATCATCATTTTTCCATTACCAGATTATTTGTTTACCTATGTATAAAGGTGGTAAAGAACATTAAATATGCATTGCATATAGCTAAGTGAAGGGAATAATAATGGAGTGTATTATGTTTGAGATACGTTTCAAAAAGCTACAGAAACCTATTGATCACGGAATCGTCGCCGGGATAATTAATCCCTGCATAAAAAACGATCATATAAAACCAATGATAATAATATATGCCGATGAACACCCTATTGGTGAAATGCTTGAAGTAAGTGTGCTAGTAGACAAGTACATAGAATTCACTTCCCCTTATTTCCTGATCATTGAAGCCGATGTATACCAAGCAGAACTTCTAAATCCTGAAAATGTAAAAGAGCTTGCAGAGAAATTAGGTATACGACGTTACTTCTTAAGCAAATGGAATATAATAGATTTATACATGGTGACTCAAATAATAGAAAAACACTCTCTTGACACATTTCTTAGCAATATATTGAAAACCAGAGCTAGCGAGAACCCGTATGTTCAAGGGCTTATAAACTATTTACGGAGAAATCCCCAAGGAAAGGATCTTCTTGTGAAAACAGAAACTGGTTGTAAACTATGTTCTGAATAGCAAGGTTCTACAGGAATTATGATAACATTTTTATCAAATAACGATAAGAATAATAGACATGGTGTATTGTTTTGAATGGCTGGCTAGGAGTTCTATTAAGAATAGACCTTACTAGAAATAAGATTATTAAACAAAAAATAGAGCCAGATGTTCTAACAAAATTCATAGGTGGACGAGGTCTCGCAATAAAAATTCTTTGGGACGAGCTACCACCAGGAGTTGATCCATTATCTCCTTACAATAAACTTGTTATAGCCGCTGGACCCCTTAGTGGGTTACCAGCCCCCTCATCAGGAAAACTCGTTGTAGCAGCAAAGAGCCCGTTGACAAATGGTTATGGTGATGGAAACGTTGGTACATGGGCTTCCGTAGCATTAAGAAAAGCTGGCTACGATGCTATAGTCGTTGAAGGCAAAGCAAAGAAACCTGTTTACGTATACATTGAGAATGATAAAGTAGAAATTAATGATGCCTCAGACCTATGGGGGCTTGATACATTCAAAGCAGAAGACGAGTTAATCAAAAGACATGGAAAAGACTCGGGTGTACTACTAATAGGTCCTGCTGGAGAAAACATGGTAAGATACGCCACAATAATATCGATGAAAGGGAGAAGCGGTGGACGTCCTGGAATAGGCGCTGTCATGGGCAGTAAGAATTTGAAAGCTATAGTAATCAAGGGATCAAAAGAAGTACCATTAGCTGACAAAAAGGCTTTTACAGAATTATCAAGAAAAGCGTATGAAGATATTCTATCAAAAGAAAACTACGACTTCTGGAGAAGACAAGGTACAATGGCCACTATTGAATGGGCTCAAACAAACTCTGTTCTACCAACAATGAACTTTAGAGAAGGAATATTCGATGACTATGATAAGATAAGTGGTTCCTACATGGAGAAAATCAAAGTTGAACAAAGAGGATGCCCGTACTGTAACATGCAGTGTGGAAACGTAATACTTGATGAAGAAAAGGAGAAAAGCGAACTAGACTACGAGAACGTGGCAATGCTCGGAAGCAACATCCTCATAGGCTCTCTAGAGAAAGTAGCTGTTCTCAATAGACTATGTGATATGCTGGGTATAGACACAATATCAATGGGCAGTTCTATAGCATTTCTAATGGAAGCCACCGAGAAGAAACTTATCAAAGACGGTATCGAATGGGGCGACTTCAAGGCAGCCAAACAACTCATCATAGATACCGCATATAGACAGGGTCTCGGTGCTCTAGCAGCAGAAGGCACAATGAGAATGAGCATGTATTTACGCAATGGATCCGAAGAATGGGCAATGCATGTAAAAGGCCTTGAAGTCTCAGCTTACGATTGCCATGCTGCACCAGGTATGGCCCTAGCCTATGGCACCTCACCCATAGGCGCCCATCACAAGGATGCCTGGCTCATAGGACTAGAAGTGAAAATGGATAGAGCCGCTTACAACCGTGAGAAAGTAGAGAAACTCATTGAATGGCAGAGAATTAGAGGAGGATTATTTGAGACATTAACAACCTGTAGACTACCATGGATCGAAGTAGGTCTTGACCTAGAATACTACCCCAAACTACTGAGTTATGCAACGGGAGTCACATACACGCTCCAAGACATATACACTGTAGCTGATAGAGTCTACACGCTAATAAGATCATTCTGGATACGTGAATACAATGGATGGGATAAGACATACGATTATCCTCCAATGAGGTGGTTCAAAGAGCCATTAACTAAGGGACCATATAAGGGATGGAAACTAGATATCAACAAGTACGATAACTTCCTAAGAATGTACTATGAGATGCGTGGATGGGATGAAAGGGGTATACCAACAAAAGAGACGCTTGAGAAACTTGGTTTAAGCGATGTTATACCTGTTCTTAGTAAAATTGTTTCACTAACCTAAGTAAACATGGACATTAAAACCCGCTCATCATTTTTCTTTTTCTCTACCAACTATTCTTTAATTCCTGCGAATCATGTACTATTGAGGTAACTGTAATTGTGACTACAGGTGTTGAGTATGATGAGAAACATCAAAATAGAAGAGCTAAAGTTCAAGGGTAAGGTCGTTTCTGGTATAGGGGAAGGGAGGAAATATGTAGAAATCTATAGTAGCGTCATAGAGGATGTTCTTGGAATAAAACCTTTCCCCGGAACATTAAATATAGATGTGGGAAAAGATTTATCACCCATTCTCTCTAAACTTTGTGCATTCACTATACCACCACCATCACCTAAGTATAAACCCGTTTTAGCTTTCATGGGTGCTGTGGAGGGTGTTAATGGTTATTTTATAAAACCTTACGCGAGTATTCATGGAGGAAATATAATTGAATTCATAACATCAATAAATATGAGGAAGACCAAAAACCTGAAAGACGGTGACACTGTAGAGCTTGTTATATATAAATTCTCGTTTACTACATAGTGGAGCACATTATTGTTCTTTCCTATAAGGACAAAGCCTATTGAATAGACAGTAACGACATTCCCAATCCCAGCGTGGATGCACTTTATCATCTATTGTCTCTTTGACGCGTGTCTCGAGAATGCCAGTATCTTCCCAAGGATCTATAGAGTATTCTACAATCCTATCAGGTGTTATATATATCAACACACCTTTCTTAGCGCCTGTAAAGAGTAAATAGAATCTTATTTGTTCAATATGATGATAATGAGGGGTGCCTTGGCTTGATCTGGCAGTCTTTATTTCAACAACAATACCTTTATCTGGATCATATGCATCAATACGTCCTTTAACATGATATTGTTTCTCACCTATACTCACTATAGTTTCAACAGGGTATTCTACTTTGAATCCCTTTGCTGAGAGAATTTCTTCAAGCCCGCGATGTACAAGATCACCCAGCACGTGTGGTGGCTCAAAAGCAAAAGTAAGTTCAGGTAATACATGTCTTAAATGATATTTATGACTACACGATACCAGGTCTGTAACATATATTATCGATGGGTCAATTAGTTCATTATATCTCTCTTTAAAATCCCTATATTTCTCCTCATACAAAATCTTAGTGATTACATCAGATGACAAGAATTCTTCAAGCAATACATTCAACCCCGTAAACCCAAGCATATATCCCAGAGAATACTATATTAGGACTATAGATATTAAAGAGTCTTCAGGATATTACCAGGTGATGAAGACACACCCTTTGACGACAGAGAATGGATGACGAAAGTGGCCAGGGCTGATTACTTGTTTTTATTTCTAAGAATCATTTCAAGATAAGTTTCTTCAACAACTTCATAGTTTATTTTTAACATATCAATAACGTTCTTGATTTCTTCTTCACTACACTCTATTTCAACAAAGAACCCTAATTTTTCTACATAATCCAATGATATAAGGCATCTCCCTAGTTTATAGTATTCTCTTTTCTTCTTAATGACTGCCACATCTTTAAAGCCAAGTTTCTTAAGCAAATAATCCATGTCTACGCATGAACTTACGCGTACTTCTACTTCTTCACGCTTTTTGAAAAGCCCTTCTTCTCTAGGACCCTTGTATGTAATTACACATTCAACAGTATTTCCCTTACGTATTTCACGTAATCTAAGAGCTTCATCTGTTCTCGAAAAGTCTCTGACTGGATGCTGATAATACGTATCGTGTTCCTCGACTGTATACAAGTATACAGCATTTATTTTCTCAAGAATTTTTTTGATATACTCTTTACTGGAAAAAGGCCTGATCTTTACTTCTGTCTCAATCATGTTGGAAGCACCAGTATACCCGTCCAATAGAGAGTGAAGACAACTGCTACAGAAATAAAAGTAGATACAAGTGTTGCCGTTGAGACCAACTCTTGGTTCCACTGGTATATGCGGGCAATGATTATATTAGTTAATGCCGGGGGCATAAATGCTTCTACCAATATCTGATAAAACGCTTCTATAGGCAAATTAAGCCATGACATTAGCACGATGTGTATTAGTGGAGATAAAGTTATCCTATAGAGTGTTATAGAAGCTATTGGCTTAGTATACCTGGTTAAACCAGTAATATCAAGCGGTAAAGCATATCCCATTACAAATGCTGAACCATACGTCACAATTACTGATATGAATGGCTTAACAACCGCTAGAGAAAAGTATAGTTCATAGGAAAAGTAGTGGATAATGTTACCAAATATGAAGCCATAGAGGACAGGTATTGACAGAATTGTCTTTAGTATATTCCTGCTACCTCCTAGTATACCTCCTACCGTTAAATGCAAAACCATTGTAATCAATGCATACATTGCAGCATACTTTATATTACCATAAAGTACCATTACCACGGGAAAACCAAGATATATTGTATTCTGGAATATCGATGTTAAAACAAATGCTTTTTTAAACCTAGGATCTGGTTCACGCACCATAACCCATAGTATAATTAGCGAAATAAAAACATATAGTAATGATACAATAGATATTGAGAAGTCTGCAAGAGATAATCCTCTTTCAGCAAATATCGTCACGAAAAGCACTGGCAAGAGAATATAGTAGATAAGTTTTGTCAAGTAATTCATCGGCTCTTCAATAAGTTTTGATCTATTAAAGCGTTTGCCCAGGAATTTCACAGAATATCCTGTAAATATTGTCGCAAACAAAATAGTTATCTCTAGCATACCAGGCATCTACTAGTTCCACCTCCGCAGAGATCTTCTACGTTTACGCTGTTCCCCATAAGTTTCTAACTACTTTAATTAACTCAGATAACACTCTTTCAACATCATTACACGTCAAAGGCAAGCTCTTAGTTTCCCTATCATGAACGGGGTTTTTCATGCCAAGAAGGCCTGCTACGAATGCTGGCAACCCATACTCTAGACCGGGGCCATAACCTCCCTCAAGTATGCTAACAACAGGTTTTCCTAGTTCTCTTAGTTTTATACCAATATTATAATATGTATTAGAGGATATCATCAATTCAGCCATTCCATCGCCTTTGTATCCATCAAATCCTGCTGATACAAGTATAATTTGTGGATCGTAATCTTTTATTAAATTGATCGCAAACTCTAAAGCCTTGTTGTAGCAATCATCCCCAGCCATAGGAGGTAATGGTATATTTATATTGTAGCCTTTTCCTCTACCTTCGCCTATCTCGTCTATGTATCCCGAATTAAAGGGATACAGTGATTTGGGATCTTGATGGATACTTATGAACAAAACCTTATCCTGTTTATAGAATATTTCCTGAGTACCATTACCGTGATGTACATCAATATCAAGAATGACAACACCTTCATAGCCATTGTTCAAAATAGTTTTTGCAGCACCAGCTACATTATTGAATAAACAAAATCCTTGTGTTGGCGCTCCACAAGCTTTACCTCCAATACCTGTATGGTGTCCCGGCGGTCTTACCAAGAGAAGGTAATTATTTTTCTTCTCAATAGAGTCGAGAGAGTAGTGTATAGCTGAGCCAAATGCATATAATGCTGTCTCAAGAGAATCTTTAACAACATAAGTATCAGGATCTATTTCCGCAGGAGCTTTAGAGACAAGATCAACAACATAGTCTATATAACCTTTTGCATGTACAACCTCGAGATCCTTAATATCGGCCTTGACAGGTTTAAACCATTCAACAACATTTTTTAGCCCATAACGTGCAATAGCTCTTAAGGCTTTCCTCAATCGTACAGGATGCTCAGGATGGGGACGCCATGGTTTATGTCCTGTAGCAAAGATTTCTCCGTAGACTATGCCAAGAGAGCTCATGGAACTCACCCGCTAGAAAATAAATTTAATGATTATGAGTTTACACCACCTCCATGAGCGATATAGTAAATCCTTGTGTTTTATGAATATGAGGGTAAAGCCTCTGTATTCTTGTGTCTATAAAGCTTCTGCTACCAATAAAGGGTTTTTGGTTAAGTAACTCAACATAACCTTCCCTCTCGAAAGACTTTACAATATCCTCGTTTTCTTCAACTGTCACTGTACAAGTCGAGTATAATATCTTGGTCCCTCTCCTAGCTCTTTTGACAATATTATTAATTAGCCTATACTGTGTTCTCACTAATTCTTTAAGCATATTCTTTGTTAAATGTAATTTGAGTTCCGGCTGTAGAGACATACGCCCAATACCGCTACAAGGAGGATCTATAATAACTACATTGATCTTATCCATAGCCCTAAGTGGCATATACATGGAGGAATCTGTAGCTATAAACAATATTCTTTCTTTCAAACCAAGCCTCTTTGCCAGCTTAACAGCATCAATAAGCATTGACAAAGAGATGTCTTGTGCATATACCCTTGCTGCACCAAGTTGTGCTAAATGTGTTGTCTTAAGTCCTGCTCCTGCAGACACGTCAAGCACATTCTTATTATGCACATCAACTATATGACCTGTAAGTATACTTGCTTTATCCTGAATTACATAGTATCCTAGCTTATACAATTTTGTTTTAGCCAATGCACCTCTACTACCCTTCACAACCTCAAGGCAATCATATAGATCTTTATCCTTCTTTACATGGAAACCTTCATCCCGCAGGAGAACAATTAAATTATCAGACTTAATTCTATGTGTTGATACACGAAGCCATGTCGTGGGGTCCCGTAACAACGATTTTAGAAATGATTCAAGATTAGGGATCCTAGCTCTTTGTAGATACTTTAGCAACCACATAGGAAAAGAATATGCTATATGTAGTCTTCCTGTCCGTACAAGGTTGCTCCTAATGTTCTCATAATCAATATCTTTGAGACTAAATATCTCTGTTGGAATTCCCATTTTGTCAACAATTTTCTTTAGCCTACTTATTTTCGCCTTATCCCTACCCAGAGTTAAAGAATACGTAATCACACGCAACAACCATTTCTTTAAACAAGAATACCTCTTAACATTAATCCCAATCGAATCCAAGAGATAGTCAAGGAAGATATAATTCCTTAAAACACCGAGGGTTATTACACGAACAACTGGTTTCATGAATTCAAGCTCCTTGTTTCTTGTAAAGAAACTAGTTGCTACGTCTCTCAAGCTTTTTCTTCTTTTTTCAACATAGGCAAGTATTCTAGCTGCGACTTCTTCAGGATACATTTTGACTAACCCTTATGACGTTACTCTTTTAATCTCCTTCTTTAACCTAGGTTAAATGGGGCGTAAATTTGTCGTCGCTACTAAGAGTAAGACCAACAAAAATAGAGTTAATAAGGCTTAGGAGGAGGCTTGAGCTATCAAAGAAAGTCCATAAGATCCTTAGAGAAAGACTAACTATCCTTGTAAACGAGTTCTTAACCAGGATTAGAGAAGCTATAGAATTAAGAAGAAACGTGTCAGTAACTTTTCTTAGCGTGTACAGAGAAGCAATAGCCCTCTACGGGTTCTTTGGCGAAAAACTCCTTGAGCATACAGTAAATACCACAAAAAAGCCTTCTGAAGTAATCATAGGTCATGAGAACATCATGGGCATAAAAGCATTGTCAACACAATTTATTAAAGGAGAATACGTTGAAACACCTGTTGTTCAGGACATCAATGTATTCAGAGAAAAATCAATACAGTTGATCCAACAAATAATAGAGCTTGGAGAAATAGAGAGAGCACTATACTCGCTCGGAAGAGAAATTATTAGAACCAAGAGGAAAGTTAATGCACTTGAATACATATTGATTCCACAGCTAAGAAATACGATAAAGTATCTTCAAATGAAGTTTGAAGAAAGGGAAAGAGAAGAGAAGGCTAGGTTAAAGCGCGTGAAGGCACTTTTGGAGAGGAGAAGAAGTGGAGTCTAATGACTACATCGATAAACTTTTACGTGAAGAGCTAAGGATAGTGAATAAACATTTACCATACAAGAGAATTTCTTTAGAAGAATTATTGAAGGAAGATATTCCCCACATAGTGCTAAGAGATGGTTCTGTGCATCTATTTAAAAAAGAGGAGCTTACGCTATTAAGTAATATTATTCCAAAAGAGAAGTGGAGCGAACTAAAACTACCCATAATAATAGAAGCTAATCTTTCTCTTGGTGAACATATATATGTCGTCAGGGAACCAATTGCTGCTTACGCCATAGCTAAAATTCTTGAGAAAGAAGATTATCGCATACCATTAATTATTTACGGTAAAGAATTACCTATCATTAGAAAGAAACTAAGAACAACCACAACAATAGTCTTCTTACCCTAGGAATAATTAGTGAATGGTGATTTTGATGGATATAGTGTATTACATAGGTATAGCTGCTTCAAGCGAAGAACCCGTACCAAGCATTCTAGAGAGCAATGCCAGAGAGTTTATTGATGAACTTTTGGAATTCAAAAATAATATTCGTCTTGTATTGGGTGGATACTGGGGCTTAATGAAGATTATCGCTGATTACGCCAAAAACAAGGGTATAGAAGTAATATTTATTCTACCAGAATTTCCACGAAGTACTCCTCCAAGAGTAAAAGAATTTATTCCTATACATACTGAGCTTGGCTACAAAACAAGGAGTGTAATACTTACATCAACAAGTGATGTGCTGGTTTGTCTTGGTGGACGTATTGGCTCTATAATAGAGATCATGCTAGCTTATGGGTTTAGCAAACCTGTTGTTATACTAAGAGGGTACAATATGGATACTGATAAAGTAGAAGAGGCTTTTGGAGAATACATTGACTCACGAAAATTAGCTAAAGTATATTATGCTTCAACAGGGCGTGAAGCAGCAAAAATTGTATTGAATCTTCTTGGACTAACTACATAATTAGTACTTCGATATTACATGTAAAGACTTGCTCTCTGGAGTGCATGCAACAATTTATTGATATCAATGTCTTTAGGAACTCTGACAATAGCGAGATTAGGGTGCCCGGCTATATCGAGGGCTATACCTTCTCCTAAGAGATACTTGGCAACCCTATAGGCTTTCCCACCAGAAGCCTTGATTATAAGCAAGTCATAGTTCTTTGTCGTAGTAAAGAGGACAGCCACAGGCGATTTAAGGATGTGCGCTATTTTTGATGCAAGTGCTGTCGAGCCACGTTTCTTCCATTTACGTCGTGCATCAACAAATTTTAAGTAGCCAACTTTCTGTGCAGACAAGGCTAGGTCTGTTGCAATACTCTTAAGTTCTTCATCCCTTTTCTTCACTGCTTCACGTACTTTTTCAAGTATTCTAGGATCAAGAGGCTGTGGTAAAGGCAGTGGATTTGCAAGCCATTTTACAATAGTAATCCATATTTCCTCATCTCTCCTTATAGTTAATGCCTTTGAGAATAGAGATACCATCTCAAGCATCTTCATATACTCTTTAGGCACCCTAATACCCTTATCCATAAACGATACCGTTTCAACAAATATTCTCAATCTATCAGTCACAGGGACATTATTTTTACGCAATACATCGTAAACTAACTTAGCAGTAGGTTCTCTTCCAACATAAAGTTCATCAACAAGTTCTTTTAATCTATTCACATTGTTTAATGTCGATATATGGTGATCAAAAAATATAATCTTCTTTATACCTATATGTTCTTTCATAAGTCTGAAAACATTCTCCATTTTAGGAAAATACGGTATGTCAAGCAGTACTATTGCATCATACGATGTTCTTAGCTCACTGATAAAGAATTTGAATTTCTCCGGATCAAAAGGCTTGAGATCAACTAGTGCCCGAGATTTTAATGGATATAACCCTAGTTTTTCCTGACTATACAATATTAAAGCAGACGCTATTATTCCATCAGCATCCCAATCTCCAGCTATGAATACCCTCGGTATTCTCTCTGGCCTTTTCATATGCAATCCCTTTGCTTTACACCACTAACTCCCATTGTACACCCAATATTTTTCTTTTACCAGGTTATCCTTATTGTCATTTATTTTTCAAATTCTTTGATAGACCAAGAAAGCCGCTACCCATTACTGCAAGTACTAGAGCATTAAATATTCTTTCAAAGATGGGTGATAAGTCTAAATGTATACTTCCATAGGATCCTATTGTAAGATCTATAACACCCCATCCAAACTTTACAAACACTACATAAAGCAGGATTATTGTTATTATTGATCCTATTACTGGTCCGTACAGTATGAATTCCTTTATTAGACTAGATACCACAGATAAGCCAATAAACATTATCAATAAGATTATATCGAATTCAATACTAATAGGTAGACCACTTATACTTGAAGAACCGCCAGTACTTGACAATAATGACTTAGAGACATAATCTAAAGCCGTAGAGATCGATGCAAACACAAGTAGGTATTGTATAACGCCTTTGACGCACCCTATAGCTATAGCTTTTGCTATCTTTGTTTTCGCTTGTTCCCTACTGATACTCGTGAAAAATACTGGCGCTACCATAACCAATCACCCACTTGGACTAAGAAGGATAAAGAATTGGTTCAACAACACGCCATCATCTGCATGATATATATTTACTTTCAGTACAACACCGCTTGAAACTGGTTCATTAATTATTGTTGCATCACTATAAACACCTTTTACTATGAATGATACAACTTCGTAATTTTTATTATTTAAATCAACTGTTTTAACTGTACTAAAAACTATTTTTGTACCTCTATACACCTCAACTTTTAATCTAGTATTGTACTCTACTGCTTCTTTAGGTTTATAGAATAGCATGAATACTCTAGTATGCGTGCTATTAATTTTCTCCACAGATAGTCTTGGCGTAAATAAGCTAGTTATTATATCCCTTGCTATGGTTGACGTGTTTATAGTAACTTTTTTCCCGTTAATTTCTTTCTGAACAGGATAATTTACTCTTAATGAAAGAAGCTCCGTAAACTCCTTCTCTATTTTCATAGTAAAATTCCTGCCATCAACTAATTCACTATATTTTATTTTCAAAGGTATAGTACCGCCATAAGTTGTTTTATCACCCTTTATTGTAAACGTAAATAGTTCTTGATCACCTACTAACAACGTAATTACCGTACCCTCAAGTGGCTTAGGATCCTCTATTTCAATCTTATAATCAAGTATAATCTCAATGTAATCATTTGTAACTTTATTCACACTAACGGGGACCAATACTAATTTTGCTTTAGAAATAGCGTTAGTAGCAGGTACTACTTTATCGTAATATTCAAAAGCAGTATATCCGGCAACAGCTATACCTGCTATTAAGAGCAGTATACCAATTAATTTCACTGCAAAAACAATAGCTTTACCCACATTTTACACCTTATGAAATATTTTAAACTAGTGACTATAAATTTTCTGTGATTGTTAAAAAATATATACCGTTTTCTATGCGTTAGCGGTAGTATTCAAGAATGTCTTTAGAACTTTTCAGGTAAAAACACTCTTTAAAAATCCAAATATACACTTACGGGTAAAGAATAAACTTAGGGTATAAGAGCATGGATCTAGCTAGTACAATAGATAAGTATTTATCATTAGTTGAAGAAGTCCTTTCAAGCAAAATAGATAATGTGTACAGAGATATCTCCTCTCGTCTAGAAAATCCCATAAACTATGTTCGTGAAACCGAGCCCAGTAGCCCTGTTTTCGAGGGCAACAAGATCATTCATGAAGTCGATGAGGGTACCTTATACAGGAAGAACGGAGAATGGGTAATATTGGGTGTTGATGGCAGTAGCCGGGCTGTAGATACGCCATATATGTTTCTAGGACTAGCCACCGTATCTATTTATTCGAGAATTCTAGGAGAAATTCTTGATCACCCTCCTCTTCCAGCTAAATATCTTCTTCCACCCATGGATATTCCTTTTATCGCAATTTCCCCTGATTTTCCATTGAATAAGGTTATCCCCGATGTTTTTCTTACAAGTCCTGCAGGTGTCCCCTATGACCGTGATTACAATAAGGCGCTTATACTAGATGAACTAAGGTTTACTCTTGAAAATACCGCTCTTCTTCATATAGCACAAAACACCAATTTAATAAGAAGTGTTTTAAGGCAAGAAGGAATACTTGTTTTCATCGATGGACCAGTCTATCCCGTCCCAAACCTGTTTAGGCAACACTATAATCTTGTCACCAAAAATTTGCCAAGCCGAGGTAGATTAGATGATTACGTTGCTAGTTGGAAAGAACTTCTAAAATATCGTCTCACCGCTATTAAGGCTCTTGAAAAACAAGGAGTCCCCGTTATAGGCATTGTTAAGAGAATAGAGTCTTCACGTTTACTTTTATCCACAAATAATTTTATTGAACTAGTAAAACAGCAGAAACTATGGGTTGGAGATCTTGGGAACGATCAAGCATTTATAGATTCCATATTAAGACTCATGCTTGCTAGGAAAAATATTACACAACCATATAGAGTAATGTATATAGGTCCTATAATCGTACCTGCCGAAGCAACATACTTAGATCATTATCTAGAGAACGTCCCAGATAAAATAGTATATTATGTTCTCATACCTTTGAACAAGTATGGTAGTGAAAAGATTATGTACACCTTATTTAGAGTTGAAGTAACCAAGAATTCGTATAAGCTTCTAGGTGAAGACTCCCTGTCTATCCTAGCTCCTGTTTTCAAGGATAGCATCTTATCAGGTACTACATTACCTGTCTCGATACTGTATGCTGACAAGAGGTCTAAAACATTAAGCAGGAGTTTAGCAAATATAATAGCTAGGGATCTGGAGAGAAGAGGTGTTCCACTAACTTACGATACAATAAGAACTATAGAGGCATATAATATTGGTGGTTGAGAATACGGTAAAAATCTATGAAGATTTAAAGAAGAAGATCGAGGCAGCCGAGAATATAGCAAGAGAACATGGTGTAATAATCGGCAGAGTATCAAGAAGCGCGCCATCAAGTATTAACGAAGAAGGAGGTATAGTAATATTTGATGTGGATCCCGAAGTTTACTTCACTAACTTCGAGGATATCGCCCGTAGTGGTGGATACTTAGCTGTAGTAGATATAAAATCAGGCGAGATCATAAGTCTCCGAATAATAGAGGTCACTAGAGAGGATCTTCTTGCACAACTCAACTTACCAGAATTCACTACAAGTCTTCCAAGACCAGAAGCAACCGGTCTTTTAACACGAACACGCGTCAAAGCAAAACCTCTCTTAGCCTACAATCCTGAGAATGGCGTTGTAAGTGTTGCAGGATATGTTATCGAACCACAGTCACCAATAATTAAGCCTACACGCGTTGATACCATACAGAAGATCTTAGGGCTACCTACTCAAGGAGTTTTCCTAGGATATGTAACCATAGGAGACCAACCGGCATTCAATGGTTTAACCCCACTTTATTTACCGCTAAAAGCTTTTTACCAACACGTCCTTGTCCTTGGAACAACAGGCTCTGGCAAAACTACATTACTTAAAAACCTTGTTTCAGCTTTTACAAGCTGTTATAATTTCGAGTGTAGTTTATTACACGAAAAACCTTCCATAATAGTAATGGATCCCAATAAAGACTATGTTCATTTGCCTCTAAAACCTCTGTGGGAGAAAACTGCCGGAATTAACTGGGACCTCGAAAAGAAACTTCTTGAAAACACCATGAAAAAAATTAGAAGACCAAAAGGATTGGTAATAATATTACCGATAACACAACATGTAATAGACAGGCTAATTACTGAGGAAACGACTTGGGTCAAGGCAATCCGAATCATAGCTGACGAATACTTCAAAGAAACCTATAAGTCCGTTATAGAACGAGTAGGCTGGAGGATAACAGATTACAATATAGAGGTAATAGATCAATCGTCAAAAGGAAGTCTTAGATATGCTTGTATAGAAGCCACCATTGACTACGGTAACAACGAGAAAGACTCAATAGAGTTATTCATAATACCATATGGGTTCAGATTTAAATACATGGAGCCACGAGAATTCATTGAGTTAAACCCGTTCTTTACACAACAAGCCAAAGATGCATTGTATAGGATATTGATTAGATTAAGAAAAGAAGGTGTAATATTCAATACATTAAATGAATTATATGAGGCAATCCAGCAAGCAAAAATTTTGAAGAGAGAAAGAAAACAAGCTACAACACCGGTGATCGAACCACGTAGAAATAAGATCCTTGAGCTCATTAATAGTTTTGCTATCCATAAAGCAACTTTAGATAACATAATAAGACAAATAGGCTCAATGATTGATACAGGATTTTTTGATATAAAGATACCTTGTAAGGAAACTCAGGAGAAAGATTGCTATCTCCCCGAACCAAGTATTGAGGTTATTCTAGAAAAACATTTGACTGATCTAAAAGGATATCCCATTGTTGTTGACCTAGAATATCTACAGGAAAATAGTCCTGGAGACCCAACACAAGCAATCTCGATAGCAGCTTTCAGAATTCTTAACAAGATCTTCTTATGGAAGTTGATTAAATCACGTTCACGAGAAATCTCGCAGCCCGTCCTCATACTTATGGATGAAGCACATAGATTCTTCCCAAGTAGAGGAGCCGCATCAACAGAATATATAGAACATGTATCAGCAATGATTGACAGAATAGCTCGCCTCGGAAGAGCCAGGAGACTAGGTATAATATTCTCCACACATTCACCCAAAGACGTACACGATATAATACTTCAGTTGACAAACACGAAAATAATTCTTAGAATGGATAAAAGTACAATAAATGTACTTGATATACCTAGTGAGTACAAGGACTTCATTATAAAAGCTAGTGACCGCGTAGGACTCATTAGAACGCATGCGCTAAGACTTGGATATACAACATTCCGTACACCCTTACCATTGGGAGGACACTATGATCTATCAGCTATATATGTCGCTGAAAAACAACAATAACTGGAAAGGAGGAGCATATCATGGACATTTCGTTTTATGAAGTAATTATACCGAAATTAAGAGCCCTAGCCAATAGCATCAAGGAACCAGGATATATGAAGTACTTGGAGAAGGCTAAAAACTCGTGGACTCCTCTTATAAATAAAACACCTAAACCTCCAGCTATAGTGTATGGTGTTGACGGTGGCTCAAGAGGAGTTGATTTCAAAGGGTTTACTATAGGTTTGGCTACAGCGATAAGCGTAGGATATGTATTTGAAGGTAACGTCTATAAAGTACTTGAACCCATGAAGACTGCTTTTGTAGGTAAAATCATTCCTCCCGTTGATGTTAACGAGAGAGTTAACTTGTACAGAGAAATACTTGAAGGGAAAATAGCTGTTCATTCATGTAAGAATAATGCCTTAGTATTGATGGATGGCTCTATATCGTCTATACTTGTTAGACCAAGGCCTAGCCCTCGTGCTAAAGGACGCTACATGATCATAGATGACGTGATTAATAGTATTAAAAACAATGACAACGACTATTTTAAGGAGTTAGCAGCATGTATAGACAAAACACTTTCCTCCATAAGCGACCTTAATGAAACACCAATATGTAGCAGCTTAATGCAGCCTAGTGCTTTAGATAGAGAACTATATGATGTGGCTTCTGTTGTTATAGAATACTTGGAGAAACTTTATGTATATGGAAGATTACTAGAACGCGTAATCAACGGCTCTTGTAAATTAATATTTATTGCGAAAACCAGTCATTCAAGAGAAATATTTGAGTCAAATTACCCAGACATATTTATTTTCGAAAAATTAACAAAGACACCTGGTAGATCTATTGAGGTATTGAAGAGACTTGCAGAGTATAAGGATCTTCCCATAAGTATTCTCGAAGAAGAATTTGCAAAACCTCTTGAAATGTTCTTGGTTGCAGGTTCACTATACTCATACATGAGACTCGAGGAAAACGGGCCTGTTCTTAAAGTAGAAATTATTGGCGATTACATGGAATTACAACATAATGAAGCAGATCTACTTGATGAAATATATTCAATGCTTCTAGCGATATCGAACAACGGGTATCCCCATCCTCTCAGAATAGCCCACATAGACTCTCATATAACATATAGTGATGTAGAAAAAATACTTCGGTTACTAGGTTTAGACATAGAGGTTACTGGCAGAGAGGTGCTTGAATGAGTACTCAACAGAGCCTCTACGGAGATGAGATTGGTGCTGTAATAGGCGAGTCTAGCCCTTCAACAATACTCTTTATAGTCAATAATAGGAAGAATATTAGACCACGACTAGGCGAGTACGTTATAGTAGATTATGGTGAAGATGTTCCTAGTAATGAAAGATACGTCTTGGGAATGATAGAGAATATTATCTGTGGAAACCCTCTTGTCCCTGATGAACTCGATAACCCAAACATTATTGAACGTTTACGTGTATTTGAAGAATCAACAAGAAGAACTTATCTAAAAGGTGTTGTACGTCTCCTTAGTTTTGTAGATACATTACTTAGTAAGAAACCGAAAGTAGTAACACCCAAGTATCCCCCACCGCCTTTATCTAAAGTTTATAGAGCAAGTAATCATCTTCTAAAGAGCGTGTTCTCGAAAAACGATAGAGGATGGATTAGAATAGGTGTACTTGCAAGCCATCCACAAGTACCATACAGTATAAATGTTAACATGATTGTTCAACGACACTTGGCAATACTGGCTGTTACCGGAGCTGGAAAATCAAACACTGTAGCATTAATAACGTCTAGAATAGTTGATGAACTTAATGGAACAGTACTAATATTTGACATGCACAGCGAGTATGTATACTCTAATTTAAGCAACAAAACAAATATCATTCAACCAGTTCTGAACCCCATATACATGCATCCACAGGAACTGCAACAACTATTAAGAATTCCGGCAAATGCATGGAGACAAGAAAGGCTTTTCAGAGAAGCACTCCAAGCAACACGAAAAGCTATTTTTGATAAAGAAAACCCACAACCATATAATAAATTCTTCGAGTTACTAAAAGAGAATATTTCTAGAGCCGCAAGAAGTCTTGGCAAAGAATGGAGTGATGTAGCTCATAGTGTTGAAATAAAGGTTGATGATCTTCTTGATAGATACGGGCATGTATTTAAGTACGATGTTTCAAGTGACCTAACTGAAATAATAAGACCAGGCTACTTGAACATCATGGACTTAGGAGAGATAGATGAAGAAACTGCTGATGTTGTTGTGAGTCATTACTTGAGGAGAATCTATTATGAAAGAAAAAAGAACGTTATTAACTCTAGTGAAGGATATCCTGATCCTGTTGTTCTAGTGCTAGAAGAAGCACATATTCTCATACCTAGAAACGATAGTACATTATCTAAATATTGGATAGCAAGAATAGCGCGTGAAGGAAGAAAGTTTGGAATAGGTTTAGTTCTTGTTAGCCAGAGGCCTAAGGTTATTGATGAGAACGCGCTTAGCCAGACAAATAACAAGATAATACTACGTCTTGTTGAACCAAGTGATTTAAGATACGTGCAATCTGCTAGCGAGTATCTTAGCGACGAGTTACTAAAGATTCTGCCAAGCCTGAATGTAGGCGAAGCAATAGTTATTGGTCTAATGAGTCCTCTACCAGCCATAATCAAAATAGATGAGTGCATAGGAAAGAAAGGCGGCAGAGATATTAATGCGGTTGAGAAGTGGCTCAAGAAAGAACGTGCTGTTGAAGAGGGATTAAAATTAGCCTCAGATATAATGGGCTTCTAACTTTTAATCAAATATATTGGAGTCAACACAATCTTGCCATATAAACTCATTATTAATGAACCTTATGACGTATATTTATCATTTTATCCATCATTCATATATCCACTCTTTGAGATTCGTAAGAAAGACTCTATCTGTATACTAAAGAAGACCATAGGGATGTACAAATGCTCCACAATAAGTATTAAAGACAATACTGTGTACTTCACAGGTGTTAATAATAGTATTGTGCAGGAATGGCTTGGACTATGGTTTAAGCCTTGGCTTTTACTAAATGAGGTTGATCGAAAATACCTTGGTTTTATTGAAAATCTTGTTGAAAAATTCAGTAGCATTAGGATAGCTATCTCGGGGGAGGATAAACCATGGGTATTTCTATCAGTGTTTCTATCGAGGAACACTAGTTTTCATACAAATACTGTTAAGTGGATCAGAAAAATAGGCTCCATTGAGCCTATTAATCCTTTCAATATTGACCCTGCAAATGTAGGTGGTAGTTATCAACTAAAACAGCTAGCCGAAATTCTTAAAACAAGATCTATTGTTGACAAGTTAGTAACCCTCATCAGTAGAATATCTACAGAAAAAGATGCTTGGAAAGCAAGGGCTAACTTACTCAAAATAAAATATGTAGGGCCAAAAACAGTTGATGCATTTCTTTTGTTCACAACAAGATATAGTTTCTTTACACCAAGCGATAGACATTATAAGTCGTTTATACAAAGTTTTTTGGATAGAAAACTAAATTTACCTTTGAAAAAATATTGCCTTAGATATACATGTTTTTCATGTCCATATAATGGTTCATGCCTTACAGGATGGAGTATTAGTTCTTTTGGTAGATTAAGCGGGTGGATACAAACGCTTTCATATTTGTACGGCAATAACAAGATAGCTATCTGACTTGTCCAAGAACTTTATATACATAATAAATTCGTTGAATCACAGTTATAACCGATAATATTAATAGTACATAGAACACTACAATAGCTGTAAACTTATTGTATATTGATAAGATAGCTATGCTGAATATAAATAGTATCCTCTCAGCTCTTTCGATAAGACCTATTCCTTCCATTTTTATGCCCAAGGCTTCTGCTCTAGCTCTGGTGTAACTTATCATAAATGATACAAGTATCAGTATAAACACTTCTATGACACTGACTTTTAGTACATAATATAGAGATAAGATAAATAACCCGTCAACAATACGATCGATTGATGAGTCCAGGAATGCCCCGAATTTCGTTACTTTTCCTGTTATACGCGCTAATGCCCCATCTAGTACATCAAGGAATCCTGTTACCAGAATTAATATAGCAAAGGCTATGATGTCATTGTTTAATGCCGCATATAGTGCCAGCAATGATACTGGTAACGATAATATTGTTATATGGTTTGGAGTAAGCCCTGTTTTTGATAAGATTTTTGCTATATATTCGATGTATTTGGAGAAGATTTTCCTGAGTCTAGTCAGCAATACACTCAGCACCACAGATTTCTTTACATATATTCTTCATAACTATAGCATCTTTCTCGAGGATCGGGCTTTCACTAATTATTACGCCATCAACACCTACTTCTACTAATCCTTTACATATTATTCTAAAATCAGGCCCATAGCCTTCCTCTGCTAACGTGTGATGTTCTTTCTCTCCACCTTTTCCATAATCTATTTTCGAGAAATGCATGTGTAGAGGTGAAACAGCATTTTTACCTAGTTCTTTCTCTATCATAGTAATTACTTCGATTACATGATCTATCGTCGTAATGTATTTTCCTTGGCTTCTAGCATACATGTGTGCCCAATCAACAACAGGTTTACAGTTATCAATATTCCTACAGATCTCTATATTTTCTTCAAGTGTACCAATCTGCGTAACTTTCCCTGTTGTTTCAGGTCCTAACCAAACATTTTTTGCACCAATACTTTTCCTGAATTCATCAACTATTTTTAGGGCTTCAATAGTTCTTTTCACCGCCTCCTCAGGAGTTGTTCCCTTATAGTATCCTGGATGAAATACCACAATATATGCCTCCATCCATTTACAGGCCTGTATACTATCTTCGAGCCTCTTGATACTTGCTTCAAATATTTTCTTCTCAGGTGAACCAAAGTTTATGTAGTATGGCCCATGCATACTCAAGAGAACATCATACTTCTTGGCCTCTTCACCTAATCGTCTCGCTTTTTCCTCACTTATCTTAACTCCTCTGACTGCCTGGTACTCAAACGCATTGAGCCCAATACTATGAAGAAACTCTGGTACGCCAGTAATATCAGTCTTTTTATAGTCTACAGGCTTGCCAGCAGGACCAAAACGCAACTTCGGCATTATCCTCCCTACCCCACAAACAATTAATTCGTCAAGACACCTACCTTAGTTAGAAATATTCAAGGAAAGAATTTTAAGGAAACACCCTAATGAATTGATTTTACACGAGTAATTCGCATGCGGTGAACAGTAATGTCAAGTGATTTATTGAAGATAGAACAGGAGGCTGATAAGATCATTAAAGAAGCCGAAGAGAAAGCAAAGAGAATATTAGAGGAGGCAAGAAAGAAAGCTGAAGAAATACTTTCAAAACCTATACCTTTAGAGGAATTGCAAAGTGATGCCAAAAAGATCATTGAGGAAGCAAAGAAGGAAGCAAAAGAATTTGAAAGGAAAGCAATCGAGGATGCCGAGAAAATTAAAGAAGAAGCAAAAAAGAATTTCGATAAAGCAGTCAAACTTGTCGTCTCTATTGTAACTGGTGTAGAGTAATGGCGCCACCAATAATTCTTAATAAACCCGCACGTATGTACAAAGCCTTAATTGTCGTTAGCAAGAATGATAGAGATAAAACTATAAAAGTACTTCAAAAAACGGGATTACTGCATATTGCTGAAAAAGAACAGAAGGTAGTAGACTACATTAAACTCTTGGATAGGATAAGGCGTGGACTAGACAAAATTGAGTACATGTTTTCTTATATCAGAGGCATGGTAATCGATGTAAAGATAACAGTAAATGACATAATCGAAACAGATATTGAAAAAATACTTAATGACGTTGATGACATGTATGAAAAAATAAGGTTTCTCGAAGATAGTATCAGGAGACTTAGAGAAAAAATCAATACCCTTCAAAACCTTCATACAATGCTTAGTCTTCTGCCTCGTAATCTATCGCTCGACTATATATCATTTGATGGAAAGTATGTCTCAGCAAAACTAATTTATGGCCCCATTAGTAGCGTGAATGCTTTTCTTGAGGAAACTAGAGTAGTAGTAGAATACAAAGTTACTCACCAAGAACACGTGTTAGCAATTATTATTTACCCCAAGTTTATTGAAGAAGAGGTTTTGAAGAATATTCGTTTACAAGGAATAACACTTATCCAAATACCTACTGAATACATGGAGAAGTATAGATTAATTGGTGAATTAGTTACTGCACTCGTGAATGAAGCAAAATCATTATCTGAAAAAGTAAGTGAAACAGAAAAACAACTAGATAACTACATAAAACAGATTATTGAAGACCTAGCTAAATACAAAATAATTCTCGAAAACACATACAAGAAGATCGAAGCAATAACAAATACTGTCCCGAGAAAATACCTGACATTAATAGAGGGATGGGTTCCCAAGAAATATGTAGATAAACTCTATAGTGCGCTAGGAAGCCATGGAATTAAATGCTATATTGATTTAAAGGAGCCTTCTGCAGTTGATGAACCCCCATCATTACTCGACAATCCTCCAGTAATAAATTACTACGAGCCTATTGTCAAGTTCCTTGGAGTACCTAGATATAATGAGTGGGATCCTACACCAATAATATCGTATTCATTTGCGCTCTTCTATGGACTGATGATTGGCGATATGGGTTATGCTATAGCTTTAATACTTATAACATTTCTACTTCTTGATAAACTGGCAGGTTATAGCGAGAGCATTGACTACATAAAATTTAAGAAATCATTCATAGTATCAAACATCGTAGGTTTTGCAGTAGGATTAATAAGTGGCACATTCCTTGGCGATGTCTCAGACCGTTTAGGATTCAGACCTGCTCTCACATCATTGTTTGGCGGTATATCAGCCATATTCACTGATCCACTGATGTTCCTTGTAGCTTCAATAATAATTGGGCTCATCCATGTAAACATAGCACACATCATAGCCCTAATCAAATTCATTAAAAACAAGAGTGTAGGCGAAATCTTATCAGAAACGGGCTTATTCGTATCAGAAATATTCGGTATACCATACATAATGTATAAAATGCTACACGTGAGCCTCCCATTTATAAACGATTATAACGCCTCGTTATTCCTCTATGGTGCACTAGTAGGCGTCTTAATGATAATAGTAGGCATGATAAAAAGTATGGGGGGACTAGGACTACTAATGTGGATCTTCAACATAACTGGTCTTCTAGGCGACGTACTTAGCTACTCGAGAATAGCTGGCGTAGGGCTCGCAACAATATATCTTGCTACAAGCTTCAACACAATGGCTTCTATGGCATACAACGGATTAGTTTCAATGATGCATGGAAACCCTGTGGGAGTAGCATTAGGAATAGTAGTAGCACTTCTTATCGCTATATTTGGTCACTTCATAAACACTGCATTGAGTGCTATAGGTGCATTCATTCACTCACTAAGACTTTGCTTCGTAGAATTTCTAACGAAGTTTTATGAAGGAACAGGTTACCCGTTTGAGCCATTGAAAGTAGTTATTAGAAGAAAACTTGTAATAGAGTAAGAAAAATATTTTTGATTAAGTATCTACACACAACATGTTTAACATTGGTGATTCATAATGACAACACAAAGAATAGTATTTGAGGGAAGAAGATTTAAGGTTGTTACAGAAGATCACTTGCTACCCAATGGTAAAACCGTATACCGAGAATATGTAGACTTTCCTGAAACAGTAATGGTTCTTCCTGTACTTGATGATGACAAAATTGTACTTGTCTACCAGTATAGGGCACCAATTAGAAAATGGATCTATGAGGTGCCTGCGGGTGTTGTAGAGCCTGGTGAAGATATTGAGGAAGCAGCTAAAAGAGAGCTTCTTGAAGAAACAGGCTATATACCAAGGAGGCTAGAGAAGGTTTTCCACTTATACTTAGCGCCCGGATATAGTACCGAAAAAATACATGCATTCATAGCAACAGAACTAGAGAGAAGGGAGCCTCAGCCCGAAGCTTATGAAGTCATAAAAATTGTTGAACTACCACTAGACAAGGTAATCGAAATGATAAAAAACAAGGAAATAGAGGATTCTAAAACAGTTGCGCTAATACTCTATTACTACAACTTTATTTACAAAAATAAAATTAAGCATTAATCACAAAATATTAGGATAAAAACGTAATGTAAGAAAAGATATAGGAGTAATTTTAATGAATAGGGATGATAAATAATGAGTTTACCTATAGAGTTAGAAGATCTAAAAAAGCAATTGAGTTTAAGAATAGTAATTGATGGCCCAGCTAGTTGGGCAACAAGAGGATTAATAGAAGATGTTGATGAATATGTTCTATCCACATTAGATATGCTACTAAGCGAGAACCTACCTGAAGACGTAGAATACGAAATCCAGGAAGACACTAATCTCTGCTCAATAGAGCCCAGCGAACCCGATTGTGAAAGAACTCTTGTGGTCGCCCTATACCGTGTTAACGAAGAAAATCCAATAGCATACATAATTTTCAACAGGATCATTGGCGATAACACATACGAGTTTTCATTCAGGAAGATAATAATTAAACAAACCTAACCGTATTCAATAATAGAATGATAGGAGATACATTTTTCTATCAGACTACGACTAACTATGATTTCGGCGTTTTCACAACGGATAGATTGAAGAAAGGTGTCTAACATGGTTGATCCTATAGCACAAGGGCTTGCTTTAGCAGGTGGTGCATTAGCTTTAGCGGGAGGAGTCCTAGGATCTTCCTTGGGAATCGGTGCAGCTGGTTCGGCTGGTGCAACAGCGCTAGCCGAAGACCCTAAGCAGCTAAGAAACGTTCTTCTACTAGCAGCTTTGCCCATGACCCAGACATTTTATGGACTTATAGTATTGATAAACATAATATTCTATGTTAGTGGGCACGCAGAATTAGATATAGCAAAAGGACTAGCTGTTTTAACAATAGGGTTCATGGTAGGAGTAGCTGAGGCTGCTTCCGCTAAGAAACAAGGAGATATTTGTGCAGCAGGTATTATCGAGCTACCTAGGACACGAGGAAAGATAACATTTAATGCTGTCATACTGGCCGTTTACGTAGAATTGATTGGTATCTTAGGAATGGTATTCTCATTCATGGCCTTATCATTGATCGGATAAATATGGGTGTCCTATAGATGACTGACCCAATAGCGCAGGGGCTAGGGTATGCTGGCGGCGTTATGGCTCTAATAGGAGGATTGTATGGAGCATCTATAGGTATAGGACTGGCCGGAAGTGCTGGAACAGCAGCCATGACAGAAGATCCACAACAATTTAAGAAAATACTTCTACTTGCAGCATTACCTATGGCACAAATATTCTTTGGCCTAGTCATAATGCTAAATTTTATCATTTACGTAAATAATCATCCCGATATAGACATTATGCGTGGCTTAGCATTACTATCAATAGGTTTTATGGCGGGTGTTGCACAAGCTTATTCTGCTAAAAAACTAGGCGATGTCTGTGCTGCAGGTATAGCTGAGCTTCCGCGTACAAAAGGAAAAATAACTTTGAACACAATGATTTTAACTGTCTACGCTGGTCTAATAGGTATTCTCGCGCTTGCACTCTCCTTTATGGCTATATCATTGATCGGATAAGAGGTGATCCATATATGAGTCATGGTTCTTTAGAGGAGTTACGGGAAAAAATATTGGCGGAAGCCAGGGAGAAAGCTAGGAAAATAATTGAGGATGCCGAAAAGAAGGCAAAAGAAATAGTAAGCAAAGCCGAAGAGGAATGGAGAAGAAAACTAGAAGAAGAAAAGAACCATATAATAAACGAAGCAAGGAAACAAGCATCAGCAATACTCTCTGAAGCAAAAATAAAATATAATCTCACTATATCGAAAGCCAAAAATGAAGTTCTTGAAGAGGTTTTCAAAAAAGCAAAAGACGTTCTTAAACAGAGAAGTTTCAATACCGAGAAAAGCCTAGAGGTACTTCTCTCAGAATCGATCCAGTATCTTCCCGAGGAAACCACCGAGATAACTATCATAGTCAATCCTCGCGACGAAAACATCATAGAGAAAGTAGCAAATTCCATTCTTAAAGATAAAGTGAAGTACAAGATAGTTAAGGACGATAAAATAATAGGTGGGATAATAATAGAGTCCCCTGAAGGCATAAGGATAGACAATACTTATGAAACAAGACTATCTAGAGTAAAGGAGGGCTTCATTAATAAAATATCGGAGATTCTTTGGAAGAAATGAGGTAAAACAACAATGATGCTCATCACCTGTAAAAGCGAAATTGATGAACCCCACAGATATACTTTGATGTATTCTTTAATGGGTAAAATACTTAAACGTGACGAGTTTGAACACTTCATTGAATCTCATGACCTAATATCTGCAATTAAAAGCATTGCATACAAACCTATTGGTTCATATTTAGGAAAACTAACAGTCATAGGCATTTCTCTAGAAAACATAGACAAAGTCCTTGAAGAATATACCAGAGATACACTATTATTCGTATACGATAACACGCCAACACATCATAAACAAGTACTATATGATATTGAAAAACCTTACGACTTAATGAATCTCAGCATAATGTATTCAAGTCTACGTGAAGGAAATAAGGCAGTACCTGTCTTCCCTGCTGGAACAATATATGTTGGCGGTAAGAAAGTTGAGGACGAGAAAGATATTCTAGAAATAGTTAGAGAACTTGGTTTAACACAAAAACTAGAAGCACATATTATTGAACAAGCCCGGCCAGAAGTATTGATATTAAAAGGGTTTGAAGTTCTCCAAAAAATTTACTTTAAGCTTAAAGATAATGTCTTAAAGCGAATATATGGCTTGATATACGATTACGCCCTGGTACGAAGTATTAGTGCTTTAGGAAGAGAATACGTTGAACAAATCTCGGTCAATCCTATACTCATTAGCAGGGAAGTAATAGACCTAATTGGTAGAGAGAAAGTAAGCTATGAAAGTATCATAGAGTCTGTAGTAAAACATGATGATATACTAAAAAGTATCTATAGTGATGTTTCAATGCTTGCCAGAGGATTTACTGCACTAGACTATACACATGCTATCAACATGCTTGTAAGCAGTAGTAATACAATAATGCCAGGAACTCCACACCCATATATAAGGGCGCTATTGCTGGTTAGAGCAGAGTCCATATTTATGAGGCTATCAATATTGGCTCTCCTCGGGTATGTAGAAAAAGATCTTGTTAAAAACATCATTAATAGATGGTGGATTAAATGACTGCACCTCTTCAACGGAAAAAGATCCTTGTATTAGGAGACAAGATTCTTGCTTTAATAGGTAGTGCAGCAAATGCTTCATCGTATGTTATTGACACCGATAAATGCACTTACCCCCAAGAACTTGATGAGCATATTGAGGAATATGGTGTAATAATAGTTGATGAAGACATTTATAACAAGTGTAGCAACATTAAAGCTCTTGTAGATAAAGTGTTCGAGAAAGCCCTTGTAATAGTATTGCAGTCGCCTAAAAAGATTGGTGAGATAGATTACAAGAAGTACTATGAGGAATTCGTCAGCAAGACAATTGGTTTAAAGATATCTTTTTAGTTTAAACATATATTCCTCAATACAGATACACGGGCTATGGGTGTTTTGGTTGAGTCAAGACATCAATAAAGGTGTCATTAGGAGAGTTTCAGGACCCCTCGTCATAGCTGATGGTATGAAAGGTAGCAGGGTATACGAAGTTGTCGAGGTTGGTGAAGAAAGACTTATCGGCGAAATAATAGGTGTTGAAGGAGAGAAAGCTATAATACAGGTCTACGAAGACACTACAGGCCTACGTGTAGGCGACCCTGTTTACGGTACGGGCCATCCTCTTGCCGCTGAATTAGGTCCTGGACTCATAGGATCAATTTTCGATGGAATTCAAAGACCTCTGCCGATTTTGTCTGAGCTTGTAGGAATATTTGTAAGGAAAGGAGTGAAAGCCTCTTCTCTACCCCGCGAGAAAAAATGGCATTTCAAGCCATTAGTTAAGAAAGGAGATAAGGTTGAGCCCGGAGATATCATAGGTGTTGTCGAGGAGACAAGTATTTTCCAACATAAAATAATGGTTCCGCCAGGCGTTAGCGGTATTGTTGAGGAAATAGTGCCCGAAGGAGAGTACACTATCGTAGAACCTATCGCGAAAATTAATGGTACAGAAGTTACGATGCTTCAAAAATGGCCTGTTAGAAAACCAAGACCATATAGAAAGAAGCTAGAACCATACATGCCGTTGTTTACTGGACAGAGAGTAATAGACTTCTTCTTCCCCCTAGCACGTGGAGGAAAAGCCGCTATTCCCGGAGGATTCGGTACTGGTAAAACCATTACATTACAGCAGCTCACCAAGTGGAGCGAAGTCGATGTAGCAATCTATGTTGGTTGTGGCGAGAGAGGAAACGAGATGGCTGATGCTCTACATAGTTTCAGGAAACTAAAAGACCCAAGAACAGGAAAGCCCCTTGTTGATCGAAGCGTGTTTATCGCAAATACGAGCAACATGCCTGTAGCAGCTAGAGAAGCTAGTATCTTCCTCGGGGTAACATTAGGTGAGTACTTCAGAGACATGGGGTACAATGTACTGCTTGTAGCTGATTCGACAAGTAGATGGGCTGAAGCTATGAGAGAAATTTCCGGTAGACTAGAAGAGCTCCCAGGAGAAGAAGGTTATCCAGCTTACCTGGGTTCAAGACTGGCTAGTTTCTATGAGAGAAGTGGTCACGTAATAACTCTTGGTAGGCCCGAGAGAGAAGGAAGCCTCACCATAATGGGTGCAGTGTCCCCACCTGGCGCTGATTTCTCTGAGCCAGTTACACAAGCCACTCTCCGTATTGTTAGAGCACTATATGCTCTCGATGTGAACCTCGCGTATAGAAGACATTATCCAGCAGTTAACTGGCTGACGAGTTATAGTCTTTACGTCGAGAATGTTGCTGAATACTGGCATAAAAACATAGATCCTGAGTGGAGGAAACTACGAGATGAGGCAATGACAATCCTCCAGAAAGAAGCTGAACTAGAAGAACTTGTCAGGCTCGTGGGTACAGAAGCTCTTCCTGAAGAAGACAAGCTTGTACTAGAGGTAGCTAGAATGATTAGAGAAGACTTTCTGCAACAAAACGCATTCCACCCGGTTGATACTTATTGCCCGCCAAAGAAAGCGGCATTAATGATGAGAGCAATCCTATTATTCTACAATATGGGCTTGAAGGCTGTTAGACAAGGTGTAACTGTTGATAAAATACGTGAGCTTCCTTGTAGAGTAAAAATAGCTAGAATGAAGGAAATACCCAACAAGGATTTTGAACCCGAGTTCAAGAAACTCTTCGATGCAATAAAGAATGATTTCTCAAATTTACTAAAGGAGGTGGGGTTTAGTGAACACATCATATAGCCTGGCTATAAGAGAATCACGTAAATTATATAGGGCTCAAGGAAGCCTACTAATTGCTGAACCTCTTCCCGGTGTAAAGTATGGAGAAGTAGTTGAGGTAACACTTGGTACAGGAGAAACAAGGCTTGGCCAAGTAATCGATGTCAGCAGGGAAGCAACAGTAATACAGGTATTTGGCGGCGTAAGTGAAGTTGATCTAAAGAACTCTAGCGTGAAATATAAAGGAGAGACATTCAAAGCACCTGTAAGTATAGACATGCTTGGAAGAATGTTTGATGGTTTAGGTAGACCTATTGATGGAGGACCACCGATCGTCCCAGAAGACTACCTTGATATAAATGGTTCACCATTGAATCCGGCTGCAAGACTGCCTCCATCAGAATTCATTGAAACAGGTATTTCAGCTATCGATGGCTTGAACAGTATTGTCAGAGGACAAAAACTACCCATATTCTCTGGCTCAGGTCTGCCTCACAACAGAATTGCTGCACAAATCGTTAGACAGGCACGTGTTAAAAAGACTGAAGAGAAATTCGCCATAGTATTCGCCGCTATAGGGATTGCTTACGACGACGCAATGTTTTTCATAGAAAACTTCAGGAAATACGGCGCTCTAGAACATACAGTGGCTTTCATAAACACAGCAGATTCACCCGTAATCGAGAGAATAGCAACACCAAGAATAGCATTGACTGTAGCAGAACACCTAGCTTGGAAACACGATATGCATGTACTAGTCATTCTAACAGACATGACAAACTACTGTGAAGCATTAAGAGAATTGAGTGCAGCAAGAGAGGAAGTACCAAGTAGAAGAGGATACCCTGGATACATGTACACAGACCTAGCATCAATATATGAGAGAGCAGGACGTGTTGAAGGCAAGAAAGGAAGTATAACACAAATGCCCATACTAACAATGCCAGACGACGACATAACTCATCCTATACCAGATTTGACTGGATATATAACCGAGGGGCAATTAGTCTTGTCAAGAGCGCTATGGCATAGAGGAATCTACCCGCCTTTCGACATATTAATGAGTCTCTCACGTCTAATGAAAGACGGTGTTGGTCCGGGTAAGACTCGTGAAGACCACTACGGAGTATTCATGGAACTTTACAGTGCCTATGCAGAAGGAGTTAGACTAAGAGAACTATCTGTAATCGTTGGTAAGGAGGCGTTATCACCAAGAGATAAGAAGTATCTCGAGTTCGCTGATAGGTTCGAGAGAGAATTTATAGGTCAAGGCGAGTATGAGCGTAGAACAATAGAGGAAACGCTTGACAAGGGATGGGAATTGCTTGCAATTCTACCAGAAGAAGAACTGAAGAAAGTTAGTATAGAACATATACGTAAATACCATCCAAAATACAGGAAAAAGAGTAGCACAACCTAAAGCATTTTCACTAAAAGAATCCTCGCAATATAATATTTTGCAGCATTTTCTAACCCAACAATTGCGTCAAGAGCTTCTTCAACACTTCTCCCCCATGCAAACACTCCATGGCGTGGTACTATAACTGTTCTAGCACCGTTAATGAAGGCATTAACAACATTTCTGGCTAATTCGAGAGAGCCCGGCGGAGCTGGATCCACTAGTTCAACCTTACCAGTACTATACTCTATTTCCGAAAATGTTTCATAAACCCAGTTGACCCCATTCACAGACGCAATACCCGTAGCTAATGGTAAATGTGCATGGAGAACTGCCTTGGCTTCACCAATGTTTTCATATGTCATTATATGTATTCTATACTCTATAGATGGCTTGTAAAATCCCTTAAACTCCTTTGTTTTCATATCATATAATACGAGATCATGAGGTTTAAGCTTATTTTTGGGAATACCGCTTGGAGTTATCCAAATATACTCGTCTATACGTATACTACCATTTCCTCCACGAGGGTTAGTAAGTAGTGTTTCTACAAGAAATTTCATTGCCCTAATTAACTCAACTTTATATTCGGACGTGCCATTTTCCACATTGGCCACCTTTTCGGAAATTTGTATTATAATAAAGACAGTGCTTCCTCTAAATCTCTATTAAATCACCTGCGCCAGCAATAACTACTTTATCATTATATTTTTTAACAACATAATCTATTGCACGCCTCCCACTACAATGAAGAGGAACAAGCATATTCACTTTTTCCATAAGTTTGTCTATTGTTTGAACTATAACATTATCTGGAGCATTTGCTAAGTGTAAACCACCTATGACACCATGAACTTCATCGTTAAAATAATTCATCACTTCCTCAACAATATTATTTATTCCGGGATGGCTGCATCCTGTTATAACTAGTAACCCCTTATTACTCCGTATTACTAGTGATTGTTCCCATGGTGGACCATAGAATGGTTTTGTCACATAAATCCTGCTTGTTATAGATAGCCAGTCGAGTACTTCACATGGCCTTAATCCTTGCTTTTTGATATACCCAATTACCGAAGAACCTGGATCATAGGGCAGATATACAGAAGAGGATGGGGCCAGCCATCCTATGTATGGTAATCCCCCTATATGGTCTGAATGTGTGTGCGATATTATAGCGGCATCAATAAGGCTTAGATCTATATTCAACTTTTCAGAATTATACTGCAGTATATCACTTGAAGGACCTGTGTCGAAAACGAGTATTAATCCATAGGCTTCAATATACAATGAAAGACCATGTACTCTTTTTAACATTTTATGCTTAGTTTCATCATTGACAATAACCGTTATGGTTATATCATTGCTTCTTTTATTCGTAGCCAAAACAAATTACACCAGATCATTCCTATGGTTTCTCAAATATACTCTCTACACCTAAATTAGGTTCTCTATACTAGAAGATATAAATCGTGCTTGACTGAAACATAATTACGACTACAAAATACTCGATGTGAATAGAGGAGGTGGGTGTAAATATTTTTATCTTGTATCTTTGCGAAAAATACTATGTTTATTTCTTAACAAAGTAGTTTACTAATACATTGGCAAGATGTTCTGGTTTTGTATACCATTTGTCGTATTTATAGTCTTTATTAGCTATTGTTACTATCACGAATTCTCCTTGGTCTTTTACTGTTGCTACAACATTGTTATCCTTAATTATTTGGAAAACACTAGGGCTTCTATCTAGTATTTTGTATCCAGGTAGTTTTGCTATGATTAAGGTTTTTAATTGCTTTATGTAGTCTGACATGGTTAATCACTAGGGAAAAGAAGTATCTCTGTATCCTTCTTAAACTTTACCTTCTCTTTGTTTCCATAACCGCTACTAGCTGTTTTCAACTAGTATGTTACCCCTACAAGTGCAAACTTTGATGTTTCTTTTCCTCCACATACGCTTTTTCCTTTCTTAGGAAGTTCTATAGGCGATTCGACAATTGTACCTAAGACTCCTCTACCTGTTATAGATTCTATTTCTTCTGCACACTCCTCGGTCTCGTCCCATGGAGTTATTATTAATCCTTTTCTACCAGAGTATTTCTCGAGCTCGGTACCATCAACGTACATCGTCATTTTCTTCACATGTTCTAAAGCACGCTGATAAAGTACGTTCTCTATGTCTCTCCATACATCTTTAAGAGCCTCTATAAACTCATCGAGTTTTACTGTTCTCTTTTCTCTTCTATCCCTTCTTGCGATAGTAACAGTTTTGTTTTCTACCTCTCTTCTACCAACTTCAATTCTCGTCGGAACACCTCTCATGTCCCAGTAATAGTATTTCCATCCAGGAGTATGTTCTGGGTCGTCATCAACGTATGCTCTGATACCATGTTTTTCAAGAATGTTCTTGACCTCATAAGCATAATCAACTATATGTTTTTCTTCGCGTGTCGCAATAGGTACGATAACTACTTGAATTGGTGCTATTTTAGGCGGGAAGAATAAGCCCTTGTTATCACCATGGATAGCAATTACTATACCTAAACTACGTTCGGATACACCATAGCATGTTTGGTAAACGTATTTCTCAGTACCATCTTTATCCTTGAATTTTATCTCGAATGCCTTCGCGAATTTTTGCCCAAGATTGATTACTGAACCTAATTCAAGAGCTTTACCATCAGGCATGGGTGCTATGAAGTCGTAATTGTATTCAGCTCCAGAAAACGTGTCCCAAGGTGGTGTTAATACTATGAAGTACGGTATTAGTAGTTCGTCGTAGAACTTCTTGTAGATCTCTATGGCTTCTTTTATTTGTTTCTCGGCCTCTTCCATTGTTGCATGAGCGGTGTGTGCTTCGATAAACGATACTATTTCTCTCACTCTAAGAATGGGGTGTGTAGCTTTGGTTTCATAGCGGAATACATTTACTATCTGGTACATCTTTACAGGTAAATCTCTCCACCCTTTTATCCAAAGACTCCACATGTAATACATTACTGTTTCACTAGTAGGTCTCACGTAAAGTCTTTCAGTAAACTTCTTTGTCTTGGTACCTTCAACAACATAAGTTTCTCCACCAAAACCCTCGAGGAAATCTTTTTCCTTGGAGAACACTGATTCAGGTATCATAGTTGGGAAATAAGCTTCCTCATGCCCTGTTTTCTCAAGGAGTTCAATTAATATTTTCTGTATGTTCCTTAGAGCCTTGTATCCGTATGGCTTCCACACATACATTCCTTTTACTGGATAACGAGTATCCATTATCTCTGCTTCGCGTAGAATTTCTTGATACCATCGAGGAAATTCCGCATACTTATCTATATCGAAAAGATATTTCCCCTGTTTCTTATCCTTCGCTGACATATCATTACCCACCTATTGGTTTCTGTAGAAACACATCTACTAACATACGTGACTTATAAAACAATCAATATATTAACTCATTTTAATGCTTTATTGTATTCAACACTATTTCATCAAGGACATGAATAGCCTTTCTTATTTCATTAACAAACATTCTCCGATAAATTTTCTTAATCTCACTACACATCATAGTTTTTTCGTTATGCCTTATTTCTACACCAGGTAGTAACAGCTTTTCTTCCCCTACAACAAAGACATCATCTTTAATAATAGAGTCTTCATATAGAGACTCGATTAATTTGATGTAAGCCAAAGCAGGAATGAATATTGAGGAAAAGTCTCCATTTATACTATGGATAGCATATGCTTTTACGAAACTTCTTGTTAGCAATCTAATTATTTCTGCCGTATCGATTTTATTGGGATACAACATTAGCTGTTTGAATTTATTTAAGAGTATTCTTGCTTCAAGAGGTAGATCTTCTTTATTCTCTAGATACTTGGCTACTTCATAGTAAAATCCATCTAAACGGTAAACGTTTCGAGTACATAGTGTGTAAACAATATTTTCAACAAATTTATTAAGGTTCACAATTGTTTCCTCAGATACCTCCTTGCCATCATCAAGATTCGTATGATAGTTCAAACGAAGCTCTTGGAGAGTATGTATTGTTAATGCAGGTATCCCATTTAGTGTAAACATGAAGCTATCGAAGTACGGTGAATCAAGCTCAATTCTATCACTTGTAACTCCGTGTTCTTCACCTATTTCAAATAATGATTTGTATAAGCAAGGATTCGCTGATATTCTAAACTTATTCATAAATACTGCATCAATATTGATCACAGCATATATTTTGTCTATATTTCTGAACCTGTTTTTAATATAGCATCTACTCCCCCAAGACCAGTACCAGCCTGCATAATTAGGTGCACCTGATTCCTCGGCAGTAAATGATATGATCCGTAACGTCTTCTTCATATGTTCTCTCGCAAATCTTTTTGCAACCCATAGTATAGCATTGACACCAATAAGATTATCTGAAAAACCAGTAAACCAGTGATCGTGATGAGCAGTTACAAGAACTTCTTCATCTGTACTCCCATTAATTATACCTTCAACATTATACCCTACGGCATCATGTACAACACTTGTTCTAACGTAAAGTCTTATGGTTGTTACGCGTTTTTTCATAATAAATAACTTGTCTTCTTTCCTAATACTAACTACAGGAATAAGCGGAGGTAATCCTTTTTCGAACGGAAATCCGTTAACACCTGTTATCACAATCCTTCTGTACCTACCAGGATTTTCATCATAGAAGACAACTGCTACAACATTATTGGCAAAAAGTTTGTTAACAACATATTTAGCGTCATCAGGGTCTTCGGGGAAAGGTATTATTACTATTTTACCAGAAACATCATTATTGACATATATTTTGTCCCCAATATATCCAGCAAAAACTATTGGTGCTTCTAAGTCTACAGATAAACTATATGGTAATGCATGACATTTCATTGTTCCTAGAGGAGTTTCTATAAAACATTCTTCCTCTCTCCACGACAACACATTGACTGGCTGGAGTTTTACGTCATCGACACCAATATCTTCTAATATATGTTTAAGCTCATGAGCAACAACATTTTCTTGTGACGTGCCAGTTATAGTCTCACTATACATGACCTTGGGGATCATACTTAAACTCACTATTTTAGCACCTCACCTACAATCTCCATAACTTATAAACATAGTTTCGTCATTAAATAAAATAGTAGTTACAATACATCCTATGCCTACGGTGATTATCATGGCTAAACTACTAGTAATGAATGTAAAGGATCTAGACAACTTTATAAAATATCTTAAGGAGAAAGGATACAATATTATCGAGGGTCAACACGCTGTTTTAACTGATAATAGTGAAATAGAAGAATTCCACATAATTAAAAATAATGAGTTGAAAGGACTCATGCTAGCCCACTATATAACACCTTACTATAAGACAATTATCGAAAACAAGGATAAAAGCGATGAAGAAATCTTAAAGGCACTGATAAAAACAAAGCATAGCACTGAAAAATGGAGAACACCTGTAAATCCAATTGCTCTGATCATAGAGGATCCGACTATAGAAAATGCTATAAAAGACTACAAGGACGATTATCCATCGCTTGATGCCAGAAAGTATTCAGAATACTATAAGGCAAATACACCCGATAGGACAACAATCTTTAGCAACGCATTATCTCATATTTTAAGTACTTTAGCTAAGCATAAACATAATGAAAATCAGTAAGGAGAATACTCTTCATCACATACCTGTTCTGGAGACCGTCGTTTCATCACTATGATAACTTTATCTTCGAGACCCAACTAATATTCTTATCCGTGAAAGAGGTGTACTTAATGGGTTTGGGAAGTAAGATAAAAGCCATAATTATGATGACAAGACCACTAAATAGCTTCATGACAGGGCTCGCAGTAGTATTTGCATTTTTAGTTAACAACAATTACATGTTCAACACGCATACTTGTCTTATAGGGTTTTTGACAGGATTCCTAGTAAGTTCTGCATCAATGCTCATAAATGATTATGTTGACCTAGAGGCGGATAAGATAAATAAGCCGTGGAAACCATTGCCTCAAGGGTTAGTATCACCAGTAACAGTCTTGACATTGAGCCTAGTCTTACTAACAATAGCAATACTCATCAACTTACTGATTTCGCAGATAGCGTTTTTCACAGTACTAGTATTATCGATAATAGCGTATTCTTATAGTTTCATGAGAAGATATTGGTGGAGTCACTTTATGGTAAGCATTGGAACAACTGCACCGTTTATATATGGTTATGTGCTTGCAGGCTTACCTAGGGAATATCTGCTGTTCAATATTTGTTTTATTGTTGTCATATTCCTGATAAATTCTGCAAGAGAGTTCACGAAATCTATAACTGATATAGCAGGTGACAAGAAATTAGGGTATTCAACTATAGCCATAAAGTATGGCGAGAAAAATGCTGCAAAAGCAGCATTGATCTTTAGCATTATTGGAACAATTATAGCTGTTGTTCTAGGTGTCATGGGTTATGCGAGTATCATCTATACAATAATGCTCGGCATTGCTGGATTATGGTTTACAGCAAACGCATTTAAAGTCTATATTAATCCAAATAAAGAAGTTGCCCACAAGGCTAAAAACAATATGATAAAAGCAATGCTCTTAGCGCTCATAGGGTACCTGCTATCTAGGATCCAATGATTTCTTTTACTATACTCTTATACCTCTTTATATTCCTCGTCTCCAAGGGATCTAGTCCACGTAGTCTAGCAAGTTTAACACTAGCAAGTCCAAGTAATAGACTGCCATAGAGTAATTTCTCTAGCAGTGTACGTCCCTTTAACTCTACTGTATATGTTTCAATACCTGCTTCACTATATATGGTCTTCATGAATTCAATTAGTTTCATACCAGCCTTGTCTTCAGGATCCACTACTAGTAATGCAAACCAGTCTCTTCTATAAGGCTCTTCCCACCCAACAATGTCATTATGTGCCCATTCGGGAGATACATCAGTTTTCACGGGTATTTTTGCGTTCTCATTAAATTCATTCTTACCTCTTATAGCAAGTACCTCGAGTGGTGTATGTGTTGCTATTACTAGATCTTTCTTCTTCTCATTGATCTCTACAGCAATTTTATATGCTTCTTCCATAGCATACTTCATGTTCTCTTTAATGAACTCAAGAGCATTAGTCGCTTCTTCCTTACCGACAATACTAACACCACTTACGTCAAGCACTCCTAGAACACCATATAGCATTTCTGGTAGAGCTGTACGTGGAGCTATTCCCTCAATGACTTTTACCAAGGGTATACCACGAGACTCAGCCTCTTTGGCTAAATATCCATCACTAGTAATAATGACGATATTCGTGTTCCTAGCGAGTGCTTGTTTGTAAGCACTTATCGTCTCAAGTGTGTTCCCACTATAACTTATCACGAAGACAAGGTCTTTTTCAGAGACAAAAGCTGGTAGCTTATAGTCTTTTGAAACTATTACGGGTACACTATTGTCTTTCATGCGAGCCAAAGTATATACATAATCACCAACACAACCACTCCCGCCCATTCCAGTTATTACTACAATTCTAGGCTTCTCCCTAACTCCTACTTCACCCCACTTCTTTAAGCCACGCTCCATCTGTTCTATCCAGCCAAGATAGAGTTCCTCCACGACAAATATCACCCATGGATCAATTCTCTAGGGTAAAAGGATAAGACCCCCGATATATTAGTATTAGGTTACTAGAAAGGCGATGATTAAAGCCTAGACCCCAGCGACCATATGGGATGAGCTAACGCAGGCCTAGATGAGCACAATTTTTAAGAAAACCTATATCGTAGGGCACTGAGAGTTGAAGTTTCCTTGGAGCATGCTAAAGGGATGCTGGGTGATAGTAGGGCACGATGCTAATGCTAAGCAGCTTTTAACAGTCTATTTTGCACTTCTCGCATCACGTGATCACAAAGTATTTGTTATTCAAGGAAAACCATTAAAAGAAAATCTTTTTGAGATAACGAGTAAAAACATTGTGAAGAACGCTGTTCTAGATAATATCATAATTCTTGACTATAAAGATGAGACTACCAGAATACTATGTGACGACACAGAAAACCACATTATATTCTACGAGCCGCCAAACCTGCCTAAATGTAGAGGCAACTGTATAGTATTAACAACTCCACCATTGAAAAGAAAACTTGTTGAACCATGGATGAAAGTTACATTACATAAGATTTATGGTCACGAATATCTTCTCAGGACAAGTAGTGGTTCTTTCCGCATAGTTATAAGCCCTGAATTTATAGGGTTATCAAAAGGTCCTTCGGGAATACTTGGAGAAGCATTGAATTTACTGAGAAGTGCTATAGTTGATTATGGTTCATTAACTGTTAGAGACGCTATTGACATTATAGCTTATAATTTGGGTATGAAGAGAAGTGAAGCCAGGAACATATTAGGGCTTTTAGTTGAGAGAAAATATGTTGCGATAGACAAAAATAACGTCATTGTTTATTGAAATTATTCTTCTCTAAACACAATGTATATAGCTGGTTTTAGCGGTATTGCTGTTTTTCTCCTACCAACATAGGGCGCATTAACATCATTACTATAATAGACTTCTATAGGAGCCCCAACTTCTCTTTCTATCCAAGGTTTCAGTTGTTCTATTATAGTCTTTTCATCAAACTCGATATTCTTAATAATACTCCTTATGTCTGGAGATAGGTTTGAAGCAAGCTCAAATACTTGTCTCGCAATTTGGCTTGCCCTCTTTTTATCATCACTAGACGCTACTATCTCTCTCACATACTCTCTCATTATTCTTGATTCTTCAATGTATTCTATTGCTTTTCTTAATAATGAGTAATCGGATGGAGAAGCAACATGTATGATTATCTTTTCAGGCTTCATTTTCTTAACCTTAACTATTTCCTTAACATCCGAAATCAGCCTGTTGACATAGTCTAATCCGATAATAGATGCCGGGTCAACATATTCTTCAGGAATCTCTGGCCACGATGCCTCCACTACTAAGCCTTCTCCGCCTATTGTCTCCCATAATTCTTCCGCAAAGTATGGAGTATACGGTGATAAAGCTCTAATCCAGGCATCAAATATTTTAGCGAGGATTACTTTAGAGTCCTCGTCAAGATATCTTCCAAGAGACTTCAGTAATTCTATATATTTCTTAACATCCTCTTCAATAACATAGTATATAATGTTTCCAGCAGCTCTAATTCTTGATTCATCTAAGTACTTTTTAGCATCATCAAGTCTTTTGTAAATAATACTGAGTATCCATAAGTCTTCTATTCTAGAAGGTTTACTTAGTTTTTTATTTCTATACTCTCTAATTATATCCTTATACTCGTTTATGAGACTATGTATACGCTTCATTTGCTCTATAACTGCATAGACATGCTCTTCACGAAAGTCTAGATCTTGGTCTACTTCACTGATTAACGCTATAGCGAGTCTTAGTCCGTCAGGACTTAATTCACTAGCTAGTCTTCTTACCGGTATAACATTATAGAGACTTTTACTCATTTTTTGGCCATGGTATAATACATAACCATAGACAACTATTTGTCTGGGCCATTTCTCTTTAGGAAATATCGCTACGTGATTAAATATGAAGAATGTTAGATGGTTTTTAATGAGGTCTTTCGCGCTATGTCTGGAGTCTAAGGGATACCAGTAGTCGAATTCCCTTCTTGCTTCTTCTAGTACTTTTCGTGGTATTCCTGTTTCCTTAGATATCTTAGCTGGATCACCTTTACCTAATAGAATGTAATCCCATACCTTCTCGTTGAGTTGTTCGGGTTTTACGTTGTTTCTCCTAAGGATGTAGTTTACTGTGTAGAATGCCATGTATATTGTTGAATCGCTTAAACTCTCTATAACCCATGTTTCATCCCATGGAAGTTTTGTACCAAGTCCTCTTGTTCTAGCACAAGCTCTTCTCCTAACCCATTCTATTGTCTCTCTGAAGTCTTTCTTTACCTCGCTTGGTATGATCTTCATTGTCTCAATTATTTCTCTAGCAAGTTTTTTCCATTCTTCTTTACCATAGTCGATAAACCACTGGTTTTCAAGAACTTTTACTATTACTTTATTGCCCCATCTACTATAGACAGGTCCATTAATTATTTCATACATCTTATCAGCTAGACCAGAATTAGCTAGCCATAAAGCTGTTGCTTCACGTGCCTCAGGTACTGGTTTGCCTGCAATTAATGAAAGAACCGCCCCTTTTATGTATCGCCGAGCACTTTCATCACTAATATCACAAGCGATTCTCTCAACTATTTCACGTAGAACTATACCGTTTTTAAACTCGATACTGTATACCTCTTTTGTAGCTTCTTCTAATAGATCGCGTTCATCCTGAGTCTTTATACCTTTTTTCTCTACTACATCAACTGCAAGTGTTCTGGATAATCCAGGGACTTCTATCACAGGAACGGGTTTAAGCTCTTCAGGATCTACACCTAGTTTCTCAAGAAGTTCTTTATCATTGAGAATCTCTTTGAGAGCAACATAATCATAAGGAGCATGTGCTGGAACACTCATTACTATACCTGTACCAACATCTGGATCAACAAATCTTGCTGGAAGAACAGGTACTCTCCAGCCGGTAGCAGGGTTCCTCGCTCTTAATCCAATAAGCTTCTCTCCCTCAAACTCCTCAATTACATCAACTTTCTTGAGCTGATGAGAGAGCTTTAAAGCTGCTTCTTTACTTATAATCCATTTCATACCGTTTACTAACGCTTTAACGTATTTCGCCTTAGGGTTTACCCAGATGTTTACTGCACCGAATACTGTTTCGGGACGTAGTGTTGCTGCAGGCATTACTGTACCGTCTTCAAGTGTAAAGAATAGTAATGTAAACTCACCGATCTCGGGTTCCACATCACCTTTGGTATCATGACTGCTTACTGGTGTTCCAACAACCGGGTCCCAGCCCACAGGATGAGTTCCTTGAACTATATAGCCTTTCTCATAGAGTTTCTTGAACTGCCAATGTATGAATTTACTAAAGTCAGGGTCTATGCTAGTAAATTCTCTTCTCCAATCAATACTATAGCCCATTATCTTCATTGCTTCTTTTATTTCATTATGGAAGAAGCGGACCATAAACATTGGATCCTTCATTTTATCAATTATATCATCGCTGAGTCCATAGACTTTCTTGAAGAACCTTATGGTTGATTCATCGCCTTCCCTTATCTTGTCAGCCATAGCTAATATGGGGGTTCCTGTGTAATGGAATCCCATTGGGAAGAGAACATTGTATCCTTCTAATCTCTTGAACCTAGCATAGATGTCTGTTAGAGTATACGTTCTTGCATGTCCCAGATGCATCATACCATTTGGATAAGGGAATGCAGCTGTTACGTAGAATTTTGGTTTATTTGTAGGAGAAGTTTCGTAGACTTTTTTCTCATCCCAAATCTTACGCCATTTCTCAGCTATTCTGTTTAACCAAGAAATGTACTCACGTATAGTCTCCGGTGCTTCAACAATAGGCACCACCAACCACCCTTAACATACTCAATTCTTTATAAACATTACCTTACTTGTCTAAAGGAGTTTATACATGAGAAGAGGGTTTAAGTACTTATCTAGAGAGGTAATCTCGATTGTTTGGCTAGAGATTCATCATATACTAGTCTAAGGCTCGATAACTTCTTTAGGACTATGTTTACAAAATCTAGTACTGATTGCCTTGAAACGCCTTTTTCTTCTGCTTGTCTTAACACTATTTCTTCAACAATAGCATATTTCTTGTATGTCTCATTAAGTTCCTTCCACGGTATTCCCGCGAGAGCTTTTGATATTTTCTCATCGTAAGGCAGTATTCCTTTTAACATAAGAAAAGCAATAATAGGGTAGCCCACGTATCCACGATAATAGGTACCGTTATCATTTGAGTATACACGCCCGTCACGAGATACTATCACTCTATATACTCTTTCACCATTAGAAGAAACTACTTCTGCTTCATCATTCCTAACTTTTATCCTGCCATCAGCAATAGCTCCAAGCGCCTCAAGAACTTTTATACGAGGTGGGCGACGGAGAATTTTTGTCAAGAATCATCGTCCCCCCTAGGTTTCATTAAGTGAGAGAAGCTTCACTATAGTAGGGTTATCCGCCAAGATTTCCCCTTCGCCACGAATCATTCTTCCGACTCCGAGTTTCATGAGCTCATTAAACGTTTTTTCATCTACAGCCAAGTAGAAACTCTTATATTCACTGCCAACACTCCCTTGGAGAGAAACCAAATACTTATTCGCATCATCCTTCTCAAAACCTACAACTACTCCCTCGAAAACTACCTTCTCCCCCAACAACCCCACCATATAGCTATTAAGTATTATCAGCTCTAACACTATATACTATAATAGTTTTATAGTTTTATCAAAATAATAAATCTAGTGTATAGAAATCTAATACATGAGTGTATCGTGAGGGGTATAGTTTATGCCTAAAGAACTAAGCACAGGACTTGTGATCGCAGGTGCTTATGCAGACAAGTTAAGAAGAACGCTATTTGCTCAACTAAGAGATCTTGTAAAACAGAATAAAGAGTTTGCGAGAGAAATAGCTCGTGCAAGCGGTGAAATAAATAGGTTAATCTATATTGTTCTAGTTGAAAAACTGAAGGCAGATAAAGGTGATGTTGTTAGAATTAGAGTACAATACGATGTAGAAGATGGGAGAATTAAATGGTATTATGATACATTAAGAATAGAATACTTTAAACGTGTCCCTGACGAACAAGTCGCAAAGATAGTAAAGGAAACCATAGATGAGAAACTTAAGGAAATACAAGAACAATATGCTGTCGCACCATCTCAAGAGGAAGCCGAAGCGATGATGCGTGGAGAAAAAGTTGAGAAAGTAGAAAAAGAAGAGGTTACTGAAGCAAAGCCTGAAGAGGCTAAAGTTGAGGAGAAACCTGCTGTTGAGGAAAAACCTCCCGAAATAGATCTTAAGGAGGTTATTGCTGAGGCAGCACCAGTAGGAGAGACTATGGAGGGCGGTGTTGTTTTCGAGATAAAGAATAGTTCTGGTGAGAATATTGGTGTAGCATCCATTGAAGCACGAGGCGGAGCTTATATTGCTGAAGCAGTCATCCTACCGAAACCTGGCGAGGCTTACAAGATTTACATTAAACTCTCCGGTTCTCTAGAAGACTATAGAAATGATCCAAACAAATTAGTTGATGAACTAGTTAAAGCAAAACCCGTAAAGATCAGTGCTGATGAGGCGAGATCTATACTTCAATCTAAAATGGAATCACTAGTATAGATCCTATATTAGCAATACTAGAAACAATATAAGCATGAGAATAGCTATGACCCCTGCTATCAACGCTGCTTTTTTACTTGAGCCAATAATTATTGGAATAGGTCCAATTACTATAACGGCTCCATATTCCTTTTCAACATTTTTCCCGCCACCTGTCCTAGTAAGAACAAATAGTCCTACTATGATCAGTAAAATCCCTATAATAATGATTGCTAATGGTAACGATGTATCAAGCATGTTCTTCACCAGCTTCTCTATCTAGTTCTCTAAGGAAATCATTGAATTTATTTATTGGTATACGTGCACCAGCTGCCACCGGGTGCCCTCCACCAGTTCCATTAAATTTTACCGCCAATCTTCTAAGCAGTTTATTTAAATCAATCGAGCCATCACTTCTAAGACTCATTACATAGACATTCTTATGTACTGATGCAGCCAAGCCAATCTTTTTTCCAGAATATGCTCTTGCGAAATTAGCTGCTCTGCCAAGACTTCCCGGTGGATTAATTACGTAACCTATATTATTAAGTATATTAACGTTTTTCTTAACCCATGTTCTCATTTCTTCTTCATTAATACTCTCTATAAGGGCTCTGACAAGGAGCTCACTTAAACTACTTGGGAGCCTGTTGTCTGCTAGGTGTTTGACTACATGTCTTTTGAAGTCATACATTTTTCTAGAAGCTTCAAGACCTTGAGACAACACTCCTGCCTCAAAATAGACGCTCCGCTTATCCCAGTTAAGCAGTGTTTTCTTAACCCATGGTGTATCGTCTAGATAATCGCCTATAGCACCATACAATGCTATTCTTGTATAATCGCTATCTAGTTGGTTCTCAAAATATTTGTAAACAAGTTCTGAAGCCGAACAACATGTATCATGGATAATTATTCCTGGCAGCTCTTTTACATTTAAGCCAAGAGGTTCTGGATGGTGATCTATGTATACTATTTCTCCACGTCTATTAAATTCATTGAATACCCTCAGGATCCCGTCAAGATGGGGTTCACTTAAAGCTATATCAGCTATGAACACATGGTCTCCTGGACTGGCAAATTCCATAAGATCCTCATAAAGACCTGCAGGGTGTGTAAACACTATATCCACATGTTCGTACTTTCTACTATAGACATGATATGCTAAAGCACCTGAACAAATTCCATCACTATCACCATGTATAAATAAAACAGCTCTCACAACTATGCACCAAATAGTATTTTGGAACAATTAACTAATATCTTTGAATACTGAATCAGCATGACTCACATTAAATTAACAACATATTTATAGTTATTTTGATCTCTAAGAGATAACAAGAACTAAGCCATAAATAATTATAGATTGAGAAAACACTTATAATTAGGTGCTTTACAATGTTAATCGATCTTATTGCGCAACGTGTTATTGATTTAATTAATAAATTTGATAAAGAAATAAAGGTTAGCGATTATGTTGTTGGTCTTAAGTATAGTTATGTAGAAATCAATGGTGTTTACGGTAGGTCTCTTGGTGTAGCTATTACTCCTATTGAGGATATTATTGGCCTAGGAGTTAGAATAGGTAATGAGCCCGGAGAAGATAATATTGTAGACCTGGTATCTTCTTTGAACCCTATTGAGAAAACCCTTGGTGTCGCATTAATTAATGCATTATCTAATTATCTTTTATGGAGAATAGGATTTAGGGAAGATTTTGTTGTCTATGAAGACCCTATTTTCTCTTCAATAACACATCTAGTCGAGGAACCTATTGTCGTTATCGGGAATATGGCTCCTTTGGTAAACGAATTACAGAATAGAGGATTTACAGACATTACCGTACTTGAAAGAAACCCGTGTACACGATATAACTGTTATCCTGATACCATGGCGCCAAGAATTATCCCAAAAGCTAGAACACTAATAATTACAGGGGCAACACTTGTTAATGACACTATAGACTACATTTTGGATCTTGGAAGCCAAGCTAAAAAGATACTTATTGGGCCTACAGCCAACATTTACCCAAAACCATTACTTGATAAAGGCGTTAATGCAATATTATCAATGTACCCTATTGATATAGATAAAGTTAAGAAGACCATAAGGCTAGGAGGCGGTAGATGGAGTTTCTACAAGTATTGCAAAGAATACCTCATACAACCCCTAGACTAAGAAGAACAACAGTAAACAAACTTGCCTTACTTAGCCTATATTTCAAAACAACAATAACTTTATACAACGGGCCCGCCGGGATTTGAACCCGGGATCTCCGGCTCCGGAGGCCGGCGCCTTATCCAGGCTAGGCTACGGGCCCTCTTCTAGATTGTCCCTAATTATCTAGGTGGGTTTTTAGGTGTTCTCTAATACTATATTGTATATGCTGGGAAGGACATCGTGTTTTGGTGAGTATTTTGAGTGAAGAGTATAGCTGTAGTGATTATCCTTGTCTCCACGTGGTTGTTGATTATAAGAGGAAAGTTTATGCTGTCTTCATGGAGACCAGTGATGGCGATATAATTTATGTTCCTGTGGTCAAGATTAAGGATGCCTACGAGAAGATAAAAGAACTTGAGAAGAAGCATTTTAGAGAAGCTAAGGATAACGAAGTCGATGAACTTGCAGCTGAAAAACTTGGGGCTCTTGCTATTGAAGAAGAAGAGTAATGGGTTACATAGCCAATGTTGATTTCTATACTTTACCATACAATAATGGTTATCGTTGGTATACTGACACTAATCGATATTATTGTATGGATCAAAGCATCCTCTTGGTATACCTCCAGTTTGAAGAATATTAGTGAACTAAAGACTTTACGGTACCCAGGAAGGATATCAGTAATAATTCCTGCAAGGAATGAATGGGTTACTCTCAGAGAACTGCTGGACAAGCTTCTCTCCTATATTAAGTCGAGACCTGGTATCGAGGTAATGGTAGTTGATGATGGAAGTACTGATGAAACACCTAATGCTATTAAGCAATTAATAAGATGTTCCATGGGGTTATTGAAGTATATTAGAGTCAACGAGATCCCTAAAGACTGGGCTCCTAAACCGTACTTGTTATATACAGGTTATCTGTTTAGCTCTGGTGAAACACTGGTGTTCATAGATGGAGATACAATACCTGTTGATGGGAGTATAGTTGAATACCTTGCCGCTAACACTCCGCCTAACACAATAGCTTCTCTAGCCCCAAGATTCCATTGTAGAACACGTGTATGTAAAATCATAGAAACAGTATTAACCACTATATCACACGCCTTCCTAGGCTTTAACAGAGTTTGCGACAAGAAACATAGGTTGGCATGGTACTACGGTTGTTGCTGGAGTATAAACAGAGAGCTCTATGAGAAACTAGGGACCCATAAGATTGTTAAGAAGAGTATTGTTGAAGACCGTGATTTCGCCGAGATAGCTAAGAAGAATGGTGTCAACATAAAGGTTTACCGGGGATGGGATCTTATTGCAACAAAATGGCATGATAGTATACGTGAAAACATTAATGTATTGGCAAGAGTTCTCAGGAGATACGGTTTAAAGAGACGAAAATCTATTATCGGAGCAATACTCATCATTCTTGGCTATACAATGCCATTACTATCTCTTGGCCTTGGATTACTCAATGGATCCATAATACTAACTATGCTGGGCATACTAGCATACACCATAATGTTATACCCACACTACATAAGCGCAAAGATAAACAAGTACAATCCACTCTATACATTAACAATACCAATCGGCGGGATAATTCTTGCCCTAGGGATTATAGCGGCTGCCTACAAGAAGAAGCTTTCATGGAAAAACAGGGTTGTCGAGGAACCATATTACTGTTCTTCTTCAAGTGCTTCACAAAAAGCATTGGCAAGCTCTTCGGTATAGCCGACTAGATATACTTTTCTTATACTATGTTTGACGTTTCTCAAAAATTCCTTTACTGTATTAACCATAGTTTTTGCAGCATCCTTGTACGGAACTCCTCCTACACCCGTACCCATGCCAGGGAATGCGATTGATTCTATGTTTAATTCTTTTGCTTTCTCCAATGCAGCCTTGACGGCAAGCCTTACCTGTTCTGTACCGATCCTCATAGCAGGTCTCTCCATAGTCGGTGCGTGGATAACATATTTGGCAGACAGTCTTCCTGCTGTTGTAGCAACTGCTTTGCCTACTGGTACTGGTGCATGCTTTCGGGCTTCATCCTCAATTATCTGGCCCCCCGCTTTCTTTATGGCGTAAGCCACTCCTCCACCCATCACCATATAACTATTGGCAGGATTTACTATAGCATCTACATCCATCTTCGTAATATCTCCTTTAACAACAATTATTTCAGTACCACCAATATTTTTCATACATTTTGTTTCATACATTCTCTAATCACCATAGATATCTTAGAGGCAAGCTTCCTAGTAGATTTTTCAACAACAGGACTTATTTCCTCACCTAGTTCCAGCGACTGAACTCTTACACCAATAATTATTACTTCTTTAGCTAATCCCATGCTCCTAAGGAACTTTATAGATAAAGACAATGGTATGTTATGTGTTGTCGCTAAAAAGGATTCATCTATAGTTTCAAGAGGGGCGATTACGATGGCCCCGGGTGGTGCATTAGCGACAATACCGTCAATTATCACTAGGGTCTCCGGCTTCTTTTCCTCTATTTCAACAAGACAGTTCTCAATCCCATACTCACATAATACAACATTATCTAAATTTTCTAAACTATGTATAAGCATATTGTACAGGATTATTCCAGCCTTATCATCGCTTCTTAACTCTGTACCAACACACGCTATTACTGTAGATTTCTTGCATAATATCTCTCTAAGTTTTTCATACAAAGCATGATCGTCGACTTTATATACATGGTATTTTTTCTTATCAGTCATTTGTTTGCCTCCACGAGTTTACTAACGATGCTGTCCACCTTCTTGGCGAAATCAGATTTAACAAGTCTTTCTGGGTCAGTTATGATTATATCTAAGTTCTCGATATATGGTATGTTACCTAGGTATTGTATATTGTATTTCTTTGTAATCTCGATAATTCTTTCACTTGGTTTATTAGCTATATTCTCAATTAAACCCTTAGGAGTAATTCCCGCTTCAGTAAGCATAAACAGAAGTCTTTCAACAGATTTTAGTGATAACGGGCTCGGTGTTGTAACAATGACCGGGCTTATTTTATCCATGTAGCTAAGTACATCAAGAACAGGGTCGGATAACCCGGGTGGCGTATCGATTATAAGATAGTCTAATCTACCCCAACGAGTTATAGCAAGAATCTCTTTGATCGCCTCATCGACTTCTGTGCCACGTAATGGTAATGGATTGTCTTTTGAGTAGAATGCTATGGTCATGTATTCTATTCCATGAACTCTAGGCGGTATAACTCCTTTTTCTTCTTCAGGTACTATGCTTGCTGGATTGATACCCAACACTATATGTGTAGAGGGATTTGTTATATCAAGGTCCAGGAGACCGACACATACTCCCTTTCTTGCTAGAAGCAACGCTATTGTTGTCGCTATAACAGTCTTGCCTACCCCTCCCTTGGAACTCATTACCGGTATTATCTCGCTAACTACCTTGAGCCTCTTTTTAATGACCAGGACTCTAGGATCGATATCTTCTAATTTAGCCATGGCTTAGACAACCTCTATAGATTCTATACTTAATCCACGACCTGATACAATATCGAAATCACGCGAGCCGCATTTAGGACACTTAGTAAAAGAATGAACCACTTCGGGAACGAAATGAATCGCTTCTCTTATATCTTCGGGGAGCTGTGATGGAGAAAGCGTCCATTGTGTAAGACACTTCCTACATTTCAAAGTTATTTCTTCATCACGCATTATTATTTCATCAATACTGATATCATATTCTTTAGCTAAGTTATTTAATGCAAAGACAAGTATTTCCTTATCGATGGTTTGGAGCTTTCCTATTCTAAGCACAAGCCTTTTTACCTTTACCGCATTCCTCTCCCTGAGAACCTTGCTGACATAATCAATTATTGCTTCAGCAAGAGCCCATTCATGCAAGGCTTTAGTACCTCTTAGAGACCTTGGTTTCTACAACCTATACTCATAGGTTAAAGAAAATTCCTGTAATGAACCCAAAGAGTGAATCCTATGTCATAAATATACTATAGATTTTCCCATTACATTCATAAGTTTATTCTCAACGGAGCATTCTCTGCCCATATCCTACAAGTACCCTCTATACTCACCATACAAGGACCATAGGGGTTTTCCGGAGTACAAGTCTTCATAAATAATGGACAATCCGTGGGTTTTGCTTTCCCTAGGGATACCTCTCCACACTTACATCCCGGGAGTACATCCTTGAAATATTCTTCCTTTACACCAAGTTGCAACATTACATCATACTTCTCATAGTTTTTAGAAAGATAGCCGCCGCTTTTCGGGACAATACCTATTCCTCTCCAGTAAGCATCTCTAACCTCATAGACTTTCTTCATAATTTCTTTTGCATACAAGTTTCCTTCAGGTCTTACAACCCTCTTATACTCGTTTACAAGTCTAGCCTTGTTTTCTTTGATCTGCTTTAATATCAGTAGTATGGATAGCAGCACGTCTATTGGCTCAAAACCCGAGACTATAACTGGTACATTGTATTCTTCAGCCAAAAACCTCCAGGCATTAGACCCTATTACTGCTGATACATGACCAGGCGCTATGACACCATTTATTTCAACATCCTTGACTTTTTCTAGGAGATACCTCATTATTGGCGGTGTATACCTGTACGCACTTAGTATAAGGAGATTCTCTGGAACAAGATCTCTGTACAAGAGCTCAGCTGTACTAGGCATTGTTGTTTCAAAACCTATAGCGAAGAATACATGTTTCTTTCCAGGATTTTTCTTTGCGATCTTTACTGCATCAAGAAAGCTATAGACTATAGTTACATCGCCGCCAAGAGATCTTGCGTCAGCCAAGCTCCTTATCTTGTCACGTATATTTCCTGTAGGCAGCCTATACGCATCTCCATAGGTCAGTATACTGTATCCTTCAAAGGAGAGACGTATTAATTCTCTGACATAGCTTCCAGGTGTTATGCAGACAGGGCATCCAGGACCAGCAATAAGTTCTACATTATCTGGCATAAGCGACCGTATACCGTAGTGGGATATAGTCCATTCATGTGTTCCACAGAAATTCATTATCTTTATATGCTCAAAGCCCTCTTGCTTCAGCTGATTTGCTATTTTAGCAATGTTGTCAACTATATTTTTCGCAGAAGGATTTCTTTCATAAAGCCTCTTTATTTTGAATACTAGTTTCACTCCACGAGACCCTCCTTATATAACACGCTTATCCTCTTTGTACTAAATATTCTCCTTTCATTAGAACACAAACACTACGCCATAATATCTTATTTTCCTAAATTCAGAACTAGAGTTATCTAGATAGCATTATGCATCGCGGTGTTCGTGTAAATGGAGTACATAAAACTATCACATGGCGGAGGAGCTAAAGAGAGCTGGGAGATTATAGAGAAGCTTATCGTATCCCGGGTACCTGTTGAAAGAAGAAAAACAAGTGGCGGGTTTGGGATCGATGTTCTCGATGATGGAGCAGTAATCAAAACCGGGGACAAATACATTGTTGTGACAACTGATAGCTTCACAGTCAACCCGATATTCTTTCCGGGAGGTAACATCGGTGGTCTAGCTGCCTCAGGTACTATCAACGATCTCGTTGTCATGGGCGCGAAACCTGTGGCTTTTATGGACACTATTGTCGTTGAAGAAGGTTTTCCTCTGCAGGATCTAGAGGAAATTATTGGAACAATGGTTAACATAATTTTGTCCGAAGGACTAGCACTCATTGGCGGAGACTTTAAGGTCATGCCCCATGGTAGTATAGATAAGATTGTTATTACAGGTATTGGAATAGGATTCACGAAAAAACCTATAATAGATAATAAAATCTCTCCCGGAGACAAGATCATTGTAACATCCACTATCGCAGAACATGGAACAGCCATTATGGCTGCACAATTGGGATTGCTAGACGAGATCAAGGATATTAAGAGCGATTCACGCCCATTAACCAGGACAGTGCTCCCGGTAGTAGAAAAGTATATTGATTACATACATGCTGCCAGAGACCCTACCCGTGGGGGAATTGCTGCAACATTAAGTGAGTGGGTTAAAGACACAGATCTCTATATACTGTTTGATAGATCCCTTGTTCCCATAAGAGATGAAGTCAAGGAGTTTCTTGATGCACTAGGCGTCGACCCATTGTCTATGGCATGTGAAGGCGTTGCTGTCTTGGCAGTAGATGAAAGTGTAGCCGAGGAAGTTGTTGCAGAACTCCATAGGCACGGAGAAAAATACGCCACCATCATTGGAGAGGTTAAGAAGGCCGAAGATGATGTTATTAAAGGCAAAGTAGTAGCATATACTGAAGTTGGAGGTACAGTATTGATTGAACCTAAATCAGTCAATGTCCCGAGAATATGCTAGCGGTGAAACCAGGTGTGCCTAGGCGTTCCAGCCGAGGTTGTTGATGTAAAGGAGGAAAACGGGTTAAGAATAGCTAAGGTAAAAATGGGCGGTGTTCTATCTGATATAGTAATTGCTTTCGGGGAAGAAGTAAAACCTGGTGACTACGTGATAGTCCATGCCGGTATAGCCATCTCTAAAATCGATGAGTCAGAAGTAAAAGACGTTATAGAGTTATGGAGAGAACTTGAAGAAGCTCTTCTAAGCAGCTCATAACTCCCTAGAAGAGAAAACATGAGTATTCTAAGGGTCTTCTCATGCCCGCCTTTAAGCTTATCGTGACAGGTATTGTACAAGGTGTGGGCTTTAGACCATTTATTCACAGACTAGCTCTAGAAACCGGTGTAACAGGCTATGTACGTAATGTTGGTGGTGCCGAAGTAGAAGTCTTTATCGAGGGCACGGGTACTAGCATAGGAGAGTTCATAAAAGGACTCTATACGAAGACTCCACCTCCAGCTATAATAGATGAAATAGAAGTTTTTGAGGAGAACCCTATTGGCTATAAGGAGTTTAAGATCCTAAAGAGCGGTAGGAATACATTAAAGAAATCAATGATACCCCCTGATTTCGCTATCTGCGATTATTGTCTAAAAGAAATACTTGATGAAAACAATAGAAGGTTCCGTTACCCATTTAATTCATGTGCTTGGTGTGGTCCAAGATTTTCAATGATGTACACTGTACCTTATGATCGTGAAAACACCTCCATGAGGAAGTATAGGCTATGTAATGATTGTTTTGCTGAATACACTAACGTACATGATATTAGGAGATATCATGCCCAGGGAATTAGTTGTCCTAGAGATGGGCCAAGACTATGGCTTATGGATAATAAGGGCGAGAGAATAGATACCAAGGATCCTATCCGTGATGCAGCCAAGCTTATAGAAGAGGGGTTCATTATTGCTGTGAAGGGCTTAGGAGGATATCATTTGGCAGCACTTGCTTCATGTGATGATGTTGTTGAAAAACTTAGAAAAAGAAAGAATAGGCCCAGGAAACCATTTGCTGTAATGGTTCTTGATACAATAATTGCTGAAAAACTAGTTTATCTAGATGACAAGGCTAAGAGGATACTCACATCGCCGCAGAGACCAATAGTTTTATTGCCTAAGAAACCAGAATCGCCAGTGTCAAAATTGGTCTCTCCAGGAATGTTTTATGAAGGCATCTTTACCCCATATACTGGACTGCATTATCTCCTCTTAATGGAGACCAAGGACAAGTTTCTCATAATGACCAGTGGTAACATGAAAGGAAAACCCATGTGTATCGATGAAGATTGTGCTTTTAAGAAATTATCGAGTATAGCTGACTACTTCTTGATACACGATAGAGAAATTGTGAATAGAGTTGATGATAGTGTTCTGAGGTTTACCGACGGCGAGCCAGTACTTTTACGTAGGTCTAGAGGATATGCTCCTCTATGGATTAAGTTGCCAAGAAGACTAGAAAAAAATGTCATAGCTTTCGGCGCTGACCTTCAGATGACCGCCGGTATAGGCTTTAGCGATAAAGCTGTTCTAACACAATACATAGGCGACTTAGATGATGAAGATACACTTCGCGACCTACTCAAATATCTTAAGTTTTTCATAGACAACTACAGGATTAACTTGAAAGACTCTATAATCGTTGTTGATAAACACCCATTATATAATTCTAGAAAACTAGGGCTCGAGTTCTCAAAGAAATATAACCTAGAAATTATCGAAGTACAACACCATTATGCACATGTCCTAGCCACTGCTATTGATAGAGGTATTGAGGGAGAATTCATTGGGATAGCTCTTGATGGCACCGGCTATGGCGATGATGGAGCTATTTGGGGTGGAGAAATACTACTTGTTAACACGTATAAAGGCACCTATACAAGAGTTGGACACCTAGCTTATCAGCCTTTAGATAGTGAGAGATCAATATATTACCCTCTTAGATTCTTTGTCTCAGTACTGTCAAGGGTTCTCGACTGGAATGAGATAGAGAAAATAATCAGCTTCTATAGTCTTGAAAAACTTGTTCCCCGAGGCCTAAAAGAGCTCCGTATGCTATATACTGTGATAAACAGGGGTCTTTACACAAAAACTTCTAGTACAGGTAGGTTTCTTGATGGAATATCTGCTTTCCTAAATATAGCACCGTATAGAAGTTATGAAGGAGAACCCGCAATAACCCTTGAGTCTCATGGCATGTACGGCAAATATCTAGGCATGGATCATTTCCTTCCAAAAATAAGCATTACTGAAGGACAATATGTTATTAATACAACTAGTGTTTACCTCGAGCTTGTCGAGAAAAGAAACTCGTTTAACACACATGATATAGCATATACCATCCAGTATAATCTTGGGAAAACATTGGGTGAAGTTGTTATTAAAAACATCAAGGGTAGAAGAGGTATTCAGAACTCTATTGTATTAGGTGGTGGCGCTACAGTTAACACGATAATAGTAAAAGGAATTAAGGATGTCTTGGCAAATGAGGGTATGAAAATAGTTCTTCCTCGTAAGATACCATGTAATGATGGTGGTATAGCGTTAGGGCAGATCGCAGCAATTCTTTATAGTAAATCTCAATAAGTAATCTGTTTATACCCCACTATCGTTCCATTAGTTAAGTTTTACTGTTAGGCTAACCAAACTTAATGCTTATTTTTTAATTCCATTGATAAGTTTACTTGGGCATTAATTAAGGTGCTGTAAACATGAGTAGAGTAAAGATAATCCGTTACTCACCATGGCTGGTACACTTCAATACTGGCGCGTGTAATGGATGTGATATTGAAGTTCTTGCAGCAATAACTCCTCTTTATGACCCAGAGCGATTTGGCATAAAGCTTGCCCCATCTATTAGACATGGAGACATTCTTGTTGTTACAGGTGGTGTTACTAAGAAGGCTGCTGAGAGGCTTAAGAGACTCTATGAGCAAATGCCGGAACCCAAATTTGTTATCGCCGTAGGAACTTGTGCATGTTCTGGAGGAGTGTTTCAAGGATCATATGCAATGGTTTCAGGTGTTGATAAAGTAGTGCCAGTAGACATATACATACCTGGATGTCCTCCTAGACCAGAGGCTATTCTAGATGGTATAGTTAAGCTATTAAAGAGTATTGATTTTGTTAAGAAGGAGAAGAAAGAGGTGCAAAGCAGTTGAGCACCGAAGCTTCTCTACCTGAACAATTAGAGTTCTTGAAGGACTATGCTATAAGCATCTATTCTATGAAACCCGATAGAATAGTTATAGAGATTTCCTCGGAAAATCTACGTAAAATTATTGGTTTACTTAAAGAAAAACTTGGTGACGAAGGTTTTTACTTGAACACAATAGTCGGCACAGATTATCCTTCTGATAAATTGTTTCAAATAGATTACTATATCACGCTTATTCCGGATGAGCAAACTATAGTGTTGCGTGTTAAAATCCCTAGAGAAGAGCCAGTCATAGATAGTATTCTTGACTTAGTACCCGGCGCTCTTCCCGGTGAATGCGAAGCTCATGATCTCTTGGGTATAGTGTTTAGAGGCAATAAGTATTTGAAGAGAGGATTCTTTGTCCCAATAGAAGTAGCCGAGAAGGGTATTTACCCACTAAGAAAAGACTCCGGTGTCTAGACATGGCAGTTGATAAGATAATTGAGGTACCCCTAGTCCTAGAGATACCAGTGGGACCCCAACATCCAGCTCTCCATGAACCACTCTTGCTTAAAGTCTATGCTGAAGGAGAAGAGATAGTTAAAGTCGAGATAAACACTGGCTATAATCACCGTGGTATCGAAAAACTTTGTGAAAAAAGGAGTTTCTATAAAGACATATTTCTTGTCGGTAGAGTCTGCGGAATTTGTAACACTGTTCATGCCGACTGCTTCGTAAGAGCTGTTGAAGAAATCCTGGGTGTGACTCCTAGTGATAGAGCCAGGTATCTTAGAACACTTGCACAGGAATTAGAGAGAATTCACAGCCACATGTTGATAAACGCTGTTATGGCGGAAATTGTTGGATACGAGACCCTGTTTATGCTTATAATGAGAGATAGAGAACTGATCATGAAGGCTAAAGAGATCTTGACGGGCTGTAGGGTTCTAGCAGACTACATAATGGTTGGTGGTGTGCGTAGAGACATTGATGACGCGAAAAAGGAGAAGATACTGAAGATACTAGACAAAATTGAGCCTAAAATAAAGTATTACATGAAAGTATTCGAAGAAGATGTTACGATAACCAAGAGGCTTGTTGATGTCGGTATCATTGAGCCAAAAGATGTTACATTACATTCTCTTGTAGGGCCTATTGCGAGAGCTTCAAACATACATATTGATGTCAGGAAATCCGATAAATACGATGCCTATGGCGAGGTACCTTTCGAAATTGTTGTTAGGAAAGAAAAAGATTCTTGGGCAAGAATGATGGTACGCTGGGAGGAAGCACTTGTTTCTCTGGAGATATGTAAATACATTCTTGAAAACCTGCCCAATGATGGTAAAGCTGTTCCTGATGAAAGACGGTTGCCACGGAGATTCCCGCCAGGCGAGACATTTACTAGAGTTGAAGCACCTCGTGGCGAGCTAACATATTATGTTAAGAGTGATGGAAAGCCTAATCCCTATAGGGTAAAAATAAGGACGCCATCATACAATAATATCATCAACACAGGATTTGTTTACCTAGAACATAGTATAGCTGATTTACCTGTTATACTAGTTAGCTTCGATCCGTGCATATCTTGTATGGAGAGAGTTGTCGTTATAGACTTGGCAGAGGGTTCAAGGAAACTTGTTCCCTTAAAGAAGCTTGCATCAAAGGGGTGAAGCGTTATGAGTAAGGTGAAATTGCTAGGAGAGGTTCTGAAAAACATTTTCAAGAAGCCGGCGACTATAGAGTATCCTAAAGTCGAGACGCCTGTTGAAAGAGATGCTCGTGGTAGACATTACGCTGATTTAACGAAGTGCATAGGCTGTAGTTTATGTGCTATAGAATGTCCTTCAAACGCTATTATCATGGAGAAAATACCTGAAGGCATTAATGCTAACCCTAAGAATGTAAGAAAGATTTACCCTGTCGTAGACTATAAGAAATGTATCTTCTGCTATAGGTGTGTAACAGTGTGTCCCACAAATGCTTATGTAACCACAAGCGAATATAGATTAGCTACTTCCAAAGAAATATTATCTAGAGAATTATCTCTTTCAACTGTATCTATTAGTGAGGGTAAAAAGGAGGGGTGAACTGTGTCTATCGAGAGCCAGGTTGTATTGTTCATACTGTATTCTATACCAGTATACCTGGTTGCTTTCGCACTATACATAATAAGAGCGTTGAAGGGGCCTACTATATCTGATATAGTGCTTGCTATTGACGCTCTTACATACGATCTTGCCGCATTCCTCGTAATATTATCAATATTCTTTAGGTCACCCATATTGATTGCCACCGCTATTGTCCTCTCCCTATGGGTTTATGCTCTAGACATCTATGTAGCAAAGTATCTTGAAGCACGTGAAATGGGTGGGTGAACAACATGGATCTTGATTGGATCCTTGTGATAATAGGAGAAATCCTTGTCGCAATAGGCATATTCTGCGACCTAGTTGGATCCATTGGCATGCATAGATTCAAGAACTTCTATCTAAGACTCCATGCAGCCACCGTCGGTACCATAGGCGGTGCATTCGTGCCATTAATAGGTGCAGCATTAATTGCCATAGGTAGTGATTTCCTTGGCTACTATAGATGGTTCATGGCTGGAGGAGCTATTGTCACAGCCGTTTTGATACTCATACTAGCTCCCGCGGGCTCGCATGCTCTTGCACGTGCTACCCATAAGGCTCGTGTTACACCTGTTGAGCCAAAGATAGCTGATCATCTTGAAGAGGATGAACTTGCTAAAGGAGGTGAACAGGCTTGACCCCTGAACAATTAATACTCGCTATACTGGCTGGTCTAGGTCTTGTATCTGTTGTAGCTACTTATCTAGCTATTATAGAACGTGATCTTGTGAGAGCCATACTGTTTTCCGCTATACAGAGTACTGCTTATGCATTCATATACTACCTGCTCATGGCTCCCGACATAGTCTTAGTGTACATACCTGTTGCTGTAGGTCTCTATCCAGCTGTTGTACTGTTTTTGATCAAGAAGACCGAGAGGTATGAAGAAGAGGAAGAGGGTGGAGAACATGGATAAGGGGAAGGTTTCCATAGCTTTATCAATGGTCTTATTCGTACTACTTATGTCACTTGTACTTAGCTCTGGAGGACTAGGTACTATACTACCGCCACCTGATCTCAGGAGAATCGCGTCATTATATCTTGGAACAACATATACTCCATGGAGACCAGAATTCAGTGTCATGAGCCCAGAAGCCGTAACCGCTATTGTATGGGATTACAGAGGACTCGATACTCTGTTTGAGACAGTAGTTTTCTACCTTGCTATAATAGGCTCTATAGCAATTATGAGGGGTATCTATGCTAAAAAGAAGGAAATAGACTTGAATAAAGCAGGTTTATCACTTATAGTGAAGAGCGTCACTAAGATAACATTGGGTATGATAATAGCTGTAGCAGCATCAATAGCTCTACATGGTCATTTGACTCCAGGTGGTGGATTCCAAGGCGGTGCCTCAGCGGCAGTTGCCCCCCTCTTAATGCTCGTGGTATTCTCTAGTCTCTACATGGAAATGAAGGGTGTCACTAAGAACACCATGTTAATGCTTAGAAGTATTGGTCTTCTTGGGGTGGGTATAACAGCGTTTCTCGCCATAATCATAGCTTATACTGCTGGTGGTACCGCGTTCGTGTTCCAGAACCAGCCCAAATACGTCTACCAAGACCACACTAGACTACAGCTCACAGGACTTCCTGCCTCCATCAACGGTGTTCTTATAAGCGGCACGTTATTCTTCTTCAACCTTTTTGAAATGCTTGCCGTAGCAGCTGGTTTCACAATAATTTTCCTCCTGCTCGCAGTACCCGAGGAAGAAGTACTAGAAGTTATCAGAGGTGAAGAAAGTGGTGGCCATTGAAACATACTTATTCACCGTACTAATAATGTCTATGTTCGTTAATCTAGGTATAGCACTCTATGGTGTTCTAGCGAAGCCTAGCCTGATAAAGAAGATAATAGCCTTAACAATACTTAGCGATACAGCCAACACTTTCGCCATCATAATAGGGTATAAACGCTGGCCCACACCAGAAACTCCTGTAAAGCCCCCAGTGCTAACCACACCTAACCCGTCGGTAAAAGATGTTGCAAACTTTATTACAACAGCCGTTGATCCATTACCTCAGGCTCTAGTACTAACAGCTATAGTCATAGGTCTCGCCGTAACCCTATTCCTCGTGTTTTTGACACTACAGGCCTATCGACTCTATGGCACAACTGATGTGAGAAAAATAGCTAGGCTCAAAGGGTGACTGGTATGGGTAGACTCGCTAGGTCTATTGGCCCAATAGCTCTCGTGTTCATAGTCTACATAGTGTTCACAGGCTCTGTCAGCATCTACGATATAGTTACTGGTCTCGCAGTAGCTATTGTAGTAGGCTTGTTGACTGCCAATATTGTTGTTGAGAACCCAAGGAAACTAGCCCAGCCTGCAAGACTCTTCTGGCTACTAGCTTACGCTATATACTACTTCTTCGTAGCCGAGGTTAAGGCACATCTCGACGTTATATACAGGATTCTCCACCCGAAAGTACCTGTAAATCCCGGTATAGTAAGAATACCCTACAATGTCAAAACAGATTATGCTATTACAACAATAGCTAACTCTATAACAAATACTCCTGGAACAGTCGTGGTGGATATTGACCCTGAGAAAAAGATCTATTATGTTCACTGGATTAACGTAAAATCTCTCGACCCACAAGAAGCTAGGAAACATGTTTCTGAGACATTCGAGAAGTATGCAGAAAAAATATTTGACTAAGGAGGTGGTCTTGGATGGCCGTCGAGATCCTACAGGCTCTTGGAGTAGTTGTCCCATTACTTGCAATTGCCGCATTTGCTCTCCCATTAATATCGCTTAAGGTGAAGAAGAAAGTATTCTATGACATCTATACATTGGTATTTACTATTATAGCGTTAATAGCATCACTCGAAATATTTAGGTATGTATACAACACAGGGAAGCCAGCACTTTACCCATTTGGTGGATGGCCTCCAGTAGTGGGTATAGTATATGAGGTTGATGCTTTCTCTGCAATACTTGGTGTTTTAACAACCTCAGTAATGTTGCTAATAGTGATCTATAGTATATGGTATACAAAGTTCATGGATGAATTCACATGGTATTACACACTATTGCTTGGCATGGAAGCCGGGTTGCTGGGATGTCTCTATACAGGCGATGCGTTCAACCTATTCGTAATGATCGAGGTGCTAGCTATATCAGCTTACGGTCTAGTAGCATACTATAGGTCAAAACCGCAGGCCATCGAGGCAGCGATAAAGTACGCTATTATAGGTGCTGTGGCGACAACACTCTACTTCCTCTCGCTAGTATTCATTTATGCGGCATATGGCTCACTAAATATGGCTGATATTGCTTTCAAGGCGATGTTCCGTTATAGCATGATTAGTGGCAGTATTTATGGCAACATAATATCGGCGTCGGCTACAGCGCTAGCACTGGCTCTATGGACTTTCACATTTAAGGCAGCATTGTTCCCCAACCACTTCTGGCTACCAGACGCACACCCAGAAGCACCAACACCTGTATCAGCTGCCCTCTCGGGTCTCGTAGTGAATATCGGTGTTTATGCAACAGCTAGATTCATGTACACAATGTTTGGCGCCAAGAGTGTATTAGCTGAAACAGGCTTTAGAGAAGCTGTATTCATAGCACTACTGATACTTGGTATTCTCTCTGGTCTCGTCGGGGCATTGCTTATGATGGTACAGAATGATATCAAGAGACTGCTGGCATACAGTACGATAAGCCACATAGGCTTACTGTTTATGGCTGCAGCCATAGGTCTCGCCGGCACGCTAGAGTCGGTAAGACTAGGGCTTGTAGCGCTTGTATACCATACTATAAACCACAGTGTTGGTAAAGCACTACTATTCCTTGCTGCTGGTGTACTCATCCATGCAGCTGGTACACGTGACCTCGATAAAATGGGCGGTGTCGGTAGATTCTATCCTCTAGCATCACTATCACTGATACTAGGTTTCTTCCAGCTAATGGGGTTCCCTGGTTTCGGAGGGTTCTTCAGCAAGCTATTATTATACCAAGCCTACTTGTCTGCAGGAATGCTTGTCCCAGCGATAATGGTTGTAGTGATATCAGCCATATCGATTCTAGGCTATATTAAGGCAATCTACGCCATAGTGTTCATGCCACCCAAGCCTGGATTAAAGAAAATTAAAGGACTCGACACAGTGTCCATTATAACGTTGTTCATGGGGTTTGCCTGTATAGTACTAGGCATTACAGCACCATACTTTATACCAGTATTAACCAATGTCGTAAACCAGTCTCTAATGCCCCAGGGCGTGATAAACTACATTAACACATTCCTCCAGTACCTAAGATCCCTACTACCAAGGACGTAGAGAAGAGGGGTGGACATCCATGCCTCTAACAATTTTTCTAGATCCATACACTGAACTCATAGTTGAGCTTGGGTTAGCTGTTTTCATAGCATTTTTTGTGTACTTAATACACCTCATGCTAAAGCCTAGGTATAAGCGTGTAAGCCCCGAAGCTTCCGACATGTATATCGGTGGCGAGAAACCCGAGATATTAAGTAGACCATATGCCCCAACAAGTGGTTTATACTGGGGTTTCATTAGGGCGTTTGCTAAGCGAGTCTACATGTACATAAGATATGTCATGCACAGCGGTATACTAACTACATGGGCTACATACATGGCTGGATGGTTTGGCTTCCTGATAATCCTCGCATTACTCTCAATAGCACTGGCATTAACATGGGGGTGAGCTATGATGATTGGTGAAGCATTGGGACACACGATAATAACTCTTGTATCAATACTCGTATTCCCTGGATTCCTCTTTATAGTAGCTCTTGGCTTGTTTAGCGAGTGGTTTCTAAGGAAAATAGTTGCTAGAATGCAGAACCGTATGGGACCAACCTATGTCGGCCCCTTCGGTATCTTACAGCCTCTAGCTGATCTACTGAAACTGTTTACAGCCAAGGAGGAAATTAAACAGAAATACTCAGTGTTATGGCTTGGAAAAGGTTTTGCAGCACTAGGAGTCGGCGCGGTTGTAGCCACTATGTTGATGCTACCCTTATCACCATTAAGGTTTACAGCACCCTATGATTTCCTTATATACCTCTACTTATACTGCATAATAGTGCCTATAGCATTTATATTCCTTGGATTATCTGCTCCCAACCCATTCTCCGAAATAGGTGTATCAAGACTATTATCCATCATGATCATAGGCGAGCCAGCGTACTCCATAGCATTCTTTGTACCGGTTTTCCTTGCTTCAGAATTCTTTGCCAAATCCCCGTGGCCAGTGTTTTCAATACTATTGACAGCTCATAGTGCTTGGAAACTCTGGGGTATACCATTAGCTGCTCTAGCACTAATACTAGCTTTCATCGCGATAATTGTTGCCATACAAGCAAAAGCGTTTATCCCACCCTTCAACATCCCCGATGCCGAGCAAGAAATTATTGCTGGACCCGAGACAGAGCTTAGCGGACCAGCACTTGGTTTCGCTAGATTACTCCACGATGTCGAGCTTGCTGCTTCTATACTGTTTGTAGTCTACGTATTCCTGGGAGGACCTTATCCATATCCGCATACATCACTTCCAGGCATAGCATTGCTCGTAGCAAAGTATATTGCTGTATTATTCCTAGTATCACTGTTTAAAGCATTATTTGGCAGATTTAGAATTGAGCAAGGATTGAGAACACTCTTTAACTATGGGCTAGTATTAGCATTAATAGCTGCTATAATAGCAAGTATAACTGTTATCATATACTAAACCAGAAAATTACAATGTTCTTTTTTCATCACACTTCCACATAAATGAGGTTTTAGACTGAAACATAGCTTGTTCTGGGTTTAAATATCATTGATATTCTCCTGAATAGGCTCTGCTCATGGTTTCCATGTAATGTTCCAGCTAGTTCTTTGAATATGTTGCTAAGCCTAATAGTTATCCTTGAACTTATTTCTTCCGGCATAATACTTGCTGTGTTGCCGAGTGAGTATACCAGTATACCTCGTGATCTAGCTATTGCTATAGTTTTTTCTGATGCTTCGCCCGTTACTATCATGACGAGATTAGGTATTTTCGCGGCACTACCAATTACTTCTACTAGCCTTGTTATCTCGTGGGCTTCTATTCTTCCTCTTATTTTACTACAGTCAATCCATATTTCGAAGACTATTCCTCCAACATTCTTTAGTGCTCGTACATCTATTCTAACGAGTCTTCCATCACGTAGTTTGACAGGGACATCTGTATCTACGGTGAAACCGAGTTTTGCTAGATTCGTTGCTATACTATTCTTCACTTGCTCATGTAATGGATCGCTCTTCTCGTCTCTAACAGTTCCTTCTTCCTCGTTACCACCTTGTTTTCCATCAGAGATTTTTGACTTGTATTTACTCTTTATCGTTATCCTTGTGTTCCCGGTTATATGTATCAGTGCCTGTTTTCCATTACCTAGCAATACTTGTAGTCTCACTGTGTAGTCTCCTTGTTTTAGTGTTAATTGCTTGTTTGTTGGGACAACTTTGTTTGCAAGTATACTGGCTAGTAGTTTCGCTAGTTTTTCTTTGTCTACACTTGGTTTTATATCGAGGATTTCTACTAGGATCTCACGTGGTTTCTCTATAGATACAAGATGGGCTTCGCCTAGGTCTATGTCTTTTATGCCAAGCATTCCCGCTACAATAGGGCTTACAAGTATAGTGTTCGGCTTTATGGTCTCGGCTATTCTCGGGATTAGCAGGACGCTTTTGCCGTTACTGCTTTTCAATACTAGTTGTTTCCCGGGTTTATAGCCTAGGGCAAGTAGTAGCCGTCTCGATACTAGTGCTACTGGCTGGCGTAGGCTATTACTGGTCTCTATGATAACCTTCAATCCCATGTCCTCCTAGAACTACTTGTAGTCGAACTAGAGTGTTACTTTGCCTGAGGTTTTAAAACAGGGGTCTAATTGTCAGTCCCCGCTTCTCGTCATACCCTCTTCTAGACGAGAAGGGTCTGTCCTGCTAAGCTTCATCACTCTATTATCCTACTATTTTGTCCTAGGTAATATAAGGTATCGTCTTGCTATGGACTATGTTATTGGATGAGCTGGTATGCCTAGAGGACTTGATGTCGGTAAGGCTCCCAGGGATATCCTTTATCTCGACAACAAGAGTATTGTTGAGGAGTTTCTCATGGCTTTACTGGCTGCAGGAGCTAGCCCGGAGACTGTTAAGTCTTATAGAGCTGCTTTAATGGATTTCATCGAGTTTCTCGGCGACAAGCCTTTACGTGAAGTCACGTTGTCTGACGTCAATAAGTGGCGTCTTACACGGTTGGAGAAAGGGTTTAGGAGACCCAGGAGTAGTGATAGGAGAGCTTGGCTTACCACACTACACTACTACACGCTGTTTCTCCGCAGGTTCTTCGAGTGGCTTGGCTTGAATATCCGTGTGCCTGTTACTCGGAGGCCTGTCCGTAGAATTGATGCTCTCCGCGATGAAGAGGTTGAGAGACTGCTCAAAGCCTGTCGTGACGCTCTCGACGTAGTTATCATCAGGCTTCTTATTGACACTGGTATGCGTAGCCGCGAGCTCCTCGGGCTCCGTGTGGACGATATTGATTTTGATAACAATGAGATTATTGTTCGTGAAGCAAAGTATGGGAGGGAGAGACGTGTACTCGTCACCCGGGAGACTATGGAGGTTCTCCGGAGCTGGATTAAATTAAAGGGATTGAAGCCTGGTGATAGAGTTATTCCTTTGACTTATAGTGGGCTGTACAAGAGGATAAAGAGGCTTGCTAAACGCGCTGGTATCGATGTTTCTAAGCTGAGACCCCATGTGTTGAGGCATACTTTTGCTACACGTGCACTCCGCCGTGGCATGAGCTTGCCTGCTCTCCAGAGGCTTCTAGGCCACACTGATATAAAGACTACACAAGTCTATACCCATTTGACACTCGAGGATATTAGGAGGGAGTACGCGAAACTCGAGGAAAACCCTAGCCCAGGTGCTGACAGGGCTGTAGCTGGGGGTACTGGTGTCTCTTCTCCCGGGGTTTTGGAGCTCCGGTTTTGCCCGAGGTGTGGCCGGGAATGGGTTCAGGGAGCTAGGTTCTGTCCGTTCTGTGGTTTTGACTCAGCTTCTATATTCGGCGCGAGAGAAAGGAGTGAAGCAATTGTCTAGGGGTATATTTTCTCTCCTTCTATCCTTGTCTCGATAACTCTTGTTTTCAGCAGCTCATATGGCTCTAGTTCTAATGGGTTCTTGTCTACTACTATGTAGTCGCCAGTATAGCCTGGCTTGAGTTCCCCTACGTTATTCATGTATAGTGTTTCCGCCGAGCCTTTTGTGTGGAGGTGTATTGCTGTAGCAACATCTATTTTCTCGTCCCTTGTGTAATACGCTATGTCTAGTCCCTCGTTTTCTCCCCGAGTGACTGCTGCGTAGATGTTTCTCCAGGGGTCTGGTGGTTCTACTGGCGCGTCGCTACTGAACCCTATTGTTATCCCGTGGTCTAGGAGACTCTTTATCCTGTAGGCCCATCTTATTCTCTCCTTACCCAGCCTATCTAGTATCCATGTATCGCTTAGTATGAACCCGGGTTGTACTACTAGTTTCACACCTAGTTTCTTGAGCAAGGGTATCTGGTCTCCACGTATCAGGCTGGCGTGCTCTATCCTCTCCCCGTGTACTCCTAGTTTATCGTATACTCCTAGTATTGTGTCCAGTGCTTTGTCTCCGATAGCATGGACTGCTACATGGTATTTCCTGGATACAGCATGTTTGACTATTTCTTCTAGCTTGTTTTCATCATAGTTTATCTTCCCAGTGTTCCCGGGGTCGTCGCTATATGGTTTTGATAGATATGCTGTTCTTGCCCCGAGACTACCGTCTAGCAGTATCTTCACCCCGTCTACACTAAGTGTCCCGGGCGGCAAGTTCTTTTCAAGCCATGCCGTGAAGTCCTTGGGTGATAGGTAGTATCTTATCTTTATTGTTTGTGTTATGGTGAGAGGATGTATTGTCTTGGCGGAAACCCACCCGATCCTGGTGATCCCTTTTCCTGCTAGCTCTTTTTGTTTAGAAGCAATATTCCTTAGAGCATACTCTTCCAGCCCGAGGCTCCTCCATATCTCCCCTACTTTCTCCTCGTAGACAAACCCTTTCTCGTAGTCAATGTTTTCTCCCGGGACAATACCTGTTTTCTCCAGTGTTTTCGTGTTGACAACAGCCATGTGCCCACATATCCTAACCAGCATGACTGGTTTATCCGGCACTATTTCGTCTAGTTCTCTCCTGGTGGGCGGTTTTTTCTCCAGGAGCTTGTCCTGGTCCCAGCCACGCCCAACGATGAATGGCGTCGAGGGGTTTCTGGATACCTGCTCCCGTATTTTCTCCAGGATCTCTCTGACGCTCCTAGTGTTCCTCAAGTCGAGTATGAAGTCCTGGAGGCTGAGGCTATCTAGGTGCAGGTGAGCGTCTATAAACCCGGGCATCACTGTATACGAGCCATAGTCGACTAGCTCTCCACCGAGAACACTAACAGTCTTCTCGACGACCCCCGCATCACCAGCATAGACAACCCGCCCATAACACAAGAGCAGCCCAGACACTATCGTAACGGGCTTGAATGAAACATAGATTCTATCAGACACCACACCAAGAACACGCGACAACTCTGCTTCATCCCCGAGAAAACAATAACAACAAGCCGGAAAATAAAACATCAATTCAACATGTACTAGAACGAGAAGAGACTGTCTATCCCCTTGCTCGCGCCATGTACACCAGGGTGCTCCACACCAGGGTTTACACTCAAACCCAGGCACCCGCCCCTGGCGGGCCACGCTGCTACACAGCGTAGCCCGCCCCCGGGTGAGAAGCCTGCGGCCTCGGGCGATTGGGAGCGGCGGGCTGAACCCCTCGGGGGATAACCCCCTCGGGGCTCACACCCCCGCCCCATCAACCCCGTCTTCTACGGGAGCCCTCGTCCCACCGAGGAAACCCCCGGTGGGAACGGCCGCCTCTTTTCGGGGAGGGGTTCCCGCTTAGATGCTTTCAGCGGTTACCCCCTACGGCGTGGCTGCCCGGCGCTGCCCTGCCGGACAACCGGTACACTAGAGGCCGCGGCGCCCCGTTCCTCTCGTACTAAGGGCACCTTCCCCTCAGGCGGCCCACACCCCCCGTGGGTAGAGTCCGACCTGTCTCACGACGGTCTAAACCCAGCTCACGTTCCCCTTTAATGGGCGGGCAGCCCCACCCTTGGGGGCTGCTGCACCCCCAGGATGGGAAGAGCCGACATCGATGTAGCAAACCGCGGGGTCGATGGGAGCTCTCGCCCGCGACGACTCTGTTATCCCCGGGGTAACTTTTCTGTCATGCCCGGCCCCCACCAGAGGGGGCACGAGCGTTCGCTAGGCCGCGGTTTCCCGGCCGGACCCCTTGCGTTCGAGGGTCCGGTCAGGCCGGCTTTTGCCCTTGCACTCTACGGCGGAGCTCTGACCCGCCTGAGCCGACCTTTGGGCGCCCGTGTTACCTTTTCGCGGGCGTGCCGCCCCAGCCAAACCGCCCACCTGGCGCTGTCCCCCCGGGTCTCCCCGGGGGTAAGGCCCCCGGGCGGCGGTGGGTGGTGTTTCATTGGCGGCTCCACCCCACCCGGAGGTGAGGCTTCATTGCCTCCCACCTACGCTACGCACCGCCGCCCGAGAGCCAACGCCAGGCTGCGGTAAAGCTCCACGGGGTCTTATCGCCCTACGGGGGGTTGCCGGCCTGTGCACCGGCTCCGTGTATTCACGGGGCCCCGGGCCAGGACAGTGGGGACCTCGTTGATCCATTCATGCGCGCCGGAACTTACCCGGCAAGGCATTTGGCTACCTTAAGAGAGTCAGAGTTACTCCCGGCCTTCAGCGGCGCTTCGCCGGGTTGAACCCCGGTTTCACGGACCGCCAGTGGCCAGGATTCGGCCCCCGTACACACCCTTTCGGGCTAGCGGGGACCTATGTTTTTATTAAACAGTCAGGCCCCCCTAGGCACTGCGACCTGCGGTCCCAGGGGTTTACCCCAGGACCGCAGGCACCCCTTCTCCCGAAGTTACGGGGCCAATTTGCCGAGTTCCCTGGCCCGGGTTAGCCCCCAGACGCCTGGGGCTTCTCACCCAGGGGCACCTGTGTCGGTTCTCGGTACGGGCGCGGGGGATCGCTCCCGGTCCCCTTTTCAAGGGCCCCCGGGATCGGCGGAAGGGACCTAACGGTCCCCCATTCCCGCCTTCGGCCGGTTCTCGCCATTACGGCTCTCCCCGGCCTTCGGCTGGTTAGCCGGGGCGGCAGCCCCGGTCCGCCTACCCGGAGGCGTCGGAGACCGGGCTTGCGTTGCCGCACCTACCCCCGCGGCACGGGAATATTAACCCGTTTCCCTTTCCCGGGGTCCGTGTTACGGCCCCGGTTAGGACCGGCTAACCCTCGGCTGACGACCATTGCCGAGGAACCCTGGCCCTTTCCGGCGGCGGGGATTTCCACCCCGCTTCGCTGTTACTGCCGCCGGGATCCACGCTCGGAGCGGGTCCAGCGGACCTCACGGCCCGCCTTCTGCCCCGCCCCGACGCCCGCCTACCGGATCACCCCCGCACAGCGGGGGTGCCCCGGGGTCTCGGCGGCCGGCTTTAGCCCCGACCAATCTTCGGGGCCCCGCGGCTCGGCGGGTGAGCTGTTACGCACTCCTTAGAGGATGGCTGCTGTTAGGCCCACCTCCCCGCTGTCTGAGCCGCGGGACGCCCTTTCGCTTGGCACTTAGCCGGCACTTTGGGGCCTTAACCCCGGTCTGGGTTGTTCCCCTCTCGGCCCCCGGGCTTACCCCGGGGAGCCCCACTCCCGCCTTCTACGGCGGCCACGGGTTCGGAGTTGGATAGGGGGCCGGGGGCTTTCGCCCCCTGCACCCCCATTCCGTAGCTCTACCCCGTGGCCCGCCTCCGGCGAGGCTGGGCTGAGACCCACTTCGGCGGGAACCAGCTATCACCGGGCTAGATTGGTCTTTTGCCCCTAGACGGGGGTCAGGGGAACGAATTGCACGTCAGAACCCCTTCGGGCCTCCACCGGGCTTTCGCCCGGCTTCACCCTGCCCCCGCCTAGATCGCCCGGTTTCTGGTCTCACGGCCGTGACTCCGGGCCCTGTTCGGACCCCGCCCCTCGCCGGGCCCGCAGCCCGGCTGCGGGCTTGTCGGTTTCCCTGAGCCTTCGGGGTTAACCCCCTTAGGCTCGCCACGGCCGTGAACTCCCCGGCCCGTGTTTCAAGACGGACGGTGCGACCCCGGTCCACCTCCCTCGTACTCCCGGGTCGCCCCGGTTTCCTTCGGGAGGCTTCACTCCTTACGGGCCGCACCGTATGTAGCCGCCCGGTTTCAGGCTCTTTTCACCCCCCTCTCGGGGTGCTTTTCAGCTTTCCCTCACGGTACTTAGTTCGCTATCGGTCTCGGGACGTATTTAGCCTTGGAAGCCGGTGCCTCCCAGCTTCCCACGGCAAAATCAAGCCGTGGTACTCTGGTCCCCGGCGGGAGCCCCCACGGTTTCGCCTACGGGGCTGTCACCCTCTACGGCGGGGCATTCCAGCCCACTTCGGCTACCGTGGGTCGGCTCCCTGGGGCTCGAGGCCCCAGCCGGGGACCCAGCAACCCCACATCTCCCCACGGTTATCCCGTGGGGATTTGGTTTGGGCTCTCCCCCTTTCGGTCGCCCCTACTCAGGGGATCCCTGTTGGTTTCTTTTCCTCCCCCTACTAAGATGTTTCCGTTCGGGGGGTTCCCACTCGGTACTCCCCCTGGGAAACCCCAGGGGTTTCCCGAGCGCCACGGGCTCTTAGCCCGTGGCGGGAAGCCCCATTCGGGGATCCCGGGTTCAACGGCTGCCTGCGCCTACCCCGGGCTTATCGCAGCTTGCCACGCCCTTCCTCGGCGCCCGAGCCGAGCCATCCACCGGGCGGCGTCGGTGCCGCAGGCCCGGGTTGGGGCGGGGCCTGGGTTTGACCAGTGCCCCTGGTGTGGAGCATACCCTGGTGTACATGGCGCTCATCGCAAGCCCCGTTAGCGTGACGTGAATAGGGGCTTGCTAGCGCCCTTCACACGGGACACTACGGTCCCGTGTTGCATCGACGCAATACATTGATGACAAGGGCTGGCGTCCACGCCTCCTCCCAGCCACGGAGGGAGAGTGCATGGCCCACAAGGGCGTACCCCGCAACCACCCCGCCTTGCAGCCTTTACTGGCGGGAGGTGATCCAGCCGCAGGTTCCCCTACGGCTACCTTGTTACGACTTCTCCCCCCTCGGGAGGGAGGGGTTCGACCCAGCCCCCCGGGTTGCCCCGGGGGACCAGGCCTCACCCCTCCCTCCCTCGGGTGGAGCGACGGGCGGTGTGTGCAAGGAGCAGGGACGTATTCACCGCGCGATGATGACGCGCGGTTACTAGGGATTCCACGTTCACGAGGGCGAGTTGCAGCCCTCGATCCCAACTGCGGCGGGGTTTGAGGGATTGCCTCCCCCTTTCGGGGTCGGCACCCGCTGTCCCCGCCATTGTAGCCCGCGTGTAGCCCGGGGGATTCGGGGCATGCTGACCTGCCGTGGCCCCCTCCTTCCTCCGCCTTGAACGGCGGCAGTCCCCCTAGTGTGCCCCGGGGCCGGAGCCCCGGGTAGCAACTAGGGGCGGGGGTCTCGCTCGTTGCCGGACTTAACCGGACACCTCACGGCACGAGCTGGCGACGGCCATGCACCTCCTCTCAGCGCGTCGGGCAAGGCCTTCAACCTGGCCGTCATCCTGCTGTCGCCCCCGGTAAGGTTCCCGGCGTTGACTCCAATTAAACCGCAGGCTCCACCCCTTGTGGTGCTCCCCCGCCAATTCCTTTAAGTTTCAGCCTTGCGGCCGTACTCCCCAGGCGGCGGGCTTAACGGCTTCCCTGCGGCACTGGGCGGGCTCTAAGCCCGCCCAACACCTAGCCCGCATCGTTTACAGCCGGGACTACCCGGGTATCTAATCCGGTTTGCTCCCCCGGCTTTCGCCCCTCACCGTCGGGCGCGTTCCAGCCGAGCGCCTTCGCCACTGGTGGTCCTCCCGGGATTATAGGATTTCGCCCCTACCCCGGGAGTACCCTCGGCCTCTCCCGCCCCCTAGCCTGGCCGTATCCCCTCCAATCCCCGGGTTAAGCCCGGGGCTTTAGGAGGGGACGCGCCAGGCCGGCTACGGGCGCTTTAGGCCCAATAATCGTCCCGACCACTCGCGGGGCTGGTATTACCGCGGCGGCTGACACCAGACTTGCCCCCCGCTTATTCCCCCGCCTTCTTACAGCGGGGAAAAGCCCCCGTATAGGGGGCACTCGGGGTGACCCCGTCACGGTTTCCCGCATTGCGGAGGTTTCGCGCCTGGTGCACCCCGTAGGGCCTGGGCCCTTGTCTCAGTGCCCATCTGGGGGCTCCCGCTCTCACGGCCCCTACCCGTTATCGGCTTGGCGGGCCGTTACCCCGCCAACTACCTGATGGGCCGCAGCCCCATCCTCGGGCGGCGTAGCGGCGATAACCCCCGCTACGCCCTTTCGGCGAGGGACCCTTCCAGGCCTCCTCGCCTATCGGGGATTAGCCCCAGTTTCCCGGGGTTATCCCCGTCCCGAGGGTAGGTTAGCCACGTGTTACTCAGCCGTCCGCCACGCCCCGCAGCGGCGGGGCGTACGACTCCCATGGCTTAGCCCCACCCCGATAGCGGTCGGGTCCGGCAGGATCAACCGGAGTGACGGCCGCAAGGGGTGGGGTGGTTGCGGGGCACTCTACCCTGGGCCAGCACTCTCCCTCCCTAGAAGAGGGAGGGAGGGGCGTGGACGCCAGCCCTTGTCAGACCCAAGCGTCCCAGGGGTAAGCGCCCCCATTCACCGGGGGCATAGGTCCCCTGGGGGGCTTGGGTCTCCATCTGATTTCCTGCGTGAGCGTGATTCTGCAATACTAGGATTGAGTAGGAGGGGTATATATTTTTCTTGGTCTTATCCCCGCGGCAGGAGACCAGCTACTCATCCATAAGCCCGGGCTTAGCCCGGTGTCGTAGCCTTGCCGCCGCCGGGGCCGCGGGGCTCGTTAGTATAGTGTGTTTTCTAGGTCTCTTAAATCTTCCCACGTAATATTCTCCGGGTATAGTGGCTTAATGGATAAGAGTATATTTTATAGTATTGATGCAGTGTTACTAGGGCGTCATACCTCCAAGCTATATACTATATTATTGTGCCGAGTATCGGTGGCAGGAATAGGAAGCAGAGGAATATTATTATGAAGAATATCAGGTGGTATCTGAATGCAACAATCGATGTACCCTTTACCACTCTAGCTATCATTAAGCCTCCGAGGATTGCGAGTATTAGTGATGAGAGATAGTAAATCACCATTATGTGTTCTATAGGCATCGTGATAGCGAAGAGCTGGGCTGCGCCAGCCGCTCCCCCCGTCTCCTGGCTTATACTCGTTATTATCGACATTAGCTTAGTCATTATAATTGATGTAACAGCATAGGCTAATACAGCCACGAATATAACAGCGTTCGTACCCGATAGCCTAGACATTCTTGTTTCATCGAAACGCCTTATATTCGATGCCAGTGATGCAGCAGCCCTAATGACGTCCGACGGTCTACCACCCCTAACAGCGATGTGGAGGATGCCCAGGAGTGTCCTCAAGTCACGTGGTAGGTCACCGAAAACCTTGTTGAAAGCCTCGATAGGCCCAAGTGTATGCACCTTAATCAACATGGCATAGCTTCTGATCCTAGGGCCTAGAGGCGGGCCTATTGTCTCGGATATGTTCAGTAGTGAATCAGGTAGAGAAACCCCCGTACGAGCATAAGCTGCTGCTAGCTGCAACACCTCGAAAACTTGGCGTCTAAGCTCATCCATCTCCTTGAATACTCTCCCAGACACGATAGCCCATGGCACAAGGAATCCTATGAGCCCCACTGTGAAGAACATGTATAACCCGAGTACGCCCGGTATAGGGAATACGCCAAGCAAGTAAAGGACATTATTCCCGATCTCGCTTGGAGAATAGGGTCTAACAGAGATTATTATATCCGTGAAGTTCACACCTCCAATACTCGGTAGAACAAAGACTTTGTTCGCTAGGAGGACGACTAGGAAATACCATCCAGCCATAGCTACTATTCCTGCCGCTACACTGGCACCGAAGGTAAGTAGTAGCCTCGTCTTATTCATCATGGCTATCACAACCTCATTCTAGAAGCAATAGAGTCCGCCATGATCAACGTCACTATAGAGAATAACGGTAAGAGAACAAAAGTAGTCAACATAACGATCTGCATGTACTGCCCAAACTCCCCAGACATAGCATAGAGTAGAGCCATAGCGCCAATAATGATCGGCGTGGTCATTGCCACAGTAACATAGGAGTCGAGAGTAATATTGAGAGAATTAACCTCCTTATCAAGCCTGATATTGAATCTCTCGAGATAACCCGCTACAGCAGTATTAACGATATCAAGTGTGGCTGAACCGACACGACTAGCCGCTGCGAGAGACTGGAATAGCTCGCGTAGAGAAGGACTAGGCGTGATCCTAGCGACATCATCCAGTACCTTATCCACAGGCTCCCCGATCCTAAGCCTATAGTTTATCAGCCTCAACTCTACATCAAAATAAACAAGTTCCTCCTTATGCGTAGTAGCTAGTTCCCTGAAAGCCTCAGATATAGTCATACCACCAGCTAGAAGTGATGTAAGATAGAGCGCTAGTATCATAAACTTCGTTTCTATCTTACTACCCCTATTCTTGTACACAAGAAGAGGTATACCTATGGCAAGTGCCAGGGACAAGGGTGTAACAATAAACCCCGTTATGTATATGGCAATTAGGAGGGAAAGCCATAGAGGAACTATTCTCGAGAACAGGAATAGTGTGAACAGAAACGAGTACGCTATAAGACCAAGAACAGTCCAAGACGTGAATATTATATAGCGATCGGGACTACGTGAAATCCCGGAACCAAGAATAGCTCTCTCCAACACCTCATATCTACGCAGAAACCTGGCGACAGGATTAGCTTCCACGAGAAGATAACTCATTACATAGCACCCTTCCTCCCAGCTACCCTGTCTCCCTAATCTTTATCTTATAAACTCCTGCCTCCTTAACGGCCTGCTTGAAAACCTCATCGGGGTTACGACTATACCTACGCACAATCGTATGGAACATGACGAGGTCGAAATCCCTCTTCACCGCCCAGTTAATCACCGTGGCACGCCGTATAAGGTCCTCGAAAACCTCCTCGTACTTGAGCCCAGTGATTTCACAAACAGCTTTCAGCATCGCGCTCTCCTTAGAAGTCATATACCAGTCGTCTTCATAGCGATCCCACTTGATAATAGGCTTCAGGATCACTTTATCTTTATCAGGATCATAACCAACACCCTCATCGATCCTAATGACTTTCCTCACAAACCCTTTGGGGGTTGAAAGTCTAGCTATAAACACGAAGGCTTTAACGGCAGCAATAACAGACTTAGGGACATTCATAGGTGGAGCGGCGAGACGATTAATGAGAGTCTCGGTATCCTCCGCGTGAACAGTAGTTAACCCGCCATGACCAGTGGATACTGCTTGGAAGAAACTATAGGCTTCTCTGGACCTTATCTCGCCGAGAATAATCACGTCGGGGCGCTGACGAAGAGCAGCTTCTACCTGTGCTTGCAATGTAACACTCTGCACATTCGGGTCACTACTAAGCCTAGTCACCATCGCCATCCAGTTATCATGAAACGGCAACATGATCTCAGGGGTATCCTCTGCAGTTACTATTTTGTATTCAGGAGGCAGGAGTAATGCCAACGCGTTTAGTAGTGTTGTTTTGCCTGATCCCGTTGGCCCATAAACTACTACTCCCTGCTTGTACTCTATCGCTATCCACAAGTAGGCTGCTACAAGTGGGTTTATGGTTTTCTTCTTGATTAACTCTATTATTGTAAACGGTTCGGCACGGAACTTTCTTATAGTAAACGAGTGCCCTCTACGAGACACCACGTCAAGCACAAGGTTAACACGATAGCCCTCAGGCTTGATCACACCCTCTATTACCGGGCGAGCAATACTTATCTCCTGTCCACACCTCAGGGCAAGCTTGGAGACAACACGCTCCAGCTCATGTGGTTTATTGAAAATGACATTTGTCTCAAGCCACTCATAGTCACGATGGAACACGTAGACAGGCTCCTTGATACCATTACAGGATATGTCCTCGACAAACTTATCCCTAATCAAAGGATCTATCTTACCATAGCCAACGAAATCACGTGCAATATAGTAAGCAATACCCTCAATATCCTCGTCGCTAAGACCACTAAACTTCTCGATAAAATACTTCTTCAAGAAATCACAAACCCGGGCCTTAGCCTCCCCGAGAACCCAGTTCACACGATCAAGAAACTCGTATAGCCTAGGAGAACTAGCCCCAGTGAAGCCAAATTTGAGCCTGAAAACCCTGCCTATACTCGAGAAAAACTCAGAGATACCCTGAGACAAGGAACGCTCGCAAAAACCCCGATGGACACAAGACCAAAAACGATTCCACTTAAGAGCAAACCGTGCCGAGTAACTCTCCCTGACAAGACTATTCACTATTTCAGAAGCAATCCCTAAACCAAGTTCGAAATCAAGAACACTAGAGATCTTCTCAAGCAAACTAACATCACGGACAATCCTCCGAGTAATATCGTCAAGAACCCTTTTACCACGATCACTTAAACGAGGCTCCTCAACAACATACCTGCGCCTACCATCAAAACCCTCAATAATACGGACAACAACAGGAGGCTTAGCCAACACACTATACCGGGCAAGCTCACGAACACCAATACTTTTAGCAGCTAGTACTTCATTCAATATACATACCCACCATTGTTCATAAATTACAGATCTCCTACATTATTATTATAACTACACCAAGTATATAATTATGGATTTCTAATCTTTTAAAATTCAATACACATAATTACTTCTATATCAAGAATTAGATACAAAGAGTTTATTATTATACCGATTTAATAAATTATACTAATATTATTTGAATATTACATTCATTGTAGTATAAATGTATGGTTGTATTTAGTTAATCAGTATATATGGAAGAAAAGAATCTTTATGAAAAAATATTAATGGACATTAAATAATATTCTTAGTGTTATCTTGCAGTAACTATTGTTGATACAGAGTCGCTATATGTGGCAGAGGTTGAGGAACCTGTAGCTTGTACTAATACACTAATCTCTACAGAGTCACCTGAGTTTATCGTAATAGTGTTTCCATTTGCGTCTTGTGGCGTTCCTGTAAGGAGTATTGTTACAGTTTTACCTGGCTCAATTGTTACTGTACTACTGGGAATTGCGGTTAAACCGCTAGCTACTGTCACTCCATTTATTGTTACAGTTATACCATTACTAGGGTCTACTTGAACCGGTTCATCAGCTAGGTTTTGAACAGCTATTGCAACTGATACTACAGGTGAACTCCCACCAATAACTGTTGCCTGCTTTATGGTTACCGATATTGCATTAAATGTTGTTGCTTTTCCAGCTTGTGATGCAAAGTATCCGCTAAACCACACGTATAGCATTACTGATGCTACTGCCGCTATGATTACTAATAGGAGTACTGAGATTACTGGTGATAGGGCTTTTATTTTCTTTATGGTCTTGTTCATATCCGGCCCACCTGCCCCGTATATGTATCCCTGTTACTATATTGTATATTATGTATTTATAAGCACTCTGTAGTCTTCCTACTCAAGTATTACTTGTAGTAATAGTATACATAGGTATTATTCTAGTAGTACCCAAATCGATTAAACATATTTTTGAATAATTGATGCTACGAGAGAAAATGCTTTAGCATAAACTATTGGGGAAAAGAAAATTTGAAAATATTATTCTACTTTATTCTCATCCTTCTTCTAAAAATACATAGGGTTCTTGGTCTGCGTACTTTCTTACTCGTATCCAGTCGAAGCATACGTTGGGGTAGTATCCGTACAAGCCTATTTTTCCGTATGGGAGCCTGGTGTCTGTCGCTGTGAGTTCTACTATGGTGCCTTCTCCTTCTTTGACTAGTATGGCTTCTATATTGTATCCACGTACCTTGATTATTGTTCTGTACCATGTGTATGCTTCTATGTCCTCAGGGCTTCCTATTGATGATAGTGTCTGGTAGTCTCTTCTATCAGTGTCTGTATCGCCGTCGTAGCCTATGGCGAGCTCGTAGAGATTGCCTGCATCAATTGAGTATGTTATCATGTTGTCCTGTGTTCTAACAAGTATTATTGGCCCGTAGTTTCCTTCTCTCCTCCACCTGACTTCTATGACTCCGTTGACTACTATGAAGGAGTCGTGCTGTATCTCATTGTGTCCATTGTATGTTGTCTTGAGGACGCCGTCGCTGATAGTCCATGACCCGGATATTGTGGTCCAGTTGACTAGGCTTGTGAAGTCGTCGTAGAAGTCGAAAACGTCTCTTGGACTCCATTGGGCCGGTGAATCGGCGGGAACGAGGTATATTGTTGTGGAGCCTCTGGCAGGGATGTAGGGTACTTTAACCCAGATTGCTTTTGACGGTGGGTCACTACCGCACTCTCCGTTACTATACTCGTAGACGAATGGGATCTCGTGCTTGAACTCGGTGTCATTGTAGACCCTTAGATACTTGTCTTCAAGGAATGTGCCGGCCAGGTTTATCTTGACTTGATAGTCGTAGAGATCGTAGTCATTAGGATTCGATATAGTTGCCTTCAATACTGATGGCCTACCCGCTTCAGGGTTATTCTCTATAGAAACTATCTCAAAACTATAGCTTGGTAAATAGAGGAACAAGAAGTCGTTTGCAGCAAGTCTCTCTATGAACGCAGGATCTGAAGCGTTTATCACACCACTAAATGTCTCGTTGCCCGCACGACATAGTATACAGATCCATTTACTACTATCACCACTACCAATACCTATACATGGATTAATCGCTATCTCACTACGTAAAGGAACACTAGTAACCTCGCCCACAGCAACACTGTATCCCGCTGACAACCTGCACGGCGGTATGTATCCTACAACACTCCTTATCCACTCCGATAACCTATCAGGATTAATATCACCTACACCAAGCATTACTAGAACAGGTTTTGTTATACCATGGAACCCCATCCATGAATCGTCATATCTCCTGTCCATATACCATTTGTCCTGTTCATCCGCTACACCAGCTATACCTATGTACCATATTCTTGGATCGCCTCTTGTACCATAATTGTCATCGTTTGTCATGTAGAAAGTTATAGTCCTACCATCAAGCAATGTAGCACTAAACGAAAATGGTCCATCAGTACCACCATCACTACCAAGATCACCATACCACCTTGCAGAGAAAACCTGTGCATTCCTCCAAGCATACTCATCTGGAAGCAACTCCCATGCTAGTATTGGTCCTGTTGGCATGAACGTTATAGCATACCATGTGGCTGAACCGCTAGAAGCACTATATACTCGAGGCTCAACCCAACGATACAAGATAGAGTCACTTGAGCCATAAGAAGTACTCCCATGAACATTATCCATATCAGGCTGCATAATATACCAGTACTCGGCTGGAGATGTTGTATCGTCAAAACTATATCTTGGATACCCCCATCCGTCGAATGCATCTCTACCGGCATCAACCCAGCGGTCTGAGTATAAGTCTGTTATTTGTGGCGCCCACACATTATCATACCATTCACGGAGAATATGATACGGATAAAAGTAGTCAACATCATTAACATCAAGCCACTTATAACCAAGAACAAGACCAACATCAACAACAGGATCGTATTTAGGCCTGCTTATTCCTTTTCCGAACAACATGTATATAGTTCTATTAGTGTTGGGTTCAATGTTATCGAGTCTAACATAAATCCATACATCGCTGTAATCCGGTGTTGCATTCCCAACTATGTAGAAAGGTATAGGATCGAGGTGCTCATTAACGAACATTATGTTGGATAGGTTTGTGTCTATAAGCCCGTCTCTAATGAATTTTGTTAAGTTCAAATGTATTAAGAAGGGGTAGTAGGGCAGCGAAGTCTTAATATCACCAACACTAATAGTTATTGGAAGCATTTTTTCTCCAAAGCCTAGGAATGGTGGTAGTGTGGAGTTGTATTGGAATAAGATGTCGCCTGTCCTGTACAGTACTACTTTGCTCATTAGTGTTATGTTTGCATAGCCGCTCGTGACCCCGATGTCATATGTTGGTTCCGGGTACACTATTTTCCTGACATAGATATAATCGAAAACACCGACTAGCTGAGCTGTTTCCCCGTGAGATGAAGTAACACCGACGTATACTCTATTACCTAGACTTAAATTCAATGTTGTGCTTTCGAGTATTACCCCATTGGTCCTATTGCTTATCCAGAAACCATGGATGACACCATTATAGTAACTGATCTCAATTCTTTGCCACATAGTTAACTCGCTTGGCGAAGCAGGTGTCCAGGGACTATCACTACTCCACGAATCATCGAGTATTATTAGCCCAGAGTACATGCTAATACTTGATAGCGATGCCGTGATTCCAGGTGTTTCAATATAATCCTCTGGAAAAATCGTGATACCAGCCATGGCTTTCAAGTCATATTCTACCGTAACAGTATAACCAGCAGATAACCTACATGGTGGTATGTAGCTTGTGGTGTTTGTAATCCATTCTGCCAGCTTATCGGGGTTAATGTCGCCGACAACTAAATACATTGTTACCGGTTTTGTTATGCCGTGGAACCCCATCCACGAATCGTCAACTCTTCTATCCATGTACCACCTGTCTTGTTCTTCTTGCACACCAGCTATGCCTATGTACCATATTCTTGGATCGCCGCTCGTACCATAATTATCATCGTTTGTCATGTAGAAAGTTATAGTCCTACCATCAAGCAATGTAGCACTAAACGAGTAAGGACCATCAGTACCACCATCACTACCAAGATCGCCGTAGAATTTTATGCTGAACTGATACCTGTTAACCCAAGCATACTCGTCTGGTATAATAATCCATCCAAGTACGGGTCCTGTTGGCATGAACGTTATAGCATACCATGTAGCTGAACCACTAGAAGCACTATACACTTGGGGTTCAACCCACCGATATAAATTCTCGTCAGCGGAACCAGCATACCTATTTCCATGAATGCTATTCATATCAGGTTGCATGATGTACCAGTATGTACCTATTCCTCCCCAACCGCTACGCTGTCTATCGCCAAAGTAATAACTCGGGTATCCCCATCCGTCGAATGCATCTCTACCAGCGTCGCTCCAATATCCTGGGTACAGGTCTGTTATTTGTGGCGCCCACACATTATCATACCATTCACGGAGAATATGATACGGATAAAAGTAGTCAACATCATTAACATCAAGCCACTTATAACCAAGAACAAGACCAACATCAACAACAGGATCATAGCTTGGTGAAGTAATTCCTGGGCCGAATAACATGTATATTGTCCTGTTAGTATTTGGCTCTACATTATCGAGTCTGACGTAAACCCATACGTCACTATAGTTTATCTGTTCATCTTTAACTATATAGAATGGTAGAGTATTGTTGTTTTCATCAACGAATAGTATGTTGGATAAATCAGGTTTTATGAAGTCTCCTCCTATGAGTCCTGTTAAATTCAGGTGTAATAGGAAGGGGTAGTAGGGCAGCGAAGTCTTAATATCACCAACACTAATAGTTATCTTTAGGCAATACCTCGTTGCCGAGACTTTTAACGCTCCTCCTACAGCTAAACCACTGTCATCAAGACTCCATAGTCTATTTAATATGAGTGATGCCTTATTGGTTTCGTTTACATCTATTGTATCTAGGTGTAGTAACCCATTTACTACTTCATGGCTTCCTTGACTATAGTTCACTATCCAGTTTATTAGGTCATTGAAATCAGTATAGTAGAGAAACACTTTTTCGGGGCCATATAGAGCAGGATCGATGGATGCATTTGGGTTTCCGAAGAACATGTAGATACTTATTGTTGTATTGGCGGGGATCTCGGGTATTTTAACCCAAAGTATGGCGAATTTCGCTTTTTTGTCAAAGTATTCTATCCAGTAGTTCAGTAAATGTCTTCCTTTAGGATCTAATGAAAACCTTATGTCCGATCCATCGTCTTTTAGTCCGTCCCATTCATGGAAATTCGTGTTACTAAGTATTATTCTTACAGTATAGTTTGTCAGTGTATATGATTCTTGATTTGATATGAGTATTGTTGTCCTATATTTCCATCCAACAAGATCCCAAAGACCTACTGTACCGTTCCATGTTATTTCATCATATGGTATCTCATGGCTTGTCCCGGTGTCTCTATAAATAATCATGTCTATTGTTTCAACACCCCAAAGAGAAGCTATTACTTCATTGTTCTTTAATGACTCAAGACCCGGGGTTCCAGCTGAGTACACTTCTATACTGTATTTACTGGTTATGTTTACATAATATAGTGTACCATCAAAATATGGGATTTTATGGGATAACGTTGTGTTGGTATCTGGTTCCACAATACTACCCGATACCATTAGTTCCTTCAACGTATTAGCAGGCATTACTAAGAGAACGTAGGAATTCCCGTTCCAACCGGTTCCCCGGGGGACCCCGTAGTCCAAGTTGACGTGTACGCCCTCGATACTGCCATTGATAGGTAAAGCCACACCAATGGGATAGGGTTCAGGAGGCTTAAAGTCTGGAGGGATCTCTTTATCGAAATATATGTAGTATGTATGTGGTATGTTTGCCGATAAGTTTACTGGAAAGACAAGCCAGTAGACATTCCCCGAAACCCAGGTTTTGTTTACTGGTACGCGTTCGTTAGTTAGTGCATCAACTACTACGATACTTCGTGGATCAACAGTATAGGCGAAGTTTATTGGTGGAGCCGAGAAGTTTATTCTTAGCGCAAATGGCCAGTTTAGCCTCGTAAACGGCGACGTAATATCTATTTTTATTCTAAATCTGAGGGGTTCTGTCCAAACTATAGTAGGCTGTATTGTAGGTGTTGGCTGTACTATTGTTACTTGGGGTTGTTTACTTACGGTTGTTACAATACCACGTACTAGTGTGACAAATCTTGTTGTTAAAGGTTTCCTGTTATTAGTATCAATAGTTATCACAAGCGTATATCCCGTGCCAAGCCAAAATGGGAAAGAAAAACCAGCACCACCAGTCCATTCCCTAACAAGTGTTCCACGATAATACAGAGCAACCCTAATTACTCTCCCAGCTAAAGATATACCTACATTACCGGTTATCAAATCATAACTCTTATCATCATATACAACCAGCGCGCCAAGAAGTCTTATTGGTTCAGAATACGTGTTCGTGAGATTAATATCAAGAGTATATGTGTCATTATGAAATAACCAAGTTACATAAACGGATCTACTTATCTCAGCCTGCTTAATAAGCATATTAATTCTCTCTTCTTGAACCTTAGTGTAAGCTTCAAGCATAGTCATACCTATGGTGACAATAATTAATGACATAGATATAATCGTTAGAAACAATATTGCACCAACAACAGTCGATATACCTTTCCTTTTCTTTTTCATTCCTCGCCTCAAATAACATTCCCCTTGGTATATATTATTATTTAAAGTAGATATTAAGGTTAAATTGTATACATGGTATATTGTTAGGACTTCAACAACTTAACAGTTAAAAGTAAATTCATTATCATTGGTTTTACTTAATTTAGTGTCTTTTTATCTTATTCCTTACTGTTAACTAGTTAACTAGAACACTTAATGTAGAAACAGTAGCAAGGTGTTAATGCATATTAGGTTAGATAACATCCCCCCAGGCTTCTGCCTCGCCTGCCCCATAAGCAATTATGACATTGATACGTGTATAAGGAGACAATTCTATAGGGCTTCTCACCATTATTTCAACCATGTTATTAGCATTACACACTAAGTATCCGTCTTCAACCCAACAATCCCCCTTTATGACAGTATAGTTTTCTGCAACTGTGTAGTTGATCAAGATACCGTATATTCTTACAGGGTATTCTCCTGTAGCAAATACTATTGATACATTGTTTGTCGTAGAATTCCCTAGTACATAAAGTATATTTATTGTCTGCTTGAGCAACGTCTCGGCCGTAATTATTTCTTCTTGAACTCTAGACCTATAGGCTTCAATATTTCTATAAACATATAATACGACAAGTGTGCTTGTAGAAATAACAATTATCACCAACAGTAAAGATGATACAATTTCACTTATCGCTTTTGCTTTCCTAGTATTCTTAACCAATACTATTCTACCTCATAGAAGAATCTTGACTTCATCTTCTAGCTATTCCTATTTATCAGCTTAAAGTTTTCGTGCTTTGTAAACCTAGCTTCCAATAAAACATTATATTCATGGAGTATTCATGGGAACCATATGCTCGAAAAATGCTCCTATAGAACCCATGTATCATGAGTTTATGTACATTGAGCTATTTATACTTGTAAATCTATAAATATATCTTGGTTTTATAAAAACATATAATCCCAGGTAATTTTATGTTATACAAGGTATGTTTTCCTGGAGTAGATGGATATGGAGACACTTGAACAAAAAGAAAAACTAAGTAAAAGATTCTTGTTCGGAGTAGAGGGGCTTGACAAGTATTACTCGTACGCGTTAGTCCCTGGTACAAGCATACTCGTTGCCGGCCATCCAGGTGCAGGTAAAACAACTTTCGCTTCAATGTTATGTTATTCAAACGCCATAAATGGCCATCCATGCCTCTTCATATCTTTCGGTGAACATAAAGAAAAATTCATTAGACACATGAAGAACTTTAACATGAATTTCGAGGAACTCGAGAAAAAAGGTCTATTCCGCTATGTCAGGTTCCCACTAATAACATCCCGCTCAGCTTTAGATAGCTTTGTAGGAGATCTAATGAATCTTGTCGCCAAGTATAAAGCAAATGTAGTAGTAATTGATGGAATAACCCCTATGATACAGATATTCGAAGAACCTAAGGCAAGATCATTCCTGCAATCAGTACTTTATGACGTGCCGCACTTGATTAATGGCTTACTGGTGCTAATAGCTGATCTGCCGTTCGGTGAAGAGAAAATAGGGTTCGGGGGCATAGACTTCGTAGTAGACATAGTAATCATAATGAAGCATAGGATCGCACATGGTCTCCTTGTGAGAACTATGGAGTTAAGAAAGTTCCGTGGCGCACCAATAACAATAGCTGAAATACCATTCAGGATCATACCCGGCAAGGGAATAAGAGTATTCATGCCACCCACACTAGAGGAAGTAAGTACAACCCTTAAGAAAATGAAGATCAAATATTATAAGATGGGCATCAAAGAAATAGATAACGTCATGGGTAAAATCAGCTCGAACTCAGTAATTCTATTAGAGAAACCCTCCATGCTAAAATATGACGAACTATCATTTGCGCTATTTTCACACTTCATCCTAAAGAATAAGATCAAGACTCTTGTAATAAGTTATGCCTCTACAATGCAGGTATTCAAAGAAATCTTTTGGCTAACCCTAAGCGACTATGGTCTCGAAGAAGAGGAACTAAATAAGCTATACAATGCACTCGAAGAATTAGTTGAATTTAGCTTTATAAATCCTGCCCGTTATTCTCTCGAAGAGTTATACAGTATCGAAATAGAATTAGTTAACACATCTAGTCCGCAGCTAGTAATATACGTTGATTCAGATGTGCTCCTCTCACTACACGGTGAAAGAGAACAGATAGCATCATCATTAATATACAACCAACTCCTATACAACAAGTTAAACAATGTATTAACATTATGGACAATGACTGCAGCAGAAACATCCGCATTCAGAGTAAAAGAGGCGCTCGCTGACTACCTAATAAAAACCTCGTGCCGTGATCCATTATGTGCAAAGAAACAAGTAACCATAAGGGGATTACACGGTAAAACCGTTGTATTCACTGAAGAAGAACTAAAAAGATACCTAGCCCAGGCTTTACGCGAAGACGCCAAGAAACTGTAATTACACCTTCATTCCTCAAGAATTTTCAATATCAGGAAACCAACAAATTATATCAAGAGCATACTACACAGAATCTCGACTCTATACTAAAATATGTTAATAGTTAGTGAGTCATGTTAGCTTGCTTTCTCGGATGAATAAAGACTAAGGATCTTAAGTACAACTTCCTTGTCTTCACCATTCTTTATTTTCTGTAAAAGCTCGTGCTCCGTTACCTTGTACCCTAATAACCTCACTAGGGGTCTTAGGAATACTTCGAAAAACGCCATTTCAGCACTTGCTTCATCACCATAATATTCTTTCAGCGCATTGTAGAGTTTCGATGGGTTATCGAATAGTAAATCGATTGCCCTTACACCATACTTTGCACGTATGATAGCATCTATGAGCCTCAAATATCCAGGTAGTAGTTGTGCTATTAGTACACTGAAATCATTCTTCAGCATTATTAGCGTCCTCCGTTTCCCTTTGTCCATAAAAAACCCTCTGCAACATCTAGATGCCAAACTATCATACTTGTCACCCAATATTTTACTAGTCTATGAATTGTATTAGGGGTTGCTTGGTTTACAAGGTAATACTAAAGGGCAGATAGATTTATATAGTAAGTAGAATCTCCCACCCCTTGACATGCTTAAAAGAGTTGTGGTGGGCCCGCGGGGATTTGAACCCCGGACCTCCGCCGCGTAAGGGCGGCGTCCTAACCGGGCTAGACGACGGGCCCTTGCGAACCCGTGTTACGACCTCGGAGTCTCTATTGTCTTATTGTGCAAGTATCAGGTCTTATAAGTCTTTAGCTACTTTACATTATTAGCTATTTTTGCCGATTCAGTCCCACTACATCCATATAACCCTATATTTTATTCGGTTAAATCTATGTAGGTGGGTAAGGTAGGGAAAGTATTTAAAGTTAAATGTAGTATTTATGAGGTTGAATACATAAAATATAATGCATAACAGACTGATATTCGTTCCATACTATACATGGTGTTGCCCATGACACTGAATATTGGTATAGAACTCACTAAAAAGGCGGGAGAAATTGCTTTTACTCTCCCGGCCGTTCGCGAGGGTGAAGAGCTTGTCAATATGACGCAGAGCGTGTGCCCCTATTGCTACAGGGTTCTGCCGGCTATTATAATTGAGCGTGAAGGCAAACTCTACATTAGGAGGGTGTGCCCCGAACACGGCGAAATAGAGGAATTATATTATGGCGATGTCGCTTTATACAAGAAGTTCATTAAATGGGATCCTGAGGGTCGTGGAGCAAGACATGTTTATACTCCCTTAAAAAATGTTTGTCCATTCAGTTGCGGTTTATGTCCTCTCCATAAAAACCATACAGCTCTTGTAAACATAGTACTTACAAACAGATGTGATCTGAGCTGCTGGTATTGTTTCTTTTACGCTGAAGCCGCTGGTTTTGTCTATGAGCCTTCACTCGAACAAATAGTAGAAATGATTAGAGCCGTTAAGAAACAGGGCGTCACAATAGCCGTTCAATTAACAGGGGGCGAGCCAACACTTAGAGATGATCTAGTAGACATCGTTAGAGCCCTCAAGGCTGAAGGTGTTAGACACATACAATTAAATACAAATGGTATTAAGTTCTCGGCTCTATACTGGGAGAATCCAAGTGAAGCAATAGAGTACACCCGTAGTCTAAGGAAAGCAGGAGTAAATACTGTCTACTTAAGTTTCGATGGTGTTACACCTATAACGAACTGGAAGAACCACTGGGAGATCCCGTATATCCTCGAAGTATTTAGAAAATCTGGTATGACAAGCACGGTCCTGGTCCCAACAGTTATACGTGGTATAAACGATCATGAGTTAGGTCTTATAATAAGATTTGCGGCAAAACACATAGATGTTATAAGAGGAGTAAACTTCCAGCCAATATCATTAACGGGTATGATGAAGAAACGTGAGAGAGCAAAGTATAGGATAACTATACCTGATGCATTAAAGAAAATTGAAGAAGGCACCGACGGCGAGATAACCAAGGAAGACTGGTTCCCAGTACCCGTAAGCGCCATCTTCTCGAGGTTTATTGAAGGATTTAGTGGTGAATTCAAATTCGAGATGGACAACCATCCTGTCTGTGGAGCAGCGACTTATGTCTACGTCGATAAATCCAAGCCGATACCCCGTCTCATCCCGATAACCCGGTTTGTCGACGTAGAGGGCCTACTAGAGTACCTTAAGGAGAAATGGGAAGACCTTGTATCAGGATCTAGTAGAATTGTTGTTGGATTGAAGCTACTGTACTCCATAAGGAAGTTTATCGACTCCTCTAAAGCGCCTAAAGAGTTCGATCTATTCAAGATCCTCCTGAACATCATTATTAAACGCAACTATGAAGCACTAGCAGAGCTACACTACAAGATGCTATTCCTGGGAATGATGCACTTCATGGATCTCTATAACTACGATATACAGCGTGTAATGAGGTGTAATATACATTATGCTGTACCAGATGGCAGACTAATCCCGTTCTGTGCATTCAATATATTCGACGACATATACCGTGATGCAATCCACAAGAAGTATGGTGTACCCTTGAAGGAGTGGGCTAGAAAGCACGGCTACCCCGAGGATGTTGTTACAAAGAAGTATGTCCGGGACAGGAAGAAGCTGGAATCAACAGAACTCTACAAGACTACCTATGAAGGAATACTGGAGCAAGCACTGAAGAAGTAGAAAGAAAACTAAGTTTTAAACCCCTTACACTAAATACACTAAAACACGAAGTAGCCGGGTCGTCTAGCGGCCAAGGATGCGGGGCTCTGGCCCGGGCCCCACCGGGGAGAACCCCCGTGACCGGGGTTCGAATCCCCGCCCGGCTACCATATTACTTTTTACAAATCATTCTCGGACATAACACCCAAAACCCATAATTTTATAATCCCTACATACATAATGCATTATCTACTGGAGAACAGTCTTAGGAGCCGCCGTAGCTCAGCCGGTAGAGCGCCGGCCTTGTACGGGCCTATAGCCCCGAGGTCGCCCCGAGAAAGCCGGTGGTCGCGGGTTCAAATCCCGCCGGCGGCTCCATTTTCCATCAGTTTTCTTAAGTAATCCTAAACAATATCCTATTCTGGGCGTAATCTATGAAGACAGTATTTATTGACCTAGATGGCACTCTCTGGGACCACGAAGATGTCTCCTCTATGACTCCTCCTTTTCGGAGGGTCGACAACAATTGTATTGTGGATTCCTTTGGAGAAAAACTATGTCTATACGACAATGTAAGATTGTTCCTTGAGAAACTAGACACATTAGGTCTTGTCGTATGTGTGTTAAGCTGGAATAGATATAGTGTTGCGAGAGAAGCCTTAGAAACGCTTGGTATCCTAAAGTATTTTGATTACTTGTTTATAGAAGACATGCCCTTTAAGGAACTTGTTCTAGAAAAAGCTCTAAGAATTATATCCCACTACTTCAAAACAAGGTTTTCTCCTAGAGACATCATATACATTGATGACCGTGATATCCATGTTAATGAAGTAAAGAAGGTTATTGGAAATATACATTTCATACATATGTGGTATGATGTTAAAGATTTTATTGAGCTGAGTAACTTCATACAATGTCTCTTATAGATCGAGATTACCGAACATACATTAAGTTAATTAGTTCTCCCAGGCAATATAATGTCTAACAGGAGACATAATATTGACTAGACTTGCAGTAGTTTTGGCAGGCGGTAAAGGAACACGGCTACGCCCTTTAACCTACTCTAAACCAAAACCACTCATACCCATAGCAGGGAAGCCTGTAATCGACTACATAATAGAGTGGCTCCGAAGAAATGGTTTCAATAAGTTTATAGTTGTAGCCAAGTATTTGGGTGAACAAATAGTCGAGTACTATAAGAAAACTAATCCCGGAGATATAGAAGTTGCTCTTGTTGACTCGAGAGATACAGCTGATGCTATAAGGCTTATAGGAGATAAATTAACAGATATAGATCATTTTCTAGTATCAATGGGTGATGTAGTATGCAACGCCAATTTTAAGGCATTCTACGAATTCCACATAGAAAAAGACGGTATTGCGTCAATAGCTTTGAAGGAAGTTGACAATCCACTACACTACGGTATGGTGGTTATTGATCAAAATGGTTTAATCAAATTATTCGTCGAAAAACCCGTCTCCATGGAAATCTACATATTAACAATGGCTTACAACAGGATCTTTAAAGGCATACAGTACGCTAATTTAGTGAATACAGGCTTCTACATGGTTAACAACGATGTACTACAAATACTTAGAAATAATCCCTCGTTAATGGACTGGGGTAAACATGTATTCCCGTACCTTATAGAGAATAAATATAGGGTTTACGGATGGATTATGCATCCCAATACATACTGGGAGGACCTTGGGCGAATACATAATTACAAGAAAACTGTATGGGATATTCTTTCATGTAACATCCACGGCATTAGGGTAGGAAACATAGAGTGTCATGAAGAAGAGAAAATAGAGATTATTAGAACGAGCGATATTCGCGGAAAAATAATTCCTCCTGTATATATAGGTAGGGATGTAGTTATTGAGGAAGACTGTATAATCGGACCTTATGTATCTATAGAGGATGACACCACAATAAAGAGGGGGTCAAGGATTTCATATAGCGTATTATGGGAGAGAGTTGTTGTAGGCGAGAATACTAGAATACATGACTCAGTTATAACAAATGATGTAACTATAGGTAATGGCTCCAAGATATTCTCTTCAACAATAGGTCCTTGGACTAATATCCCGCCACAAACTACTTTACAAGAAGAAACCTATTATAGACCATCAGGATAGGTGGAATAATTATGTCTATACCCTTAGTTAAAGGAAGAATTGTTGGAAGACCTAATATAGAGCTTACACCAGAAGATGCTGCACGCATAGGAGCAATAATGGGTACATGGTACGGCCCTAAGTCTCTTGTTGTTAGTGGAAGAGACTATAGTCCTGCTTCAAGAATGATTAAGAGAGCGTTTATCTCGGGTCTTATGTCTACTGGAGTCGAAGTAATGGATTTCCATGAGGCTGTTGCAGGCGAGATCTCTTATGCTATAAAGAGGTTTGGCGCACGTGGGGGAGTAAATGTCTCAGCTTACCCCTTGAGAGAAGACTGCGTTCAATTAAGAATATTTACTTCGCCAGGCCACGAGCTTGTGGGTAAAGAGCTCGAAAATATTGTGAAGGAAAACACGGTGAAACGAGTTGATCCGAAGGATACTGGATGGGTTGTTTATGCAGAGTACATACATGAACTATATTCCTCAGCACTACTCTCAGTAATAGATTCCGATGCAATAATGAGTAGGAAACCAAGAGTAGTTATTAGTACAGGTTATGGACCCAGCGACAAAGTCTTACCCCAATTGCTCTCAAACTTGGGAATAGACTTTATATCATTAAATACCATGAAGCCCCCAGTCTACCGAAAATTAATGTACCCCTTAGAAGAAGACATAATTAAGGTATCAAATGTTGTTCGAGCAACAAATGCAGATATAGGAGTGGTATTCAATACCGATGCGTCAACGATACTAATTATAGATGATAGAGGACGAGCTCTTCTTCCCGAAGAAGTCGTGGCTATTATGAGTCTAAGATTCGCTAAAGATTCACGTGTAGTGTATTCTAAAGACGTCTTCGGCTTCATAAAGAATATTCTTATAAACAAGGGTATCAAAGTTGTTGAAACTGATATAATTGATGGAGCAATGCTTAATAAAACCGTTGAAATAAGGCCAGTGCTAGGTTTTAATGGTGTTGGAGAATACATTCATCCAATACTATCACTAGGTTATGATGGCATACTTACTATGCTAAAAGTACTAGAGGTAATAGCAGTAACGGAAAAGAAGCTATCAACAATCTTGAAATCATTTACAACACCAAGATACTATGTGATCGAAACGCCACTAAGCTTGAGAGAAGCAATAGAAAAGACGTGTCGTGAAACAGATTATTGTAGAATCTACATTGGTGGTTGTAGATTAAAACTATTAGGCCAAAATATAGTTCTAACAATAGATCCTGTAACAAGCACCACAAGAGTATTAATTGACGCATACGCACAAAACATAGAAAAACTCATACAAATAATCCATAAAACATTATCTTAAGAACATAGTTGCTCCACCAATACACCCAATATAAATTGCCAAGATAAACCTATCAACGACAATTTCATGAAGCACATCAGTCATTTACTGTTTGTCCCCCAGTTTCACTTTGTTTCTAGAGTCTGATCTTTAATATTGTCTAAAATTAATTAAGACTTCTTCGATCTAAGTTTCTAATAATACCTGCAATGGGTTTCGAATCATGTACCTCAACATGGAAAGACAAAGAAAAATGGATACATCTATAGATACCTTGTATTAGAGAAAGTGACAAAGATTAGGGCTAAAACGAGAGAGCGTCATCTATACCTGCTGTTGGAGAAGGCCATTAGGAACCTATTGCTTGTTAGAGAGTGGTGCGGGGGGTGGGATTTGAACCCACGCAGGCCTACGCCATCGGGTCCTGAGCCCCACACTCCTTTGCCAGACCTTGATCCCAGTTCTTCACGGGGTCAAGAGTTAACTACAGGTCCATCATTTAATATACGGATAACTCCTGGTAGGCTAGCCAGGTTCCTAAGGTGGTGCATGGAGAAGGGGACCAGCGAGGAGACATGTAAACAGTATGCCAGGTATCTTCTGAAACCCTTTGACCCAGATAATAAGTGGAGTAGACTAGCCTACAAGGCTTGGTTCAAGTTTACTGGTAAAGAGGACCTGTGGAAGGAGATTAAGGTAAAGAGGAGCGGGATAGACCTCTATATACCCAGCGATGAAGACGTGTTCACGGCTCTCACGAGGGCTTGCAGCAGCTCCGAGGAGCTTTGCTGGATATACAAGATACTTGTATATAGTGGTCTAAGGCTAAGCGAAGTCGTGAAACTCATTAATGAGCATGATGAGGAAAAGTGGATCAAGTTAAACGGATTCTACAAGTACCCATTATCATGGAAGCGTGGAAGCAAACAAGCCTTCTACTGCTACACAATCGAGAAACCACCAAGGATACAAGCTAGCAACAAATGGATAAGCAACTGGGCATCCAAGAACAAGCTCCTGCCGCCAAAATACATTAGGAAATGGGTTGCCACCAAAATGCTGGGACTAGGAATACCCGAGGAAGTAGTAAACTTCATCCAGGGACGAATACCACAGGAAATACTCTCAAAACACTACCTAAAACTAACCACGCTAGCAGACCAATACTACCAGAAATACGCGGAATGGCTAAAACAGAACATTATTTCTAAGCTATACCAGCTGAAGTCTTGAAAGAGAAGTCTTTAAATTACACGCTTCTTGATGTATTCTCCAAAATTTTTCAATATATCATGAATCTTAACTACTTCTCCTATACTAAAGTCAATAGGTATACCCGTGTCTCTTTCAATCTCTTTCTCGAGCATTTTTTCTAGGTGCCGTGGGTCTACACCTAAAATAGCGTTCCTGGGTATATCAGCTAGCTTCTGAGTACCTTTGAGTGGGTTAGGTCTTGGTTTTACTAGCTCAACAAGTTCACCTATGGGTGTAATTACTATGTAGCCTAAAGGTGTAAGTCTATCAAGTATAATCGCTGTCCTTAGTATATAGCCACGAAACATTAGCGCGGGATGAACAAGATAGGCGTAATCTACAGAAAAACCTGCATTAAGTAAATGATTTAATGCCTGTTCCGCCCCTTCAAGTGCTCCAGGACCGCTTAATACCTTTTCTTTTCCACGACCCCTACGTTTAACCCTGAGCCCTTTAACTTCATAAGCAATTGCTTTACCATCTCTAAACTCCAATACGTCTATATCTGTATCAAATATTGGTGCAGCAACTCCTTTAACATTAAGATATACTTCGCTTCCTTGGGACTCCAATACATCTTTTAGCCTTAAACATATTCCTGGCTCTAACTGATTTCTAAGACCAAACTTGCTTAATCCAAGCTTTTCATAACCCCATACCTGATCCTTTACTATGGAGAATGCTTCTGCCCAGTTAGGCAGATACATCAATACCTTATCTCTAAGACTCATGACAATACGCCCAAGGAGAGTATAATCGCATGAAACACGGCTACTTACTTTTCCAACTAATTCTTAATATACTCCTCCAAATTAAGAACTATTTTTTTCTATTTACTATAGAAGACGGTCAATTAGCTAACAATAAAAATACTCTTTAATAATAAAAAGAATGAACTAATGGTATTGGGCTAGTATTCTTGCTTGTTCCTCATAATACCTCATCATCTGGTCTATGTCTTTTTCCGTTATCTCTTCGTACCTGTCTAGTGTTGTTCTGAGTATTGATAGCACGTATTCTTTTGCGTAGCTGTATCCCTGCTTCCAATCGATCTCACTTGCCCAGTCGATTACACGCCAGTCGATACCCTTCTTGCTACAGTATTTTCTTATGTAGTAGGCTAGCCACAGGACCATGACGTAGTACCATATCCTTAAGGGTTTACGCTTGTACTTGTCTGGTATCATGCTCCATAGATACTCAGCTATCCGCTTTGTCTCAGCGTCAAATCTTGATCTAAGCCTTCTGGCTACCCGTTTACCTACCTTGTTTACCCGTTTGACCGCTTCTTTCTTGCTTATACCCTTCTTCTTAGCGATACTGATGATTGTCTCCTCGATCCTGCCGTCTATGTAGTCTAGCAGTGTTTTTAGGACCTTCTTTTGCTGAGTAACCTTCTTGGCTATCTCCCTTGCCTCTTTGACTGATACACCATATTTCTTAGCTATTTTATCCAGGGCTTCGGCAAGCTGGACTAGCCCTATCTTCTTGGCTAGGTAAGCCCTGCCAACACGGTCTATGTAATCGACTAGCCTACCAAGCCCAAACTTCTTTTTCTTATTGACTTGCCTGAGGACAAAGCATCTCTGACTCCATAACTGTAACGTAAAGGGTATAACTTGGTCCTGCTTATTCTTCGTCTTAAGATCCGCTAGGTCCGCTAGCTGGGACATACATAGTTCGATAAACTCTTTCTTAGTGTTGACACCTACTTTACCAATATCTTTCACAGAAGCAAAAACGGAGTCTCTTCCAGGCTCCTTGGACTCAAAGTAGATATGCTTATACTTCTTCTTAGCCTTCTTCTTGGTCTTCTTTTTCCGTTTAGTCAATCTTGATCCACCAGGTTAAAACTAGGAATGGAGAGAAGTAGATGGTAACAGCTCAAGAAGACTTATATAAGCTCTTGTTGGAAGTAAATAACTGGATGATCGCCTTGAGGCTGACCATGTTTAATAATCTTCTAGGCTTTGCTATTCTTTCATTCATTGTGGTTGTTATTGGCTCAATTATAAACTTCTACATAATTTATGCTGTCCCGTTTTTCCATGGCTTAATAGACCTAGTTGAGCCAATACAAAACGTTGTATTAAGGGTGTTCATAGTAATCTCACCGCTTCCTCTAGTTCTCGCAATAGTTCTCTCGGTATACGCTTCAAGGAAAACTAGAGGGAAATCATATACTCTATTGGGAATCACCCTTGGTACGCTTGCAGGTCTCTGCATAATGACATGGCTTACAATAGAATTCATGTACTGGTTAACAACATGAATATTGTGGAAGAAAAAGTTTAATTTTAACTAGATACTTGGGCGTTTACACTAAAAACAAAGATGTAGTTATCACTGTTATATACATCAACGATTGCAATACCATCATATGCAGAAGTCGTTGCCACTACTTCTATTTTGAGGTAGTATTCTCCTGGACTAAGCGTTTTGGTGAAACTGAAGTCTATTGTTCCCGATTCTTCTTTTGATGTTGTGGGATAGTAGTACTTGTTGTACAATTGTCGTTGATATATTATGTTTCCTTGTGCGTCTGTGAGGTAAACATATACTCGTACTTGTGCGTCTGCTTCTCCATCTACGTAGACATAGTATCTGAATTGACCATGTATAGTAAATGATACGTCTCTGCTAGTGTAATGCATATCAATTTTCCATATCGCACCAGCAACGGAACGGCTTACGCTTGTTGATGGTTCAATAAAGTAGCTGTATACTTTATGGTAGGATTTTCCTTCAAAGAAAGAGACAGAGTATTCTCCTGACCCATACACCGAATCTGGCTCTATATTAAATAGTAGTCTCTCAGGCCTTACACCATACTTGTTATACGCATACTGCATAAGTGCAGCCATGGACAGTAGGGTTGTTTCGGCATTTGTGGGTAGAATTCCGCCGTATTCAGGGGGCATAACGTCAGTAACTTTTTTGAGTATGTCTTCTACAAGGCTTGGTCTAAATGGTACAAATCCATAGCTTCCTATGGGTCCATAGCTTACCAAGAATCCGCCTGCATGATCAGGTTTTACCACATAGAATACAGTATTGCCGTCAGGCGAATAATATCCACTTCCACTCCATTGTAGCTGTACCAACACACTCGCCATTTGGTCGGGTATATCCCAAGAGATTAAACCGTGTCCCGCCAGAACACTGCCAAGTGCTAGGGCTGCAGCAAGTCTAACAGTGCTATAGCCTATTTGATTACTAAAGACTATTCCGTTTCCATCCCACTTACTCGCTACTTCATTCCATTTATTCAATGCATTGCCCCAGTCACCAGTATAAGCATAGTATAGTCCTTGCCATGCATCCAGCAATGGATCGTCTAGTAGTGCTTGAGTACTTAAGAACAAATATCCGCCATTTGTATGGGATGCTTCTGCTGCTGATACAATCTTGCTTTTATATGGGTATAATGGGTATGTTGTCCATATCCATCCCTGGGACTCAAAGAATTCCCAGATCTTGCTGTAGCCTAGACCATAGCTAAACCACTGTCCATCATAGAAGTGCCACTCATTCGGTGCCTCTATTAGACCTGTATAATCAAAGCCTTGCATCATCGAATTATAGATATCATACAACGGTTTGTCTGTTTGAAATACATTAAACATTATTGCTTGTGCTAGATTCCATATATCTTCACTTTCACTATAGTCTCCCAAGTTAGCTAGGATCAATGCACCAATTACATCAACATGCCTTACCGATGTTCTCATGGAAGGTATTGGTGAGTCAGATAATGGAGATATCGTGTATGTGTTGCCCTGAATAACATTTCCTACTTTGCTTCCCGCGAAGTATATCTCGCAATTACTCATTATACTGCTTACATAACCAGCCACATAGGTTACTTCAATTCTTAAGTAGCTATAGGGATATCCACGGTATTCTGTTATCTTTAATGTAGCCCATACTTCATCAGTACCAACATCACCGCTATACCAAGAATACTTCAAGTCCATGTACCATCTATAGAATGTTCCATAGTAGCCTTCCTCTATTGTTTGGTCATGTATCTCAACATAGTAGTAGTCATCGCTTGAGACATAGTATTTTAGTCCTGGAATCCAGAAAATACTGTCATCACTTGCCTTAACAATTATTGGTATACTTGGATACTCTGATATAACGCCATAGGTACCCATATCTCTTTTTAAGGCTATTATGTAGCTATATGCCTTTACTACTCTGTCCTTTATAGTCTCAATTGGTACACCTGACGCACCTACTGTAATTGGAATGAACGATACCAGTAAAGCCAATAGAATAACTATAGATATGTATTTGTTCACCACTTTATCCCACCAAGAAAGGATAAGAGATCACAGGAGATGGGGTATAGGGGCTGAAGAAGGCTAAATGAAGCTTAAAAAAGTTTTTGAGATTTATACCTCATATCCCAGCACATATAGATCTGCATAGTAATTCGAGCCATACATATCGATATATGCTTCTCCTTCCCATCCTTCAGCATATAGTACTATTCTCACTTCCACGTAGTAAGTACCAGGCTCCAAGTATAGTAGCTTGTTGTATTTCTCTAAACCATTAATCGTCACTACATCACTTATGTCACCAGATTCATAGACCAGATATTTCTCATAATAATCTATTACAATGCCATTACTATTGTATACCTTTATTTTAAGCAGAGCGTATACTTCTCCACCCCATTCAATACCATAGTTTATATGATACTCTATCGGTATGTAGAAGACATAGTTACCAGCAATTGTTATATCGGTCTTGTATCTAATGTATGTGATTGCCGAGCCACTATCTTCGATGACGTACACTTCAGCTTTTAATATATTATTACTTGTATCCTCATAGTGCTGACCCATACCACCGTTAGCAACTACATAGAGCTTAGGTATTCTACCAACATAGACGGCGTCAAAATACCATGGGCTATGGTATCCGTTATGGTATATCATAACACGGTTAAAGCAGTCATTAAGTGCTGGAAGAGACGTAATATACTGATCGTCAATATAGAACATTGCTTTACCGTCTACTTTTATTATAGTTATTTTCACCCACCTATTAACTGGGAGATTTAGTCGATATGTGTACTTATAGTCGTTGACTTTAGAAACAAACACTAATTGATCGTTGTAGTAATCGATCTCTACACTAATACGTCCCTCAAGAACATCTCCAATACTGTCAATTGCCACGTAGTCATTCCAGTACTCGTTGTACTGGTAATTATCTGATAATGGATACACATGGAAGATCATGATGAAGTTATCGACATCATCTATGTACTGATAAACCATCGTTACATGACTTGAAGGGATCCAATCAAAGTACAGAGAGTTACTCCCATGGTATACTATGTCTTTAGCTATAACAGGAGTATATTCATAGACTAGCCAACCCTCTAAGTCTTGTTCAAACGATGGATTAGCTACTAGGTTCCCTTGAAGCTCACTATACTCTGGTATCTCAGCAGACATTACTTGGATCGAAAATGACGCTACTGTGATTAATAGTATTGCTACAAGAACAACTCTATTCATGTAATCACCTCGGTTTAATTTAGTGAGTGAGAAAGAGAAAAGATAGAACAGCTAAAACGAGCTTAAAATACCTCATATAGGCTACTACAAGGCTTTCCTAAATATCCTTGTTACTCCAGCCAAGAATGTTAACATAATAGAATATCCAGCTATGGTATATGTTATCTCATAAACATTAGAAATAATGTAGACATTTGAACTGGGTTTAGCATTTTCCCCTATAAACCTAGGATAATCCGAATAAAGGGCCAGTACGACTATGCTTGTAGTTTCAACGTTCATGTCTCCTTGGATAATGATTTTACCATTCTCTACTCTATAGTCTGTATGGATACCGCCATAGACAGGGTCCTGTGCTTTGCTGATTATCCATAGACATTTGTCATAGATGTTCTTATAGTCATGGATTATACTCGATCCAGCATAGTTCAGTGCTCTATAGAGATAGACGAATAAGGCGCACTTGTAGACTTGGTAGAGTCTTACTCCAGTTTTGTTTTCATAGTCTTTAACGACTATATCGTAGAAGCCGTATCCGTCCCACATTTTCGTCAAATTTAAGAAAGTCTGTTCAGCCTCAGGCCTGGAACCCCAGAGTAGCCTATCTAATGCATGGTATACAAGGAGATCAGCATATTCATACCAGTCCTTTAACACTATACTAGTATTCATTTTCTCGTACATTATTGTATAACCATTTATCTCTCCCAAGTACTCCTTATAGTCTCCATAGAAGGTATCAGGTATATCTCTACCAAGAAGAATATCCACTTTACCATTCCAGCCTCCACCATACTCATTGTTCAACTTGGTTAAGACCTTGGATGCAAGAGGAGAACCAAGAACTGCCAAAGCCCTAGCAGCTAAAACGTTGTCATTAGCTATATAGATCGTTGTATTATCTGGCTCAACAATAGTTGAAGCCCTAAGAAGACCTATCTCTTCAACATATTGTTCTTCAAGAAAATGTCTCAACATGTCTTTGTTTAACTCTCCAGATGTATAGCCCAGAGAATACGATATAGATGCTCCAAGACAGGAAGCAGCTATAATCATTATTAGTAATAGCATTAGTTTCTTCAATTCTTTCACCTTAAAGAAATATTGATGGTTAAGAAAAAGATTGATTTTAAAGTTTGTCTAGTATTTTTTGAAATGTTTTCATGATCGTTTTGAAGAATACAAGTACGAGACCTAGGGCAATCATTGTTATTAGTAGCGGCATGAATGCGTATATTGTTTCTGTAGTTGTTCTTGTTAGCTCAGTGTATGGATCATATAGTATAGCAACATAAACTGTACCGCTTTCTACAGCTTTGTCTCCGCCGCTAGCTCCAATCTGCTCTATGGCTGTTGGGACGGTATTCCATGTAACTATAGCCAGCACTGTACCATTACTAGCTTCTATTTTCACTGTAGAGCCATTAATTGATACTATAATGAAGTCTAGGTTCTGCCATTTTATGCCGCTTGATAGGGTATCAGCTAATTTAGTAGCACCGCTTGGCGTGGTTTCAACAATATCTATTACTCCTGTATCATAGAACGCTAGATCTAGGTGATAACCTGTATCAGCACCCGCCAGCTCTATAACAAACTTCTTCTCAACAGCAGTCGAGTTGAACACTATGTTTACTGGCTGTATACCAATGAGTAAATTACTAGTATCATAGGGCTTTGATAGGGGGTGCCATGTTATACCTGTGCTAGATAGCTCATTAGCGGGAATGCCTATTTCTTCATAAGCTTGGTACTTGCCCCAGGAAGCCGCTAGAGCCGTTGGACAGACTAATATTATTGCTATGATTAGTACCGCAAAAATCTTGTTCATTTCGCATCACCAAAGTTGCTGAAATAATGGTGTTAGCCGAAGCCGCTAAGGAGTTTCTCGATAAACTTCATGATATACTTAAAGAACATTAGAGGTATAGCTATGCTAATCATCAGTATGAGTAACGGCAATAGGCTTGTTATTAACTCTGTCATTTGGGTTGTGTCAACAGTTGTTTGACCTTGTGTTGCAACAGTAATTATTATAGCTATTGCTGTTATTACCTTAGAGTTCTTTAGAGACTGGAATGGAAGACCCTTTATTTTGGCTAATAGCTTACCAATTCCACGCATCATCTCACCCACAAATAGACTTGATATTTATGTTTAATTGCGTGGAATAGTGAAGAAAGCTCTAATCAGCTCCTCCAGCTTAAATAAGGCTTTAAACAAGTCACTATATGTGATCGAAAATGGGTAAGGTAAAGAACAAGCCTATAGCATTAAAAGCTTTTCTCGTAGATCGTAAGACCACCAAAATAGTTACATCAAGATCATTTAGGAATAGGATCCCGCTCTATCTCTATATAAAGCTTGCAGCATGGATCTTTGCTATTAAAGACGAATATCCTTCTGATAAGTACAAACTGATTGTCCATATTGAAGGTGATGAGAATGATCCTAGGGTACGTTTCTTAGAGGAACAGTTATCGAAGTCTAATATCGAGATCTATATAGCTCGTGAGGTGATTAAAAGTGTGGTATGATGACCCAGTAACCTTTATCCTAGTAGTCTTTCTAGCTACTGGCTTCGGTTACCTAGGCTATAGGTTTGTGAAGATGATACTCGACGAGATTATTTAATTAACATTATGATGGTTTCAGCTATGCGTGTCAAAATGTCTATGAGAAACTTTGCACCTTGATACAGTTTCTCGGCTACCTTTAGTAATAAATTGGCGAGAGATATCAGGGCGGTATAGTTTTTGTAGAAGAAGTCGAATAATGGCTTGATACTCCATTCTTTTATGCATGCTATTATGCTTGAAAGCAACGCTAGAACCCACAAGGAGCCAGCATAGGGTATAACCGCTACTACGACTGTGAATATAAGGGATGCATAGCTGATAATGGCTTGAACATATTGTCTAACAAGATCCAGCCATGTTGGTGGGACTAGTGTTTCGTTATATACAATGATTTCTATTCTATGATAGACTCCATTTTGATCATATCCTCTTACATAAATCTTTGTCCCTTCCTCAATCATTTTTACACGAAATATTATTGTACCGTTCCAAGAACCGTTCTCGTCGACGGTAACAATAGCCATATCACTATACCAGCTCTCCTCTAAATGGATCTCGACTTCGCTACTAGGCTTCCAGTTCTTTAACTCAAGCTCTAATCTGACTATAACACCATCATCATTAATTGTCTCGGTGTGAGACAATAGTATTGCCTCGGGAGAAGGAGCAACAATATCAACTGGTACCCCGAGGAACGCTAGCTCATACTCGTCGTGCTGAACACCATTGATGAACAGGTGTATACTCGGGTCCTTGTCCTCAGTATAAAGCATTATACCAATCATTTTATCGAGGACAATACGTAGCCTGTACACGGTATTCGCTGTGATAGACACGTTTTCTAGGACCAGGTATGATGTAAGCCCTGTCCCGCCAGGAACCGTTATGTTGTTGCTAGCTATAGTGCTGCCAGTAGAGTCATCGATAAGCTCGACATATACCCAATGGTCTTTACTATCATAGTCATTCTTCAACGCGATATAGAAGTTGTAGTAGCCATACTGGTCGCTAGAAGTCGTGAACACCGCCTCAACAGTCCATACATTAATATCATTAGGTGCTGTCCATGATTCGCTTGTATTAATCCCTGGTCCTATAGTGCTACCTGCTTCGACAACGATGTGGTACTGTAGTATGAGAAGGAGTATGAGGCTAGCTAGCACAATGCTTTTCCTCATTCCTCTCCACCATAGAGAAAACTATCATCAGTGCTATGGGGAACACGATAACCACGATCATGTAGACTTGCACTCTGATCCCTAGCTGAATAGTGTTCAACAAAGGTCTTCATGTGAATGGTTTAAAGAAGGGTTATGAGGGACTACATAAGCTTACATTAGCTCATTCAGACTATATAAGCGCCAATAAGATCCTATTGATGGTGTAGTTAATGCAGTTAAGACTCCCCGAGATAAAGATCCGTTTACCCAAGGTCCACATTGAGAAGATCGATAGCCTCAAGCTCATCATTGTATCAAATGAGGGATATGAAATCGTTGATGCCGTTAGGCAAAGTGATGGAAGCATAGTAACTAGAGACAAGGAGCGTGTCTATAGACCGCCCGTGAACCTTAAGCCTTCCCCAATTAGGATAGGTAAGAGAACCTATCTAGCCTACATTGTCCATCGAGACTACAACGTGTTCTATGAGCCAGAGGAAATAAACGATAAGGAGCTTGCCGAGAAGATGAAGAAAGCCAAGTTGTCAATGGTTATGCTTAACCCTAGGAGCCTAGCCACCTACATAGTATCCAAGTCTATAGACCGTGTGCTTAAACCCCTCAGGGTGACTCGTGGAGAAGCCTTAGCCTACGTCTTCATGGGTATGGTGCTGGTGTTCCTTCTAGAGTTCTTCATTCTGCCAATGCTTGGTTATAAGATCATTATTGGTCCAGCGAGGTGATCCCATGTGGCGAAGAGGAAGAAGGGAGACGAGGATCTATCCATTCCAGGCTTGGATGATAAGGGTTCTAAGAAGAAGAGGAAAGAAGACCTGGATCCTGTATTCGATATCGAGCCGCCGATCGACACCGAGGAAGACGATGACCTTGATGACTTCTGGGAAGGCTTAGAGGGAGACATAGTAGCAGCACAGAAGAAAGCCCTGGAACTCCTAGCGAGCCCCAAGGGCAGATCCCTATTCACATTAACAGACCTAAGCAAGGGAGAGCAACGAGCAATAGCCACGCTAGTAGCCGTAGCTAAAGCTATACCAGATCCGTTCTTACTTAACTTCATCAAATACTACCTACTGACAAAGAGAGCCGTGAAAAGACAGGGAGTCAAGGAGATGATAGCGATCGCTGGCGGAAGAGCATGGAAGATCCTACAGAACATACAGCTTAGCAGGCTAAGGAGAGTACACGAGGAGGAGATATAGTGATGGGGGAAGAGAGAATATATACACACAGTATACCCTACAGTATTCCCACGAGCATAAAGATTCGGTCAGCGTTTGCCAGACGGCTCTACAAGGAGTCTCTTCTAAAGGATCAGAGCATAATAGTAGTCATACAAGGACCAACTGGTGCTGGGAAATCAACCCTTGCACTCAGGCTAGCCTATAGCTTCGTTGGAGACTGGGATTATGTACTCAATGAGCTAATCATATTCACGCCCTTCGAGCTCGAGGAAAAGAGCAAGAAGGCTAGGAGAGAAGGCATCAAATACCCATTACTCATATGGGACGACGCAGGTCCATGGATGAGGCTTGTCAAGAACTTCCCATGGGATCCACTGGCAGTATCAATTTTGGGACACTTCGAGACGATGAGGACTTGGTGTGGACCACTAATACTAACGATGACTACGGATAAACACTTGCCTCGAGCAATATACGAGAACGGTAATCTCTACAAGTACAAGGTGAACACCTACAAGGAGTACTATGATGAGAAACGAGGGATATGGAAAGCCGTAGCCTACATCTACGAGCGAAAAGAAAAAGCAAACCGTGAAGGCTTCTACTGGGATACAAACAATGTCTACAGGATAAAGTTCTGGCACTTCAAGCCAGGGGACCCAGTCTATGAGAAATACCTCAAAATGCGTGTAGCCTACAGCGAGATCTTCGACGAAGTAATGGAGAAAGCAAAGACCAAATCCAGAGCAGCCGTAGCATTGACTACAGCCCATGAGAGATGGAAAGAAGTAAGAAAGAGGATCCTAGGAGATGAAGAAGCCTAACATGATACTATTAATGTATATATTAGTGCTGCAGCTACTGGACCTACTAACAACCTACCTAGCCATATCACATGGAGCCAGGGAACTAAACCCCTTGGTAACACCAACCATAGAAAACCCAATAGCGTTCCTCACAGTCAAGCTAGTAGCTGCAGCAGTAGTCTACCTTGGAGTCCTAAAGACCAAGAACAAAACATTACTGCTTGCATATACTATAATCATGGTACAAACAGTTATAGCGAATATGTTAAATACCATACTGTAAACGTAAATTGGAAAAATATTTAGAATTTAACCTTAGTCTTTAGATCCTAGAAGCTGGAAGACGGTTATTTGACTGGTGTATAATGTGTTCGAGTCTTTGCATGAAGCCCTTAGTGTTATAGCTGCCATTGCAGGTTTAATGGCGGTACTCTTTAGTTACTTAGCGTGGAGAGCGTCTGTTGCCGTAAAGGTAACAGAGTTGGAGCGCACCCTTAATACACAGTTCTCATATTTCTTTAACACATTAGGAGGATGGAAAGCAACAAGATCATATATTGTTACATTGTCCAACGGAAATCAATATAATGTTGATGTTTTCGCATCATTAGTACCGCCAATATTTTTAATAGAAACAAAGAATTGGAAGTACAGGTTACGTAAAGCTCTCTGGCAATCTAAAGTCTCTGGAACTATGACATTTAATATTGATGTAATGATATCACATAAGCTTCCAGAGAATTATCTTCTTCCAGATATACTTGCTAAAAAGCCTGGACATGCAATAGAGAACGTTATTAGAACTATAGGGAAAAAGAGCATAGAGATAAAAATGAACATTACTTTTTATAAAAGAAAACATAAGGACTATCTTCGTGTAAGTATAGAAGCCCCCTTTGAAGCTAGTTCGGCTTCAGAATTAGCAGATTATATAATTAAACTTTTAGAGGGTTTTATGGATACTTTAAGTGATATATTTAGATATAGTGTTTATCGCAAATGCAAGAATTGCTATATAAAGCAAGTATTCCCACCACAATCATAATAGAAATAAGTTTATTATTGTCCGATTATTTTCTCCAGCCATTCTGTTATTGTGTACTTTGCTGGTTTCCATTGTTCTTCTCTTGGTTTGAAACCGTAGCATCTACCGCGGTAGTGTGTTACTGGTCTATCGTATCTAGTGCAGTATCCTAGTAGCCTGGAGCCTGGCCTGTTCTCCTCTATCCAAGCCCAAGCATTAATCAATACAGGTTCTGGCAGTTCCTCGATACTCCTAAAGAATCTGCATTTACGACAATCAACAACCTTCATGCTACCACCTTGGCTACAGGCTTCTTCGTAAATGGCTTCTGGTAATCGATCTTCCACCTAAGGATCTCTAGGAATGGTACTCCCAGTACCTGCCTCAAATGGTGTTCTCTATCGGGGTAGAATGGTGCTCTAATCCAGTCTCTCCCTATGCCATACTCCTCGAGCAGCTTATCGGTTACCCTGAACACGCCTTTACTCCTACTAGACTCCTTGTTGTGTAATGGCTCGAGGTAGCCCTGAAGACTAAGCTCCCTAATGTCTCTCTCAAAGCTATGCCAATAGATACTAACTAGCCCGAGAGAACCAGCTATAGGGCTAGGTATAAACAGCATATCATGCAACAACCTATAGCTAACCCTGTCGGTCCTATAGTAGAACATGTATCCCAGAACCGCCTTCTTGGCTAGAACTAGCCCCTCGCTCAATACCGTCACCTCATGCATTGTTTTATGAAGTCCTCTAGATCAGTGATGAACGAGAACCATGGATCGCGGAAGATACAGTTATCATAGAAGTAGGTGTTACAAATCTTCACAGGCTCTTTCTCGAGGCATGCTATATACTCTCTGTATATTCGTGATTGTTCCTCATGCTCCCTGGCTCTCTTGATCTGTTTCTCGAGTATCTGCTTTACTTCTTTGATAGACAAGTATCTACTAAATGACTTGGAATGGCATAGCTCATAGGGTTTACACCTTACCCATGGGTTTCTCTTCGTGAACTTACAACTGTATTCAAGCTCGTTGTCAAGCCTATTGGCTCTGAACTCGCATACAATGTATCTCTCGTCGCCACATTGACGCCATGTATCCCTGTAAGGCATATAGATTATCTCTACTTCAAGGAGTCTCTCGAGAGCCCTTCTAAGGTATGGATATATCAGCTCATGGGCTCTGTCACGAATCCTATGGATATCGTCTTTGAAGAACTCTAGTGCATTAAGAGCTGTCTCCAGATCTCTTGTAATATAGATGAATAGCTTGTCAAGACCAATACCGCATCCTATACCATGGTTCTTTAACGGTATACTCAGTTGCTTCAGTATCCTATGGAACTTCTTGAGCCTAGCAAGAGTCCTATCCATAGCACTATGTGTACCCACGAGATACTGTAGATCATTCTCGATAAGTATCTTTACTAGCGCTGCAAACTTGATGTACTCCTTGCTGAACCACTCAATGAGATCAAGCATTATCTCTGGATTATGTACTTCAACAACGTCCAAGGACTCCCTTGGCTCACCACATACTTCAACAAGATTCCTATCCCAACTATCAGAATAGACTATGATACCAGAATAACACTCAACCATTACTCGATCACCTGCTGGCGTTTCTGGAGTATGAAGAATGATTGTTTGGAGACCACGAGATATGAGGGGTATTTTACTATGAGTTTCTCTAGGTCCCTGTCATCGAGTGCCTCGAGCAACTCGATAACATAGCGTCTAAATGATGTCTCGCTAAAGGGTCTGATCTCCCTAAGGACCTCTAGTACCTCACGCTGGGTAATCATCATGGTCTCACACCACCATCAACTAGAGCCTTGACAGCTCTTCGTATCAACTCACTACGGCTAAGGTTGTTGATCTTTGCCAGGAGATCAATTTTCTCGAGCAACTCTTCCTCAATCTTAAATGTGACAACACGCATCACTCGATCACCTTGTGTTTTTTCATGTTTATTATTCTGAGAAGATGTTTTGTCTTCAGTATCTTGCCTTGTGTTAGTTTTTCAATGAATATTGCTGTTACTTCATGGTATTGTAGGTTGTTTCTGTAACCCCAGCCAGGTATTGTTAATGGTGTAATATCTACTCCCCAGAACCCATACTCTATTGCTTCATAGATCTCTCTCGAGTTTGCACCAAGGTACCATGACTCGCTACAGTTGAAGACACTACAGAAGTCCTTGATACTATAGTCTCTTAACGAAGGCATACTTACGTATCCAGGTATAACGTCTACATGTTCTCTGAGTGTATCATAGAATTCTGGATCCCTATCAAGATTGTGAACTGGATATACGTATAGTATGTTTTTGGGCACATTCAATATTTTGTTAATGTAGTCAGGGTATAGTGCAATAACTATCTTGCTTCTAAAGAGCCATAGCTTCCTAACATAGCTCATATAGTTACCCTTGATCAAGTCATTCTTGGAGTCAAAGAACTCAGGATATATCAGCACTCTATCATTATACGCTAGTCTTTCCCTAAGAAACTCAAGCAGCTTCCTTGGAGCATTACCGTGTCCCACAATCATCACTCGATCACCTTTAGGGTTGTTTTTTGTTTGAAGAAGTCGTCTATGGTTAGCCCTGACTCGTTGATGATCTCGAGTGCTTTGTTGGCTATTGACATGATTGCTTCTAGGCATAGTCCATGTAGTCTCGTTTTTGTTGCAGCTATTGGCTTGCTACTGAGTAGTTCTTGGCAGAGCGTCATGAAGCCCTCATAGTCCCGCTCATCAACTTCTACAGTGAATCTCTTAGGATGATAATCGTGGCAAGGCATTATCGATCACTCCTCGAGGAGTTTTTCCTCTATGACAAGGACTAATGCCTGTAAGATCTCTTTCCTTAGGGCAGCATGTAGCCTGTCGATCTCGTCCTGGAGCCTAGCAGCCATGTCTTTGTGTCCATTGTTCTTGAGTGTCTTCGTGGCTTGCTGAAGCTCCTTGATCTTCGCAACATAATAACGTACATTGGGATTATTCTTGTAGATGAACACAGCGATGGAATCGATCCAAGAAGGCTTGCCAAGATTATTCTCAACAATCTTCTGAAGATAATCAACTCTGGTGCGCAGGCCAGCAATCTTCGCTTCCACATCATCCCTAAGCGTATCAATCTTAGCACTAAGGTCATTAGCAACAGTCGTCACAGCATCAAGACTCTTATCGAGAACCTCAGCAGGATCAATGCTCTTTCCATTAAACCTGAGGAAGCCTACCATAGGAGATCACCTTTTCTTGAGTTCTCTTGCTTTTTCCCTGATGAGACCTCGGATCGCTTCTGCTTCTGATTTGTAGCCTTCTTCTTTCATGATCTCCTCTAGTTTGTTATAGAGGGAAATTGGGAGACGAACGGTGATCTTTTTCTCGGTCTCCGAGACTTCCACGGGTCTCACCTCACGTCTGTTTTCTGACGCCTGAGCTTAAAAACTTGTCTGACGTCTGACGCCAGTAATCTTTAAATATTATAGGAAAGAAGATGTCAGTAGACTGACGCCAGAGGTGTATGGCAGAAATGACGTATTCCCAGCTAGTTAGACCTCATCGGGATAAAGAGCCTATGAAGATCATCATTGTTCCAGATATTATCTTGGATGATGTTCTCGAGAGCCTCAAACTAGTCATGGGATGTAGAGCTTACGCAGAAAAATACGGTAATTTCCCAGATGAAACACACGTCTACATTGTTTGTAGAGGAGAAAAGGAACTCGATATCGCGTCAAAGATTGTAAAATCTGTTTTTGATCGTCATCCTATCATAAAGGAGATCTTTGGTGTAGAAATATGAGTGTCCTTGACCTCAGTCTTCTAGAGAAACATCTGGTTGATGCCACGAAGTCATCAATGATATTCAGAGACCCTGATGGCGAGATCGAGGGTCATTTAAAGAGCCTTGGTCTTGAGGTTACTAGGAAGAGTAATTACATTATATTAGATCTAAAGAGTACTCCGCCCAGTCTTCTCGAAGAGCTACAGAAACTCAGGATCAAGTTGTATAGATTCGAGGCAGCGATCAAGAAGAATATGGGTACTGCCAGCCAGACCAGACAGCAGACGGCTACACCTGACGGCAGACAGCAGGTGGAGACGGCAGTAGTCATAGATAAGCCAAATACCCGCCCTAGGAACGCTAGAGAGGGTCTTATGAACAAGAGGCTCCTATACGAAATACTCTTATCATATATGAAGGGATATGAGGACTCGATACTAACTAGCCTTCAGAGCTTCTTGCTAAGCAACAACAAGGATGCAAGAGTAAAGACAACAATAAGGTTGCCCAAGAGCATGTATGAGACATTAAAGAGCCTCATCAACGCTGTCAATAAGAAGTATAGGAAGAGCGGCGTAAACCTAACCTTTAATGATCTGGTTGAGATAACAGCGCCTTTCTGGATAAATATCCTACGGATACTGGCGTCAGAACCTGCTGGCAGTACTCCCGAACCCAGAGGGGCCCCAACTCTACTGCCGTCAGATGGCGCCGTCAGACGTCAGTAGCGAGTATACAGTAGAGATATCTCTATTACTGCCGTCAGCACAGGATAGCAGTAGGTTACCAGAAAACTGGTGTCAGAAACTGGTATCTGGTGCTAGATAATGGGTAAATTATGTAGTGTTTCAAGTAAAATTGAGGAAGTTCTTCTTGCTCTTTATGAAAAGCCTTTATCAAGAGTCGAGTTAAGGGATAAACTAGGACTTGGGGCACAAACAGTAACTAATATAGCTAAATGGCTTGTCGAGAAAGGTCTTGTAAACGAGGTAGTCGAAGGCAGGAAAGTAAAACTAGTACTCACGGAGAAAGGCAAAAAACTAGCCGAGTATGTGAAGGCTATAGAAGAGCTCATAACATAAGTTCTCTTCTCAGATCATCAAGGCTTAGCTCTCTAAGATGTGCTTTTAGTTTACGCCATTTCTGTTTAGCTTCTTCTAGTGTTTTAGAGTTTTCAAAGACCTCGTCATCTATAAGCTCTAGCAGCCTCAAAATTTCTGCTTCCGTACAAGTCATACACTGTTTCCCTCCTTTGTTATGTGTCTCGTGGCTGGATGTATAATGATCAGGGGTATATTTGTTTTTCAATATGTAAATACTGGTAGTTTCGGGGTAGCGGGTTCCATTGGGTTATTAGCTTGGGAGACAAAGTAGTTCTTGGTGGTTGATCGTGACTGAGGCTTTAACTACTGAGAAAACTACCATCATTGTAGATGGTGCCGCAATTTTGCCGTTAAGGTTTGTAGTTAAGCGGATCAAAGACAAACTCTATGTATACCTTCAAGGTAGGGAGAACGGAAAAGTCGTAACAAAATACATTGGTCCATTGGATAGGATAGCAGAGTTCTATTTGAGGGCGAAATCAGAAGGATGGTGCGGGGGGTGGGATTTGAACCCACGCAGGCCTACGCCATCGGGTCCTGAGCCCGACCCCTTTGACCAGGCTCGGGCACCCCCGCACCCGACTGTATCATAGTTATTCTTCATCCTCTTATTTTATGTTTTAATATCTTTTCCGAGAATGAGATTACTAAGAACAGTCGTGTCTGTGATAAGAGGTGTTTTAATGGATTACGGCTATATTGCTTATTTGTTAATATTGATTGGTATTATCCTCATAGCTGTAGAGATTGTTACGCCTGGCTTCTTTATAGCTATTCCAGGTACTATTGCAATAATATACGGGTTTGTAATATTGTTGTTTCCATGGATTCTGGAGACCTGGTGGGGGCCCTGGATTTTACTGCTCCTAGTGTTTCCAATAGGCTACATAACTTACACAATCTATAGAAGATTATCACCACCGGCATCACCAGTTACAGAAAGCTATGAGGGGTTAATAGGCAAGACAGGTATTGTTGTTGAGACCGTTAAACCCGATAGTCTTGAAGGGAAGGTGAAGATAGGCAGCGACATATGGTCTGCTACATCAGATCGAGTAATCCCTAAGGGAGAGAAAGTTATTGTTGTTAATGTCGAGGGAGTCCATCTTATAGTTAAGCCTATTGATAAGGAGACAAAATCTTTTTCTAAAAAACAATAAATAAGTACATCCCAGGAGGGATTATTATGGATCCTGCTAGCCTATTGTTGTCATTATTTATGGCAATAATAATAGTGATAATTTTCGCCAAGGGAATAGTTGTTATAAGACCATGGGAAGTGGGTATCTACATAAGACTAGGGAAATTCGTTGGAATACTGAGACCAGGTGTGCACTGGGTACCCCCATTTATAAGCCGTGTGGATCGTATGGATTTGAGAACCCAGGTGGTTGATGTACCGCGTCAAGACGTGATAACGCGTGATAACTCGCCTGTAACGGTAGACGCTATCGTATACTTTAGGGTTGTTGATCCTAAGAAAGCCTATTTTGAAGTAACTGACTACAGACAGGCAATAATTTCTTTGGCACAAACAACACTACGTAGTGTTATAGGCGACATGGAGCTCGATGAAATACTGTATAACCGTGCTGCAATAAACGCTAAACTAAGACAAATACTCGACGAAGCAACCGACAAGTGGGGTGTTCGTGTAGAAACTGTTGAGATAAGAGAAGTAGAGCCTAGCCCCACAGTGAAGAGGGCTATGGAGGAACAGACAAGTGCAGAAAGAGAACGTAGAGCAGCAATACTACGTGCTGACGGAGAGAAGAGAGCAGCAATACTGAAAGCAGAGGGAGAAAAGACTGCACAGATACTACGTGCTGAAGGTGAGCGTATAGCCGCTATATTGAGGGCCGAAGGAGAGAGACTTGCCACAATACTAAAAGCACAAGGTGAAGCACAAAGACTGAGAATACTTGCTCTTGGAGCAGCAAGCTTACATAGCCACGCATTAACAGCCATGAGCCTTAATACACTCGAGAAGATGGCTGATGGAAAAGCAACTAAGATAGTCATACCATTCGAAGTCTCTAAACTCATAGAAGGGATATCAGCATACGTAGGGAAGGGGGTACGTGAACCGCAGGTAAGCGAGGTCGACATAGAAAAACTATTAAAGCTGATAGGAAAGCCCGAGAAAGTACTAGGCTCCATACCAAGTTATGAAGAGCTTACAGCAGAAGTAAGACAAGCACTAGAAGAAGCAAGAAAAACCAAACTAAGACCAGCCGAGCTAGCCAAAGAAGCTGATGAACTTCTCAAACAAATAGAAAAAGAAGAAAAGAAATAACACTCTTTTTCTACCTAAACAATTATTTCTATTTCTACATACCACTATCAGACATTTACTATTCACGTAATTGGTTCATAGTGAAGAAATAGGGGAGTGAGTGGCGCCGGGGGCGGGATTCGAACCCGCGCGCCCCCCGTGGGGGCAGTGGGTCTCCCTAGCCTCGACGAGCCGGAAATAGGTCTCGAGCCCACCCCCTTGGGCCGCTCGGGCACCCCGGCGCTCCTAGTGGTTTCCTTCATTAATCATTTAATTTTAGTATTTGTCTTATATACTCATCTATTTCCCTACCTATCTCACTAGATCTCTTGTATGTTTCCTCAATAGTTTTCATTAATGCTGCTTTAACGCCCTCTGATTCCAGTGTCATGAGACCCCTTATTGTTGTACCTGCTGGTGTTACTACCTCATCCCTAATTTCCAGTGGATGATGACTAGTGTTCTTAAGCAACAAAGCTGTCCCCTCAAGTACGTCAAGTATACTCTTGTATGCTAGTTCTCTCGGCATACCACACGCTACTGCACCAAGTACTAAAGCATCTATAATTTCCGTGATGAAGGCTGGTGCGCTTCCTGCCAAAGCAGTCCATATATCAAGGAATTCCTCGGGAACCCAGTAAACACTACCCATACACTTAAAAACTTCTTCAACAATCCTATGATGACCACAATCTTCCTCATGAGAAGCTATTGCCGTCGAAGACTTACCAACAATAACATTTATGTTAGGCATTGCCCTATACAATTTAGCCCCTTTAAGCACTTTCTTGAGTGTAGCGAGTCTTACACCAGCCATAATAGAGATTACTATTTTACCTTCCCAATGCTCCTTATCAACTTGCTGAGCAACAGCAGGAAAATGGTGGGGTTTAACAGCTAATATAATCAAATCAGATTCTTTGACCACGTAGTTGTTATCCCTATAAGCGATAGCTCCTAATCGTCTAGCGTTCTCGAGAGTGGTCTCACGTCTCCCTGTAGCATAAACCTTGATGTCAGGAAAGCATTTCTTCAAGGAAATAATAATAGCTGAGCCTATACGCCCGGCGCCAATTACAGCAATAGCATTAATGTTGTTTAACACCAAATTCTCTAAACCCCTGTCAAGTTAGGTTGTTTTATAACTATATTGAAGTTGTTAAAAAACCATGTCTATATAGGAGACATGGTTTTTAAGTAAAGAGAACTGGTGCGGCGGCCGGGATTTGAACCCGGGATCTCCGGCGTGGCAGGCCGGCGTCCTAGTCCAGGCTAGACGACCGCCGCAACTCCAGGTTTTAGTTGAAATAAGATTTGGGGTTAAATATTTTCCTTATCTAGCTTGTATGTTTTGCTATTTTGCTTCTACAACTTTCTTTTCTTCTTTTTCTTCCACCTTCTTGGTTATTTCAGCTATCTTCTTTGCTCTTCTTGAGAGTTCTCGTAGTATATCATTCTTGGATATTATGCTGACTAGTTTCCTGTCTTCACTTAATACTGGTATACCATTGAGATCAGCTTCTTTCATCATATCTATTGCTTTAGCAACCAACGTATCTGGTGTTATATACTTTCTATAGGGCACCATAGCATCCATTGCCAGTAGTGGAGTGATCTTGACATATCTACCTTTGCGTGCTGCTCCTTTCACGAGTTTACGAACCCAGATCAATCTTCTTGACTTAGTGCCTGTCACTGCATCCTCGTATGCGACAAATATTAGTCTGTTTGCCGAAACGACTCCAAGCACATTGCTTCCATCATATACTGTTACTGCATCAAGGAACAATGTCTTCATTTTATTCACTACATGGTAGAGACTATGGAATGGATTAACACACGCCATTTTTCCTGGATATATTATGTTTTCAGCAAGAATATCTGTTAGGAGGCGCCTAGCTGCTTCTATAATGTTGTCCTTAGTTATAAACCCAATAATTTCTCCCTTATCATCTACTACAAACGCTATTTCTGCCTCATTGGATACGAGTTGTAGAGCAACATCCTCGATTGGTGTGTCAGGCTTGACTCTTGGGATATTCCTAGTCATTATATAGTCTATGAAGTACCTGTCTTTTGGTCTACGTCTCCATAACGGTCCTTTGAGTCCTAGCGCATGTAACATATTCCATTTAGTGACAACACCTACTATATCGCCTTTCTCATCGACTACAAGTAGGTAGTCTGTTTTCTTTCTGAGCATTTCTTTCCTAGCATGCTCAACAGTATCGTTTATTGTGATCGCGGGTAATTCTTCCACTAAAACATCCTCAGCTTTAATACCAGCATAGACTGGTTTCACTAATGGTTTTGCTGAAAGCACTTCAGTTAATAGCCGTTCTTTAGTAACGTAAGCAATTCTTTCTTCTCTAGCAACAGGTACTGGTATAACGCGTGCAATCGGCACTGGTACTCTACCAGGCTTTGCTCCTTCAATGTATGCCCTAACTATGTCCTCATATGTGACTACACCAATGAGCTTACCTTCATCATTAATCACAGGAACTAGTGGTATATCATGCTCGGCCATGACTTTAGCAACCATTTCAACAGGCATATCTTGTGTCGCAACCAGGACTCCTCTCAGCATTATACGCTGGACTTTAGCTGGAGTCGTTATGTGTTGCTCACTTTCGCGATGGAATAACCATCGCCCACTTTTTATAAACTCCTTGTATGTCACTAGACCCATAGGAATAGGTTCTTCAAGACTTCTAACGACGACAACGCCCGGCTGTCCATGGAATACTATTCTACTCCATACTCTATTTACACGGTCCTTCCAGGAAACCATGTACTTCTCTAGGTCCTTTGTAGTCATTATTTCTGCAACAGACTCAGCAAGAGGTCTATAACCTGTTTTTATTAAGTATGAAAGCATGTCGTTGTATGAGACAACGCCGAGCAATCTATTGTCTTCTTTACTATGTACTACTGGTGCACCGATTACCTTGTGTTCTCTGAATAATCTAAAAGCGTCACCTATATCGTCTTCAGCAGTTAGAATAGGGTGTTCACGTAACGCATCTCTTACACGAATACTGGTATGATGCGAAGTAGGCATAATTAATTCTATAGGCGTTAGGAAGCCAAGCACCTTCTCCTCAGTAATGGACTTAACAACAGGGATAATTTCCTCGCCATACTTCCTGGCTTCAGCCCTGACAACAGTAAGCGGTATTGATAGATCATAGAGTACTAGCCTAGGTCTTCTAGCAACATCCCAAATCCTCAAAATACTTCACCCCATTATATACGCCACATTTTCCTCATATGTGATACAAACTAGAGTGAAATAATATAAAACTATGGTTAATCTCATCATCTTAAAATTATATAAACCACCGCTATAATTAATTAGGCTGGGTTCCCACTGAAGAAAAAGAGAAGCCGCCGTAGTATAGCCCGGTCAAGTATGCGGGCCTTTCGAGCCCGTGACCCGGGTTCAAATCCCGGCGGCGGCATACGTCCTTAATTCCTCTATTATATCATCCTCATTTTCATTCATTTTATTCACCAAGACATGGGCCAACATAGGTAAATCTTGTTTATAGCCTGTATAACAATACGGTAGGATAGTTGGCAGAACAATTTTAGTTCAGAAACGACACAGCAGACAAAAATCTACACTAAGTTGTTTTATGAAAAATAATTTGTTGAGCTTAAGAGACCATTTCACCTGGTGCAACAGTTATTTCTTCTCTTCTACGTCCCAAGCCCCATGCGGCTATTACAAGTATAATTATTATAATCATTGTTACCAGATGTAGTTTAATGTTTCCTATAACTTCTTTTTTGATAAGCTCTCCACCATACTCATTGTCCTGTTGCGCATAAGCAATACCAATGACTCCTAGTGCAATTATTATTACCAAGACAAGCCATATAATAGCTGCTTTGTCACGGTGGCCAGGTTCTATCGTGTATTTAACTGACAAAACAACCACCAATAAGTATAATTCTATTAGAGTTGTATATAAACTTTAACATAACATTTGAGGTAATGAAGAAAAATTTTTTTGCTAGGAAAGAGACAAAACTAGTAGTACTTGCATTTTATAAATGCTAATGGTGGGCTTGTCGTGCCCGGTATTATGGATACCATAATTGAATGGATCAACATTATTGATGGTCTTGTATGGGGCCTACCAATGATAATAATCCTGGTATCAACAGGCCTCACGATCAGTATTCTTGGTGGCTTCTTCCAGATCAGGAAATTTGGTCTTGCTGTAAAGAATATGGCTTGGAAAGGTAAGAAAGGTGCTGGAGAAGTTCATCCCTTCAAGATCTGGGCTATGGTAATGGGTGCAACTATTGGTGTAGGAAACATTGCTGGTGCTTCTACAGCTGTTAGATTGGGTGGTCCTGGAGCCGTCTTCTGGATGTGGGTCTGTGGTATTCTAGGTATGGGCCTGAAAGCCGCCGAGGTTACTCTAGGTGTTTGGTCTAGAAGAGTTAAGCCTGATGGCACTATAGAGGGGGGTACCGCATACTACATTAGGCGAGTACCCAAGATAGGTCCTGCTCTCGCTATTCTCTTCGCACTCTTTGCTTGGATTGCTGCCTTCGGTATAGGTAACATGGTCCAAGCCAACAACGTTGCCTTGGGTGCAGAGTATATCGCTAGAGCTTACGAATTCGATGTGTATACAGCTAGACTTATCGCAGGAATACTAATGTTCATCGCAACAGCATTGGTAGTCATTGGCGGTCTAAAGAGAATCGCTGAAGTAGCAAACTACCTAGTTCCCTTCATGGCAGCATGGTACATTATATTCGGTCTCGGACTATGGGCAATGTTTGCCTACAACTTACCAAAGACAATAAGCCTGATACTAACAGGAGCATTCACCCCACTAGCTGTCGGTGGAGGTATAACAGGCTGGACAGTATACCAGGCAATAAGATACGGATTTGCAAGAGGACTCTTCTCAAACGAAGCAGGTCTAGGTAGTGCTCCAAACGCATATGCCTATGCTGAATCAGACCACCCAGGCAGACAAGGATTCTATGGCGTCTTCGAAGTGTTTATGGACACACTAGTAATATGTACAATCACCGTCATAGCTGACATAACTACTGAAGCATATATCGCAATGAGCCCTGAAGGCAAATTCTATAGTGGAGCAGCCCTAGCTATGGAGGCTTTCTATAGAGGCTATGGAGTCTGGTCAGCTGTAATCCTAGGTATAGCTCTAGGACTGTTTGCCTACACAACAATTCTAACATGGGAGTTCTATGGAGAAGTGAACTGGAAATACTTCTGGGTTAAGACACTAAGACTGCCAGAAAAGCCTATGGTATGGATCTGGAGAGTCATATGGATAATACCATTGATACCAGCTGCAATTGCTGGAGAACTCTTCGAAACATTCTGGACATTCTCCGACATGGCAAACGGCTTGATGGCAATACCTAACCTAATAGCCGTGGTATACTTTGCACCAGTAGCACTAGCATTACTCAAAGACTTCTACACAAGACACTGGTATGAAGCAGAGAAAGCTGCTACATCAACAGGTGCAGTAACACAATTAAAGTTATTCATTAAAGACTTCTTGAGATCAATAGTCACTCCAACATACACACTGATAACAGAAAGAAAAGAATACATCTAAGGCAATCAAAAATACTGGCAATACCATATTATTTTTTCAAAAACATTGCTACAAACTATCTTTGCTCTTTTATAATCTTGAGCCTATAGAGAATAATAGCCAGTAGTGCTGTTGATGGGAGACCCAATGGTATTTCTTTAAATGTTGTCGCTTTACCATACTCAAGTTCTTGCTTCGTGAAATCAGTATCACCACCATTAATAGTTATCGCTACATCGCCATTAGTATTAAAGATCTCATCAATAAGCATCTCATTACCTCTACTGGTAACCATATAATTATCTTTTATACCAAGAACATCAATAATATCCTTTAACTCGGGCAGTACTATTAACGGCTTATTGAGCTTATAAGATAGTTTATTTACTTCAGGTACACCTATTTGAGCCGCTGCTCCGATAGGTTTAACTATTACTGGGATAACGTTATCATCAAATGCATAAGCTGTTTTCACGAATTCAATAACTTTATGAACACTCGACACATTATATAGTATTACAAAAAGCTTCCCCATGTTATATATCACCTGAATCCAGTTTTCTCGCAACTTCCAAGGCTACAGCCTTAGCTAAAGGTACAGGAACGGCCTCACCCACCTGGTTATACTGTTCATCTCGTCCCCCGAGGAATACAAAACTATCGGGAAATCCCATTAATCTTGCCTGTTCTCTAACTGTTAGAAATCTATCATAAAACGGATGTATAAATCTAGAACTACCGAGAACAGTTGGAGCAATCTTATTGGGGTCAAGTCTTATCAAGTTAGGCAATCTCCTCTTAGCACCCTCATAATAGATAAGGGCTTGACCCCACTTAAGCCTAGAAATCCTTCTCAGTTTTCTATCAGATAAAGGAGGTATTTCATGATTAGGTAAATGGCCTCCTTCAGGAGGAAGACCTTTCAGAGCCTCCTTTACAGTTATATACTTACCTAAACGAGGCGGCGATATCTTAATGTTAGATATAAATACTCTAAGCCTATGACTAGGTGTTCCATAATCTTCTGCTTTAAGCACATTGAAATATATGTGACTATATCCTGCTTGTCTGAATTCTCTTCTCAGGGCTTTTTCAAGACCATCATCCATAATAGCCGGCACATTCTCCATGACGAATACGCGTGGTTTTATATCAGAGACTATTCTTATGAAGTGTAAAGTCAATTGCCCTATGGGGTCTTTGTATAATCTATCGAGAGGGTTTTTCTCTCTTCTAGGATTAGATCCTGTGAAGGGTTCGCATGGCGGACTCCCGATAACAACGTCGATATCCTCTCCTACGAGTTCTTGAATTAGCCTACCGCTAATGTCCTTTATATCCTCCGCTAGAACAAGTGTTTCAGGAAAATTCATCTTGTAAGTTTTGGCTGCAGCCGGCAAGTTATCTATAGCAAGCAAATGCTTGTACCTACCACTTAACTTAAATCCCAGAGAGAAACCCCCAGCCCCACAAAATAAGTCAATTATCTTGTATTTAGGCTTCATTTTTAGAGAGCACCAAACGAACGTAGAGTTTCCTCTATCTCATTAATACGTTTCCTAAGGATCTCAGCAGCCTTCGAGCCATCATATTCCTCAAGTAAGGCTCCACATCTAGGACAGATAAAATCGTATGCCATGGCTTCCTCTATAGTGTACCTTATTCCCTCTTGAGGGCAATAGAATAAGTCTTTACGATTCTCATACTCTAGTCTTATCTTGAGTTTCTCTAAAACACGTTTAAGTCTTGCTATGACAACTCCTTCTAGATTATCATAGTTAACATACCATCCATGCTGTCCTCTTTCCCTAGAGCTTGTTCTTCTAAACGAGATAAATCCTTCTTCAGCAAGTGCTTGTAGCAATTTTCTTGCTTCATTAGATTTAAAGCCGAGCTCTTTACCGATATTTTCTTCTGGAACAAAAGTTCCTTTTTCAACAAGATACATGAATACCTTTCTTGCTTTAGGCCCGTATATAGCTTCAATAAGCTTGGCAGCAACGTCTATTATATTCCGTTTACTCAATTCTCTTCACCTTCTTACCACGTGGAGACGGTTCTATTACTAGTCTAGCATTAGGGAATGTTAAATGTAATTCTCTTCCTTCATAGTATCTATCAAGGAATATGGCTAGGGCAGCTACTTCGGAGTGAGGTTGATGACCTATTGCAACATTATAGTCGGCTTCTTCATAGAAAAAACGTGGAACTTTCTCGGCACCAACAACCACAAGTATATCTCTATTCAAAGAACGTATTTCATCGATGACATCATCGATATGTATACCATACATAGTTAAATGGACAACCACACCCCCACGTTTTTTCCATTCGAGAGTATATTTGCGTGAATTAACCCCCATTACAATATCTAGTTTTCCTCCCCATAATTCAGTAACTTTTACAAGAGAATTATACACTGACTCATCAACAACATCACCTAGAACGAAACCGTGTGCACCAAATGCCCGTGCAACAAGACCTACATGTGTCGTTATTCTCTTGTCCCTACCAGGTCTATGCCCTATTCTTAAAACATATATCTTTGGCATCGTAATCAACCTTACAAAAACATACTTTAACACTTATTTGACTATTGTTTTTACAACTCTTGTAAGCATTTCCTCTGCAAGTTTATCAAGATTATAGCCTTTTAAAGCAGAAATTGGAACAACAGGCGTGTCTTCACCAACACTTTTCTTCACAGAATCAATAATTTCGTGTAAATCGTTTGTGTGTATCTTATCTATTTTATTAATAGCTATTATGATGGGTTTTCCATGAACACCTATACTGGAGAGGATTTTCCTCGACTCATTCAGCTCCATAATAATGTTTTGTAAACCCCTAGAGGCATCTAGTATTAAAACTATTAGTTCAGAGTCTATAATCTCTTCAAGAGTGGCGTAAAATGCTTCAATTATTTCTGGTGGTATATCACGTATGAACCCTACTGTATCAACCAATACAATCTTCTCTCCGTTAATCTCAATAGCACTTGCCTTGGGCGAGAGTGTAGTAAAAGGTTCAGGTCCTACAGGCTTCATGTTATTAGTGAAGTAATTAAATAGCGTAGTCTTACCAGCACAAGTATACCCCACTAGAGCCACATGAGGAAGACCGAGTTTTCTCCTGTGTGCTCTTCGTAGACTTCTTAGAGAACGTTGTTTCTCAAGTTCACGCATAATTCGTGCTATCCGTGATTTCGCCATTCTATAGTATTTGTCTACAGCATAACGTCCACCGCCAAGAAATCCAGGTAGTTCACCGAGCTTCATGTGTCTTATAACTTCCCTTATGAGGGGGAGTTCATGTTTCAATCTAGCTAACTCGATCTGTAGTCTAGCTTCCTTACTACCAGCGTGCTCAGCGAAAATTTTAAGAATAAGTTGTACTCGGTCAATAATTTCTTTCCTAAGCTCTCTATAGAGATTGATAGTATATCTCGGCTTAAGCTTGTCCAGTATGACAAGGACATCATAAGTATCCGTGTTTTTCAGTTCCTCTAGTCTTGTATATGGTATGTAGTACTGTCTATTAGGTTTCTTGACAAGAAAGTAGTCATGAATATCATATAAAGTCTTAACTAAGGTAAGTTCTTCCTCAAGATACTCTTTGTACTTAGCCGGAATAGCTACGATTGCTCTCGCCATGACTTTGCTCCGGAAAGAAACTATTTCTTACTACTTTTTATCTTTATTAGATCACCTATAGTGAAGTAATCTTCATCTCCTTTAAAACTAATATCGGTGCTTTCCTCAACAACAGGTTCAAGTAGCTTTATATGTAATACTTTCTCTAGTCTACGAGCAAGATCAATTGATGGTTTTAGTTTACCTGACTCAATTCTTTTAATAACATTCTCTTTTTCTCTAACTTTTTCTGCCAATACTTTTGTAGACCAGCCTAATCGTTGTCTGGCTTCTCTTATTCTCCTACCATAGTCTGGCACTATATCAAATTCTTCCTCGAGAAGTCTCTTAGGTATTCTAGCTCTAACCCATTTCTTTTCCCGTTCTCTATTCCTCGTTAATGAGCTAGCTCGGCTACTTTGTATTGGTTTTTGTTCAACAGCATGTTTTTGTTTAGCCAGCCTACTATAACAAGAAGGGCAAACCCTGAGCAGAGCGCCTTCAACAACAATAGTCTTACATAAACGCTCGTCTGGAATTTCTCTCCCACACATTTCACAGTAACAGGGCATTACTTAGCCACACTCCACGATATGATATTAGTAGGAACTATTTTTAGCCTTAGTTCAATCATACTACATAGGATAGGTGGTACATAGGTATGAGTAGCTCGGAGTCCAGTGGCTCTATTGAAACTAAGATGTCGTTGGAAGATTATATAAGGTTTCTAGAATCAAGGGTGAAGTATTTAGAGCTAGAAAAAGAAAAGCTGATTACTCAAGTAAAGTATTATAAGCACGAAATAGAAAAACTGTTGTCACCACCATTAATAGAAGCAATCGTATTAGAGATATTACCAGACGGGCGTGCTGTAGTAAAAAGCTCTACAGGACCAAATTTGATAGTGCAAGTGCTTGCAAATATTGACAAATCAAAACTGCTTCCAGGAACTCATGTCGCATTGAATCAACGTGGCTCAGCAATAGTTGAAGTACTTCCTGAAAGAGAAGACCCTTATGTAAGATCTATGGAAGTTATAGAGCGGCCCAATGTATCATTTAACGATATTGGCGGACTTAAAGAACAAATTAGAGAACTTAGAGAGGCTATTGAACTACCTCTTAAGCATCCAGAGCTTTTCGAAGAAATAGGCATAGAGCCTCCAAAGGGAGTGCTACTCTATGGACCTCCTGGTTGCGGCAAAACTCTTCTCGCAAAAGCTGTAGCACGCGAGGCAAATGCTACATTCATTAGCATCGTTGGCAGCGAACTAGTACAGAAATTCATAGGAGAAGGCGCAAGAATAGTTAGAGAAGTATTCAAGCTCGCTCGAAGAAAAGCTCCATCAATAGTATTTATAGACGAAATCGATGCAATAGCTGCAAAAAGACTCGACATAGGCACTAGTGGAGAAAGAGAAGTACAAAGAACACTCATGCAACTTCTAGCTGAATTAGACGGGTTCCGTCCTCTCGATAAAGTAAAGGTGATAGCGGCAACTAACAGAATAGACATACTTGACCCAGCTATATTGAGGCCAGGCAGGTTTGACAGATTAATTGAGGTGCCTTTGCCTGATTATGAGGCACGTATAGAGATATTCAAGGTACACACGAGAAAGATGAAGCTAGATGAAGACGTAGACATTAGTTTGCTAGCGAAACTAACAGAAGGAGCTACAGGCGCCGAAATAAAAGCCATATGTACTGAAGCAGGATACAATGCCCTAAGGAGTAATAGAAGAAAAGTAAAGATGGAGGACTTCATAAACGCCATTAAGAAGATTAAATCGAAGAGCGATATACGCAGATTCGGTGTTGAACTCAAGAAAGATAACAATCTATTCCAATAACGAGGACCGAAATAATGCTGCAGGGAAAAATAACAAAACCGTCACCCGAAGAAATAGAGGACTTACGTGCAATAGCATCTTTTCAATTTAGGGGTGTTGGTAAGAAATTCATTCCAGAAAACATACTAGTCATAAGATCTCCTAGGACTTATAGAATTAGGGCCATCCTACTCGAAGGAAAAGTCATTGCAACAATTAGGGCAAGTGATTATAGATTATTATTGAGAATCCATGGCGGAATAAGGTTAAACAATATCTTAGAAAAACCTTTTCTACGTGTAATGGTATCAAACAAATACGCTCAATTCATAGCTGAGGGAGGTAACGTATTTGCTCCACATATAGTATTCATGGATCCTAGCATAAAACCTCATGACGAAGTTCTCGTTGTAGACGAAGACTGGAACTTATTGGCTGTAGGGAAAGCGCTTCTCCCCGGCTGGATAGCTACACTATTTAGCCGGGGAGAAGTAATACGTGTAAGAGAAAGTATCAGGAGTGTGGAAGAATAGTGCGCCGTGTAAGTATTGTATTGAAAAAAGATGTAGACCCCGAGGAACTAAGGAATGCCGTATTCATAACAGGCTTTGCAGGATTTGGTTTAGTAGGATACTTAACTTCAAGACATATCGCATATGCCCTTAAGATGAAGAGAATAGGGTTTATAAGAACACGCTATGTCCCAGAAACAACATTTTACACCAAGAGCTCTGGCCTAATATTCCCGTTTGAAATATATTACTCGAACATCAATAACAAGAAACTCATTGTACTCGTAAACCATGGATTCCCTCATGCACGAGAAAGAACAGACTATGCTGAAACAGTAATCAGTTGGCTTAAGAAGATATACGTTTCAGAAGTAATCCTCGTAGGAGGCCTTGATCCTTCAGTTAAAGAGGATCCCAATGAGAAATATCGATGGATCCCGTTGGGCGGTACTAAGCGTTCACTCAATGCACCAATATTAGAAGAAAGACATGTTGTTGGGCCACTAGCTCTTACAATGATGTTTGCTGAAATAGAAAGCATTCCTGGCGTAGCAATATTCCCCTACGCTGAACCCTATAGAGCCGACCCGCGTGCTACTGCCATAGCAGTTAATATAATATCAGAAATCACGGGAATACCCATTGACGTATCTGAATTATATAAAGAAGCAAAAATCATAGAAGAACTTGAAAGCAAAGAAAAAGAATTAGTTAAGAAGGTTTACGAAGCTGAAACTGGTGAGAAACAGCACCCGATGTACATGTAGTCACAATTTCTATAACATTTACACCTTTAACATACAATTTATTACGTAGTTCTTCAGCAAACTTTTTGGTCCATAATATATCGTCTACAACAATTATTTCTACAGTACTATAGTTATTCTTTATAATGTATTCTGCAGCTATACTTGCAGCATACTTACAGAGCCTTTCATCATCAACGTATCTCGGTTCTTCATGCTGGAATACAGGATAAGTCTCTGTCAGGTTCCATGGTATTAATCCTAAAAATAAATTATAAAACATCTTATCCTTGTTTTCTAAATTACTTATCTTCTTTACAAAATCCTGCGCCCTATAGGGCTTCTCTACCGCAGGAATAAGCACTATTTCATTATACCTTCTAGGAAACCATTTCTTTATATTATCAATAAATAAACCCACTTTAGGATTATATATAGTGTCGTAATCATAGAATAGCATTGCTGAAACAGAGCCTTTGGATAATGGTGTATATTTTGCAAGTAATTTTTCAGAGTATTTCTTTAAGACGTTAAATGCATCACGAAGACTTGGATGCGACTTAGATCTCTCTTCAATAAGCTCCCATAGCCTGCCTTCTTTAATAGCTTGCTTCACTGTATCAATCTCCCTTTTTAACATGAAGAGATTATGCATAGCAAGCAATTTCACTCTATCCCTGGGATTTCTTTCTAGCAAGTCCTTGGGAGTATATCGACTACATACGGGACATGAACAAGGGAAATATTCTAGTTCTTCAAGTCTTTTTGTTCCACCTTCAATCATGTACCTGTTGTCTCTAGCATAGAGTATGTACGATGCAGAATCAAATAAATCAGCTCCTAAAGCGACAAGAAATGGTATTATCATTGGATGCCCTACACCAAACACGTGGAGAGGTCTATGAGGTGGTAGATGCATGCGTGCTAGCGCGACTAGCTCAATTAAACTAGAATATTCATATCTTTCCAACAAAACAGTAGGGCTACCGAGCGCATGAATATGATAGGGGAGTTTCCAAGCCATAATACTTGATTTAACTACAAGATCCCTGTATGGTGCTCCCTGTATGGGAAATACCCATAGCGTAGAACTCTCTTGAATTATCGGTAATGCCTCCCAGGCTCTTTTATATGTTTCATTTACTGCTTCGAGTGCCTGTTTATAATCCATGTTAGCCCCAGTTGGAATATCCAAGATAACGCCTATGTCAACATTTATCTCTTTTTGGAAACTAACAATGGTCTTGTTAGTTACTTCTACATCACCGTATTCAAGTACCTGGTATCCACCTGAATCAGTCATTATTGGCTTGTTCCAGCGGAGATACTCATGTATATCTTTAGCCCTTCCTCTACTTCTTCTATAGTACAGGTAAGCATTTGTGATTATAGCATTGAAGCCTATCTTGTTAACTGTATCTAGCTCTACTTCTTGACGTATAGGATCTATTACTGGAAAGAGATATGGTGTTTCAAATACTCCTGACTTCGTCTTCAATCTTCCTATTCTTGCAGCCAAGTCAATATCTTTGATCTCGTAGTATGTCAATACGTCATTAACCCTGGAGCTTACTTTTCCTCATATCAATATATCTTTGATAGACCTCATAGATCGTTTGTGCCATCGCACCTGTTCCTTCAACACCCTTTTCTGTGACTTTTATCCTCCCATATACTATCACAGCTCCTGCTTCTGGAACAACTTTAACAGCATCTTGCCTTAGATGTAGTTCTTTAACGAGATACTCGGCAAATTCATTTGGATCAAATAATGGTTCTTCAGTTATCATTATTTCAGAAATAGACTCTCCTTTGATTAATATCTTGGGATATTTCTTGCCAGTGGTATCACTTGCTGAGGCCAACATTATATTAATTGACGGATGATCAAACCCTATTAAGATCCCCTCATATTTCTTGCCATTGGTTAAGACAACAGTTACTTTTTTGTCAAGCATTAGAAGCAATTCCGATATGAGTCTTCTTGTTGCATCAGCTACACTCATACAACCACCTCTAAACCCTTTAAGAACAGAAGGGATATTTGGAAATTACGGATACGGGAGAAAGAATAAATATTAGGCAGACATTTACCATCTTCAATGGAAATACATGTACTCACGATCATTGGGTGGAGGTAATTACGTATTGACATTGGTTATACAATGCACTGTAAAGAACAAAGAACCTCTGAGAATGCCTGGTGTTACAAGGAATTATTGTGAGGATAGTGATACTGAAGTAGTAATAGAGCTTCCTGAGAATATTTTCTCTCTAGAAAAGAACACCAAAACAGAAATCAACATAGGCATTGACAAGGAACAATGTATTAACGACTATGATTTTTGTGGTGTTGGTTATGTTGTATCGAAAACAAAAATAGAAACAGGAGAAGAAACTATTTCACGTGCTGTTATCTCGATAGGAGGGCTTTTATTAATTGTTAAGACAAAGAATGATGAGCTTTTAAAAGACATTAATGTTGTGGAGAAATATTATATCGGGATCAAGAAGTTGTCTAAATAACGTTTTATAAACGGCAAGTATAATCTATAGGGGGCGTATGATAAAACCGGAATATAGTAAAGATTTCATTAATGAATTTAATAACTATAATATCGGTACCTATCACTACAAATACATTAAAATAATGAAAGACGCTTATGCGAAAGAAGAAGAGATAAACAAAGAGATTAGCGAGTTAATGAAATTCATACATAATAGATCGAAAGAGAACAGTAATGTTATCTACGCTACTCTATCCTACGCGAGGAAAGGCAATTACGAGGGTTACATAGTTATTATCTCCAAGAGTGTTGAAGAACTCGAAAAAGAACGGGACATAATAAAAGGTTTTGTGAAAAGCAGGTTTAACCACCTAGAGATCCAGGAAACTGCTTCTCCCCGTAAAGGATTACAAATAATTCTTCCCATAAAGAAGTTATTTTTTCGAAGACAAATGAACATTTTGTTTATTAACCAGTACTTTGTTCGTTCTACAATAAAATATCCTGTTCAAAAAATAATAGTTAATATAAATCCACTGTCGAAAAAGATTATTCCATTGGGGAAACCAATTAACTCCGACTACACAGGATATATTGGTATAACTATAGACACGCTAATGCAGCATGTATTAGTACTTGGTGCAACAGGCAGCGGAAAGACAACAACTGTAGCAACTCTTATCAACAACTTGTATTATACACTAAATGATTTCAACAATGAAGTTAAGACGATAATCATTGATTGGCACGGCGAGTATAAAGAGTTAATTAGAAGGCACAAGTATATGCGACCAGGTATAGACATTGCTATAAATCCATTATCAGATACAAGTAAATCTATTATTGATTTAATGGATGTTTTCGAAGAAGTATTCGAACTAACAGAACCCCAATCCTACCTCTTATATAAGGTTCTTGAAAAGATTAAGGATACTACGTTTACGACAAGAAATCCTATAGATTATCTATTGACTAGCATTGAGAGTATCAACGAAAACAGTAATTGGATAAGAGAAGTAAAGATGGCATTACTAAGAAAAATTTCCGTATTAACTAGAGGAAGATACTTATTCAGTAAACATACAAGCATGGAAGATATCCTTGCCTTTAATAAGTCACCTATAATAGTAGATGTGAGCTTAATAAGCAACGTAATATTAAGAAAAACATATACACTATTGTTACTAAAAACAATCTTAGATTACCAAATAAGAAGTAGAAGGCAAAAACTGTTATTAATAATAGAGGAAGCTCATAACATCTTTCCAAGAAAATCTACATCAAGCTTCTTATCTAAACTCGTGGCAGAAGTAAGGAAATTTAAGATAGGTATAATATCAGTATCACAGTCTCCATCAAGTATATTTGAGGGCCTTATGAGTAACTCTGCAACAAAAATAATACACTCAATAAGATCGGAACAGGATCTCGAAACTATAAGAAAAATAACAAAAATCACATATGAGTATGAGAAAATACTTCCTGTCCTTAATCCTGGTGAGGCAATATTATATACAGTTGATTACAAGACTCCTGTACTCGTCAAAATTGAGCCATTCGGAGAAGGATAATATGTTAAAAAACTATATTATGCTATATTAAAGGACTAGAAATTTATCTAGTTGTGTTTACTCTTCTTCTCCTTTCTCTTCTTTCTTCTCCTCTTCCTTCTTTTCAGCTCTTGACGCAGCAATTATATCGTCTATCCTTAGGATCAATGTAGCTACTTCGGTTCCTGCCTTTAAGGCGTTTGCTTTAACACTTACTGGCTCAATGACTCCTAGCTCCATCATGTTTGCTAGGTCGCCTGTGAATATGTTGATTCCAACCCATTTGTTCTTAGGATCGTCGTGTGCCGCTCTAAGTTTCATAATGATCTCAACGGGGTCATAACCGGCGTTCTCAACAAGTGCCATAACTAGTCCTTCTAGTGATCTAGCGAATGCCTCGATTGCTAGTTGTTCTTTACCTCCAATTTTGGTGGCAAACTTTCTTAGATGTCTAGCTAACTCCATTTCAACAGCTCCGCCGCCAGCTACAATCTTTCCATCTCTTATTGCGTCTGCAACCGCTGCAAGGCTGTCTCTAAGTGCTCTCTCTGCTTCATCAACTAATCTTTCTAGACCTCCTCTCACAACAATACTTACTGCCTTGGGGTTCTTGCAGCCCTCAATGAACACCATTTTGTCTTCTCCAACTTTCCTCTCTTCTACTAGTTCTGCTTCACCTAGATCCTCTGGTTTGAGGTCGTCAATGTTGCTTACGATTTTTCCTCCTGTTGCTCTTTCTAGTTTCTCCATGTCTGATCTCTTTACTCTTCTTACTGCTAGTATGCCCTTCTTGGCAAGGAAGTGCTGAGCAACCTCATCAATACCCTTCTGACAAATCACAACATTAGCACCAACACCAGCAATCTTCTCAACCATCTTCTTTAGAATTTCCTCTTCCTCTTGTAGGAATGCCCTCATCTGTGATGGGTCAGTAATTCTTATCTCAGCATCGATCTCTGGTTTCTCTACTTCTAGTGGTGCGTCTAGTAGTGCAATCTTGGCTTTCTCAACTCTCCTAGGCATGCCAGGGTGAACGACCTCCTTATCGAGGACAACACCGTAGACTAGTTGGGTATCGAGTAAGCTTCCACCATGCTTCTTTATGATCTGTATATTGTCTAGGTCAATGTAGTACTTGTCACCACGTTTCTCAGCAATTTGTTTCACTGCCTTTACAGCTATTTCGGCAAAGTACTCGCGTACACCATGTACAGCCTTGCTTGTAAGCGAGGTTTTACCAACTTTCTTCAAGATTTCATCGTTATTGATATCAATAGGCTCAGCAATTTCATAGATGAACTTTATTGCTTCCTCAAGAGCTTTCCTGTAACCACTTACAATTATTGTTGGGTGAATGTTTTTGTCAAGAAGCTCCTCTGCATGCTTTAGTAGCTCGCCTGCAAATATTACAGCTGTCTTGGTACCATCACCTACCTCTTCATCCTGACCTTTAGCTATTTGTACAAGCATCTTAGCTGCTGGATGCTGTACATCCATTTTATCGAGTATTGTTGCACCATCATTAGTTATTGTGACATCACCGAGAGCGTCAACAAGCATTTTGTCCATGCCTTTGGGACCATATGTTGTTCTTAAAGTCTCTGCAACAGCTCTTACAGCCATAATGTTTGTTCTTAATGCATCACGCCCTGCTGTTCTCTGTGTACCCTCTTTAAGTATGAGTACAGGAACACCCATAGGCTCCACAGCCATCTTCGTCACCCTTAGAAGACCATAATCCTATATTCCAAGAGAATCCATGAAAGTGCTTCTATATAAACTTATCTGCTAATCAATATTTTTCACACAAATACAAGACATTCAAGTAAATCAAATTTATAAAGTAACAACTAAATACCTCTATACACCAAACTCTAGCATCTGGAGCCAACTATCCACAACAAAGTGTACTAAAACACGGGTGAATAATATGGGAAAAGTTAGGATCAGTATCATTAAGAGAACTGCAAGAGAACTATTAGAGAAATACCCAGATTTGTTTACAAGAGATTTCGAGCATAACAAACAGGTAGTAAAGAAGTTATTAGACGTGGATAGTAAAAAACTCAGAAACAAGATCGCAGGATATATCACTCATTTGGTAAAAATACGTGAGCGCCAACAAAGATAAAAATAATTATTCTTTAAACAGATTCTCAATTAACCTTAAATATAATTTAATATTGAACTAATGACAAAGGCATTCAATGGTTAAATATCAAGACGTGATACTCCATGTTCAACCAATACTCTATTTCGCTGCCAGAAACCCTTGAGATGAACCCATCAAGTGGAGAAATATTGTTTAAATTACAGAATAATATGTTTATATACGCTAGATTATTCTCTTGTGAAAACGTTGATACCGATGAATTGATCGATCTTATCGATAAGTCTATTGAAGAAAAAAATAATATTGTATATGCTGTAATTCCTGAAAACATTATACCTCCAATAACGGTATGTGCCACGGGCATAATTTATTATTGGGATATAGTATTGAAAAAAGCCCAAAAGATAAGGATTAAGAAGAAACCTCTACTATTATTAAGCATTATTTACGCTAAGAAGCAACTAATAGAAATAATAAGATTGATCAAAGAATTCAGGAATAAACGCTCCTATGTGCTGTTCAGTTGTATGTGTCAAGATCATCAAAGTTGCCATAACAATATAATTCTTGAGAAAACATGCTCTAAAGTAGCATGGCCAACAAACATTGATTACAGTATACTTGCAAGTATATACAATGTGGATACGAAATCATTTAAAACTAAGATCGATCTTGAGAAAAAGATTATTTCTAAGATATCCGAGTTTATTGCCAGAACATATTATTGAACAGGTTTATCAAACAAAAACTCTTCGTGAAACTTATTGTGAAACCAAGTGACTGAACAAATAATCTAACTAATTATAATAAAATCTAATGGGTTACTATATCGTCCTACCACTCTTCCTCTTCTTCCCACCACTCTTCTTCTTCCGGTTCCTCTTCTTCCTCCCACCATTCCTCCTCGAACACAACCATTTTCCACTCACCTGATGTCTTTCTTTTCCTCTAGGATAAACCTCATGACTGGGGAATAAAAATTTATCTTGAGGTGATAGCTGTTCATATGAACAAAAATCATTGAAATAGGTTTTATATGCATTGCTTTAGCTAAAATGCGTGTTAAGTATATATAGGAGATATACACCTAAACCATTAGGACTAAAATGTATCTCTCCGAGAAAACAATACGGTGATAAATGTTGGTAAAATTCTGTCCCAAGTGTGGTGGACTAATGGTTCCTATAAAAGAAAACAATAAGAATTACCTGAAGTGCACTAAGTGTGGATACAAGATAGGAATGCGCAAAGAAGAGGAGAAACGTTATAGGATAGGCTACGAGGTTGAAGAAGAGAAGCGTGTTGTTACAGCAAAAGCAACAGAAGGTACCAGAAGAGCACTTACACCAGAAGAACGCGAATTGCTTCAAGAATACTATGAGGTATTCCTTGAATCATTTGAATCAGAAGAAGCTGGAGAAAGCGATTAAATTAGTGAAACGAATGAGTGCCATGTCCGGTCAAAACACGCTTATATTTCCGAACACATAAGCACTTCTTATTAACAAAACTACATCAAATCTCGTCGCTAATGTTCTACAAGAATTACATATGTTCTTCAATAGTTATAGTCAATACTATATAATGTTATGTATTTGAGAGAATGCTCAGCGCCTTTATTCCGTTCATCACTTGATCCGTGCCGTCACCACTCATCATAGCTTAAATACTGTGTGAATAATCTTCTAAAAGAGGGTAATTAGTATACCGCTACTTAAGTATAGACTTTATCGACTAATACTGGTGGATTAATTATGGCTAGAATTGCTGTAATTGATAAGGACTACTGTAAACCAAGCAAGTGTAACCTAGAGTGTATTAGATTCTGTCCTGTGAATAAAACAAGTAGAATAAAAAAAGCAATAGAGCTTTCTCCAGATAACAAGAGAGCCGTTATAAACGAAGATGTTTGCTTGGGTTGTGGTATTTGTGTAAAAAAGTGTCCATTTAATGCAATATCAATAGTAAACATTCCTGATGAACTAGAGAAAAATGTGGTACATAGATATGGGAAGAACATGTTTAAATTGTATAATCTTCCCATCCTACGAGAAGGCAAAGTACTTGGTATAATAGGCAGGAATGGAAGTGGCAAGACAACATCCATAAAGATACTATCAGGAATGCTGAAACCCAATTTAGGCCAATACGATAACCCGCCTGATTGGGATGAAATCATTCGTGCTTTTAGGGGGACAGAACTTCAAACCTATTTCAAGAAGCTTGTAGAAAAAAAGATCAAGGCAGTTGTCAAGATACAATACGTTGAGTTAGCTAAACGTATGCTTAAAGGAACTGTAAAGGAATTACTAGAAAAAGCTGATGAGAGAGGCATTTATAAGGATGTCATCGAGTACATGGGTCTAAACAAGATAGCTGATAGAGATGTCAGGAAATTAAGTGGCGGCGAATTACAGAAATTCCTTATCTCAGCCGTTATCGTGAAAGATGCAAACGCGTACTTTTTCGACGAGCCATGTAGTTATCTTGATGTAAAAGAGAGACTTCGTATAGCGAGAGCGATCCATGAGTTCCTACCCGTCAATAAAGTATATATTGCAGTAATAGAGCACGATCTAACCATACTTGACTACATCTCAGACAATATTGTCGTAATTTTTGGTGAGCCTGGTGTTTATGGTATAGTATCTAAACCCTATGGTGTAAGAGTAGGGATCAATCATTATCTCCAAGGATACCTACCTGCCGAGAATATGAGAATAAGACGTGAAGCAATTGTATTTAATATAACAGTATCAGAAAAATCGAAGCCTACACAAGAATACCCATTGAGTAAATGGGGTAAATTAAGGAAAGACTATGGTAAAGGATTCAGTCTTGTTGTCGAGGAGGGAGAAATCTATAAAGGAGAAGTAATCGGTATAATAGGCCCCAACGGTATAGGCAAGACCACGTTTATAAAGATCTTAAGTGGCGAGCTACAGCCGGATGAAGGCGAAGTACTCATAACCGTTGAGAAAGTAAGCTACAAACCACAAGAACTGTCGCCAAAAATTTTCCCGGGAGAAACTGTTGCAGAAAATCTCAGAGAAGCCAATCAACAAGCATTGAATCCTACATCATGGATTTACAGTGAGCTTATAAGAAAACTTGGACTAAATAAAATGCTCGACCGAAGGGTCGATGAGCTTAGCGGTGGTGAACTCCAGAAACTTGCTGTAGCTGTAACGCTTTCAAGAGACGCACAACTCTATCTACTAGACGAGCCTTCGGCCTATCTTGATGTCGAGGAAAGACTAGCTATAGCACGCGTAATAAGAAGAATCATTGAGGAGAAACGTGTTGCTGCTTTTGTAGTAGAGCATGACTTTATGTTACAAAACTATGTAAGTGATAGAGTAATGGTGTTTGGAGGAGAACCCGGTATTAGAGGATATGCGAGAAAACCCTGTGATTTACGAAGAGGGTTCAACGAGCTTCTTAGAGACCTTGATATAACGTTTAGACGTGATCCTCAAACAGGTAGGCCTAGGGTTAATAAGCCAGGTTCATATCTTGATCGCTATCAAAAGAGTATCGGCGAATACTATCTTATTGAACAACCTCAATTTGCCAAGGAAGAATAGGCTTATTTAAACAGTTGTTTAAATAGGGTTCAATACCACACTATTCCCACTTAAACACTATTTTTAACAAGCAATTGAGGATCGAGAATAGTTAATATACCCCCTCACCCATATTTTGTCCTAAAGAACATTCCAGGTAGGTGTTTTTGAATGGGAGAACGAATAACCCTCTCCATAATCAAGGCTGATATTGGTAGTCTTGCCGGACACCACATTGCACACCCCGATACAATGGCTGCTGCAACAAAAGTTCTAGCCGAAGCCAAGAGAAAGGGCATCATTATAGACTTCTATGTAACACATGTTGGTGACGACATACAGCTCATCATGACTCATAAGAAAGGTGTTGACAGCCCAGACATACACGGTCTGGCCTGGGAAGCATTCAAAGAAGCCGCTAAAGTAGCTAGAGAACTAGGTCTCTACGCTGCAGGCCAAGACCTATTGAGTGAGGCTTTCTCAGGAAACGTTAGAGGAATGGGTCCCGGCGTAGCTGAAATAGAGTTTGAGGAAAGACCAAGCGAGCCAGTAATAACATTCCATGCAGACAAAACCGAGCCTGGCGCATTCAACCTTCCAATCTTCCGTGTATTCGCAGATCCGTTTAACACAGCCGGACTAGTAATAGACCCCAAGATGCATGATGGATTCATCTTCGAGATATTCGATGTATTCGAGGGTAGAGTAGTAAAGCTAAGTGCTCCCGAAGAAATGTATGATATCCTCGCACTGATAGGTACCCCTGGTCGTTACGTGATAAAGGCTGTATATAGAAAGAGTGATGGACTACAAGCAGCCGTGGTAAGCACTGAGAGACTAAACCTTATAGCAGGCAGGTATGTCGGCAAAGATGACCCCGTAGCTATTGTCAGAGCACAACACGGTCTACCAGCTGTAGGCGAAGTACTAGAAGCCTTCGCGTTCCCACACCTAGTAGCCGGCTGGATGAGAGGAAGCCACCATGGACCACTAATGCCAGTACCACAGAGATATGCAAAGTGTACTAGATTCGATGGACCACCTAGAGTTATTGCCCTTGGCTGGCAGATAAAGAACGGAAGACTAATTGGTCCAGCAGACCTATTCGACGACGTAGCCTTTGACGAGACCAGAAGACTTGCACAACAGATTGCCGAGTATATCAGGAGACACGGTCCATTCATGCCTCACAGACTAGGGCCCGAAGAAATGGAGTACACAACACTACCAGGTGTCCTAGAGAAGCTCAAGGACAGGTTCCAGAAGATCTCAGAAGCACCTAAAGGAATCCACAAAGAAAAGAGTTCAATGCTTTAAATAAGATAAATGTTCACAACACTATTTTTTCCACAGAAATACCTTATTTTCTTAAAGTATATACGCTAAGGTGATCATATGAAGACCCCCATAGTAGCCGTGAACTATAAGGCATATTATCCATATTCTTTCGGAGAACATGCAATTAAAATAGCGAAAGATGCAAAGAAGGTTTGGGAGGAAACAGGCATTCAAATAATACTCATACCACCTGCAACAGAACTGAAAACAATTCTTGACGTTGTAAAGGGTACAGATATACTCGTCTTTGCACAGCATGCTGATCCCATTGACCCAGGTGCCCATACAGGATACTTACCTCTAGAGGGGCTGAAAGATGCCGGTATTCACGGAATATTGTTAAATCACAGTGAACACCGCTTAATACTAGCTGATATAAACAAGCTCATAAAGAAGGCAAAATCTCTTGGCTTAAAAACCCTTGTCTGTGCCGATGTACCTGAAACGGGAGCTGCTGTAGCTGTCCTAGAGCCCGATATAGTTGCTGTCGAGCCCCCAGAACTTATAGGTACAGGCATCCCTGTATCAAAAGCTAAACCAGAGGTAATAACGCGTAGTGTCGAGATGATAAGAAAAGTCAATAAAGACGTCATAATACTAACTGGCGCAGGCATAAGCAAAGGAGATGACGTCTACGCAGCAATAAAACTTGGTACACTAGGAGTCCTCGTAGCATCAGCGATAGTTAAAGCAAAAGAGCCATACAATGTTATAAAGGATATGGCCTTAAAAGCTCTTGAAGCAGTAAAACAGTAAACTACTAATCCAGATAAATCTATTCTTTTTCTCAAACTTCATCATTATCTCATTCATAGTACTTACTTGTTGAAGAACTTGCCAATTATACAAATGCTGGATTTGTTTTGAAAAACTTGAGGAATGGAGCCGCCGGCGGGATTTGAACCCGCGACCACCGGCTTTCTCGACGACTTCGGCATTCCTATATGAAGGCCGTTACGAGGCCGGCGCTCTACCGGCTGAGCTACGGCGGCCTGTCACCATACTTCTTAGGTTTTTACCGAGCTTTTAATTCTTAACCTCATTAGATTACATGAACTATCTTGACTACGTAGAGTACTTCTTCTCTCCTACCATAAGTCTGTAATACTATATCGCCATAATCGAGTTTTCCTTCTCCTACAAGTTTCTCATACAATAACTTCAATCCCTGTTCATAATCGTAGTCTTGTCCAGGTCTTCCTACTACAAAAGGTTCAACACCATAGTATATCGATAGTTTTCTCGCTAGAGACGAGTTATTTGTTCCAGCTAATACTTTAACTCTAGGTCTTAGCCTAGATAGTCTAGATGGCATAAAGCCTGTTTTTGTATAGACTACTATTTTTGATCGCAGGCTTTCAGCCATTAATACTAGTCCTTTTGCAAACTTATCCCTTATACTACCTGCTTCTTCTTGCCTAACCAAGGGATAGATGTTCTCTTCTTCAACAAGTTTTTCGGCTTTCCTCACAACTCTTTTTAGCCATCTTACAGCCTCTACAGGATAGTTCCCTGCTGCTGTCTCGGTTGTAAGCAGTAAGGCGTCTACATGGTCTCTAACAGCATTCATTATATCTACTATCTCACTCCTACTTGGCTGAGGATTAGACACCATTGATTCAAGAAGCTGTGTTGCAACGATAACTGGTTTCCCATACCTTATGGCTTCACGCGCTATTCTTTTCTGTAGCATCGGTATTTCTTCTAAACTATAATGCATACCAAGATCTCCTCTTGCAACGATGCATGCATCAGCTTCTTTCAGTATAGAGGATAGATTACGTAATGCTTCTCTCGTCTCTATCTTGGCTATAACACCGATGTCTCTTCTACCGCGTTTCTCAAGCAGTTCCTTCAATGTATTGACGTCCTTGGCTGTTCTTACATAACTAAGAGCAAGATAGGTCATGTCCCTAGATATAGCATACTCTACACACTCCACATCGTATTGTGTTAAAACAGGTAAGCCTAGGTCTTTACCTGAGATAATCAATGTTTTTCGAGGACTGATTATCCCGTCATTTAAAGCCAGTAGTATAGCTTCTTCACCTTTTACATCATATACATGGAATCTTAACTTCCCATCGTCAAGTAGGACTAGGTCTCCTGTATCAAGTATTTCGAAGACGCGACGATTATTCACGGGAATAGTTTTTTCTTCTTCTGTTTTCTCACCGTATACAAGTCGTATCTGTTCTCCTTTCCTTATCTTGAACTGTCTAAAATCGCCAACACGTATCTGTGGCCCTCTAAGGTCGCCTATTAAGGCTACATTAACACCATATTCTTCCTCTACGCTCCGTATCATCTTTATATACTCATCCCATACACTTGGTTCTCCATGGCTGAAATTTATTCTGAACCCCGCCACACCTTCTCTCATAAAAGATCTAATAGTATCCTCGTCTGCAGACGAGGGACCTATTGTGACGAGTATTTTTGTCTTCAACTTAACCGCCTCTACAAACAACACTTCGTTTACAACTATCTATGTAATAGCTCTTTTGGCACAATACCATATTATCCTAGGCAATAAGATCTACTATGTCAAGAACTTTTTTACCAGGCTTTACCCCTACTTCAATAGCTTTTTCTGATGCCATAGCTATCTCTTTTTCTAAAAGCTCTTCAACAGATTTAACCCCGGATACTCGTGCTGCAACTATACCTAACTTGTTAACGGTAGTAATGTCAAGATATCCACACATTACAAATCCTTTGCTACCCTTCAAGAGAATTAAGGGTGCACCAGGGAGGTCTATCTCTACACCTATTAGTAACTTGCCGTTTATATTAACCTCCTTGACTTTAATACATTCATTAACGTTAGTAAACTGTTTGTTGCCCATTTTACTCCACCTAAACTATCAATATATAGAATCTACAAAATAAATAATCCAACCTCTTAATTAAAACAAGATACCCAGCAGTCGAGAGAGGATGCATACTATGCCAAAAGATTTCATTGCATCACTAAAGAATCTTCCCCGTACCGGATGGCTGCTAAGAGGAGTGCCCCCATCAGTTGCTGAAACAGTAGCTGAACACTCATTTGAAGCAGCTATAATATCTCTATTAATAAGCTCCAACATAAAAGAGAACAATAAGAATATTGATCCACTAAAGGCTATTTCATTAACGTTAGTACATGATATTGCTGAAGCATTTATTGGCGATATAGTTAAGGCTTTCAGCAATAAAATAGGCTCCATTAAAGAAAAAATAGAAGCTGAAATCGTAGATGAAGAATGCCATATTAGTGTATTATCTAGGCTATTTAAAGAGTATATTGAAGGAAAGACTATTGAAGCAATAGTTGCAAAGATATCAGATCTACTTGCAACATACCTGCAAGGCATGAGATATAGGGCTCAGGGTTATAACGTAGAAGAAATAGCATATAACTCATTAAAAAAAGCCCTAGAACTTGCTAAAAAATATGATATAGAAGATGAGGTGAAGAGAGTTCTAGAATTATTTAAGAACGATTAATTATTACTTATTTGGATCATGCACCCCACTTAAGCGGCTTATTCATTAGATCCAATACTATTCTTATGAGGCTCGTACCTCTAATCCTACCTAACCCACCATGCATACATGAGAACTCATCATAAGATTTTACATTGTCTCTTCTAACACCGGGACCAGCAATCGCCACAGGAACAGGGTCACCGCTATGATCCCTTACAAGACAAGGCGTTGAGTGATCTGCTGCAAGTGCTATTATTGTTTTATCTCTATCTATCTCTTTGAGTATCTTCCCTAACATTTTGTCTGTTCTCTCAATAATTTTTATTTTACCTTTAGGATTATTATCGTGACCAGCTATGTCAGGCCCCTTGATATGAATAAATATAATCTCATAGCCTTTGTCATAAGCCTTCATAACTTCCCTATATATTGCATCGAGATCAGTATCTAAATTGGCCGTCGAGCCCTCTGGTATAGTTCCCTCTATACCAAAGATACGTGCTGCTCCAACAACAGTGGCCTCTTCTGCAACAATAAATGCTGTTGCATTAAATAGCTTCGGGAATGGAACCAGATCCCGTGGAACCATTCCTGCCCCACGCGTTATTATTATGTTGCCAGGCAAAAGGCCCTCTTTAACACGTTCTTTATTAAGAGGATGATCTTTAAGTGTTCTATAAGCCATCTCTATTATCTTATTGACTACCTCAGCAGTTCTACGCGCCTCCTCAGTATCGTCGAGCGGAACAACCTTCTTTACAGGATTTCCTTCTTGCGCCGTCCCGGGATCAGAATCGCTTATTTTTGGCGACAAATCCTTTCCTCTAAGAACTAATACTACACGATGCTCTGTAGCGGGATAGAACTCTACTTTCACTCCATCAACTTCTTTGATAGAACTATTAAGTGCATCAACAAGTATTTTGACATGCTCGCCCCGTATTCTTCCTGCACGTCTGTCGACAACTATTAGTCTACCATCCTCTTCCTTTACAGTAGCAACATTGCAACGAATGGCAACGTCACCGGGTTCTAGTTTAACGCCTATGCCGGCTGCCTCAAGAGGCCCTCTTCCAGGATAATATTTGTATGGATCATATCCAAATAATGCAATATGTCCTGTATCAGTTCCTGGTCTAACACCTGGTTCAATAGGATCCATTATACCGGTTATTCCTTTCTTAGCAATATTATCCATGTTAGGCTTCTTCGCAACTTGTAATGGCGTCTTATTACCTAGTTTCGGAATAGGTCTGTCGCCGACACCGTCCTGGATAAGAATAATGGCTCTATAGGTTTCTTTAGGTTTCCACTCAGCCTTAACCATTCTATATCACCTTACATGAATATAGAGTCTTGAAGGAACTGAAGGCAAAACTATTTTTGAAGGCTCAAATACTTTAGACAAACAATATGCTAAATTCAGAGAGTTAGGTTCTTCACCATGATGTAAAATAACATATTCTATTTCATTACCTCCACATTTTTGTAATGTCCTTAAGTTATCCACTAAATCAAAATGCATTTTTATAGGAATGACAAATATCTTGCACTTAAAAACAACGACTTTTCCATCATACACAAACGCTTGACTTGATATAGCATCTTCAAGTTTCCTACCAAAGGTTCCAGGTGCCTGATAGCCTGTCAAGAAAACGGCTGATCTAGGGTCATCTTTTATTTTCATGAATACTTTTCTTGAAAAACCCATTAACATTAGATCCGTGGCCAAAACAACCGAAGGCCTATTCTTAAGTATATCATTAATCTCCTCCTGTTTAAAACTTTGAATAGGTTTTTTCTTGTAAATCTTCTTCTTTACTATTTTTTTAAACCAAGGATTCATGTATTCTTGGTACTCCTTAAATACGTCAAATCCCTTTTCTATGGTGTCCTCGATATATATCACTAAGTCTTTTATCTCCTTTACGCGATCAATATACTTTAAAAATATTGATAATGTTTCTTGACCCCGTCCAATGCCTGTTACTGGTATTAATGCTATTCCTCCTTTTCTCACAACATCAATTACTTGTTCAATAAAAATACTTTCACTGTTCTTTCTATCAATTATTTTATCTCCATAAGAAGAATTAATAATCACTATATTGTATTTCTTGTCAGGTATAATGGGGTCAACAAGTGTATTGGATCCGAAAGCTATATCTGCCAAATATAGTATATTGTAGCCATTACTTAGTTCGATGTCAATAAGTGTTGAACCCAAAGCATGTCCTGAAGGGTAAAACTTTACTCTAATATTATGCTCGTCAATACTCTCTCCTTCTTTAATTATTTTAACGAGTTTTTTCGTTTCATCAACATCTTCAGGTGTATAGATTTTACGACCATCTTCTTCAAAGATTTTAGCCCATTTATACCAGTGTTTTGACCCAAGCTCGTATGTAGGCTTGTTCATGTATATTGGTCCATTGAACCCTTTTTTCACGAGATACGGCGCCATTACAATATGGTCTTCATGTAAATGGCTAATGAATAATGCCTTAATTTTAGAGGGGTCAATTAAATCAATATATGGTGGTTCGCCATAGTAGCCTTCTTTATATGTCTTTTTTATACCTGCATCAAATACGTAAATGTTGTTATCTACTTCAAGGGCTAAACACGACCGACCTTGCTCACGATACCCCCCAAGAAAGTAAAGAGACGTATGGATTGGCGTCATAAGCCTCACTCCTATCGGGGGTGTCCAGTGGGAAAAAAGTTATTGATTTAAAATATTTTACGCTACATAACTTTCCTTGTCGTGTATTTCCATACGTCTCTATAGAACCATGCGAAGAACAATGCTAGAAGCAATAATGCTATCATGATACCCTTGACTACAGGATCCTCTGTCTTGGTCTCTGGTGTAAAGCCTACCTCTATTTCGAATGTTGATGCTGGCTTGAACTTCGTTGGTTTTACTGTCTTACTGCTTAGGTACCAGAATTCCACAACATGCCTGCCATCTTTTTCTTCTATACTATGTATGTCCATGTATCTTAGTTTTGATGAAAGTGATGAACGAGCATACATTATCTTCCATCCTTCAGGAGCCTTGACTATCACTCTAATTCCTGGTACCTTTTCACCATCTACCTTGTCTGTCTCCCAGGTTATGCCGTAGTAGTAGTTCGTAATTGGCACATAGAGTATTTTCCCGTTTATCGGCTTGTAGTCCTTATAGTATTTGTACTCGCTTGTTACGTATAGTTTTGATGTAGATTTCACCATTCCTTTAACAACTATCTCGACTGTAGCCCAGTCTGTACCATTTATGGGCTTACTGAGTGTTATCTCTACTCTGGATAGCTGGCTTGTCACGAATTTCGCTGATGATACTATGTTTTCGCCCTTATAGATTACTGAGCATGACACGAGCTCGGCATCAACGGCTTTATTGTATTTCTTCGAGGATACGAATGATATACCTATTGGTACTACTAGTTCTGTGTCAGTATAGTTTGCTATCTTGAATGTTATTTTTAGGTTGAATAGTATGGCACCATATTTTTTGCCCGTGGATTTGTCTACGATTTTTGTTATCTTCTCTACATCAAATTCATAGGTAACGCCTTTGATTCTTGTCTTAGAGGAACTTGCATAGGTTACTGTAGGTGCTGTAATGGCTAAGACTACTAGCATGAGTATTATGAATGTTGTTAGTAAGCGCGCCTTCATCGCGATCACCCTGTCCATCCAGGTATGAATCCTATTGATCCTAAGAAGTTGAACCATGCCCAGCCAACTGTTAGGTATAGCACGTATCCTATAGTACATACTATAAGTCCGTAGAGCAGCTCATCAGTTACGTTGAAGTATCCTGTACCGTAGTAGATTAGGTTGGGCTTACAGTTGAATGGCAGGCTTATAGTCCATGAGATAACGAATGCTGCTGGAAGAGCTATCATTACTGGTGGTATTCCTAAGCTTTGTGCAAGAATAATGTACAATGGTATGAATATTACTGTCCTTACTGTTTTGCTAGAGAAGATTATGTGAATGTAGAGCATTATACCTAGTAGTATGGCATAAGCGATATACGGGTTTACGCCTTCACTTAGTCCTGCTGCACTAATTAGTTTACGTGCCATCCATTGTGCCGCGCCTGTATCAGATATAGCTATACCTACTGCATAAGCTCCAGCGCTAAAGATCATTAAATCCCATGGTACTTTGGCATCTTTCCAGCTCTTGAGAGGTCCTATCTTTGGCATGAAGAGTAGTATTGCACCGATTACTGCAACAACACTAAATGGTATCTTTAGCCCGAAGAATATCTGTGTATGCCACTGGTCAGTAGCCCATAGGAATAACACTAGCGCAAATATTGCTAGAGCTGATTTCTCGTCACGTGTCAATGGACCGAGTTTAGCCATTTCTTCTTTTAGTTTCTCTAAGCCTCCCAGTGGCTCCTTGACTTCAGGCTTCCATAACTTCATACCAATAATCCACATGAGGATCATTGTTATTATTATTATTGGCGCTTGTGCTACAAGCCATGTTAACCATGGTATTTCTACTCCTGCCATAGTGTAGAGAAAGCCCCAAGCCATTATCTGAGGTGCTGTAGCAGTAAGGATCATTGCTGTAGCTAAGTTGTTTGCAACAGGTTGCTGAAGCATTAGTAATTTACCAAACCTGCTCTCACCAGGTTTCGCACCATAAGCCTCCGCTATGAGAAGAGCTATTGGTAAGACTATTGCTGCTCTAGCAGTGGTGCTAGGTACAACAAATGCTAGGACAACATTTAGTATTATTAGTCCTAGAAGGGCTGTCGAAGCTTTTCTACCGAATGTATAAGCCATTTTGTAGGCTATTCTTTTACCTATACCTGTCCTCTCTAGCGCACTAGCTATAATGAATGCTGCAACCATTAGCCATATTACTTCTTCTCCGAATCTATAGAATGCTTGCTTGTAATCCCATCCACCAGTCAGGGCAAGCAATACTATGGCAAGCATTGACGTTAACCATACTGGTATAGGTGTTGTTAGCCATAGTATGAAAGCTAGCCAGAACACTGCGAGAGCACGTTGTCCTTGTACTGTTAATCCTTCTGGAGTTGGCATGAATAGTATGGCAAGGAATACTATTAACGCTAAAGGCATTCCTATAATGTTGAGATACTTCTCAACAGGATTCTTAACTGGCTGTTCCACTCTTCCACTCAATTTTTTCACCAACAAGTGAATACTTCTATACAGTAATTAGTTGACAGAACGCAATAAAAATAGTTTACTTTAGTAACTATATTAAACTAGGTGAAATTTTGGAAAGAGCTCCCACGGGGATACCTGTACTCGATAAAATCCTTGAAGGGGGGATTCCCCGGCCCGCTTCAGTATTGATAACAGGTGATATAGGTACCAATAAAAACACTTTTGCACAACAAATAATGTATAAAGGCCTCCTAAATGGTGAAAAAGCTATTTACGTAACTGTCGATGCCTTTCCCAGAGATCTCATAGCTAATATGCTTAAGTACAAAATGAATGTCAAACCCTTTGTCGATAGAGGAGACCTTGTATTTATTGACGGGTTTTCACCTCGCGTAGGTGTAGAAAGCGATGCACAATACATAATAGAGAATCCGTTCGATCCAAACGAGATCTTAAAGACAATAGTAATAGCAGAGAAAGAGGTGTTTACTGGACAAAAATCCTGTAGACTAGTATTCTCACATATATCAACAGTTCTCTTCATGGCACGGAAATCACAAATACTAAGTTTTATTGAACGCCTCCACGCTGAAGCAAGGAAATACAATGGCATATACATTCTCGTTTACAGTGAAGGCGTTAGAAGTCCTTACATAGAGAATTTTATAAAACAACTGCCTGATGTCGTTATAACACTCAAAAGAGATCCTATATCAGGTAAAAGGACACTATCTATAACAAGATGTATAAGGACAAGGTATCCGCGTAATTCCTTTGAATATGAACTAACAGACCACGGCATAGAGGTCAAGGAGCCTGAAAAACTTGTTTACTAAACAAGTAAGGATGATATCATGAGCGAGGAAATAGTTTCCTTACTGACAAGTATTGGTTTGAATAAGTATGAAGCTAAGGCATACATAGCATTACTAATAAGAGGAATTGCTACAGCAAGTGAAATAAGCGATCTAAGTGGGATCCCTTATACACGCGTATACGATGTTTTATCAAGTCTTGAATCAAAAGGATTTATAGTATCTGTACCAGGTAGGCCAATGAAGTTCCAAGCACTCGACCCAGATATAGCGCTAAGAAATCTGTTGGAACTACATAAACAGAAAGTACTTAGCGAATTACAGGTATTTGAGAGGAATGCCAAGAAAGCACTTGAAACTCTTTCGAGACTCAAACCTGGAAGCAGGGAGTACGAGAAAATAATTTGTCTCAGAGGAAAAGTAAGCATAATGAATTTCATAAGACAACTCATTAGAAGAGCTTCCAGAAATATAATAGAAATAAGAACTAGTTCTGCACCCAAGATCATATCTAAAGACATGCTTAACGAGATTAAGAAAGAAGAAATTAACATAAGTACTATAACAATTGGTGCAAAAGACGAAAACAACCAAATTACACTTGTTATCATAGATGATATAGTCGTTATGTATGAACCTCATGAAAATATTCCAGAAACCATGGGTGAATATGATCGGGCAATAATAATCCAGTCAAAGCCCTTGGCAAACATACTCCTTTATTTAGTATCAACTAGTCAAGAAAAAGAGAGCAATTCCAGTTAAATTGCGTTATTTCCTAACAATAAAGAAGGAAGGCGGCCCGATCCCAGCTTGGGGCGGCTGCGGGGCCTCGCGGACCCCAAGATCATGAATTCGTTTAACACTTTCAATCCCCCTGGTTTAACACCTAGTTTAACGCCTTCCATGAGCCAGTTTAACACCGTGGTCTCACAGACCGTTAAACAGCTTTTAAGTGAAGAAACATTTAGGCAAGGATTGAGACAATATATGTTCTCTAGATACGTTAGAGACGATGCTAGGCAGAGATATAACTATCTCGTGAAGCATCTAGTTGTTCTCGACGACCCAATGTATATAACAAGGCTTACCCCTAGCCAGGCAGCGCATTTGCTCAGGGGAATAGCTGCTCTAAGAGAATACTTGAGGCTCTTGGGCTACAGTGGTATAGCCGAGGCGCTGGACTACTACCTTAAACAACTAAGGAAACTTGCCCCGAGGAAACGATCCATTAGGCTGCTCGACTACGAGGCTGATAAAAGCATTATAGACAAGGCTCTCGAGCAGCTCAGGAAAGCCATTGTCTCACGTTCCATACTATGGAGTCTACTAGCGCTAATAGACTTCTACACAGGCCTGAGGGGAACAGAGCTTGTATGGCTATGGACTCGGTGGAGTAGCCTCAGGAAAATACACCATAACAGCACAGTGATAGTCGAGTTAGGCTACGAGAGAAGAAGCAAGAAAGCATGGATAACGATGATGCCCATGGAGCTAGCAGCTATCTTGGATACATATATGTATAAGGTAACAGTAAACACCATCCAGGACGCAAGAGATAGGCTAGGCATCAGGTGGAGCTTGTTCAGGAAAGCACACCTAGCAATACTAAGCACGAAACTCATGGAGCACGAGATAGATCTACTCCAAGGAAGGATGGGAAAGATCACTGTGAAACACTATACTAAACACCTTAGGGAAATAGCCGACAAATACATAGAAGCATACAAGCCCTACCTACCGCTTCTCAAGCTCTGGCACGAGAGCAAGAAGACGGCTAAACAAGAACAAGAAGTCCTCGCCCTTCCTCGTTAGCCTTAGCCTTCTCTCCCTACCAGTCTCCTCTTCTAGCAAACCCCAAGACACCGCCAAGTCTACATAACGTGTAATAGTAGAAGCACTACCGCCAACACACCTAACAAGCTGCGTAACATTCATAGAACCACTATCCCTGACACAAACAAGCATCCTATAAAGAATAACCAAATCAATACCCCTAGGCACAGCAACTACACCACATGTAATACTCGTAAAACAGAGAAAAAGGTGTTAGGTAGAAGTCTGGCGGGTTTCTACCTAACACCCAATTTAAAAACCAAAGCAAATAGATCAACAATAGGGGTGGTTCTACTGGAGCAGCAGAGCACTCTTATTATTAGGGATTTGCAGAGCAGTGTCAGGCTTCTCAGGAAGCTCAGCAAGCACGGTACTGTTATTTATGCTGCGACAATAGTTGTTGTAAGGATTAATCCCAGGGTTTTAGGTGGCCTCATTAAAAAGAATAAGAATGTTAAGGTGGTTGATTCAGTTGTTGTTTTACCGCAGCTAGCTTAGGTTCTTTATTTCCGTAGAAGTATATGTATAGCCCTCGACGAGCTCTTCTGGAATAAGCCCTTTCTCAACAAGTACTTTGCCCAGCATTTTCTTCGCTAGCCTATGGTATCCGTCTCTGATTATGGAGTAAGCCCTGTACACTGGGTCAGGCAGATAGACCACGTATTGATCGGAGCCTACGTCCTCGGTGTACAGCTTATTCATGTAATCACTCTCATCGAGCACGACGATATGGGCTTCAGCAACCTTCACCTTCAAGCCATTGATTATTTTCGTGCCTACACGCCTGACCCTGACATGCAGCGACTCGGGGTCCTCACGAACCCTGGGTGGAAGCTTCTTCTTTGTAGGAGTCGTGAACACTAGTACCTTGACATCGGTCCTCGAGGTATCAAACCAGTTCAAGAACCAGATCAGGTAGGGCCTGAGCTCTGGATGATACCAGAAATAAGTGCTAAGCCAGACGCCAGCATCATCCCATATAATTATATCATTATACTTCTTCAACGCATCAAAGAACTCTTTCGGCGTATGTACAATCCTATTAAGAGCCTCGAGGTAGGCCTCACCGCAGCTAAGCCCTTGTCTCATGAAGTATTGTGCTACAACCTTGAGTGCATAAGTAGACTTGCCAGCACCCCTGCGGCCAGTAATAATAATTGGCTGCAGTTCATTACACTCAATAGCATCAAAAATAAACGATAACAGCAAGTAGTTCCTCTTCCTACACTCAACACCAACTATATCCTCATAAGCCTTCTCAAGCTCTTCACGCTCCTCATCCGAGAGAACAGAGAATACCTCAAGACTCATAGTCCTCAACCCTAGTCAGCCGCTGCACCTTCTTCCTAACAAGCAGGCCACGCCTATCAAGCAGCGAAGTAATCTTGTAGAGTAACTCGAGAAGCTGTCCACGATCCATGTTCTCCACATCTTTAATAGTCTCCAAAGGATTAAGATCGCTGCCATAAACATCCTCGGGAATAGAAGCAAGCAAAGCCTGCATCATACTCCTTGCATGAGCAAGCCTCATCTTATACTCATACTCTGGCAACATACTATGGATACCACCAAGGGCCCTAGCAACATCAATCAATAAGCCGCCAAGTTCATAACCATAAACTTGCTCCTTATACTTAACCCTATACTCGAGACTCAACAGAATCACCAATAAGCCTTGATTACATCGTAGCCGTTTCTCTCTGCAATAGCTTCTACTTCTTTGAGGAGCATCCTAACATCCTTTGATCTTCTCTTTTTCTTTAGCACTATGTGGATGTACATGGCTAGTCTTCCTTGTACTTCTCCCTATAGATCTCCCATGCTTCTTCGGCTGCATCTTCGTATATTTCAGCTACTTCTTTGAGCTCTCTTCTCTCCTTGGGGCTTATGATCGGGTTCTTAGAAGCTGCTTCGGCACGGTTGGCTGCATATTGTATAGCTCTTGCAATGGTTAGAGCGGTTTTTCTGCCAATCTTCTTCTTGCCAAGCCTGCCCTTCTTGAGAGCGTCTACGAGCTCCTGGGCAGCCTCTTTAGCTTCGTCAGGCTTCTTGAACGATACTATATTGGCAAGCCATTTATGACGTGGTGGCTTGAAGAGCCCGTTGTCTTTACTCTTCTTGTTCTTTGACTTAGACTTGGATTTCTTGCTAATCTTTTTCTTCTTTTTCTTCGCCACGGCCTACACCCGCCAAGAGTAGTTCTGCATCGGATATGAGTAGATCCTTCTTTGACTCAACAAAATCAACAGCTAGAGAAGCCCTGAGCGGTGGCGTGAGCTCTATTTCCTTCCCCAAGACATAGTTGATGCTTGCAACAAGCTCCAGCTCCTTCCTACAAGAAAAGCTGCTAAGATACGGTAGTATCCTAGCCCATTCACCCAAGCTCTTCCTCAGTGCAGACAAGAGCGTTGTAAGAGAGCTCCTACCAACGAGGAGACCCTTGTCGAACTCCTTGCTCACACAAGATCACCTATGCTACAAATATAAATATTATATGTAATAGGGAGCTGGCTGGAGCACAACATCATTTCTATGGCTAGCTCTACCCAGCTCGTTATTTCCTATAAAACACGAGATCAACAATTTGGGGAAAGTATCATGACAAGTTCCAAGATCGCCAGAACTCTTGCCTTAATCCTAGTAGTTTTTGCCATAATAATAGCACCAATAACCCCATTAGCCCAGACCCTCGAGGAAGAAAAGATAGTTGTTGTAAAAACCTATGACTTAAGCGATCCTACTATTCTTAGTAACTTAACAACATATACGTATGATAAGGTCAGCAATGTACTACAGGCCTATGATAACACGACAACAAAAATAGCTGTTGATGGATACCTTTATCTCTCTGACTTAAACACAAGCGATAACTATGTTCCAGCAATAGCATTCGACTTACAAGCTCCATCCCTAGACCTTAACAACAACGAGAAAATACTGTATGGATTACTTTTAAGCAACATCCTTGGCTCTGTAGCCATTGGCACGGTTACAGTTAATGAGACTACAGGACAAGTACTCAACGCCACTTTCATCAAGGTAGAGCCTTATTCAGACAACATCATTGTTGTCAGGACAGCAAGTGATGTAGTGATCTACACTGGTATAGGCAAGTTCTCTGTTCCAAGCGGCAAAGTAATGATTTACACCGAAAGCGAGGCCAGCATCCAGGGTATAAGCGAGATCGAACTAAGATCATTAGCTACACCACCAGCAGACTACCAATTAGTTAGGAGTGGCTCAGGCGAGGCCACAGTCACCATAAGTGCAACAGGCACGGTAAGAGTATACTTTGACGAGACACATAGCACTGGTGATGCCGATCTATTTATCTTCGATTCAAATAACCCATACTTCGCCGAGGCATCAGAGCAATGGAGCTGGAGCACACTACTAATGAGATGTAACCAATTCGCCTTTGCAGACGGTAGACCACAGTTTGTAACAATTGAAGCTCATGGACAGCTGAAATTCGTTGTAAAGAACTACCCAGGAAGCTATCTTGGTACACAGCCACAGTCATGGAACATCGCCATAGCGGTCCTATCCTCTTCAGAGACACCATCACCAACATTCACTATACAGAACGAGCAACCTAGCCAAACCCAGACACCTTCTGGTGTAGACTGGAGTAGACTAGCAAGCTACTTTACAGGCAATCAGACTGCTATGACGGCTACCATCGTGATCATAATCATCATAGTGATGTTGCTGGCAGTAATTCTGCTATTAAGAAAGTAATGATGCGGTGGTGGAAGTGAAGTGCATGAAGACAATACTACCAATAACACTGTTGTTATTAGTACTCATATCACCAGCCATTATTGTTGCTGATGAAACAAGGCTTGCATGGGAAGACAGCGGCTATGACTTAGCACCAGGATATAGATACACTATTTCACTCCACGCCGAGGTATCGTGGACACATGATCTAGCACTGGCTGCTATCGAGGCTGGACCAGTCAAGGTTGCCGTGGAGATCTTTGACACTAATCCACCAGGCTATGTCACGCTTGGCACCAGGGTCTATGTGAACAACAGGGTCAGGTACAGCGGCGATGAAGTACAGTTTGGCCCAGGAAGCGGCGGCTCATACGATATCTCAGTGCAAATAAAGGTTGATTGGGACGGTAATGGTGAAGTCTATGTACATGGACGTAGAGTAGCAGCATTCACTATCGAGAATCCCTGGGATATACAGCAGTTCACAGACAGGCGCAGTGGCCTCGGATACACGATACAGTCAAGTATTGTAATAGACTATCAGAGACTCCCACCGCCGTCAAGTGGTGACTCTAACACAATTATCGTACAACAGCCAAGCGAAAACCCGCAAGGCTTCGACTTCTTGGCCAGCCTTGGTGCTGCCACAGTTGTTTTTGTCCTCATACTGCTCCTGGGGATCGGCGGGATAATGCTCCTGATAGTCTTTAGTCAGGCTAGGCGTAGGGGGTGGATCTAGATGCCCAGGCGTATAGGAACAAACATACTACCCTGGATCATACTGGGACTGATAATGCTAGCCATAGTACTAATACCAACCATAATGATATACAACATATATAACCAAGTAACAAGACCACTCCAGGGACTACCACTAGTCCACGAGATACCTGCTAGCCAAGTCCAGGTGACAGTACAAACACTGAGCTTGGAGCCAGGCCAGGTCTATGAGCTGCAACTAACCAGTGATAACAGCCTAGTGTTCACGAAGACAAACAGGATACTAACAGAAGATATGACACTAGAACAAACAACACTAAGTAGCGGCGACGTAATAGCACCACATCTATACGACTGGTTGTTTCCTGATGGTTATATGGATTGGATTGCCTACGACTATACAGAAACTATAAGCGGTAGTTTTGTTGTTGAGGCTAGGGCTAGTGTCTTTGACACTAATATCAGGCATGTATTTAATACGAGGGCAAGGTCTGGCGTTGCTAATTATGACTATAGCTTTGACTTCAAGTTCCAGAACGGTAATAGAATTCATGGCGATATAGGTAATGGCACGACATGGCTTACAACTGTTGCCGACGTTTATCCATTCTACTATGAGACCCATAGATTCTACAACATAACATACGAGGTCTACGAGACAGGCTACAAGATATATGTTGATGGCGAGCTAAAAGCTAGTGGAACATATGACGTAAGCACGCCATTACTAACAGACGTAAATCATTATCCTATCGTCGGCGGCTCAATACCAACTCTCTCAACAGTATACGATAGAGTATTCTATGGATACATAAGCTATGTAAGGGTGAAACAAGGGAGTACATTAAAGCTACTTCTTGACCCAATTGCGTTCAATGGAACACATTACTTCGACATAGTATCAGGCGCTGTTGGTACAGTAACAGGCGATGTACAACGAGTACCAGCCGAGCATACATGGCTATGGCTAATCAAGTCTCTAGAAACTGACGGTAAACTACATATTAAGTTTGTGCCACCAGGTGCTGTTCTTAGGATCACGTATAATGATCAGGTTTATGAGTGGCGTATTGATGGTAAGGCTAATGCTGCTGGGTTGATAGAGGACTATGCTATTGACTTGTTGTCAGTCTTTGGTACTACAACATTAAGCAATGCTAAGGTTGAGCTTATATGGACCAATAAGGTCAGGTTCTATGCACCACCAGGGTTCACAGTAAAGGTGTCTAATGAGAACCTTACTATTGCTAAGAGAGTACCTGAGAACGCTAGCTATGTGGATATAGCGCTTGAGCCTGGCGTATATACTGTTGAGCTTCTTGCTGACCGTCAGGTTGAGCCGCATGTCAGCTTAATGCGTGATAACAACTATTATGTTATTGTTGTCCGTGACGAAAACTACTACGCTCTAGCAAACGCCACAGTGGTAGTCTATGCCAACGGCGTTGAGGTTGCCAGGGGTGTAACGGATGCTACTGGCAGATTCATAGTGCCAGCTAGCGAGCTCAACAACACTGATACAATTAGAGTAGAAGTACTGGCACTATCAGCAGGCACATACTACACTACATCAAGAACCATAGAGCTAACCCAGGCAGCACCAGCAACCCAAACTCCTAGTCAAAACCAGCCAGTTAGCAGCGGCTCAGAATACATAATAGCCATTGATAGAACCAGGATAACAACCACCATAGTGATCATACTAGCCATAATGTTTCTTGCAGTACTAGTTATAGCCTTCAGGAAAAGGTGATCAGAAATGTTTAAACCCAAGCCTTTTTTCTTTCTCACAATAATACTTGTCTTAATCATAGCTTCTCCTGTTTTCGCTGAAGACAAAGAAGAGCTTAGGTTCTCTAATGATTGGCTGAAGGGTGTTGCTATTGTTGTTTATCAGAACCAGTATGGTACTTGTTTCTGGGTGAACCCCAGTCATGTCGTTACGGCAGCGCATGTTGTGAACAACCAGCCTAACGCTGTTGTGACCATCATAAGGGGTAATGTCCATGCTAGAGGAGTTGTTGTAGCACTTGATACTCAGAGTGATTTGGCGGTGATATACGTTGAGAACTCTGGCCAGTTTGACAAATACATCTTCCCGCTGGCCGTCAGGATACCTGAGCCCTCGAGTACAATATACGTTATAGGTTATCCATTCGAGCTACTGCAGATAATGGGTAGCCTCGAGGCTCTTAGCGAGAACCCTAGGATTCTCGAGAGCCGTCTAACATGGTCCGCCAATGGCTTGATCGAGCTGGGCGGAATCGTTGATGCTGGCAATAGCGGTGGACCTGTCCTGGACTACTACGGCAACGTTATTGGTGTCGTGAGCTTTGCGCTGCGTGGCAATGCTGGAGTACTCTACTTCGCCACAACGGTAGGCGCATTGAGAGAACTGCTTAGAGAACATGGAATAGCCTACATCGAGGGAACAAGCAGCATACTCCCTGAATCCATAGTACAAGACCCATTCGTGGCAGGCGCAATAGCAGGGGCATCAGCTGGCCTAGTCCTCGACATACTCATCCTCGCTACAGGCACAGGACTGGGAATACTCATAGCCTCAAAAAGGAGGCGAAGATAAATATGGATGGCCAGCTTCCAATCGATGAACACATTATAGAGCTAATAAAGAAGTATCTTTTCCAGCAGCATCTAGCTAATGAGCCGCAATGGCTTGTATTAACCCTAGCTGCACCCATTATAGCTCTGCTTTTCTTTATCATCTTGTGGGCTAAGTATAAGGCTCATGTACATGACCTGGTTGATGCTGTGTTCTTTTTCTTCATACCCTATGCCCCTAAACGTATGCTGTTGCTGAAGGATCATCTTGGTAATAAGCATGTTTTCTATGATGACGAGATCAAGGTTGCTGGCGGTAAGGATGGCGGGTTTATTGTTCAGGCTGGCAGCTTTCTAGTGAAGCTCAACGATGACCCATTTGCTTATGCAGAGCCCTTATCATTGATCGATACCAAGATACCTGGTGGCCCAAGCCCCTTCGGCTTGTTTGTCAGGCAGCTAGTGGCAGTCTATATAATGCTGGCCTTGATAGCACTGAGCTTCGCCAACACAATAGTCGTCACTATGGCTGGCTTCGGCATGCCGCCTACACCAATAGACCTAGTAGTCTTCAGCGCCCTGGTGTTCTCGCTGGCCTGGCTACTAGCCATACTCGTGAAAGCCTTCAGCCCACAGACACTCTTCACAAGCATAGTGGTCTCGCACTCAGAGAACAACATAATGCGTGGAATCATACCAGTAGACGCATTCTCGAGCATACCACCAACAAAACTACTAAGCAAACTAACCAAGATAGAGATCAACGTAGCTGACTCAGTCAAAGAAGCCTACGAGAAGATAAAGAACATAGTGGGAGACAGCGGTCTAGCAGCAGCAATACTAAGCACGATAGGAGAAGTCTACGAGACATGCCATAAGTCACTTGGACTAATCCTCAAGTCAAGATACGATATATCAGTGGCAGCGAAGGCCAGGTACATGCTTGAAAGAGAAAAGATAGGCCCGTCATGGCTGACCCGATACGCTGGAGTAATAGCGATACTAGCACTAATAGCAATAGCCGTGCTGGCAGCCCTTCTATTGAACATACAGGTCCAGCCAGCACAAGTAATCAACGAGACAACCAACACCATCACCTATGTCACCCCTGCACAGCCACCGCCACCACCGATATCGGGCTGATAGCTATGGAGCTGGTCGCAGCTGCAGCATTAGCAGCATTCATGCTATCGATAACCTATGCCTTCGTGAAGATAGCAGAAAGACAAGGAATAGCAAAAGCATTCATAGCAGCCCTGATACTAGCAGACCTCTTCGTAATCCTCTTAATGCTACTAGGCATCGACAGACCACTAATCATAATAAAGACAAGACTGGGATCCACGACAATAACCTACCTTCAAGTGTTTCTACTGCTAAAAGTACCTTTCACGATATGGAGTATCGTCAATCGAGAACAACTAAGGAGAATACTTGGATGAAGACACAAACTCTTTTTCCTCTATACATGTGATACAATATATTGTACTGGTTACTGGTGGGTTAATCTTGGATAAAAAGAGCTTCCTCTACGGGCTAGGCATAGGCCTGGTTCTGGCTGCACTAGTGTTCCTCGCAGCACTATGGGGCCCCCTCAACAACGTAGACTACTACACGAGAAAACTACTAGACTACGTAAACTCTGAGACATACGACACCTCGAGAGACATTCTGGCAAAAATGTATGACGAAGGAAAAACGCTGCTAAACAACATAGAACTCACAACCAAAGACCTAGAATACGCCAAACAAGGAACAGTAGCAGCACTAGCAACAGCCACGCTATTCACGATAATACTTGGAGCAGCAGTAATCACGGTAACATATCTATGGCGTAAAATAAAACTACCAATACCTAAACTGTAACTCTCTTTTTCTAAAACACCTTAGACAAACACGTATAATGTAATTGGTGTATAAACATGGTTAAACGGAACACCCTCATCACACTCCTTGCAGCAATACCCATTATCGCAATAATCATCTGGTTGCACTGGATCTTACTAAAAAGTGGAACACTGAAAATAGTGCTAATCACAGGACCACTAGTCATCGGAATAGCATTCGCCATAGCATTCCTACTAGGACAACAAAGAAGAAGTGTTAGGTAGATTACCACTCAGGTTCTACCTAACACCATTCTTTTTGTTTCACCCAACACCCTGAGACCCTGTATAGAGTGAAGTATTTGGCTAAACAGGTCCTCGAGGAGACAACCACCACGTAGCCTAGAGGAAGTGACCAGGATGCCCGTAGACCCCAAGGTAGTCCTCTTAGTTGAGTACATCCAACGTAAAGTAGACGACAAACTAAGAGAGCTGAAAATACCAGACGAAATAAGACAAAAGATAAACTACGAGATAGAGAAAATCAAGCAAACACTCATCGAATACGGCCTAGCGCAAATAGAGAAAGAACTAGGGATTTAATTCGATCTAATAGTTTTGATCGATAAGATTATTTTTCGTTGCGTATAAGTTTAATCTTGAGTGAGTAACAATGATACTTGGCGAGATCCTAGAGTTTTTTAGATGGATTCTAAGTAACATTATTGTACTTGCTTTAGGCGGCTTAATTACAAAGTTAATAGAGATATTTCTTCCAGGAAGCATACGATACAGGTTAAGACTTTGGTGGGGGTATGCATGCAACTACTTTCGTAATCCTGATATTCATGCAAAGAATGTATGGATCTTTTATTTAGGTGAAGAATATGTTATGGACGAATTACAGGAACATATACTGAACTATTTTATCCAACAAAAGGTAAAGGCGTTCAATGGTAATGATAACATTAAGTTTGAGATAGAATACAACGATAAAAAATTAGAAGGATTCCTATATTTCGGTGTATCAGGAATTAACGAAGATAAGATACTGGTAAACCAAATAGAAGTAGTTGTAGAAACAACTCTTCACTACAGAGAATTCTTTGAAGGTCTCCTTGCACTTCGTGAGGCTATACATAAGAACATAATAGCACACCTAGTAACATGCCTTAATCAACCAGAGTACTCATCTGTTCTTGAAGTTAAAATAAACAAGCTAGAAGAAGTAACAAAAATAATTGATGATCTGAAGGTTAAGTACATCTCGTTAGGAGACAAGTACAGAATTTATCTTGTAGGAAAGTATATTAGAATAACCGACATCGTAGACAAAAGCGTATTAAGAGCTCTAAAAACTCTCTTAGCTCTCTATTTATGAAGAGATGCCAGTATATTTTCTTTGATATAATTTATGAGGAACAATTTATCACGTTCTTCATTAAAGAGGTTATAGCAAATTACAGTAAGTGTATCGCCTAGACTAGAACTCTTTGGATTTTTCCGTATGATTCTAAACTTGTATGTTTTTCCCCTACTACTCTTATATCTAAAATCAGAATACATGTAATCCTTATCTGGTTCGAGTGCTCGCGAAGAAAACTCTTCATATTCCTGTGGAGATTCAACATTGCTACCAAATACATGAAGCTTAGTCCATCCGTTAATATCTCGTAATCCATCAAACGCTGTACCATAAGTTTGGTGAGGAATTTTATCAACTATGTCGCGTAACTGATTACGAGATAAGTACACTATGTTTATCCTACCTTGATAACTACCAAATAGCTTTCTTTCAAGCTCCTCTATTAAGGTCTTAATCTTGAGTGCTCCAGAAAAAATACATAGGTAAGTCTTATCGTTATAATTAAATATCGCAAATTCTATCGAAGCATTCCTCTTTTTAGTCTCATACCTTTTATTCTCAACATTATATTCCTTATCAATATATTGATATCCAAAACAACCAAATATAACTTCCGAAATCTTTCTAATATTATAGAATGATGCATATAAAGATTCCTGTTTACCATTAATGATAACTGATTGATTTATATAAACGTAAGGTTTATCCGATATACTTTTCAATTTATCATATATATCATCAATACTTAAAAAAGGCATTGTATATAAGTGGCAAGCAAGCAAGTATTTCACCCCCTTATCTAAACAAAACAATGCTTGGCATTAATACCATTATGTGATACAATATTTTGTCTTCTCATAACACCCTTTAAACTATCACTTAAGATTTTGACATCAATTTTTTCGATAGCAAATGCTACAAGATATCTACAGTAAAAATAACCCAATACGTTCACCTATTCACTTATCCACATGATATCTAATTTAATACCGTATTACTTTATATTGATAACGCCAACTGTTTCTAGAGAACCCAATCATGCCATCTAACAATAAGGACTTTCCAGAGATAAGGTGTTAGGTAGAACCCTTACACAAATCTACCTAACACGCATTTATTGTTTCCCGCCCTGTTGCTTAGGGGTAACCTTACCTGCCTTGATCTTGAATGCCATATATCTTGCTAAGCTGAGAGCAATTTCTTTGGCCAACTCGGCCTCCTTAGGACCACCATACGTCTTATAATGTTCGCCAAAATTGCTTAGAAGATGAAAGGAACTATTGGCATAATCATACAAAAGTGTGGCACGGTTTTTGATGTTGTCTACTTTTTCTATGCCCCTAAGATAGTCCCTAAAACCTTCAGCGACTTTCCTAAAGAATTTGATAGCTTTCTCATAATCCTTTTCAGCATAACTTAAAACACCCACTTTAAGATCCGAAGCAATGTCATTGAGCCCTATCTCGTAAAGAAGAGAAATTAACCCATGATGCAATAGCGTGTCCTTACACATGTTTACAAGCCTACGGGTAACATCAACTAACCTCTCTGGAGTGTTCTCCTCATAATATTCTTCAACACTCTCTGGCAAAAGAGAATAAGTTTTTACAGTCGTTTCAGGAGATTGCTTTTCACTCTTATAATAACATTTCAAACCAAACAGCTCAATAATAATGTAATATCCTACAGGTATGTCAAAATCCTTGCATAAATCACTGACATCCAAAACTAGATCACCCCTATAAGATAACTTGCCTTCATACTTGACCTCACTTGCTAGTGGTAATTCATAAAACTTATTAATGCTCCTTAAAAGTCCCCCCTTCGGCGTATACACCTCATGAACAAATACATATGCCTCTGCCTTATGTACTCTATTAGTAAGATAACGAGGATTAAGATAATGGGGATATCTATGAACAACTTCCTCAACATTAATCACTAGACGCAAAGCTACATTCTTTTCCTCCAAATCGAAACCAGTAAAAACTGGCATATACTTAACAGGTTTAACAAATATGAACGGCATTATATCATCCCCGCCAGCTCTAGTAATGCTTTAGCGTGTTCAGCCGCCTTGCGCCCCTTCTCTGTTAGTTTTATGATTTTTCTTACTGGTGGCCCTTGTTCTATTTCTTCAACAACGAAGCCTAGTTTTTGTAGTAGGTCCACGGCTCTTCTTACGGTTCTGTAGTTGAGTCCTGTTTCTCTGCTTATTGTTAGAAGAGCTGAGCCATCGTGATCCAGTAGGTATGCTAATACTTTTAGTGGCCCGTTGAGTCCTCGTTCACTCAACCATAAGCACCATGTATAATATACATAGTACAAGTATTACAGTATGATCTGCTAGTTGTACATTGTACAGAGAGCTTATATACCTAGCACATTGTACAATATACACAGAGGTGAATATGTACATGGGAACTGCCCCGTCTTCTACTGGAACTCAAGTTATTTTTTCTTCAAAGAGTGTTCCTCGTAGGAAGATTGGTCCTAGGGTAAGAGTTGATGTTATTGCTGAGTTCAAGAAGCTGGTTGAGCTGACTGGCAGAGACTTCGAGGAGCTTGTTGAGGAGGCTATGATCGAATACCTTAGGAAGCATGGCATCAGGATTGATGGAAGTGAGCCTGAGCCAGTGGAAGACATAAACATTGTCTAAGGGTGATCCGTAGTGTCGGTGTCTCTTCTTTCTGCTACTGCGGGTCTTAGGGATTTTGTTAGGTATCAGGTTGAGAAGAGGGATGTTATTGCTATTGATGTTGATGATCTCGAGGAGAGTGTTGTTGTCTCGTTTAAGGTTAGTCGATCTAGTGCCCGTATCATAGAAGCGATCGTCAAGAGCCTCGGGACCGATAAGAGCACTGTTATTAGGATGGCGCTGGCTGTTGCACTCGAGTTCTTCGAGAACAATGACCCAGAGAAGCTGAGGGAAGCAGCCAGGAACGCCAGGAGGATCACATCACTAAACGCCATGCGGGTAATGCTGAAGGGAATGAAGCTCCTGAAGTGAAGAGCCATGAACAAAGAACAACTACTCAAGCTAGCCGAGGCACTCAGGCCAGCAGTGGCTGCCAGCGACCATAGTGTCCAGTCGTTGATATACCAGTGGAACCTCGGCGACCTACTAGAGCACTTGACGAGAGAATGTGATGCCAAGGTTTGCCTCACCGTATCCGATCTGGTGTATTGTAGCCAGAAGTACTGGTTTAGGCTACAGCATCCCTTGCCTGTTATCGAGCAGAATATTTATGGTCCATGGGGTGTTTATGGTAGGCTTATCCATCTTGGTCTCGAGCATCTTCTCAGAGAGAAATGGAATGGTGTTAGAATCGAAGTCGAGGTTGAGAGAAGGCTTTGGCTGAACAATGGAGAGCCTACACTAGTTAAGATCACGGGGCGCATAGACGCCCTCAGGGTTACTGATGGCGGTGAAGTTGTTGTCTATGAGTTCAAGAGTTCTAGAGGCGATAGCGAGCAGCCTAAGCAGCCGCATATCATGCAGCTAAGAATCTATATGCTCATGGCTTCAGCGACAAAAGGCTACTTGGTATACGTTAATCCAGACCGTGTAGCAGAATACGAGATCAACAACCCTATGAACGACGTGGATCTAAAACAACTTGTCAAAGAAACCATCGAGAACACCAAGCACCCACGCTGGGACTGGGAATGCAGCTATTGTCCATACAACATGATGTGTCCCTACAAACACTTCTCAAACAACTACAAGAGGAGGTGATCGAGTGATGAGGCATGGAATTGTTGATTGTCGTAAATGCGAGTACTTCGTTCCCATTGAGAAGTTTGAGGAAAACGATATGCTGGATCTTCTCGAGGAAGCAGAGATCTATCGGGCCAAGTATGGTGTTGAGATACTGGGATGGTGCAGTAGGTTCCATAGATTCGTAAGATACTATGTTGGCAGATGCTATGGCTTCAAACCAAAAGAGTATCAGCCACCAAGACCATTGACTGACTTCCTTAAGGTGAAACAATGACCAGGTTCGCTAGAGTCATCAAGCAACAGCTCCAGGCCACCGATAACACTAGTGTTAGTAGTGCTAGCGATCTCGAGTACTTGCTGCAGACTCCTAGTCTCTATAGAACCTTGCTGCTTATCCATGAGTACCTAGTTGTTAATAAGCGCAGGGGCTTTACTTATGATGGTATAAAGAGCTATGCTGCCTCGAGGAGGTTCTACAGCGAGTACACTGATCGGACTCTTGACCGTGCTATCAGGAAGCTCGCAGAGCTAGGCTACCTAAACAGGGTTCATCCAAGGGATAACAAGAAGAAAGTGATCTTTGTTCCAACAGAGAAGTTCCAAAGAGTTATCGAGGAGAGAAGGGGGCTTCTCGACGATGGCTGAGGCTATGGCTGCTGTAGTGAATGACGGACAGAACCTTGGTGAGTTGCTGCGTGTGGTTAGACGAGATCTTGATAGGCTTAAGACTATGGTCTATAGACTGCTTAGCGAGCTAGAGGCTAGGAACGTCAGCTATGACGGTTATACATTGACTTACACATGGGTTCTAAACAAGGTCGGGAAGAAGTACTATTACTACTACCTCAAGAGCAAGACGAGGAAGCCTACGTCAATATACATAGGCAAGACCATCGACAGTGGACTACTAAAGTACCGTGGATACAACCTAAAACAATTCATCAAAGAACTCAACAGGCTCCTAAGAGGGATACTCACCCTCGAATCACAGTTATCAATAATCCAAACAACAGCCAGTCTACTCGAAATGATCAAGAAAAGAGAAGAAGGTGAAGAGTAATGGCTGAAAAGGATAAGAAGCATGATGTTGAAGATGGGGAATTTGATGTTTATCAGTTTTGTCTAGACAACTTTGATGACAGTGTGAGATGTGATTGTGATGGATGCTGGACAACAGACGACGTCTTGAATGCTATGTGTAGTGAGATCTGGGAAGATATTGCATACGAGCTTGGCATGCTAGATTACTGTGATGAAGATGAAGAATTCCTTGACGAAGATGATGAAGATCTAGACTGGTGAAAACAATGTTGTTTGAAGTTTGTATGTTTTTGTTCGCCTTTACGCTCCTGGGTGTCCTGGGTCTCGCTGTGAAGTTGCCTGTACTCGAGGAGGGTGGTGGGCTATGAGGCATGCGTATGATTATTCGTTGAAGCTGGCTGCTAGGCAGGCTGTGATAGCCGAGATAACGAGGAGGTTCATAAAGAGTGTGAAGAGGAACTGGAGCCTAGTTGAAGGCTATAAGAGGATGAGGCTGGGTAGTCCGCTGAGAATAGATTATGATGAACGGAGGACTATACTGGACATCTATATAGAGCTGCCAGCCACGAGGCCAGTCAGGTACCTTGTATACATATCTATGCAGACAAGCAGGCCGCTGAGCCCCAGCCAGACCAGGACAAAGATACTCAGGCTCCTGGAGAGGAAAACAAGGTATGTCACGGGAATGGATACAGCAAAGTACATCCTATGCCCCGCAGGATATACCAGAGGAGCACTAGAGATGCTCAGGACAGCAAGAATAATCCCCATGAAGAACATGCACGAGATAATAAAGAACATGGCCAAGTACTTCAAGAACAGATACACCAAGCTCATTGATGCCTTACGTGGAAAACGACTCTACGGAGAACTCATGCTCCTAGCCTACATCCTCAGAGAAATAACAAAAGAACTAGGAGAAACAATAGCCAACGATCCACTAGAACAATACCTCAAATACTACCCATCACCACTCATCCTCGCAGAACAAGGCATAGAAATCCCAGCACCACATTAGCCGATCCCTTCACTCTTCTAGCTTATTCCATTAGTGTTAGGTAGATTCTTACTGGGGTTCTACCTAACACTCTTTACCGTGAAGGTGTTAGGTAGACTTCCACTCCACTTCTACCTAACACTTGAACCCTGCACCCTGTATCTTTGCTTAAGTGGTGTTAGGTAGAGCTCCACCCGAATTCTACCTAACAATAGCATCTATTCCACTCGAGAAGGAACATTGCATTACATATCAACTGATCTAAGACCCTCTGTGATGATATATCAACTGATCTCCGATGGAGTGATGGAGTGTTCCAGGCTCTGGCCTACCTAGCCTGATCGAAGAAGCAGGTAATCAGCATGTATATCAACGATCTATAGATGAGTCATCGCCATCGCTAGAATATTCTATAGTAATTGTATTAAGAATAGGTCCTGTAGTTACAGTAAGTCATTATAAGAAAGGACTTCTATGACCTTTGGCTTCTATAATACTCTTCTTTTAGAGTAGCATCTAATTAGTAATGAATACCTTTTTTTAATTTCTCGAAATAGGCAAGGTTTTTGCATCGTTTCTCGATCTCGCTAAATGAGAGCCTATATTCTTTTACAAGATAGTTAAATGTTGAGGCTAGTATTCCAAAATATCTTTGGGCTATCTTTAAGCAGGTCTCCTTGTCTTGGCAGAAGAGGGTTTTATCGATTGGATGGATAGGCAGAATTTTCTTAACTTCTTTGTCACGTAGTGCTTTGCTTAGAAGCCACATTTTTTGATCAAGTATAAGTAGGTATGTTACGTGTTCTTCGCCTATCAGAGACTCCTTGCCAGAGCATTTTCTAACCGTGACGCTTTCTAGTCCTGGATAAATTAACCCATATTCTTTTTTCATATAGGCTAAAACACAAGCTATTGCTGCTGCAAGGTCTAGTGCTATTCTTCTTTCATAACCGAACCTGATTGCTCTAATCTGCTTGTATGCTGCAAAAGCTATGATTATTGTTGCTAGTGCAGCAAATACTTGGGCAATATTTGCAGCTTCTCTTGATGTAAGAAACGAGATTATATCATTGATTGACATACCCCATCTAATACATTTTATCAGTATACAAACATAATAAAATGTTAGGTAGACACTGGCCTGGCTTCTACCTAACACCTTACACTGTAATTATTATAGTTTTTCATTGGATGATTAAAGAGAATGCTACTGAACCTAGCAGGTTCTACTACCTCTTTTAAATGTATGTCTTTAATTATTGTTTTTGTATGGTGGGTTTGTTCTAGGTTTGAACGGATTTTTCCTGTTTAGGGCGACAATATTGTCCTCGAATATTTTGTTCACTATATTGTGTTTTCCGTTTCCACATAAAAATATTTTACATTAAGATTAAAATAAGCTTGGTGGCAATATGAGCAGACAAGAGGTATATGAATATTACCTTGTAGAATGTCAGCATGGAGAATCCCGAATAAAGGTTGCTGTTGAACCTGATAAGCTAGAAAATGAGATAAAGAGTATTGTCTTTCAGCTTATTGGACCAGTGGAAGAGTCTAAGGTTATTGAAATAGAATGCAAAGTCCGCAAACTACGTGCAAAAGTAATATTCGAAGATGAGCAATAAGGTGATGTCTATACCTGTTAGTGGGTATAAAATCATTTCAAACTCTTTTTTATGTAAAAATTATTTCTTCTATTACTTTTTGTGTAATTTTTATGGTATTGGTTTTTAGTTTGTTATATGGGGTTGTTATATGGTCTGTGGGACGGGTTTATTAGGTTTGTTACTTGTAGTGTAATAGTGGTGTATAACGCATGCCTCACCTACCTTCGCCTGAAGAGCTAAGGGACAACCCTAATCTTTTCTTGAAGCTTATGGACGAGTATAGGATAACGCCAAGAGACCTCGGGATCACTAGGGTCTATAAAAGCATGCTTAAGAAGGGCCTCAGGAAACCCAGCCTAGAGTTATGCAGGAAGATGCTTAAGCTAGTTGAGCAGAAACAAGGAGAAGGAAGGCGGCCCGATCCCAGCTTGGGGCGGCTGCGGGGCCTCGCGGACCCCACGGCCAACCCCAACGTGGCCGGCTTAACTTCCGGGTTCGATATGAGACCGGGTGTTGCCCGGCCACTATGGCCGGGTCGGGCCGCCAGTTTAGTCTAGTCAGTTGTTTCGTGTTTTAAGTTTTTCTCCTATACTGCTGCAATTCGATCGCATATATTGCTTCTACACGCATATACTCTCCGCATTTTGGGCATCTATTTTTCACCATTGTAACAAAGTCTCCTGGCTCGAAGTCTCTTTCTATACTGTAGCCGCATTTTACGCATTTCAACAACGTTTTCGTTATAAGTTCTTTTGTTGGAGGCCTTCTTCTTGATTCTATCCACATTTGTAATAAGACTATTATTAGACTCATTAATATCAATATTATGATGAAGTTATAGTCTTGCCATATCATTGCGCTACACCTATTGTATTACCTATTCCAGCAACAAGCACAGTTGATCCGGGTGAAGTTGATTCTTCAATAATCTTTAAGATGTATTCTTTGGCTCGTTCCACTGCCTCGTAAATCTCTTTCTTCATAGGATACAAAGCATCTTCAAGACCCATTTTTATTACGAGTGCACGTAACGGGATATTGTATTTAGATGTAGCTCTTTCTATAGCTATCTTCTCAGGGCCAGGATCTCCTATTGCTGCGCCAACGCCTTCAGCTATTTCACCAACAGTTTCTCCTTCAAGTTTTAGAGCTGCATCAACAGTTACCACTAGGTCTACATTACCGTTTAGTTCTTCAATAATCTTTGCAATAGCTTTACCGGGCTTACCAACATTAGATCCAGGTCCTTCAGCCTTTATTATAAAGACCCTCCTATCACGTATCCATGCCTCAATAACAACAACATCTTCTACTATTCTTTTAGACAAAACACGTCCTTCTTCCGCAAGTTTTACTGCAAGAAGTGGCCCAGCCGCATCACCTATGGGTGTACCTTGGAGGAATGCCGAGAAACTCTTGTAGTATGTGTCCACAATTCTCAGGATCTCAGGCATTTGAAATTGTAGTTGCATTAACAAAATCCAGTTGTTGTATTTTTCACCAATAAGAAGATAATGACGGACAACCTTATAGATGAAATTGAGTACACTAGCTATTTCTATAGATGACTCGATAAGACTTCTTTCATACCTACTTAATTTAGGGAAAATATTCTTCAAGGAATCCTTGAACACGTTTTCTCTAACACTAAGTAAATGATCGAGACGTTTTATTATATCTGTTGGCTCTATAGAAACAGGCTCTATTGTAAAGAAGTCAAGGTACCTAGCAAGTAAGGGTGCAGGTTCCTTTACACCAAGACGTCTAAAAACTTCTTCAAGTCTACTCTTACTTTCTTCAACTCTACTCCCTATATAAGATAACTTATTCCTAATATCAAAAGCCCATAATTTCATTTGAATTCTTTGGTTAAGCCCGGTAAATAGCATGAGGAAGAAAATCAAGAAAATTATCTGGCCTATATAGTCACTCCAGTCTCCAGACATTTGCCACCGAACCCTTTCATTCGACACTCATCTTTACGATTAAGGTAAATTACTTACCTCCTATAAAAATTGCTATAAAGTGGTCACAATTACGTCTTTTCCACTAATCAATATAGTATGCTCAAACTGTGCAACAATACCATTGGTTTTCTCAACAAGAACCGGATAAACAGTGACAACACCTTTACGGATTAGCCCTGAAATAGTGTTTCTTAGCCCATCTAGCGAAGAAACCATACTTTTTAACCATCTTTCACAGAATGGTAATCTCTTTCTAGTGTTCCAAACATAATCAACTATTTTCTTCTCAGTAAAAGATAGCCTTGTTCTTGGCTTACCTGTTCTTAAACTAAAGATTGTTACAACATTATCTTCTCTAACTAGACCTATACCAGTTGTAGCAAAGGGTTCAATAGCGTAAGCACCATTAGTAAGCCTCCAGCCAGCGCTTTTGTCCCAATAATTTGGTATGGTTAAACCCGAGTGAATGATGTACCTATCCATACTATGTCCCGTTAGATTACGTATAGGCTTATAACCCATTGATACAATTGTTTCCTCAATAATTTTACCGATCTCAGATACCTTAACACCCGGCTTAACAATCTCGAGAGCTCGTTCAAGAGCTTTTTCTGAAGCTTCAAGTAATGACTCATATGCAGGATTAAACGTGACAGATATAGCCGTGTCAGCAATATATCCATCAACATGAACACCTATATCTATTTTTAGTACAGCATTATCCGGAATGGTGGCTTCATCGTCAATGACAGGTGTATAATGTGCAGCAATATTGTTTACAGACAAGTTAACAGGGAAAGCGGGTTCGCCTCCTAGCTCACGAATTCTCTGTTCAATATAGTTAGCAAGTTCAACAAGCTTCATTCCAGGTTTTGATTTCTTGGCTGCCTCAGTTCTAACTCTCTTCGCGATATCACCCGCTTTAACATATTTTTTAATAATATCTTCATCAATAACCTCGATAACCAACAAAGCACGCCTCCGTTATTTTCCCTTAATGCTAATTATTTTAGGTTCTGGAGACTATTTATTAATATTTGGATAGAAATTAGTATCTTTCAAGGTGAGAATACATGACTACAATTAGATACTTGGGTCATGCTGCTTTCGAAGTCAAATTAAAAGGCTTAGATGGGAAAGAAAAAACCATACTCATAGACCCATGGGTGACAAATCCATTATCACCATATAGAAGCGTTGAAGAGTACTTAAAAACAGTTAACAAAATAGATTACATCATCGTGACACACGACCATGGAGATCATTTAGGTGATACAGAGCCCATAGCAAAAAAGACTGGTGCTAAAGTTATTGCCATATACGATCTTGCCGTAGAACTTGAAAAGAAGAATATTGTAGCCATAGGAGCAAATGTCGGTGGACGATTAGATATTCCAGACATATACGTTGTACTCACGCCAGCTATTCATAGTGCACAACTAGGTAATCCTGTTGGAGTAGTTGTAGGTGGAACAGATATAAGAATATATCATGCAGGAGACACTGGATTATTTGCAGAAATGACGTTTATAGGAGAACTCTACAAGCCTGATATAGCCTTGCTACCAATAGGAGGACACTTCACTATGGGGATACCTGAAGCAGTAAAAGCTGTAGAACTAATCAAACCCAAGATCGCAATACCAATGCACTATAACACATTTCCTGTAATAAAAGCTGACGCAGATGAATTCAAGAGAAGAGTTGAAGAAAAGACGCCAACAAAAGTAGTTATCTTAAAACCAGGACAAGAATACAACTACCCCTAAAACTAAATATTAAACAGGCCCCCAGACGCCGACAACCCCGCTCCCGCTAGTAAGAGCTCGTGGGAGAAGAGCCGGATAAGGCCCCGATGACCACGAGTGTTAGTAGCGGGGGACAGGCGTCTGGGGGCGTATTAATGAATTAAAAATGAAATAAATCAGTGAAAAATTGTTTTTCACATCTTAACAATTAATTCAGTACATTATTGTTCATGACGATTTTCAGAGAAAATCCATTTATAGAGGATTTCTGTTGTTATAAAATAAGTTGATATTACTATAGGTGGGTATGATATGGAGAACATTAATGCGAGACTAGAGCTCATAACAAGGAATGCCGTAGAGATAGTTACATTAGATGATTTGAAGAGAGTACTAGAAGATGTAGAGAAACCTAAAGCCTATATTGGTTTTGAGCCTAGCGGGCTTGTTCATATAGGTTGGCTTATTTGGATGTACAAAATAAGAGACTTCGTTGAAGCTGGTCTTGAAACATACATACTTGAAGCAACATGGCACGCCTATATAAATGATAAACTAGGAGGAGACATGGATACTATAAGGAAGGCAGCAAGATTTGTCAGAAAAGTATTGGAAGCCCTAGGAATCAATGTTTCCAAGATAAAATTTGTTGATGCAGAAGATCTTATTAGTGATAAAACCTACTGGGAACTACTCATAAAGTCCGCTAAACATGTAAGTCTAGCCCGTGTAAAACGTGCTCTTACAATAATGGGTAGGAAAGCTAGTGAAGCTGAAACAGATTTTTCCAAACTGATCTACCCATTAATGCAAGTTACGGACATATTCTATTTAGACTTAGATATAGCTTTAGGAGGTACAGATCAAAGAAAAGCCCACATGCTTGCAAGAGACATTGCCGAAAAAATAGGGAGGAAAAAAGTAGTAGCAATACATACCCCCTTGTTAACGAGTTTACAGGGACCAGGCAAAAGAATGGAGGTGACTATCAGTGAAGCAAATATTGATGAAGTACTTGCCGATGTAAAAATGAGTAAATCTAAGCCTGAAACAGCAATCTTTATCCACGATCCCCCAGAAGCTATAAGAGAGAAAATAAGAAAAGCCTACTGCCCACCACGAGAAGTAGAGCTAAATCCTGTTATTGAAATCAACAAATACTTGTTGTTCTCACAGCCAGGGTTCGAACTATACGTTGATAGACCCGCAAAGTATGGAGGCCCATTGACTATCCATAGCTATGAAGAACTAGAGAAACTATACAAAGAAGGAAAACTTCATCCAGCAGACCTTAAGAACGCTACTGCTGAAGCATTAATAAAAATGCTTGAACCCGTGAGGAAAAAGATCCTAGAAGATAGAGAAGCACGTGAACTACTAGAAACTCTAATGCACGCTAAGATAACACGGTGATAACTAAACACAATTACTTACTGCTTCTCGTTTTAACACCAATACTACATGTGAATATATAAGTTGGATTGTGCTAGAACATTTACGAAACGAAAACCACGCAGAAAGCTAACCCAGGTAACACTGGGTTCCCTAAAATGATGAACCTGATGTTTACATTCATCATTTAGCTTGTCACAAGAATTAATGGAGGTCGGTAAGATTGCCGAAATACTTGATCAAAGCAAGAATAGTTGTTGACGGTATAGTTGAAAAACCTGATGTTATAGGAGCAATTTTTGGACAAACAGAGGGTCTATTAGGAGACCAATTAGATCTTAGACAATTACAAGATAAGGGTAGAATAGGACGTATAATAGTTGACCTAAAAACGCATGGAACAAAGAGTGTCGGCGAAATAATTATACCTTCAAATCTTGATCGTGTAGAAACAGCACTAATTGCTGCAATGATAGAGTCTGTAGACAAAGTGGGACCTTATCCAGCTAAAATAGAAGTGGTTGATATAATAGATGTTCGTCTAGAGAAAATTAAGAAAATCGTTGAACGCGCCAAGGAGATATTAATCAAGTGGAGTAGACAAAAGGGACCTGATCTCAAAGAAATAGTTCTGGAACTTGAAAAGGCACTAAAACCCCCAGAAGTAGTAAAGTATGGTCCCGAACAACTACCCGCAGGACCTGATGTAGATAAATCGGATACATTAATAATTGTTGAAGGACGTGCTGATGTAATTAATCTGCTGAGATACGGATACACTAATGTAATAGCACTTGGTGGTGCAAAAACAAAAATACCTGAGTCATTAATCAACCTAACACACTCAAAGAAAAAAGTAATAGTATTTCTCGACGGGGATAGAGCCGGAGAACTTATACTCAAGGAGCTTTTGAGAAGCAATATGAAGATCGACTACATTGCCAGGGCTCCTCAAGGCAAAGAAGTAGAAGAATTGACAGGTAGTGAAATCGAAGAATCATTAAAGAAGGCTATACCTGTTAAGGAGTATATCGAACAAAAGAAAAAAGCTGTACAGCAACGTCAACAAAAACCACAGATTACAGAAAAACCCATCACTAAAAAACCACTAGCACCCAAAGAGATGGAAGAAATAGTGTCAATAAACACGAAAGTATTAAGCGATATAAAGGAGTTAGCGGGTACACTTGAAGCAATACTATACGATAAAGAATGGAATGCTATAGACAAGTGTCCTGTAAGAGATTTAGTCGAGAAACTACATTCAGCAAAGACGAACAACATCTATGCAATAGTATTTGACGGCATAGTCACACAAAGACTTCTTGACGCAGCCAAGGCACGTGGTATAAAGATACTGATAGGGGCAAAACTTGGCAACATTACATATAAGCCTGAAGAAATTATAGTACTTACATTTAATGATCTTCTGTAAAAATGTTAGATGTTATCTCACTATTTTTTCTTTGCAAAGAAGTCAAACAGGCTTTTCTGTCCTCCCGCAACCCTCTTTAATTGTGTTTCTGTCACACCAAAATATGCCAAGATCCTCATTGCTGCGGGTATTATCTGTCTATCAATATAATACGTTGTATCAATATTTTTCGGGTCGGCAAATTGATATGGTTCTACTCTACGCGATATATTGCCACTACCTTTCATAACGACATAACCTATTTTATCGCCCACACTTACTTTTATCCCTCTCCTCAAAAGCTTTCTTGCAGCTGCTACGTGAGGCTCTTCGGCTTTGTATTCATTGATATTCTTCGTCAAAGTCTTCCATATAACGAGTTTCTCAAGAGGCACCTCACCTTTATTGATCTTGTTAACTATTTCTCTAACATAATTTATCGCTTTTTCAATACTCATTTCCTTTAATAATATTTCAGTGATCTTTTCTTGGACTTCCTTAGCTATCTCGGTCCAATCACCCCTAACAGCTTCAAAACCAACAATATCTATTCTTCCATCTTCAAGTAGTCCGGCATAACGTTTCTTCGCTTCGGTAAAGAATACTCTCAGGTATATTTTGTCTATTTTTATTTCAAGCCCTAGTTCCTCTTCGATCATTTTAATTAACTTGTCTATTTTCTCTTTATCGTATTTTACAAATAGAGAATCCGTATCTCCATATATCACATCTAGCCCAAGTTTCTTCGCGTATTCAATAGCTTTCATTATTGTTTGTCTACCCCAAGCTGTCACAGCTTCTGCACATTGCCTACAATACCATCTAGCTCCAACCCATCCCATGTATCCATACGACGCGTTTGCCAGCACCTTTAATGCCTTTTGTCTCTCATTGAGTATTCTGTACTCATAACTATCTGGAGGATACTTCTTCATTTCCTCACGAACTCTTTTCCTTAAGGTGATGAGTGTTGTTAATACTTTCTTGAAGAATCCTGGAGGCTCTTTTCTAAAACAATGATTTACTTCAGGGGCTATCCAGTGTGTTTCAGGACTACAATTGTAAGGATCATAGGTATCAGGACCTACGTTATACTTTATCATAATACTGGGGTACATTGCAGAGAAGTCAAGTACAGCAACATTTTCATGAATACCTCGTTTTGGCGTTAAAACTACTGCACCACGGTAGGTTTCATAGGGTCTCTCAACACGATTAGGAACAAGCTCGTTGAACTCATAAGCAGCTCTCATCAAGTACCATTCAAGCCTAAATCCCACACTTGCCGCACCAACTTGGTCTAAAGGTAATCCTGTTATGCTGGATAGCTGCATTGCGAAAGGAAGGAATTTCTCGCCAATACCATAAGTGGAGATAACATCTTCTGCCGCATACTTAAGGAATATTGGACGTAAATCAGGGTTATCCCAGTATTTCGGCATTTCAGTCCATTCGATTATTGTTCTCTCGCTTTTCTTCATTACACCAAGGTACTCAGCAACATTTTCTAGAGTCTTTACTTTCACCTCAGGTATTTCCTCAGCAAAATCATATAGATCTACATTGAGTCTACCAGGAATACTTATATGTCCATAAACACTTGGTGTCGGTTCTCCTCCAATACGTCTACCTATATCAAGTTTTATACCAAGATACTTAGCTCGCTCGCGAAGATAGGGCCAATCAAATTTATTACTGTTGTAACCAACTATGATATCGGGATCATAATCAATGATGTATTTTATGAACTCCATCAATGTTTTTCGATCATTTTTATCTTCAGCAGTAAATTGTTTTAACTCACCTTTATCGTTGTAAACAGATATTATTATTACCGGGTCTGTTTCCGGGCGAGGAGACCCCCTTGGACTATATACCTCTATGTCAAAAGCAATTATTCTAAGATCCTTAGGTGTCGACGTATCTTCAATAGCTTTTATATCACCAATAATCTCGTATTCCTCATCAACACGATAAGCCGGTTTTTTATTTACTCTCTTTACTCTAGCAATATGCCATTGGCATGGATGGAGTTTTTTGTCGATAAGGTACCTCATACTAAATCTTATATCTGCTTCAACTACCTCCTTCACGCCACTAAGTTTGGATACCTTTTCACGATACTCCCTTACGTACTCAGGTATGACAGTTGTTATCTTCAATGTTTTTACAGGTCTTCCAAAGAAGTTCTTTGTAAGTTCCTCTATAGAAATTATTGGAGAACCTGGTTTAGATAAAGCCTTTATACGCGCCACAAGTTCTTTTACATTGGTATTTATATTATCTTCTAGAATTGCATAGAAGTATGGTCTAAATCTTCTATCACGTAGAAGTACTCTCTTACCATCCCTCGTCGCTGCCCAAATAATTATATGAGGCTCTTTACCAACAATCTCATAGGATATATCAAGTAGGTAAAACTCTAGATCTAATTCTTCGCTCAAACCATACTCCCTATATAAATATGTTAGTTAAGACTATGATAAGTGTTCTTTGCCTATTTGTTTAACCATAAGAAAACCGTCTTCACAACCATAATATTTTCTGATTCTTTTCATTATAACATAACCTAAGGACTTATAGAGATTTATTGCGACATTATTTGTTTCTTTCACTTCTAAATAAATGTATTTAGCACCACTTGAATACAGTCTCTTCTCTAGCTCGCTCATTAATATCCTTCCCAACCCCATTCTTCTATATAGTGGATGAATGGCTATAGATATAACATGTCCACGTTTGCCATTAATATGTTCCAAAACTCCTATTGCGTAACCTACGATTCTATTGATACATTCTAGGACAATAAAGTATTCCCTTGAAATAATATAGTAATAAAGAAGTAGTTCAAAAGGATATGCGTCTTTACCAAAACTTTTAATTTCAATATCATAGACTTCTCTAAGATCACTTATATCAACAGTTCTTACACGAATACAGCATATAGGCGTCCTTTTATAACACAATACAGTATTCCCTCTCCGAATAGAACAAAAATACGGCTATGGATTTATAAGAAGTAATGCGATTGTGTAATAGTTACGGAGCAAATATGGCGCCGATAATTACCCAATTAGTAAACCAAGCAGAACAGAAACCCACCAGGAGGATGGTATAGAACCATGGTAAGAATACTTGAAAAGAATTTAAAGAAAGGCTACATAAAGTTGATTCCTGAAGATACTGATGATTTATGGTTACTTTATAACATTATTCGGAAAGGAGACGTAGTTATTGCAAAAACTACCAGAGACGTTAAAACAGATAGTGGAAGCAGAAGAATACCCATGACTTTATCAATTAAAGTAACTTATCTCGAATTCCAGCCATTCACAAATAGACTCAGAATACGCGGCATAGTTATAGAGGGTCCCGAACAATTTGGTGTAAAAGGACACTACCATACAATAAATTTAGAGCCAGGCAACCCTATAGTAATAATAAAGAATCAATGGCCCATGTTCCTGATAAAGAAGCTCGAGAAAGCTAGTTTAAGGAGAGGTAATATTCTTTTAGCTGCTTTAGATTATGACGAATATGCTATAGGTATACTTGGTAATCAAGGTCTTAACATTTTGTTTGAAAAATCCTCAAGGCTTTCGGGAAAAGATAGTCCTAATCAAGATTTAATGATAGACCGGTATATTGATGAGGTAGTGAATACCATTCTAGAGTATATTAATAGGTATAAAGTGAACGCAGTTATAGTAGCTGGACCTGGTTTCACCAAATATGATATAAAGAAGAGACTTGAGGAAAAAACTAGCGGTAACATAAAAATATATATCGATACTACATCAGTTGGAGGGTCATCGGGACTACACGAGCTTTCCAGAAGAGATAAAATAAAGGAGGTTATGCGGGAACTAGAAGTAATTAGGGCACAAAAGATCATAGAAGAGTTTATGAAAAGACTTGTTCAGTCACCAGAACTTGTTGCTTATGGTTTAGACGAAGTAGAAATAGCTGTTAAGAACAATGCTGTCGATAAAATAGTTGTTGCTGAGTCAATTATAAGGAGTGGTGATGAAAATCTAATGGAAAGAATTGATAGAATTCTTACAGAAGCCGATAAGAAAAGAGCAGAAATAGTTATTGCACCTTATCATTCTGAGGCAGAAGAACAAGTCCTGGGACTTGGTGGCATAATAGCTTTACTTAGATTTCCTATACCAGGATTACGAGATATAGTTAGAAAACCCGGTAAAGACTAGTATACTACACATCGTTCGTTAAGTACAGTATTTGAGAAAGGATAGTACTCTATAATTAAAGCTTTGATTCCTTTACCTCTTAAGCGGTAACACTCTGTAGGTAAAACATAGTTTTTACCAAGGAAACTGATAAGAATGTTTTCGTCTAACTCGTGGACGTTTTTAACCATTATGCTGATGTTCGTACCCTCTCTTGTGGCTATTTCATGTACACCTATAGTATTTACTGCTTTTCTGAGCATTCTTCTTCTAAATTGAACTTTATCTTTAAATGATAACGTGCAGAAATGTACTGCTAAGTTCTTTACATTTGTTTCACACCAAGAAAGAAATTCCTTTAGTTTCTCCCATGTATTCTCTACAGTTAATCCACGAGGTCTTAAACCGTGAAGGATAATGTTTTCAATATTTGATTCAGAGACTTCGAGCTCATTTATGTTTATGAATTTCACACCTATTCGCTCTAATTGCACGATTAAATCCTTTAGAAACGAAACATAGTCTTCTGTTGGTATAAATGGTACTTCTACACCAACATCAAAGCCTATGGTAACGGCTTTCTCAACCTTAGGCAGCAATTCATAACTGTATACATGAAATCTTATCTCGTCTAATCCTGTTTCATAGAGTAAACCAAGGATATTATCGTCTACTAGACGCCCACTTGTGTATAAATGTATATGAAATCTGTTACCAAATTCTCTCTTCAGCTCTTTAATTACTTGGCGAGTTCTCTCAATACTAAATATTGGATCTCCACCGGTTATACCTGCACCAAACGCATTAATCTTATATGCTTCCAAAACTATGTCATCAATACTTTTCACATGTTCTTCATCTACAAAGACTACATCTCTACCAATTTTTTCCTTCGATATTGGACAATACCAGCATCTATCGAGACATATGCCTGTAATAAATACAACTATTTTCATTCCTGCCAGACAATACCTACAACCTTTGGGGAGAAATAAATTGAAGTAGCCAGTAGTATAATGATATTTGAATGTTTTTCCCATACTAGTAACCTCGTTCAAGTAAAACTTTGCGAAGCCAAGGATTCTTGGCTGCAAGCTTCTGAATAGCTTCTTCAAAAACTTCTTCTGGAGCCAGAATATACTTGAGGAATACACCAGTTCTTCCAATCTCATCTCTTCTACTTAGTACTCTTACTCGTTCTAAAACAGTATCAATACTTATTCCTATAATCCTCGCTGCTTCTTCTTCTCTACCTATTACAGGTATCTCTATGTGTCCGATATCCGTAGGTTTTATAAGAACGAGTCTTTTATCAACGCCAGGAACTCTAATCCCTTTCTTAAGCATATTTAGGTCAGCTAATCCACCGAATTTATAGAACTCATATTCTCTAGGCTGAAGTTTTGCTAAAGGAAAACTAACGACGCGTTTCTCCTCATCGTCAAGAACTATATATGCTTTAGGCGTGCTTGAGGGTGTCGCCATTACAATATATTTATAATTTATCCTGAAACCCCCGGTCTCCAATGCATACTCGATTTTAAAACTCGGTACATAGTATGGTATGAATACGTCGATATCACTACCCTTCCACACATCCCCACGAGCAATACTACCATGCACTATAGCCTTAATACCATGGCGTTGAAGAGCTTCTAAAATCATTATAGCTTCGTTTCTCAATTTTCTCAAAATAGTCCATCTTTCCTTATCGTATACTACTTCTCTATACTCTGGAATTCTCTGTATCTTCTCTCTAACCATGACAGATTTCTTCACCAAGTGGTTCTACTAATCTCGTATACATTTGTCTCTATAAGCGATAACCCTCATATTTTTTCCTTCGGTTCTTAATAACAAAATCACACATTATATTTAATATGTTGTCCCAATAATACGAATTACGTTAGGGAAAACTATAGTAATACAACACAACTATCTTGGAGGAGCATAGTGACATGATCAATGGCTTTATTGATATATTGATATACATAGTCATTGCATGGCTTACGTTTAACATATTGTATTTAGTTAGGAGAGACTATTTTGAGAGAAAAGGAGTGAAGTTGTATTATGGAGTTGTACTAGTTTATAAGAAGCCCTATAGTTTTCATAGTTTTCAGGGCAATAACACCATAAGAAAATTGTCTTACATAGCAGTAATAGCAGCTGTGTATGGCGTGTATGTGTTTTATGCAACTATGATCGCTGCATTATTGTCAAAACTAGGTTTGATAGTCTTACCTGCTAAACCTCGTGTATTAATCCCGGGGATTAATATAACTGGTATAGACTTGCTCTACTTTGCATTAGCTATCTTAATCGCAGCGTTAGTTCATGAGCTCGCCCATGCACTTGTTGCAGCGTCAAATAATATTGAAGTAAAAGGGTTAGGGTTTGCTATACTATTCTTCTTACCCGTAGCTTTCACTGAAATCAATGAAGAAATGTTTGTGAAGAGTTCACGGAAATCAAAAATTCTAACATTATCCGCAGGACCTGCATCAAATATTATTTTGGCTCTAATAATGATGTTTCTACTATCATTAATAATAAGTAGCTCGGGCCTAGTAATCATAGGTGTTGAAGAAAATAGTCTTGCTGCCCGGTACGGAATCAAGGAAAACACTATAATACTCGAAGTAAATGGTAAGCCTGCAACACTAGATGAACTTAGCAAGGTACTACATGTAAATAAGACAACGTATTTTAGTTTGAAACTACTTTATCCCAACGGAACCATAAAAACATTAAATATAGTTAAACCAGAAAACACAACAAAACTCGGTGTATTATTAACATTTATGCCAAGTACATTCCTGTTATCGATATTCGGGATCCAAGGAGCTCTTACATTTGTTAGCATTATTCGCTGGATATATATTGTAAACATGAGTCTCGGCATAATAAATATAGCACCAATATTTGTAACCGATGGTGCAAGAATTATACAAGAATTATTCGGGAATACCACAGCTACTAACATAGTAAGCACAATAACACTATTGCTTTTACTCGTACTCTTTCTACCCTAATGTTAAAATTCTTTAAAGAAATCACTAAAACAGGGCCATATGTTAGTGGTTATATAGGGGCGTAAAGAAGATCTGGTAATATTTATGCGTTTGATTCTTGTTCTTGTAGTTCTAGAGCTTTTTCAGTCTTTACGTCGAATAACACGATTTTTTCCTCTATAGGACACAACATAACTTTTTCACCGACATTAAATGTTTCTCCACGCGGAACAATGACTTTGACCATGACGTTGTCTATAGATACCGTTACAATGTTTTCTCTACCTAGGGGCTCAACGGCATAGACTTCGCCATAGAAACACCTGTTTCTATATTTTTCGTCAATACTTGCACTAGCTGGGAATATGTGTGTATCTTCAGGTCTGAATCCTACTATTACTTTATCTGGTTTGATTTTTGCAACAATGTCAATGTAATGTCTTGGTACAAGTAACTTACTCTTACCAATAACTATGTAATGGTTACCGTTTTCACTAATGACTTCTGCTTCTATAAAGTTCATTGGAGGATTACCCAGAAATCCTCCAACAAATTTACAGCTAGGTTTGCTGTACACAGTCTCCGGTGTCCCAACTTGCAGAATTCTACCCTCATTAATGACAGCTATTCTGTCAGCCATAGCAAGAGCTTCAGCCTGATCATGAGTTACATAGACAGTTGTTATTCCTAGCCTTTTCTGTAGCCTCTTTAACTCGGCTCTAACACTTATTCTCAATAAAGCATCAAGATTACTTAAAGGCTCATCTAAAAGGAGTACTTGGGGCTCCTTTACAAGGGCTCTGGCAATAGCTACTCTTTGCTGCTGTCCACCTGATAACTGATGAGGATATCTATCAAGTAGATGACTTATCCTGAGCATATCTGCAACTTCAACAACCTTCTTTTTAATATCTTCTTCTGGCACTTTCTTTAAACGAAGCGGGAAAGCAATATTGTCATATACTTTCATATGGGGATAAAGTGCCCAGTTCTGGAAAACCAGACCTACATTCCTTTCTTTAGGCGGCAGTTGTGTTACATCTTTTTCTCCGAAAAATATTCTGCCAGATGTGGGCTTATAGATCCCTGCTATTAAGTAGAGAATAGTGCTTTTACCGCTTCCTGAAGGACCTAGTAAAGCCATGAACTCTGAGTCTCTAATCTCTAGGTTTACATTATTTACTGCGATTACTTTACCGAATTTCTTAGTTACATTTACTAGTTTTATGGAGACCATGCTCTCACCTCTTTACCCCAGCTAAACTTACCTTAAGGAGGAGCTGTTGTGAAGTTATGAAGAATATTATTGTTGGGAGCAAGTATAGTGTCGCAGCCGCTGCAACTAAAGGCATGTATGCATATTCTGTCTCTAAGTTTGCCTCAATAAATGTTGCAAGAGTCCTCTCTACAAGAAATGTCCTAACATATATCAAGTCTTGCCATCCTGCAAGGAATCCAAACAACATTATAGCTGCTATTCCTGGTTTGACCAGAGGCAACATGACTTGAAACCAAACCCTAGGTCTCGAGGCTCCATCAACAATAGCTGCCCACTCAACCTCCCACGGTATGAGATCGAAGAATCCTTTCATAAGCCATGTGGACATGGGTATCTCGAGAGCTGCTCTAGCGATTATAACGTAAAAGAACGAGAATGTACTAATAAATTCTGTATATGACGGTACCATTAGCCTATATATAAAGTAGACTCCTACTATAAGGACTGAACCAGGAAATGCATGTAATAAGAGGATCAAGAGGAGGAAGTGTTTACGATAGCGGAACTTCATACGAGATAACGCGTAACCAGACATTGTCCCAACAATTGTTACTAGCAGAGAAACACCTAGGGCTACTATGGCTGTGTTTATAAAGTATCGTAGTATATCTTCTGTTAGACCTCCCGTTATAGCAACTTTTCCTTGAAACAAAAGCTCCCAATTACGTAGAGTAAACTCGAACGAGCTCGGATCGAAATTGGTTACCATTTTCTTACTGAAGCTAGATAACACTAACAAAGAGAATCCTGCGATTAATGGCAGAGATGCAAGTATTATTGCCAACAAGATTATTATTTCTGTTTTATGCGTTCTTATTTCAACATCTTTCATTGACACTAGATATCACCCCGCGGCTCCGTGACCATTTCGCCGAATCTAAGTACTCTAAGTGTTATCAAGCCAAGAATCGATCCTATAATCACAAGTATTACACCAGCTGCAGCAGCAAGCCCTTGGTCTTTAACGCCAGTAAAGGCGGCACGATAAACGTAAAGGGATAATGTTGTCCCGTATTCTTCTCTAACTAGACCCCATTCTACAAGCAGGAACAAATGAGCATAAGTAGTTAATAGACTTAGAAGCTGCCACGTAGTGACGTATAATATATGCCATTTCATGAGGGGTATGAGGATTTTTCTTGAGATCTCCCAATTCGACGCGCCATCGACTCTAGCTGCTATCACAAGTTCCTTGGGTATATTACTTATGGCAGAAGTAAACACTATCATACCAAAACTTACTCCTACGAGTCCATTGACGAAGATTATAATACTCCAGGGACCCCACGGTATTACTTCTTGTCCCCAGGAAACAGGCTTGTCTATTAACCCTATACTCATTAAGAACGAGTTCAGTGTACCGATTTCACTTCCATGGAAGAAATAATACCAGACCAGACTATACACAGCTATCGGTGACATTCTTGGTAATAACCAGAGTGTACGTATAACCGCTGATGGTTTCTCATAGATAAAGAATGTTGCGAGAGATAAGACGAGTCCTCCAAGAACATTAATGGTTAATGTAACGGCTATAAACACTATTGTAGTAACAATTATTGCTTTAAAACTAGGGTCATGATTAAACATATAAAACAATTTCTCATAATTTCTAAAACCAACTATTTCACCAATATATCGATCTATATTCCAGTTCTTGAGCGGAGTAAAACTTATGTATATGGATAATATGACTGGAAGTATATAGAATATGGTGATCATGACGATTGCAGGTAATAGGAAGAACAATGTTTCAAAGCTTTTATGAGATAAACTAAATTTATTATTTGTTATTTTTTTGAAAAAAGATTTTATTTTGTGTATATTACGTAGCATTGTTTTACACCACGTTATTGCGTAGTTGATATTTTAGATTACGGGAAGCTCCATCCCGTTGGTATTTCGCCGATGATTTCGGTGCTGTCACGTAGGTCCACGTCTGCGTTTATCTTTGAGACAATATAGTTTACTGCTTCTTCAGGAGTCATTTCTCCTCTAAGTACCTTGTCTACTGCGTCCTTGAATATGTCTACGAGCTTTGGATATAGTGGATGCTTGGGCGGTATCTTTGTGTACTCTAACATATACTCTGCATCAGCAAGGAATGCTGTGTTGATCGGGTTTACTGTGGCTTCTACAATGTCCTTAATTTGTTCTTTAACTTCATCTGATAAGTCTATCTCTAGGTTCTTCAGTTTTTGAAGCCATGTCTCATCTTTGATGAGATTCACTGCGGCTTTTCTCACTGGCAGGTGAGAGCTGATTATACTGTGTATAGCATTTATATCAGGATCGCTAGCTTTTACTATGACTAGGAAGGCTAGTTCGTGATAAAGCTCTTTTAGTTCATCGTATCTTGGGTTCTTTTCGCCTGCTCTAGAGTTTATCATCCATGCAAATGGCTGGCTTAGTGTTACTGGGCTTTTGCCTTTCTCACCTGCGGGGAATAGCGTGTAGTAGAAGAACTCTTTTACTTCTTCTGCTGTAAGCCCTCTTGTTTCACCTGTCTGTGGGTCGGTGTAGTACTCTCTTGTCTGCCATTCAGTCCAGTGCCATACTCCTCCTATGAAGAATAGCGTTTTTCCATTGACTACAGTTGGATGTATTTGTTGTCCCCAGTCCCACTCCATCATGTTCTCTGGTATGAGGCCGTCTCTAGCCATTTTCCATTCTACGTAAAGCCATTTGTATACTGCTTCCTTGTCGAACACGAGCTTGTCCTTTTCTTCGTCATAGAGTTTCCCGCCGAAGGCGTAGATGAACTGTATTAGGTCGGGATGAGCTGATCCTTTTCTATGTATTACTCCCCATTCTGCACATCCTGATTCAACAGCTTTCTTAGCCCATTGATATACATCAGACCAGGTGAATTCACCGTTCTTAACTTTAGTAGCTAAATCGCTGAAGTCTAGTCCAGCACATTGTGCAACATCCTTTCTCATGTATAGCGGTCTTGCCTCAGTGTCTTGTGGTAGACCATATAGCCTGCCTTTCCATTTCATTACTTCTAATACTGCCGGGTAGAAGTCGTTTAGTAGATCCTGGTATTTGTTGGCATAGTCTGTTATGTCTAGTATATATCCCTCGCTAGCTAGTTCTGCAATGTATACATAGGAGTTCACGAAGAAGTCTGGTGCTTGTCCTATTGGTTGTTTACTAAGGTATTCCTCATAAACAGCGTGAGCGTTTCTATCATACCTTGTTTCCGTAATTACTATCCTTATACCTAGGTTGTGTTCCTCCCATATTTTATTAATCCTATGAGCTGCCTCAACAATTCCAAGTACTCTCATGACACTATTGGGGTCTCCACCACTCCATACACTAAATTTCACTTCATTAATACCGTTAGCTAAGAGAGCTTTACCTACTTCAACAACATCTTTTTCAAAATCTCCAGTAAGTTCAACCTCTTTAGGCCCAGCTACTTGAGGGCCTCGATAGAATCCAAAATAATATATCACGCCCGCTAGTATTATCAAGAATATTACGATTATTCCAAGAGCAGTCTTTGAGATCCCTCTCACCTTTCTCATTTAACAATCACCCCAAAGATCAGATGGGGTATATCTGTTGTAATATAGAAGTCTATAAATATAATATTGAAGTGATCACTTATAGCTTTTTCCAAAAAAGACGTATAAATCAGTCTCGTTAGAGTAATCCCCCCAGATTCTCTATAAATAAACCTATATTAGCCAGCAAATAAAATAACTAAATAGCCCGTGGGGCCGTGGGTAGGGCCCCTAAACCCCGCTTAGGGCTAGGGGCCAGAGCAACCTCTCGAGCCCCTATGCGCGCCCGCTAACCCCCACGCCCACCAATGACCCCCGCCCCGTGGGGCTAGCGGTGGCGGAGCCCTCCTCGGAGGAGGAGGGTAAACCGCCTTAACCGGGGGAACCAGGCCAGGCCCGGAAGGGAGCAACCTAACCCTGGCCGCTAGCGTTCACGGGTCACCGGGGCCGAGGGAGGGCGTGGAAGGGCTCTGGCGGGAAAGCGGTAGGGGCTCGAGAGGGGCCGCGGCCCCACGGGCTATTCTAAATATAGTTGCTAAACTAGAATTAAATAACTACAAACCAGAATTAAGCATATAAACCAGCCACACCTCCATAAAGTTATGGAGAAACGCCGGGGTCGCCTAGCCTGGTAGGGCGCCGGCCTGCTAAGCCGGTGGGGTGTGTCCCCGCGCGGGTTCAAATCCCGCCCCCGGCGCCTCTTTCTTATTATCTTTCTTATTAAAAGAAGTGAATCATTAGTTTCTTCTATATAGACGTACAAGATTATATCCATAGTCCCACATAATTAACATTAATTAATGAAAATTAGAAAATTATATAATTAGTATAAAAGTGTTATAGTTTATACATGCTTTAAAATGATAACAACTTCGCTTTTATCTAATACTTTAATACCATGTTACATACGTTATGCGTATCTCTTTGCTTATTTCATCGAGTCTTCGCCAATCCTCGTAGCTTAGCCGCCATCCTACTGCACCAGCATTGTCTACTACTTGTTCCGGCTTCTTTGCTCCAGGTATTGGTACTATTAAGGGACTATACATTATTAGCCAGTTGAGAGCTATTTGTGCCGGTGTCTTCCCATATTTTTCGCTAAGTTTCTTTAGCTCTTGTATTAATGGCCATATTTTCTTAAAGTTCTCGGGATGGAATACAGGGTCTCCACTCCTCACGTCCTGGAATTCTGGTAGGTTTTCAGGCGTATATTTCCCCGTTAAGGCACCTTTGGCAAGAGGACTCCAGGGCAGAATTGTCATACCGTTCTTTTCAGCATAAGGTATAAGCTCTTTTTCTGCCTGTCTCTCAACGAGGTTATAACGAAACTGTAGACTCACTATATCTATTGTTGATAAGCAGTTTCTAGCAGCTTCAACGAGTTCCACGGGATAGTCACTTAATCCTATATACCTTATTTTCCCTAGAATCACCAGTCTCTCAAGAGCCCTCATGTACTCACATGTAGGGAAATGATGCCAGCATGGAGGCCAGTGTATCTGCATTAAATCAATGCAATCAACTCCAAGTCTTTTAAGTGATTTATCTACAGCTCTAAACACGTCATCAGCTGATAGGAAGTCTCCCGGTATTTTAGTAGCGATAACCACCTCATCTCTTTTCACACCAGCTTCACGAAGAGCTCTCCCGAGAAACTCTTCACTCATACCACGCCCGTAAACCATAGCTGTATCAAAGAAGTTGATTCCAACTTCAAGAGCTTTAAACACTATAGACTTCGCCATGTTGTAGTCTGTCACACCCCAGGCCTCACTAAACTGCCATGCACCCAGTCCTATACGTGAAATCTTAACATCTGTTTTACCAAGCCTTACATACTCCAAGAACTATTCATCCCCCTAATTTTTCTACCAACTATATTTATCTACGTCTTTGTTATACACAAGTGTATCGCTCACTATATTCATGCCATAAAAGTCTCGAGTAAGTGATGAAAAAGTCTTCTACATAGAGCTATAGATAGCGATTACTATGGTATTCATTATAGAATCGTTGCATGTTAACGAAAATTATTTTGTTGTAATTAGTGGAGAAAAAGAGTGAGGCATTAGAACATGGCTACAGAGCTACTTTATCAAAAAGATAGTTACGTTAAGGAGTTTACTGCAACTATTAAAGCCATTGAAGGGAATAAAATAGTTCTAGACAAAACAGCTTTTAATCCTCGCTCAGGGGGATTAGCCAACGACACTGGCTATATAATCAAAAACGAGGAGGCCTACAAAGTTAAGGATGTTTATTTCAATAAAGATACTGGAGAGGTAATCCATGTAATTGAGGAAAGCGAACACAATCTATCTATAGGAGATCTTGTAAAAGGCGTTATTGATTGGGATAGAAGATATAAGATAATGAGGTTACATACAGCAGCACACATTCTAGCGGCAATAATGTATAATGACTATGGTGCACTTATAACTGGAGGCTCAATTTACCCTGACTACGCTTACGATGATTATAGTTTAGAAAAATATGACCCAGAGATATTCAAAGAAGCCATAGCAAAAGCAAATGATGTCGTCAAACAAGGGATCGAAGTTAAAATATATTGGTTGAAAAGAGAGGAAGCATTGAAAATACCTGGAATAGTCAAGCTTGCTTCACGTATGCCGCCGAGTCTAGAATTTCTAAGAATAGTAGAAATACCTGGGATAGACATACAAGCCGATGGAGGACCCCATGTGAAGAACACTAAGGAGATTGGAGAAATAGTGTTCATTAAAGCGGCCAATAAGGGCAAGAAAAAGAAAAGACTGTATTACACAGTTAAACCCTAAAGACACTCCATAAATACCAAGAATATGCTGGAGCGAAGAAACAATGACTCTTTACAGCAGTTTTGGAATAGCAGGCACCAGCTCCCAAATCCACTTAGCGTCAATAGCTGGGCTTAAAGTGCTAGAAAATGGCGGAAACGCGTTCGATGCCGCGATCACCATAAGCAGTGTACTAACAGTCTTACTTCCACATACAAGCAGTATTGGTGGTGATGGATTTCTTCTAGCAAGAGACAGTTCAGGCAACATAATAGCATATAACGGGTCCGGTCGCTCTCCCAAGAACTTTCCAACTAGTAAGTACTTGGAGGAAAAACCCCTACGTGGACCATTAACCGTAACCGTGCCAGGATTAGTTGATCTATGGGGCTGGTTGTCAGAAAATTACTGTACAAGAGACTTATATGAGCTACTTAAGCCTGCTATAAACCTCTCTAGATACGGTTTCTACGTACAAGAAGCACTAGCTAATGCTATCAGGAGAAATTATGAATCCCTACGTAAGTACAATAGTTGGATTAAAACCTTTGGTAAACTAAGAGAAGGCTGTTATACCCGCTTTACTGAATTAGCCCACATACTGGAAGTCATTGGGAGAAGAGGAGCAAGAGAATTCTATGAGGGAAAAATAGCTGAGGAGCTAGTTGAAGAACTTTCTAAACAAGGAGTCCCATTAGTTTACGAAGACTTTGCATCACATAGGGGAGAAAAAGTTAACCCAATTAAATCAACTTACAGAGACTACGAGGTATACGAATTACCTCCTAATAGCCAAGGAGTAACTACTCTAGAGCTTCTAAAACTCATAGAGATCACTAATCTCAATAACAGAGAGTTCAACGACGAAGAAAGGATTATTACTTTCTTTAACTTAGCACTAATAGCCTATAAGGATAGAGACATGCATGTTGCTGATCCTTGCTTCTACGAATATGATCCTTTACAGTTAATAGATGAATACGCCCTAAAGAAGAAGCTCCAAGAAATAAACGTTTCCACTCAAGAAAATAGTAATGGGAACTATCTAGATAAGGATACAACATTTTTTGTCGTGGGAGATAGGCAAGGCAATATAGTTGGTTTTATACAAAGCATATTCTATCCCTTCGGTTCAGGTATCGTAGTGAAAGACATACCATTCCAGAATAGAGGATACGGTTTCTCTAAGAAGCCAGGGCTACCTAACAGTCCTTTGCCAAGAAAAAGACCAATGCACACATTATCCGTATTAATGGCTCACCATGATAATGAAGGATGGTATGTTATCGGTTGTGCAGGTGGTGATCTCCGACCACAAATACATGCTGAGGTGTTTACTAATATCGCTGACTACAAGTTTAGTCTATCAAGAGCTGTTGATGCACCGAGGTTCATGTTAATAGAAAGAGCTCCCATTAAGGCACTAGCTGAAGAAGATCTTGGATTAAAGAAGTATCCTAAATGGCTAAATATAATTAAGCCAAAGTCACCGCATACGGGTATAGTTCATGCCTTGAGGTATAGAAAAGATCACGTGTATGAATTAGTAGCTGATGTACGAGGAGGAGGTATAGCTATACCACAGGTTCACTAAACACAGCATGTACATACAATGGTCAAACCTATTCTTACTCGAAAACATTCTTGGTTAAAAGAAAAGTATGGTCCCCCGGCGGGGATTCGAACCCCGGGCCACCCGGTTTCTGTGCGAGCCCTAGGCCGACCCGCCTTCATTCACGCCCCCTGGGGGCTGGGGGCGTCAGGCGGGCGGGGAGCCCACACCTCCCACTACAGCCGGGCGCTCTGCCGCTGAGCTACCGGGGGCTGTCCTTTTTTGTCTTTTAATTCAACGGGTTTATTTGTTTTTCTTGGCGATCAAATATTATTTAATAGGTTTTTAATATAACACTATAAGTGACGCGCTATTGGTTTCGAGTGTTAGGTGATGTTATGGAGCGTTTAAGTAGAATTGTCGAAAATATTTTGTCCGAAGATATAAGTGTCATAGATAATATACTTAACGTGAAGGATAATGTTAGAGAGAATGCTATAAAGTTGAGTCGTGACATCATCAGAGCGAGCGCCGAGGTTACAAGACTAATACATCTTAAAGACTTCTCATCAGCTAAAGAAAAATTGTCCATAGCGCAAGATAAAGCCAGGGAATTAATAGACCTGCTAAAAGATCATCCCGACTTGTTTTATAGTGGATTAGTCTATAATTGCTTGAGCGAGTTTGTTGAAGCATACATTGTATACAACCTAATTGTCGCCAAAAGAATGCCTTCATATAAAGAACTAGCAGGCATACCATACATACCTTATCTACAAGGATTAGGAGATACCATAGGTGAGATACGTAGATACATCATAGATCTTCTTAAAGACGAGAAATACGAAGAAGCCAGAGAATACCTCGATGTAATCGAGAACATGTATCAAGTACTAAAGAAACTCCATTACCCAGACGCTTTAACACCTGGTTTACGCCATAAAGTTGATGTTGCAAGAAGACTTATAGAAGACACCAAAGTTCTTTACGTAAACACTATTACTGCATCACGACTACGGAAATCTCTCGAAAAAGTTCTTGAGAGCAAGACGTAATGTAGTAATTGCCTTTAAAACACTGTTTTTCAATAACCTAGCTAAATCAATTAGTTCACGAAATAGTGATTTCCCTGTACAGCACATCTCTTTATATTCTCTCATAAACTCATAGGATAAGTAAAGCAGCATTGACACATAAAGTAATGATAGTATTATCATTGACAACCACATATACTTATACAGCACATAGAACACTATGTAGTAATTGGCATATAGGTAATCAAGAAGCCTCCTTATATCAAGAAATGGTGCATCTTTAAATGAATTCACAAGCAATTCATATGCATCATACCAAGCGAGATCTTCTGCTAGGAAAATATATCCCCTCACAACTCCGGCTGTAACAAATGTTAAAAATCCGTAAAAAGCCATTGACACCATTGGGATCATTAAATACACTATTTTCGCTCTTAATTTAGTTACTATATTCCCTATATTAATAGCTAGGAAAGGCAGAACCCATACAAAATAGGGATTATTACCTACTTTATTAAGAGCAAGTGTAATCAATAGCACCGTTGCATAGGCTAGACTACCACATTTTTCATCAACCCCCTTGTTTCTAATTAGTGTATTAATTACATACAAGTATACTACAACAAATACCGGCACCCAAATCCATTTGAGGAAATCCGGTAAGACACGATAATCATAATGAGCTAAATAGAGAGGTAACGCATATAGACTTAATTCCTGTGGAATCCTATTGCTATGGAACGTAATAACGTGAGCTATGAAGTTTTCTGGAGAAAAATAAAGGAAAGGCATAACTATCGGTATGCCTATGGCGATGCATCCTAGTAAGAATTCAGCAACTCCACGTATTTTCTTTATTTTATACGAATCATACATATATAATGGTGCTAAAACGGCGGGCAAAGGCTTAATGAGTATAGCAAACGTGAAAACCATACCTGATAAGAATAACGATTTCTTTTTGTAAAGCAATATAAATGAAGCCATCAACCCAAGGGCAACTACTAGGTCAAACTGATAACTTAACACTGTACCATAAGCAGCTATTGTTACAAGAAACCATTTACTAGTATTCCATCCATAGTACCTGTACAAATAGTAAGCTATCATAATAAACGATATTATAAGAGGAATCTTGACTATAAGTCTTAGAAGCACAAGCGAGGCATCAGAAAACATAAGCCCTAGTTCATAAAAGAAAATAAACAACAACACAGCCATGGGAGGGTAAGCAACTTTATATTCAGGGCATGGACTACTATACGCATAAATATATAGAAGACCCTTCTTTCTAAATACTTCATCCCACTTAATGAAGTAACCAACATCATATATTAGCCAGGATGTTGAGGCTATGATTAATAGTATTATAAGTGAACCAGTGAGCGTAATTATGAATTTAGTTCTATCATCAAGCCTAAACCACATGTTCTTTACCGATACTATGGACTTCGTTAACATGGTCATAAGATATTCTACACCGTGGAAGTATACACATGCTACGAGAATAATAAAGATTATAGTGTAACTATGTAGAGCTATTCAAGAGCATACACTAAAGATAAAGAAGGAGTGGGCCCGGGGGGATTTGAACCCCCGACCACCGGGTTATGAGCCCGGCGCTCTACCTGGCTGAGCTACGGGCCCCCAGGCCCTATTCATGTAAGTTTTTGGTAGGGGTATTTAATTTTAAGGGCTATTATACTCTATTACCTCATGTACCCAGCTGCCATGAGCGTAGATATTGTTTCTGTTCTTCGGTAAGTTCATCTATTTTAATACCCATTGTCTCGAGTTTATGCCTTGCTATAGTCTGGTCTATTTCTAGTGGTGGGTTCATTACTTTGGGTGGAAGCTTCCCTCTATTATCATACAGGTACTTAACCGCCATGAACTGGTTAGCGAAACTCATATCCATTACTTCACTGGGATGACCCTCAGCCGCAACAAGATTAACTAGTCTTCCTTCTGCTAGAAGGTATATCTTCCTTCCATCACGTAGAGTGTACTCGTCAACATTTTCTCTTATCCTCCTCTTGGATACCGATAACGCCTCGAGATCAGGGATCCATATCTCGACATTGAAGTGTCCTGCATTGGCTAGGATGGCTCCATCCTTCATTACTTCTATGTGTTCCTTCCGGATGACCGCTTTGTTGCCTGTTGCAGTAATAAATATGTCGCCAACTTTGGCCGCCTCCTTCATCGGCATAACCTCGAAGCCATCGAACACTGCTTCAAGAGCCCTTATCGGATCAACTTCCGTCACTATAACCCTCCTGGCGCCAAGACCTTTAGCACGCATCGCAATACCTTTTCCTACCCATCCATACCCAGCAACAACCACGACCTTGCCAGCTACAAGGATGTTTGTAGCCCTCAAAATACCATCAAACGTGCTCTGCCCAGTACCATACCTGTTGTCAAACAGGTACTTTGTATACGCGTTATTAACAGCAATGACGGGATACTTTAGAAGACCATCTCTCTCAAGAGCTTTAAGCCTAATAACACCGGTTGTTGTCTCCTCGGTGCCGCCGATTATACGTGAAGCTATATCAACATAGTCTTTATGGAGTATTGCATGAAGATCTGCTCCATCGTCTAAAACAATGTCAGGCTTAGCTTCAACGACTTGTTTAATACACCAGTAGTAGTCTTCACTACTTTGTCCACGCCACGCATAAACGTTTATACCATACTCTACTAGAGCTGCAGCAACATCATCTTGGGTAGACAAGGGATTGCTTCCAGCTAGATAAACCTCTGCACCAGCATCACGGAGAGCTTTCACGAGAACAGCTGTTTCCTTAGTTACGTGGAGAACTGCTCCTATCCTCAGTCCCTCAAAGGGTTTGCTACTACTATACTTCCTCCTGTAGAGCATGAGGACGGGCATATGCTTTTCTGCCCACTCGATCTTTAGGGCGCCCTGTTTTGCTAAACTCATGTCCTTAACTTTGTATCCCATAGTGTTCACCTAGAGGAAACAATAAGGATACAGTATAGTTAAAACTTACTGAAATATCTAGTTGATTACAATTATGTATCTACGCTCCAAAACAATATTACCTCCCTATCTGTTTAAGAAGCAAGAGAACAGACGTTATCCCTGGTGCATTTAGTAATGGAGAGGAAGCCTACACGTAAAGAAGTAATAGCGGTGATTGCTTCAAGGAAGCCATGGCTCATACCGCTCATATATACAATATATAGTCTAGGTGGCTCAGCAAAACTTGAAGAAATAAAGGAGATACTTAGTCTTCGCTCAATCGTGTTGAAACGAGGACTATGGTGGCTTCAGAAATTTGGTATAGCAACAAGGAAAAACGACAAGGTAGTCATGGACCCCGAGTACAAGAAAGTCCTCGACGAACTATTCATGGATATCTGTAAAACAAGAAATTACTATATCTTGAAATTTGGTGCAACTTACCTAGTCGTCTCAGTCAAGAGGACAAGAATTTCATCATATACTGTCCCAGCACAATTGGTTGAAGAACTAGCCAAAATGGTTAATAATGTCTCGGCAGAATTCACACCAAAAGATCTCGCCGAAGCCATGGGGATTCCTCCTAAACTAGCTTATCGAGTTGTTAAAACAAGGAAACTCCTCATCGAGTGCTCTAAGAAGTAATCAGCATCGCAGGGCATCAACATCCGTAATTTCTGTGTCGGAGGTTTTCATCATCGAGAAGTACTAACATAATAAGAAACTAATATAAGTATCTCGAGAACTCATATAGTAAAACAATCAATCCATATGCCAAGAGAAGAATCATGGTGGGCCCGCGGGGATTTGAACCCCGGACCTCCGCCGTGTGAGGGCGGCGTCCTAACCAGGCTAGACGACGGGCCCCCTGGTTCTCGTTTCCCTTTATTGTTACCGCTAGGGTTATTAGTTCTTTTGCGGTGATCATATGGAGCAGCTTATCGAGCAGCTCATCAGTAATGCGTCGTCTACGATTCTTAATCATATTCCCATATGGTCCACTAAGCCCTAGCTCTCTGTAGCTCACATTCTTTACCTTCGTAACATACATGAAGAGTACCCAGCGGAAATCCTGGCTCACTCTGCACCACTAGTTTATGATATACCAGTTGATCCCTTGAAACTATAGAGGTAGAAATACACTTCCAAATCAAGCAATATGCTCAAGAGAAGAAAGTTGTCTTATACATCAATAGTTTAATGGAGTGATCGACACTATAATGTCCTCAAGTAAACATGTTAATAGCGATCCAACTAGGTACATTAAGAATAGTAGTTTAGTATAAGATATTATTATGATGGTAGGTTTCCATTATTCTCTTTGTAATAGCATTTGATAACGGTTACTGTGTAAGTTACTGTATATTTTAAATAGTAGTTAAGACAAATAATGAAGCAAGACTTAGAAAACCATTGGTGAACATGTTGAAACATATGGTGTTAAAGGCGTTTGGTTCTCTAATCCTACTATTATTCTTCATGGCTTATATTAATACACCTCGAAATGTGTTATTGATCAGCCTGGTAGTTGGAGTCTCATTACTTTTGTGTTATACTGTAATATCCATACTGATAGATGTACCGCTTCGTAGATATTATGGAACAATTGTTTCCATAGGCATAAAGGCACTTGCAATAGCAATGGTAGCATTCTTAGCAGTAATTGTTTTCTTTGCAAACAAGGAACCTACTCTCACCACCTCAATAATGCTTTTATCAACATACTTTATCATCTACTGGTACGAGCTTTTAAAGGAAGAAATAAAATATAAGCAGAAAATCAAAATATCATAATATACAACATTAGTAATCAAATAATATCAAAAATATACAAACAATAGTCAGTAAAAGAGAACTATACAACATTATATTTTCTCTATATCATATATAGACGATGCCTAAGGACCTGGCATATACATATTCATATTGCCAGCTCTAATAATACATTAGATAATACATAAAGCATTAGGCGACGTCTCGGTATTACCCTACTTAGTGCCCAAAGGAGACTTTCAGTAGTAGGAGCCCCAGCTATCTCGTAATTCCTCAAGAACGTTGTAACGGATTCTATTTAGGTATACAGAGATTCGCATCTTGACGAGTCTATATCAGCTTTATGCTCTACAATGTAAGGGTATCAACCTAAACTAGGCTTAGGCAATAATCCTTTCCATTCGTTTATAATCCAGTGGCCTACAGAAGTTTTTAAAGACCTTGCAATCACATAATCGCTATTTACATGTCATAAGAATATTTATAAGCCTCGTCTAGTGTTATTAGGGCTAGCAATAGATACATTGTATCTGGTGATCTTGTATGCCCAAGGAGATTACTGATAGAGATAAGTTTATGGAGATTGTAGAAAGAGCTGAAGAAATTAGAGTTAAAAAGCTTGAGAAAGAGGGTATAGCAAAAGTAAAAGCCAGAACTAAAAGATACCTATACACAATAAAGATCCCACTAGACCAGCTTGATGAATTCCTTCAAAAGATCAAGGAGAAAGTCGGTGAGGAAAAGATAGTTTATTTCTAACTTTCTAGGCCTCCACTGTTATTGTCTCACCATTGCTAGGAGTGTAGATGTTAATATCATCTCCAAGTTCTTCTCTAATCTTGTTAGCAAGATAGTTTCTAGAACTATCTTCTCCATGAATTATAACAATATTCTTTAATGTATGGCGGTAGTGTACTACAATATTCAGCAACCCATCTCTACCAGCATGACTGGAGAGATCGAACCATTGCAGTCTAGCCTTGATCTTTATACCAAGTTCTTCTATTTCTCCTTTCTCAAGAATCATGTGCCCGGGACTATCAAGAGACTGGTAGCTTACGAGAAATACAGCATTCTTTTCATTAGACCCTAGTTTCTTCAAGTAGTAGAGAGCAGGTCCTCCTTTCAGCATTCCTGCCGATGAAACTATTACGCATGGCCTCTTCCACGCTTTCCTTCTATCCTCCCATCCACGTATAAACCTTGTATTCTCTACAGCTCTACGAAACATATCGGGATCACGTAAAAACTTCTTGTTCCTCAAATAAATCTCTGTTATTTCTCTTGACATGCCATCAAGATATACAGGGACATGCGGTAGCTCGGCTGCAAGAAGAGAAATGACTTCTTGGCTTCTACCAACACTAAAAGCGGGTATTAAAACAGTACCACCATCATTAATAACTTCTTCTACTGCTTCAACAAGCTTCTTCTCCACGAGATACCTTGGAGGATGTTTTACTCCACCATAAGTAGACTCGATAATCAACGTATCAACTTTGTAAGGCCAAAGTTCTGCTTTGGAGAGAGTCCATGTCTGTATAGTGTTTATATCCCCAGTATACATGATCTTGTGACCACTTGGAGTAGTCAAGTACGTTATCATACTACCCAGTATGTGACCTGCACTCGTCACAAGAATATTATAGTCATTAACATCAACATCCTCACCATAGTCGAGTAACAAGGAGTTATCCATCATTGCCTGGACTTCTCCTTCCTCATAATCAATATAGTATCCTGAAAGCTTCATGAAGTCCTTTATGAGGATCTCGCCAATGACCTGTGTAGGCTTAGTCATTATGGATAATGGGCGTGCCGATATGTAGAGCATGGGGACAGCACCAATATGGTCAAGGTGGGCATGAGAAACAACAACAGCCGCTACATCAACAGGTCTTATATGCTCGGGAAACTGTGGGCGACCCTCCTCGTCAAAATTAACACCATAGTCAAGAAGAATTCCTTTCTTCTTTACAGTATCTCTCACATAAATCGCTGCCCTACCGACCTCGCCCCCGCTACCAAGCACTTTTATTTCAACACTAGCCATACCCTACTACTCCTCCCGAATAACGACTCCACATTAAGCTCTCATCTCATAAATAAGATCACACCCTTATTAACTTGTTTAAAACATAAAACTAGTCTCAACATAAATATACAGGAGATAACAAAGCTTATCACAAGGGAGAGTGTACTACAGTGATCCCAGGTCTTTCGCCACGTGATTTAAAGAAAATGCTTAAACGCATGGGTATAAACGTTGTTGAAATAGACAATGTTGAAAAAGTAATTATTGTAACAAGAGATAAAGAGATAACGATTATTGAGCCCCAAGTAATGCTCTTTGATGCTGGTAAACAAAAAATCTACCAGATCGTAGCAGAAGAAGTTGAAGAAGAAAAACGTGCCCTCGGAGAAGAAAAAGAAGAGATCGAGATAAGCGAAGAAGACGTATTATTTGTTGCAGAACAAGCAGGAGTATCACCTGATGAAGCAAGAGAAGCATTAATCAAGGCAAAAGGTGATCTAGCCGAAGCAATACTGCTTCTTAAAGAGGAGAAGAAAAATTAGATGAAGAGATAAAAGATTTTTCAACTGCTCATGAAGATACCATAGTTTTCTGGGAACACACTCCCGGTCTCTCCTCATACGTTTATTGATGGTGACACAGGTATTGAAGATAGATAAAATAGGTAACGTATACAGTCTCTATCCTACAGAACAGTTCACCAATAGACTAAGAGAGCCCGCATATTTACTTGGAGTATATTATGATGGTACATTAGGTAAAGCCGTACTCGAGTTTGTATCAAATGATGGAAATTCCCTCATATTACTCGTTGATCCAACTGGTCACAAACCATATTTCCTTACAGACATCCCTCCCGATAAAATCCGTGAAATAAAACAGATAACAAACCACCCAGGATTTGATGGAATAGAAGTCGTGAGGAAATTCGATCCTCTTTTCGGGAAATATAGAACCATGACAAAAATCGTTACTAAAGACCCATTAGCTGTAGCTAAACTACGTAACAAGGTCGCAAAGGCTTGGGAGGCAAAAATAAAGTATCACGACAACTATGTCTTTGATCGACAATTAATACCCGGGATGAAGTATGTTCTAGAAAACGATTTAACATTCAAGCTTGTGACGCCACCAATATCTAAAGAGACTAGAGAATTAGCAAGAAAACTCTTCAGTAATGAACCCAAGGAGACGCAAGAACTAGCGCTACAATGGCTCCCCATATTTGAGGAGAAACCACCCAATGCTAGACGAGTAGCTATAGACATAGAGGTTTACACACCATTCAAGGGAAGGATTCCTCATGCCGAGCGGGCAGAATACCCGATAACGAGCATAGCTCTAGTTGCCAATGATGGGTTGAAGAAAGTACTTGTACTTGCTCGTGAACACAACTGGGGCGAGATACCACCAGAATACCCCATAGATGCGGTCGTGGAAGTATTCGAAGACGAGTATAGCTTGATCCTAGAGTTCTTCCGCATAATAACAAGGTATCCTATAGTACTAACTTTTAACGGTGATAACTTCGACCTGAACTACATATACCATAGAGCATTAAAGATAGGTATTCCAAGAGAGTATATACCATTAAAGATCTCTGAAGACATGGTGAGGATAACAACAAGCATACACATCGACTTGTATAAGTTCTTCAATAATAGGGCTATACAAACCTATGCTTTCGGAGGCAAATACCAAGAGTTCACACTAGAAGCCATAGCCTCAGTATTGCTTGGTGTGTCAAAACTTCCTGTTGAAGGAAACATAGGTGAGCTAGAGTACGGTAAGCTTATAGCTTACAACTACAGGGACTCCGAACTCACACTCCAGCTCACGTTATTCAACGACGAGCTGGTATGGAAGCTTATGGTACTCCTAGCACGTATAGCTAAGACAAGTATAGAGGATATTTGTAGAAAAACAATATCAAAATGGATACAGAATCTCTTCTACTGGGAACATCGTAGAAGAGGATACTTGATCCCAGAGCCAGAGGATATTAAGAAAGTAAAAGGTGGAATGAGTAAAACTGAGGCAACAATACAGGGAAGAAAATATGCTGGAGCACTTGTCCTTGAACCCCCTGTAGGCATATTCTTCAACGTAGTTGTAATGGACATAGCATCACTATACCCAAGTATAATCAAGAAATACAATCTTAGCTACGAGACAGTAAATGTCGAAGAATGTAAAAACGTTGTCTACGCAACCGATGAAACAGGGGCAAAAGTTCATAGTATTTGCTTCGATAAACCCGGTTTAATATCACAGATAATAGGGTTATTGAGAGACTTCCGTGTAGGCATATACAAGAAGAAGTCGAAAGACAAAAGCTTAAGTCCTACTGAGAGAAGCTGGTACGATGTTGTACAGAAAGCTATGAAAGTATTCATAAACGCTAGTTATGGAGTATTTGGAGCTGCATCATTTCCTCTCTACGCACCAGCTGTAGCTGAGAGCGTGACAGCTCTCGGCAGAAGAGCCCTCTATAGTATACTCCAGAAATCAGCTGACATAGGAATAAAAGTTCTCTATGGAGACACTGACTCGATATTCCTATGGGCACCATCTGATGAGCAAGTAGATGTCATCCAGAAATGGGTTGAAGAAACACTGGGACTCGAAATAGAGCTCGACAAAGTATTTACATACGTCTTGTTCACAGGACTCAAGAAGAACTATATCGGACTATACCCTGATGGAGGCATAGAAATCAAAGGCCTTATAGCGAAGAAGAGGAACACACCTACGTTCCTGAAAGACTTATTCAATGAACTTATAGAAATGTTCAAATCAGCTAAAGATCCTCACGACTTCGTTAAGATAAAAGAGTGGCTACAAAACAAAGTAAAAACACTCTACCTACAACTTAAGAATAAAGAGCTAACACTCGATAAATTAGCATTTAAAGTAACATTGTCTAAATCGCTAGACGAGTACACAAAGAATAGACCACAGCATGTAAAGGCCGCTTTACAACTAAGAAACTATGGAGTAAACGTTGCCCCAGGAGACATAATAGTGTTCATAAAAGTTAAGTCAAGAGATGGTGTCAAGGCTATCCAATTAGCTAAACTCTATGAAATAGACCCAGATAAATACATTGATCAAATAAAATCGGCTCTTGAACAATTGCTTCACGCATTTGGCGTAGAATGGGATGATATAATAGGTTTAAACAAGCTTGAAGCATTTTTCACTGCACACTAGCTTTTTAAGACTCTACTACTGTTATCAAAAGAAGAAAAAGGCTTGGGGTGCCATTTATGCCCAAGAAGAGGGAAAGTCGTGGACGACATAAAGGTGCAAAAGGAAAAGTCGAGATGGTACAATGCGATAATTGTGGGCGTCTCGTACCCCGTGACAAAGCAATATGTGTTACAAGAATGTATTCACCAGTAGACCCCCAGCTAGCAAGAGAGCTTGAGAAGAAAGGAGCCATCATAATGAGGTATCCAGTAACCAAATGCTACTGTGTATCATGTGCAGTCCATCTTGGTATAGTGAAAGTACGTCCAGAAGAAGAAAGAAAGCCCAAGAGAACATACATATAATGATAGAACAGTGCTGCTTGAGACAATAAAATAATTTAAGTATTTCATTTATATATTCAACTTTAGTATCACAAGCAATTTAATCTGAAAACAGTCTCTACAACATATTAAACACAATCTTAACTTAATTATATAATTCCTGGTGTTATGATGCATTACTTTATGTTTATTGAGGACAAACCCGGTTTTCATAGATATGATATAGTGGAACGCATCATAAGGGTATTAAACACATTATATAAACTATATAATGCTTTATTTATTATTTCAAAGAATACTGATTATTGGGAACTTATTTATTATAAACCATACTCGTATATAAAGTTACTTACAAATACTGATGGGTTAAGAAATATTATTAACATGATTCTTCCCTCAAACAAAATTGTTATCTTAAGTGAACAAGCCAGTTTATCTTCTAGAATATTATGTGAATCAAGGCAACACAAATGCTTTGTCCTGGGCTTGCATAGTGATTTCAGTTATGAAACACTTAAGATGTTTGGATTGGTTATTGAAAAAGCTATTAATTTAGGTAACGTGAGCTATATTACAAGTCATTGCATTTACATCATCTATTATCTTGAGAGACTATGCCAATACAAATAACTTATATCCCCCTAGTCTCCTCCTTTATAGCGTAGAAAAATAGCGAGGATGAACAATATGGCCAAACCTAAAAAATTAATTCTAGTCACTGCAACACATCACCCACTACATGAACTCTGGGTTAAATTAGTTGAAGATGTTGCACAAACACTGAATCTAGAGAAGGAAATTAGGTACGAAGACTACGTATTATTAACAGAGTACGGCGATACCGATGATCTCGGAATGACCTGGCTTCCACAACTCTTAATCGAGCTAGAAGATGGTACAATAAAATTATTACTATCAAAAATGCCTCTAAATAAAGCTCTACAACCCGATTACGAAAAAGCTAAAGAAGAAGTATTAAGTAAGATTAAAGAGTTCGAAGAAGGAGGAGGGCAATAATAACAGCATGAATTGTTCAATAACAGTTCCTTTTGTCCCTACACCCGAGCCTGTTGTCCGTTCTATGTTAAAGTTAGCTAAGGCAGGGCCTAATGATATAGTATATGATCTAGGTTGCGGTGACGGAAGAATTCTCATCATGGCAGTTAAGGAATTTAATGTAAAGAAAGCTGTTGGTGTCGAAATCAGGGAAGATAAAGTAAAAGAAGCTATTGAAAACGCTAAAAAAGCTGGTGTAGAGGATCGCGTAGTAATTATTCATGGAGACATGTTTGAAGTTGATGTAAGTGAGGCAACTATTGTAACACTATTCTTGCTCACAAGTGTTAACGAAAGACTCAGACCCAAACTAGAGAAAGAACTACGAACAGGAACCAGAGTAGTTTCACATGAATTCAGAATCCCTGGATGGAAACCCAAAGAGGTAGTGGATGTAAAAGACAATAATTACATAACACATACTATTTATCTTTATGTAATAGGTGAACATAAATAGAGATCAATTCTCTCATTATTTAAAGAAGTCTTTTTCTAGCAAATACTATGTATCCTGTATGCCCAATCATTAACGTATGAGGTCTTAAGGCGCCCGGTGTTGTCATATATGTCCTTAACAATGACTCATAAACATTCACGTCAATAAATCCATCATGTTTCTTAATTGCATCAAGAACTTTATCTACCTGGTTTATCGTTGGTACATATATCAATACTGGACATGATGGTTTCAGAGCATTATGTACATACTCTAAAGCATTCCACGGGTCTGGTATGTCGAGAAATACTGCATCAACATTTTTTTCATCTATTCCCTCACGAATGTCCTTGTTTTTGAGTATAACACGGTCAATAAGTTTTGCTTTAGATAGATTTTCTCTAGCTACCTCTAGGAAGTCTTTCCTTATCTCATAACCATATACTCTTCCGTTCTCACCAACTATCCTAGCTAGATACGATGTGAGAAACCCCGTACCAACACCTGCTTCGACAACATGTGAACCAGGACCTATACCTGATAAGTAAACCATTAGTGAGGCATCTTTAGGATAAATAACTTGGGTTACACGTTTAAACCCATTCAGATAATCTTGAGGAAGAGGCCTCATAAGATATGCTTGATAGCCGAGACTAGTCTTTATGGTGCTCCCAAACTCCTTACCTATAATTTCATCATGCTTAATGAAGCCCTTATCTGTACCTAAGATACCCCCCTTCTTTACTTCCACAAGAAATCTTCTTTTCGAATCAATTATTATGTAAACTATTGATCCCTCTGTTATTATATTATCTTTCGACAAAATATTCACCTAAAATCAGTCCTGGTGTCATTCATCATAGTCGTGCTCAGTAATACCAACCCTCTTCATCAATCTAATTTGAAGATTTAATAATCTATTTAAAGTTTATTTATATGAAGTCTGCTGAACAAGGTGATAGTAATGCAAGCAAACGAAGAGACAAGAAAGAAAATGTACCTAATGAGCATCAAACCAAAGTATGCGTATAGAATCTTTGCTGGAATAAAGAAATATGAACTCAGGAGATGGTTCGGCATAAAACCAGAGCCAGGCTCATTAATGGTTGTGTATGCATCTGGTAATGTACGATCACTAATAGGAGAGTTTACCGTCGGCAAAATAATTTATGGCCCTCCAAATAAAGTATGGGAATATGTTCGTTCATCTACGGATACAGGCATATATCCTGAAGACAAAAACTACATTATGGGGAATAAACCAGCCATGGCTATAGAGGTATTAGAACCAAAACTTTACAAAAGACCCATAGCACTAGATGAGCTTCGAAGAATAATACCTGATTTTAATCCACCTATGAGTTTTAGAGAACTAAGTCCTGATGAACCTCTATACAGGCTTTTGATAAGGAAACTTCGTAGATTATGAACTTCTGTAAACACATAGATATTATATTAAAGAGAATAGTTTTCTATTAAGACGTAACTATGTTTATTCTTGTATGCGAAATCTTTTCTGTCCGGTAAAACTAGGCTTCGTTTGCTACTTCAACCATCCATAGTTCTTTCTTAAGTAGGTCTCTAATAGCAACCCTGATGACTTCGCTTCTGCTACTATACCTTCCTATTTTGACTAGTTCATCAAGGCCTTCGACATATATCTCGGGCATTTTGACTGTTATTAGTCTCATTCTACTTATGTATCCAGCCACGTTTTCACCCAGTAACAGAGTAGGCTTCATAAAAGCTTAAAAACCCTAGTACGCCTCACATTCAATCAGCTATTTATAAAGTTTTCGTCAAAGGAAGAAACATCTACGCCTATAATACTAGTCAATAGCTTATAACAGAGTATAATACCAGGTATATTCAAATTACCTAATCAATTAAATCTATTAGCGGTAAGGAATTTATATCGTGTAAAACCGTTACTTGATATAAGTAGTCAGTATAATGCTGTACTAGTAATGGGGGTTTAGCCTTGGGTAAAGTTGGCGTTATCAGTGGACATTACGAGCCACATAAAGTTGAAGATGAAATAAAGAAGTTCTGGGATGATTATCGAATATATGATCTAGTGAAGAAAAACAGTATGGCCAATAAAACAAAGTTCTTGTTTCTAGATGGACCACCTTATCCTTCTAGCGATATACCACACGTAGGCACTGCTTGGAACAAATCATTGAAAGATGCTGTTTTACGGTATAAACGTATGAGAGGATATAATGTTCTCGACCAACCAGGTTATGATTGTCACGGTCTTCCTATAGAAGTTGCCGTTGAGAAGAAAATAGGAATACGCATCAAGAGAGAAATAGAGGAGAAGATAGGGGTTGGCAAGTTTATAAGCATGTGTAAAAGTCTTGTTAACGAGAACATAGCCTCATTAACTAAATGGTTTAAGGAACTAGGAGTTTTCATGGATTGGGACAACCCATATCTTACAATGAAGGATGAGTACATAGAAGCTGGTTGGTGGCTTATAAAGAAAGCTTATGAAAAAGGTCTTCTATGTAGAGAGAAAAAGATCGTATATTGGTGTCCTCGTTGTTCAACTACTTTAGCTGAGTATGAGATCGAGTATAAGACTTTAGTGGATCCATCTATTTACGTAATGTTTCCTGTGAAAAATGAAGAAAACACTTACCTTCTCATATGGACGACGACACCATGGACCCTTCCCGCCAACACTTTCGTGATGATACATCCTGACGCTATTTATGTTAAAGTAAGAGTTGATGACAAGATACTAATACTGGCCAAGGAACGCCTTGAAAAAGTTATGTCTGAAGCTGGGATAAAAGAGTATGAAGTTATAGCAGAGTTCAAAGGAAAAGAAATCGAAGGCCTCGAGTATACTCATCCATTAGAGAAGTATATTCCGCTACAGAGAAGACTTTCTAAATACCATAAAGTAGTAAGCGCGCCAGAGTTCGTCACGCTTCATGAAGGAACAGGACTCGTTCACTCCGCTCCTGGACATGGTTTTGAGGACTTTATTGTAGCACAAAGAATAGGGGTAGAGGACATAGCCGCTCCAATAGATGATGAAGGAAAGTTTACCGAAGAAGCAGGGAAATATACTGGTCTCTATGTAAGGGACGCCAATAAAGTTATTATTGAAGACCTTAAGCGGGAAAACGCCTTATTCTATCATACTACTGTTTCACACAGATACCCGGTATGTTGGAGATGTAAAACACCCGTTACACTACGTGCAACAACTCAATGGATAATAAAAGTAACGAAACTCAAAGAAAAACTCATTGAAGAAGCCAAGAACGCTAAATGGATGCCGAAATGGGCTCTAGATAGACTTATGTCAATGCTTGATAATCTCCAAGACTGGGTACTTAGTAGGCAAAGATATTGGGGTACACCATTACCAATATGGACATGCTCCAACGGACACATGGTTGTTATTGGCAGCATCAAAGAATTAGAGCAATACGCAGGCAAGAGACCTAAAGAGTTGCATAGACCATGGATTGACGAGATATCATTTAAATGCCCGTACTGTGGAAAAGAGATGAAAAGAGTTCCTGATGTAGCTGATGTATGGTTTGACAGTGGAATAGCATTCTATGCTAGTCGAGGACATCCAGATACTCTACCCGTAGAAGAAGTTGTATCAGATTTCATAACAGAAGGTCATGACCAGACTAGAGGATGGTTCTTCAGCCTTCTTCGTGCAGGCGTAATCGGATTCGATAGAGTACCCTATAAGCTTGTATTGGTTCACGGGTTTGCTCTGGACGAGCATGGACGTGAAATGCATAAGAGTCTAGGTAACTATGTAGGGTTAAATGAGGTTATTGAGCGTGTAGGACGTGATGTCTTTAGGTATTGGGTTCTACAGAACACCGTATGGGAAGACATGAGATTCTCGTGGAAAGGTCTTGAAGAGACACGTAAGGACCTGTCTGTTACATGGAACGTATACGTGTTTGCATCAACATATATGAATTTAGACAACTACGATCCAATTAAAGAGCCGCTAAACAAGTATATTAACGATCTTAGGGTTGAGGATAAATGGATTCTATCAAAATTAAATACTCTTATAAAGAAAGTAACAAAAGCAATGGATGAATACCGTATACACGATGCTGTAAGACTTACAAGGAACTTCATTATAGAAGACGTAAGTCACTGGTATATAAGACTCATAAGACCACGTGTCTGGGTTGAAGAAAACACCAGAGACAAGCTTGCTGCGTATGCAACACTCTATACTGTCTTAAAGAACTGGCTAATACTAGTTGCACCATTTGCACCATTCTTTACGGAGAAGATATATCAGGAATTCATTAGGAAAGCTGAAGAAGATGCTCCTCCATCAATACACTTAATGAAATGGCCTGAACCAGTTGAAGAACTGATTGATGAGAAACTAGAGAAACAAATGGATATAATTAGAGAAATATTCGAAGCCGCAGCAGCTGCGAGAATGAAAGTACAAGTGAAGCTCAGACATCCAGTTAAGAAAGTAATCGTGTTTACAAGCGACAAAGATGTAATAGAAACAGTTAACAAACATAGAGAATTAATAGCTAAAGTCGTCAACGCCAAGGAGATAGAAGTAAAGGAGCCTTCGTTACTAGAGAAATTACTAACATACAGAATTGAGCCAGTATACTCCGTATTAGGTCCTGAATTTAGAAGTCTCACTAAAAAGATCATAAAATACCTTGAAGAAAAGAGCAATGATATAGCTAAAGATATCATATCAAAAGGATACCACGAAACTGTCATAGATGGCGAAAAGATTAGGCTTGAGCAGAAACATGTCAAGATAATACCTGTCTTCGTGCCAGGTTATAGTGTGCAAGAAACTCGATGGGGTAGTGTGGCAATAGATACCAAGCTTACAAGAGAAGAGATAGCGGAAGGTCTTGCAAGAGATGTTATCAGAAGAATTCAGGCAATGAGAAAAGAATTGAATTTGCCACTTGACGCGAAGATAGAAGCCTTTATTGCATGTCCTGATGAGCATAAGGAAATGCTAGAGGAGAAGAAGCAATATATAGCTACTGAGGTACGTGCAGAAAAGATATTGATTGTCCCTAGAGAGGAAGTAGAAAAGATCGAAGGACTTAAGAAGACGTGGGATATTCTTGGAGAAGAATATGTGATAGTAGTTAAACCACTAAGATAACATTATACTGTTTTATTCTATATTATAATTATATTTATTCTATAAACTCACTTAGTATTCTTTTCACAAACACATAAGCACCATCAACGTATTTAGGGGGACGTAATTTCCTGGCTTTAAGAATAAGTTCTTCAAGTTCCTTAGATGAAATCTTCCTAGGGTCTATAGTTACTCCATTGATTTTCTTTGCCAGAAATATTGAATCAAGTATCGTTGACGTCCTTGGTAGCCCGGGATTATATGCAATAATGACCGGCTTACCGTAGGCTAAAGCAGCATTAACTGCTGTAAGTCCCTGATGAGTTACTACAACATCTGCTCCCGCAATCCAACGATCTATATCTGGATCAAAGCGGAATACACGCCACTTCTTCTTAATCCTAGTGAAGTAACTAGGGTTTACTCGTCCTGTCTGTATTACTACGTTCTCAAGGTCTGTCTCTAGGAGTTTCTTAAAGAGAAGTTCATGTCCCATAGTTCCTGTTGTTACGAGAATATATCCTCCTCGAAACGGTTTGTAGACTGGTTTTTCGTATATGGGCCCCACAACTACTCCTTTTGGATAAGACCTCTTTTGTTCCTGCCAATGCAATATTGTTGGAAATCCTATCTTGTATAAGATTCTAGGTGTGGTTGATGCTGTAATAATTCTGTCGACAACCTCCATATTTAGTACCCTTGTCTTCTTTAAACATGCCGCTAGTGCAACAACAAGACTATGATTCGATCCTGTTGTTACAACAACATTTTTGTAAGTCTTTTTTACATATGCATCTATAAAAGCATATACTATTCTTCCTAGACTCTTATATAGAGGATCATGAGGCCCTCTAGGTTTTAGAACTTGGACTACTCTTGTATTGCTAGACTTTATTTTCTTAAGTCTCCAATAACTCCACTTATCATTGCGAGGTATGATAAACACTATTTGTACTTCTTCTCCCCATAGTTCAATAATTCTTTCTGCAATAGCTTTCGCATAGCCAGTATGTCCACCACCGCTGGCGACAATATATACTTCTTTTCTGTCCAAGTTTCGTCCCATACATGGATTCAATTAGTCATATCATGTATTGTTTCCCTAACTTAATTAAGTTACATAGTATCATAAGTAAATTAAGCCTACTTCTTTAGTATTGTAACAAGTCTCTTGGCATTTCAGGGCATATTGTCTTTGTTTTTAATATAAGCCAGTTGGCCTGAAGATACTTAGGAACATAAGCCTCTATTACATGGGTTATTTTATGGAACCGTTCTTTACTTATTTCTATGGAGTCAGCCACGTATTTTTCATTCCTTAGTATATTAATGTTTGATTCCATTCTCTTCGCTGAAATGAATTTTATCCTACCCTTAGCAGTGTATTCTGCTGAAATATAGAATGCCCCCATTACTAATGGTGTATAGTTGAAGCAAAGTACTAGTCTTTCACTAATCCTTGTTGCTATAGCTCTTTTTCTATCCCTCACGCTAACCCTAATGATCCCTGGTACTGGGGTTTTTGCCGATAAACTCAACTCTATATCTATAGGGATTTTCACCACAGCCATATTCAAAGGAGGGTTCTTCGAGATCTCGAGAACACTTATCTCGGGATCAAGTTTTTGTCCATTAACTTGAAGATCAATCTTGTAATCATCCTCGGCATAGAAGAAAGTAGTATAAGTTATGCTGACGGGATCGCTAGTTAACCTCAAGATAACTCTTTCCTCATAATAATCTAGGAAACCATCTGCATTAATTGTCCAATAAGTTCTCAAACTAGAGAGCCATGGTCTCCCAGCGTAATCAGCTAGAAGCTTTGCCAACATATTAATTAGTTCTTCCTCAGAGACACCTTTGCTTAAATAAGGATTAACTTTTAGTAAACCATAATATAGTCCCGAAGGAACCCAATAGTCTTTATTCTCAAGTTTTACTCTTTTAACCATTCCAACAATCTCGAGATCTCTTAGAATACGCCAAAGAGTGGTCCTAGGCAGTCCAAGCTTTTCCTTTATTTCAGAAAGAGTTAATGGTGTACCTTCATCTACGAGTAATGTATATACTTTGAAACTTAAGTCACTTCTATCACCACAGACTAGAGAACAAAATGCTCTAACAAAGTTTTTATCTACACTCCTTTCCTTGTCAAGCGTTATATACATGTAATCACCTGTACCAATATGTTGAAATATACCAATAAAAATTATTTGCAGCTTCTTAGTAACCATTAAGAATCTACCATACAATATTCCAACATATTGGAATAAGCCATGTTTAAGACCCTCTTTAATATAGAATAGCTAAGGCGATGACTATGGAGTACTTTGATAAGAAATATGCCGTCCTGCTAGGCATATTTATTGCAAGCCTGACTTCATCGAATTATTTGGCAGCAAAAATAGCTCTCTTAGGGAGCATTAATAATATAGATCTATTTGTTCCTGCCGGTGTATTAGCTTATGCTGTAACATTTACAGTAACTGATGTAATAAGTGAGGTTTATGGCAAGAAGGCAGCATCTACGACAGTATTCATAGGATTTATAACTCAATTTTTCATAATAGCATACTCACTCATTGCAGTACTTCTCCCTATAGCGCCGTTCCAAGAAGAATACAACACTATATTTAACAGAATATTTGGTGTAGCACCAAATATTGTCGTAGCCAGTTTGATTGCATATTTGGTTAGCCAAAACCATGATGTATGGGCTTTCCACTGGTGGAAGGAGAAGACGCATGGAAGATATCTTTGGCTAAGAAATAATGCAAGCACAATTGTAAGCCAGTTTATCGACACACTGATATTCATTACACTCGCTTTCAATGTACTCCCAACAATCACCGGAGGCATAGCAGTGCCCTGGTCTACAATACCCTTCATTATCTTGGGACAGTATTTAGTCAAGGTATCTATAGCTCTCTTCGATACACCCTTCGTATACCTCGGCGTATACATTCTGAAAGGTAAGATCGTGTTTCCCAAGATTATATTAAAAACACCAATAGCGTTGAGGAGGGAGTAGCGTTGCTAGGCGTGTTTACGGTGTCAGATAAGCTTGGGAAACGGCTCATAGTCATATTAAAGGGATTTCCTTGTTCATGGGGTAAATGCAGCTTCTGTCCATTCTCGTTGGAACAATCTACTAACATAAGAGAAGTTATTGAGACGAATAGACGTATCATAAATAAAGCGCTGGAGCTCATTAGGAAAGACCATTATGAGAGAGTAGCTGTTTTTAATGGCGGAAGCTTTCACGAGTTACCCTTTGATACCATTGAAAAACTGAGAGATCTAGCCATGAACAGAGTTTTCGAGATAGAAACCAGAAGCGAGTTTGTCACCCTAGACTCTTTGAAGAATATATTGAGCTTCTATAAACCCAAAAAACTCATTGTAAGATTAGGCTTCGAGGTATATGACGAAGAAATCAGAGAAAAACTCTTGAAAAAAGGAATGCCCAATACAGAGCTTGAGAGAATAGTTAATCTACGAAACAAAGTCAAAGAACTTGGTCTTCCTATAGAGTTCTGGTGCTATGTTCTCTTCGGCATAGAATACATCCCTGAAGAAAAGGTTGTTGAAAGCGTTAATGTTTTCAGGAAAATGTTTGATGGCATCATAGCAATAAAGTATAAGAAATATCTCCCAAGTCACCCTAATGAAACACCTGTATCTCCACGTTTAGCTCAATTCCTCGAAAACAATGTTGATCTAGTTGACTGGGGTGGAGAACAATGGGAAATAAAAAAGGAAAAGAAGAAAAACTAGAAGTAATATGGGATGGTAAAGAACTTGATTGGGTAAAACCTGATACCTGTAGAGAGTACTTGAGAGGTGTTGGACTAAAGTATTTAGTTAATAAGTATTTCGAAGAAGGTTTCAAGAAGATCCTCACCAACTATAGGCCCAAGAAAAAGTATATTGTAGGATTAATTATTCCATGTAGCTATGGTAAACCCTATAGCCAGAGCTATATACATTACTTCATAAGGAAAGCCATTAAGGATTTCATACTCAAAGAATACGTACACGAGATCATTGTCACTAATGCTGGTGTTGTTCCTCGTGAACTAGATGAATATTGGCCTTACTGCGCCTATGATTGGAACCCCAAGTATGAGACAAACGAGATTAAGAAAATGTATACAAAAGTACTCGCCTCAAGACTAAAGACGTACATAGAAACTTTTAGAGAATACTATACACAATTCGCAGCATACCTCAGATGGGATAGCGATAGCTGGAAAGCCGTAGAAATTGTTTCAAACGAGCTAGGAATAAAGATCCCTAACCTTGCTCCATCAACTATACCTGCAGAAGAACTAGAAGAAGTCCGCCTAGGAGGACTATACGACGACCCCGACTTAGTACTAATAACACATACATCATTATCAAAACTAAGAGAAAACCTAGCAAAACTAGTCGACCTATCAAAGTCAAAGAAGAAAACATAGCGGGCCCGCCGGGATTTGAACCCGGGATCTCCGGCTCCGAAGGCCGGCGCCTTATCCAGGCTAGGCTACGGGCCCTCTTTTTATGCATACTGTTATCCGGTTATTTAACTAGGCTTTATTTAGGTTTAATTAGACTAATTTAATGCTTACTGGGTTTCAGCATTTAGCCCGGTCATCATTCTTTAGAGAGTCAGTCCCGTGACTTCCTTCAACATCGTGTTATTCTTAGGTTTGTTAGTTGAAATAGTTTTGGTTTTTGAAGAAAGTGTATTGAATAGTTTCGGCGTAGTCTCTCCCTAGTTTTAGTGTAGTGAGTATGATATTATACGTAATACCGAGTTTTTCTCTTGAGGTTGAAGAGAAATGGTCTTGCGTGTCATTAGTTTTAAAGCTGATGAGGATTTTCTTGAGCAAGTGGATAAGCTTGCACGCCGGATGAACTTATCACGAAGCGAGCTCATAAGAGTGGCTATCGAGTCTTTTATCAAAATTAATGGTAATAATATTAATATATCGTCTTTGACGAAAAAACTTAAAGAGATATAACAATACTTATTTTAAGCTAACTTGTCTTTCCGATTGTCACGGTACATAAAAGTATTTTGTTAAAGCTAGTATGATGAATACTGTGCTTCCACCAATGAATACTCCTGATGAGAAGTATATTTTGTAGTCTTTCTCCATACTTACAATCTTATGAACAATTAAAGCATATAGCATAGAAATACCGAGACCACAGATAACGCCCACGAGACCCATTGCAACAAGTCCTGGCAGGAAAGCAATAGTTGCTAGGATAAGAATTATACCAACCAATACTCCAGTTAACAACACAACAATGTACCTCGAAACACCAGCTGCAATTCCCTCCCTAGTCCTTAATGCCTTACGGCGCTTCTTCTTAGAAATCTTTACCACTTTCTTACACCTACACTAAACTTTATACCATAAAATTCTATATAATCTTCAACATTACACGAGACAAATACTATAAACATAAACAGGGAATTTATACGATGAAGCTTAGCCCATATACATGAGTTTCTAAATAGTCAAGTATTTTGTTATCCACGACTAAAACCACATATAGCCAGAGGACTCCATGACCCAACAGTTCTAGACCTCACTCTTACTAGCAGAGACCCCCTTGAGAAGCCAAGTAGGGTAATACCGTTGCAACCCAGCATCTTCAAACCATATACAACCTTTTTAAAAACATAGTACGGTGATAGGGTTGCATAATGGAGGCGGCATGTTCTATTACATTAAACGCGTCCGCCTGAAAGACAAATCCATAAGATACTTCCTTTACAGGGCTGATTATGTTGGTAAGGGTAAGAAGAAGCACATGCTTATCGCACCATGTGATCTAGTAGAAAAAATAATAACCCAATACCTTATCCACAATAAAGAGGAGGCTGCCGCCGTAGCTCAGCGGGTTAGAGCGCCGGACTCATACGGCCACGGGTTCGGCGCCGAGGTCGCGGGAAATCCGGAGGTCCCGGGTTCAAATCCCGGCGGCGGCATCTTCCTCTCCTATGCAATTGGGGCCGTCGTCTAGCTTGGTAGGATGCGGGGCTTGGGCCCCCGTGGCCCGGGGTTCAAATCCCCGCGGCCCCACCAAATAACTCTTTGAGAGATCTTACAGTATTTCATTGACGTAGATAACATAAATGAGACAGAAACATAATTCTTAAGATCCATTTATCTAGGTGATAGCTGTACTATTAATACTCCAATGAAGACCACTATTATTCCTAGAGTCTTTTGGAGGGTAAGTGTTTCTCCAAGGAATACGTAGGCTAATAATGTTATTTGTATCAACATGGTGTTCTGTAATATGGATTGCTCATAAGCTCTTAGTACTTTTAGTGCATGGTTCCATAAAACAAAGGCTAGTACAGTATTTATGATGCTGAGCCATAATATTATAAACCAACTACCTACAGAAGGGAACATAATACTATTACCCAGAATAGCTGTCCCGAGAAGTAATAACGAACCAAAAGACATTGAATAGGAAGTTAATACAAGGACTTCTATTTTATTGCCTCTTAGATAGTACCTAGAGATAATCATATATGATGCCCAACCTAAACCTGAAAGCACAGTCAAAAATACACCGAGAACTTCATTAAGTGCAAGCAATGAACTCGAGAAAAATAATATCACCCCACAAATGACAATCATTATCCCTACAAATTGAAGAAACGTAGGTTTCTCCTTAAGAAAAAGAGCACTTAATACCAAAACAAAGATAGGCGTCATATTAAGAATAAACGTTACAGTGATTGCTGGGAGATAATATAAACCCAAAAATTGCAATCCCTGGGCTACAAAATATCCCGTAAACCCTAGTACTAAAAATACTGGTAACTGCTTGATTTCAAGACTTTTACCGCCTTTATAACTAGTTAGTACAATTATCATCAATATTATGGAAGCAATAGTGTATCTATAGGCTGCAAAAGCTATGGGATTCAATTCTCTAAGACCAATCTTGATGAACACATAGGATGTTGACCAAAGAAACGTAACCAGTAAAGCCCCAGCCAAAGCATACATTCGTTTATTATTTAACATAATTACCTTCTCCAAGGAAATTTCTAGACCTAATAATGTATACTACTTTTCACTTCTTTTTACACATTGCTTCAATACAGTAATACAGTTAATTCATAATCATAAGACATTAATCATCCAGATATAAGATACAAGCTGTCCAGCAAAATAAAAATTGTTAAACAAATATAGGACTATCAAGTAATTATAGACAACCCACTACCTGCTTACATAGAAGAACAATATTCGGACATAGTTACCTCAGCCATTAGCCAATAGGTGAAATATATGCTTTACACTATGACGCTCAATAAGCAAGTCAAGCTAGTGATCGCTGGTTTTGTTTTTATGTTATCTACCTTGTTTACACTAGCTATTTATTTAAGATATGAGCTAGTTTATGGTATTGATGGTCCATATTATATAATACAGTATTACAGCATCCTTCATAGCGGCACAATAAAGTATCCTGATCCCCCTCTTGCATTTTACATATTGTATCCTTTCCAGCGACTAACAGATCTACTCTATAGCGATCCAGGTCTGGGACTGAAAATATGTGTGTCTTTGTTTACAGGCTTAACATCAGTCATTATATTTGCTACACTACTAGAGGTCTATAAGAAGATTAACCTGTTATACATAGTTCTGCTATCATTATTTTTCTCGCTATGGCCTCAAACTCTTAGGATCGAGACAGATTTTGTTAAAAACAGTATTGGCTTGCTTTTCTTGGCAATGTATATTTATTCTCTAGTGACAAGAAACTTTAATACTAAAATTAGAACTATTATTTTGTTAATCTCAATAACCCTATCTTGCTTAACACATATCTTAGTATTTGGAACTATAGTATTGATTACGTTAATCTATATTTCCTGCTTCATTATAACAAGAAAAGATGTTACTATATTAGTGAAAGAGCGTCTTTTACTCATTTCTTTGATGACGGTAATAACATTGTTTATAGTAATACTTCTCTACCCACCTATTGTTGGAGGAGACTCCATTAAAGTGATATATTTCATGAAGAGTCTGTTGTCAAGTATAAGCAGAGCAAGCAGTGAATTTCAATTAAATACTCCTAGACTCAAAAAACCGGCTCCATTTTACGCAGGTCTTGATCCGATAGCTTATTTGATGTTTATTTACTTCAATACTATCATGGCGTTAATTGTTTTTATAAAACAAAGAAACTATATGTTCCTTTCATTAACAATGTGTCTGGCATTCATGAACATTCCTATAATACCGTCAAATTGGCTGATGAGGTTAATGTTAATGTCAGGTTTTCTCCTACCCTATGTGTTATCATGGACGCACATATTGAGAGTGAAACACAGGTATGTGGCCTTACTTCTATTTTATACAACACTCTTAGTAGGATTAACAACAACTATACCAAGAATAGGGCCTAGTATACCCCCAGGAGCGTATGAAGAGCTAAAACAGCTGGATAATGTTATCACCAAGGGTTCTAATGTGTTCGTTCCAGATATAAGGATACGGTATTGGTTTGAAGCATTACATTATGGCGAATACAATATAATCACTATTAATGATGTTAAATCAGGTATTAAACCAGACTACATAATCTTAGACAGGATTAGAGCGCCAAGACCTCCTCCTAGAGCAGTTATAGTATATAAAGGATTCTTTATTACAGTATATAAAATACTGTAATAATCACACCCAATGTATCATAATCAAAACTTCTGGACTTTCTATGATACTTCAAGGTCGGGTATTATTGGAGGTTTCTCTGCCAGAGTTACTAGCGGCAGAGAGATCCCTGGTCGAGGCGTTTTACTATATTCTATACGTTCATCATTAGTTGACACAACTATATAATTGGCATCTCTTATTTTCTCTTCTTCCTCACCATTACAAATATGGTAATATAGTACAGGTAGTCCATAAAGTTTATAGTAGTCTCTAAACAACCCCAGCATTCCTATGATTATTTTGCCTGATTCCTTAAATTTTAGTAGAAATATTGATTGACCAGAAGAAGTATATGTTATTGCTAATCTTACGAGATCTTTTAATGAGCCGACTCTTATAGGTAGCACCTTCTTTATCTCTTCAGAACTCATGGCACTACACCTAACCACATATTTAACCGTCTAAGATTCTTCCTCTTTTTGAGTATGTAGCTGACTATAAAGCTTTTCCTTTAGTTCTCGCTGGAGTTTCTTTAATTCGCTAAACACTATTTTGTTTATATGATAAATAGTTAATACATCAAGTATTCCAGCAGATTCTTTGGCAAGAGTATCTATGTCGAAGAATATTAGTGCTGGTTTATTTTCGTTATATTCAAACAACGGATCTCCAGCATTACTTATAAGGACGGTTGGTGCCGCTGAAACTATTTTATCATGATGCTCAATAACTCCTCCCACAAAAAGAACCGCGATATCGTTTTCTAAAGCACGTACTCTTCCAACAATATAAGCCATCTTGTACTTGAAGCCTAAAGGGTTAACAGGGACAACAATGATATTTGCCCCCAATGCTTTAAGTCCACGACATAATTCGGGCACCATTATTTCATCATTAATAACAACACCATAATTTATTTTCGAGGTATTGAACACAACTATTTTCTTACCGCTTTTAACACCATAGAGGTCTTCTTTTTCAGACAACAATATTTTCCTGTATCTACCACCTATACTACCATCCTTTAGTATCATTAGACTTGAAATATAGTGGTGTGCACCAGCTTTTTCAAGAAAGGAAGACACGAGAATATCTATTCTTTCAGATAACGCTATGCCCCTAAGAGAATCTATTGTTGTATCACTTACTTGTTCAAATAACCTAAGCATGTATTTTCTCTGAGACAAATCAGAAAATTCGATGATAGGTCCTGTGTTAAAATATGCCGGTAATATTAATGCTCTAGCACGTTTAGCACGTGCTATTTTAGCAATAACTTTTATTCTTTCAATATTTAGTTTACGTGAATATATCCGTGTTAGCCCATGATATACGGCAACATAACTTTTCCGAGGACTCTTTACACTATCCTCTTTATCCGCGTATATTATTTCTATGTCAGGTAACCGCATACCTCTCTTCTCTCAGCATCACTTCTTACGTTGATTACTTTATGTATAACCTCATCATATATTTGCCTAAGTACACTCTGATAATCAAGTTTACCTTCTTCAACAAGTTTCATTTTCTCTTCAAGACGCCTAGTTGTCTCCACGCTAACAACGTCGCCAAAGTACTTATTCAAGAAGTTGTAGACATAGAATGCTCTAGGCGTCGGTATTAGAGCTTTAGCCCTACCAGTTACTTTTACATATTTCCTGTCGAGCAGTGTTTGGATAATCTTGGCGTAAGTACTAGGTCTTCCTATGCCCTGTTCTTTCATCCACTTTATTACATCATGGAATCTAGCTAATGGAGGCTTTCTTTCGGTAGCATCTGTTATCTTGTATATACCCGGCTTAATAGGTATAGCCATAGTTATGATCGGGTTTACCTCTAGGAAACCACGCTTCAGTATATCTATCACTGTTTCAACTGTTGTTCTATACCCATTGATACTTACCTCAAGGATTTGCTTTTGAACGACTGCCGGGATCATCTGGCTAGCAATAAACCTCCTAAAGATCATATCGTAAACAGCATAGTGCTGCTTGGTAAGAGGCCTAACAGGTTGGATTATACCTTCTCTAACAAGTTCTCTTAGCCTGTCAGCATCTATAGGGCGAGTAGGCCTAATTGCCTCGTGAGCTCCTCCTACACCCCATGTTCTGGGCTTAAATACTTCTCTGTATTTGTCTCCATATTTTTCTTGAAGCCATTGCCTTGCTACTGCAATACCTGCATCGGAAACTCTAGTACTATCTGTTCTATGGTATGTTATGAAACCCATTTCGAATAGTTCTTGTGCAATTTGCATCGCCCTAGTAGAACTAAGACCTAGTTTCGCTGAGGCATCAGCTAATAATGTATCTGTGGTATAAGGTGGTGGTGGGTTCACTTCTTCTGTCTTACGTTCGATTTCAGTGACTTTAACTTCCTTACCAATAAGTTCTTTTGGTTTCTTAACACCAATCCTATTGATTGCCTCTTGGTCTAGTTCAACAGTAATAATACCATTCTCTATAACAACAAGATACTTTAACAAACCATACTTTTCGGGATGAGTAGCCATATCATATCTCTCAATAACATAGCCGAGAACGGGTGTTTGAACACGTCCTGCACTAAGATTCCTGTTTATTTCACGACAACAATCAATGTTAATACCTTTCCTTTTTACAAGATAGTCCATACAATAGTAAGGCCATAAATCGTACCACAGTTTCCTAGATAATGAGAAGCCTAGCCATCTATCTTCTATACGCCTAATAATCTGTGCTTCAACCAGTCTTAAATCGAAGTCACGTGGATTTCTTATAGCATTCAGTATAGCTTTTCTTGTTACTTCATGAAACTCTATCCTCTTGATTTCACGTGTATAAGGCTCAAGAAGTACCTTGAGATCCCATCCTATTTTTTCTCCTTCAGTATCAGGGTCTGTTCCTATGAACACAAGATCTACTTCACTAGCTAGTTCCTGCAGCACACGCACAACATCAAGCTTTCTTGAAACATCTCTTGACCCACATCGAGGACATCTCATGGTTTCCTCGGTAAACTGATGCCCACATTTATTACACTTCTTTATATCAGTGTAAACAGGAACGAATCTATTGTCTACAATAACAACACCGTCAATACCCTCATCAACTACAAGATCGTAAACATGACCTACACTAGCTACAATTGTTAAAACGTAGTCACCTGTTGTCACATCATAAGCTCTGATGTTGTCTCCAATAATTCTAATACTTGGTTTACCAAAGAAGTTTGCTATAGTCCTTGCCTTATTAGGTGATTCAACTACAAGCAAGGCTGATTTCGATATCTCTATAGTTTCTTTTACCGCTATTTCTCCACTCAAAATCTTTCTAACACGTTCTCTATCACTATCTATTTCTTTCAACAATTCATCTAGATCAAGTTCATTGAAAGGCTTGAACTCTATTTCCTCAAACAACCATCTCATACGTTTCACGAGACCATTCAATAGCCTTATATCATCCACAAGTACTACAGAAAGTCCTTTAGTTATACCACCCGGGTATAATCTCGAGGTTCTTCCACTAGCCTGTATATAGGTAGCGACATCAGGTATTAGCAAATATGTTGCTCCATCTTCTTCAATTAATGCTATGTCGCCACTTTTCTTCAGCCGCTCTTGAACATCTTTTCTAGCCAATAGCTCTCTAGCTTTTTGCCATCCTTCGAGAAGCATTTTCAGTAATGGGTTTTCTTCATGCTCCTCCCCTGCAATAGCCTTGTTTAATTCTTCACCAAGCTTTGCTATGGCTGCTTGCGTTAATCTACGAAGTCTACTACTTATCCTCCCTATCATTAATTCTAATTCTCTCTTCTCATCGCCTTCGACAGCATCTCTGAGAATGGTTAATACTCTTAAGATATCACCTGGCTTTGGCTTCTCTAACTTGGTACTAAATTTGTGACGTGGAACACCCACGAAGACAGCATACCTTACTCTTTCTGGTAGATCGAGACCTCTAACCATTACACCATAGTATGTTGCAACACCAACAAGTATATCGATCTCTCCTTCAATAAAGCGTTCAAGAACTTTTATATTCTTTTTAGAATGGAACGTTTCTGCATTAACTCCATTCTCTCTAAGTATTTTCGCGATCTCCTCTGCATACTCTATTCCTTTATCAACAGGTACGTAAACGAGACCGCCGCTTCCAAGTTTTCTTAAAATTTCTACTAGATGCTCCGTAACATCTTTTTCAGGTATTAAATAGGAATCAACTATGTTTCTTATTGCTTCAGCTCGACTACCTGCTTCAAATCCCAATAATACTCTGAATAACCTTGGATAAATCCCTCGTGGTCTCCCAGTAGCACTCGAGACAACAACAACAGTTTTTACTCTCCTACGTGCTTTTTCTACAATTTTCTCAAGTCTAGCAAGTTCCTTCTCTAGTTTCATTCTCTCTTCTTCATCACGTATTCTAGCCAATTGTGCTCTCAACTTAATAATTTGAAGCCCAGCATCTATTTCTTCAGGGGTGAAACCTACGATTTCTAGGAGTAATCGTATGCTTTTACCACTGCGCAGTATCGCGTCAACATCGTCAACCATTATAAATGAGTAATTATGTTTTTTGAGTATCTCATTGTACTTATGTATAAACATTGATGTTGTCATAAGAATGTCGAAGTCTCCTTCTTCAATACGCTTTAGCACTTCTTCTCTTTCTTTTTTAGAAAGTTTTCCGTGAAAGACAACTATTTTCAGGTCTACGCCTGTTTTTTCTGCATAAGACATGATCTTCTCGTATGCTTGTCTAAGCAATGGTGTTGTCGGGAAAACAAGATATGATTTACTTTTTTTATTGCTTGTCAGATATAGCGCCGTTATTAGACCAAAGGTCGTTTTCCCCATACCTGTAGGCGCTATTATGGAGAATGATTTACCTTTGATGACACGACGTGCCCATGTTCTTTGTGCGCTCCAGAATTTAGAGCCCATCGTAGCTTTGCTAAAGAATTCCTCCAGTTTCTTCACTCTTTCTTCTACAGCAATAATCTTCTTTAAATTCTTAAGTACAGTAACATTTTCTGCATAAGTTTTTACTAGATTATAATAATCTTTTGTATCAATTTTCTTGATTATGTTGAGGAATATATCATCACTTAAGTCTTTTTTACAAGGAGCCTTGAATGATAACCGGACGTCATCATTTACCCCATAACAGTTAGGACACGAGTACCGGTAGAATCCATGTATTTCCTTTAGGTCTCCCTTCATAATAGACCACTACATAAATACACTTGATCCCTAGTTTCTAGATAAACTATACTAAAGGGTTTAAAAAATCTGTTTTGTCAGATAAGGTAGCTAACAATAATTTATTTCTTTGAAAAATAATTATCTTTATGACAAGTTTGTTTTTAATATGTTTGCTGACGGAATTATTTAGTCAACATCTGTTTTTCTTATAGCTGGGTTATACTTACACCTGCTCCCTTTACCTTTATTACTTTATCATGATGTACTATAATACCCTTGTCCGTTATTTCGAAGGGGTGTCTCCTCATGCTGTGTTTTGTTCCTCTCATTTTCCATACAATGAGACTTCTAATAAGTTCGCCGCCGTACTCATCTAGATCGAGCCTTACAATACCATCAGCTGCATGTTCTACTCCGGGTCCACCGAAACCTCTTTCTGTGACGCTAACCTGTGATATAAGAATGCTTGTTGTTCCCATACCACTTAATACTTTCTTAAGCATTAACACTACTGATCTAGCAACACTTGGTTTTGTTAAATAGAGAGTTGAAACCGAGTCAACAACAACTCTCTGCGCCCCAGTATCGCGTATTGCTTCCCTTAACACATCAATAAGTAGACCTACATCAGTAGGGTCTCTAACCACATACCTTTCTCTTTTAGCTGCTTCACCAATACCAGCCGTAAACGCGTCGACGATAGCAAATGTTCCTTCTTGCTCATACTTTCTAACATCCCAACCAAACTGTCTCATGTTAATTCTTACTTGAACAGGGTGTTCCTCTAAAGCAACATATACACCAGGTTCACCCATTTGAAGACCGTTCCAAAGGTATTGCTGGCCAAATATAGATTTCCCGGTACCAGGACCGCCAGATAATAACACTACATTCCTCTTAGGTATTCCTCCATAGAGTATCTCGTCGAATCCAGGTATCCCTGTTTTTACTCTTTCAACCACTGCTAGACACCTCTTTACATAAAATATCTTCTATATTCTATTCTACAGATACTATAATAATGGTTGCGCATTTTATGTATTCCCGAAATAAGCTCTGTATTTTAAAACAATCAACTCGATCCATAGTTGTTATCAAGGAAAAAACAGTTGTGAAAATAATACATTTAATATTCAGTATAGACTACACAATAGAATAGCCTACATTTGGGGTGCTAGATACATGGCTAGAGAACGAGAGATAAGGCTTACAGTAGCTGAAGCTAAACAACGTGATGTTGGAAGGAAAATTGTTAGAATAAGTAGAAAAGTTATGGCAAGACTTGGTGTGTCCACAGGTGATTTCGTTGAAGTAGAGGGTCCTCAGGGTAGTATTGTGGCCCAGGTATGGCCTGCTTACCCTGAGGATGAAGATAAAGATATCATTAGAATTGATGGGTTCTTGAGAAGTGTTATTGGTGTAGGTGTAGGAGATGTCGTTACTGTAAGAAAAGCATCTGTAGAACCTGCATCAAGAGTTGTTTTAGCTCCCACTGAACCAATTAGATTTGGTCCCGACTTCCCTGAGTACGTTAAACAATTCCTTCTTAGAAAACCTGTTTCTCGTGGAGAAGTAGTTATAGTACCTATTTTCGGGATGGCATTAAAATTCGTAGTCGTATCAACACAACCTGCACAAAGAGTTTATGTTACAGAATCAACCATAGTCGAAGTAAGACATGAGCCTGTCAGAGAGGAAGTAATAGAGAGACAAAGAAGGATACCGAAGGTTACATGGGAGGATATAGGCGATCTAGAAGAGGCGAAACAAAAGATCAGAGAAATAGTAGAACTACCACTAAAACACCCCGAGTTATTTAAACACCTGGGAATCGAGCCACCTAAAGGCATTTTACTCCATGGTCCACCAGGTACCGGAAAAACATTGTTAGCCAAAGCCCTTGCAAACGAGATCGGTGCATACTTTATAGCAATCAATGGCCCAGAGATCATGAGTAAATTCTATGGAGAAAGCGAGCAAAGACTAAGAGAGATCTTTAGAGAAGCTGAAGAAAACGCTCCAGCAATAATATTCATCGACGAAATAGACTCCATAGCACCCAGGAGAGAAGAAGTTACAGGCGAAGTAGAGAAGAGAGTCGTAGCACAATTACTCACACTAATGGATGGACTAAAGGAGAGAGGTAAAGTAATAGTTATAGGTGCAACCAATAGACCTGAAGCAGTTGACCCAGCACTTAGAAGACCCGGAAGATTTGATAGAGAAATAGAGATACCACCACCAGATAAAAGAGCTAGAAGAGAAATCCTTGCAGTACATACTAGGAACATGCCTTTAGCCGATGACGTCGACTTAGACCGTATTGCAGAGATGACTCATGGATATACTGGCGCTGACCTTGCAGCTTTAGTCAAAGAAGCAGCTATGGCGGCATTAAGGAGGTTCGTTAGTGAAGGAAAAATTGATTTAAGCCAGCCTATACCCGCCGAGAAACTAAAAGACCTAAAAGTTCAGATGAAAGACTTCATTGAGGCAATGAAGCATGTCCAGCCCACTCTCATCAGAGAGATTTATGTTGAGGTTCCTGAGGTTAGGTGGAGTGATGTTGGTGGTCTTGAGGATGTTAAGCAGCAGTTACGTGAAGCAGTAGAATGGCCCCTCAAGTACCCACAGGTCTTCGAGAAAATGGGTATACAGCCTCCTAAGGGTATCTTGTTGTTCGGGCCACCAGGTACAGGCAAGACCTTGCTAGCAAAAGCTGTGGCAACCGAAAGCGGAGCAAACTTCATCGCAGTCAGAGGACCAGAAATCCTCAGCAAATGGGTAGGAGAAAGCGAAAAAGCAATAAGAAGAATATTCAGGAGGGCAAGACAAGTAGCACCAACAGTGATATTCTTCGACGAAATAGACTCCATAGCGCCTGCCCGTGGATTAAGACATGATACAAGTGGTGTAACTGATAGAATTGTAAACCAATTACTAACAGAAATGGATGGTATTGAGCCCCTAAGGAACGTTGTTGTTATTGCTGCAACCAATAGGCCAGACATCCTAGACCCAGCACTACTAAGACCAGGAAGATTCGACAGACTAATCTATGTGCCGCCACCAGACGAGAAAGCAAGACTAGAGATCTTTAAAGTACACACCAGAAAGATGCCATTAGCAAAAGATGTAGATCTAGAAGAACTTGCTAAAAGGACCGAAGGCTATACCGGCGCCGATATAGCAGCAGTATGTCGTGAAGCAGCTATGATAGCTCTTAGAGAAGAATTTAAAGTGCGCCCCGTGGAGATGAAGCACTTCCTTAAAGCGTTAGAAGTAGTACCTCCAAGTCTAACTAAAGAAGACATCAAGAGGTATGAAGCACTAGCAAAAGAAATCAAAAGAGCATTCCTAGGGGAAAGAAGACTTGGAAGACCAGGAGAAGAAAGACCATCACTCTTTTTCTAGAATCCTTAGAAGACTAGGTAAAAACCTCCCTTTTTTATACAACAATAGGCAAAGACACTTGATAGTATTATCTGGAAGTGATCCCGAGGAGCTAGGAAAACTTGCCGCCCGAGCGATAGCATACTATGAGAGACAGATACGTAAAATAGCAAAAATAGAAGAGATCACAGGCCTTTATGTTTATCACGATGAATTTGATGACGCCAACTACATGAAAGAAGTTTTCGAGGAGACAATAAAAGAGAAAACAAAAATAACCAAAATAAAGTTCGCAGTATATGAAGTAAGCGAGAAATATCTTGGTTCAACATTCGACTTGTTAATTATGGATTTAACAAAAGACCTTAAACCCAACGATCTTGGTAGGCTCATAGGCATAGTCCGTGGCGGAGGTATAGTAATACTCCTTGCGCCTAAATGGGATGAATGGGATACCTTTATGACTATTTTTAAGAGAAACCTCATCGTACCACAGTATCCTCAGCCAAGACATATATTCATAACATGGTTCAAACGGAAATTACTTGAACACAATGGGATAGCTATTTACGATGCCGACAATAAAAAAGTTATCAAGAATTTTGAGATCATAGGAAATGAAGGAGAGAGAAAAGAAAGAAAAATCGTATATCCCGAAAAAACTATTTTCCCGAAGGAAATCTATAGCCTCGCATTAACACAAGATCAAGTAAACGTTATAAAATTATTCGAGCACCTATATGAAAAACCAAAGAAAGGCAAGAAAAAAGCCATTTTGATAACCGCTGACCGTGGACGTGGAAAAAGCTGTGCCGTTGGCATAGGAGTTGTAGGTCTAATACACCTGCTTTCTAGAGTGAAACCAAAAGTGAGAGTTCTAGTAACAGCACCTAGCCCATCCAATGTCCAATCATTAATGATGCTCGCCAAAAAAGCGCTGAAAGAACTTGGATATGGATTTGATGAGTACAAGAAGTCAGGAAATACAATTGAATTACGAGGAGAGAAGTTCAGTATAGAGTATTGGGAGCCTATAAATATTCCTAAGCTAAGGGGAGACATAGTAGTAGTTGATGAAGCTGCTGGTATATATGTAACAATGCTTTATAAGATATGGGAGAAACACAACAGGCTAGTATTCTCAACAACAATACATGGCTATGAAGGTGCTGGAAGAGGGTTCTCAGTAAGATTCCTAAAAAGAATCAAAGAGACACCTGAAGCAATTATTTATGAGTATGAAATGAATGAGCCCATAAGATACAGTATAGACGATCCTATAGAGAGATGGCAATTTGATACATTACTCCTAGATGCTGAGCCTGCCGAACTCGATGAAAAAGATATAGAATACATAAAGAATCAAGAATTCATCTATGTTAAATACGATCCAGAATACTTGTTTAGCAAAAAAGGAGAAAATGAGTTAAGACAATTATTTGGCATATATGTCCTCGCCCATTATAGGAATGAACCTGACGATCTTGGAATGATCGCTGACGCCCCTCATCATATTGTTAGAGCAGTAAAACTACCTTCAGGAAAAATTGTTTGTGCACTTCAAATAGCTAATGAAGGCCCGATAGATGACGACACCGCCATAGAGCTTTTACGTGGAGGGAAAATACCAGGTAATATCATACCCGATAGGTTCCTTAAGCACCTAAGGATCATAGATTTCGCGTCAACAAAAGGATGGCGTATTGTTAGAATAGCCACACACCCTGAAGTACAAGGGAAAGGTATTGGAACCTGGGCACTGATGAAGGTAATCGAGGAAGCCAGGGAGAACAACCTTGACTGGGTTGGAGCGGGTTTTGGCGTGAATGAACAATTATTGAAATTCTGGTTAAAATCAGGGTTCTATCCAGTACATATATCGCCAGACAGGAATCCTGTTAGCGGCGAATATACGATATTAGTTGTTCATCCTGTTTCAAAGAATATCAAAGAGATCATTAGAGTTGCTAATAAGGAATTTAAGATGAAAATACTGGATAGTCTTCCAGTAAACTATAGAGACCTCGAAATAGAGGTTGCCAGATTATTCTTAGACTATGGACCTCCTATATTGAAAGAATTCCCAATAAATGCATTTACACCAATACAAGTAGATAGACTATGGACATATTGTACAGGTCCGATGACCTTCGAAGCCGCAGCAGATCTAATGTATAAACTCGCCAAAATATATTGGATGATACCACGTGACAAAAGGCCAAAGCTAACTAAGATTCAAGAACAAATACTTATAGCAAAAGCATTACAGGGACGCACATGGGAAGAGATAACGTCTATTCTAAAGACAAAACAGAAGACTGTACTTACCGAGGCAAGAAATCTTGCATGTATCTTCTTGAAAACACTATTTGGAATAGATGAAGAAAAAATACCTGGAATACGTCTCGAATCATATAAACAACAATCATTCCTCATCTAGTTCAGAAAAATCAGATCCGAGAAGCTCCATACTCTTTTTTGCTTCAGCCTCAATTATCTTCTTAATTACACTAGAAGGCATAGATATTTCTTCACGCGTTGTCTTATAGGGTCCCTTGATAACCATTCCCTTTCCATCAATTATATCGAGTTCATGTACACGTGTATCATGTGGCGTTTGCCTCATTTTCTCAATTATAATGAATCTTCTCAGTTTACCCATGATTATTCTTTTTCTAAACCGTATGATACCATCAGCCACATGTTCTATACCAAAACCGAAACCAAGACTAGTAGTTACAGCATACTGACTTACAAGAAGTACTGTCATATCCCACTTAGTCAAGACTCTCTTAACATAATAACTATATTTTCTCGCCATAGCAGGTTTATCGAGCCAAAATGCACTCATAGAATCAACAACAACTCTTGTATGACCATACCCCAGATATTTTTTGGCTTCAATAATTTTAGATACAAGCTCTTCTACATCAAGTTTGTAAAGACTCCAAGGATCGGTTCTATCCCCGGTCAATGCATCTATAATTACAAGTCTGCCTTCATCAATATGCTGTTTAAAATCAAATCCAAACATTAATGCCTGTCTAATAACGCTTTCACGTGATTCCTCGGTGGTGACATATATACCTGGTTCACCGAGCTCCAGTCCTTTGGCTATGAAGTGTATACAGAATACTGTCTTACCTGCACCAGGTTCTCCAACAACAGCTACTACAAAATTTTTAGGGATGCCTCCACTAATCAGTTCATCAAATCCTTCTACTCCAGTGGTAACCCTTTCTACTTTTATCTTACTCATAAAGCAGGCCCCATTATAAGAAACAGATTCTACCCCTTATTAAGTAACAGCAAGGGAGATAACAACATATTAGAGTACCAAAACCAAATCTATCAGTGAATGCTGAGGCTCGAAAGGGCTGAACAACCACAGGATAGAAAAGATGATGAGCCCGCGCAGGACTGAGTATTGTTTCTCTACAAAGTATTTAATTAATATCATAAAAATTATGAAGGGTTCAGAAAATGCCTAGGAAGATAGTAGTAGGAATAACCGGTGCTAGTGGAATAGGCTACGGTATTAGAATGATATCAAGATTATGCGAATTAAAAGATGATGCAAAGATTGATGAAGTATTTGTTATATACACCGAAAACGCTGCCAAAACAGCATATACTGAACTAGGATTAAATTTAGAGAATTATTTAAAGACTAACTATGGGGATTGTATAACTATTTATAAAAATAATGAATGGTCTTCTCCTCTTGCAAGCTCGAGCAGAATGCTACATACAGATGTAGTGGTTATTCCATGCACGCTTAACACATTAGCAAAAATATCTTCAGGCATACAAGATAGTTTACTCACAAGAGTAGCTCTCAATGCCCTCAGATTAAGAAACCGTCTTGTACTAGTTGTTAGGGAAACCCCTTTATCATTAATAGATCTATTCAACATGCTCAAAGTAACATTAGCCGGGGCAATAGTCCTACCTGCATCCCCTGGATTCTATAACAAACCAGAAAATCTAAAAGATCTAGAAGACTTTATTGTAGGTAAAGTTCTCGATGTCCTAGGTATAGAAAACAAATTGTATAAACGTTGGCTTAGCGAAAGTTAATGGCTACCCTTTAATAAATTCATCAACTTCATAATCTTCGATAGACTCCATTTCCTTAAATAGTTCTTCGTCAGTTGCTGGTCTTCGTTTAGTTTCTATAGCCTTAGCACATCTACCATCTGGTAACAACGAGTTTATACGACAAGCTGCGTACTGGCATTCAGCGCCAATACATTCGGATCCTGTTAGTCTGCAGAAGGCAACTTTCTGTACATGTCCTCTCACCTGCTTGTTCATTACAACAAGTGCTCTTTGTGTACAATAGAATAATGGACACAATGGACTGCATTTGCCCGCGATAGGCATAGGTTTTTCTTCACGGCGATGCTCTAGCCTTGCCCTGGGATGTTTATGTCTTCTAAAATCTCTGCCACCCTTATGTCTTCTATTAAATCCCTTGCCAGGTCTTTCCTTGTTTGGGCCACTATAGTCGTGTTTATCGTTGACCAAGAGTATTCACCTCAGAATTGCAGGATAAGAATGGTATGTTTCTCATCAATAGGTTCTACCACTACCAGCTCTATTTGTTCAAGCACATTATTTTCTGGTTAAATTAAGGGATTAATATTTCTTGTTGCTTTGGTGTCTTATGGTCTCCACCACTCAAGAAGGAGATACTTTATTTTACCATCATTTAAAACTATTGCCAGAATTAGTTTCTTTCTTACAGAATGAAGTAATCTACCCATTCTAACAAGCTCTATAGGGTCAAAGGTTTCTCCGTACCTGAAAACCTGAACGCCATAAGGTGCATGATCAATTCCTGGACCGTATTTATAGACTAGATAATCACATCCAAATTTTAACCCTCTACGGACAACAAATCCTTTTTTCCTAAGATCTTCATACACAAGGTATAATTCTTTGAATCTCTGTATCCTTTCTACCCCATAACTGTATAATTCATCTTCATTAATTACACGTATTCCTTGAAGTACTTGTAGTTTCTTATTCTTTAGAAGGTAAAGAGCTTCGATAATAGACAGTTCTAGTGGAGACTGTATGCCTTTCTTTCGGGGTTTTGCAACACCAAGAAAAGTTCCATAGAACCCGTTCCAATAAATTTCATTGGCACAGCCTACATCAGGAATTATTACTCTGTTGTATAGTAAGTAGCCTCGGCATTGCATAGCTTTTCCATCCAGAACATATTTGGTTTTATTTTAGGTGATTACTGTTCTATGTAGTGCTATATATCTGACTGCCTCACCAGCTTCTTTTACTACATCTGAGATATCTTCAATGAAGTCTATTGCTTCTTTAAGAAGCATTAGAGCCGCTATATTGTTTGACAGTTTCTTGAATAGCTTTAGTTCTATTTCTCTATACATACCATCAAGTTCATCCTCGATTTTTATGATTTTTTCCATGATTTTCAAACTTTGTTTAGGATCAACACGTAATTTCATTATACCGTCATATAATAGCCGATATTCCTCTACAAGTTTCTCAACAAACGCCTTTATATCATTATGTATATCGACATCGGTGTTGAAACCATTCTCTACAAACATGTAAAGTCTATAAGCTGCTCCATCAGCAAGCTGTATTGAACGATCAAGAGATAAAGCTACATCAGCATAGACATCCCTATTGTTTATTGCAGCACCAAGCCTCACAAGATACTCCATTACTAGAACTTTGGTGTCCTCCACACGCTGCTTCTTTCCTCTTAATTGCTGATATAGACTACCTAACCTAGCCACATCAATATTTATATTCGATACAAATTTTTTAAATTCAATAATGGTGTCAAGCCCCATTCTCGCCAGATTACCTAACGCTTCATGTAAATGCATCTCCGCTATTGACTCTCTACTTTCTTGCCAATACTCACCCATTTCCCTTCCACCAACTAAGAAGTCAATTAGGGTAGGAGGTTATAAGGATTTTAGTCGAATATTTAAACGGAAAACTCGATGGACAAAAGGTTGTACAATAATGAGAGTTCTAGTAATTGATGCACTAGCAAGAGCATCAGGAGAAAAGTATACTACATTTGATGTCGTAGGTGCCGGCCCAAGACTTGTAACAGGATATCTAAATCAACTTGGCGTACAAACAGATCTCAAAACATATGAGTTCGTTATGAATAATCCACGGATAATCGATAACTATGACATAGTCTTAATATCGGCTATGATAACTGACAATGTTGCTGTAAACAAACTTTTACCACTACTAAAAGATCATATAACCATAATAGGTGGACCTATAAGTTTGGATTTCTATCATATCCTATCACAAAAAACGATCCCGGACTTAGTTATTGTTGGTGAAGGAGAATATCAACTTAATGCACTCTTTACAAAATATCTAAAAAATCTGCTTGAAAGAAATTTTGATGAACTCTGCCTAGTCAAGGGCTTAGCTTTTAGGGTTAATAACAAAATAGTTTTTACAGGATTTCCGGACTATACCCCAAAGCATATCCTGAACAGCATAAAACCATATACTCATGTAGATAAAAGCTATGAAAATCCATGGTATAGAAGATTTTATGTAGAAGTACTTCGTGGATGTAGTAATTTCTGTAGACCATTAATTAAAGTTGATAAATCAAGAACTTGCATCAAATGCATGCAATGTCGTTCCCCTTCTCTTGTAGAAAGACTTGCTTGTCCTAGAGGAATTTATCCTGGCTGTGGTTTTTGTTCTGTACCATTTCTTTTTGGACCTCCCCGTAGCAGATCTGTTGAACAAATAGTTACCGAAATAAAAGAGCTAATAAATCATGGAGCAAGAAGAATAGTATTAAGTGCACCTGATTTCCTTGATTATGGTAGAGAGTATCTAGTGGAAAACGAGATACTCACCGATCCATGCAACCCTCCCCCAAACATCAATGCCATAAAGTATTTACTGGAAAAACTAAATGAAATACCCGAGATAGAATCAAGAGAAGTAATAGTCTTTATAGAGAATGTGAAAGCTTGTCTCGTAAATAGTAATGTAGCAAAAATTCTTGGCCAATATCTTAAAGGAACAACAATACACATAGGACTTGAAACATGTTCAGACGAATACAATAACTACATAATAGGTAAACCTATAACTAAGAAGCATGTATTCAACGCAATAAGATTGCTTAAAGAAGCAGGGCTAAGACCCTATGTCTACATTATATACGGACTTCCATACATGGATGACAAAGTATACTATGAAACAATAGAATGTATACCAAAACTTTATAGCGAAGGCGTTGAAAAAATAACTCTATATAAATTTATACCATTACCTTTTACATCATTTGAAAACTATAAACCAGTCATAAGTAAGTATAGCAATTTAATAAACGAACTGAAACACCTCATAGCCAAGCATAATAGCAAGCGAAAAAGAGAATTAATAGGATCAACTATAAAAGCCTACATTATAAAGACCAATACCGGGATATACGGTTACCCGGTACTACATGGACCTGTTATAGTAGTGAACAAGAGATCGTACAATAAGGTATTAAGTAGATTAACCGAAGAAACAACTTGTCTGGCAAATATAAGAATAACAGGCATAGGCAATAGAGTAGTTTATGGTGATGTTGTATCGATCGAGAAATGTTTTGGTCATTAATTATAAACAAATAATCACTGAACTGACAACAGATCTAGGCAACTAGTTTAGCATATATTTCTTCTACTTTATCTATGATTTTCAACAACTCATTTAGTTCATTTATACGTTTAGTATTATTGGTTTCGATAAATTTTTCCTTGATCTCATTAATTAGATCTTTTTCATAAGGTATGCTAACTAGAGCAATATATCTACTAAATACATTAAGATATTCTACTGTAGTATCATTACCTGGCCATAATCCTTTGCTTGACGCCATAGAACCTACCAGTTCTAACTCTTTGAGTATACTTGATAGTCTTCTTGACAGCAATGGTATTTTATTGGAGTCACCATATGCTCTTACTTCATTTAGTATAATCTTTGTTAAATCAATGATCTTCTCATAATCGTCAATAGCTTTTTTCAACCTATTTAATATATCAATAGGGCTATCCTCCATCAACTCACCCAGCCTTCTTTCTCACTGTCGCAATGCTTTTGTCAGCAACTCCTTTTTCACGTAATTCCTCAGGATTACAGTATACTTCATTAATACTACCTTCCTCTACAATAGTTGCTTTAAATAGGAATTTATGTCTCCCAGCAACAACAATTTCTATAGTGTCACCATCCTTTATTCCAAGCATACTAGCCAATTCCTTGGATATACGAGCAATTCCTTGTGGTAAAGACTCATCCCATCTAACTCTTATTCTCTTTTCTTTTACACGTTCCTCCTTTCTTCTTAATTCTGATGCAGGAGGAATTATCGAAACTAGTTTGGTGACATCAATTTTAGCTTTCTTTTTCTCTCCTGTAGAGGCTTGCTCATTTTGTTTCTTTAGTTCTTGCGATTCACTCATACACGATACCTCTGCTCTATTGGTTCCCACATACTATTTATCTAAACCCCTTAAAAATACGCTTTCACGATAAAAATGTTTTAGTAGCTAATATATTGTATCTTTGTTAATCAAAATATTGAATTTATTTATAGATCCTTTTCAATTATACTATTCCAATCAATAATTTTCCCTGTAAGTTTCAAGAGTTCGTTATATAGATCCTTGAGATGTATACGTTTTTGTTCACGTGTATCCCTGAATCTTATGGTAACTGTTTTGTCTTCAAGAGTTTGGTAATCTACTGTGATGGCGTAAGGTATACCTATTTCATCTGCTCGTGCATATCTTTTTCCTATACTCCCATCTTCATCATAGTAGGCATTAAATCCTGCATGAAGCAAGTAGACATACAATTTGTAAGCTATCTCTCTTATCTTCTTATGTTCGCTTTTAGAACCTGTAACTAACGGAAATACTGCTACTTCATATGGTGCTATTTCAGGTACTAGCTTAAGAATAACCCTACCATCACTTGCTTTCGAGATACTATTTTCTAATACTACATAGAATACTCGTTCAAGACCATAGGATGGCTCAACTACGTGAGGAACTATTTTTTCACCATATACTTTAACTTTCTCCTCCTTAACAAGTATATGGTCTTGTGTAAGCGTCACTCCTTCTATGATAAGTTTTCCTTGCTTCCTTAGAGTCTCTGCTACCTTCTCTGGGGGCAAAGAATTAAGTTCTTTCAGTACTTTTCCTACGTTGTCACCAGCTACTTCCTTTATTTTATTAACTAGAGGTATGATCTTTACGACAGTTTTCTCTATAGGTTTATCGTATCTCTTAAAGACAGTGAGATCTTTACCGGAGAACTTTATGTGCTGTTTTAGATCATAGTCTGTTCTATAAGCAAATCCTGCTACTTCAACCCAACCATATTTCTCTGTATAGACTTGCTGGTCGAACGTTTGGTCGGCATAATGAGCACGTTCGTGGGGTAGTTTTTCTTCAAATCTAATCTTATCAGGAGGTATACCCAGTCTTTTCAGAAACCTATTACCTATTACCATCCAGTACCCTAACCATGGGTTAATAATACGTTTTTCTTCAAGATGCTCCCTTAATGGAGCAATAATTGGTTCATCTATATTTTTCGTCTTCATTTCAGCCGTTACTATTCTTAATTCCTCCGATAAAATATCGTCGGTTAAGTATTCTTTAGCTTCTTCCCAAGCCTTATCAGGATCAAAGAAGAACTCAAACTCCATTATAGTGAATTCTCTAAGCCTAATTAATCCCTGTCTTGGAGAGATTTCGTTTCTACCAACACGACCTATCTGAGCTATTCCTATGGGTAATTTTTCTCTAATACTCTGGAACACATGCTTAAATGATACAAATATCCCCTGAGCTGTTTCTGGACGTATATACGCTGGACTACCTTTGTAGGGACCTATTTCTGTTTTAAATAATAGTAATGCGGGTCTAGGCTTTGATAATTCACCACCATCTTCAGGGCATTTAACATTATGTTTCTTAATTAATTCCCATAACTCATCCACTGAAAGGCCTTCAGCTTTTACTCCAGCAACTTCTTCAAGTAAATGGTCTGCTCTATACACTTTCCCGCATTTCGTACATACTGTTATTGGATCAGTAAAGTTGTCTTCATGACCGCTCGCTTTTAATACTATTCTTGGAGTAATTACTGGTGTTTCTATTTCTACAACAAGCCCCTGTTGTTCATTAATAAACACTTTTCTCCATAATGAAACAATTTTATTCTTAATTAATAGCCCAACTGGACCAAAGTCGTAAAAACCAGCAACACCACCATAGATTTCATTGGATGGCCAGAAGATCCCTCGGCTTCTCGCGATCTTCGTTAATTCATCGAACTTGTCAAAGTTCTCGGCCAAGGATTTCCACCAGGTGCCTGAGATATCTGGCATCATAATAGTGATTGATAACCTTATTAATGTTACTTAAATCATTCTAAATTAATACTATTAGACTAAACTAATAAAATACGGCAAGGTACGATACCCCATGTGGTACTGCCCTATCATAAAAACTAAGCCCTTTGGGTGCGAACATAATCCCCAATCTAAGTATCTTGTACTAGGTATTCCTTTAGATAATTCAGCATCATATAGACCGGGAACAAGATTTGCACCATCATACATAAGAGAGGCTTCTTGTAACATAGAGTTTTACTCGATATATGCTAACATCGATGTAGATAACATTCTTTATAACGATCTCGGGGATCTCGCCGTAGTACCTGGAGATAACGAGAAGTCCATAAAAATAATAGAAGAGGCTGTAGAGATTATTAGTGAAAAATATAACGATCATGTTCTTTTCGTGCTTGGAGGAGAACACACATTAACTTACGGCGTGATTAAGGGTATAAAAAACGTCCATAAGGAAGTTGGTTACATAGTATTTGATGCACACCTCGATCTTAGGGAAAATTATCTCGGCTATAAACTTGGACATGCATCAACAAATAGGCTCATAACAGAACTATTAGATATTAAACCATTAATCATAGGAGCAAGAGCATTTTCAAGTGAAGAGCTAAATTATGCTAATAAACAAAATATACCTTTCATAAAACCTAAAGAAATCAACGATAAAACTAGCTTAGACATTATCCAGGACTATTTATCAACGGTAAAACATGTCTACATATCTATAGACATGGACTCTATTGATCCAGCTTATGCCCCCGGAGTATCGAATCCCGAGCCATTAGGATTAACACCTAGCGACTTACTCAGTGTACTTAAGTATATCATAGAAAATTCTTCAAGAATACTTGGAATAGACATAGTTGAAGTAAATCCTCTATACGATGTAAGTGATATTACAAGTATTCTTGCCGCAAAAATTATCGTTGAAGCAACAGGAATGATTCAATTAAATTTTAGTTAAATAGCTTTTACTATCCTAAAGTTTCTTGCAACTTTATATATAACTTCATAACCACAATAAGGACATCTAATACCAGGTAATAGTTTTAGCTGCTCATCAGTAAATACAGCACCACATTTACCGCACTTATAGTAAGGCATCACTCTCACCTGACTGCGTAACCTAATATTGTTTAAAGTTTTATAAGGGTTGCTTCCACTAACTATAAGCGAGAACAAGAATAAATAACTCCGGTTGGAGCGTAGGCAATGGTATCGGAAGACTTATCCTCACTATGTGGTGGGTTACCTCCAGAGCTATGTGAACAATTAGAAAGAGAACAACAATTTGTAAAGATAAGACTTGACAGAAGAAAATTCGGCAAAGAGGTAACTGTAATCGAGGGATTAAGTACAAATAATGCCGAACTTAAAGAGCTAGCTTCCAAACTTAAATCAAAATTAGCTACAGGCGGCACCGTAAAGAATGGCAGAATAGAATTACAGGGAGACCATCGACACAGAGTCAAGCAGATATTAATCGAGGAACTAGGATTCCCTCCAGAAAACATAATAATAATTGACTAATTCACTGACCGCGATTAACCACACCACCATTGACACCAATATTCGCAATCTAAAACTTTTTATAAAAAGAATTAAGAGAAAAAGAGTTTGATTTTGGAAGAAAAATGATATCTATCATGAACTTCAAAGTTGAGCTATTGTGGAGGCAAGTTTATACCGAGTTCTCTTGCGAGCTCCTTATACCTATTTCTAACAGTGACCTCTGTTACGCCAGCAATTTGGGCTATCTCTTTTTGTGTTCTCCTCTCATCACATAAGAGAGCTGCTATGTAAACTGCTGCAGCTGCCAATCCTGCTGGATCCTTTCCTGCTGTAATACCCTTCTCTCTTGCTTTATGTAGTATTTCAGCAGCTTTCTTCATTACAGTACCGCTAAGCCCTAAGGCATGCGCTATTCTTGGGACGAAGTCTATCGGATCGCTTGTAGGAACTCTTATATCAAGTTCTTTAAGCAGTAATCTATAACATCTTGCTATATCTTTTCTATTGCTTTTTGTATACTTTGCTATCTCATCAAGAGTTCGTGGAACCTTGAGTTCTCTACAGGCAACATATACTGCAGCAGCAACAACACTTTCAATACTTCTTCCCCTAACAAGACCTTTTTCCACAGCTTCTCTATAAATTCGAGCTGCCTCCTCTCTGACTTTTCTAGGCAAATTAAGCTGGTCAGCAAGTCTATCAAGCTCATTCATTGCTTGTGCAAGATTTCTCTCGATACTACTTTGTATCCTCGATCTTGTTTGCCATCTTCTCAATCTCTGCATTTCCAAACGACGTCTAAACTCAAGACGTTTACCAGTAGCATCACGATCACGCCAATCAATTATTGTTGCAAGACCTCTATCATGAACCGTCGATGTAAGGGGACCGCCTGTTCTTGCTCTTTTCTCTCTTTCTTCAGGTGTAAAGGCTCTCCATTCAGGTCTTTCATCGATTACACGGGATTCAATAACTTCGCCAGTAAGCGTACAAATATACTCTCCTCTCTCAGGATCGTAAACAATTTTGTCAGGGGGACACTCTTCACTGCTTTTAGTCTCCTCTCTAGACTCCTTCTTTATGGACTCGTTTAGAAACACCATTAATAAGCACCCCACGTAATACTTAAATTTCCCAGCACTATAGAGTTTTTCTTCACTACTTATAAACATTTCCATAAAAAATAATAACCACTTTATTCCTGCCCTAATCTTTTTAAACCTAGCTGAAGAACACATGCAGTTTTTCTTCATAAAAAATTAAAACCCAAATAATATTACGATATACAAGGAATAGGTAGCCGGGTCGTCTAGCGGCCAAGGATGCGGGGCTTTGGCCTCGATAGAGGAAGAAACCCCGTGACCGGGGTTCGAATCCCCGCCCGGCTACCATATTACCTCTTATATTATCATCATACTTACACCAACAAGAAAACTATCAAGGCTGTTAAAGGTACTGTTATCTCATCTAAAACGGATCTTGTCGTCAAACTTTCTACTACTGCCGAAGAAGAACTGGCCAGAATGGATTGTAGGGATGGTACCCCAGCTATTATGCATGATAAATAGCTTACCAAGAACATTGCAAGTGTCCCACAAAGACTTTTGTTCCTATTGTAAGGTAAACGTGGTTGCCCACACATTTTCCCTATTATTGCGGCTGCTGCATCACCTAGACTCGAGATCATTATTGCAGCTGCAGCTTCTATGGGAGGTAAGAGGGCTATTATTAATATCGTGAAGCCCCAGAAATATACAGTTCCCGTAAAGTACCTTTTTTCAAGTTCATCTCTTCGTGCCATGAATCTATAGGTTTGATATGCAATCGGAATTTTTATATTAATGTTCTTCCTTAACATAATCTCGTTCAACGAGTAAATAATAAAGAAGAATATTGCTATGATTAATGCTATGTATTGCCCAATCCATATTATTATAGGAATTGCAAGAAATCCGGGTATTACATGAATACTTTTTCTCTTGACTTCTCTTATTACCTCATCCCATTGAGTCATTTTATCACCCAACAAGAAACGCTATAAGACCCATAGCTAAGGGTATCTTTAAGATCCTTGTAGCCCGCCATGCATTTTCAACGGGGTTACTCCATAAATATTTTATCGCATACAGTACTGGTAAATCTACCCCTAGTAATGCAATAGCTAGGTATGCCATACTATAGCCAAAACTTATTGCAGGTATTGGGCTGACAACAATTAGTAAAGTAAGCACAAAAGTGCTTACATAAACAGCTTTTCTTACACCATATACTAACGCGATAGTTCTTATACCTGCGTTCTTATCGCCTTCAATATCTTCGATACCCTTCATGAATTCTCTTCCAAGAATAATTAGAAAAGCGTAGAGTCCAGGTAACAATGATCTACTTGGTTCTACCCCGGCTAAACCTCCAAAAAGTATATTGAGCATTGAAAGCAACGCTATGGTGATATTACCGGGAATACCCAGTTTCTTAACACGCCACGAGTACAGATAAAGCAGCATTACAGCTGCAAGAGCAACAATGAAACTATATATACTAGCCATGAAACTGAGTACTAACCCAATAATAGCCAGCCCAATGCCTGTTACCAAGGCGGTCTTAACTCCTATTATACCTTTAGGGAGTGGTCTCCAGGGTTTACTTATTCTATCAACATCAATATCGAAGTAATCATTTACTATATTGCCCCAAGCACCTATACTTGCTGCTGCAAAGAAAACTATTAATCCTTTCCAATAATCCATCCCGCCTCCAATAAAGTATCCTACAAAAGCTGCAAAGCCTATTATTAAACAGTTTCCTATTCTCAATAAACTTGCCCAAGCTCTTACATGTTTCAGCATTGCCTAGTTACCCTAGTACCGCAAATTAGTGTAATATATAGTACCAGATCTATTAATTGAGTATCAGTGGAAAATAAATGTAAAACTAATTGAAAACATGGCGGGCCCGCCGGGATTTGAACCCGGGACCACCCGGTTTCCGCCGATACAACCGCAGCCGGGCGTTCTATCCTGGCTGAACTACGGGCCCTTATACCTAGACTTCTATTCACAAATACTTCCTGAGTAGGGGTATTATTGTTATCTCTAGAAGTTCTAAGGTTTAACCTAGAGTTTTTTACCTCTTACGGGCGATCTTCTTTGACAACATGTCAGCTAAAGCAGTAGGCAGTGGTAATTTATATTTTTCATCTAACAAATCAAGTGTAAACTTTATTGCATCATCCAATGTTATTTTATAACCAATACTTACATATAGTTCCTTTCCTCTATGGGATATTATTGCCCCGACTTTATGTCCATGTGCTAATATGTATTTCACCCCACTTTCTTCAATTATTTCACCATATAGCCTCTTCTTCGCAACACCAATTGTTGGTCTATCTAAAACTAGTCCCAAATGCGTTGCTATACCCATAGCTCTTGGATGAGACAATCCATGTCCGTCCACAAATACTATATCAGGAGATTTCGGTAGCTTCCTAACGGCTGCTATATATGCTGGAGCTTCTCTAAACGCAAGCAACCCCGGAATATATTGTATTGGAGGTATCTTCTTGACTACACTATATGTAATAAGATTCTTTGTATCAAAATCTATGAGAACTGCCACGCCAATAGCTTTGCCACCACTATAAGCGGCATCTACTCCTGCAACATACTTTATACTATTGTAATCTAATTGCTTAAAATTTGGAAGCTCCTTAAGGACTTTTTCGGCAAGTTTTCTTTGTAGAGCCATAGCACGCCTTATGTCTATGCTCAAAAAATGTTACCTCTTTAACACAATTTCTTCAAATTTATAACCTTCTTTAGTAATGATCAACAGATCTATTCCGTCTCCTGAAGCAGCATCTCTCTTAATTGACGCTTCAATAGCTTTCTTGGCTAGTTCTTTTGCTTCGAGAACACTTATACTTTTACTATAACTTGACTCAATAACTCCTATAGCTATAGGCCCCCCAGATCCCGTTGCTGCATAATCATCCTCTATAAGTGAGCCCACAGGGTCTAACACATATATCTGTGGACCTCTCTCATCAATACCTCCCACAATAGATTCAGCATAGTATGGGAACAACTTGTAAGAGTAGAGTACATTAGATAATATTTTAGCTAATGATTTAACACCTATTTCTCTTCCAACTTCAAGTTCATAGTACTTCGCTTCAGTCTTTATTATACGTACAAGCATTTGAGTATCACCGTAAAGCCCCACAAAAGCCACGCCAATATGATCAGTTATTGGATGTACTTTCCGCGCATTCTTACTTAGTATGTAACCATTATAGGATAGTCTCCTCTCACTAGCCAAAACAACTCCATCAACAGCTTTTATACCAACAGTAGTACCACCATCAGCCACTTTCCTACACCCATTAAGTTTAGTCCTAAACAAACTACTATAAGTTCTTAGGACAAACAAAGGTTAATATAAATACTTCTACAAAATTAGTCAAGAAATACTTTCGCCAAACCCCTACACTCTCTCGTTCTATACAACCACTAGCCAATATTCAGACAAATACTCCCTTAAACATGGTGCCAAGTTATGGGAGAGAATTACTCATCAAACTGCGGAGGACCCCTCGTCTGGGATTACTTTAGGGGAGAAGTAATATGCAGCACCACGGGCGAGGTTGTAGACCGCATATACGACTATAGCGACACAAGATCAACAAACCAAGAAGACACCAAGATTACCATAGATACCACAGTAATAAACAGACACAAGAATCTATTACGCGACTATAGAAGGAATTTGAAGATGTATAGGAAAGCATTATCGTTAATTAAAAACAGACCTTGGCTTCAAATAGATTTTGACAAAGTGGTAGAAACAGGGAAGTTTGTTAACACGATATATTCAAAAAGTACTCTTAAGGCCTTAGAAACAGTAGATAAAATGGGTATATCAAGTATCCTGAAGAAAATAATTAGGTTCATAGAGGAAATAGACCCTGTAGCTGTATCTAGAACAGAAAGAACAAAACTAGCCCTTGCCTACATGGTTTACAAAAAGATGAAAGGAGAGCCCGTCTCTCCAAAGGAAGTGGTTGAGTATTTCAACATTAGCCTAACAACTTACAAGAGATTAGAAAAGCTTCTCAAGAGAATAATTAGTAAGACAAGTTTGGCAAGAATAAGAACAGTAATACATTAAAGACGCTGTTTAGATAGCATCATAAAGGGAGTATATTGGAGAAAAAAGTATCGACTGATGAACTAAAGAAATCAGGTATCCATACTTACGAAGAAATACTTTCAAAAATACAAAGAAGATTAAAAGAACAAGAAATCCCGCCTCCAGCTAAGAGGCTTAGGCGGGGAATAGCATATACAAAAAACATCTATATAAAACGCCTTGAAACAGTATACAACATACTAGTGTCAGAAATCGATCGGATTATCGATGCTTTAAAGAAAACTGCAGGACTACAAGCATTCTATAAAGAATTATTCAAGATAAAGACAGGGTATTATCCTGAACAATACATTAGTTTCTTCAAAAACAAAAAAAGAATCTTAAAAAGAATATACACTGAGTACTTGGTACCAATAAAACTTACAGATAATCTATTGGAAGCAAGAATAAAGTATAGAGCTTGCTTAGGTAGACTCTTGTCCGTGTTAAAGCGTCACAAGAAATCATTAGTATTAATCAAAGAGGTTATCAGAGAGTTATCACGTATGCCCAATATCGAGGAAGATGATTTGAAGATTATTATTGCTGGAATGCCGCAAGTCGGCAAATCGACTCTTGTATCAAAATTATCGACAGCAAAACCAGAGATAGCACCTTACCCATTTACAACGAAAAACATTATTGTAGGACATAGAGTTATTAGCTCCGCTAAGAGAATAGCTTTTATTGACACACCAGGGCTCCTAGATCGCCCATTGGAAGAGCGTAATGAAATTGAGCTCAAAGCCATTCTCGCACTTAAATATCTTGCAGACAAGATAGTGTTTCTAATAGATGCTTCTCCTAATGCCTACTATAGCATTGAAGAACAAATAAGAGTTCTCAATGACGTAAGGAGAAGCATTAATGCACCGACTATAGTATGTATAAATAAAATAGACATCACTCCTAGAGACAGAATTGATCAAGTACGTGAAATAATCTCTAAGAGTGTGCAAATAGATCCCAAGTATATACTAGAAATCTCGGCTTATCAGGGAAAAGGCTTGGATACACTTCTAGATAAAATAATTAATGATCCCTAAACTTTGAAGCACACTCCACTGACCTTAATAATAGCTGGTTCATCAATTCTGCCTTCAATGTAATATTTTAATTCGGGCAAGAACTTCTTAGTTACCTCGAGTGCTGTAACGGTGTGCATAGTCAGTTTTGCTACACCGATTCTAGATTCTCCACAAGCTAAGCTAACATATGGTATAAGCATGTCACCCATATGTCTATCAAAAGCCATTTTCGTAGACAATTCTTCAACAAGCTTTGAGGCAGCTTCTTCCCCTACTTTTTCAGCAGGCTTACCTCTGGCTCCTATAGAATCTGCACCAATTACTGTATCAATACAATCAGCATATAATACAATACCGCTGCCAGGACCTAGATGTGGATCACTTTTTCTTTCATAGTATTCAACATCTATGATGGGCTTAATGCCTAGTTTTTGATAAATATACTTTTCAGCACTCTTAGCCTGCCTAACAGCTACATGACTTGGAAGACGTACACAATGACTTCTACCTTTAATTGCTTTAATCGCTTTTCTCTCTACAATATCTATGCTATTTATATGAGAACGCATTCTCTCTATTTTTAAAATAACATGCCCTCCTCCTCTAGGGTAATGTCCCCTCTTCTTAACATCTATACTGATATTCATACCAAATAATCTCCTCATGTTTTCTGCAAAAACATATCTCATGTAGTCTATAGTAGGAGACCATGGAACGTCTGTACCGCCGGTTATCTCTACAAAAGAGTCTTTATCACTGAAAATTAGTGCTGGCAAAATTGCTTGTATAACTAATGTGACACTGCCAGCTGTACCTATATTGAATTTGTATACGCCGCCCTTCCTAGCACTTGGTTTAAACCATAACTCCATACTACCAACGCGGTCGCCTTTAACTTCAGCATTGCTTATTTGAGCTAATGCACGAACAGCTGTTAAGTGTTGGGGTCTAAGACCTGGGTTTGATCTTTTAGCTCTTATATTGTATATATGAACAGGCTTGAGGAGTAATGATGATAAAGCTAGGGAATATCTTAAAATCTGTCCTCCTCCTTCACCCATACTGCCATCTATTTCAATATACTCGTTCGCCATACAATTCTCGCCTCATTTGATTTTTATCTACTACAAAGAAGAGCTATTCTTTGATCACATCCATTCTCCTTTATGTATTTTACAACAAAAGAAGGTACACGATCCTCCCAAGGCAGTCCATGTGCAATAAGGTCTCTAATTACGGTACCATTGTATATTCTTGGCTTATGTAGTTTTATTTCAATTACTTTTACACCCGCCCATTTGTACAAGAATATAACATGTGGATTTCCGGAAGCTACAGCATCTACTTTAGGAACCATTCCAAGGACGTAAGTAGTCCAAGCAAGAGGTTTATGAATATCTGGAATAGGTATGATCCATACTCTTCTAGTATCGATACCTTCTTCTTCTAGAGAATACTTTATCATCTCCATTCTCTCTCCAGCAGTGAAAGGGTTTCTACAAGTAAAACCTTCCTGAGCAGAGCCTATCCCAATAACTATCTCATCAAAGTCTTCGAGAAGCTTTTTTATCGCATATACATGACCTAGATGGAATGGTTGGAATCTACCGGGGAACAATACTCTATTTACCACTTTTACACACCTTTATAACTTCGTTTTTCCCGCTAACACCCAGTAATTCTGCAGCAGACCCCTTGTTAACCCCTATTTCCAGGTATCCCCAGCTATTTATATAACATACAATCTCTCCTTCTCCAACATATCCAAACGATCTCTCATAGGTGCATGAGATCTCCTTATTACCAGTATTTATTAGAAGCGTTTCGCCATAGCGCAAGTTTTCAACATATTTCTCGCTAATATTTGTCATAACATTACCAAACCCATCAACATACAGAACGGATGCTTCAATACATCTATCATCGAGAATACTTGGACTAGGAAATACTATCTTCACAACATCTTCTTTCCGGAGCTCTACACCTAACTGTCTTGGACTAACTCCTTTAGATAGCCAAGCAGCAATAGGGGCAAAGATATCTCTCCCATGGAAAGTTTTTGACACAATCCTTAGCCTATATTTAGATTCTGACACATCATAAACAGCCTTTATCCCATCATCATTTGCTGCAGGGTATAAACAACCATTGTCTGGTCCTATGAAATAATAGTTTGTTGTCTCTATTAATATCGATCTACGTTTAGTACCAACGCCAGGATCAACTACACAAACAAAAATGGAGCCCCTTGGGAAGTACTTGTATGCCAAGTATAGAGTTAAGGCAGCTCGTTTTATATCAAAAGATGGAATTTCATGTGTTAAATCAACTATTTTAGCATTAGGATTTATTGATAGTATTACCCCCTTCATAACACCTACGTATGGATCCTTTTGCCCGAAATCAGTCATGAGAACTATTAGATTGTTGTTCACCACAGCCCATCATCACCATACGGATTTTATCTGGCAACAAGATTAAGTGAGTCTAATGGATATGGAGCAAATATTCTAGCTCCAGCGGGATACCCTATTCTTTCGTTCCTGATAAGCCTCTTCGCTAAACTAACTAGCCTTGATATCGCTTCGGGCTCACCATGGTTCAGTATTATTGTTCTTGGTTTGGGCTGTATATTACGGAGGAAACGCAATAATTCGTCTTGATCGCTATGTCCGCTAAATCCATCTATGCTATAGATGTTCATATTGATCTTAATTACTTCAACCTTATTATCGGGAGTTACTATAGTGAGCTCACGCAATCCATCCTTGATCTTCCTACCCAGCGTGCCTTCAGCCTGATAACCAACAAATATGAGGCTGTTCCTTGGGTCACTTGCCATAAGCTTTAAGTATTCGACTGCCGGTCCTCCGGTAAGCATACCTGATGTAGCTATAATAAGCGATGGTCTATCCTCAACTATATCGGGACGAACGGTCTTACCTTCAATTATCTTAAAGTACTCTGCTGTGAACGGATTCTCTCCTTTATAAATACGTTCTTTTAGTTCACGGTTAAGATACTCTGGATACTCTGTATGAACAGCTGTTACCTCGCTTACAAGTCCTTCAATATACACGTTTATCGGTGGGATCTTCTTTGACTCAATAGCGTCGTTTATTACAAGCATTATCTCTTGTCCTCTACCAACAGCAAAGACAGGAATTAGAACACTGCCATTTTTCTCAATGGTTTTCTTTATTATTGATATAAGCATTTCTTCGGCTTCGGCTCTGCTCTGCTGCTTTGTTGCTCCATAAGTAGACTCCATGATTAGCGTCTCGACACGCGGAAACTTATCATTAGCTTTCTCGAGCAAACGTGTTGTAGCATACTTGAAGTCCCCTGTATAGACTATGTTGTGTAAACCTGCGCCCACATGTACATGAACCATTGCTGAACCAAGAATATGCCCTGCATTATAGAACGTTATTTTAACGTCAGGAGCAATATCAGTTACCTCATTGTACTCCAGAGGTATGGTATGAAGTATCATTGTCAACAAGTCTTTTTCACTGAATGGCACATGCTTTCCTTCACGCTGACTTACTTCTATATAGTCCCTCAGCATAAGCGCCATTAGTTCTCTGGTAGGCTTTGTGACATAGACGGGTCCTCTATACCCATACTTGAAAAGTAGAGGAACAAGTCCACAATGGTCAAGATGAGCATGCGTGACAACAACTGCGTCTAATTCCTCTATTCTCAAGTTGTCGATATCTATGTATGGATACTTGCGTTCATAATCTGGTCCGCCCACATTTACTCCTAAGTCGAGTATTATCCTACTTTCTCTTGTCTCAAGCAATATCCCGGATCTGCCAACTTCCTGGAATCCGCCTAGAGCCGTTATTCTCACATAATTTGTCTTAAATAACACGTCTCTATGAATTCTCTCGCCCACATATCTCAAGAAGTTTAATCTATAGTCACTTTCAGAAAGCATATAGCCTATAATGGTGTGTAGTGTTTTTGATTCAAGAGGTGAGGCTCTAATAACTATTGGTCTCCATCCGGTTTCAGCTAGGATTTTATGTCTTAACTGTGCTCCTTTACCTATAACTAACCCAGGTTTCTCTGCCTTGATCCATACTTCGCCAAGAGTGTCATCAAAAACTATGCTTCGTGGATCAACACCAGCATCTTTAGGCACTAACTCGAGAATGAGTTTCCTAGCTTCTTCTTTGTTCAATCGAGCCGAAGGATCTATCCTAACTACAACACGTTTCTTAACCTTTTTCGCAATAGCCTTTACTAGATCTAGTTTATCAGCTATAGCTCTCCTATTCTTGACATAAATAGCGATCTCTGGTCCTTCAAATTCTATTCTTGTAAGCTGTACATCAACAGGTATCTCCTTCATTATTGTTTTTAAGACGTACTCTCTAGTTTTATCCATTATAACGCCTTTCAATTCTTACACCTTGGCAAAATCTGTAAAACAACGCATCACAGCGGTGTTAAAATATCACATACCAGCATATTACCCCTTTATGCAACCAACTACAGTGATATAAGCTATGTTCTGTTAAGGAGTACATCTAACTTACTTATATCTTTTTCTTAATAAAGATTTACATGTGGAAGCTAGCTTAGCATAACTGTTTCTTTTCTACTTCCCTCCTTACCAATCACTACAACGTCTATACCTTCACCGCTAAAGATATCACGTCCTATAGCGGCTTTGATGGCTTCTTTGGCTAGATTTATTGCATCCTCTAAACTCATGTCTTTACTATAATTTCTTTCCAGTACACCTATAGCTGTGGGTGAGCCTGAGCCTGTTGCGATATAGTCTTCTTCACTAAGCGAGCCAAACAAATCTATGTAATACAATCTCGGCTCGGTATCAAATCCTCCTACAACTAGTTGTACTATGAATGGTGATAAACGCAAATAGCTAGATAATATGTTAGCTAAATATACAGCTATGATCTTAACCGATGGTTTCATGTTGCTTGATAATTCATAATATTTGGCTGTGACCCTGGCTTCATCTACAAGGCGTTGAGCATCTGCGACAAGACCTGATATTGTCATAGCCATATAGTCGGTTATCATATGTATTTTCTCAACTTTTTTATGAGCTATGTATACTCCTGCTGTTGCCCGCTTGTCGGCAGCAAGAACTACATAGTCTTTAAGTTTTATCCCAACAGTCGTTGTTTTAGTAGCCAAAGGCTTCTTTTCATTCACAACAACTTCACCGCCGTCTATCGGCCACTACTACAGCTTAATTTAGCATAAATTAGGTTTTTAAGAATATAGTTGATCAAAAGGGCATTACAGAATATTATAGGGTAACCGTTTATTAGAACACAAGAACAGTATGATCATGTTCCCACTCTCCATAGTATATGGTGTACGTAATGTCTATACGTAACCCTCATGAAATTGATTTACCAAAGAAGGTGGTTGTTGGCACAGGCATTCTAGACAAAACACCTAAGTATTTAAATGAGCTTGGATTCAAGAAAAATACTACAATAGCAGTTATAACGGGTCCCAAGATATTTTCCTTGCTTGGCAAAAAACTCATCAATATACTCGAGGAGCATAAATACAATGTTTTATATTGGATAGCAGAAAAAGCGTCGAAAGATATAGCGGAAAACATAGCTAGTGAAGCATCCAGAGAGAATATAGAGTTATTTATAGGGTTTGGCGGCGGCAAAGCAATAGATGTTGCAAAGTATACTGCTACACAGAACAATAAGCCTTTCATAAGCATACCAACAGCTGCATCACATGATGGTATAGCTTCCCCCTTTGCTAGCTTAAAGGGTTTCAACCAGCCAATGAGCATTAAAGCATCAACACCATTAGCAATAATAGCTGATATAGAGATTATAGCAAAAGCCCCTCCTAGGCTTCTTAGAGCAGGAGTAGGTGATCTAGTAGGTAAACTAACTGCTGTAAAAGACTGGCAGCTTGCTCATAGACTTAAAGGAGAGTATTACGGTGAATATGCCGCACAGCTTGCATTATTATCAGCAAAACACGTGTTGAGGTATCATGAACTTATAGCATCGGGTAGTACTGAGGGTGTTAGAATACTTGTTGAAGCTTTGATAAGCAGTAGCGTAGCCATGTGTATAGCAGGATCAAGTAGACCTGCTAGTGGTTCAGAGCATTTATTTAGCCACGCATTAGACTTGATAGCCCCTAAACCAGCACTACATGGTGAACAAGTTGGTGTAGGAACCATCATGATGCTTTATCTCTATGGTGACCCACGGTGGAGGAAAGTCAAGAAAGTTTTAGAGAAAGTAGGTGCACCAACAACTGCAAAAGAATTAGGTATACCTGACGAGATAATAATTAAAGCACTCACAATAGCTCACCGTATTAGAAAAAGATACACAATACTTGGAGATAATGGATTAACCTGGGAAGCTGCTGAGAGACTTGCAAGAGCAACTGGCGTAATAGATTGATCATAGGTTAAGATTATCTGTAATAAAAATATTTCACTCTGTTTACTTTACACTGTTTCTTTTTCTTCTTTTCCTTCTTCACGAGTCTCTTCTTTTTTCTCTTCCGTTTTTCTCTCGAATACCTCTTGTATCACTACTTTCCTAACATAGTCCTTTAGCAAATCGTATATATCGCCGACAAGAGCTATCTTGGCATATTGTATATTCTTTCTGGTCATGATCCTTGTCGGTATGTTTATTACTAAAGTCTTTTCCTCAGGTTTATACTCTACTTGAGCCTCATCAATCTTTATACTCAAGTGTCTTGCAACCAAAGCTTTTGCTTTCTCAGTAATGTCTTCAAGCTTCTTTAAAATTTTGACCTTGTACACTAATGTTTTCCCTGCTAATGGATGATTGAAATCTATTACAACTCTTCCTCCGGTAATACTTTTCACAATTCCTGTTGTTCCACCAAAATCTAGTACATCACCTACTTTTACATCAATGCCTCTTCTCTTGAACTCCCTCATACTAAACACTTTTACCTTACTAGGATCTCTCTGCCCAAATGCTTTCTCTGGAGGGATCTCTACTTCTTTCTCTTCACCAACATTCATTTCCTTGAGGGCTTCTTCAAGACCCTTTATAACCCAGCCCCTTCCTATGACTACAAGTATTGGCCCGTAAACCTTGTTGCTATCATAAATACCTTCTTTTTTAGCTATTTCTTCATTTGTTGTATCAAACACATTTCCGGTCTCTTTGACTCTTGCCGTGTATTCTACTAATACAAAGTCTCCATCCTTAAGCCCCATTACAGCACACCACTTACCATGTTTTACCTCTTAGTCTTCTAACTAGGCTAAGAGCTTATAAACTATAATAAAAAGTTATGCTAGAGTCTTCTCACAAACTCCCAGATCTTGTCTCCAACCCTGTGTAGGTTTTCTACGGCTTTTCCTCGCGTGACTTTCTTCTCAACAAGATCCTTGGATGAAACAAGCGCCTTACCTACAACAAACGGTTTACCATATTTTTCCTCCAGGACAACCACGGGATCACCTGGTTCAAACGCTCCTTTGACGCCCACTATACCTGGTGCCATAACATCTGCGCCGCGTAGCAAAGGCTTAACAGCACCCATATCAACTACTACGATACGCTGCACCCACTCTACTCCTTTACTGAGTAGTAGTGTAAGCAATGGATAGTACTTACCTTCATAGATAAAGAAAGCAGGGACCTTGTCAACTATTATTATTTCAGGAAGGTCTTTTTCAATAACTTTCTCAACAACCTCAAACTCTAGGGGGACATTAGGATACATACCCGTTATGGTTTCACGAAGTTTCTTGCTCTCCTTCTTAGACAAGTACCATCGTCTAGGCACCTGTATGTCTTCACCCCCTTGCCTAATTAAACAATTAACACCACTAGAACTTAAATAGCAGTATATACACGTTTATTAATGCCTAGGAGAACACATTAGTAGACAGACAATGGTGGATCAGAGTTGGTGGAGACTGCCCATAAGATACTACATGAAAATCTAGGTGCAATAGTCTTAATCAGGCTAAAAGGGAACCGTGAGGTACGAGGAAAACTAAAAAGTTATGATCAGCATCTAAACATAGTCCTCGATGACGCCGAGGAAATAAGAGAAGATGGTAGTACGAGAAAACTTGGAACAATAGTAATTAGAGGAGATACCGTAGTCTTAATAAGCCCCACACCTACTCTCTAGCTATATTAATCCCGGTATAGAACCTAGTTAATCAACAAAATATATGGGTGAACACCATGGTTAAAGGTACAACAAGCTTCGGCAAAATGAGTAAAGGAAAGACCCATATAAGATGCCCCCGCTGTGGAAGACACTCCTACAATGTAGCTAAAGGATACTGTGCCGCCTGCGGATACGGAAGAAGTAAAAGGATGAGAAGATATAAATGGCAAAACAAGAAGTATAACCGCGTTAGAATAAGGTAACTTCATCAATACAATTAGTATACATCGTATCCTTAGCTTGGTTACAAACAGATTACGTCTAGGCATAGTTTGTAGACTCTTCTAACGAGAGACATCATCACTATTTCGATAAAAACTAAAAAACCTTATATCCCCTTCAACAATATTCTGGAGACAGCATAGGTGGGCCGGTAGCTCAGCCTGGAAGAGCGCCGCCCTTGCACGGGCCGTAGACTCCCGAGGTCCCGAGAAAGGCGGAGGTCCCGGGTTCAAATCCCGGCCGGTCCACCATTTCTATTATTGCTAAGATACTTATCGATGGGAATTTTGATTAACAAGTATTCTTGTTATTCTTATACCACTGTTTTTACACCGTTAAACATATATACTGACCTGCTATTCTTGTCTAAGCGCAGAGGTGGATAAAGGTGCGGTGTGTTCATATACTCTAGAAAACCCGCACTTGTTGATAACACTCTGTTCTATCAATCAATCTATCTAAAGAAACAACAAGTTCTAGGAACACGGCTATTAAGACCAAACAGGGATCCAATAGCTACAATAACATCCGCCATTCTATTGAATCAGAAATCATTCTGTAAATGCAGCAGTTACAAGAGGTGGTCCAAGATATGATCGATATAATAGTTATTTTAGCAATATACTTGCTGTTAATGCTTGGTATAGGATTTTATTCACGTAGATACATTAAAAACATTGACGACTATCTAGTTGCAGGCAGACGTTTAGGCATAGTATTCTTGTCTGCAACATTAGCAGCAACACACTACGGCGGTGGCTTTGTACTCGGTGGTGGAGCCTGGGGTGTTTCCTACGGTATCGGCGGTATATGGTATGGACTTGCCTGTGGTGTAGGATTAATAGTACTAGGTTTATTCCTAGCAGAGAAAACGAGAGCATTGGCTCAATATACAGTACCAGACTTAATAGACTTAAGATACAACAGCAAGTTCCTAAGACTATCATCTTCACTTCTTTCCCTAGCGGCACTAACAGGTATTATTGGCGCACAAGTATGGGCTATGACTGCCGTTTTTGAAGCACTTGGTTTACCAGGGTATTATGGAGCAATAATAGCGACACTAGTGTTTATAGTATATACAGCGGCTTCCGGATTATGGGCTGTGACAATAACCGACCTAGGTCAAATAGTTATCGGCAGCATAGGAGTGCTTGTAGCGACAATAGCAGGGCTTATTACAGTAGGCGGATTCGCAGGATTAAGCAATAGGTTATCAATTATAGCTAAAGATATCGGTGTAACACCTAGTACTTATTACGATCTATTTTCGCCGGGATTAACAGTTATTGCTCTAACACTTTCAGCAACAGTAATGTATACATTGATAGGGCAAGACTTTTACCAGAGACTATTTGCTGCAAAAACGCCCTCAATAGCGAGAAAAGCTGCTATAGTCGCCGGGATACTACTGGTAGTACTCTCGTTCCTCCCTGTATTAGCTGGCATGACTGCTTTAGCGCTTGCCAGCGACCCTAATGAAGTACTTAATTCCCCAAAAACAGCCATACCTAGACTAATACTGCAAATATTCCCTGGATGGGGCGCAGGAATATTCTTAGCAGCAATACTAGCGGCTATAATGTCGACTGCAGACTCTCTCCTATCAGCATCAACTTCACACATAATTAGAGATATCTATGTACAATTCATAAACCCGAATGCAGACAACAAGAAGTTGATCAAATTATCGATAATAACAACAATAATAGTGGGTATACTTGCACTCGTGGTAGCAATACTAGTCAAGGACATAATCTTGCTATTAATATACTCCTACGACATATACACATCAGCAGTATTTGTCCCAGTAATACTAGGGCTATTCTGGAGCAAAGCAACAAAAGAAGGAGCTATAGCAGCACTAGTATCAGGAGCTACAATATCATTACTAGGGATCACAAACATCATAAAATTACCATATTGGGAAGAGATATACCTACTATCAGCAGCAATATCACTAGTAATAATGATAGTTGTAAGCATACTAACATACAAGGAAACAAAAGAATGACGTAACCCATATAGTCTCTGATATTAAATAGTTTTACTATCCATTTTTTATTCAATAATAGAATAACAACATCATCTAAGAAGGTCAAAAGAGTATCAGCACCAGAAACCTTCTTCATCAAATCCGCATATCTAGCCATCATCATCAAGAATATTATAATATTTACACCATAATAACTGTAGTTGATAGTCAAGACAATATCTAGCTAGACTAGTAACAAGTTTAATGATAAAAACAAATTGCGTTACAAGTAACAGTATCTTTGATACATCGTATATATTAGGGTTAGAAGACAAGTATAACCTGGCGGCTGGAAATAAGTCATTAACAATGGCTTATGAAGCCCTTGAGGACTACTAGAGTCCGCAAGGACCTACTAGTTCTTGAGGGTGTCCAGCCGCTGTTTCTACAATTCATGACTATCAACTATAGCTAAGATAAATTAGAATGATAACTATTATCATGAACAACATGGTCTCCTACAATATCTCCAGTTAACTCCATAATTATTGGAAACCGGCCGGTTTCCAATGGTTAAATTCCAAAATATATTAGGAGGATTACATAAGAGTTCTTCATGGCAGCGGGCCCGGCTAGCCGCTACGGGGTCGCAGACCCCGAGGAAACTCCGCACTCCCCGCGGCCGCCACGGCCCCGAAAAGGGGCACGGGTAGCACCCGTGGCTCCGGCACAGAAACGACACGGCCGCTACCGGATGTCTATGAGGCGGCGAGGGCTCCCCGGCAACGGGGAGCCGGTAACCCGCCGAGTATGGTAGCGGATGCGTTGAAACGGCCGGTCCCGTGGGGAGCAAGGCCCTGTGTCCCGGGATGAGGTGGCCGCGCGACCCGGGAGGTGGGCCGCTTAGTCGAATGCGGCTGTAGTACAGAATGCGGGTTATAGCCGGGCCCGCTGCTCTAGACTAGTTTTCTTTTATTAATTCCTCCATAAACTTAATGACTTGTTCTTCTGATTCCATTTTAGAGTATTGTTCTAGAAGTTCTATGTTTAAGTCAAAGAATGTCTTCATCCACTTATACAGCTTTGCTAACTCCATTGCTTGTTCTTTATATCCTGTTATATAGAGTGCTGCAGCAACTGCTTCAATACTGCTAAGCATAAATGGTTTACCATAGTTTACAGGGTTCCCAGCTATGAGTAAAGGAAGTTTTCTATGTAACCCCTTTCTCGGGAAGTATTTTCTCGTAAGTTTTTTCCAAGACGCATCAATAACCACAATACCATACTTCTCTACATAAGGTCTGTCCCAGGGCCCAATAATCTTTGGCGCGAACGGATTAAGAACTATCGCCTTGGAGCAATACCTTCTAGTTCTCACTGCATACCCCATTCTAATCATTTTTAATGCCGTATTCTTCTTAGGATCATCCTCTCCATAATATACTACATAGATCTTCGGCATACAAACCCCACAGCTCTTCATCCAAAGAGAATATCTAAAACCCTTAATTAACGATTTGAGTTAGAGGGAAAACATTATTTTTCCTCAAAAACCAGGTATTATTGAGGGACTAAAACATGGCAGCAAAAGCTATCGTATTAATCCAGACAGACATAGGCGCAGAAACCAGGGTGATGGATGAATTATTTAAGATCCCTGAGATCATTGATGTATACATAGTGTATGGCATCTACGACATAGTAGCAGTCATAGAAGCAGAGAGCCTGGAGAAAATAAGAGAAATAATAACAAACAAAATAAGAAGACTACCTGAAATCAGAACAACGAGCACAATGGTTGTCGTCGAAGGAAAAAGTAAGAGAGGCTCCTAGAACATACCTCTCTTAAACGATTTACATAATTACTCCTAGACACAAGAATACCCGGTTTTTTCAAAACTTCATACAGGAGAGGCAGTAGTATCATAGTATCTGACTTGGTACCTAGGGGTATTGGTTAGAAATGTGTAGAATACTCTTTTACAAAGGTACTGTTCTAGATAGATTAACAACATTATTAGACCTCATTAAGCAAGCCAGTAAAAATGATCCTCTGCTCAATATTGCATCCAACGGCAAAAGGAAAGCGCATAGCGATGGATGGGGTTATGTTCTTTTAACAAAAAACACCTCCATATACTATAAGTCACTAGCACCAATATATAATGACGTAAAGGGTTTCACGAACCTCCTTAACACAATAAAAAGCTTAGAAAACGATGAAGTAGTGTTATTAGTGCATACACGTGCAGCAAGTGAAGGCTCCATCAATATGGTTAACACACAACCTATAAAATATTCAACTTCTCAAACAGAGTTCTTTCTAGCACACAACGGAACCCTATATAAAGAAAGGTTACTCCAAATACTCAACATAAAGCATTCTAATACCGAGAATTTATCAGACACATACCTTGCAGGACTTTATATAGCATATACCCTGGAGAGCCTTGACACAAACAGTCTACTCAAAGCATATAGGGTATTAGCAAACCACACTAAATCGGCATTCAACACAATATCAATATTCCTACCATTTCAAGAAGACATAATGGTCATTATAACAAACTATTACGTGACACAAGAACCCGCTAAAACTAGATATTATCAATTGTTTATCGAAGAGAAAAACAATTACATAACCTATTATTCATCAACAATATACCTGCTAGACGAAGAAAAGAATGCAAAACCCATACACAACAATACTATCCATGTAATCAAAAACAATACACGTGTTTATGAAGGAAAACTTATTGCTTAAACAGGTTTCCCCTGGAACAGTACATAGAAACACAAGCAGCACCTACAAGAAACCCGGGGAGAGCTAACTATCAGGCTGCTCCAGTGGAAACAGAGGGGTCCATTGCATGAAACCCTAGCCATTTTAACCAATTTTTCTCAAAAACGATTCATCAATTACCGGATAGACCCCTCTGTTTCCACTCAATATACAAGAGAGATTCCTGACAAAAGATTTGTTTAAGTCTATGTAATAATGTAAATTCCATTAGGATAAATACCTAGATTAGTTTATACAAACTTTCTCAATAATAAAACTAGACCACAACTAAGAAGACCTTTCTCGAATAGAAGTATAGGGGTCAGGGATGTCGTCCTATGTACTATCATGATCAGGTTTTCAAACTTCGACAGCGTACTCCGATTATGCTATTTTAGTGGGCTCCAGTGGAAACAGAGGTCCTGGAAACCGGCCGGTTTCCAATGATTTATGATAGCATATTTTCGTATCTTTCCATTGGATGTTCAAATAGGTAATGTGTACTCTTCTTTAACTGTTCTAAAGACTATACTTGTTGTTGTGTGTTTAACATAGGGGTTTCTCAATAGGTTTTTTACGAAGTGATCAAGTTCTTCAATTGTCTTGAATAAAGCTATTATTGCTACATCGTATTCTCCAGTAATATCATATAATGCTATTACATGCGGGTTTTTCGAGATCTCTTTCTCTACGTCAATAATGTGTGCGCCTTCAACTGATGCCAGTATCAGAGCTTTTATTTGGTATCCCAGGAGTCTATAATCTATCTTTGTTGTATACTTTTTTATTAAACCCATTTTCTCGAGTCTTTTTATTCTATCATATATCGTTGATGTAGGTATATGTGTTAGTCTAGCGAGCTCTCTTAATTTGATTCTCGCGTTACTACGGAGTATTTTGAGAATCTCTTTATCGATGCTATCTATTCGGATAACGTTGGGATCCGACATAGTATGCACCAGTTGCTTTTCGTATATTTTCCGGATCTTCTATCAATAGAAATATATACTTTTACAGGGATCTTTACCCTATATCCGAGTAACGGGGGATAAGGAGAAATGGATTCCGGAAAAGTTTTCATTGAAATGCATTTCACAGACCTCATGGGCGTACTCAGGGCTACCACACTAGTTGTAAGCAAGGACCTAGTTAGTAACCCAAGTAGAATCAAGGGTTTCTTTGATGCATCTAGTGTATTTGGTTTCGAGCCTATTGAAAATAGTGATCTAATGTTGAAACCCGTAGATGGTACGTTGAGAAAGCTTCCATGGTATACAGATGTGTATAGGTGTATATCTGGAGTCTACTGGAGTGATGGTAAACGATACGTAAAGGACCCGAGGCTTGTCGCAGAGAAAACAATGGAGTACATGAGGTCGCAGGGTCTCGAGCCTAGTATTGGTATTGAGATGGAGTTCTTTCTCTTCAATTCATTAAAATATGGGCTAGACTATACGAAACAATATCTTGAAATAAATTCCACAGAGTCCATCGGGGCCAGTGGGTACAGTATTCCTCCAAAGAAGGGCTATCATTTAACGGAGCCTTATGATAGTATCGCGAGTACACGAAGAGAAATAATTGCTAATGTTGAAAAACTTGGTTTCAAATGTTCTAAGATGCACCATGAAGTAGCTAGTTTTGGTCAAGTAGAAGTAACAAGCGGTAAACTAGGAGTAGACAATGGAGGTGATTTTGTCCAGACATTCAAGTATGTTGCAAGAATTACAGCTGAGAAAAACGGGTACACTGCTGTATTCCTCCCCAAACCCATACCTGGCGACAATGGTAGTGGAATGCATGTACATGTGAGCCTCTGGAATGGAGATAAGAACTTATTCTATGATGAGGATGGTGTTTTGAGCCAGGTGGCGAGATACTTTATCGGGGGGTTAATAGAACATGGTAGAAGTCTTAGTGCTCTCGTATCACCTACAGTGAATAGCTACAAGAGACTAGTACCAGGATATGAGGCACCCGTTTACTTAGTATGGGGTTATGGTAACAGAAGTGCTGCAATAAGAATACCCGTGGTTAGAGACGAAAAGACCTTCCGTATAGAATACAGACCCCCTGACCCCTCCGCAAACCCCTATCTAGCATTGTCAGCTATAATTCTCGCCGGACTCGATGGTATTAAGAAGAAGATTGAACCCGGCGATCCTTTTGAAAAGAACGTGTATCACTTAACAGAAAAGGAGAGGAAGACACTAGGGATAAAATCTCTTCCAAGGAGTTTACTAGAAGCTCTCGATGAACTGGAATCAGACAATGAATACCTTAAGCCGGTGTTTCCAAGAGAACTCTTGGAATCATATATTGAACTAAAGCGTAAAGAAGCTATTGATGCGTCAAGCATGCCAGCGCCTTCGGACTACATCTTCTATGGAATACTTTAGATGATTTAGTGTGTTTTTGTTTTAATTAATACCACATTTATCCCATACTATAGTACTTAACATGATCTGTTTGCCCTAATCTAAACACTTAAATTAATCCTAGTACCATTAATGTAACTAGAACTAGGTTACTCTCTGTAGAATAGTTGGAATAACTCTTTTAGCAGGGAGTGTCGGGTCTTGTTAATCGAGATCTTGTTTTATGGTAGGGGAGGACAAGGAGGTGTCACGGCGGCAAACATACTCGTGGCAGCAGCAGTAAAAGAGGGGCTTCACGGACAAGGATTCCCATTCTTTGGCGCAGAACGTAGAGGAGCTCCAGTAAAAGCCTTCGCGAGAATAAGTGATAAACCAATACGTAGACACGGTATGTTTAATGATGCAGATGTGCTTGTGGTTCTACATCCAGGTCTTGTTAAAACAGGATATACAAAGACTATAGGTGTTAACGATAAAGGTATAATAATTGTTAACACTCATGATAAATCGCTTATTAAGGAGGAAAACTTTAAACTCCATGGTAGTGCCAAGGCATATATTGTTGATGCCACGCGTATTGCCACAAGAAATAATCTCGTAGTTGCAGGGTGGCCTGTTGTCAATACCAGTATGCTTGGCTCTCTTGCTAAAGCATTGGGTATAATAAGTATTGACAACATGGCTGCAGCTGTTGAAGAATATTTTGGCGGTAAAATAGGCGAGTTGAATGCTAAAGCTGTTCGTGAAGCATATAATGAAACTGTTTATGTAGGTGAAATAGGTTCCAAAAGGTGGAGATTATGGTGATTCTCGAGCCTATAAAACATCGTGTACCTATTGCTAAGCCGAAAATAGGTGTTGCAGGAAAAACAGGTTCATGGCGATGGATGAAGCCTGTTGTTGATGTAAATAAATGTACTCGGTGCTTCTTGTGCGAGATCTATTGTCCAGATAACACGATAAAAGTTGATCCAGAGAAGGGACCGACTATAGACTACGATTATTGTAAAGGATGTGGTGTTTGCGCTCAGGTATGTCCATCTAAGGCTATAGAAATGGTTAACGAGGAGGTGTGATGAAGAATGGGTATTCAAGTACTTACAGGAAACTATACTGTTGCTCTCGCAGCTAAGATGGCTAGAGTAGAAGTTGTTGCAGCATATCCCATAACTCCTCAAACCAGCATCATAGAGAAACTCGCAGAATACATTGATAAAGGTGAGTTAGATGCAACGATGATACGTGTTGAATCAGAACACTCTGCCTTAGCAGCATCGTTTGGTGCTGCAATGGCTGGAGCCAGAGTGTTTACTGCAACTAGTAGTCATGGTCTTTTGTATATGCATGAGTGGGTGCATTGGGTTGGCAGGGCAAGGATACCTGTCGTGATGGCTATAGTTACGAGAGCGATAGCTCCCCCATGGAACATCTGGCCCGACCATAGTGATTTTGTTGATCAACGTGATGCTGCGTGGATTATGGCTATGGGTATGGATAACCAGGAGATATTTGATCTAACTCTCCAAGCATTCAAGATCAGTGAAGATCCTAGAGTATATTTGCCGGTAATGATAGGTCTTGAAGGCTTCATCCTAGGTCATACGGCGATGCCTGTCGATGTGCCTGACCAGAAGCTTGTTGATGAGTGGCTTGGACCAAGAAGGCAGGGATTTGTAATTGATGGTAGTGAACCTCTTGCTCACGGTAATCTTGCGTGGCCTGAGGATACTGAGGAGATGTTTATGGATATCCAGGATGCTATGGAGAATGCTAAGAAAGTGATAAAGGAAGTTGATGAAGATTATGGAAAAGTTTTTGGTAGAAAGTATGGTGGCCTGATATCGTGCTATAGATGCGAAGACGCAAAATATCATGTAGTAACAATGGGTGCTTGGAGTGGCGATGCAATGGAGGCTATCGACTATCTCAGGGAGCAAGGGTATCCAGTAGGACTACTAAGAATAAGATTCATGAGGCCATTCCCTGATGAAGATGTTTATAGTGTACTAAATAATAGTCGAGGAGTAATAGTGTTCGATAGAGCTATAAGCTATGGTAGTATGGGAACACTATATCTCGATCTTGTGGGTAATATGTTGAAACATACGAGGACACTGCCTTACATACGAAACATTGTCGCAGGCATAGGTGGAGTAAACATTACGTACAAGGACTTCTTCAACTTAATCAAGTCAACAATAGACTCCTTGGAAAAAGGAGAGGAACCACCTGTATTCCACTGGTATCATAGGAGGTGATGGGTGTGTCTCGTGTAGTACCACCTTTACCACGTGATATGAGAGAGACTGTGTTACCAGGTCATGCTGCATGCCATGGATGCCCTATAACAATGGCCTTGAAAGTAGTCGGGGCAGCGTTGGGCAAAAAAGTTATCCTAGTAGTGCCAGCTTGCTGTACATCAGTTGTTGTAGGGGCGTGGCCTGGAAGTGGTTTCAACGGCTCTATAATACATGTTGCTTTTGCGAGTGCAGCAGCTGTTGCCTCAGGAGTCGCAGAAGCGTTGGCTCGTAGAGGAATAAATGATGTACATGTTGTTGCTTGGGCTGGCGACGGTGGAACAGCTGACATAGGAATGGCTAGTCTTAGTGGTGCGGCTGAGAGAAACCATAACATGATCTATATAATGTATGATAACGAAGCATATATGAATACGGGTATCCAGCGTAGCAGTGCAACACCTCCAGGTGCCTGGACCACCACGACACCCCTTGGAAAGAAAGAACCTAAGAAAGACGTCGCAAGGATTATGATCGCTCATGGAGTGCCATATGTAGCTACAGCTAGTATAGGATACCCCCACGACTTCTATGCTAAACTAAAGAAAGCAAGTAAGATCAAAGGCTTTAAGTTCATCCAATTACATGCACCATGCCCTACTGGATGGAGGTTTGACCCAAGTCTAACAGTGAAAATAGCAAAACTCGCTGTAGAAACAGGCTTATGGATACTCTATGAGTATGAAAACGGTAAAATAACGTTATCAGGACCCAGTAAGCCCTATATCGATAAGAGTAAGAGAAAACCAATGATAGAATACTTCAAACTACAAGGAAGATTCAAAGGAATAACTGAAGAAGATATAAAAGCCATTGAACGCTATGTTGATGAGGCCTGGGAATGGATCAAGAAATACATGTAGAATAAACTATGCTATGTGGGAGGCAAGAGTTTTTGTGCAACAATTACTATAACGGTCATAGCAAAGGCAAGACCTATTATTATATATGGCTTCATTTTTATACCAACATCAGCTTCCTCATAGAACCTGACTAGACCTGCGCCAGTAAATGGTCCAGGTGATTCACGCTTCTTACGTGATCTGGGCATGTTCTCTCACACCACGGTTTTTCTAGCCTAGGTAATATCATGTCGGAATCCTCTATAAATACTTGTGTCACCAGATTATTGAGTCAATATTTTCTTTACCTGTATCCCGGGTAGTCTATTTATGGTGGTGTGTATGGAAATAAAAGAAGCTCAGCTTCTCATACGTGAAAAGTATTTTGAAAGAGATAGTAGTCGTGGATTATTCTCTACGTTCACCTGGTTTGTAGAAGAAGTTGGTGAACTTGCTGAAGCCTTGCTGAATAGTGATTATAAATCGTTAAGAGAAGAGATAGCAGATGTGTTTGCTTGGCTCCTTAGTTTAGCTAATCTTGTTGGAGTTGATGTTGAGGAGGCTTTTAAGGAGAAGTACTTGGAACACTCTTGATTGCTGTTATTATCTTTTTTGCCATATCAGGATCTTTTTCAACTATGGTTCCTGTAACAATAATGTCTGCCCCACTAGCAGCCATTTGTTTAGCGGTCTCAGGATCTCTAATACCTCCACCAACCAATACTATTAAGTTACTGTACTTTTTAGCATACGTAGGGAAACTGTATGGCACTGGTTTTGGTGCGCCACTGCCTCCCTCTATATACAAGTATTTTAGACCAAGCATTTCACCGGCCATAGCATAAGCTGCTATGATCTCTGGTTTGTTTGGAGGAATAGGAATTATTCTCCCTACATGTGCTACAGCAGTATCATGATAAACTACTATGTAGCCTGTTGGTAAGGGCTCTAGATTATACTTCTTGATTAATGGTGCGCCTGCCACTTGTGCGCCCATTAAATAATATGGATCAGTGGTATTCATTAAAATCATAAAGAGGACGGCATGAGCTTCAGGTGTTAGACAATTCAAGTTTCCAGGAAATATTATTACGGGCAACCCTGTTTCTTTGAGTACTCTAGCCACCCTCGAGGCATCTTCCGGCGTTACGCCAAGACTTCCTCCTATGAGGAAGGCATCTGTCCCAGCTTCGTGCATTTGTTTTGCTATTTTCTCTATATCAGAAACTTCTTTATCTGGGTCTATTAGCGTGAAATGCAGCTTCTTTTTCTCCAACTTCTCAGTTATGTACTCATGTACTTTCACTCTTCTTCACCAAGTAGTTCCTCTCCCTCGGTTTCCTCTACTCCCTCCTCGAACTCGATCTCGATAGTTCCTTGAGTAAATGCATCTAAGAATTTCGCATATACATCAACAGTTTCATATATTTCTGGTACTTCAAGCAATGTTTTCAATCGACAATTACCACATCTTATTACGGCAAGTTTTTTACCGGATTCTTCGGATTTCTTAAAGTCTATAGTTAGACTTCTTGAACCACAGTGTGGGCACTGGAATACAGTGGGTATTCTTCGTACTCTTCTTATTACTCTCTTGTACTTTTTCCTCCGTCTCCCCATGATTTTACACCAAGGAATATTGTTTACACTGATTATTTCCTATAGGGTTTTTTATATAGTATTCTCCTAAGTGTTGGCGATCTATCGAATAGCATGATCTCATTAATTATTTTATATAAGGTGTTAATGTCAATAACTATAGTTCTATATAGATTCTTCTCTTTAGCAGCTTCTTCAGCAAATAAATGTATACACGCTTTACTTTTCTTCTCTGACATTACGTGAATAACATAATCCTTACAGCTACAATATACGCCAGGAATTATTATGTGATCCCTTTTTACTCCTATGTAGAACCTTGCAGGATACTCGATTAGCGTCCCATGTATATCTATGTATATCTTGATTATTTTTCTAAGTGTAACAATTGATTCTATACGCGGGTTTCGTTTAATCTCCATGCTCCAGTGTTGTGAGATATAGTTTACCACTTCATTTATATCCATTGTCTTTACCATTAATCTTTGTGATCTGGTTATATCTATGATTGTCGTTATTACTATAAGTTAAGTATTCGGGAAAATATGTTGCGCTGCATAAAATAGTTAATTAACCAGACTTCCAAACTACTAGTCTCTGGTGGGCCCGTCGTCTAGCCTGGACTAGGATGCGGGGTACGCCGGAGCCCCATTTGGGGGCGGTGCCCGACTCGGGACCTGGATCCGCCGCTGGACCGGGCGGAACTCCCCGTGACCCGGGGTTCAAATCCCCGCGGGCCCACTTACTTCTCTTCACTCCCTATTATTTTGCGGAGATTTTCCTTGTATGGAGGATAGACTATTCCTTTCTCGGTAATTATTGCTGTTACTAAATCGGGATCAGTTATGTCGAATGCGAAATTGTATACTGGTACATCGGGTAGCGTTATTAAGTGACCTAGAACTTTCCTTACTTCATCGGGGCTTCTTTCCTCAATAACTATTTTGTCACCAGTTGATTCTAGATCTATGGTGCTTGTCGGTGCTGCCACATAGAATGGGATATTGTGTCTTTTCGCTGCAAGAGCTATAGCGTATGTGCCTATTTTGTTAGCTACATAGCCGTCTCCAGTAATTCTATCCGCTCCCACAATAACTTTGTCTACAAGCCCTTTCTTGATAACAAATGCCGCCATATTATCTGTTATGAGAGTTATTGGTATACCCTCCTTAGTATACTCCCATACATTAAGTCTTGCGCCTTGGAGTACAGGTCTTGTTTCCGTAGTTATTACTCTTATCTTCTTACCCTGGTACCAGGCAGCCCTAATGATACCGCCTACTGTTCCAAAAGCAGCTGTTGCAAGCGCGCCAGCATTACAGTGTGTTAAGATAGTGTCGCCATCCTCTATGAGTTCAGCACCGTAATCACCTAATCTTATGTTGGCTTCAATATCCTCATTCATTATATTAATGGCTTCTTTAACAATAGCCTCGACTATATCTTCATATCCCTTGATGCTCCTGTATAGTATGTTTCTCATTCTCTTTAATGCCCAGAATAAATTGTAAGCTGTGGGCCTCGTTTTCCACAAGATCTCTATAGCATTGTCCACTTTTGCCACAAACTCTTCCCTACTTAAGCCTTTGAGGCTTACAGCATAAGCAGCTACGGCTAGTGCTGCAGCAACACCTATTGCGGGGGCTCCACGTATCTCCATATCAATAATGGCTTTGGCAACTCTCTTTGGATCGTTAGTACATCTAATTACTTCGTTAAAGGGAAGCTTTGACGTATCGATCCAGCAAACGTTGTTGTCTTCCCACCAAACAGCTCTTATCTTTATGGGATATTTAAACCCCATATATAATCACCTTTACTCAAACGAACCCTATACAATAACTGGATTTATAGAGTATATTTAAGAGTATGTTTATTTAACAAACATAAAGCATTAGAGTAAGAGTATGGATCAAAGGTGCGTATTAGAAGATGAGAAAAATAATATTTGATGAAAAAACATGTCAGGGCATTGTTTACAATAAGGATGATATTGAGGTTCTTGATAAAAGATGGTTTGGACGAAGAGAGGGAGATAAACTCATTCTATCTCTAGAAGAAACAGCATACCTGCTACTTAAAGGAGAGATTGTAATCGATTTAGGAACAAGTGAACTATCCTCGTTAGAGGAGTTAATGAGGAAATATAGCAGTTGCTTCGAGAAAATGTTTTGGCCAAAACTAATAGTGTATAATGACTTAAGAAGTAGAGGTAGACGAGTAAGAGTTCTTGATGAAAAAAGATTTTTAGTAAAACACAAAGACGGCAGCCTTAAATTATTGCTTATACTCGAGGAGAAGAGTTTGACCAGTATCAATGATATTATTAGTTATGTAGAGCAGGCTAGAAGAAACAACTTAGAACTAGCATTGGCGATAGTCTCTCTCCAAGGAGATATCACATACTATACTGTATCCTCAATAGAGCTTGTAAGAGGGTGATATATGGATGATAAATACTCCTAGAGGGACGCGTGATATAGTAGGTGATGAGGCTAATTTATTCGAGTTTCTTGTAGAAAGATTTAAGAATATAGCGCGTCTCAATGGCTTTAATCCTATTATAACGCCGATTATCGAGTATTTCGAGTTGTTTGAGAAAAAATCTGGTGAAGAAATAATCAAGTCTATGTATGTATTTGAAGATAAGGCTGGTAGGAGAATAGCGTTACGTCCGGAGCTTACAGCACCTGTTGTTAGAGCGTTTTTAGGAAAACTTCGTGGAATGCCCAGGCCCTTAATGTTCTATTACGTGGGGCAATGCTTTAGGTACGAGGAACCCCAAAGAGGGAGATATAGAGAGTTCTGGCAAGCTGGACTAGAAGTGATTGGTGAGCAAAGCATTGATGCAGATATAAAGGTTATTAATGTTATCGAGGAATTCCTCACCGACATAGGATTAGATCACTATTATGTAGTGGGTAATGTGGGAATATACAGGAAAATAATGAATGTTCTAGGCATACCAGCTCAAGAGCAAGACCATATACTTCATTTGATAGATAAGGGCATGATAGAAAAAGCTATTGAGTACTGTAATAAATTTGGCGAAAAAGTAGTTGATGCAATTAATATTCTGATCAACAATAAGTTAGAGAACATTGTAGATAGTTTGAAAACTTATGTTGATGAAAAAACTGTTAATGAACTATATGGTGAAGTAGAGAAAACAATAACTTTACTTGAGTTTCTGAAAGAATTTGGGGCAAAAGCCGATTACGATCCTAAACTAGTTAGGGGGCTAGCATACTATAACAGTGTTATTTATGAAGTGAAGACAAGTGGGCTCGAAATAAGTATTGGTGGAGGTGGGAGATATGATGGTTTAACAACGGTTTATGGAGGACCTTTCGAGTATGCTACAGGAGCGGCATTAGGTATTGATAGGATAATGCTTGCAATAGAGAGTAAGAAAAAACTCAGTTATACATCAAAAGGTGTAATTATCATAGTTATTGATGAAGAACCCAGGGCTCTCCATTTAGCGTACTCTGTTACACGCAAACTACATGAATACGGGATTTACTCAAAGGTGATCGTTGGCAAAAAGATCTCGAAAGCACTTAGTTTAGCTAGTAGAGAAAAACAGAAGTATGCCATTATCATTGGTCCTAAAGAGGTTAAGGAGAATAGGGTTACAATAAAAGATCTCGAAAAAGGTGTTCAAGAAACAGTAGATATTGAACATATACTTAATTACATAGCTTGTAGAGAATTTACTTGATTAGTTTAGGTTCTTTTTCTTCTTTTTGGCTAGTTCAATAAAATATCTTGCTACTTGAGGATAATCCTTATCAGCATAACCGTTACTGGCAGCTTCCATATACATTGATGATAGTGTTGATGAGACAAAAGATGGTAAGTGTTTCTCCTCAAGAGCCCTTACCACGTAAAGGTAATCCTTACCTGCCATCCAGACTTTGAACCTAGGGGTTTTCTCTTCGAATATTCTTGGTAAATATCTTTTTACAGCATCACCAAACCATAGGTTTGAAATGATATTTAATAGCACGTCGAGATTGATATCCCATGCTTCTATTAGCGAAAAACTTTCTGCAAGTATTGGAGGTAGCGATAAGGCTATATTGTTTATGGCTAGTTTCAATACAATGGCTTTCGGTATTTCACCGGCATAAAATGTTTTTGAAGAATACTCGTTAACAAATCCTACGATACTATCGACAAGATCTTTTTCTCCAGCTATCATTGATATAAGTCTGCATTCACGTGCTTCATGGACACTACCGAATACAGGTGCTTCCACGTAGCCTAGACCCTTCTCCTTTAGAACATTTGATACTCTCCTACTTGCTAGGGGTGTTACAGTACTTGCATTAATGACGACATGTTTTTTGTTGGTAGTTTCTATTACTCCATTCTTACCAAAAATGACATCGTATAATGCCTCATCATCTGATACAAATACTATGGAATAGATTGCTTTATCAGCAACTTCACGAGGGGTATTAGCAACTACTGCATCAAGTTCTTTGGCTAACTTTAATGCTTTACTATGTGTCCTGTTGTAAAGAATTAGTTCGTATCCTTTAGATTTAAGACAATGTGCTATACTAGATCCCATGAGCCCTGTACCTATTATTCCTATCAAGGGCATGATACTTCTCCTCTCCATTAATTTATGTAGGTTTGTACTTCAATAAAAACATACCAGCTATGAAGTTTCTTGGGTAAGGTATAATAGGTTCGGCGGAGTAGGTCTAATAAGAGTATCTAGCCATGTACTTCTAAAGGCAAGTTTGTTGAAAGAGGTGTTTGTTGCTTGAGTCATGGCATAAAGATTGAGAGAATAGGGAAGTATGAGTGGAGAGTACCCAAAGGAGCTAAACCATGTATGCTTGTAGACGGTATATTGTTTGCTGACGAGTATCTGCTTAAGAAAGCTATGGAGGATTTATCGCTTGTACAACTCGCTAATGTGGCTTGTTTACCAGGTATACGTAGAGCAAGTTTTGCCATGCCCGATGTCCATCAAGGATATGGATTTCCTATAGGTGGTGTTGCAGGGTTTGATATAGAAGAAGGTGTTATAAGTCCTGGTGGTGTTGGATACGATATTAACTGTGGTGTAAGACTTTTAAGAACAAATTTGGACTATGAAGATGTCAAGCCAAAACTTAAAGACTTAGTTATGGCTTTATTCCGCAATATCCCCAGTGGAGTTGGTAGTACAGGCAAGGTATCTCTTAGTTTTAGTGAACTAAACAAAGTACTTGATGAAGGAGTAGAGTGGGCGGTCTCAAGAGGTTTTGGATGGCCTGAAGATCCCGAACATATTGAGGAGCGTGGAAGCTGGAAAGTAGCAGATTCAAGTAAGGTAAGTAATAGAGCCAAGCAACGTGGCCATAACCAGCTTGGAACACTTGGTGCAGGAAACCACTTCCTTGAAATACAAGTTGTTGAAAAGATCTATGATCCCGACACAGCTAAAGTACTCGGGATTACGCATGAAGGACAAGTAACAGTAATGATTCATACTGGAAGCAGAGGGCTTGGACACCAAGTGGCCAGCGACTATCTCTTGATAATGGAGCGTGCCATGAGAAAATATGGTATACGTCCTCCAGACAGAGAACTTGCAAGTCTACCCTTCAATAGTAAGGAAGCACAAGACTACTTCAAGGCTATGGCGGCAGCAGCCAATTTTGCATGGACTAATAGGCAATTGATAACACACTGGACTCGTGAAAGCTTCAAGCAAGTATTCCATAAAGACCCTGACCAACTTGGTTTAGAAATAATATATGATGTAGCACACAATATTGCTAAAATCGAGGAACATGATGTAGATGGTAAGAGAGCTAAACTAGTTGTTCACAGAAAAGGTGCCACCAGGGCGTTTCCACCAGGGCATCCTGAAATACCTAAGGATCATAAATCAATCGGGCAAGTGGTACTAATACCAGGTTCAATGGGGACTGCAAGCTATGTACTCGTAGGCGTGCCATCAGGTGCCAGAACATGGTATAGTGCACCTCACGGTGCAGGAAGATGGATGAGTAGACATCAAGCAATAAGATCATATAATCCAGCCAAGATCCAGGAGGAACTGGCCAGCCGTGGAATAATACTCAAAGCAGCAACAAGACGTGTTATAGCAGAAGAAGCTCCGGGAGCCTACAAGGATGTTGATAGAGTAGTACATGTAGCCCATCATGTAGGTATAGCTAAGCTTGTAGTTAAACTAAGACCTATTGGTGTTGTCAAAGGATAAGCCATAAGTAAAGAACAAGGTTTTCAAGTAAAACAAGAAGAATTTTTACATCAATTAATCCATAGCCTTTGGCTATTCTATTTGCTACAAGCCAAGCAGATACTGATGATAATAATACATAACCTGGAATAATGTTTGGATCTACTGGAAGATACTCTGATATATTCATAGTCTTCAACGCGTAGGCTATCGCGTATATTGTTGGAGGTAATAAGAGAACGTAGGCGTACAGTGTTTTTATACGATTGCTTAAGTTATCTCTAATTGATCTAATTCTTCTAAAGAATTTGAGTACATAACCAACATGTTTACTCTTACTCGAAGTTATTTCTAGAGGAGACAACAGGAGACTTAGAATCTTCTTTGACAATGGCGTAAGTCTAAGCAACTCATCTATACGGCAACCCTTTATACCTAATTTAATAAGTTTAGCTAATTCCCTAGCAATCCAGCTATACTCTGTTGTTCTGTAGGATAAATTCATTAATGCTATATCCAGGCTAAATCCTTGGTTTGATTCCATATAGATATCTTCGGAAAGCTCGTATACATGTTCTTCGGCGATATGTTTTTGTAAGCAATATTTCTTCCAAAAGATATGGCTTGATAAAGTGAATGCAGTGACAAGAATTATTGTTTGGATAAACATGTTATTTCTAAGAAAAACATACATTAGCGCTATTAACAATAATGACAAAAATGTGAATAACATGGGCTCTTCATAGTATAGTTTCTCCGATATAAAGCCAGCCGCGAAATACCCGCCAAAACCGAGTAACATTAATATTAAGTATATTACGTTCGTTAAACTTGAAATGGATGGAAAACTAGATAGCATAATTATTGAAAGAAGTATTACGAGATATGCTTCATAGAAATTCTCTACTACATTTAGTAAATTATTCATAGCATCCTCGAGTTTAGAAAGTTCTGCGTCAATGTATGACTCTATATATTCTAAGGTATTTCCGGTGGTTTCAAGTATGCCAACATAGCCTTCTAGAAAGTTCTTGATTTTTGATGAAGGTAGACTCTTAGCAAGTATACTGAGTGCTTTATAGGAACTTCCTGTAATAGCCTCAATGCTTGTATATGCTTCTGCGAGCTCTTTATAGATACTAGGTAGTTTTATTTCGTTTCTACATGCCATTAAGAATAAGTCGCTTAATCCCAATCCGTTTGATTCTAAGCTCATTAGTATTGTTATGAAGTCTAAAAAGTCTCTATTCAACTTGTATGCGAACAATTGTTTCCTAAGGAACCTGATGGTGTAGAATGATGAGAAGAATATTAAAGGTGATAAAGGGATGAGTAATGGTTCTTTGACGATAAATACAACTAGGAGTAAGTATACTATTGTTGCAAAGGAGCATAATAAGAGTGTAGAGAAAACAGGGTTCTTAATTATTTTTAGATGATGTATTGAGTACTTCAACAACATTCTCCTCTATCGAGTAGAATCTCTGGATTTCTTTCGATAAATCATCTATATCGAAAACGCCTTTTTCTACTAGTTTTGACAGAAATAGTGTTCTGTTCTCTAATTCTTCTTCTAGAGTATCCTTATCAAGAACGTGTTTTAATCTGATGCTATTCCTCGCTATCCCTGATATATTTGATGGTGTAAAAGTATTTTCATTTATGTTGTACTTCATGATAGGATATAGTTTTTTTGCATCAAAACTTAGTTCGTGTACTTCTTTTATTCTTCGGATACCGGTTGATCCATGTGGATCCATTGATACGATTGTCCATATGCTTGATAACAGGTTTCGGGGGATAGATATTGGTGGCGCTACAAGTCTTTCAATAGCGGAAGTAGCGTCATCTGCATGGAATGTAGCTATAGTTCCATGCCCTAACCGGGATGCCTGTATTAGGAGTCTGGCTTCTCTTCCTCTCACTTCTCCAACAACTATGTAGTCTGCTCTCCGTCGTAATGCGAACTTTAATAGTTTATATTCATCAATAGTTGTTTCTCCTAGAGAACTATATCTAACAACCAAGGGATCCCATAGTCCTGTAGTGCTTGTTATTTCTGGCGTATCCTCGATAGTGACAACTCTTCTGAAAGGAGGTATCAATGTTAATAGTGCTTGGAGTAAGGTTGTTTTGCCTGTACCTATCCCTCCGACAATAAGTATGGAACCTCTCAGTTCTAGTACAAGCCACAGATAAGCTGCTAGTTGGGGGGATAACATACCATTGTTGATGACCTTGGTTATAGTCCAGGGCTTCCATGGCTTCTTTCTTATGACAAAACTAGTGCCATGTCTTGATACTTCCCTAGAGAACGTTAGGGCTATCCTTAACCCCTCTGGAGTCAGTCCTTCAGTAACGGGCTGGGATATGCTCAAGTGTTTGCCTGCCTTTCGTGCAAGTGATAACGCTATTGTATCTACTGATGTAGGGGACAAACCTATGTTAGTTTTAATCCATCCATACCACGTGTATTTTCGATGTATTACATATACTATCTTATCCTCTTGACTACCTGCTATTTCCTCAATATTGTGGTCAAGTATCAATGGATATAGAGGGCCATAGCCGCTTCTTAATTTGTTGTAATGATAAAGTATTGTAGTGGGATTAGATGTAAACACTTCTATCTTTTCAGGTATTTTGTCCTCAAGTAATTCAATAAAACACCTTAGTTCCTTACACTCATTACCATACTTGATAAAAACAGCTATTATGTCGCTTACTTCATCAACATTTATTATTGGTTCATCTACTATATAGTACAGTGTATCATCTTTCTTAGCTATGTATACTCTCAGTATATTGTTTACGTTATATTCTTCAAGTATATCAAATGATAAAATATTGTACTTTAACCCATATTCTACAAGTAAGTTATTTACTATGCGTGTTAGCCCTTTAAGATCTATTATTTCGGATTCTAATCTACTTCTAAGGAATCTGTGTATATTAATCTTACATTTTTGTAAAGTATTATATAATTGTGTATGAAAAGACTTTATTTTTCTTAGATTAAAAAAGATATTGTTTTTTAAACTAAAAACATGCCTTATCAAAGTTCATACCTCATATTTTTGCTATATTATTAATTACTTTTACGCTTATGAGATCACTACTTCTGCTTCTATGGGTTCTGTTGATTGTCCGTTTCCATAGTATATTACTACGAAGTATTTAGTATTGGAATTGAATGTCAAGCCTGATGTGGAGAATGTTTTTGTTATGCTAATTGTTTCTCCTGGTTTGATCTCGGTGTTTATCGGAACGGTTATTCCTAGAGGATAGATTAAAGCAGCTGTTATGTTAACAGGTTTTGTGCCCATAGATGCTACCTTTATGTTAAGTAACCCTGTAGTTCCTGATACTACTATTCTTGCTGAAATGGGTGTTAACGTCACGTAGTCTTTAGGTGCTGATACCGTGTTTAGTATGTAGTTGTAGAGTATGAGCCCGCCAGCTATTGTTGCTACAAGGAGCATTGCTGTAGCTACGAGTGGTGATGCAGCCTTCATTATCTTATCCCCATTATTCAATTCTAAGGTTGAAAAGGAGTTGATTTATGAAAAGAATAAAATAGTCTATGAGGCGGGGGGTCTGGGGTGTAACTATTCTTGTGTTAATCTATAGTGTATAATCAGTTGACTCATGTGTTGAATCCCCATTTTTATAAGGAACTAAAAGGGGATTAGACTATGAATAGGATAAAGGGTGATTACTAGCGATGGCTGCAGAGAGTGTACAGAGAGAACAGTTCAAAGCATTAAGCCCGGCAGAATTCTTTGCCAGATACAGAGAGATCGCTGGGTTTTCCAATCCCGTAAGAGCTCTTTACCAGACTGTTAGAGAGCTTGTAGAAAACGCGTTTGATGCAACAGAAACCCATGGTATCCTGCCAAATATAAAAGTCATTATTAGACGTAGTGTTGAAAACCCTAGCCATTATACAATAACTGTTGAAGATAATGGTATAGGTATACCGCCACAACATGTACCTGAAGCCTTTGGTAGGGTACTATACAGCTCAAAGTATGTTCTTAGACAAACTAGGGGTATGTTCGGTCTAGGTGTTAAAGCTGCAATCATATATAGCCAAATGACTACTGGCAGAGCGGTAGAAGTAATAACTTCGCAGCCTGGCCTCAAAAGAATATACTATTTCAAGATAAGGATAGACTTGCAGAAAAACAAGCCCATAGTCCTTGAGAGAGGGTCATGGAGGAAGTCTCGAGACTGGCATGGTACAATAGTATCGATCACTATTGAAGGAGATTGGTCTCGTGCTAGGCAGAAAGTAATAGAATACATGAGAAGAACAGCTGTTATAACACCTTATGCTAACATAGTTTTCGTAACACCTGATGGGGAGGTGTACTACTACAAGAGAACTATTGAGACTCTACCGCCGCCTCCTAAAGAGGTAAAGCCTCACCCATATGGTGTTGACTTAGAGTATTTAAAGGCATTGAAGGAAACAACTTCTTCACCTACTATAAAGGACATGCTTGTTGAGAGCTTCCAGGGAGTAGGAGATATTACTGCCAGGAATGTCTTAAGTAGGGCAGGTATTGACCCGAATACCCCGCCTAAAGAACTCACAGACAACGACATGGTTAAACTAGCAGAAGCACTAAAGAGCTATCCTGACTTTAGACCGCCAAAAGCCGATGCTTTATCCCCCCTAGGTGAGGAAATCATCAAGGCTGGTTTACAAAGAATATTCAACCCAGAGTTTGTAGAGGCAGTTACACGTAAACCATCGGCATATCAGGGACATCCATTTATTGTTGAAGTGGGTATTGCTTATGGCGGAAATATTCCTGCGAGTAATGAACCTATCCTCTTAAGGTATGCAAACAAAATACCCTTGTTGTACGATGAAAAATCTGATGTCTCCTGGAAAGTTGTCTCAGAAACTGACTGGAGCTTGTACAACGTGAGTTTTCCTGCACCGATAATAGTTTTGACACATATATGTAGCACAAAGGTGCCATTTAAGGGAGTTGGTAAGGAGAGTGTTGCTGACGTACCTGAAGTCGAAAGAGAGTTAAGACTTGCCTTAAGAGAGGCAGCGAGAAGACTTAGACTATACCTATCGAAGAAACTTAAAGAAGAAGAAGTTAAGAGGAAACTCTCAGTTCTAGTAAGGTATATTCCGGAAATAGCTCGTGGATTAAGTATTATAGCTAAGGATATTATGGGCGATAATGTTGGTGCTATAGTTACCGAGAAACTAGTCAATATAGTATCCAAGAAGACAAGTATTGATAAACAAGAGATCATGGAATACCTTAAATCAGTTGAAGTAGGTGTGTAGCCTTGTCAACAGTCTCTAAAGTAGATCTTGAAGTAAGAAGACGTGGTATAAAGATATTTCAAGAGAAGTTTAAGGAGCTTATACAGAAGATTATAAAAGAAAAAAGTCCATCGCTTATCATACCCAAGAGAACATTAAGCAATACTATATATGATGAACGCCGCAAACTTCTTCTCCTTGGCCCAGAGATGCTTAGAAGAAGCTTTCTAGACGTAAACGAAGCGAAGAAATTCATGCAAACAATATTGATGGCATCCATTATCTATGAGGCTTTGGTAAATAACGAGTATCCGACAATACGTGACTTATACTATAGAGGTAAACATACAATAAGATTTAAGGACTTCAAAGGACGTTGGTCGGAAGAAAATACTTGGGACGAGCAGCGTGAATCAGATTCTGTGATAAGAGACATAGAAGTCTACCTAGGGCTTCTTAGAGAAGAGTTGCTTATACTTAGTAAAGAAAAAGGGAAAGTAGTTGGCAATATGAGGATCAAGAGCGGAGATGACATCATTGATCTAAGTAAAATGGGGCATGGAGCTTATGCTATTGAGCCTACTCCAGACTTAATAGAATTCATAGATGTTGATGCAGAATTCGTTCTAGTAGTCGAGAAAGATGCTGTATTCCAGCAGCTACATCGTTATGGATTCTGGAAGAAGTATAAGGCAATATTGATTACGAGCGCGGGACAGCCAGACAGAGCGACAAGAAGGTTTGTAAGGCGCCTTAGTGAAGAATTGAAGTTACCAATATACATACTGACTGACGCGGATCCCTATGGATGGTATATATATAGCGTCTTTAAGATTGGCTCGATAACTCTATCATATGAAAGTGAAAGATTGGCAACCCCAGATGCAAAATTTATTGGTGTAAGCATGACTGACATTTTTGGTGATAAACAACGTAAAAAGAAGCCATGGCTCACAGAAAAAGAAGCCAAGAACTATATAATCAAGGCAAAAGATGCCGACATAAAAAGAGCTAAGGAACTCCTTAATTATAGATGGTTCCAGACACCTGAATGGGAACGCGAGATAAAAATATTCCTCGAAAAGAAAGCTAAACTTGAGATTGAAGCCATGGCTAGCAAGGGCCTTAAGTTCTTAGCTGACACCTATATACCACAGAAAATAGCCACCAAAGATTGGATAGAGTAGAAAGCTGTTATAAATGGTTAGCAGTAATAAAAAGTATAGATAATAGGTTTTGCAGTAATTAGTTGAAGTTGGTGATATGTAATGAAGGTAAAAGTAGTATTCTTGCACAGAGCAGCAGATCTCGTTCCTCCAGATAAAAGAAATGTAGAGCTGGAATTACCAGATAACGCTACATTAAAAGACTTGTTGAATGTAATTAAAGAAAAAGTTAGTAAAAGAATAGGCGAAGGTGTTCTAAAGAAGAGACTTATATTTAATATCGTCGTGAATGGTCTGTCTGTTGCAAGTCTTGATCATCGTTTATCAGATGGGGATGTAGTAATGTTTATGACGCCTGAAATGGGTGGATAACATGTTAAAACGGAGTAAATACAATAAGTGATGTTGTTCTCTTAGATGAATATCTATGTGATTCTTGGCAAACATGGGCATAAGTTTTACTACAAAAATAATTACTTCAGGATCTAGGATGAAATGATCTTCTCTTCTAGATCAAGAGGAGTCAAAGTTAGTAATGTAACGATCCGAATAGTAGCAAAGACTTTTGCTGTTCAAAGGTAGACGGCTTCTAATTTTTATATACCATGTCTGTAACAACTGAAATTAATTAGGGTACTACTCATAGGCGCCTCTAGGTGTCTTTATGGAAATTCCTCAGGATATTAAAGAAATGCTTGAACCTGACGAGAAAATTCTTTGGTGTGATAAACCTTTAAGAGCTCCTTTTGTGCGTAGAAGTATAGGACTTGTTTTTATTGGTATCCCCTGGCTTGTATTCCCTCTGATCATAATTGGAATGGCATCAACAAAATTTTTATTTGAACCGCCAGTTTTGTTGTTTTTGATCTTTTGGTATGGAATATTGGGATTTATATTCTTTTGGACCCCAATATATTCCTCTTTGGTTTGGAAAAACATCTACTATGTCTTGACAAATAAACGAATCATAATTAGGAAGGGGCTCGTAGGAATAGACTACGATGTATTAAATCTAGATGCAATACAGCAAGTAAATGTGAATGTAGGATTCTGGGATAGAAAGTATGGAACAGGAACTCTCACAATCCAAGCTATAGGAGTGCGGCCAATAACGTTATATGCAGTAAAGGAGCCTAGGAAAGTTTATGAAATAATTAACAGAGCATCAAGAACTAGGAAATATTCTACATAAACTACATCTGTTTAGAATTCCTTAAAATGTTAAGTTGAGATAATTCGATGTGGCTTGTAGGCTCAGTATTATATTTAAGAATAAATCTTTAAAGAACATAAACTTTTGCATCTGAAAACATAAAAACTTTTTCAATATTCTATCAAAATACTATATATTTTACTTGTGTTTTCAATTATTTATATAAATTCTGTGTACATCCATTTCATTTTTACGTAATTAATGGCCTTAGAAGGAGTAATCGTTTATTTTACAGACGTATAATGTTCTGTGTTAATAATACTTCCCATTCCTCCTTAGTTAGTTCTGTCAACGGTTTTTCTATATAGTTGTTAGCTGCCTTGTATACTGTTCTGAGTCTTGTTAGTCTAGAATATATCGTTACATTGCTTACCCAGTTTTTATGTAGTAAGCACTTATCTTTAGAAATACTGGATGCTCTTCTCTGAACTGCTCTTTAAAGTCTTTTAGCAGATTGTCTATGTATATCTTGTGTATGTAGCCAATATAGTTTGTTGTAGCGTTAGCTCTCACTGGTACTTACCTTAGCATGACATCCTTCAGTAAAACATAGCGAACTATAGGTATTCAAAAGATATAGCGATGGACTCGGGTTGTCGTGTTGATGGATATCCAGAACGGATGAGTTATGGTGACCGGTATTCCAGAGTTGAACATTGCTGATGATCAGCTGAGACAGGTTATTTCATTCCTTAGTCAATACCCCTTTCTCATCATCCACTATAATCAGAATATTATCACAAATATATAACTTGTCTTAATAGCAATATTGGTTTCAATAGGAGTACAAAATAGGAGTTATACCTTGAGGGCTTTGTTGAGACTATTCTTCAATAAATTCTATTATCTCATGAAAGGTATTCTTTTTACAGTAAGGACAATAATGGTAAAATGTAGGGAACTCTTTTTTAAGATTATAGCTCACATAGAGTTTCCATGTATTACCGCATTCCTTACATTTCAGAATCCAATAAGTCATTTTTTACCCCGTATGATTCCCTTTCTTAATAGCAAGTCAAGTACTTTCTTTAATGTTTTTCTTACGAGATATCTTTTTTCAATTGAACCAAATAAGTTGATTGCAGTCATTCTTATGCTGTTGGTTCGTGTAAGCTCTAATAGGATCTTCTTATCTTTATCGTTTAGTTCATTATTCAGATATCTTAGTCCAAGACGTGCTAGATCTGATGGTTTAAGCCCCATGTACGGTTCTTGTACGGGTAGCTGGTCGAGTCTCTGTGTTACTTTAAATTCTATTATTGTCACCCAGTCGTCACTTGAAATATTCGGATAAACTTTTTTCAGTTCCTCTAGAAGTTCGCCAAGATTATTAAAACCGTCTTTTACGGCATCTTCTTCGGTTAACTCTTTTACTTTTTTGTAAACCACTTTTGTAATTGATATTTTAGCTACAGGTCTTCCTCCGCCATGTACAATCATTTCCTTGTATCGTGGACGTACTAGACCCAATCTTATTGTTGCAGTCTTTTTACCAGAAAGAATTAAATCAACATATCTGCCCTTTACCATAATATGGCGTCCTAGGTACTTGTATCGTTTTTCGGTCACTGTTTTCACCTATGCATGTTAGAAAAAGTTATTTTAAGAGGATTTATCTAGTTTACTAAAATGGGATGATGACCTAGACTTTAATGAAGAGTAAAAGCATGCTCTAATGATTAGGGGCCAAAGCGCTGACTTCACTAGTGATGGTAGCTAAATATTGGTCTACTGCTAACCCTAATTGGCAGCGTTTGCGAGATCTTGGGGTAACCTTTTGTTTCCTCGTCGAGAATCCTTATGAGCTCATCGAGAGACATAACTTTCTGGTCATTTGTTCTTCTAAACCTAACATTAATAGTGTTTGAATCTACTTCTCTTTTCCCTATTACGATAATGTATGGTATCCATTCTTTTCCAGCTTCACGAATCTTTTTGCCTAAGCTTTCATCTCTATCGTCTACGTCGACTCTATATCCTCTTGCCAAGAGTTCTTTAGCTATATTCATAGCGTAGTCGATGTACTCCTTTGATACAGGTATAATCCTTACTTGAATAGGTGACATCCATGTTGGTATGTATGGGGTCTTTCCTGATAACTCTAATTGTGCAGCAGTATCAAAGATCATGTATATGTATCTCTCTATAGAGCCTATGAGTGCTGTATGTATTATTATTGGATGATGCTTTTGATCTTTTTCGTCAACGTATGTGATATTGAATCGTTTTCCATTACCTATATCTATTTGGAAAGTTGCTATTTCACGAGGCCTCTTCAAATTATCTATTATATGGTATTCTACGTTTAGTACCCAATAGTATATGCCTCCAGGTATGAGGGCTACTAGGACGGGTTTACCTTCTCTCTTTACAAACTCGACTATGTAATCGAAGTATTTATCGAAGAAATCTCTGGTAATGTTATATAATGCAACATATTCTCGTCCAGCCTTCCTTGCTTCTTCAAGAATTTTTTCTTGAACCTTCTTAGAAATTTCAATGGCTTCTTCGAGATCTCTGGTCAGTATATGGAGATCAGGCATGTAGAATTTTCTCATTCTAAAGCATATATTTAGTTCTCCTCTTTTCTCTAGCCTATAACTATCTGCTACTTCGAACATCCCCATAGGTAAATTCTTGTAGCTTATTATCCAGTCTTTCAGCATAGCAAATTGTTGATGGCATGCAGCGTATCTTAAAACATATCTCTTTCCTTCCACTTCGAGTTCGTAGAGTCTATCACCAAATAGTTTAGCGTGCTCGTAGACAGGCTTCTTTGATAGATCAAAAGTATTAGTGCCAATCACCTTGAAGACTGGTATACCTAAACTTTGTGCAACACTCCATGAGTACTGTATTACTGCCTCCATTATTGCTGCTGCATGAGGGCCATATCTCATATGACCATAGTCGCTATAGGGTTCCCATTCGAAGCCAAATTTTTTACAGTAATCATTGACTTTGTTTTCTCCACCGGGAAGCTCTTTACCGAAAACTTCTTTATCAACCAATATTTTTAGGTCGTCGTATCCTGTGTAATCAAACTCTTCCGGTTTATAGATCTTTCCCTCAGGCGTTAAGATAATGTACTCTTTAGGTATTTCTTTTCTAACAATTTCTCCAGCTTTGGTCTTTTCTATGCTTTTGGATAACTCGCTTAAGGGGTGGCCGAAACATTCTATAGCAAATGCCTTATACCAGCCGAAAGGTGCTCGGAAAACCTCGATATCAGTGGATTCCTTTAGTTTCTTTTCGAAGTGGGTCAGTAACTCTAGCGCTTTTGGTGGGGGAGCTAGATTACTTGATAGATGTGCATAAGGATAAACTACTATTGTTGAAGGTTTTATCTTTGGAAGAACACTCACTATATCTTTTACTGCCTGTTCCACGACTATTTCATCGTCATCTTTTTCTATAGTAGAGAATACGACAAGAACGTTTGAGAACTTCTTTTCAGAGTTTCTGTCGTCTACATCTTCCGCGCCATCAATAGCTTTCTCAGTCACTTTGTACCAAAAAGTCTTTGCATGAATCAATAAGAGTTTCAAGACCTAATGCACCCGTATCGCAATCTTGTATTTTATTGTACTGGGGTATAGGATGTATTAGTGTTTTTCTTTCCATACATTTGTGGCGGAGGTAATGGCGGAACGGGTGGAGGCACTCCTAGCGATCTACTTAGTATAATCGATTCTGCGATCATATTTGCAAATACTGTTTGTAAAAGGAATTGTGGTACACGTTTATTCTTTAATTCAGTTAACATCTTTTCTAGAGCTTTTGTGTCGGATGAAGATACTATGGCGTAGCCCTTTATACTTATTTGTACAACGGGGGGTCTTGATGATATTGTGAAACTAAAAGGAGTAACAAGAGTTTTTCCTCTATTAAATGGTGTAGATGATGGGATTGAGAGATTTATTTGGAATTGTATGTTAGGAGGTATGCCTTCGGAAAGCCTTTCAGCAGTAATGCTATGAATCTGTATTGCAATGTTGAACAACTCTCTCAGCCTCATATAGAGTTTCTCACGGTGGTTAATAAACAAGAAGTTGAGACTTATACTTTATAAAACCCTTTTTTAAACCTACTATAATGGTTGGGATAAGTATGGCGTCTGAAAAAAGTAAGATATCAAGCCTCCCCGGTGTAACCCCTACAATAGAGAACAAGCTCATAGCAGCAGGATATGTAACCATAGAAGCAATAGCAATTTCTAAAGCAGAAGAAATAAGTCAAGTAGCTGGAATACCATTAACAACGGCACAAAAGATAGTGAAAGCAGCGCGAGAAGCTCTTGGTATAAGGTTTAAGACGGCAAAGGAAATCAAGATGGAAAGACTTAGTGTAAGGAAAATTACTACTGGAAGCAAGAATCTAGACGACCTATTGGGTGGAGGTATAGAGACCAAAACAATAACAGAATTCTATGGAGAATTCGGTACTGGTAAGACCCAGATATGTCATCAATTAGCTGTCAATGTGCAATTACCTCCTGACAGAGGAGGGCTTGAAGGGAAAGCCGTATACCTTGATACAGAGGGAACATTTAGGTGGGAACGTATAGAATCTATGGCACGTGCATTAGGCCTTGACCCCGATCAAGTAATGGAGAATATATTGTATCAACGTATTTACAATACTGATCACCAAATATCTGTTGTGGAGGAACTGTTCGCCCTAGTACCTAAAGAAAATGTAAAACTAGTGGTTGTAGACTCTGTAACAGGATTATTTAGAGCAGAATATCCTGGCAGAGAGAATCTTGCCATAAGACAACAAAAACTCAATAGGCATCTACATCAGTTAATGAGGCTCGCAGAAGCATATAATATAGCTGTGGTAGTTACAAACCAAGTTATGGCCCGTCCAGACGTATTCTACGGCGACCCAACGCAAGCGGTTGGAGGACATGTGCTATATCATGTTCCTGGCGTAAGAGTCCAGCTTAGAAAAAGTAAAGGGAACAAGAGAATAGCTAGAGTAGTTGATGCACCACATTTACCTGAGGGAGAAGCAGTATTCATTATATCTGATGAAGGAATACGTGACCCTGAAGAATAAAGCCATAACACTTTTACTACAAAGTTTATGCACTATGTCTGCTTAACTTATGTAATTCGCTTATTCTCATCATCTACTATTAGTCCCACTGTATCTAGTGTATAATGCAATGAACTATTAATTGAATTAATGAGTCGCCAATCAATAAGAGTACTATATATCCTGCTAGTAAGAGTACAATGAAAGGTACACCATAAGTGACCCATATATAGTCGTTGGCATGTAGGTAACCTTTCTCTATAAGCTCCTTTATATGTTTTTGATCCTCCTTATAATCCTCTTCAATATTAAATGAAGTCCTATATTCCACTATGACAGTATTATTACTGATCTTAAATATCTGAAGCGGAAATATATGTTTTGACATAAGAAAATCCTTTATCTTCATGGGTCTTCCTGTGGATAGTATTATACTCCATTTCAATATGCCTATATTCTTGGGAGGAAGAACATCTTTGTATACTAATAAGTTCCTAATAATATTGAATGGTATATATGCCGCCATTACTAAGTTTGCATACAAAAGTAAAGGTATTATAGGCGGGACGTGTATCGTGGAAATACTATACAAAGACATATTGTATATAAGATCGTTGTAAAAAGTGATCGACAAACCAGATATCGCAAAAACATCGGCTAAACCAAAGAGATCTATTTTGTATAAAATGTATGAAATCAAGGGACCTATGAGAAGTGATAAAGAAAGATACGTGAGCTCTAGGTAAATATTCCTCTTAGTTACTATAATTGAATAAGCAAATAATAATGAAAATAAGATTAAGGAAGCAGAAATAAATATGTAAATGTCTCTATCAGGGATCTCTCTGTATTTCAGATCTAGATAACTAAAGTATACTAGAAATACTGTCATGACTATTGTTGAAGCATATAATATTACATAACCGTCCACTGCAGACCCCCTACTATTTATCTGCTTTTTATAAAGCACTAAACCAATTATGTATGTACAAGTAAGGAGATAATAAGTAGAGGCGTCTTGCTTTATGAGAATACTAAAGAGGCAAAGTAGAAATGTAAGGACTTTAATTAATTCTCTTAAACCACTCTGTAGTATTAACATAAATACATTAAACACAGCAATATATTACATTGATGAGGAATCATTAATAGTTATTGCAAGATGTAATATTAGAGAAAAAAGGCATAGAAAACTTAAATATGATCAGCTAAGTGGTCTTAAACTTAAGCTCATGGAATATGAAATATTGTGCAATGGGATTCTGTTATTCAAAATCATGTGGGATAAAAGTATATATAAAATAATGTTTAATGATAAAAACCCATTTGTTCTATTAATAAAGGGGACAATAGCTCTTGATTCATTTATGTGTACACAAGATCTTATAAAAAGGTGATTTATGATATTAATATCGAAAAGGCTTTTATTCATATTTCAATCCAAAGAATTATTCATGAGGGTTTATTGTATGAAAATTGTTAACATAGTTGTAGGACTCGGGTGAGAAATACTTGGACAGTGTATTCAAGGTCTTATGGTCTCCTTGGAGAAGCGAGTATATAAAGAGTTTTGGTAAGTCCAAGAAAGAAGAGTGTTTATTCTGTATATTGCCTAAGAAGAGTGATGAAGAAGCATATATTGTTTATCGTGGAAAATATGCCTATGTTGTATTAAATGCCTTCCCATACAATAGCGGTCATTTGATGATAGTTCCTTATAGACATGTTCGGTCGGTTATTGATTTAAGAGAAAGTGAAATACATGAAATATTCGATGATCTTCTTAAGAAGAGTATTCTCGCATTAAGTGAAACTCTTCGTCCAGATGGATTTAATGTAGGTATTAACATAGGTAGAGTTGCGGGAGCAGGAATAGAGGATCACGTGCACGTGCATGTTGTTCCTCGATGGATTGGCGATACTAATTTTATGCCCGTTATTGGTGGAACAAAGTCTCTTCCAGTAGCTCTTGATGAGACTTACAGAATATTAAGGGATTACTGGGTAAAAAATTTTGGGCGATGAAGACGCCCTCGATCACTGATTTTTGATGAAAGCGGGGTTTTACCGAGCTTTAATTTCTTTATCAACTTTTCTAAGTATATCTTCGAGTATACTCAACGCCTTCTCAGCAACTTCAATACTTATATTCAGTGGTGGAGCTATTCTGAGTGCTGACAACCCTGCGCCTATTACCAAGACGCCACGTTTAAATGCTTCATCGAGTACTTTAGCTAACTCCTTGGACGCAGGTTCTTTTGTATCTTTGTTCTTTACTAGCTCCACACCTATCATTAGCCCCTTTCCTCTAACGTCACCTATTATCTCCAGTTCATCCTTGAGCTCATTGAACCTCTTGATAATATAGTCGCCTACACGTTTAGCGTTGTCGAGAAGTTTTTCTTCTTCTATAATCCTTATTACTTCCCGGGCAACACGACAAGCAACGGGGTTGCCGCCAAAGGTTGTAGCATGGCTTCCTTTAGGTAGGCTCATTATTTGTTCTCTTCCTATAATAGCTGATAAGGGTAAGCCTGAAGCTAGGGCTTTTGCTGTTGTTATTATATCTGGTTCTACATTCCAGTGTTGTATAGCCCACCATTTTCCTGTTCTACCCATACCGCTTTGTACTTCGTCAGCCACTAGCAGTATACCATATTCATCGCATAGTTTTCTTAGTCCCGGTAAGAAGTTGTCTGGAGGGACTATGTATCCTCCCTCACCTTGTATAGGCTCTACAAATATAGCTGCAACTTCATCTCCATAAACATATTTACCTAGAATATAGTCCTCAATGAATGCGAGTGCTTGCTCTCCACACTCAATAGGATCATCTGTTTTGAAGGGGCATCTATAAGGATAAGGATAAGGAGCGTGGAGCACTGCTGGTAGCATTGGTGCAAACCATCTGTGCTGTACGGGTTTACTTGCCGTTAAAGTATTTGCACCCATGGTCCTGCCATGGAAAGCTCCATAGAAAGCTATTATGTAAGGACGCTGGCCTTTAAAGAATCCTCTTGAAATCTTTATTGCCCCCTCTATTGCTTCAGCACCACTGTTCCCAAAGAATACTTTCTTCCTCCCGGACATGGGCGCTATTCTAGTCAACTCTTTTGCCAAGTCTACTGCTTCTTTGTAATAGAAATCGGTAAGCGAATAATGAAGAATTTTACCTAGCATACTCCTTATTGCCTTTAGTACTCTAGGATGGTTATGCCCTACATTTAGTACCGCCAGCCCGGAGTTCATATCAATGTAAACGTTACCATCGACATCTTCTACGAATACTCCAGTACCACGTTTTATAACTAGTGGATACCATCTAACAAAAGACTGCATTAAGTACTTCTCATCTTCACGTATAATACGTCTAGCTTTAGGACCTGGAGGTGTCGTTTTTATAATAGGGGCATCCATAATCATCAACCAGAAATTATCTGTACAGTCTTCTCATTAATTATTTTTGGTCTTAGTTCCATTGTTATTGTTAAATATTTATTATTAAGAATTATGATTATAATGACATCAATATTAATAACCCACATTATCTAATATTAAGAAGGGTATTCTACATGGAACTTTCCAAGAAGGATCTCCTAATTAAAGAAAAATATGTGTTCCTAGGACAAATGAGGTATAGAATACAAGTCGTGGGAACAAACATAATCCTCAATATCTCGGCTGAAAACGATGACGAGGCTTATGAAAAAGCTTTGAATATGACTAGGAAAATGGGGTTGACCAAAGACATCGTTAATATAATTAAAAATAGAATTCAAGAGAGACTATGAACTAATATAGAATTTTATTTTAGTTCAATATACTATAATACTTCTCCAAGAATACTTTGTAAAACTTATTATCCTGGTTGGCAAAAGATGTATTTCTGATGAAGAAACTTGCCCCCCAGCGACCTTTAAGGGGATGATGACATTACCGCGAACAGATTTAAAGACTAGTATCTAGTATTAGATCTTCTTCGATCGAGCTTTCTCAATCAATTTGATCTTTTCAATTAATTCTTCTCTTATCCTCTTTAGATAGCCTTTTAGTTCATCTCGAGGAACTCTCTCGAGAAGCAGCTTTAGGAATTTTGCGGCGCAACGACTACTATGAAATGTTAATTCCAGATCTTCATCGTATTTAATTACTATTCCTTGTCCTTCGGGGAATTTTCTTCCACATACGAGGCATGTATATTTCTTTGTGGTCATTCTTTACACTCTCTTAGAATGTTCTTTTCTACAAGTTTCTCTTTAAGTCTTGTTATATTTTCACTATATAGTTTTATTTTGAACCCAGGATTCTTTTCTGATCGTATCTCAATGAATTTCCTTATTGGATCATATTTGTAGCAATGATCGTCGGTAAATCTTATGAACATTCTATTATTTGCTAAGATTCCGCTTGGATACACTACAAAACGCTGTGGTAAGAGTATGTTGATAGGCTTGTATATTTTTGATAACCCTAATCTAACTAATGATATTATTGCAAATACGAAGTTATACATTATGAAGAAGTTTAGGAATTTCGCTGCTAATTCATTGTTTAGACTGCTCTGTAATGCTGATTCTACATAAGGACCTATATAACTTGTATATAATGGGAATAGCACTAGTATCAATGGAAACGTTATGAACAACATTAATGTAGATCTCATTTGTTGCATTAATTCTTTAGAAAGCTCCTTGTCGGCCATAGCTATTTTCATCGCGTTATTCTCTCTAAATAGTGGAGTCTTGAGCTCTTCAGGTTTTGCTCTAGTTTTTTTCGTCATAGTATATGATGTCAGTCCAAAAATCAATATTGTATACAATATTATTGCTATGATAAAGTATCCAGGAAAAAACGCAGATATTACCGACATAAGTACTATAGCAGACTCGCTCAATATTATAGTATATTTTCTAGATGGTTGTTGATACACTATGTACACCTACGCATAAATTATCCACTCTACTCTTTTCTTAACATAGTTAGGATAGGATATTAACCTTCTTGTACTATTATTACTCATAGATGATGATATGCCACGGACAGATTTAAATATGAAGAAGGTCCGTGTTTCTGATCTCTTATCTTAACTATTTAAGAAGTTTAGGTAGAGAAAATTATGGGGGGATGAAGAAGAAGGGTGATCGAGGATATGATGAAGAAGTTATCCCCGTCGGACCCCTCTATACGGTATAGGGTTATTCTTGATATTGTGTTGAAAGAAAACGTGATTGCCTCAAAAATTATTGCGAAACTAAAAAAGAAAGATATCAAAAACATAGAACTTATTGGACGTAGTTTAAGAATAACATTATCTGGTACTAATATAGGGAAATTACGTGAGCTACTTGATAAAGTCCTTGAAGTACTAAAAGATGAAGATTATGATGAGCTTTGTTACCAATTATATCTTATTCTGCCCTATGAACAGTATATTGAGAAGCTGATGACAATACCAGCTGAAAGTACTAGCAAAAGTGATGGTATTGAGATAAAGGTGTTTGGTTATGATAATGAAAAATATTGGATGTATATAAACTCCAAAAAGAAAAAGCTTTTATTGAAAAAACTTAGCAAGAAGATAACCAGCCCAATATTAGACCCAGGGTTAATTAGTGAAGTTTTGTTTATAACATGCATTAATAGTATTGATAAACTTATTGAAAGTATACAGAACGATATAAGTAAGTATGAGAGTATGCTAAAGAATTTGACTTAATAACTTATTGCTGAGAGAACTATATATCGACGTATCGAATAGTTAATAAACTGGTGATGACCGCCCTATCCGTGTATGACCCCGCGGGATGACTGGAAGAACTCCGTCTGAGGTTTAGGGTGAAAAAGTATTGATTGACACTGACATATTGGGTGTTAGTGAGATAGAGTTTGTCGTCAAGATAATTATAGGGTTTCTCGTGGGAGCTTTAATAGGAATAGAAAGAGAGAGAACAAGACTTATTTCTACAACCGAGAAACCTAAAAGCCTCCCTGGAGTACGCTCATTTGGTCTTCTTAGTTTGTATGGAGCAATTACGGCGCATTTGGCTTTAATTCTCGAGGAACAAGGGTTGACAATTATACAAATGTTTGTATTAGCAGTATTCGCTTCAATAATAGTTGTTCTAATAATTCTATATATGTATCAAAGAATGAGTATTCTTGGAAGAACAGGTATAACAACGTATATTGTGATGGGGCTAGATCTAGGGTTAGGTTTTCTAGTAGGTTTAGGGAAGATTCTCGAAGCGGTTTCGGCATCAATACTTGTAACGTTTATTCTAGCTACAAAGCCTTCAATAGAAAAATTCGTGAAAGGTATATCGTACAAAGAGCTTTTATCAGGGCTTGAGCTAGGGTTATTCGTATTTATATTAGGGCCTGTGTTTTTACTGAAACCCATAGTGATAATGGGTTTTGATCTTAGTAAACTCTATTTACTCTTCATAATAATTCTCGCACTATCATTCATTAGCTATATTGGTGTAAAAATAAAAGGTGGGGAAGCTCTCAAGTACATATCGTTTCTGGGAGGTTTAGTTAATAGTGAAGCATCAGTTGCGAACATAGCTTCAATACTTGCTGCACAAGAAAATGTTTCGCAGGATTTACTTAAGAGTATAGCCAAGAGGAATATATTCATAATTATAGCGGCAATGCTTGTTCGTAATATGATAATCATATCAATGTTGTCTATATCATCTCTTGATGCCGTCAAGACGTTAATTGTAGTAGGGTTATCTTTTGTGGCATTTACACCTCCTATACTATTAGGTGTACTGGCCTGGCTCTTTGAGAAAGGAGAGCCATTAAAGAATATGCGTGTAGATATACAGAACCCGCTTAGTATCAATACAGCAATACGTATAGTTGTTGTCTATGCATCAATATTCGCTGTAAGCTATGTCTTATACTACATTTTTGGCTCACAAATAATATACTTAATAGCGGTTGTTGGAGGATTCGTTAATGCTGGTGCTACCATACTAACCATATTTGCCCTATCAGGAATAGGCTTTGTCGATGTATATACTCTTGTAGCATCGCTTGTTATAACAAATCTTGCTGCAATTGCAAATAAGATTCTGTACGTCCATGTAACAACGAAGAACAAAGTACTTCTAGATGCATGCTTAAGAGCTATAATAGTTGCATCTTCGTCAATGATCATAGTATTCTTGTTAGCTTCTCAGGTTGTAATGATCTTTTTCTGAAGAATACTTAAATATAGGATGCTATTACCTTACTCTATTAGAATCAAGTTAATGTATATAAGGTAGGTGCTAATGCAATGTCGTTTGGTGCTAACACTAAGGTTATTGATGTAAGTAAAAAACCTATATCAGAATACGTCTTTGACGCTGTAGTAAGTTTCAACCAGGGTGTGGACGAGATCATTATAAAAGGACGAGGTGACTTTATTAGTAAAGCAGTTGATGTGTATAGGCATCTTGCTGAAAGACTAGGTGACAGTATAGAAATAGTTAACATAGATATTGGAAGCGAGAAATTCCGTGGTAGAAGGAGATCATATATTGCAATAAGAATTAAGAGAAAGTACTAGGCGTTAGAGAAACTAAACAGTAGCTTTCTCGCGTTCTCCTGGAACATGAATAAGGTTGTGGAATACTAGTTTACTAACTACATTATCAATTGCAGATTCTAAACTTAGTTGCCCAAGCCTGATCTTATCTATAGTCTCCTCCATATATCTTGTTGTTTCTTCGGATACTAGGTCGTTGTGTCTTCTAGACAAGTATTCATATACGTTTATACCGATCTTTGTAGGTATTATATAGTTTCTTTTCTTTGAGAAGATTATGTATCCATGCCTCCGTAAATTCTTCAATGTGGCCGTATAAGTGCTAGGTCGACCTATTCCACGTTCTTTCATTAACTTTATGATAGTACCTTGTGTTGGCAATGGGCTTTTTGAGGTTCTATACATTGTAAGTCTTTGAACGGGTACAGTTATATTACTTCTCTTGTTTTCTAAAAGCCAGGTATACACCTTTGGTTGTATTATTTCGTTAAATCCTCTCTCAATGATCTTTACTGGAAGTTTTTGAGTTACAATTTTGTCGTTACTAAGTCTTACATTGATTACAGCTACTTGTTGCTTATAGGGCTTCATTTGACTTGCTATAAATCTCCGGAATATAAGGTCGTATAATTTTATGTGTAAAGGCGTCAAGTATATGGGTAAGGGAAGTAATCCTTCACTGTAGTACTTTTCTATATCAGATGAATCCCATGGATTTGTTGGTCTAATTGCTTCATGCGTTCCTTGGTTACCCCAATGACGTCCAGCGAATAGGTTTGTTGAATACTTTGTAGACAAGTATTTTTTCGCAAGCTCTATACCATAGGTTGATACGTAGGTAGAGTCTGTTCTATGGTATGTTATCAAGCCGCTTTCAAATAGTTCTTGTGCAAGCTTCATAGCCAATGTGGCGGGTATACCTATTCTTGATGCATCATAAAGTAATTCATCTGTTGTATATGGTGGTGATGGCTTTACTTCTTCGGTGAAAGTCTCTACTATCTCAATGGAGATAGTGTTATTCTTCTTAATCGAGTTTATAATGTCCTCTATTTCTTCTTTAGACTCGGAACAATATTGTATCTGTAAATAAGGTTCTTTGGTGCCAGCTATGATTTTGAGTGCATAGCATTTATTTCTAAGGTATTCATTATAGTAGTCTATAACCCAGCCAAGGACAGGGGTTTGTACTCTTCCTGCGCCGAGCCAGTGTTTCTCATATACTCTCCATAACTCCTGGCTTAAACTGAAGCCTATCAAGCGATCTAATACGCGTCTGAATATTTGTGCATTGACTAGATTGTAGTCGATTGCTCTCTTATTCTTTAGTGCTTTTTCCAGTTCTCTTAATGTTATTTCGTGGAATTCTACTCTATACACGTTGTCGTTAAATGGTTTTACGGTTAAGAATATGTCATAAGCTATCTTCTCTCCTTCGGTATCAGGGTCTGTGCCGATCAGTATTTCGTCTACTTCAGAAGCTAATTTACGTAGTACGTTAATTACCTCTATCGAGTCACTATAATAACTACTGCCACATCGGGGACAGACGTCGCCATCGGTGAATTGATGTCCACATACACGACATCTCTTTATAGTTTTGTAGAATAATGTTATATTTTGGCCATTTACATAATCGATGTTCATTCCAAAAGTATTTCCGGTATTTGTTGATAAGTCGTATAGATGTCCTTTTGTTGCAACGATGTTTAAGTATGTTATATTATTGTCCTTAACAATTGGGGTCTCGTAAACTGTGACTGAACCTAATTTTCTGCGTGCAGGTTTACCAAAGAAGTTTGCTATAGTCCTTGCTTTAGTAGGAGATTCAACAACAAGTAATACTGTTTTAAATGCTATATTTGCTGATCTATTAGATTTTACTCTGCTTTTCTCGATTATATTCTTTTCATAATCTATATCAATAGTATCGAAGGATTTAAGTCCAGAACTACGATTAATATATTTTATTTTTGTATTCATTGCATCAATTAATTCTTCGAGAGATTGGTCTTCAATAATAATCGATAATCCATGTGTCATTACACCATGGTATAATCTCGAGGTTCTTCCACTAGCCTGTATATAGGTCATTGCATCAGGCATTAAGGCGATATACTTCTTGTTAATCTTGTAGATGACAATGGTTCCTATTCTCTGCTTAATTTCTTGGTCCAGTAGCTTCTTGTATGTATCATAGGCTCTTTCGGCTATTTCTTTGATTTTCTCGTATTTCTCCCTAATTTTATCGTTATTTATGTCCTCTATGGGTATTCGTTCTCTCAAAAGATCTTTAAGTAGTCTTAATTCATTAGATGATGTATATCTAAGTATTTTGGACAGTATGGTGATATCCTGGAGTACGTCGTACCCTTTTTCTTTCAAGTGAAGTAGTAACCTATACAAGGTCTTCGGGTTGTACAGAAGATTCTTCAGATCGGTTACAAAGACTGGTGTTCCAATAAATATGACATATTTTATCTTTTCAGGAGAATCAATACCTCTCACACCGACGCCATAATATGAACTAGAACCAATAATTAGATCTATTTCTCCGTTAATTAGTTTCTGTATAGAAGATGGCGATGCTTTGGAGATCTTGTATCCTTTCTCGCTCAGATATTTGATAAGCTCCTCTATATTAATAGTCTTTTTCAAGGGGTGATAGGGGCTTAGTAATATTATTCCGCCGCTTCCTATTCGTGATACTATTTCCACTATGAAATCATATACTTCTTTTGCACTTTTCACCAGTTTATAACAGTCAGTTACATCTCTTGCATAGAGCGTTATACCTGTTATATCTAATGCCAATAATTCTCTCATAACAGGTATGAAGGGACCACGAGCTCTACCCGTAGCACTTGCTATTACTAATTGGCCTTTCTTAGTAGTTTTAAGTACTTTATAGAGCTTGGTTTCAAGCTCAAGATAGTCTCTTAAGTATTTTTGGTATGCTTCTTCAAGCCCGTTTATTTTCGCTAGCAATATTTTTGATCGAAGATTTACAATTTTCTTAGCCAATTCAATTGATTCATCTGTATAACCAAGCATGTTCAATATACGAAGAATATTTCTTGAACGATTTAATATAGAGTCTACGTCATCCGCAATAATTATGTCGAAGTGCTTTCCTTTGAATAACGAGCTGTGTCTTGAAAGAAACGCGTTTGTTACGACAAGTATATCGTATTCTCCATTCTTAATCATCGTAATAATTTCATTTTTCTTGTTTCTGGATAGCCTTGAGTCGTAGAATACTATCCTTAAATTGGCGTTAATATTATCACACATAGCCTTAAGTCTCATGTATGTTTGTTTAGCGAGAGATGTTGTTGGCGATAATATGAGTATTTTTTCTTTGTACATAATAGCTGAATACAGTGCATATACTGTGAGTAAAGTTGTTTTACCTATGCCTGTTGGTGCTATAATGCTTGTATTTTCTTTCTTGAGAAGCCGTTTGACCCAAATTCTCTGGCTTCCCCAAAGAGTATAACCACCTGTTGCTCTGCGGAAAAATTCCTCGAATTCTTTCACATCAGATTCTATCTCTTCAATATATTGTATTGCGTTAAGATTATGGTTTTTGTTTAGTCTTGATATACATCTGCTGCACATACCAAATTTAGTAATAAAGCTGGCTTCGCCCCATTTACCACATGAAGGACATAATCTTTCATATATTGATTCCACTGGCAATACTATTATACCTCATTAATAACCCTATGCGATTATTCTTGGGATTAAAAAGAGAGGGTCTAATAACACCAGGATAAAGGTAAGGTTTATATACAAGCACCATTATTTCTTGTGATTTGACGATATCTGGGAAATCTGGAGGAGAGCGGAAATGGCAGAAGTCACACCCCAGCCAAGTAACACCGTCCTAGTAGGTAAGAAGAACGTAATGAATTACGTCCTAGCAGTATTAACTCTAATAAACCAGGGCGTAAAAGAGATCGTTGTCAAAGCTAGAGGCAGAGCAATAAGCAAAGCAGTTGACACAGTAGAAATCGTAAGGAACAGGTTCCTACCAGGCAAAGTAGAAATCAAAGAAATCAAAATAGGCAGCCAGACAGTAACCAACCCCAACGGCCGCCAAACAAGAGTATCAACAATAGAGATACTACTAGGACTTAAAGAGTAAATAAATCAAAAACCGGTCGATAATAAACAATAAGTATTTTTCTAATAACGTACAAACAACGTAAAGTTACCGGTACGCTAATTACTTCTTTTGAAGTCTCTTCTTTCTACTGCTAATATAATCTTCTAAATAAGAATCAAGAACTTCGTTAATACAACGTGGAGATACAACCATGGGTTCTTGTTTTTTAAGCAAACCTATTCTAATTAAATGTTTGATTATATTTAGTGAAGTTTTTCTATTAAATCCAAATGTCGAAGTTATTAAATCGAGTAGTTCACCTATATTAACGGACTTATTACAGCCGATTGTCTTATAGATAAAATAGTATACCATGAATTCTCTTTTCTTTATCCATCTTTTTCCTTGTTTACCCATGGTTCATACCTGCACCCAAATAAAACTATTTGCTATATTATTCTTCATATAATTCAACGATTATTCTTGCTTTAACTTCATTAGAAGAAAATGGAGGGAGACTAGAGCCTAGATCTACGGCAAATGAAACAATATTGCCCAAGCTATCTTTAAACCTTACTTCAGCGACATACCTCTTTTCAGGACCCTCTTCAAAACTTTTTATAATAGCGTTGTATATTCTTGATAAAGCCATTTGTAATGCTATGGGGCTACTGAAATCTTCTGGAGTAAGTCTTATATTGGCAAGGTTCTTTAGTACTTCGCCTATTTTTGCCGTACCTTCATATATTGCGATTTTCCTTACCTTTTCTGTATCTGACAAGGCGTTCACCTAAGAGCGGAAAGATATCTACTCTCTGGAGTAAAGACTAAAATAAGTCATAATTAACTTTTTCAAATAACTTAATACATGGTGGAAAAATGCCGATGATAAGGGAAGGGGCTGTAATAATACCTAAAGAGAAGTTTATCGATATAGGTGATGATAGTATACTTAAAAACATATTGAATTTATTGGTGGGTGAAACAGCATATTTAACCATGGAAGCATGTATTGCTGATGTAGAATATGGTGATGGACTAGTTCTTTCAGTAAGTTTGGCACCTTTATCAATGATTTTGTATCCTCACGAAAATTTGTATCAGAGACTACCTAAAGAAGTAATCTATATCGTACGAAAACCTTTCTGGGCTAAAACGTGTACTGTACACTTCTCTATTGATTATTATGAATTTGTTGAAGATATTATGAAAGAAATTGAGAAACATGAATGTATATGCATTAATTCCGATAATGATATCCTAAACAAATGTGATGATATAGAATCGCAAGAAAAAATTCTTTGTATTGAAAAATTTAAAAAGGAAGAAAACATAACAAAGATAATACCTATCAATACTAGTCATCCAATTGTTTATGGGCTCTTAAATCCTCTGGAACCTTTTGATAACGATTATAGTAACGCCTTATCTAAGTACTTATCAACACCGTATAAGGGATTCGATACACTAGCATATATTAAGACAATTAATGGAGAATTAAAAGAATTTGTTAGTGTTAATAATAGGTTCAAAAGAGTACGTTTAAAGTATATTAATAATCAGGATTTAGTTAAAAGTATTGTTCTCCAGGGAATATTGTGGATCAAATGTGAGTAGAATTATTTTTATCTATAAGAATTCGTCTATACCCTCTAGTATTGTTTTTCTTTTCCTAGCGAGGAACTCGTCGGCGGTGCCACTAATTACTATTTCATAGAGTTTAGCCTCGTTTTTTCCTTCTCTAGGTCTTAGCAATCTCCCCAGTCTCTGTATGAACTGCCTCCTTGAGCCAGTCCCTGAAACAATTATACCAACATTGGCATCTGGTATGTCAAGTCCTTCGTCACCTACAGTTGTTACAACAAGAACGCCAGAGGGTTTTTCTTTAAATTCTTTCAAAACACGTTGACGCTCTTTGGTATCGATTTCTCCGGTAAGTAGATAAGCTCCTAGTCTTTTGCTTATTTCTTTTGCTTGATTAACATATTGTGTGAAAATAATTATCTTATTGCCTTTCTTAAGTTCTTTCTCGGCTATTTCAACCGCCTTCAGTATCTTGTTCTCAGAGTTTGCCACTAGCATTCTCAATCTGCTATGAATTCTTAATGCTTGTTGTGCCTTTGTATCACCTAGCTTTGCTGCCTCTAGAATTTCTTGGAAACTTCTTCCTCCAGCCAATGTTTTATATATTTTATAGAGTTCCTTGTATTCCTTCCTTTCCTTACTACTTAGACCAACCTTTATTGTATAAACCCGATATCTGGCAAGATAACCTTGTTGTGCAAGCTCAGCTGCTGATTTATGATATATTATCCCGCCCATTAGTGGGAATAATTCTGTGTGTTTTCCATCTTCCCTAACGACTGTTGCAGACAAACCCATACGGAAGGGTGCAATTGAGTACATTGCAATATGTTTAAACTTCTCAGCAGGAAGATGATGACATTCATCTACTATGAGTAAATCAAAGTAACGACCCATGAACTCAATGTTCCTGAAAGCTGACTGATATGTAGTTATTGTTATTGGTGCAAGCTTTTTTTCTTCAGTGTAATATAGCCCTACAAGCTCTGGTGCGATATTGGTAAACTTAATAATCATTTCTCGCCATTGAAACATTTGTTCTTTAGTATAGGTAACAATTAGTGTTCTCCTCTGTACTTTGGCTAAACCAGCGATTGCAATAATTGTTTTACCAGAACCAGTGGGTAAAGCTATAACACCACGGTAATTGTTTTCACTCCACTTTTCCAATGCCTCTTGTTGGTAGGGTCTTAACTCTCCTCTAAATTCTAGTTTTTGTGCAAGAGTCTTTTCTTTCGTTATACCCGTCTTGTCTTCAATATTTATGCCTTTGCCTTTAACTAGCTCAATAACTGTACTTAATTTATATGGCTTAAATGTGTAGTAGATAGCCTCTTGGTCTTTATTATAAAAACGTATACCTATACCACGTAGTTGTTCCTTCAATATGTTCCATACATTCCAGGGTATTTTCATTATTATATCATTAGAAGTACTCTCTACATCAATGGTTATTTTTGTTTTTTCTTCAATAATCTCTCTTAAGTAATCTAAATTACCTTCTTTGATCTCTAAGTCATACTCATTAATAATATTGATGATATCTTCAAAAGTATAGTTGTTAGATAAAATCTTCTTTACATTTATTTTAAATAAAGCACCAGCACCTTTTTGATATCCCATATAGTCAGCTATCTTTAGTATTTCTCTGAATTCAGTATTATCAAGCCATCTTCGTGCTCTGAGGATAATTTGGTCGTTTGAAGACATAAATAATCACTCTGTTACTGATCAATATACTCTTCTTCGTACATAATATCTACATCTTCATGAAGAATATAAAATATGTTTGTACATGAAAAAGAGGTTGCCCAATGAGCAAGAACATGTAATATTCTTTCATTAAGATTTTTCATATAAAAAGAGACTCTGTCTTTTTCTTTTATAATATGGAATGATTCATTAAATAGTATTAATATTTTGTCTGTTACATCAATTTTGCTCGGTACTTTGATTGAATATAATGTGCCAACGATGTTAAACTCATTGATGCTTCCATACCATACTATATGTACAACAATGCATGCATCAACATTATCTGATAGGTTTAAACAATATTCGATAAAGTTCTTACCATTAAACCAGGCTTGGACAAGGCTTTCCGAAACAATATCGAACAAAAGATCTTCTGGGCATCTTTTTTTAGTAATCTGCTCTATTAAAGTTGATAAATAACTTATGAGTGTTTTTGCTTTAGGTGTCGTGTTAATAATTAATCACCTAGATAAGGGTCGTCGCGTGGGTTTTTCTTCATTACAAATCAGCATTTAAGACCCGCTTCATCCCCTATTTCCTAAGTAATAGAAGCCTTAAAAGATATTATAAGGTTTATTAATTTGTGTCTGATAGTAGTTGTATAAAGAATGATGAGGGCATTCGGGGATGATTGCTTTAGATGATTATTTTCCCGCATTACTGACCAAACCATCTCCTCAGAATGTTGAAAGACTTAAAGAGAAGTTAAGTTCTTGGTTTTCTATAAACAAATACATGTCATTTTATGCACGTCTCTTATCAATTGAATTTCTAAGATTGATGAAGACCAGAGTATCATACGGGGTTCTTTCCCAGTTAACGGGTATTCCTGAATCTGTTTTGTGTAGGTATGTTAAGGGCTCTATTATTCCAAGCTTTGAACAAGCTATAAATATTCTTGCAAATCTCTCGCAATCCATAAGCATAAATGAGTTAATAAGGAGATTTTTAGAGAAAGAAAAAACAACTATTATAGATTTGTCAAGACTATTAAACGATCCGTACTTGCTTAGATTATTATCGTTCATATTATTGCTTGAACTTACCGGTAAAAAGATTGATAAAATACTTGTTGGAAGACCTGGTGTTCTGCCTTTAGCTACAACTATTGCATTAGAGCTTAATAGCAAAATTGTACTGGCCAAAAACAGGAAATACCCTGGAGTTGAATATTATGAAGAAACAATAATTCGTTCTATGAGAGAAGTCGAGATTCTTTATGTAGACAAAGATATGTTAAGTCGAAGAGATAATGTGCTAATAATGACTGATGTCGTTATTACGGGAAAAACGTTACGTGGATTAATAAATATTGTTGAAAAGGCACGGGCAGAAATAGCAGATATAGTAACAGTTATCGCCATAGGGAATGAGTGGAAGAAGAGAGTTGGTAGAAAAATAAAGACGTTAAGTTATTTAGAGGAGCCCTTCTTTTAAAATAGTTACTGAGTAAACGTTAATAGGATCACTACATGTATTTATATTAGTGAATAGAAGGTTAGATAGGCAAATAATTATAGCGGTGGGTACATATGAAGATTAGAGAAGTAGTTAGAGTAGATAATAAAGGAAGAATAACAATACCCCTTGTAATAAGGGATGCTCTTGATATTAGAGAAGGAATGTCGCTTCTACTAATAGCTGATGTTGATAAAAAAGAGATCCTTGTAACTCCTATATCTCGAGAAGCAAAACTTTATGAAATTGAAATAGAAATTGAAGATAGGCCTGGAGCATTAGCTGAGGTAGCCAACGAGCTTGCAAAACACGGTATAGATCAAGTTATGACACGTTGCACAACACTACGTCGTGGTGAAATAGCTGAATGCGTCATTGTTGTTGATACATCAAAGGCTTCAGTTGCCGATGAAAAAGATCTCGAGGAATTAATTAAGAGAATAGAACCGATTAGAGTTGCTAGAATAAAACCTTTCCATAGAGGATAGTATTCCAGTATACCAGTTAGGGCGATTTAATGCATTATAGAATATCCCGCGGTATTTACGTGGTTGGTGGAGGAGAACTTAGTAGTCTAGCCGATAATAATGTATATTTAATCACTATGAATAATGAAAAACTCTTACTCTATGACTCGGGTTCGCCATGGGGGGTTATTGCTGTAATTAGGAATATAATGGAACTAGGTTTCTCGCCAAGAAAAATAGAATATGTTGTAATATCACATGCCCATATAGAGTCGGCAGGCGGTGCGAGCACATTATATTGGATTAACAATAATGTTAAGACAATTGCTCATGAACCTGATAGTACTATGATCAGACAGGGAGATCCTTTATATACTAATTCTTGCGTTTACAACGTAGATTTCCCATCTTATCCAATAACTATATCGTTGTCTATGAGTATTAAGGAATACAATGTTGTTGAAAGACCCCTCATAAAACTTTTTCACACCCCAGGTCATACTAAAGGATTAATAACACTTGTATACGAAGACAGTGATGAAAGAATAGCCTTTATATCGGATGCGCTAGGACCTCTATGTAGCTCATGGTTATCTGATGATAGGGATTTTATGGAAACACTCGATTTTCTGCAAAAAATGGATTGTACAAAATATTGTTCCAGCACTAAATGTTATAGTAGAAAAGAGTTTAATGCTCTTGTTGAGACTATTATGGAGAAAGGAGTAGATGCTCTGAGGGTTAAATGTTGCAGCAAAAAATATGGGTAGGATGTTGTGGTTTTCCTGTCTCTCGTAAAAAATATTATCAACACTTCAAGATTGTAGAGTTACAAAACACATTCTATAACCTACCATCTAGCGAGTGGGCGAGAAAATTCAAAGAAGAACTACCAGAGGAATTCATTGTCTCTATTAAGGCTTGGCAAGTTATTACACACCCTTCTTCAAGTCCTACATGGAAGAAAATGAAAGACAAACCTAGTGGTGAAATAAAAAATTATGGATGGCTAAAACCTACTAAAGAAAACATAGATGCTTGGAATAAAATTGTTGATCTCGCAAAAATTATTGGTGCCAAATTTATTGTTCTGCAAACACCAGGATCTATGCCGTATAATGAGGAATCTGTTCGTTGGGTATACCAGTTCTTTAAAGAGATAATTTCTCTAACTCCACGTGAAATAGTAATTGGTTGGGAGCCAAGAGGACAATGGCTTACCGCTAATGCCATACATGATTTAGAGAAAATATTGAATGAATATAATGTTGTACATATAGTTGACCTCTTTAAGCACGAGCCTGTTACAAGAAACCTATTGTATACAAGGCTTCATGGCATAGGTAAAGGTGAAGTAAATTATAGATACAAGTATACGGACGATGATCTAAATAGATTGGCAAACATAATTATGAAATTAGGATTAAGTCGCAACTATGTATTGTTCAATAATGTGTATATGTTTAACGATGCTTTGCGCTTCAAGGAAATGCTTTCACAACATGGTTTTACTGTATTCTAAATATTTCTATTATTTTAATTAGGCCTTCATCCCTCGATACAGGCTACCCCATCGGGGGTTAGGTGTTATTGTCCCCCGCCGCGGATACTGTATCTCATCGGTGCGGCCACATCTATATTTCAATGTACACAAGAGTTTATACGCTCTCCTCAATAATAACCTATAGAGCTAGGAAATAGTATTCGTTGTGAGGGGTTAAGTAAAGTGACAATCTATTGGGAGAGATGTAGCATTTGTAGTAGATACCATGCTGTTAAACAATGTGTGCTCTATAGTGATATTCTTGTATGTCCGCATTGTTGTGTTATTTGTCCTAAAAGAAGTACGTGTCCAAAACCAGTTTGGGAAATAGAGCTACGTGAAAAGAAGCTTGTGGAAGCAAAGAAGCCTGTAGTCCAGCAAAAGAAACGTGCAGAAAAGGTATTATTAGATTTGTTGAGTAAGCTTGAAGCTAAAGAATAAGTAAAGGCAAAATACAAAATTAACATTAATTTATGTTAATTATGTTCTTGGTGCTATCCAGTAAGTTAGTACTCCACCGCCCGGTAGTTCAAACTCTACTTTGAGAGGTTTGTCTGAATCGAATTCCAATAAGACGTTTTTAGATGCAGAAGCTGCTTTGAGTGTTGCTTCTAGTAATCCAACACTATATCTTGCCGTTGCTCTATCAACTGATGCAGTTATCGATATTAATGGGTTGTCTTGCTCAAATACGCCATGGTATTCTTTTTGTTGAGCTGCACTTTTCACTTCTAATTTACCTGAAGAATATATGAAGATTGCTTCTTCACCTACCACTTTAAGATCTCGTATAATGTTCTTATAATCATCAGATAACATGCGAATACTCACACTTAGAGAAATATTTATTTCAGGAACTTTCTCTTCAACACGTTCTCTTAGAGACAAGTAGAATGTTCTTTCAACACCAGTTTTCTTATCCTTAAACATAAACTTAAGTACTTTATTCTCCCTATCAAGCTCTAAAATAACAACATCGTTTCTCGAACCTCTACGGGCAATCCTGTTAAACTCATCGGCGTTTATTACAAAGAATTCTTCTTGGTCGCAGACATATTCTTCAAATGCTATTGAAGGCATTTTTAGTATAGTCATGGTAGTCTTATCAGGACTAAGAACTCTAGCCTCTAATACATCGGGCTCGGCATAAAACGGTATTTCATCAACAATTTTTGCCAGCGTTTGCGCTATGTATTTGAATTTTGACGCAGACGGGTAGACGGCTCTAAACAATAATCTTCACCCATACTCCTAATTCTAGTCTAGAGGAAATATTATTTGGTAGTAATTATTTAATTTAACCATAGTTGTGTATAGGAATAAAGGTATTAACAATTGTGTAGAGGGTTGCCAATGGGGAAGAGTGTAGTTGTGAAAATTGATATAGGAAAATACAAGTATGTTGATGTACCGTTAGATGATGCTATAAGACTATTAGAGAAAATAATTAGTGTACGAGGTGAAACACGGGACTTAATGGAGTCTCTTAGATACCTAAAGAACTTTGATGAATTCTATAGTTATATGAAGAAGAAATTTAAAGATTTTATAACGCCTCCTAAAGAACCTAAGGATCTAGTTATGGGGAAAGTTGTTGTTGATAAAGTAAAATTGTATGTGGAAGATAATGATAAGCGGGTAATAATAGTATTTGACCGGAGAGTTGATGTATCATTTATAAAAGAGATGCTTGAATCTATTGGTTACGAGGACGTTGAAATTCAAAAAGAACTATTTTAGGATTCTCCGGATTTGCTTTTTCTTTTAGAGCTTTTACTTGTTTTCTGTTTTTTAGAAGAAGTCTTCTTCCGCTCTTTCTTAGCTTTTTCAGCCTTTTTTGTTTTCTTGGCCTTCTTTGCAGCTGTCTTCTTTTCTTCTTTTAATAATTCTGTTAATGGTAGTTTTCCGTTGATAAATTGGATCCATAGCTCGGTCTTTTTAATAAATTCTGAAAGGTCGAGAATTGAAAAATCCTTGGCTTCCTCAAGCTCCTCATATTCTTCATAGCCGGTCTCTGAAATCTCTTCGGCAGTTTCTTCGGTGGTTGAAGGAACTTCCTCGTAGGTTTCCTCAGTATTCTCCTCGATCAAGCGCATGATCACCTTGATAGAAAGCATATGTCTGCTGGAAAGATATGTTTTGATGCCCTTTTTAATTTTTCATTAAAGACCTCTATGAAGGAAACTTTTGTAAAATACTTAGGCTATGACTTGTATCTATGATGTATAATGTGTTGTCAATAATGGTTACGGCATTTAGTTTTCCTAGTGAGGATATAGCTAATTTGACGGCATATACCTTTGAATAGTCAGTGTATCCTGATAATGTTTTTGAAATGTAATCTAAATTCCTGATTTCGGTTAGTCCAAAGACTATTTTTATTGAAGAATTCACTATTACTGCTTCACTTGTATCAAGAGGTTGCTGAGTTATTGCAAGTATTCCTAGGCCGTATTTTCTGCTTTCCATAAAGAGTCTGTTAACGAGTGCACGACTACGATTTCGCTTGAAGAGGAGGTGGGCTTCATCAATAACCAGTAGTATTTTGTTAGATATTGTTGTTGTGTACATTGCTCTAATTAATCTATGTAAGAATGTATCAACATACATTGCACGTACTTGGTCGCTAGGTAATGATGCTAAAAGTATTATTGTGGGTTTTGTGAGAATTTCATGAAATGATATTTTTGTTTCAGCAAAAACATCTTGCGTAAGCATCTTTATATATGGCCTAATCCTTTTATATTGATCCTCATATATGCCTTCGCTTATGAAATTATCTATAACATCTAATACATCACCAAAATTTGGCGGCTGCTTTGACCAAGTTGAAGGATCGTCGGTAAGTATCCCCTTGAGTTCGTATGTTTTGATGAAAATTTCTTCGAGTGCATTGCGTTGTATGTATCCTAAGTTAAATATAGATTTTATTGTATCAGCTAGTTCTATAGCTCTTTGTTTAGGAGAAGTATTCGGGTCGAGTTCAAAGGGGTTAATGGATGCCTTATAAGAATCTAGTATATTGAGATCTTTCCCTAGAACATCCATGAGGTCAAGGTATTCATTGTGATGATCTAATACTAAGAAAGAATAGCCATAGTTTTTGTATGCTTGGAAAATAATTGACTTAGCTAGAATAGATTTACCCATACCGCTAGCGCCGAAAATTGATATATGCATATTAGGAATAGATTCGAGGTCTATACTCAGTTCTCCCCTCGTTTCTTGCCAAAACCATGTCTTTCTTCTTGTGTGTTTCACTTTTTCTATTATGGGATCTTGATTGATCTTGGTATAGATGCGTCTAGGCTTATCATATACTAGTATAGCTTGTTTATTGCCTAGAATAATCTTCTTTTTATACAAATTACTAAAGGCAAGTCCGTGGCCGGTACCTAGACTTGCTAGTAATAGTGGTATAGCTGGTACTCCATACCATGAAGTAGCTAGCACTATAGATGACTGTAATGTTGTGTTAATCCTTTTAGACAGCATGGTAAGTATAGATGTTATTGGAAGAATTAATAGTATTCCAGTAACATAAATACTTTCACTGCTTGGAACACTTATATTGAGAAAAGTGAGTATAAACAATATTATCCCAGATATACACAGATGAAGTGCAAGCTGTGATATTGAATCCAAATTAAGGTCTAGGAATTTTTGACGATCTTTTAATAAAGAAATCAATGTATCTTCTTTTACACGATATTTCTTCATCTTATACATAATGGAAATTGCTGGTGCCATTAGTACGAGTATAATTATGTAGAAAATCTCAATAAAGGGTACTGGCTTGAGTTGATGAGAGAGCGTTCCTGTGAATACTATTAACTGTAATAGAAAGTATATTGTCCCTAGCAGAAAAGATCTGCTAATGAGCATTAGTATCAATGCTATAATAAACGGAATTATAAAAAATACCGTGAAGATCCTCATGAGTACGCTGATGTAATCTAGTGTGAATATTGTAGACGATTGAATTATGGAAGGACTATAAACATTTATCAGAACAACAATAAGTGTAAGAACTAATAAGGCTAGCCAGGAGATCTCGGATGGTTTTTGTTGATTGTTATTCATTTTCGGGTATTCCCCAAGTATTAAAACTTACTTCTTGTTCTCTTTATTTGTTAATTTAGAATATATTAGACTCTTTTCATTAACCAGAGGATTGGTTATACTATGGGTCACTGGAAAAACGATATAGTACCTTGCATAGATTTAAGGAATGTATTTAAAGATGATGGTGTGATTACTTGTCTGAATAAACTTGGCTATAAACAAATAAGTATACTTCAGTACAATGTATTTAAGTATGTAAGTGAAGGATTTTCCGTTATAGTAGTAGCTCCAACAGGTGCTGGAAAAACAGAGGCAGCTCTCTTTCCAATACTTTACAAAGTATACAAGAGAAGACAACGCCCTATTTCTGTGATTTACGTAACTCCGTTAAGAGCGTTAAATAGAGATATTGCTGAGAGAATAGAAAAAATAGCGTCTTGTTTTGGCCTCAGTGTGAATATTCGTCATGGAGATACGCCTCGTTCTTTAAGAAGAAAAATAAAGGAAAATCCTCCTCACATACTGGTTACAACCCCTGAGACACTTCAGTATATTATAGTTGATAAGACTTTGAGGGAGAAGCTTGCTAATCTTAAATATGTTGTTATAGATGAGCTTAGGGAAATGATTACAAGTAAACGAGGAATAGAATTATTTTCAGCGCTTGACTTAATTGAGAAAACCATAGGGAAGAGAATAATTAAGATAGGGCTTACGGCAACTCTCTCTAGAAAAGATGAAGCAGTTAGTTTCTTCGACGGGCCAAGTCTAACTAAAATAGTAGAATCAAGTACTGTTCGAGGAATGAATATAGAGATAAGGACGCCGAAATCGGAACAGCATTATACTGAAATGGTTAGAGAGATTGATATAGAACCTGATTTCTTTGAACGTGTTAAGTATATTGTTGAAAAGATCAGGGAGAATGGGCATACGCTAGTGTTTGCCAATACTAGAGATCTCGTAGAGCGGATTGCTTGGGCTCTTTCAGTATTGTTTGGAGATAAAGTAAAGATAGGTGTTCATCACGGTAGTTTATCGCGTTCTCATAGGCTCAGTGTTGAGAAAGCCTTCAAGAGAGGCGAGATTAATGCCCTGGTGGCTACGTCAAGTCTTGAGCTAGGTCTTGATATAGGAGTAGTAAAATACGTGATCCAGTACATGTCTCCGCGTCAAGTATCTAGACTGGTACAGCGTATAGGACGTAGTCTCCATAGATATTCTCTCAAACCACGGGGCTCCATAATTACCATAGATAACTTCTACGATATGATAGAATCTATAGTGATAGCTAGACGTTCTATTGAAAACCTCATTGAAAACGAAGAAATACCACAAAGACCTCTCGATGTACTTGCGCATCAGATATGTGCAAAGATATTTATAGAGCCAGGCATTTCGCTTGAAAAGCTTTATCATGAGTTTTATAGTAATAGAGTATTTCGTGGAATAGATTATGATGATTTCGAAAAAGTCATTGAGTATCTCGTCTACACAAGAATACTGAAAATACAAAACAACAAAGTATATCCAAGTTATAGAGCCAAGATCTACTACTATAAAACAACAATGATTCCTGATGTGAGAAATATTGATGTTATTGATGTTAGTAGTGGAAAGAAGATAGGAGTTCTCAATGAAGAATTCGTTACACTAAACTGTGAATATAATACAATAATAGTTTTAGGCGGAGGTATATGGAAGGTAATAGATTATAACAATACTGAAGGAAAACTCTATGTAGAGCCACTTGAGAGCACACGAGAAGAGATTATTATCCCTAAATGGGAAGGTGAAAGCATACCTGTAGATTACATGGTTACGCGTGAAGCAGGTGCGCTTCTAAGACTACTTAGCATGAATGTAAATGCTAATAACAGCGCAGACTTCTTTAGAATACCAATATTTAGACATAAGATTAATGAATACAAAAAATCCATTGTAATAGATAAGACGATCAAAGAGAAAATAGTTAATGTAATAAAAAATGCTATGGAGGAATTAGGTATAATTCCATCGGATAGAAATATAGTTGTTGAAGTCTGTAGTAATGAGAAAATAATCGCATTCTACACTTTTCTTGGCAGTAAAGCCAATAATTTACTAAAGGAAATACTGACTGCTCTCTTCAGGCGATACTACTTAACCGACATAACAGCTTACTCTTCACCCTATTATGTGATATTCCAGACTGTACACAGACCGTCAAGAAATGATGTTATAAATATTGTTAACCAATTGATTGACGTGTTTGATAAGTATGGGGAAGATGCTTTAACAGAAATTGTTATGAATAGTAATGCGTATCTGTGGAGAATCTTTTTTGTTGCACAACGTTTTGGCGCGATTGATCCTAGTAAAGTTAAGGTAACGAAGACGTTATTGAAAGGCTATAAGGATAGTATAATAGGTGTCGAGGCTTTAAAGGAAACCATGCTTAGGGATTATGATATTAGTGTAGTTAGAAAGATTGTTGACGGTATCAAGAGGGGTACAGTAAAAATACATGTTGTTGAAACTAAAAAGCCCAGTATTCTTCTTAAGGAAGCCCTATCTAGAATACCAGGAGTTTATAGAATATACAAAACAATAGATCTTGATGCATATAAGCTTAGGCTTCTAAATAAAGAAGTTACGGTAATATGTCTACTATGTGGAAATGCTTTTAGACTTAAGCTAAATAGTATTGTAGGAGAAGACAATATTGCTTGTCCTAAATGCTCTTCAAGAGCTTTAGCAGTTGTCAAGGGTGATGGTAAAGAAGAAATTGATGTAGTGAGGAAGGTTTTGTCTAAAAAGAGGCTTAAAGGTGAGGAGAAAAACCTCTATAAAGAATTGCAGAAAAAAGCTATGCTTGTAATGAATTATGGTGCTGACGCTATTATTGCTCTTGCTGGATATGGTGTAGGTGTAGTAGAGGCCTCAAGAATACTATATAAACATAAAGCATTCAATGAGGATCTTTTTAAGTTGATCTATGAAGCAGAGAAGAAGTTCTTGAGGATAAAGAAATATTTAGACTAATAGCTATCATTTTATGGAATTAATCCCATTGATCTAAACGATTCTAAGACATCTTCTCTATAAGCTTTTGTAGGGCGCCGCCAAGCGTCGTACTTTTCTAGAATTAATGGTATTACCACTTTTTCCACAAGTACATCAGCGACAGGACATACATCAATACAAATCCTACACGAAGAACAAGGTATCTCGGGTACTGGTCCAAATGCGGTTAACTTTATGGCTTTATTAGGACACCATACTATACAACTTCCACATTTGGCACATCCATGTATTCTATAGATAATTTTCACTATGTTGAAGACATCTTCTATACCTTTTTCGTTCTTTAACTCATACCTTATTGTATTCTTTTCAACAAAAATATCGGCATTTTGTGTTGAAATACTGTATTGAATAGCGTTATCATGTTTTTTCTGTGTAATATTATACTTGAGCATCCTAACATTACTTTCAAATTGTGTAAGCGCATCTAGGGGGATGAGTTCTTTATTAAATTCTATAACTCCTTGTAGTGCCTTCTTTTCTGACCTTATTGGAGCTAAATTCAATTTTCCATGTAGGAGCCTTTTTGTGTACTCACTAAACCAGTTAATTTCGTAGTTTTCAATTCTATGTATAAGTCTATACTTTGCCCGTGATGGTGTAAGCCATCTCCAGAGACCGTATTTTATCCATTCTATTGGCTGATCTAAACGTTTTCTCCAAGTTTCAAGAACGTTGTACCATTTACTCCATAGTTCTTGATGGGTTTCTTCTAATGTTTTAAACTCAGCTAACGTACTTGATGGACATAAATAACAACCTAAACGCTCAAATCCCAAGTCATATGCTTTATTGTATGGTAACTTGTATTTATATATGTAAAGCCATACATGTAGTTGACTCCATTCTTGTATGGGCGATATACTCAATAAATTAGGTATCCATTTGTTCCTCCAAACACGAGGGCTCTTAGCTCTGTCAATGGACTCGAAAGCTCTTTGGCCAACTATATTTAATGCTCCTTGGGGCCATTTATTCCTTGCAATACGTGCAAGTGGAACTAGCTTTGCGATCTTGCAGCACCAGCGATAATCTTTGCCTGGCGGACCAAATATCTCAACATTACGCCAAAAAGCCTCACCAGCATCTGCTACCACGGTCTCTATATCATATTTATCCGAGACGTATTCTACGTTTTCTAGCGTCTCAGGAAGCTCTAGTCCAGTATTATTGAATAGTATTTTTACCTTACCTATTGTTGATAAAGTTAAATGAAGTGAAACAAGACTATCTTTCCCTCCAGAATAAGATACTATAACCTCCTTCCCGACCTTGCTATACATGCTATAAATAAATGCTTTCGCTCTTGACTCAAAGTAATATATACCATATTCATTCTTCTTTAGCACGTCTTGCATAGTGTTTGTTTTCCAGGAGGTTTCAATAGGTTTTATGAAGTTCTTAAATGACTTAATAACAAAGAGGCCTTCGCCAGGAATGTTCTCAGCTATACCAAGAGGTCTCATATCCTTAGATACAATGACTACTTGACGTGCACTTGATGAGAAGTTTGTTTTAATGATACTTTTCTCTTTAACCCATTTGTAATCGACTACAATGTAGTCAACTAAATTATTTATTGCTGCAAGGTAAGCGCCAGTAGAGTTGAGCCTAAATCTCCAACGTTCAATAAATGGGTCATAGTATAGTTGACCAAGTACGTTACCTGAAGAAACTACCTCCCACATTTGATCCCAATGCGGGACCTTGTTAAATAGTAAAAACTGGTTCTCAAAGAACTTCTTGTAGATGCTGAGATCATTGAATTCATATTTAATTGCATCAATTAAATTCTTGAGATCCTTCTCATTAGCAGGTCTAGCATCGCCTGGTTCAGTGAGTTTCAATTCAAAAACATTAGCGTCCTTTCCGGGTGGAGGTTTTATTAATGGTACATTGTATTCTGCATCCCAATATATCTTTGCTGTTGTAGGCCAGATCATTACTTTCTACCTGCTTTTCCTTATGTCGACTACCTATTACCCCATTGTCATGAATTACAATGGAGTCTAATAAATTATAACTAATGCTTTTCTACGATCTAGGAAAGAAAGTATCGGTCAGGGGGGTCTTATTTTTAAAGATGCGAAAAAGTAGGGAGTAAAAGAAATGAGGGCTTTATCGAGCTATGTATCCTTAATTATAACATTATCTATGGTGACACTGGCTTCTACAGCTGCATTTGTCAGTATAAGAGAATACTATAACAAAGCACTACATAACGTTTACAATGGTGTATATGATACAATTATTGTTGAGAAATATAGTGACAATATTAGTGTTATTATCATAGGTTTTGTCGATGAAATAACCATAAGCAAGATATCATTGATGAAAAATGGAAGCATAATATTAGTCGTAGAGAATACGACATTGTATGAAGATCAAAGGGTTTTCATAGAATTCATTAATGCGACAATCAGCGAACAAGGCATTGTTTGTAACGAACATAGTTCCATAATAATCATGTTAAAAGATCCTACGATAATTGTGATCATAAATACAGATAGAGGTGAGTACTGTATTGGCTAAAGGTATTTCGCAGTATCCTATGGTCTATACAATCATAGCGTCAATGCTTATGATATCATTACTGACAATTATTGCCATGGAATCAGTAACTGATACTATCCGGTTCAGCGAAAAAATTGCTGGGCACGAAGATGTATTAAACAATATAGCGAAATATATTGTTATAAATGGCTCATTATACTTAATTACATCAATAGAATACGTTGGTGAATACTACGCTCTATATATAGATGCAAAGAGTAATAGCACTATAGTAAACAAGCTAAATACTGTTGTCTGGAAGGAGAATTATTTACTGATTGGACCTATTAACACTTCATATGATGAAATAGTATTGATAAGACATTACAAAACACCAGCAATTATCGATATTCTTGTTAAAAAACATCTTAATGCAACTACTGAAGAGTACATTCTCAAGAATACAATAATTCCTCCATCAATTTCTTTAAACATGTTAGTAGGTGATATATCAGTTCTCAGAACAATTAATGGTAGATATGAGTATTTCTTCGTATCCCCAATGATTAATCCTTACAAAAGAGTTATTGTGTATAAAAATAGCTATTACGTATTAAATAAAACATATGATCCGGTACTAGTAAATGATTTTGTAAAAGAACTTGAGTTTGCTAGTATTAAACAAGTAATTAATTGGGGTGACTTTAAAAAATCCACGTATAATGACTCGGCATTGCCTTATGTTCTAAATACCTATGGGAGAATAAAATACGTCAACAACATAACTATACTCTCTAATAATACATACTATATCCCATTGTCTGAACCATGGTATTTTAATAGCATAGAAAGTAACTATTACTTCTACATAACAGAACATAGGGTCTTGGGCAACTTTAATTTAAATAGAATTAACTGTTATAACAAGCTTTTCTTGAACTTTACTCATAGTGTGGATAAGATCGTTATTCAAGGAGTTGATACAGGCACTTACTATAGGGCGACGGTTTATGTTAGTTATAATGTCTTAGTATATGTTGGCTCAACGAGGTACTCATTTAGTTTCTATGACTCATTTTATACGTCTACTCCTGCTAATGATGTTTTCGACAAAATTATTAGCTTAGATCTAGAATTACCTACCAATATATCTGATACTGTTTCTGTTGAAACGTATATTAGCTACACGGTATACATAACAAATCCTACTAGTGAAAATGTCAACGTTACACTTGTAACGAGTATTAATGGTAATTACAACGATACTTATTGTGTAAAGGTATTGTCTTCAGGAATAGTGTCTCTCTATGGAGACTCTCTGGCAAATGAGTACAAGTTTTATGTAGATAACGATGGTTATAGGAATGTTTCTATAGAGATAATCCTAGAGTTAGATAAGCCGATAAATGTGACGGTCTATATTGATGGATCAAAAGTCATTAATACTAGCTGTAGTTTTCTCGAAGTAGGTTACTATGGAAAGCTAGTATTAGTTAATGCATCTCGTGCTTTACCGGATAGTGTTATTGATATAAATGATCTGATTATTGAAAATATTAATGTAACTAATGGGTTAGTCTATAGAATTAATGACTTCATCGGTATATATCTAAGTAATTCTACTGAAACAATATTAAAATATACTGTACCAGGTGTTGTCAATGTATCTGGTACCTCTATAGAGTTCTATGGAGATACCATAATCATAATAGATCTCTGGAATAATCTTACCATGATATACTCTGATTCATTTATGACAGTAAACTCTTCAAACATACAATTTGTTCAAAATACTTTAATAGAGAATGAAATAAACTTTATTGAGCCCTTGCTCGTGTTTGAAAATGTCAGTGTACCATTATTGGTGAGAATAGTCTATATAGATAATACGAGCATACAATATACCATAACACCAATGGATGATACTATCAGAATAAAGATAGATCCTAAGCCAATATCTTATTTAGAAATAAAAATTTTGGAGAATACTAGTGATATAGACTTATACATATCGTATAAGAACAGATGGCTAATGGTTCTTAATGGTCAAGTAATTGCTACTAGTGAGGGATATCTTGACCCCTCTGTAAAGGCGGTACAGACATTTCTAGGAAAATACCTGGTATTACAGCGAGACGATTCAATTACTGTAATACCTTATACAGTTTCACTCTACCCCCTCCATTATATAAGCGGCTGATATTCTCCGGGGAGATGGAATGAGTGATATTATATCGTTTATTCAGGATCTAGTACTCAATGTAATGATAATAGCGTGGATAATGTTCTTTCTGACATGGTCTGTAGGATGGGCATTGAAAGGTTCGCCAATACCTTTCCTTAGAGTTAAAAGAACAGGACATAGATTCATAGAGGATGCTGTATGGGCGGCATTTTGGCTAGCCATGGGTAGTACCGTATTCGCCCTAATAGCATATATTACAGCACAAGTACAACAACCATTTCCGCCGCCACCATCACCATAAGTGAATTGCTCGGACTGATACTACTGAAAAATTGTTTGTGGGGTGATATTTTTATGGAGTACGAGTTTCTCATAATAGCATTCTATTTAAGCATATTATCTTACTATTTGGGAGTACTTCTCTATATGATTCCATTACCGTTTTATGGCGTAAAGAAGTGGGCTCCCACATTAATGGTTGATGGAGTATTTTCTGCAATACTGATCTTTTCATACACATTGCTCTTGAGCATCATAAATTATCTAGGGTCTTTATTTGGTAGTGACTGGAATAGCTTCTTTCTTTGGCTAGGATTCAAGACGAGTATTGTTGTTACTCTTCTTGTTATTCTTAAGTTTATTGGCGTCAGTCTTAGTTTGAGTGGTCTACAGTTCATAGCAAACTCTATAATATCATCGCTCATCAATAACTTAACCAATATACTATTTCTGTTGCTTTCATTATCGATAGCTTCATCAATAATAGTAACCTATGGGTCTAAGATACTTGCTTTAGGAATACTGTTGCACTCTATTCCCTTTAGATTAACTAGAGTTAGTGGCTCTATGATGATAGCGGTCATAATGGTTTTCTCTATAGGACTACCGTTAATGCCTGCTTATGTCGAAACAGTAAGTCAACCACCTGGTTTTAATGAGTCGATTCTAGTTGAGTATGGTGTTGCTTATGGTTATATAAACATTGTAGACTTGTTGAATTCATCAGTATCTTATCCCGTCATTAACATTTATACCTCTGATAAAGACGTGTTATTGGCAAAATATCTTGGTAATCGAGATGGTGTTATTGATGCATCAAGCCCTGATAAGGGGTTTCCATCAACTAAAGAGTATATTGTATTAGTTGAATATGGCGGTCTCCAATACTGGTTGACTATTGATCCATTGAAGGATTATGTTGATGCGGGGGATGGTAAGTATAATTTATCTATAGTGCTTCCTATAATACATATTAATGATTTACGATATATTTATCTAGAGAATTGTGAATTAAAAGATATTGTATTAGACAAGATCATATATTTTACGGTTTATGTTGAAGATAAAGGTGTAGTATACATAGTTGTAAACTACGATGATAATGCTTATGTGTTTATTGATGGTGTATTAAGGGATCCTGATGTAGTTGTTGTTTATAATTGGTATGGAATAAACTTTAGGGCATTAAAATACTTTATTGATAGTGGTGTCCATAGTTTCAGGGTTTACGTGAAATACAGTAGTCTTGACCTCAAGCCCAATGTTGAAGAAGTGTATTATGTGAGGGATTCTGCGGGACTTTATCAATTTGAGCCAACAGATCTTGTTAAACCCGTCGTTTATATGGTATTTAACTTGTTTATAGCTCCTTTAACATACATAGCGATCCTCTTCTCTGCTTCGATAGCTTTAGCTAGATTGCTTGGAGGGGCTGCCCCAAGCATTGCTAGAATAATACTCGTGGGTGCATAAAAATGAGAACCCCTCTAGAAAAAATTATAGTGTTTATGATAGTTGTTATTGTTCCTTTATCTTATTTACTAATAGACCCTGTATCGGCAACCTTGATCAATGTCGTATTTCTTTCATTAATATTTATATTAAAGATTCTTGTGAGGATGATTATTAGTGAAGATCGGTGATATCCTCAGAAAAATTATTGGCGATGAAATCGAGGTTCATATAAAAAATAGTTACCTAATGGTTCATTTTGGGAAGAAGATCCATTTAATAAAATACTTGATTGTAGAAGAAGCAGAGTTTGGTCTCAGAGATATGGATCCTCAAGAACTTTACACAATACTTGAAAGATTCACAGCAGTTTTCTCAAAACTACCTCCGGGAAGCGAGGTCAAGACGATAAGACTTGCAAGAGACCTTAGGAAGATTAGAAGAAATATAGAGAACGAAATGCTTAACATCAAAGCTGCTATGGAGACCATAAAGGAGCCTCATGTGATGAAAAAACTTGAGCGACGACTGGATATACTTACGAGAATTTACAGTAGGATTCTTTCTGCAAATGACATAGTAAGGGTTGTAACAGTGTTCAAGATAAGAGGAGAGGCGGATCCAAATAGTATTAATGATGTGATTACATCAATGGAACAATTGGCAGACATTATTAAATCTTTATTTTCTTCTTCCTTAGGCTTCAAGATCAGAGATGCCTCTGAGAAAGAGATTAAAGACATTATAAAATATGAGATGGGGATAATAGACAGCTCACCTGTCAAGTCGATTTTAATTGAGGACAAAAGACTTGCGTTTCAAGCACCGCTACCAAGGGTCAAGAAGCCAGCTGTAGAAAATTATACAGGTATATACGTGGGAATAGATATTGATACAGGCTGGCCTGTGTTTATCGACAAAGAAATGTTTCATAAACACATATTAATAGTAGGTCCTACAGGAAGAGGGAAAACTTCAACACTAGCACTTATCATAGAGAACTATATATCATTGTATGGTAACACTCCATTAGTCATAGATTTCAAGGGAGATTTATCTGAACTTATTGATGATAAATTGGTACCGAAAGTAACTCCTCTCGAAATACCCTTGAACATACTTGTAAAACCAGCAATAGTTTCATCAATAGACTGGGCTCTAATAGTATCCGATATACTAACTAAAGTAATGAAGATTGATCCGCGGAAAGCATCTAATATAGTGAAAGTAATACTGGGTGGATACATTGAGAAATATATTAACGACCCTAAGAAGCTGCTTCTAGACCCCGACTTATCTATTTTGTCAAGCGTTATTGACTTAATAACTACAACTCCTAACTACGATAAAGCTATAGAGTATATTAGTAAAGGTGCACTTTTCGATCTCAATGGTTATGGAACGGCGTATCAAAATATCTATGGTGGTCTAATACTTCATTTAGCAGCATATTTAGTGTCTTCAGGTAAGCTTAGGGATAAATTAATAGTTATTGATGAAGCTTGGCGTATAGGCAGCGTCAAGGCTCTCTATACTCTTATTAAAGAAGGGCGAAGCAGACGTGTAGGAATAGTTCTCGCTACTCAAAACATTGAGGATATACCTGGTGAGATCATTGAAAACATTCATGTACTAATAGTGTTTGGCAGTCATAGTGATGAATACCTATACAAAGTTTCCCGCATATTAGGTCTCAAGAGATCAGTAATAGAAAGTCTCAAGAGACTCTCTATAGGTGAGGCACTAATACTAAATTCTCTTGATCCACATCCCGTCTTTGTAAGAATAGAACCACCATCATTATTGAAGAAAAGAGCTAAAACTTGGAAACAATATTAAATCCTTGTTGAGGAGCTGTGATGAATGGTGGGCTTGACCGACTCTCTTGATGGAGAGTGCGGTCGTAGCTGAGCTTTAATGAATAGCTTTCAAGTACCTTTTTTGAGAACTTTAAGACAAAAGGACAGGATTATAATTACTACAACACCACTTCATTACCTAATCAAATATAATAGATGAAATATATTAGTTAGCAGGAGAGCTCTAATAAAGGGGGTCATTGATGGGTGGTCGCCAGAGAACGAGTCTATTTATGACCAAAGAGAAGAAGCCTGGTGAGGAGGGAAAAGAGAAGAAGTCGGGGAAGTATAGGAAGTGAATAAGAATACCAAATGTTTTTTGATGAAGAGGAGTAAACCTCTCGTACTAGGGATCCCTTCTTCTATCCTTGAGACAGAACCTAGCCTTAGAGAAAAGACTTTGAAAACCTCTCTAGTACTTAGGGCTGCTGCTATTTTTCGTGTAGATGAAATAATAATTTATAACGATGGTACTATATCTGAAGAAAGCCATACAAGGTATTCGCGATTAATTAAGAAAATTCATAGATACCTTACAACACCCCCGTATTTAAGGAAGAAACTAGTACCGCTTGATAACGACCTCAAATACATAGGTATTGCACCGCCATTGAGGCTTCATGTATTTGACGTGGGTAAGCATCCAAGCAATGGAGAGTATAGGATTGGAGTTGTTGTTGAGTCTAAGAGAAAATATATGCTTGTAGATGCTGGTTTAAAGAATCATGTAAAAACTTTTTGCGAACAAGAATGTCCTAGCGTAAATGAATTAGTAGTAATAAATATTGTTTCAATTAATCCGTTAAAGGCTATATATGATAAGAAGTTTGAAGAAACAATCTATCTTGGCCCAAGTATAAGAGACAGTAATATAATAAACTCCATTAAAGATTATAGAGCAAAAGGATACTACTTGATTGCTACCAGTAGAAAAGGCAGGATAGTGGATATAAAGACCCTCCGTGTATTATCGAAGAAACTTACTAGCTACAAGGGAGTTTATGTATTATTTGGAGGACCTTATGCGGGACTCTATGAAATATTTAGTAGTATGGGTTTTGATCTCGACGAACTAGTTGATCTAGTAGTTAATACGATACCATGCCAGGGAACGAAGACTGTTAGAACAGAAGAAGCAATATATGCGTCTCTAGCATTACTAAACATTGTCCTGAAGGAATAGAAGATGAGTAGAATTTAATAGACCCTATCTCTGTTAGACTGGAATAGCATTGAAGGTGACAAGTTATGGGCCATCGAAAACATAGTGCGCCAAGGCATGGTAGCTTAGGGGTTAGGCCCAGGAAAAGAGCAGCTGATATAGTCCCTAGAGTACGCTCATGGCCTGAGGTGGTGTCAGAACAGCCGTTACTGCTTGGTTTTGCTGCCTACAAAGCCGGTATGACGCACGCGATAGTTATCGATGATAGGCCGGATAGCTATACCTCTGGTAAAGAAATATTCATGCCTTTGACAGTACTAGAAACACCGCCTATGATAGTATTAGCTGTTAGAGGATATCGCTACGATACAACCTACGGTTATAGAACCATAGGAGAGGTTTGGAGGAGCCCTATAGAGGCTTTAGAAAATATCGCCAACAAGTTTGCTACCAGTCCATTTATCAAGAAGGAGCCCAAGGATATAGTTAGAGGATATCTAAAAGGCTTAAGAAAGAGATTGCCGAGTCTAGTCAAGCCTGATGAAGCTTCTGAGTACAAGTACAAATTCCTCGAGAAGAACTGGGAGCAACAATTAGAGAAACTTTTCTCGGAGAAAGTAGACGATGTACGTGTGATCCTGTCAACAGTTCCAATAATATCTGGTGTTGGTAAAAAGAAGCCAGAACTAATAGAGGTAAAGATTGGTGGTGGAAAAGATATTAGTGAAAGAATCGAGTATGCGAAAAAGATCCTGGGGACCTACATTACTGTATTTGATGTATTCAAGCCAGGGCAATTTGTTGATGTGATAGGTGTAACAAAAGGTAAAGGGTTCCAAGGCGTCATAAAGAGATTTGGAGTTAAAGAATTACCTAGATGGCATAAACACAGGAAAGGAAGCAGGAAAATTGGTAGCAGAAGCCCTGGCTTCGGTACTGTAAGCACAACTCCACAGCCAGGTCAAATGGGGTTCCATAGGAGGACTGAATACAATAAACGAATTATAATGATGGGTGAAAACGGCATAGAAGTCACACCCGCCGGAGGATTCATAGGTTACGGTATTGTGAAAACACACTATATTGCTCTACAAGGCTCAGTCATAGGGCCGAGAAAGAGACTGATCGTATTAAGACATCCAATAAGAGCTCCAGCATGGACACCTGAATCTACTCCGAAAATAGTCTACCTAAGTCTCACAAGTAAACAAGGAGTCTAATGGTGGTTTAAATGGTCTGGTCTATTGTTATACCCGTGTCTATAAGTAAAGTAAAAGCAAACGTGTATAATGGTTATGGTGATGTAGTAAAAGAAATAGAGCTCCCACCAGTGTTTGGCATACCAATACGCAAGGATTTGATCAGAAGGGCATTCTTATCGGCATTTACAGCAAGACTACAACCCAAGGGTAGAGACCCGCTTGCTGGTAAAAGAACTACGGCAAGAAGCTGGGGTGTGGGTCACGGTATAGCTCGTGTTCCAAGGCTCCCTAATGGTAGGGCTGCATTTATATCATTTGCTCGTGGAGGACATAGAGCGTTTCCACCTAGACCTGATAGAAGAATCCATGAGGAGATTAATAAGAAAGAAATGGCGCTAGCTATAGCGTCAGCACTAGCTGCTACAGCTAATATAGAATTCGTTAAAGCTAGAGGTCACGTGTTTTCTGTAGATAAACTACCGGTGGTAATAGAAAACAGTGTTGAAGATAATGTTGTTAGAACAAAAGACGCAAAAGCACTACTACAAAAACTAGGTTTATGGGAAGACGTTGAGAGAGCTCATGAGAGGATTAGAATAAGGGCAGGTAAGGGAAAAATGAGAGGAAGAAGATATGTTGAGCCAAAGAGTATACTATTTGTGATATCAGATAAAGACAAGCCTATAAGGAAAGCAGTGGAGAATCTGCCAGGAGTCGACGTGGTTACACCTAAATTGCTAAGTATACTCCATCTAGCTCCCGGCGGCGTCCCTGGAAGACTGACTGTGTTCTCTGAAAAAGCACTTGAGGAAATTGCAAGAAAATATGAGGTGATAACACTTTGACAGACATCTACAAGGTTTTAATAAGGCCTCTCCATACAGAGAAAGCACTCACGCTTATAGAGAAAGAGAACACGCTAGTATTCATAGTTGACAGGAAAGCCACCAAGCAGGATATAAAGAGAGCTGTTGAAACGATATTTAATGTAAAAGTAGAAAAAGTAAGAACATTAATAACACCGCGTGGCGAGAAAAAAGCCTATGTCAAGCTCGCACCTGAGTATAGGGCATCTGAAATAGCAACACATCTCGGTCTAATCTAGATCTAGGTGTAGAGGTGTAGGAAGACAATGGGTAAACGTATTCTTGTACAAAGAATGGGTAGAGGGTCGCCGACATTCAGAAACCGTGGGCACTTGAGGGTAGGTCCAGCGAGATACCCATCTATACCTCCTGGCACTACGCTACGTGGGCGTGTAGTAGATTTACTTCATGACCCTGGTAGATGGGTTCCTCTAGCAAAGGTAGTTCTTGAAAATGGAGAAGAATTCTTGATGCCAGCTGTTGAAGGAATGTATGTGAACCAAGTAATAGCTATCGGTCCTGAAGCAGAGATAAGCAACGGTAATATACTACCTGTTGGCGTGATACCCGAGGGTACACAGATCTCTAATATCGAGATAAGGCCAGGTGATGGAGGAAAACTTGCTAGGTCATCAGGAGCATATGCCGTCATTGTTGGAAGAAGCGGCTCAAAAACACTAATACAATTACCTAGCGGTAAAATAAAAGAGATACCAAATAATGCGCGTGCAACAATAGGCGTTATAGCAGGTGGTGGAAGAGAAGAAAAACCATTATTGAAGGCTGGTGCAGCATACCACAAATGGAAAGTAAAAGCGCGTAAATGGCCTAGAGTGAGAGGTGTGGCAATGAATGCTGTAAGCCACCCACATGGTGGTGGAAGTCACCAGAGCGTATCATTCCCGTCAACTGTTGCTAGAACAGCACCACCAGGACAGAAAGTCGGTCATATTGCGGCAAGAAGAACAGGTAGAAGAAAAGGCTAATTTTCTTGACTCTATTTAAACCCATATTTAAACAGCCCATGTAATGTTTGTTTTTAGATTTAATAGAACCCTAGGAAGAGATCTTATTAAGAATATTTAATTGCCTGTTTTAATTATTTGCAGTAATACGCATGGTTGCATCGCCTATTTAGTAAACAATGTTTAATGTACAATTAAACGTTTTTTATCAACAAGCAAGTAGTATCAATATACATTGACGTAAAGGCTTAAAAATATATCAGCATATAGAATAATCATGAAAAAGAACTCGTATGCGTAAGGGGTGAACACACATGCCCAAGTGTCCAAAGTGTGGAGCTGAGGTAGACAAACCAATCAAAACATGGATACTAGCACCCAAGGGCAGGAAAGGCGTTAAGATCGGCCTCTACAGGTGTCCAAACGGCCACTACTTCAGAGCAAAGGCCGAGTAACGCCATTAGCCCGTTGGGTATTTTTTAACATAAATTCATGTATTTTTTGTACAATCTCAAACCTTGTTTTAAAAGCTCCTTCTTCTTGTAGTCAATATAGAAAAACAGAGTCTCTCCGCTCTTTAATTCGATCATTAAACATATTTTATCGTTAAAACTAGATCTATTGATTCTAGTTATTTCATCGTATGGTATGTCTTCACAGAATCCATAGTCCTGTCTTTGGATCAATGCTTGAATTATTGCGTTATCTATTTTGCCCTTAAACCTCTTTTTTCGTGATACGATCTTTTCTGTTAATTTGCATATGGTGATGGCTTTTTCTCTAAACACGAGAGTATAATATACTTCTCCTTCACCGTATCCTTTGACCCAGTGTATGCGCACTTCTTTCTTCACGTGCTGTAAGCCCTCTATCTTCTATCTACCCTAGACCGTCATAATGATTACTGAATATAAGGTAGTATATATATTATGTATAGCGAACATGGCAGGGGAAAAAGTGTTGTCAAAGAACGTTGCTAGAGAAAACAGTATAGCTATCGATCCTATTGTAAAGAAAGTCTGGGAAATCTATGGTCAGGTGATAGAAGAACGTAAACCAGTAAGAAACCCTGTCAAAATACTTGAACTACTACGTACACAGTATAAGCTTCTTGTAGAACCTCGTGTAGTGTATCTAACAATTGCAGCATTTATGAACAATAGGCCTGTTCTCTTCGAAGGACCACCGGGCACAGGGAAAACAGAGATAGGCGAAGCAATACTTACTCTGTGGTCGGGTAAGACGGCTTTTATTCTCCCTTGTAGTGAGAATTATGATGAATATCGTGTAATAGGGGATTTCCATCCTGTAATGGCGATGTCTAAAGGATTTAATGAAGAAAGTTTCATACCAAGACCTCTGTTGGCAGCGCTAATACTTAATACAGGAATACTTATTGACGAGATAAGACGTAGCAGTGAAGAATTTCAGAATATGCTTCTAGACATAATTGATAAACGAAGAATTATTGTTCCCGAGCTTAAGAAGGTATATGTGCAAAGAGATATAGGGTTCCAAGTTATTCTGACTAGCAACCCTGAAGACATTGCACAGAATGAATTAAGTGATGCCTTCTTGCGTCGTGTAATTAGAATAAAGTTTAGTTATCCTGATCCCGAGACTGAAGCCCAGATTCTTAAATTGAGACTAGACAAAGATTATAACATGATCCCATCGAGTCTCTTAGGAAGGATGATTGATGTGGTTAATAAACTTAGAAAGGAGGCATCATATAAGCCGGGTCCAGCAGATACAGTGTCTTGGGCATCGCTCGCTGTAAGACTTGCCGTATCTCGTGGTAAAAAAGTTGTTGACAATAGAGATGTTATTGAATCCGGTGAAGTAGTATTGATAAAGAATTTGGAGGATGAGAAGCTTGTTCAAGACCTCTTGTACAGTGTGTTCAAGTAACGATAAAACGATTAAAGGAGATGCCGCCGCTTCTACGTACGACATAACTATTCGATTAGTAGAATTCCTCAATAGACACAAAATACGTGTTCCTCCATCACAAGTAAACCTTTATGCAGATATGCTGGAGACATTTGCTGCACTAAAAGGCGGTGTTGAAGTAGACGATATTATTTATCTGGCAAAATCAGTTTTCACAACGGTAAAGTGGACTGAGGATCTAGAAAAAGAGATAAAAGAGTACTTTATAGGTAGGAAACAAATAACCAGTATTAATGATATTATAGAGAGTAGTAGGATCGTTTCAAGAATCAAATTTGGGAAAAACTTGTCTACCACAGATCTATTTCCTCCAACAGCTTCTAAAAAAGATCTCTTGGAATATATTTTCTTAAGGAAAATAGGTGTGATACGACGTGATAAAAGTGGTAGATTAAGGGCTGTAAGATATAATGAATTCGTTAAGCTGGTTAAAAGAAGTAAGTATGGCTTGGAGAAAATTAGTATTGATGATGTAATAAAGTATATTCCCGAGATACCTTCATATCATTGGGCTAAACTACTTACTGAAGATATTCTTGATAAGGCATCACTTAATCAGCTTCTTAAACTAAGTATGCATGCAGCTCATTCAAGAAATAAAGGGTTGGGCAAAAAGATTCTTACAAGGATTTCACGTATACTTTCTGAGGGTCATCATCTTAAAGGAAAGCAACGCAAAATTGTATACAAATTAATGAAGCATACTGGTTATAGTGACGATACATTATTGTTTGAGACAATGTCGGTCTCTTCTAATATTGGTGATGCAAAAAGTCTTGAGCCCGAAAAAATAATCGATAAGATATCGGGATTACCTCTCAAGGAACGTATGAAAATAGTTTCCAAGCTTCAGAAGAGTATTGGTGATAAGGAGGAGTTATTTGATAAATTCGATCTTATAACATTATCTTCATTGAATTCATCGGTTAACAAAAGGCTGAAGAATAGAATATTTTTGGGTAAAGCATTAGGACAATTGATTAAATATTATATTACTGGTGATGAATCATATCTAGATTATGCAGGTCATTATCTAAGAAAAATTGATTTTAATAACTTAGATCCGAAGTATAAGCCCATATATGAGAGTCTGTTAGAAAATGATTTTTATGGAGCTTTAAATAAACTTAGTTTTCAGGATAAACAAGCTCTTTTAGAGTATACTATCTTTATTGCTAGAGATCAAAACTTAGTAAGTTCACGTGAAGAATTAAAAAAGGCTTTAGAACTAGGTTATAGGCTCTTAAGAAATGTTGTATTTAGGAAGGGCACCAAGTATGAAGGACGGAAAATTGTTACATTACGTGGAGAACATGTAGCTATTAGGAACACTATTTACCAGTTCATTAGGTTTAACTACAAAATGCTTTTCTCGAAGAAAATAAAAGGAAAGGACATAATTGCAGTTCTCGATACAAGTGGATCGATGCTGCCATATAGTCTCTGGGCGCTCATGACACTAGCTGCAGTTATTCATAGAGTTAGATATGTTGTTGTATTTTCTGAAACACCATCAGTTATTAGGATCGATAGAAAGAAGAAAAGTGTACTTATGAATATTCTAGAAAATATTTTGGAGACTAGTTTTCGTGGTTACACTGATATAGCTGGAGCGTTAAAGAAAACTCTTTCTCTATGTAGGAATAAATCAATAATCATACTGATTAGCGACCTTAAACAAACCCTTCCAGGTAACCCTCTCGAGACTGTTGTAGATATGGTCAATAAGGGTCATAAGGTTATTGTGATAACTCATCCTGATCACAATATCGATCTGGCCCATAAAATATCTGGTCTAGGTGTGGACGTCATTATAGTTGATTCCCCTTATGTAATACCCTTTATTCTTAAGAGAAAGCTAAACTTAAAAGGAGGCGTTGTAAAGGAGAGTAAAAGACTGGAAAATGTGTGGCTGAGAAACAATAATGTTATGGGGTAGTGGGGCTTGGCATCAGCAACAATAGAAATCCCGCCGGAATGGAAGAAATTCAGGTACAGAGGTAAGACATTGGAAGAATTACTTGATATGCCAATGGATGAACTTATAAACCTATTCCCTGCACGTCAGAGAAGGAGTCTGAAAAGAGGTTTGACCGAGGCACAGGTAAAACTTCTAGCCAAGATAAGAAAGGCTAGAGCGTTAATGGCGCAAGGCAAGAAAGTTGTTGTGAAGACGCATGTTAGAGACATGATTATACTTCCCGAGATGGTTGGTCTCACGATTGCTGTTTATAATGGTAAAGAGTTTATTCCTGTAAAGATAACTCCTGAAATGATAGGTCATTATCTTGGTGAGTTTAGTCCAACCTGTAAGAGAGTACAACATGGTGAGCCAGGACTTAAGGCTACAAGGAGCAGTATGTTCGTATCACTGAAGTAATGGGTGATAAAATATGCCAGAATGGCATTACTCATACAAAGTTAGAGATGAGTCAAAAATAGCTAAGGCAGTAATACGTGATGTCGATGTCTCGGTAAAGGATATGAGAGAATTAGTTAATGCAATAAAGGGATGGAAGCTTGACAAAGCAATAGAGTTCTTAAAAAGAGTTATTGAGTTAAAAGAGCCAGTCCCGTTTAAGCGTTATAAAGGTAAGATCGCGCATAAGCGTGGTATGGCCGACAAATGGAAGTGGCCTAGCGGGAGATATCCCGTTAAAGCAGCAAGATTTGTACTAAAACTGTTAGAGAACGTTAAAAACAATGCTGAGAACAAGGGACTCGATACAGAGAAGCTCGTAATACGACATATTGCTGCTCATAAGGGTATTACATTAAAACGCTGGATGCCTCGTGCTTTTGGGCGTGCAACCCCCAAGTTTGATAGAAGAAGTAGTGTTGAAGTAGTTGTTGAGGAGGTTTGATTAAAATGACTGGCCCGAGAATAAAGAGATACTTCTTGGAATATAATCTAAAGAAAGCAATGCTTGACGAGTTTTTAGCAAACTACTTCTATACAGCTGGCTATGCAGGTCTCGATTTATACAAGACCCCAACGGGGTATCGTGTCATAATATATGCCGAGTATCCTGGGAGAATAATTGGTAGAGGAGGAAGCGTTATCAGAAAGTTATCGCAGATTATACAGCGCAGATTTAACTTAGAGAACCCGAACATTACTGTATCCCCCGTACCTGACCCTGATCTAAATGCTCGTATTGTAGCTTTCAGAATAGTTAGGGCGCTAGAGAAAGAGATACCTTATCGTAGAATTGCTTTAGCCATGTTGAGAAGGATAATGGCGGCTGGTGCTGTGGGAGCAGAAATAGTTATAAGCGGTAAACTTAGATCCGAAAGAGCTCGTTATGAGAAACTTAAGGCAGGAAGAATTTATAAAGCTGGTGATCATGTCGAGTACATTGTTGATAGAGCTGTTGCCAAAGCTCTACTGAAGAGAGGTGTTTATGGAGTAGAAGTTATTATCGTAAAACCAGGTCTACGCCCGTCAGATTATGTTGCAATACGTGAGCTTAAACCGGAAGAACTTGAAGAACTTCGTCCTCAACCAGTTGAAACTCCTGTAGAAAAGAAGGAGGAGGTTGGGCAAAGTGAAGCCTGATGATATAAGGAAGATGCCTCCAGAAGAACGTATTAAGAAACTAAATGAACTTAGACTAGAACTACTAAAACTTAGAATGCAGTCACGAGTGGGGACACTAACTAATACGGCAAGAATAAGAAACATTAGAAGAGATATAGCTAGAATACTGACAATAATGAGAGAAGAAGAACTAGCTAAAGAAAAAGAGAAACAGAAGAAACGTGAAAAATAACCCAAAGACGCTGGCTGCGGTTTATTAACTACTTTAGTATAATTCCCGTTATGGGTAGTATTTTTGAAACATACGAGAAAGAACATATTTTATCATGAATTAATAGGATTAAATATACATGTACTCGAACATACAGATCCTTCTTTAGTTTGCGTTAGAGGCATTATAGTTGACGAGACTCAAAAGACTCTTCTCATACAGACTATTGAAGGGAAGAGGAAAAGAGTTTTAAAGGAACATGGTGTTTACGAGATACAGCTTCCAACAGGTGAGAAAGTAGTTATAAGGGGGTATCAGATTTTAGGTAGACCGGAGGATAGGTTGAAGAATATAGTGAAAAAATAGTAGATGAGAGGAATGAGTCATGGCTACAAGGAATATTGGTATACCGGGAATTAAGCCACCGGAAAAAGAGTGTAATGACCCTAAGTGTCCATGGCATGGTCATATTAAAGTACGTGGGACTATACTGACAGGTGTTGTTGTTAGCGCCAAGATGCAGAGAACTGTTGTCGTTAGGCATGATTACCTGCATTATGTGAAGAAGTATAAGAGATATGAGAAACGTCACAAGAAAATACATGCACATAATCCCCCTTGTATAAATGCTAAAGAAGGAGATGTCGTCATTATTGGTGAGACCAGGCCTTTAGCTAAAACAGTTGCTTTTGTAGTCCTTGGTGTTGTTGAAAGGAAAAGTAGTGAAGGTGGTAGGTGATGCCCAAGAAAGGACGTGGAAAACCAGCTATAGCTAGGAGAAGAATCAATACAGGGCTTCAAGTAGGTTCTTATGTTACTGTTGCTGATAATAGTGGAGCAAAAGAAGTTATGATTATTGGTGTACCGGGGTATAAGGGTAGACTAAGGAGAATACCGCCAGCTGGCGTAGGAGATCTTGTTGTAGTTACTGTTAAGAAAGGTACACCTGAGATGAGAAAACAGATCTTCAAAGCCGTTATTGTGAGGCAAAAAAGACCTTATAGAAGACCAGATGGTACATGGGTTTCCTTTGAAGACAACGCAGTTGTCATAGTTACTCCAGAAGGAACTCCAAAAGGTAGTGAGATACGTGGACCGATAGCTAAAGAAGCTGCTGAGAGATGGCCTCAGATTGCGAGTATTGCGACAATAATTGTTTGAATTTAGGAGGTGGAATAGAATGGTATTAACTACTTCATCAAAACCGAGTAAACAGAGAAAAGCATTCTTTAATGCACCACTCCACATAAGGCATAAATTCTTTAACGCTCCTCTATCGCCTGAGCTTAGGGAAAAATATGGTGTAAAACGACTGCCTGTAAGAAAAGGAGATGTAGTAAGAATTATGAGAGGAGATTTTGCCGGTCATGAAGGCAAGGTTGTAGAAGTAGACCTCAAGCGTATAAGGATCTACGTTGAAGGGGCACAGATTAAGAAGGCTGACGGTACACCTGTTTACTACCCTATTCATCCATCCAAGGTAATGATTGTAAAGCTTGACTTAAGTGATCCAAGGAGAAGAGACATTATAGAAAGGAGGAAAAAGACTATAAAAGAGGAATTAAGTGAAGGTGAAAAAGCACAGAGTAGTAGGGAGGAAGCTGAAGAAAAAGAGAGTAAGTAATAGGTGATAGCAATGGCTAGAATGGGTGGAAAAAGGCATTTAAAAGCACTAGCGGCACCAAGATTCTGGCCTATACTTAGAAAAGAATACAAATGGGCAGTAAAACCATCCCCAGGCCCTCACCCAATAAGCCGCTCGATACCCTTACTTATTATCGTAAGAGACATACTGAAGTATGCCAAGACAGCTAGAGAAGCAAGAAGGCTTATTGCTGAAGGACACTTTAAAGTTGATGGGAGAGTCAGGAAGAACTACAAGTACCCAGTCGGTCTTATGGATGTACTCGAGGTTGTAGATACAGGAGAGACATATAGAATGGTTCCAGTACCAGTTAAGGTCATGAGGTTATTGCCTATAGAGAAAGAAGAAGCTACGTTCAAGCTCTGTCGTATTGAGAACAAGACCACAGTGAAAGGAGGACATATACAGTTAAACCTACATGATGGAAGGAACCATCTTATACGTGTTGCTGACCCTACAAATCCTGTTGAAGACGTGTATGATACTCTTGGTACAGTAAAACTAGCTATACCAAACCAGGAGATTCTCGATTATGTACCATTGAAAGAAGGTGTGATAGCAATAATTGCAGGAGGACGTAACGTTGGTCGTGTAGGCAGAATAGTCTCCATAAAGAAGGGTATAAGGAGATTTAGAAGTATAGTTACGCTTGAAGACAAGAATGGTAATAAGTTCCAGACAAGCCTCGATTACGTATTCCCTATAGGTGTTGAAGAACCCTTAATTAAACTCCCTGAGGGTGCATGGTAATGCCGCTACATGACTACGTGAGTAACGTTGATGAGATCATAGAAAAATGGAATAAGCAACCAATGCTTAAACCTAGGATAGCCAAGGTTACAGTCAATATTAGTGTTGGAGCAGCAACAGAAAGATTACCCAAAGCAATAATGGTTCTTGAGGAACTTACTGGACAGAAACCTGTGCCACGTAGAGCAAAAAGGACAATAAAAGATTTCGGTATTAGAAAAGGAGAGAATATAGCTGCAATTGTAACGCTTAGAAAAGAGAAAGCAATAGAATTCCTTAGAAAAGCATTTGAAGCTGTAGGATACAGGCTTAAGGCATCAAGTTTTGATGAGTTTGGCAACGTATCTTTTGGTATAAAAGAGCATATAATGATACCTGGAATGAAGTATGATCCTGAAGTAGGTATATTCGGTATGGATATAGCTATCACGTTCGAGAGACCTGGATTCAGAGTTCTCCGTAGAAGAAGATGTAGAAAACGTAGTATTCCACGTAGGCATAGGGTTACAAAGGAAGAAGCAATGGTTTATTTGAATAAAGAATTCGGTGTAGAAATAGATTAGGAGGCGTATGCTTATGGGCAAGTATAGACCACCTAAAAAACACAAGTTCGGGAAAGGATCGAGAAAATGTATTAGATGTGGTTCCCGAGACGCGGTAATCCAGAAATATGGTCTCTATTTGTGTAGACAGTGTTTTCGTGAGTTAGCCCCGGCTCTAGGCTTTAAGAAATATAACTAGGTTTTCCTATTCCCATGCCCTAGGACAGAGAGTAGGGTGAGACAAAGATGGTCATGCTGGACACGCTCGCTAATGCGTTGGCGACCATATGGAATGCTGAAATGAGGGCGAAACCGGAAGCCCTGATTTGGCCTGCATCCAAGCTGATAATAAACGTACTTAGGGTTATGCAAAGAGAAGGTTACATTGGAGAATTTGAATACATAGATGATGGTCGTTGGGGCAAAATTAAGGTCCAGCTACTTGGCAGGATCAATAAAACCGGTGTCATTAAACCTAGATTGCCAGTAAAATATGTCGATCTAGAGAAAATGCCCCACTGGCTTAGAAGATATTTGCCTTCAAGAGATATAGGGATTCTAATAATATCAACACCCTATGGCGTCATGTCGCATAGAGAAGCTCTTGCAAAGAGAACTGGCGGGATACTATTGGCATACGTGTACTAAAGAGGTGAATACAATGGCTAAGGCAGTACATGTTGTTGAGACTGTAGAGATACCAGAGGGCGTGACAGTCGATATTAATGGTATGAAGGTTAAGGTTAGTGGACCCAAGGGTGTTCTCGAAAGAGATTTTTCGCATGCACGAGGTATTTTGTTACGTAAAGAAAATAATGAAGTTATTGTAGAGGCCTATTTTGCGTCGCGAAGAGAAAAAGCGCTTGTTGGAACAATAGCAGCACATATAAGGAACATGATTAAAGGAGTTACCAAAGGTTTCAGATACAAGCTCAAGATAATATTCTCACACTTCCCAATATCTGTAGAGGTTGACGAAGCGAACAAAATTGTTAGGATTAAGAACTTCCTGGGTGAAAAAGCCGACAGAATAGCAAAGATTATTGGTGATGATGTGAAGGTACGTGTTGAAGGAGAAGATGTTATTGTTGAAGGTATTGATATAGAGCATGTTGGACAAACTGCTGCCAATATAGAGCTTGCTACAAAAGTCAAAGATAAAGACCGTAGGATATTCGCTGATGGAATATATATTTATGATTGGGGTGAAGAAGAATGAGTGAATCAGGCAGATTATCTCGTTTACTTGAGTTGAGAAGGAAACTTAAGTCAAAGAAACCTGATTTCTATAGGCATTTATGGTGGAAGAAACCAAAATTTGCAAATGATCCAAAGTGGAGGAAACCTAAAGGTAATGATAATAAAATGAGGCTTAAGCTGAAAGGATACCCGCCGATGGTTGAGATAGGTTATCGGGGACCAGCTGAAGTAAGGGGGCTTCATCCAACTGGATTAGAGCCTGTTGTAGTTAATAGTGTTAGCCAACTCAATGATCTTGATCCGAATAAGCATATAATATATATTGCCTCCACTGTTGGTTTGAAGAAGAGAATTGAAATAGAAACAGCAGCAAGAGAGCGTGGATTCAAACTGGCTAATCCCATAAGGAGGTGAGTAACATGCCCGACTTGACAACCCAGAAAAGATTAGCCGCAGAAATCCTGGGTGTGGGTGTATCGAGAATATGGATTGACCCCGAGAGAATTGATGATGTTGCCGAGGCTATTACACGGGAAGACATCAAAAGGCTTATACACGATGGTGTGATAAAGGTAAAACCTATTCATGGCAACTCAAGGGCAAGATGGAAAGTACGTCATGAACAAAGGAAGAAGGGACGTAGAAGAGGCCATGGACGCAGGAAGGGAGACGCTACTGCCCGTCATGATAGGAAAGAGGATTGGATGAACAGGATTAGGAAGATAAGACGATTCCTGCGTTACCTAAGAGACCATAACATGATTGATAGGAGAACTTATAGGAGACTCTACAGGTTAGCTAAAGGAGGCGTTTTCAAGAGTCTGGCAAGCCTTAAACACTATCTCAAAGAACACGAGATCCTAAAAGAGGTAAGGTGAAGTAAATGGCTAGGGGGCCAACATACAAGGTACCTAGAAGAAGGCGGCGTGAAGGAAAAACCAATTACTATAAGAGATACAGAATGATACTTTCAGGCCACTTGAGATTCGTTGTAAGGAAGACGTTAAAGCATGTAATAGTACAGGTAATTAAAGCAGCGCCTCAAGGCGATATAACGATAGCGGCTGCACATAGCAGGGAGCTTGTGAAGAAGTATGGGTGGAAGGCTGGTTTAGGTAATACTCCTGCAGCATACTTGACAGGATTGCTTGCGGCTTTGCGAGCGAAAAAAGCTGGTGTAACTTATGCAGTTCCCGATATAGGTTTGCATGCCCCGACGAAAGGCGCGAAAGTATTTGCTGCAATAAAAGCAGCTAATGATGTTGGGTTAAAGGTACCGGTTTCAGACGAAGTTGTACCTTCAGAGGATAGAATTCGTGGTGTCCACATAGCTCTTTGGGCTAAGAAACTCAAGGAAGAATCCCCCGAACTGTTTGAGAAAAGATTTTCTCTCTATTTACAGAGAGGTTTTGATCCAGAGAATATTCCTGAGCATTTCGAGGAAGTTAAAAACAAGATTATAAACGACTATAAAGATGTTCTGGAGAAAGGGGGTGAAGGAGAATGAGTATGAGTGCTGTAGATAGAGCTGCTATCGAGGAATGGGTTCCTAGGACACGTGTTGGACGTATGGTGAAGGAAGGAAAGATAACGAGTCTCAAGGAGATATTTGATAGAAATCTCCCGCTTCTCGAGCCCGAAATTGTTGATTACCTTCTTCCCGATTTGAAGTATGAGAGACTAGATGTATCTATTGTCCAGAAAGTGACTGACGCTGGTAGGGTTTCTAAGTTCAGGGTTGTCGTAGTTGTTGGTAATGGAGATGGATTTGTTGGTGTAGGTTCTGGGAAAGCGAGGCAATACTTGGTTGCTTTACAGAAAGCGATTAGAAATGCTAAACTGAATATAACGCCAGTGAGGAGAGGTTGTGGAAGCTGGGAGTGTGGTTGCGGTAGACCACACAGTGTCCCATTTACTATTCAAGGGAAAGCCGGTAGTGTTAGAGTTATTCTTAAGCCAGCTCCTCTTGGCACGGGTCTAGTTGCTGGTGATGTTGCTAAGAAAGTTCTTAGAATGGCCGGTATCAAGGATGTTTGGACTGAGACCTATGGAGAGACTAGAACAACCTACAACTTCGCGATGGCTGTACTTGATGCTCTGAGGAACACCTATAAGTTCGTTACACCCTATGATTGGAGGAAGTAAATACTATGGGTGAAGGTGTGCCGGAAATGCCTTTATATGCCATAATAAGGATTAGGGGAAGAGTTGACGTACCTCCTGATATAGAGTATACATTGAAATTATTGAGGCTTCACAAGAAATATCATGCTGTGTTATATCCATCAGACTTACCCGGTATACAGGGAATGCTACAAAAAATAAAAGACTGGGCAACATGGGGAGAGATTGATAGAGAGACATTAATCGAGCTTCTACGTAAACGAGGTAGAATCATAGGCGATAAACCATTGACAGATGAGTTTGTAGAGAAAAAACTAGCAATCAAAGGTGGGATAGAGGGACTAGCCGACGCTCTTCTCAAAGGCGAAGTAAAGTATCATAAGCTAAAGTTTGTGAAACCTGTCTTTAGACTACATCCTCCTAGGGGAGGATTTAAAGGTAGTATAAAGAAGCCTTTTAATGATGGTGGCGAGTTAGGGTATAGAGGACAAGCAATAAATGAATTGATAAAGAAAATGCTCTAAGGTGATGAGTTATGGTCGTCAGGAGGAGGAAGAAATCAAGGAAACTTCGTGGCAGAACACGTACAATGGGATGGGGTAGAATAGGCCAGCACAGGAAATCTGGTAGCAGAGGAGGCTTCGGTTTAGTTGGTTTCCACAAACATAAGTGGAGCTGGACAGTGAAATATGCGCCAAACTGGTTTGGTAAACATGGATTTACTCAGCCTCCAGCAATAGTGGCTGAAATAAACGGTATCAATGTAGGTGTTCTCGACGAGATAGCTTATGAACTCGAGTCTAAAGGTATTGCAGAAAAAGAGAACGGTAAAATAGTGATTGATGTAACGAAACTAGGCTTCAACAAGGTGCTTGGTAGAGGACGTGTAACAAGACCGTTGAAAGTAATAACACCAGCTATAACTGAAAGTGCTCGTAAGAAAATAGAAGAAGCTGGTGGTGAAGTAGTAGTTTTATCTGAAAGCGAGTGATAAGGTAATCTTGTTTTATCTAGACTAATACCAACTTGGGTAGGGTTTCCGTTTTTATCGAAAATTAATATAGCATTCAGCTTCTTAGCAAAATATATAATCCTTACTCTGTAGGACTCTATTAGGCATCAGTGGCTGTGGGGAGCTAGCCAATGGGTCTCTTGGATGCTATGGCGAAAATTGCCAACTATATACCCACTGTCGAGAAACCAGCTCAAAAACCAGGACTCTATGAGCGTCTCTTCTGGACAGCTCTTGCTCTAGTAGCATATATTGTAATGGCTAACACGCCATTATACGGAATAGCTACAGCTGGACAAGGCCCTAATTTGCTCATGGTAGAAATAATATTTGCCTCGAATAGAGGTACATTAATGGAACTTGGTATAGGACCCATTGTAACAGCCGGTCTTATAATGCAGATTCTTGCAGGAGCTAAACTCATAGATATTGACTTGTCTAACCCCGAGGACCGTAAGAAGTTTACAGCAGCACAAAAGACCTTCGCGCTACTCCTAGCCCTATTCGAGTCAGTGATGTATGCAGCTGCCTGTAGATACTGGAGTTTCACCGGCAACCCGTTTACTGGCTGTGTCGCATCTGTATACCAGAGAGCTCTAGTGGCTATCCAGCTGTTTCTAGCAACATATTTCGTGATACTCTTGGACGAGATGATACAAAAAGGATGGGGTCTAGGAAGCGGTGTCAGTCTATTCATTCTTGCAGGCGTATCGCAGCGTTTACTTTGGAAGCTATTAAGCCCCATTACAATAGGTGATGAACCAGTTGGTTTCATACCATACCTTGTTGTTGCTTTGTCAACAGGCAACCTAGGAAGCATAATAATGAGACCTAGTGGCCGCGGAGACTTAATAGGCTTAGTTGTTACATTAGTGATAATATTCATACTGATATATCTACAGGGCATGAAAGTAGAGATACCAGTTACTTCAGCGAGACTAAGAAGCATAAAGACACGTGTGCCTCTGAAATTCCTCTATGTAACAAACATACCGGTTCTACTAGTTGGTATCCTGTACTCAGACATACTTGTATTCGCTACTTTGACAAGAACATACATGGGTCCGAGCTGGGTAGCAGATATACTAGCCAAGTATGATGAGAACGGTAGACTCATAGGAGGTATTGCTTACTACTTATCACCACCAGGAAGTCTCTTAACAACACTATATGACCCTATAAAAGCAGTAGTCTATGCAGTTAGTGTTATTGGTTTAGCAGTGATCTTAGGTCTCATGTGGGTTGAGGTTTCAGGATTAAACGCAGCCTCCCAAGCAGAGCAGCTAATAAGCTCAGGGCTGGAAATCCCGGGTATACGTAGGAATCCGAAGATACTCGAGAGAATACTTGCTAAATATATAACACCTCTTACAATACTTAGCTCGATAATTGTTGCAGCAATTGCTGTGACGGCTGATCTTCTTGGTGCCTATGGAACAGGTACTGGTATACTGTTGGCTGTAGGTATAGTCCAGCAGTACTACATGATGATAGCATACGAGAGAAGCCTTGAAGCATATCCTGCACTAAAGAGGCTCATTGGAGAGAAGTAGAAAGGGTAGACTATTGAAATGGATTTAGTAATAGTAATCAGTATAGGGATAATCTTTTCTCTGGTAACAACATATGTTACTTATTTGATCTCTAAGAAGGAGTTTTTCGCCGAGGCCATAAGAGCGTATAGAGAACTGGCTGTAAGAGAAGTAGGTGAGGTTAAGGACAAGAGGAGTCTCAGACGTATAAGAAAAATTAGAAGCGAGCTGAAGAGAGTTAGAAGAAGACTGACAACTCTTTTCATAATAGGTGTTGTGCTTTTTACATCAATGTACATGTTATGTACTTCACTAATATACTACTTGTATCCTGGAATAGCAGGCTTCAAGAAAATACCCTTTGCAATACCCTTGTTTTCTCAAAAAATAAATGATGAATACTACACTCACGTAATAGTAATAGGATTCCTAGCCTTCATGACTCCATCGTATTTGTTTGCACGTATAATAAAATTCAGGTAATTAATAAACCAGAAATACTTGTCTATCATGCATTGAGATGTATGTGAATAAAATTTATAGTAGTCTTTGCTATGTCGATAAAATAGCTTAGATAAAGCCTCACGCAACCTATGAGATTCAAGTAAGATAAGGGAGGTTGTGAAGATATGCCTAGGCCTGGATTGAGGACACATTCGTACAGGAAAGTGTATAGGCGAACACCAGGTGGGAGAACAGTAATTCACTACGAGTACAGAAAACCAGGTATTGCCAAGTGTGCTATTTGCGGTAAACCATTAAATGGTGTACCACGCGCCAGACCTGTTGAGTTAAGAAATATGGCAAAAACAATGAAGAGGCCTGAGAGACCATATGGTGGATATTTGTGTCATAGGTGTCTAGCAAGATTGTTGAAAGAAGCGATTAGAACCACGTAAACAGCCTAAGTTTTGTGCCAGAATTCTTTAATGTTGGTATAGTTTTCTATTTAAACTAAGTTAGGTGTTCGTCTTTGGTTGTAATTGTTGTTAGTGGCCCGCCTGGTAGTGGGAAAACTACACAAGCAAAAATGATTGCCGAAAAACTTGGATTAAGATACCATTCTGCGGGCTCAATATTTCGCGCTATAGCTAAAGAAAGGGGTATGTCACTCGAAGAATTGAGTATACTAGCGGCTAGGGATCCTAGTATTGATATAGAGATTGATAGAAAGAGTTATGAAGAAGCTATTAAGGGTAATGTTGTGCTTGATGGGCATCTGACAGCTTGGATTGTAAAAGATGTTGCAGACATAAAAATTCTTGTGACAGCGCCATTAAAAGTACGTGTTAAGAGAATTGCGCTAAGAGATAACAAGAGTGTTATAGAAGCATTAAAGGAGACTATTGTAAGAGAGTACATGCAGTACAAGAGGTTCATAGAATACTATGGAATAGATCCAACTGACTACAGGATATTTGATATTGTTGTAAACACGGAGAATTTAGGTCCCAACGAAACCTTTAGAGTTATAATGGAGTGTATAGAGAAAATTTTAAAGCATTAGAGTACTGTTTACCTAACGCTGACAGTAGATGAAAGGGGTGTCTAGTATGCCTGCCATAGAAGTAGGTAGAATATGTGTTAAACTAGCTGGACGTGAAGCTGGAAGGAAGTGTGTAATAGTTGATATAATTGACGACAATTTCGTTCTCATAACAGGTCCTAAGGAATTAACTGGTGTAAAAAGGAGGAGAGTTAATATAAAGCACATCGAGCCCTTGGATAAAGTGGTCAACATAAAGAAAGGTGCAAGCGATGAAGAAGTGCTAGAAGCAATTAAAGCAGCGGGATTAGAGGAATTTATGAAAGAAAAAGTGAAACCCAAGTTATCTATAGTCTAGAATCCCAAATTACTGGATCAAGGCCTTTTATAGAAATTGAATCACTTTATTAACTAATTTAGCTAGAAATTATTTTACCCAGTAACAACAAGATGATGTTATGAGGGATAATGGATCTTGAGTTCACGAGAGGGCATCTTGTTTCTTGAAAAATTAATCAGATATGTTGGAGAAAAACCTGAATGGATAGTATTGCGTGAAGAAGAAACCGACCCCAATTATGGAGTTCTACCTTACAAGAGGCCAATTGAGGAGCTTATAACTAATGGTGTCATAAACCTAGATAAACCACCCGGACCTACAAGCCATGAAGTTGTTGCCTGGATAAAGAAGATGTTCGGGCTCAGAAAAGCGGGGCACGGAGGGACCCTCGAGCCCGCCTTCCAATGATTGGAGGCGGGCGGGGAAACCCTAAGGTTACCGGGGTTCTACCAGTAGCTCTTGAGAATGCTACGAAAGTTATTGGTAACGTTGTTCATACAACGAAGGAGTATGTTATGGTTGTTCAACTGCACTCAAGCGTTTCAGAGGAAAAATTGCGAAATGTATTGAAGGAATTCATAGGCAAGATCTATCAGAGACCTCCACTTAGATCTAGTGTTAAAAGAACCATTAGAACGAGGACAATCTACTATATTGAATTAATTGAATACAATGGTAAGTATGCATTGATGAGAGTAGGGTGTGAAGCTGGAACGTATATGCGTAAACTAGCCCACGATATAGGGATACTCCTTGGCGTAGGCGCTCATATGAGGGAACTGAGGAGGACAAGAACAGGACCATTCAAAGAAGACTCTAGTCTAGTAAAGATGCAGGAGGTTTCAGAAGCTCTTTATCTATGGAAGAACAATAATGATGAGCGGTTGCTTAGAAAGATAATACTACCTGTGGAAGTAGCTACAGCACATCTCCCGAAAATCGTGATTAGAGACACAGCTGTTGACGCTATAGCGCATGGCGCAGATTTAGCTGTACCCGGTATAGTTAGGCTAACAAAGAATGTGAAAAAGGATTCAGTCGTGGCAATATATACGCTCAAAGGAGAATTAGTTGCTTTAGGCAAAGCATTGTATAACGCTGAAGAAATAGCTAACATGAATAGAGGTATTGTAGTGAAAACAAAAAGAGTATACATGAAGCCAGGTGTATACCCAGCTACTTGGAAGAAACGGGGGAAGAAGACAAGCGGTGATTAGTCACCATTACTTTTCTAGAAAACCCGGAAGCCCTGGTAAGAAGTACCTGTTGTCATTACACATACGTGGACTTACACTCGAATTCATAACTTATTCAAGCTTGTTTTCAGGGAAAGAAATAGATAAAGGAACAAAGCTTCTACTGGAATACATCAAGATCCCCCAAGAAGGCGTTGTGCTTGACATGGGTTGTGGATACGGGGTCATAGGTATTGTTTTAGCTAAAATTAATCCAAAACTAAAAGTATACATGGTCGACATAAATCCTCTGGCAGTAAAAACAGCGAAACAGAATGCTAAGATCAATAATGTCGAAAACAATGTTGTAATTCTTCATGGAGATCTATATGAACCTGTTAAAGGAATGATGTTCGATGCTATATACTCTAACCCACCATTGTCTGCAGGGAAAAACGTGGTCGAAAAAATTATTGTTGAAGGCAAGAACCACCTAAAAGAAAATGGTTTCATGCAACTGGTTCTGGCAAAAGGAGGCGACTATTACGCAGAAATAGCTAGAAAGAAGTATTCAAGAATTGAAATAGTGAGGAAACAAGGGTACACTATCCTAACAGCATACATGAAATAAAATTATTAAATCCAAAACTATATTGATAATGGTAGAGCCGGGGTGCCCGAGCGGTCTAAGGGGCCGGCCTTGAGAGCCGGTGGGCGTTCGCCCGCGCGGGTTCGAATCCCGCCCCCGGCGCCAATAAAATTCCTTACCCAAATATCCTACTGTTTAGTCTTTGAAATTAAGACATTGATTCAAATTAATGCCTAGCTTCATGGGTTTATTATGTATTAATTTTTATTAGTATCATTGACGCTATAAGGTCTTATTAGATTAGTAGGTAGAATAATGTTGCTTAATTTTTTATTTCTACAACTTCAACTTCTATTTAAAGCTAGGTGTAAGCTCGGGCGTTGTTTATGGAGTCTGGACTTATGTTCAGATATCTTGATGATATAGCTACTTATAGTGGTTACATAGATTTTATCTTATCAATAATAAATGATGATGCATGTAAAAAACTTGCTAAGAAGTTCCTAAAGCATAGGCAAGGCGTGACTATAAGGAGGAAAAAATGTCATAGCCCTACTGGACTGAGATTAATAGCCTACATTCTTCCGAGCTCATTAAGGGTCTTTACCTCTTTAGGTATTGAGATTCCTCTTCGTGTAGCTACTAATCCAGCCATTATGATTAGAGGGAATGACTTACGTATATATGCTAGAGTTGGATCAGTTGGTGGAGATTTTGATCATACTTTTATAGTCTACGCAGATGTCCCTATTAGTGAAGCTGAGGGATTGCTTAAGCTTAGTGCTAGAACACTATTATACCCATTGTTACCTTATGAAAACGTTGAAGATCCAAGGGTTAGCGTTTCTAATACTGAAGAGTTATATCATGTTAGAGGATTTGATTCAGGCAAAGGTGCTGTGATAACATTCAAAGCTATACTAAACCAATCACTTAATCGTGTAGTATCACTGGAGCCTATAAGGTTTAGAGATAGAGAAGGAAACGAGTTTCTATTAAGAGACTATAGAGACACGTTCCCATTAAATGAGAAATATATAGTTGTAAGACCCTTCTTCCGAACCTTACATACGGGAGGGATATTCATTGGACCCTGTGATGGTGCAGTAGTAAGTTTTGAAGAGCTTAATCCTATACCTGAGTTGTTGCCACAGAGAGATGAGCATAAAACTGGGGGTAATGCCGTACTGAAGATTAGTAGTAATGAATTCTTACTTGTATACCATAGCGTTGACCATCATGGAGTATATTACACGTATGCTGCCACACTTTCAAAAGATGGCGAACTCCTCTCAATGACTAGAGATCCCATCATCACGCCGGGTCCAACGGATTATATAGGGCGAAGACCAGGAACAATCTTTGTATGCGGGTTAGCTAAGTATGGTAACGAGATACTTATAGCTGCTGGTAAAGACGATGAAGCTATAGTAATATATGGTATTGATGAGAACGATATGTTTGAAAAATTAGAGTATATTAAAGGGTAAGATTATTGTAGTGCGGATATTATTAACAATGCCATTCTTAGTTAATTAATGAAGCCTAGGGTATGCTTATATTCTTGCAGGCTTGAGTTTATGTTTCTGGGTTGAAGGTGATGGAGTATATAAATCAATTCTATGGAGTAGTATTAGCGTTACTGGCATCTGTTTTATGGAGTTTAAACCCTCCTATAATAAAGAAATTTGGTTACGGAATTTCATCAATAGCCCTAAATGCTATGAGAGCCTTTATGGCAATGCTTTTTCTAGTCATTATAGTAATTGTTTATGGTTTTAATGTCGTATTTACGCCCATGGGGCTACTTTTCATTCTTGGATCAGCATTAATAGGGCCGGGTATAGGAGACATAATGTACATTAAATCAATAAGAGCTGTAGGAGCAGGAAGAGCTATAACTATTGGTTATACGTATGTTTTCGTAGCTCAAGCTCTTGCAGTAGTATTTTTAGGCGAAAAAATAACCGTGGGCTTGGTTATTGGTTCTTTTCTTGCGTTGTGTGGTATATATTTTGTATACCTTGAGGGCAATGACTTAGAGGTAAGTTATAGGAACCTATTAATGGCGCTAATACCCGCTATTGCATGGGGTATAGGGAGTGTTGTGAATAAATATGCCTTATTTTACGCAGATCCAATATCATTGGGGTTTATTAGAGCTATTGTACTATCTCTTGTGCTATTACCTTTCTCTAGTAGAGAAATAAAGAAGGGGGTTAAGTCGCGTAGAATAGTCCTCGTTGCACTGGTGACTGGTGGATTAGGATATGGTATAGGTATACCATTGTTTCTTAAAGCAGTGGATATTGTTGGAGTCTCTGTGACAGTTCTTGCGACAACTCTTACACCAGTTCTAGGACGCATATTAAGCGTCGTAATCGCTAAAGAAAAAATAGACTTGAAAGGAATTATTGGCACATCATTAGTCATATTAGGAATAGTTATCGGGGTACAATAGATCTTGATTAATCTTTCTACGTATGCTATTTTTGCTACTTTATTGTGGTTTTCTAGCAAGTACGTAGTAGTTTTTGGTTGGTTTAAGGAGTTTTTTCGAAGGATAAAATATGCCCTTCTTTTCGATAATGAATCCAACTGATTTTATTTCGTTAATTAACTCATTTAGTGTGAAAAGATAGTAATGTCTTCTATATGTTTTTCCCTTAGAGTATATTTTTTCGGCTTTTTTGATTATTTTTAGTATTTTAAGAATCTTCTTAAAGTAGTACTTTATTATGAATGGAATGAAGGCTAATTGTTTTAGTGCCCATACAGTTACAAGAATAAGTCCCTTATTTACGAGTACTCTATAAGCTTCTTTCAATGCTTGGTATCTATAGTTCCTTGATAAAATATGATGAATTACAGCTATGTATAAGGAAGCGTACACTTTGTTATCCATTATTGGGAGTTGTATTGCGTCAGCAACTATCGGTAGCACACGATGCTTTTGATCAATTTCTCTATACATTTCTTGTACCATAACCTGCGACAAATCTATTGCTATGATTCTTATTCTTTTTCTTTTTGACAAAAAATATTTGATATACTGACCTTTCCCACAACCAATATCTGCAATATAGATGTCATCATCGGGTATATGGTTTTCTACAAGAGATATTATTCGCCATGGTTTTCTCCTATAACATTTTGCTAATGTATCGTATGCTTTAATGGTCTCCATGGTAAGATCTTTTTCATCTAATCTCAATAATACTGCACCGTAGCGTCTGCCCTTCTTTTTAGTATTGCTTCAAAGTATAGTTTATGATTAAGCTAAGAATATATTGTTCTCTATCATTATCTCTTTATTGGTGAAAAATATGGGAGAGATTGAGGAGAGAATTGCTGAAAAAGGATTACCAGGTAAATTCGATTACCTAGAACATCCTGCAGATGTTTATATTAGAGCCTATGGAAAAGACATAATCGAGTTATTTGAGAACTCTGGTCTCGCTCTATTCGAGACAATGGTTGATACAAGTAAAGTCGAACCATTGGTCGAAAAAGTCATTGAGACTGAAGGTTTTGATCTAGAGAATTTACTGTATCGCTGGCTAGAAGATCTTCTGACGTTATATTACTCCGAAAATCTCGTGTTCTCCGAAATAATAGTCAAGGAGATAGTTATCGAGAAAAAGAATGGTGACATATACTATAGACTTAGGGGATTATGCAAAGGAGAACAATATAATCAAGAGAAGCATGAACCACGAGTCGAAGTTAAAGCTGTTACTTATCATTTAATGAAAATAGTTAAGGATGAAAACGAGTGGAGAGCCTATTTTGTACTGGATATATAACTCTTGATCTTGGCTATACATTTATCACAGAAATATGCTGATTTTTCATCTACATCATATATAGTATTACTAAAGCTCATTACACAGCGTCTATTAGTACAGTGATTCAACCCTAGTACATGCCCTAGTTCATGAATTACTTCTTTAACAATTCGTTGGAGATATAGATTATAGTCATATTTCAAACTGTAAAAGGTGGGGTTTAACCTCTTTGTAAATACAATACAGATCTTAAGACTAGGTAGTGCTTCCCCAAAAATAAAGTTAAGACCTGGCTCATATCCATCTAAATAACCTATCCCGACTACAATGTATTCCTCAGTATACTCATGGAATAAACTATGTAGCCACTCGATAATACATGAACCAAGGTATTGCCGCCTATCCCAATCAAAACACTTCATTGGCGGGTTTTCAACAGAAGGCCATATGAGTACTTCTACATTCTCTCCAAGACTTTTCGATAAAATAGTAGATACCTCATCTTTTATGAAATCAATAAAATCAAGTATAAGTGGTCTCGTTAATGGCACGATGAGAAGCCGTAGCATAATCACACCTTAAAGGACTTGTTATCTTCCACCTTGGTAGTATGATATTATTATGTTATTGTTGAGATAAGTAATTTACTATTACTGCTTCTAGCCTTCTATAATGGTGATTATTAAGTTTATGATTATGTAGAAATGGTGCCGCCGGCGGGACTTGAACCCGCGACCACCCGGTCTTCAGCTTCGCCGGAGAGGGGAAACCCCCTCTTTCCTCGGGCGCTCTCCCGGGCTGAGCTACGGCGGCTCTTCAATTCTATTTCGGTGCTCTGGTGGTTTATTAACTTTAATATACTTTGTGTAAAAGAAATAATTTATGCTGGGAAAAGAGTTCAACCAAGAGGTGTACGGTAATGATGGTAGCTATTCTGGTTGGAGGATTCGGGAAAAGATTAAGACCGTATACTGAAGAGGTCCCTAAACCGCTTGTCCCTGTGGCGGGTAAGCCTATTCTTGAATGGCAGATTTTATGGTTAAAAAAGTATGGATTTGATGAATTTGTGTTGCTTGTCGGTTATAGAAAAGAAAAGATTATTGAGTATATAGGAAGCGGGTCTAGGCTCGGTGTAAAAGTTACTTATGTTGTTGAAGATGAACCTCTTGGTACAGGTGGTGCGTTGAAAAACGCTGAACATATACTATCAAGAGAGGATGTATTCATAGCACTTAATGGAGATATAGTAACTAATCTTAACCCGCTAAAACTTGTTGAGACAGTGAAAAAAGCTGGATATGCTGCTGTACTAGCGGCAATACCCTTGCCTAGTCCCTATGGTGTTTTAGAAATAAGAGGAGATCGTATAGTAGGTTTTCATGAAAAACCAAAACTTTCTGACTACTGGATTAATGCAGGAGTATACGCGATGACGCCTGAGGTCTTCAAGTATTTGCCTGAAAAAGGAGATATAGAGAGGACGGCGTTTCCAAAAATGGCTGAAGCAGGTAAGTTAGGAGCGGTAAAGTATACAGAAATATTCTGGAAGAGTATAGATACACATAAAGATCTTGAAGAAGCCAGTAGGGAGATACAGAAACTTGGTGAGCTATAAACCATTATGGTATTATGTTCTAGATTTAGTGAAAAACAAGAAGATATATGTATCTAAGAATCGTTTACTCAGAAAGAATTTTTTCTATGTAAATCCTCTCCAAGCATTACTAGTAGACATGCTTATTTACAGAGAAGGTTTGGGCATTGGTAAAATAAAAGGTAGAGTTATTATTGAAAAAGACTATAATAATGAGAAAATAGTATTCCTTGGAAGAAAAGGAGAAGTGGAATCGGAAATTATTTACCCAGGCAAAGACGTGATATATGAGGATATAGAAAGAATTCTTCCTTCTAAACCATTGTTTTTAGTGTTGAATAGCTTATACCATGAGCATACTCTCAGTGATAGAAAAAGACTTGGACTGCAGCTAGGTCTAATGGTTAATGTTGTTAGAAGATGGTTGTGGGATAGACACCTTGTTTTTGTTGACACTCCTCAAGAGCTAATTAGTGTGATAGAGAAACACGCTAAACCAAATAGAGTACTGTATCTAACACGTCAAGAAGTCTGTAATATTATTAATGATACCAAACATGTAGTGGCTCTTGATCCTTATGCGGAGGAAGCTCTTAATGAAAAAGTAGTGTTAAATTCCTCTATATTCATTATAGGTGGTATAGTTGATCGAGATAAACCTTTGAAAAAAGCTACTACAAAATTAATTAATATGCTGGAGAAAGAATGTAATCTTTCAATTAATTCTTATCACATAGAAATTGATGGTATTAAAATGGCTGTTCCCCATAGGCTTAATCGGGTTCTTGAAATATTATTAAAGGTTCTCATCGATAGAATGACTTTACGTGAAGCAGTTATCTCAGTTATGACGAATAGAGATATTGCTTGGTATATTGGTTTGATGTTAGTTAAGGGAGAAACTAAATTAGATGAAATTATTGCTGAGATAGAACGTATTATTGGTAGAAAAATTAGTAGAGAAGTGATACATCGAGCAAAGCGTATTGCCGGGTTGGGAGTATAGTTCTTCTCATATTTTGGATCGAAGTAAGATTGATAAGCAGGATCTGGTATTCTGTATAACCGAGTCAGTATAGTGGCGCGGTTGTAGATACACCGAATACGTATCTCTATAGCTACTCGTTGCTTGTATATACGCCACTATACTGGACCCTAGTTGGTAGAATAAATGATGCACGGGGAGGTGATGGTCATGAAAATCGCGATAATGGGTAGGTGGAACGCGACATGTGGTGTAAGTTTGCATGCTGAACTTATTGGTAGAAAGCTTATTGAGCTAGGTCATAAGATCGTAGTATTTGCACCAACATTATCATCTGCAGACAAGGATTGGCATCATCGTCACATCGATGTTGAAGATGAGCCCTGGGTTCATAGAGTGTTTGAAGAAACCGATGAGTACAGTTATCCTTTTGGAGGGAAGATAAATGCTGTAGAGATCTTTAAGGAGGATTTTGATGTATTTATTGTCGAAGCTTATAACAGATTTCCTGTAGAAGAATTCAAAAAGATTGCAAAAAGAATTAGAAAAAGAGCCCCATTAATACTGATTACGCATCTAGGATATATAAGAGATACAGAGCCATTAATGGAAATTGAATGGGATGCTATAGTAGTTTTCGACAAGAGATTTATAGATGAAATAATAAAGTTCTTTGGAGAAAAAATTGTTAGAAAAACTGTGATTATACCTTATCCATACGCCATAATTAATGACGTATTACCTCGAAGACCGGATTTTGCTAAAGGAAAGATTTTATTCATAACATATGGTAGACAACCTATTGTCGAATACTTGGATTACATTAGAGTTCTTAGAAAACTTAAGAAGAAATACGATTTCGTGTACTGGATCATAAGAAGTGATGGAAAAATACCTTTCAATGAGAAATGGATTATTCAAACAGTTATGAGACCGGATATAAGGACTATATACAGTCTTGTAATGGGTGCAGATATCCATCTGCTACCAAAAGGAGAAACACGTGCAGTAGTGTTATCTTCAACACTAAATCAGATATTATATGCGGGTACACCAACTGTTGTTCCTGATACACGATATTTTGAATACATACAAGTTAATGGTGATGGTATAGGACCTGTTGTAAAATATCCTTTAGGTAATACTATAGACTTATATGAGAAGATAGTTGCACTAATCGAGAACGATGAATTAAGGGAATATGTTAGTAGGGAGGCTAAAAAACTTGCATTGAAATATAGTGATGAGGTTGTAGCAAAAATGTTCATAGAGCTCTTCAACGTGGTTCTCGAGAAACCGGCTAGTATTCCTAGTATATTCTACCGTTATCGAGCTCACTAAGGACTTCGTTGAGTGAAATTAGCGCTATTCCTACCATAAAGTCTCCAGCTCCATAGGTCATTACAATTGTGTTTTCATCTATTTTCACTGATCCGCATGGGAAGATTGTTAGTGGTCTATCTCCAACTAATTCGTAAGGATGACGTGGCTCCATGATATACCTTGGTGTAACGGCTTCTATAACTACTTCTTCTTTGGAAAGTCTGAGCAATAATGCGAATACTCTATAGACAACAAGATCGCTGTCAACGGCATGGACGAATACTATAGCACGGTCTTTATCTATATTTATTGGGGGAGAAGCCCATCCTAATTTACTCTCGAAAGGCGAAGGCTCCAGAACTTCTATGGCACTCTCTATTTTGACTTCTTTTATTCCAGCACCATCGTGTGTAAGTTCATCCTTATCGATCTTACTGATAAAGAGAAAGAATTCGTCGTCGGAGAAGTGTGGTCTATGGAAAAGATAGAATTCCCCGTTGCCTGTTTTGTGTAGGAAGGCGTCTTTGTTACTTATTGTTTCTGGGAATTTTTCTTCTGATAGAACAAAGACGTATTTCTTTACCCATGTCTTTAATTCTTTGTTGTAAACAGCTGTTACAGGTAATGTTCTATTTTTATATACTCTTGGATTAAAGTAATTTATCGATCTACCTGTATATGTCATGAATAATTGTCCATCAAGCTCATATACTCTGGGGTCTTCGGTACCCCATACATCATATTTTGTTGATGGATATATGACTATATCTCCAGTGTAGCGGTTTGTGTTGATATAGCCGTCAAATACATCGTCTAGAGGAACAGTTAATTCGGCTATATAGCTTACATACATGTAGTAGCCAAGTATGATCCTTACATATAGTTTGAGAGCATCAATCTCCTGTAAATACACTGCACCTGCATTAAAAGCGGATATAGGGTTTCCTATAGGGTAGTTGTGGAGAATAATTCTGTCAGGACTTATTACACCCATCCTTATTGCCATATCGTTTGTAGCTGGTCTACGTATTTTTAATGCTTCCTCGAATCCATAGGCTCTAGAATACTGCCCCATATTGATTTAACCTCACACTTGATTACTTGGATAGAAACTTAATTTTAGCAAGACGTGTATTGGTATTTGATAGTAGCCTAAATGAATAGGTGTCAGTATTTCCGGCTCTCATCATAACCACTTCCGGTTCAAGAGACCCTCTTTTCATCACTATCATTAATGAACTACAAGACTGTGGGTTATAAACCCAGTCCCAAAACGATAATGACGATTAAAAATAAAACCTCACATACCCTCTAGAGTATAAACGAATAGGATGCGGCGGTCGTCTAGCCTGGACTAGGACGCCGGCCCCCCAAGCCGGAGATCCCGGGTTCAAATCCCGGCCGCCGCACCATAATATTACCCTTAAAGATCCTGTTGTGCGAAGTTAGTTTGAAGTATGTATTCACATAAGTTTAGTTCTTTCATGATTATTGTTTTGCCCACTGTAAAATTGTCTGATGGGTCTTGCCATAGTTTTAAGGAAAGAAGTATTTATGTGAGGATAAAAAGGGTATTGGAAAGATAGTATTATGGTGATTATCTGTATGTTATCTAAGAATCCACTAGATATCGCTTCCGGGAAAAAGCTTGACAAAGATAGTATAGCTCAAGCATTGAGACTTGCTATTATAGGAGAACTTGATGCTATAAACTTGTATTTGCAACTAGCTAGTGCTGTAGATGACGCGGGTGTAAAGAAGGTATTAGAGGATATAGCAGAAGAAGAGAAAGTACATGTCGGCGAGCTTTTAGAACTTCTTAAGAAACTTGATGTCGAGCAGGCTGAAGCTTTAGAGAAAGGGACAAGAGAAGTTAAAGAGCTATTGACTAAGTGTTGAAGTATAAAAACAGTCAATATATTGCGTCCGAGCTACTTTGCAAAATATTTTCAACAGAAGACCTATTGTGGAAATTATTGTTTTTGTTTTATTTTTGTGATGTATTTGAATGCAGCATCAGCTGCTTTTGCTCCATCGGCTGCGGCTGTTATAATTTGCTCAAATCTGTACTTACATTCTCCTCCTGCTGCATCGCCTGCTACGTATATTCCTGGAAGATTTGTGCTCATATCCGGTTTTACTTTTGCGAAACCATTTTCATCAACTTCGATTCCGATTTTTCTAAAGAAGTCAGTGGGTGGTTGAAGTCCTATTTCAATGAATATGCCGTCGACTTTGAGTATTTTTTCTTCGCCCGAGATAGTATTCTTGATCTTTATTGCTTCCACCTTATTCTCACCAATGATCTCTGTAACAATGCTGTTTAGAAGGAATTCTATTCTAGGATTTGATTTTGCTTTCTCTACATACACAGGGAAAGCTCTGAACTCGCTTCTTCTATGAATTAAATATACTTTTGAGGCTAGCTCAGCTAGATATAGGGCTGAAATTAATGCTGAGTTTCCGCCGCCAACTACAGCAACAGTTTTTCCTTTGAATAAGGGTCCATCGCATGTAGCACAATATGAAACTCCTCTTCCAACAAGTTCCTTTTCACCCGGAACACCAAGTTTACGTTTCTCGCTTCCAATAGCTAGTATTACTGCGTATCCACAGTATTTTCTTCCCATACGTGTTTCAACGCACCATAGATCGTTCTGTTTACTAACATTCGCAACTTCGTCGATGATTATTGGTACATTATATTTTCTCACGTGGGCAACAAATTTGTTGACTAGATCTTGCCCAGAGATCTCGGGTAAACCTATGTAGTCGTCTATAACTGTAGCTTCTGTAACTAAACCGCCAATAAGTTTCGTTATAACAACAGTTTTTAGTCCGTAACGTGCAGAGTAAAGAGCGGCTGTTAAACCAGCTGGTCCACCGCCAACAATTACGACATCATACTTCTCTGATTCCCTGGATTCTATTGGAGTTCTTAATGGTGTTAGCTTGAATTTCATAATATTGCACCTTTTTGCTTATTCTCTTAAAGTTTTATAAGTATTCAGTGTTGTACACACATAGTCTTTTAAGATACTTAATATAGAAGATGCGGCTCAAAGAATGAAAGAAAGCGTTATTGTATTTTGAGTACAGCTGATCCTTTTATTTCACCGTGTTTAAGGTCTTGCAAAGCCTTATTTGCGTCCTTAAGCGGGTATAAGTTTATTGTTGTTTTAACTTTTGCTTTTGCAGCCTCTTGAAGGAACTCTCTTACATCACTTCTCGTAACATTAGCTACACTCTTTATTTCTCTTTCAAGCCATAGAAGCTCATATTCTAGCCTCTCTATGGGAGTCATGTATATTCCTCCTAAAACAAGTCGTCCACCCTTATCAAGATTCTTTAATGCTTCTTTTACCACCCAACCTGCGGGGGCAAAGATTATTGCGGCATCAAGTTTCTCAGGCGATCTATCAACAGGTGTTCCAGCCCATTTAGCCCCTAGTTCAAGTGCGTGTTCTTGTCTTTCTTTGGATCTCGTGAAGACATAGACTTCGAGACCTTTATTTAGCGCTATTTGTATGATCATGTGGGCTGATGAGCCAAACCCGTATAGTCCTAGTTTACCTCCTTTCTCTAATAGTCCTGTTAGTTTTAATGCACGATATCCTATTGCTCCTCCACATAAAAGCGGGGCAGCATGATAATCATCATATTCAGGAGGTATTGGGTGAACAAACCCCTCCTTGGCAACCATGTATTCAGCATAGCCCCCATCTACACTATATCCTGTAAATAATGCTTTATCGCAGAGATTCTCGAGTCCTTGTCTACAATACTTACACTTACCACAAGCCCAGTAAAGCCATGGTACACCTACTCTATCGCCTTTTTTCACTGTGGTAACGTTCTCACCAACCTCTTCCACAACACCTATAACCTGATGACCTGGTATCAAGGGTAACTTAACTGGTTTAAGTTCGTTCTCGATAATGTGGAGATCTGTACGACAAACGCCACAGCATTTTACTCTTAAAAGAACCTCGTCTTCTTTAGGCTCAGGCTTTTCGACATCAGTATAAACAAGAGGATCTGACTCAATTGGCGCAGGTTTGTATAGTACAGCAGCTTTCAAACAATATCCACCAGGAAACTCTATTACTTAAACCCGGTATTTATCTGGTACTAGGATAGTGTAGTTAGACTACATTTACCCGGAGATCATGATAAGGTGAGAGTAATGTATAATGAGGTTATTGGAACAATATATTTCCTTCAAAACATTATTGCTGTACTAATAATAGTACTGCTGATTGTCACTGGCTTAACGACTGGTAAGTATGTTAGAATAGTTTCTACTTCTATTCTTCTGGTAATACTCGTACTTCATTACTACATAATATCTATGGTATCGGGTATAGAAAACATAACAATTTATCCATTCGTAATAGTTGAAGGAAAGAATGGATATTATACTGTTACAATAGATTTTGGACAAGTTATTGTTGTTAGTTTAGCCTGGTTTTGGAGACGTGAAATATATGAGAAAATAAGTGTTGTTAAGAATAAAATCAAGGTGATGATTGAGATCCTCCGAGGCTTGATCTCTTAATGGAAAACTATTAAAAACCTATCTAGGTATCATTCATAAAAGGCGGGAGCCGCCGTAGTATAGCCCGGCCAAGTATGCGGGCCTCTCGAGCCCGTGACCCGGGTTCAAATCCCGGCGGCGGCATAACCGCGCGGGCCCTGCTCTACCACCTTATTAAATTACTTATGGCTTCATGCTTTACACAGGATATATCCCTATCACTCTCTCATACGCTTCTATGATCCTTGAGACAACAACCCATGTGTCAAGAGGTTTGGGGTATATAGCATAGACTTCGTCAGCTATATCATAGATTTCTCTACGAAAATCACCGTGGGGAAACCCTCCTATGCCGACAATATAGTTTCCATCACTAATTTTCTTTGCAATTTTTTCTGGAGCCATGAGTGTACCTGTTTCACTTAGTAGTATTAGTTTTCTTCCAAGAGTATCTAAGAGATCTTGTATACTCATATCTTTTACATACATTAACGGTTGCGATTGATCCGGAGGGACTTTCCCTACTGTAAGCAATTGCTCCATTAAGCCGACAAATCTATTGTAGTTACGTGGTATTCTTACGTCTCTTCTAATGAATATAACATAGTCATTTAATGTATGGACGTATATTCTTAGTTTCCCCTCTAAGTTCAATGGCGAACTAAGTGCATTAAGAAGAGAGATATGTACTATGTCGGGCCGCCCTCTTTTCTCTCTATTCTTTAAAGTCTTCATTGCATGGTAATGAATGCTTGTGTCTAATAGTATCTCTCCTGGCTTCTTTCCTCTCCTACGTGCATTTTTTAGTACAGCGGGATGACCCCAGATTTCTTTTGGTACTAGTTCAAGCGAAGACTCTATTAGCACCATATACAGCATCCCTTTTACACACCCAGGGAGAGGTTTCTTCGCAAAATGTTTTATGTTAGTTTACTATAAGTACACTATTAAGGGTGTTGATTATTTTAGAAAGGGATTGGGGTAATTATTTTTGAGTAAACGAAAGCAGTTGCTTAAGGATCTTGCTATACAGCGTATGAAGCTACTCTATAGCATGGCTGTTGATATGGTTAGAAAAGGTGATTTGGAGTTAGCTAGAAGATATGTAGATATCATAGTGGCTATATCCTTGAGGACAAGAACGAGACCCCCTAAGAATATTAGGAGAGGATACTGTAGGAATTGTCATATACCTTTAGTACCCGGTTTAACAGCTAGAGTACGTATACAGAGCGAGGGTAAGGGAAGTAGAGTTGTGGTGACTTGCCTGCTATGTGGATGGAAGAGAAGGTACATGATAAAAGCCCGTCGATAAAGGAATTAATTAAGATGAAAAAAGCGTCAAGCAAGTGTGATGTAAACATAGGTAAGAAGGGTATAACTAAAGAAGTTATTGAAGAGATTAAGAAAAGACTTGAGCGTAATAAGGTAGTCAAGGTAAGAATACTCAAGTCAGCTCTTGTAGTAACAGGTCTTGATAGGCGTTCGTTGGCACGTGAAGTAGCTAATAGGGCTGGTGCACGTTTAGTGGAAGTGCGGGGTAGAACATTTATACTTGTAAAGCATGTTGGTAGAGGAGAGGATAATATAAAGTATAAAAGAAGGATAGAAGATTAACCCTAGCTTAGTGGATTAGTGAAAGGAGGGTGCTGGAATGGTTACAGCTCTCGAAGTACCTGCAGATATGCTGATAAAGAGGCTTGCAGAGTACCTAAAAGAGCATGTACCAGCAGTCAAGCCTCCAGTATGGGCTTACATGGTTAAGACTGGTGCCCATAAAGAAAAGCCTCCACAGGATCCAGACTGGTGGTATTATAGAGCCGCATCTATTCTAAGGAAGCTTTACAAGAGCGGTGAACCAATTGGTATAGAGAGATTCAGGACTATATATGGTGGCAGAAAGAACTATGGTGTTGCACCAGAACATTTTGTTAAAGGAAGCGGTAGCATAGTAAGGAAGATCCTTCAACAGCTTGAGAGAGCTAATCTTGTAAAGAAGATACCCGGCAAGGGAAGGACACTTACACCAGCTGGTAGAGCCTTGCTAGATAATCTAGCTTTCCAGATCATGAAAGAACTTGTCAAACAAAACCCTGAACTAGTAAAGTATCTGCCTCCAAGCCAGGTTAAGAAGAGGTGAGTATTTTTGTCTTACGATGAGGAGCTGGAGGCGATAAAACAAAGAAAGCTCATGGAGTTGCAGAGGAGACTACAAGAAGAAGAAAGAAGACGTCAGTTAAGATTACAGAAAGAAATGTTATTGAGATCTATTCTTACACCAAAAGCACGTGAACGTCTTGCCAATTTAAGACTTGTAAAACCTGAGCTAGCCGAGGCAATAGAGGATCAATTAATAGCCCTAGCCCAAAGCCGTAGGATAAATATACCTATAACAGATGATGTTTTAAAGGAGCTTCTTGCTAGCATATATGAGCAAACACATAGAGAGACGCGTATTAGGATAAAAGAAAAGTAATGAAATAAAGAAAAGGTGATGCTGATGGCACGCAATAAGCCTTTAGGAAAGAAACTCAGGCTCGCAGCCGCCTATAATAGTAACAAACCTATACCCATATGGGTTACTGTAAAGACTAGGTTAAAAGTTAGAAGAGGGTTTAGGCTCAGACACTGGAGAAGAACAAAGTTAAAGGCCTAGGCATGGGGGTGCGTATAGTTGTCTGAGGAGAAGAGGGGAGAGACAAGAATCTATACCGTTCCCTTATATCGGGTGTACTGGGGACGTAGGAAGAATAGGGCTAAACGTGCTGTCAGGTTGTTACGTGAATTTATTAAAAGGCATATAAAGAATGCTGAACGAGTCGTAATTGATAATGAAGTCAATATGTACATTTGGAGTAGAGGTATAGAGAAACCCCCTAGGAGAGTAAAAGTAGAAGTAGAGTATATTGATGAAGAGAAAACAGCTATTGTGAGGCTTGCTAAGTAGCCGTTGTCCCTCCTGATGATATTCCTATTTTAACCCATATGTAGAAGTTGTTTTTGGCGGTAGGAAAAATGGCATTAAACAGGCTCAGCATACTTGGGAACCCTAATATTGGTGTGTACGTGTTTGTAAACGATACAATAGCTATTGTTCCACCTGGTTTAACTGAGAATGAAAAGAAAATGATTATGGAGACACTTAATGTAGAGCTTCTTGAGACAAAAATTGCTGGTACCATAATAAATGGTATAATGGTTGCTGGAAACAATAATGCCGTTATTGTTCCTAGAAACATTCTCGATGAAGAATTGGAGTATTTGTCTAGTACATTAAAGAAGTATGGGATAAATACTCATGTACTTGAATCAAGGCATACAGCATTAGGAAACATTATTCTAATGAATGATAAGGTATGCCTATTATCTCCAAGTGTGGAAGAACATGAAGCGAAAAGAATAGAGGATATAGCTGGCGTTGAAGTTGTTAGAAAGACTATTATGGGGCTGAGTATACCGGGCTCGTTAGCTGTTATAACAAACAAGGGCGGTGTGATACACCCTGATGTGAGTGATGAAGAATTGTCTGAACTAGAGTCGCTTCTAGGATTTAGTCTTGAGAGAGCAACAGTTAACTCAGGAATACCTTTTATAAAGACAGGTTTAATAGCAAATAAGTACGGTGCTTTAGTAGGTGAGTTGACAACAGGACCCGAGATAATGAGGATTCAAAGAGGTCTCGGGGTAGGTGATTAGCTATGAGCCTTAGTGTAAAGATCTATAGAATTGAAGGATATATGTTGATAAGTCATGATAGGAATCCTACGTGGCAAAAATTCGTTAAAGAAGTAACAGCGGTAAAGGAAAGTGATGCGCTAGAAAAAGTATACTCTGAGTTGGGAAGCAACCATAAATTAAGGAGGAGACACATAAGGATAACTAGTGTGAAAGAGATAACACCAGATGAAGTCACAGATCCGGCAATCTTACAAATACTTAAACTAACGAGGTTTGTTAAACAATGAGCAAAAAAACTAGTGAAGAAAAAAGGGAAATCGATGTAAATGCTCTACTTGCTAGAATTAATGAGTTAAGAGGATACATAGAGATACTTCAGAATCAAGTTAATACGCTGGCTCAGGAACTAAGTGAGCTACAACTAGCTCTTGCATCAATAAAAGGCTTAAGTGAAGTAACTGATGAAAGAGAAGCACTAATAGCTGTTGATAGGCTTGCTACAGTCTTTGTTCCCGCAAAAATAAGTGGTTCTTGGAGCAAAAACTTACTTGTAAACATCGGGAGAAACTATTATGTTAAAACAGATAGTGCTACAGCCGAGAAAATTATTTCTAAAAGAATAGGTGCTTTACAGAATCTCATTAGAATGAGACAGCAAGAGCTTTCAAGAGCATTAAATGAGTATAACTACTTGCAACAAATAATTGCTGCAGCATTCTATCAAGCCCAAGCGGTGTCTGAGCAACAGAAATCTTGAAGGAAACATTTTTCTAGAATAGTAGCCTCTTGATTCTTCCCGGTATACAGTTTAAAGTAGTACGCTGGTTAAAGTAGTACGCTGGTGATTATATTGTTCAACAAACTGAAGAAAGCTATTTCATCGTTTATTAATAAAGCTGTAAAGGTTCTGTCATCAAAAAAAGAGTTAGAGGAGGCCATAGAAGAACTCAAGATCTCGTTAATAGAGAATGATGTTGCTTATGGTGTTGCGGAAGAACTTGCCGAAAAACTTATGAAGTATGTTGAAGAAGGCTCTATAAAAACAAGAAATGATCTTATCGAGTTCTTACGAGAAACCATTGTTGAGTTCTTCAAGAATGCTGGGGAACTAGATATAATTAGCGAGGCAAGGAAGTATAAGCCTTACAAAATAGTATTCCTTGGCGTTAATGGGGTAGGTAAAACAACAACGATAGCCAAATTGGCTTTACTGTATAGAGAGAAGGGATTCAAGCCATTAATGGTTGCTGCTGACACATTTAGAGCTGGCGCCCAGGAGCAACTGAAAATTCATGGAGATAGACTTGGTATACCTGTTTTCATGGGCAAATATGGTGCCGATCCTGCAGCTATAGTTTTTGATGCATTACAGTATGCTGAGAAAAGAGGATATGATGTTGTACTTATTGATACAGCTGGGAGGATGCATACAGATATAGATCTTGTTGAGGAGCTCCGTAAAATTGTCAGAGTGGCAAAACCACATCGGAAAATACTTGTTGTAGATGCTTTAACAGGTAATGACGCTATTGAGCAAGCTAAAATGTTCGATGAAGCAGTTGGTGTTGATGGAGTTATTGTAACAAAAGTTGATGCATATGAACAAGGAGGTGTTCCATTAAGTATAGTGTATGAGATAAAGAAACCAGTTATATTCATAGGTGTAGGCCAGGGATATAAAGATATAAAGCCTTTTAATATTAGGGAGTTTGTAGACAAGATATTGCCGCAATGAACTGTTGAGAGTGTATGAAATGAATATCGAAGAGCTCTTCGAGGTTTGGCGAAAAATAATAATGCTCGCTAAGAAACCATCACGTGAAGAGTACTGGACTACAGCAAAAATGGTGTTCCTAGGACTTACTCTCGTCGGTGGAATAGCCTTCATAATTAGGGTTGCGTTTGTCCTCTTCCTATTCCCAACATACCAGACCAGCTAGAAAGGTGATTAACTACATGAGCAATATAGTAAAAAAGAAACCATCAGTATACTATGCGGTGAGAACTACTGCTGGTAGGGAAATTGATGTCGCGTTAATTATGGAGAACCGTGCCCACCGTATGCGTGGAGAAATTGACGTCAGATCTATAATTGTCCCACCTGAGATTAAAGGCTATGTTATCGTTGAGGCACCGGGTATCCATGTAGTTTACCCTCTTGTTAAAGAAATAAAGTATGTTAAAGGAAAAGCGCCGGGGATCATAAAAGCTGAAGAGATAGAGAAACTGGTTAAACCCAAGCCCGTCATAGAGATGGTTAAAGAAGGAGATATAGTTGAGGTTATAGCTGGTCCCTTCCGCGGTATGAAAGCACGTGTTGTAAGTGTTGATAGGAACAAGAATGAGGTAGTGTTAAATATTTTAGAGGCGGAGTTCCCGTTACCAATTACAGTCCCAGCTGACTTCGTGAAACCAGTGAAATCAGGTGAGTAATATGGCGAAAAAATCGGTTAAGATACTTGTGGAGGGTGGCAAGGCAACTCCAGGGCCACCCATAGGCCCGACACTATCTCCACTGGGTGTTAACGTAGTAGAAGTGGTTAAGGCAATAAACGAAGCTACAAAACCTTTTGAAGGACTTACTGTGCCCGTGGAAATAATTGTTGATACCGAGACAAAGAAATTTGAAGTAAAAGTAGGTGTGCCTACTACAACGGCGTTACTACTTAAAGAAGTTGGTGCAAAACAGCCGCCAGGAGACCCTGCCCACCAGAAAATAGGTGATTTACCTATCGAGAAGATTATACGTATCGCCATAATGAAGAAAGAACAGCTTACAGCAAAAACTCTGAAGGCAGCTGTGAAAACAATACTTGGTACAGCTAGGAGTATAGGTATAACTGTTGATGGTAAAGATCCTAAGGAGGTCTCAAAACTTATAGATGAAGGTGTTTATGATAGTGTTCTTGCAAAGTATGAAGAAGAATGGGAGAAAGAGGAAGAGTGATGAGGTGAAAAATGTATGCCCGTTGTTAGTAAGGAACAACTTGTTGAGGCAATAAAGAAAGCTATTGAAACTAGTCCTAAACGTAATTTCAAGCAGAGTATTGAGATGATAATTGTACTTAGAGATGTTGATCCAAGGAGCCCGGAGGGGCGTATAAGAGAAACAATATTCTTGCCAAAGGGTATAAGCAAGGAAGTAAAGGTATGTGTTGTAGCTGACGGTGAAATGGTTGAGAAGGCGAAAGAGGCTGGAGCATACAGGGTAATAACAAAGAGCGAGCTTCAGTCTCTCGGCAAGAAAGAAGCCAAGAAGATAGCACAGGAATGTGACTGGGTTCTTGTTAGAACAGATTTAATGGCACAAGCAGGTAGAATACTTGGTCCAGCTCTTGGTCCTCGTGGTAAGATACCTGTACCAGTACCTCCAGCAGCCGACATAAAAACAATCATTGAAAGGTATAAGAGGGCAGTATTCATAAGAACAAAGGATCAACCACAGATCATGTGTAGAATTGGTGCGGAGGATATGAACCCAGATGACATCGCAGAGAATGCTTTATCAGTGCTTTCAGCAATAGAAGCAAAGCTGAGAACACCTACATACAATATAGCCAAGGTAATAGTGAAGACAACCATGGGTCCACCTATAGAAGTTAAAGCGGGGTAGAGTGGTAATGGTATCTGCTGTCCAAGTAACTAGAGTTCCACGTGCAGAAAAAATTCCTGAATGGAAGATAAAAGAAGTTGAGACTCTCGTAAATCTGTTTAAGCAATACAAAGTGTTTGCACTAGCACATCTTGAAGGTCTTCCAACAGCACAGCTACAGCAAATCAAGAAGAAGCTTAGGAAGAAAGTATACTTTAGAGTATCAAAGAATACTTTGGTGAAAATTGCTCTTAAGAGAATTGGCATTGAGAACGAAGAATTATTCAATTTGCTTCAAGGACAAAACATACTGTTGTTTACCAACATGAATCCGTTTGAATTGGCCTTACTGCTTGAGAAACATAAGACCTATACATACTACAAGCCAGGAGACATAGCTGACAAAGAAATTGTTGTACCTGCAGGAAACACTGGTTTATCTCCGGGTCCTATACTTAGTACCTTTAGCAAACTAAAAATCCCAATAAGAGTCCAAGGGAACAGTATTTGGATAGCTAAAGACGTTGTTGTAGCAAAACCTGGGGATAAGATATCTGAGGACCTAGCTAGTCTCTTGCAGAGGCTGGGAATTGCTCCTAAAGAAGTTAAAATAAAGATAAAAGCGGCTTTTGAAGACGGTCTTGTCATACCGGGAGACAAACTATTGCTTAACTTAGATGAGTATAAGAATAACATCATTAATGCTTATCACAACGCCCTGAAGATAGGTGTTGAAATAGCATGGCCTGTACCTGAGGTATTAGAGTTAAGCCTCAAGAAAGCATATGTGAGAGCGATAGTACTAGCTGCTGAAGCAGGCTTCGTAACACCAGAGACCATAGAGTATGTACTAGCTAGGGCTGTCAGTAAAGCATTGGCATTAGCTAGTGTTGTTGCAGAAAAAGCTCCGGAGCTTGGACTTGAGGTAAAGAAGGAAGCCCCCAAGGAGGAGAAGAAAGAAGAGAAGAAGGAAGAGGAGAAAGAAGAGGAAGAAAAAGAGGAAGTTACTGAGGAGGACTTATCAGCAGGTCTTGGTGCACTATTTGGATAATTGTTTTTCCTACTCTTGCAATTATACATAAAAATTTAAAACACCCTATACCCCTAGTTTGAATCCACGAAGAGAAAGTTGACATAGAGACGAGGTGATGAGTCATCGAGTACATATATGCCTCTCTACTACTACGTGAAGCTAAAAAGGAAATAAATGAAGAAAATATAAAGAAAATACTTGAAGCAGCTGGTATTCAAGTAGATGAGGTAAGAGTAAAAGCTCTAGTCGCAGCACTAAAGGAGATAGACATAGATAAAGTTCTAGAGACAGCTACACTACCATTAGCAGCACCTATGACTGGTGCTCCAGCTGCTGCACCAGCTGAAGAAAAGAAAGAAGAGAAGAAGGAAGAGGAGAAAGAAGAGGAAGAAAAGGAAGAGCTTAGCGAAGAAGACCTAGCGTCTGGTCTCGGTGCCCTCTTCGGCTAACACTGAGGGACCATTCCTTGACAACAAGAGAAGAACCAGAATATTTTAGTGATTTTCTTAAATTCCATGGTTATCGTAGATATACTTGTCGTAAATGTGGAGAAAAGTTTTGGAGTCTCGTACCTAGAGAAACGTGTCCTGATAGGCCTTGTAGCAAATACGACTTTCTGATTAACGAGTACAAATCTGTTCCACGTTTATCACTAGATGAAGCTAGAAAGAAGTTCATAGATTTTTTTGAGCGCAACGGGCATGGATACGTAGATCCATATCCAGTACTTGCGCGATGGAGAAATGACCTATACTTAACAATTGCTAGCATAATAGTATTTCAGCCTGCAGTTACTGAAGGAATTGCTGATCCCCCGTATAATCCATTAGTTATAGTTCAGCCAAGTATAAGGCTTGAAGATATTGATAACGTTGGTTTGACTTTTGGTAGACACCTAACATCATTCGAAATGGCAGCACATCATGCTTTTAATAAGCCAGAGAAACATATCTATTGGGTCAACGAGACACTAGAGTATGCTTTCAACTTCTTTACAAAAGAACTTGGAATACCTGCTGAGAGAATAGCGTTCAAAGAGTCTTGGTGGGAAGGCGGAGGAAACGCTGGGCCCTGTTTCGAAGTTCTTGTCGACGGATTAGAGCTTGCTACACTAGTCTTTATGAAATACAAGGTTATTGATGGAAAATATTTGCCAAATAAACTCACGATAGTAGATACAGGCTATGGTGTTGAGCGTATAACATGGTTTACACAACAAACACCTACAGCATTCCATGCCATCTATGGAGATCTCGTCAAGAAGTTTGCTGACATATTAGGCGTGGAAGAACCTGAATATAATGTACTCAAGAATATAGCTTATTTGACAAGCGATATAGACATTAATTCTCTTGAGGAACTCGAAGAAATCGTCAAGAAGAATGGTTATAGTGAGTATATCGAAAATATTCGTTCATCAATATTCCTTTACACGCTTCTTGACCACTTAAGGACATTAGGATTAATGCTTGGAGACGGTATTGTCCCATCTAATTCTGGTGAGGGATATCTAGCAAGACTAGTACTCAGGAGATCACTGAGAACATTGTATAATCTAGGTTTCAGAGAGGATGAGTTTAAGAAAATAATACTTGATTTAATGGAAGAAGAGATAAAATATTGGCGTAATCGATATGTTTACGATAAACTATACAGGAATAGGGATTATATCCTCGATGTTATTGAGTACGAGACAAGTAAGTTTGTTGATACATTAAAACGAGGTTTAAGAATAGTAAAGAAACTACTTAAGAAAAAACACATCTCTACAGAAGATCTTATCGAGGTATATGATTCTCACGGCATTCCCCCAGAAATAATATCATCTATTGCACGTGAGAGAGGCGTAGAAGTAAGAATTCCCCCTGACTTCTATTCACTAATAGCTAAACGTCATGCTTCTCCAGGGAAACTTGTTAAAGAAAAAGAAGTAGAGTTACCCAAGGATGTTGTTGAGTGGGCAAGTAAATACCCTGAAACAAAAAGGATTTTCCATGAGGACCCGTATAGGCGTGAGACTACGGCTAAAGTACTTGGTGTTTACAAGAACTATGTTGTAGTAGACAACACGGTGTTCTATCCTAAGGCTGGAGGACAAGATAATGACCTTGGATATATGCTAATCAATGGTAAGTCTATTGAGATAAAGGCAGGATACAAAGTAGGTGATGTGATAGTACACGAGCTTGCTGATACGAGTGCTATAAAGCCTGGAGATGAGGTAAAGATCATTATTGACTGGGATAGAAGATATAAATTAATGAGGCATCATACGGCTACACATATAGTTCTTGCTGCAGCAAGAGCTGTTCTTGGAGACCATGTGTGGCAGGCTGGTGCCGAGAAAACTATTGAGAAAGGTAGACTGGATATAACTCATCACAAACCTCTTACAGCAGAAGAAATAAGGAAAATCGAGGAAATAGCGAATGCTATCATAGATAAACGTATAGGCATAAAGTTCCATACCTTAAAGAAATTTGAGGCTGAGAAGAAGTATGGACTAAGAATTTACCAAGGAGGAGCTATTGTTGCCGATAAGCTGAGAATTGTTGAGATACCGGGTTGGGATGCCGAGGCATGTTTTGGCACTCATCTAAGAAACACTGGTGAAGTAGGTGGATTAAAGATCATTAACGTCGAGAAGATACAAGATGGTGTGATAAGACTCGAATACGTTGCAGGTACTAGGGTTTCTGAATACGCTTATAGTCTTGAAAAAACAATAGAGGAAGTAGCATCGATCTTAAATACTAGCCCCAAGGAAGTCATTGTTAGCATCAAGAAGTTTATAGATACCTACAATAAGCAAAGAGAGCTTCTCAGAAAATACCGTTTGGTATTCAAGGAGAGTATTCTAGAAAAACTGAAAGAGGTCACTATGAGTATATGTGGAATTAATGTTGTAATTCTTAGGAAAGAGGTTGATGATGAAGAAGTTTACAGAGACATTATTACTAGTCTGGTTGAGAAGAACTACATAGTGATATATGATAATGGTAAGATTATCGAGATAGGATTGAATCCTGAGTTGTCGCGTGAGAAAGCTATTGATTTGAGGAAAATCGTTGAAGTACTTAAGGAGAAACACGGATTCAAAGGCGGTGGTAAAAGAGATCATGTAACGATAAGATATGTTGGTGATAGTAGTAAGGTTGTATCGGAAATTCTTGATTTACTCAAGGAGATGATTAATTGCGTAGAGAAGTAATTGATGCAATACATGACTACAGGTTTTTACTTGACAGAGGATACCCTATAAAAGCCGCTCTTGATGTCGTCTGTACCAGATATATGTTATCAAGGAAAGAAAGACTTCTTCTTTACCGTTGCGTACACAGTAGTGCTTTGGCGAGGAAAATTATACGTAAACAGAGTATCCCTCCTATGAAATCAAGAATTGTTGCCGATGGATTCAATATTTTGGCGACCCTATACACCGTATACTGTGGTGAAGAAGTCTATTTATGTGATGACGGTATAGTGAGAGATCTCTCTGGGCTACATAGTCGTGTTGCCCTATCAATAAACCAGGACTTACTCGACTCGCTTTTCACGGAAATTATCGAGGCAGTTAGCGGTAAAGAATATGAGCTAATTATTGTTCTCGACTACAATGTTAAGAAAAGCGGTGAAATAGCTTCACGTCTTCGAAGAATTATTAAAGAAAATAAGCTCGATTGGGTTGTTCTAGTGGAGAGACAAGCTGATAAGAAAATACTTGAAAAAGCCTCTGAAGGCTACTGGGTTTCCTCGAGTGACATAGTAATACTTGAAAAAGCCACAAAAATATATGATCTAGCGGGTAGTATTGTTAGAGAAAAGTATCCTAGACAAGTAGTTAAAATACCCCTGGAGAACTAGATTTAAAACCGCTTATAGTAAACCCTAATAGAGGAGAGAGGCGGGCCCGTCGCCTAGCCAGGATAGGGCGCCGGCCTTCTAAGCCGGTTGTCCGGGGTTCAAATCCCCGCGGGCCCGCCTCCCTCTTAATACCCTTCAATGCTTTTATAACATTGATATTATCGGTGATAACTATATCAACGCCTTTTCTAGATAGGTCTATTGCCTGTTCAAGCATGTTAACGGGCCATACTGCAATAAGAAACCCTTCTTTGCGGAGTTCTCTAATTAGTTTGTCGGTTAAAAAATCGATCCTAATTGATATACCATGGGCTCTGGCTTGTTTAAGTAACTGAGTTACATTCACAGGGTGTTCCTCTAGACTCAAAAGTACTTTAACTTCTTTCCAGTGTTCTGCAATATATTTAAGGTCGTCATGCCATTTTGACGTTAGAATAACTTTTTCTAGAGGGAACGAAACGGTTGTAATTATCTCTTTAATCTCATTAACTATTCCGGGCTTCTTTATATCAAGAATAACTCCTAACCCATGCTCACGGGCTAGATCTAGTGCTTCAATTAAAGTTAATGGTTTTCTCAAGTGTATTGTCTCAAGCATGTGGGCTAATTTTTCCCTGATAAGGATGGGTTTCTTGTATTGGTCTCTATGAGTTAAAATAATGTCTTTACCGTTTTTATCAACATCTACCTCAATAAGATCAGCACCCGATTTAATATATTTCTTGAACCAGTACCTAGTATTCCCTCTGTGTCCTGCAATCAATACCTTGAATGAGATGCCGTCAGGCAACAGTTTCACCAAATCACTGTTATCTCAATTATATCTGTGCACTAACACCTACTAACCCAGAACACTCTCACCTTAAAAACACTTGTAGAGAAATGGGAAGGCAATAAGAAGTCTATGAAATCGATAAGCTAGCTGTATTATATGTGTGTATCACTGATATGAATATGCTCTTTTACTGGTATGGCAGCTGCTCCATAAATTCTTCTAGTATTTTCTAGTGTAAGAACTTCATCTGGTTTACCGATAATATAGATCTCTCTGTTCATTAGGATAACTGTTTTTGTATACTTAAGTAAGAGCATTGGGTCATGGCTTGATACTATTACAAGTTTGTTCTGCGAAAGACTACCAATTAGTTCTGCAAGCTCGGCTTTGCCTACAGGATCAACGGAAGCCAATGGTTCATCCATTACCAAAATTTCAGGATCATGAATTAATGCACGCGCTATTAACACTCTTTGTCTTTGTCCTCCTGAAAGCTTCCAGAAACTCTTGAACCAAGCTTCTTTCGGAAGACCTACTTGTTCTAAAGTGTGTTTTATTAACTTCATGTTATCAAATGATACGAAAATACGTGGCCATCTCTTCTTATGAATTAGCAACGAATTCTCAATGACCTCCCAAGCAGTTATTGGAAATACCTGTTTCTCTGAAGCCACTAGTTGTGGAACATAGCCCATGTATAGGCCGGCTTTTTCGGGTAAGCCTGTGACGTTAATTTCATTAACGTAAATGTTCCCGGATATAGGCTTAATTAAACCAAGTATTGTCCTCAATAATGTTGTTTTACCAGCCCCATTAGGTCCTAGAACCTGAATTAATCCAGGACCCCTCAATTCGAAACTCATATCCTTTATTACAATAGTATCACCGTATGCTACAGTAAGGTCTGATACTCTTAGCGAGACAGTCATTTTAATACCATCCTCACTGTGCACACTCTAAATAAAATTTATAGGAAACTGTGCATAAATTCTTTGTGGGCGTAGAAAATGCATAAGTACGGCTGTGCAACGATACTGCTGCTAATGCTGTCAATAGTAATGTCAGCTAATTTGATCACTGCTGGCAGTAATAATGATGATGGTTTACTTATTGTTGTTACTTTCAGTAATCTCGTATATGATATCAAGCCCCTTCTATGTGAAGGAGATGAGATAGCATATATTGTTCCACCTGGAGTAGACCCCCATGAGTACCAGCTTAAACTTAGTGATGTAGAACTATTAAAGAAGGCAGACTTAATAATTTCAACAGCTCATGCACCATTCGAACTTGAGATAAAGAAGCGTTCCGACATTAATGCAACTATAATAGAGATACCCTTCATAGATAACATAACATTGCTAACAAACCCCATGACAGGCAACTATAACTATCACATGCCTATTTATGATCCAAGGAACTATATTGTCTTCATAAATTATGTTGCAGAGAAACTCGCTCAATTACGTCCTGCGTGTAGAACACACTATCTTGTTAATGCGGCTAGAATTACTGGTAGAGTAATGGAACTAATGGAGTTCGTGAAAACATATGGTAATAAGACATTGAGTGCTGTTGGTGACAAACCGTTTGTACAGTATGGTGTTTCCTGGCTAGGTATTGATATAAAGTACTTGCTTATTAGAGAGCATGAAGCTCCTGTTACAGCTCGTGACTACGAGAACGTATTGTCGATGATTAGTAATAGAGAAGTGGATTTAGTAGTAGTGTCAAGTCCTCCGGTTGACCAGTCTTCTCGTTATTTAATTGATCTTGCTGATAAGTATAATATTCCTGTGCTTTATGTGCCTGTACCGTTTTCCCAGTCAAGTTTTCTTGAGAAACTAGAGAATATTTCAAATCAATACGTGAAAATAAGAGTACTGTCTTCTCTAAATACTGAGCAACAATGTGAAGAAATCATAGTACGGGAAAACACTATGGTATTCGAGCCTAGGATAGTTTTGGCTTTAACAATAGTAGTGGTCTCAGTGGTCATTAGTCTGCTTTATTACAAAACCAAGAAAAGGTGGTTTGAATGGTTGAGAGAATAGGAACATTAGTTATTGTGAACTCCATAGTGGTGTTAATAGCCCTAGCTATTATCTTGTCAATATTCATTGATCCGAGATGGGTTATAGTTATGGTTTCAGCGTCAATAACATTTGGCGTACTTGCACCTGTTGTTGCAGTGCGCCGCCTCTATTTTCTTGCAGGTGCTGTGCCCCACTCTGCTCTCCTAGCTGTGGTAATTGCGATACCGCTTGCTAGAATCCTTGGGCTCCTGGATGAGTATTTCTGGTCTATAATTATTGGAACACTATTGATTTACTGTGTTGGCTACGCTATCTATCGTGGTGTAGATGCTGATACTGCTACAGCTGTTTTTGTTGCTTTAACAGCTTCGCTGAGTGTTATTGTACTCTACTATGTTCTAACAAGTTATCCTCTCCAAACTAGCATATGGGCATTCATAGTTGGTGATCCATTGCTTGTAAGCTGGAAGGATGTTTACATAGCATTAACAGTATCAGTCATTGTGTTTATAGTTGTTGTATTAACCTATAGAGAACACGTTGTAATAGGTATTGATAAGGACTGTGTAAGACTTGCTGGAATAAAGGTTAAATTCTATGACTGGATTCTCTTTACAGTACTTGGAATAGCAACTATCACTATGCTTAAAATAATAGGGTTTGTGTTGGAACATGTGTTTATACTTCTCCCTGCGGCCATAGCCACAACTAGTTCAGAAAGTTCTTTTAATGCATTCTTAGTAAGCTTGGCTGTAAGCATGTTTGCTGCTTTAACAGGACTATACGTAACAGTGGTTACTGGGTTTGCACCAGCTGGTATCACCGGGCTTATGTTATTCTCGGTATATCTTGGAGTTCTTGTTATGAAAAAGATAAGGGGCTGATGATTAATGGCGAGTAAAAAAAGATTCGGGATATCATTGCCTTGTAATCTAGCTGATCAACTTGATCAGTTGGCAAAAATACTTGGAACAAACAGATCTGTTATTGTAAGAGAGGCTGTTAAAGAGTATATACATGATCACATGCACTACATGTACCCTCATACTTGTTGTGGAATAATTATAGTCACTGGCTCAATTGACCATGAGAAACTATTCAATATACTTGAAGACTATCATGACATAATACACAGTTTTAATCATGTACATTTAGACGAGAAATGTATTGAAATAATATTTGTAAACGGAGATTCCAGAAAAATACAGGAGCTTCATAAAGTTCTTATGTCTATGCCGGGTTGTATGGCTAGGTATATTAGTGTACATTAAGTCATAAGAAGACCCTACTGGCGACCCGAGTCCTTACATAAACTCTATTTATATACCTATTGTCTAATATGGTGTTAGTACTAGAGCTTAGTGGCAAATCTGGAGAGAATACTGAACTAGGTAACAGGTCAGGAGGATGACCATAATTGAATTGGCGAGGTATTTTAAAGTCGTTGATGGGACTAAATGGTGTCCTAGGTATTTTGATGCTAAGTGTCCCGATTATAGATTTAATGACGGGGAGAGAAGTATCATACCCCTTTCTTATAGGTTCGCTTATATTCGTGTTGATGGGATTGTTTTCCGTGAAAATCGAGGCGGAATCTCTATCTCTAATTGATGGATTAATGGTTGTGGCGCTTGCATGGCCTCTTATCTCGTTTGAAGGAGCAATAGTTCTTATGGCTACAATAAATATACCGTTAGTTGATGCTTGGTTCGAAAGTATAAGCGGTTTTACTGGGACTGGTTTCACTGTTCTTGAAGGACTTGATCATATGAAACCGTCTATAGTAACGTGGAGGAGTATAATGCAGTGGAGTGGTGAACTTGGTTTCGTTGTTTTCGCGATGGTTCTTCTCCCCTACTTCTATAGGATAAGTCGTGCTGCATATGGTTTAGAGAGACCAGTTAAAATAGAAGCATCTTTCTACAAAACGGCTGTAAGTCTTATCAAGATATATGTCATACTAACGCTTGTCGCACTGATTTCATATATTTATACTGGAATGAACTTTTATGAGGCGTTTAACCATGTACTCACTACTATAGCTACCGGAGGTATGTCAACGTATGATAAAGGGTACCAAGTAATATTTGAGCGTGCACCATTAACGTATTTGCCTGTTATGGTGTTCATGTTTATTGGAGGTATGAACTTTTACTTGATAGCCAGAGTGTTTAAAGGAGATCTACGTTCACTTCTTCAAAGCGAAGAGTTCAAGACCTATTATGTATCAATGATAGTTCTTGTTATCGCATTAACAGTGTCTTACGTTTTTACTGAAGGAATGGATGTTGGTAGAGCGGTTGTAGAGGCGCCTTTTAATCTCGTATCGGGTATGACTACTACAGGATTCAGTATAGGTAAACCGTTGAGCGAGTTAACTGATACATCTAAGGCTATAATTGTTGCCTCAATGTTTTTAGGTGGCATGATGTTTTCTACGGCTGGAGGAATAAAAGCAATTAGACTGCTCATCATTCTGAAGAAATTTAAAGACATGTTTGTGCGATCCATAGTATCCATACCCATAGGGCGTAGATTAACGATTGATGGTGCTCCTCTCCATGATGAAGATGTGATCCAAGCTTCATTGTTCATAATACTTCATACAGCAGCGGTATTTATTGGTGCAGTTCTACTTAGTTTCTATGGATACTCTTTTATTGATTCATTATTTGAAGCAACGTCTGCAGCAGGTTGTGTAGGTTTAAGTGTTGGTATAGTCTCACCTGTTGCTCCGCTTGGTGTAAAAATAATTATAATGATATTGATGATATTGGGAAGAATAGAATATACACATCTAGTTCTCATATTTGCTCTCATTTATGGTAGAAAAATAATTAGAGCAGTACGATAAAACATATGAATTAGTGGGATAGCAGAAAGCTAGGTTTTTATCTAGACTAAAACATTTAGTAGAGTAAAAGTGATGAACAGAAGAAACGTTAGTAATGGGGGTATTTGTATTGCGTATACTGATTGTAGGCGGTGGGATGGTCGCTGAAGAACTACTTGAACGTCTTGACTTGAGGTCTAACGAGGTTTTTGTTGTTGAAAATAACCCTGAAAGAAGTAAGTCTTTGACACAAAAATACGATATAACGGTAATCAATAGAGATGCAACAGACGTGTCATTATATACAAGCGAGATTAGAATGGATGAGATTGATGCAGTTATAGCATTAACGGGTAAAGATGAGATTAATTTGTTTGTCTTGGCAATAGCAAAGATATATAACGTACCCATAAGAATGGCTAAGGTAACGAGTACTAGGTTAGCAGAGTTCCTTCAAAGTCTAGGTTTAGGTATACCTATATGTCAGCCTTCATTAGTTTCTACGATGATTTCTAACTATTTGAACTCTATTAGGGAACCTTGGCTTCTAGGTGTTGTTGGTGAACATAGGATATACTTGATAGCTCTTGCAGAAACTGATATAGCTGTTGGACAGAAAATATCCGAGCTAGGGTTGCCTGAGGATGTCCATGTTGTACTTGTGTTTGATGGTTCAAGTATATATTTTCCAGGAGAAGAATTTGTATTAAAGCCCGGGTACCAGATACTTGTATTGTCTAAGACGAGTGATGTAGTCAAGTACTTTAAGGGATAAAGGGCAATGAACGGTATAGAAGCTATTACCATAGAGAAGTTGTTAACAGAATACTCTTGGTTCATAATAGTTCTTCTACTAATAGTTGTTGCAAGAATACTCCTTACAAGAATAGTCACGATACTTTTTGAGAGAGGAATATTTTCTATTGGAACAAAAGCAATGCTTACTAGAATTATCGATACAATAATGATAATTGTAGTAATAATAGCGATATTACAAGTATTCCAAGCACCAATGGTCGGCTACTTAGTAATGGTGATATTTGCTGCGATGATACTTATCCTATTCTTCTATGAAATAAGAGAATTCACTGCATATGTATCCCTGCAGCTACTCAGACATATTAAGGGAAGAAGTCTGGAAATACACCTCCCAGGGCACGGACAACCTGTTTATGGAAAAATAGTTTCAATGGATCCGATGTCCTCAATTATTGAGGACATCTATGGGAATAAATATTTTGTCGCGAACTCCATACTAGTTAATGCCATAGTTAAGGAAAAACATCCTAGTATACACATAAGGCTAACTCTGGCAAGAAAGGGTGGATTAACGCTAAAGGAACTTATCGAAAATATTGTCGGAATATTTGGATCAAGTGATCTACCTACTTTCAGGCTTCATGAAAGCCAGATTGAAATTGTGAAAGTCGAGGGTGATAGAGTAACTCTGGATATATTTGTAACACCAATAACGATACCTGTAAGAGTATCTGATCTTGTGAAACTTGTTGAAATACTTAGCTATAGATTAAGAGATTACGAACCTTCAATAGAGCTGTTCAGGTAAAGTATGGAATAATTTTTATTAAATCTTTACACCCCTCAAGTCAAAGAATGTTGCATTGGTTATCTTTGCTTTAATCCATTCTCCTTTCTTAAATCTTGTGATATTAGTTATAACAACTGGTGTGTAGTTATATAATCGTGCTGTAGGATGCGGAAGAGTATTTTCTACAAGAAGTACCCTAGCAGTACTGCCTATGTACTCACTATTCTTCTTTAGACCGATTTCCTCTATGAGTTTAAGCACTTGGAGTGAACGTCTTTTCTTTGTTTTCGTATCTATTTGGGGTAGTTTTGCAGCTAAAGTATTTGGTCTCACACTATACTGTGCTAAATGTACTCTTTCGGGCTCAATTTTCCTTAGTAATTCTATCGTTTGGAGAAAGTCATCTTCAGTCTCGCCAGGATGTCCTACAATGATATCTGTTGCAATTGTTATTCCGGGTATTTTCCTCCTAAGGAAATTAACTATCTCTACAAATTCTTCTACAGTATATCTTCTCCTCATAACTTTCAATACGTTATTGCTACCGCTTTGGACAGGTATATGCATGAACTTATAGACTTTGGGATGTCTGAGCACCTCAACAATATCATCAACAATATTTCTTAGAGTATCAGGGTTTGTCATTCCTATTCTTATCATAAAGTCTCCTTTGATTTCTGTAATTCTTCTTACTAGTTCTGGCAGCATTTGTTTGCCATAAAGGTCTATTCCGTAGACGCTAGTGTCCTGGCCTGTGAGCTCTATCTCTAGAGCACCTTTCTCAATTAGGTTCTTGACTGTCTTTACGATAATATGTATTGGGTGGCTGACAACTCTTCTCCTAGCGTTTTTTACTATACAAAAACTACAATTACCCAAGCATCCTTCTTGTATAGGGATTACCGCGATACTGTTTTCTAGCCATAACCCCACGCAGTTCCTATCTCTTTCTCCATCGAGAAGAATTGTTCTTTGCGGGGATTCTACGGCTATCCATATTCTTGATGCGTTTTGTGGAGATACAAGACTTGCTTCGGGAGCTATTTTTGCGACGAGATATGGTTGGGCCTTGGCCATACATCCTGCTACAATAAGTTTCTTGCCTGTTTTTAAGCAGTATTCTCTAAGCGAAGTTATTCTATTGATCATTTTTTGCTCGGTATCATATCTAACTGTACATGTATTAACTATAATTACATCGGCTTCTGTAACGTTATCGACTATACTATGACCTCTCTCTACCAATACGCTACGCATTATGTATGAATCTCCTTTATTTAATGCACAGCCATAAGTCTCTATGTAGACTCTCATATCTCTTGTACCGTAACACAAAATATGTAGTATAGCCCCTACTTAATTTTATCATAGGCGTAATGCTGCGTACAGAGTATATGGGTGTTATGCATGGTTAAAAGCATTAAAGAATACAGCTACGAGGAATTACTTGACAGGGCGTTATCTCGTTTACCGAAAAAAGAAGTTAAGCCAGGTCATTTTGAGGTACCAAAAGCTGAGGTAATCAATGTTGGTAATAAAACTATCATAAGGAACTTTAAGTATATAACAGAATACCTTAATAGAGAACCAAAGCTGCTAACCAAATATTTTGTTAAAGAACTTGCTGTTCCTGGAACAATTGATGAAGCTGGGGCTCTAGTACTTCAAGGCAAGTTCTCGGCGATGATTATAAATAAGTTGATCGAGAGATTCGTCAAACTATACGTTATATGCCCTACTTGTGGAAGCCATTACACAGAGCTTATAAGGGAAGGAAAAGTGTTTAAACTAAAATGCCTTGCTTGCGGTGCCGAGACTACACTGAAAGCTTTCTAACGTCTAAACTTCTTTCTGAAAGCTCTTTTTAACAAGTATGTTCTACGTGGCTTATACCTAAAGATCTCTGATTTCCACTTGTAGTAGAAGAATATCGTGATCATAAGGATGAACAGTGTTGGAGCAAATGTGGCTATAGTTACTGGCCAGAAATTAGGCGATTTACCTGTTGCAACGTAGTCAAAATACCATTGTACATATGAAAAGATGAAGAATGGAACACCAAAGATACCGAACAACATTGTCAATGCCATTTGCATTTTATTTATTTTGTCTTGGTAACGAGTCATTATCATATAGTTTAATGCGTCAAGTCTTCGTTCTACTCGTAGTATAAGTCTATTTATTTCCATTATTTTTGCAGCATACTCATAGAGCTCCTTCATATCCTTATCTATAATGAAGTAACTATTTTCGGCTAGGTCAAGTATGTAGCTAAACTTTTCTTTAAGGTCAACTAGTTCATCAAGATTACGTGGCTTCCTTAATGTTAGGTGTTCGATCACTCTTAATGACTGTCTAATATGGTTTAAAAGCTCGAATACAGTTAAATGCTTCAATCTTAGCCTATATCCTATTTCTGTTGGCCCCAAGTATTTTCTTGAAATAGCTATGATATGGGCGTTGGCTTCGGTAACGAGTACTGTAACGCGTGTTATGTTTTGTCTGTATTCCCGCTTACCTGTCTTACCTATATTGTCTAGTGGAACAAAATAGAATGATCTCTTTAATGTTTGTGTAAGTGTCTTCTTTGAAACTATTCTCCGTGTTCCATACATCATTGTGTATATTTGGGTGGAATAACTAGATAATGTGTCAATAATCTTTTTCTCTCCCTTGAGTATTTCGGTGAAAAGGACTGTATAACTTATATCCCAGGGGTTTCTTAGATTACTTTCTAGCTCTGAAAGATCTTTAATCAGTTTCCCTGTTTTGTACTCGATTATAAGTTTCTTTATGAATATGCTATACATTTCCATTACTTCGCGGATAGTTGTACGTATGGTTATCTTTTTTCGTTCACTAAGCTCGCTTTCCCTGCCAATTTTCAGTTTAAGCCAAGCATTGTAAATTATGGAAGGTATCTCTACAAGTACCTTGTCTACTTCTAATAAGTATCTTATTCTAATGACATCTCTTGAGGAAAGGGGTATATCGTATATTGGGATTATTATTGTGATAACGAATACGCCATTATGGTGTACAAAGAGCTCTACATAGCCCTTAATGTTTCCAAGCTTCTTTATAGAGGATTCTTTTTGTTCACTGAATTTTATCGTAATATCTCCAAGATAGATCCTTGCGTAATCGATTTTGCTTAGATATTCGCCTGCGAAAACTAGTATATCAGAAAGTACTCTTTGTTTAATAAGGCTAGAGACATCGCTTGGTAATTCTCCGATAACTTTGGTATATGGTTTTACCCATACACCTATTCCACCCATTCTTTTCCATCCTTTTTCTTCAAAAGTCTTCATCATGGGAAGGGGTACTAGTATAAATGCTGCTACTGGTGCGTAATCTGCTAGAAAGTCAAGTATTTTTTCTGTTATTTTTATTGTGTCTACCTCGCTTCCCGTATCAAAACTCGTTATGTAATAGAGGTCAAGATATTCTGTTGTTAGCACTTCTTTCTTTTTCTCTTGATGCTCAAGAGCCTCGAGCTTACTAGTAGTCATTACGTATCACCATAAACCTACACAATTCTTTTCTACTCTACAATATATATCTTAAGCATCACAATATCGTGATGATAATGTAGCATTTGTATTTAAGAGAGGTTATTGCAAGATATACTATAGTAAGACCCAAAGACATAGTGTGATCATGTATAGGTGATGGATTAGTAATGGTTGAAAAGGATGTAATGGTGTATGTTAAAGAGCATTGGTGGGGAACTGATCACGTAGTAGCGGTATGTGATATGAATTTATTGGGGAAGGTACTTGATAATAGAGGGGTAAAGTTCTTTGTAGACCCGGTTTTCTATGGCGGAGAACTAGTGAGTATCGAGAAGGCTATAGAGCTTATACGCAGATCTACTATAGCGAATCTTGTAGGGAAAAACATTGTAGAAGCAGCTATTAATGAGGGTTTAGTTCATCCCGATGCTGTTATTGAAATTAATGGAGTCCCTCATGCACAAATAATAAAAGTTTTTGAGTAAGGTGCCGATGCTATGAGATATTGTGTTAAATGCGGAAAGCTAGAAGAACCTGATAAACCACTTATTAACGGTCTTTGTCCCGATTGTTTCATCAAATATAGGGGTGTGTTCAAGAAGACGCCAGTGCTAAACATAGTTATTTGTAGCAAATGTGGCATGTGGAGACATTCCGGGAAATGGCAAAGCTATTCTAGTTTAGAAGAAATAGTAGCACAATCACTTAACGCTGTATACAGGAAATTCGTAAATGATGGTATAGAATATTTGGAAGTTAACGATGTGCGGGGGATTCATAGGGCGACACGTGAGTATTATGAAGCACTTGTTGATTTGTCTATTCTATTTAAAGGGGGAGCTTATGCTACAACAACGAGTATTGTTAGGTTTAAAATAGAGAAAATAGTATGCCCACGTTGTTTGCGTAAAGCGGGGAAAGCCTTCAATGCATTAGTTCAAGTGCGTAGTGAACGTGGTTTCTTAACTGAAAACGAGATTGATTATGTTTATGACATTGTTGCTGAGGATGGTATTGCTGATGAAGTTATTGAAATTAATGAGAACAAGAACGGTATTGATATTAAGATATTGGATCCCGTTGTAGCGAAACGTATTGCCGCTATTATTAGTCGTGATAAAGGGGCAAAGGTTATAGAAACGTTTAAACTTAGAAAATACGATCCATCACGAGGGATAAAGCAAGGCATCACAACGATCTCGGTCAGGTTGCCAGATATATCTGAGGGAGACATTGTCCTATATAATGGTGAGCCAGGTATAGTTAAGAGATTTAGTGGGACACGCATCATTATAGAAAAACTAGATGGGAGTGAAGTAAAGGTCTCCATGGAAGATTATTGGCGTGGTATAGTTAGTAAGCCTAAGGATCTGGTCATGGAGAATGAGTACACGGTTGTAGGCTACGATAGTTCTTCAATATATCTTGTCGATAACGTTACGGGAGAATTCATAGAATACCCTAGATCAGCAAGTCTTTATAACCTTAAACAGGGTGATAAAATGCGTGGATTTAGAATAGGGAACAGGCTTTATATTGTTAGAAGTACTGATCTAAAGGGTGGTTGATGGATTTGGCTAAGAAAAAGAAGAAACGAGGTATGGAGGAATCCCGTAAAGAACCCCCGTTGCCAGGTGAAGGAGAAGTATTATGTGGAGTCATAAGACTCGTTGGTGGTGATCACCTAATCGTAAAGTGTCTTGATGGAGAAGAGAGAATGGTTAGAATTCCGGGTAGGATGAGGAGGAGAGTATGGATGCGTGAAGGAGATATCGTTCTTGTTGCACCGTGGGATTTCAATCCTAAGAAAGGAGATATTGTTTATAGGTATGATAGAGGCGAGGTAGCGAAACTCATTGAGAAAGGTGTGTTGCCAAAAGAATTCCTTGATGCGTTGAGTGAACTGATATGAGTTATGATGATTTTTTAGATAAAAAATTCCGTGAACCCCGTGAGAAGAGAATTAAGGATAAAGATCTTTATGAGACTGTTGAAGAAGTTTTTGATACACGTACTGTTATGACTATTTATGAGCTTATGCGACGTCGTGTTATAAAACGAATGAATGGCGTTATAAGTACAGGTAAGGAGGCACGCGTATACCTAGCTTATTCTCCTCGAAACGAAGAATTAGCCGTCAAAATATATCTTACAGCCACCGCGGAGTTCAGAAGAGGTATAATGAAGTACATTATCGGTGATCCTAGGTTTTCATCTATACCTGGTGATACAAGAAAACTAATCTATCTTTGGACCCGTAAGGAATATCGTAATCTTAAGAAAATGTATGATGCAGGCGTCAGTGTGCCCAAGCCTATTGCTGTGCTGAATAATGTTCTTGTCATGGAGTTTATGGGAAAGAATGGAGTAAGATATCCTCTTCTGAAGGAGGTATGGCAAGAACTTTCTAAAGAAGAGCTTAAGCATATTTTTGACCAGGTTATTGATAATATGGAGAAGATCGTGTGTAAAGCAGGATTAGTACATGCAGATCTCTCGGAGTTCAATATAATGGTTAGAGATGATTTGAGTATAGTCATAATTGATGTGAGCCAAGCAGTTTCACTAGAGCACCCGAATGCTCCAGAGTTCTTGGATAGGGATATAAGGAATATTTACAGGTTCTTTTATGAGGAAGCGGGTCTGGATATACCGGGTCCCGAGATAATTGCATCGAGGATGAGAGAATGTCTAGCAGAGAAGAGAAAGGAAGACTTATAATGGGTGTGACAAGGCTTTACGAGAAGGTGCCCTTAGATAGAATAGGCGTACTGATCGGGCAAGGCGGTAAAGTTAAGGAAGAGATCATGCGGAGAACAAACACCATTATAACTGTCGACTCGAAGTCAGGCACTGTCATAATAGAGCCAGCATCCCCTTCAACGACAGCGCTTCAGTTAATGAAAGCACGTGATATAGTACGAGCTATAGCTTATGGGTTTAGTCCTGAACGAGCGTTTAGGCTTCTTGATGAAGACCAGGTGCTTATAGTAATTGACTTGAAGCAGTATATAGGAGATCATCCGAACCATATACAAAGAATCAAAGGTAGGATCATAGGAGAGGATGGGAGAGCGAGGAGAACTATTGAAGAGGTGACTGGCACTTATATCTCTGTTTACAAAACTTATGTCGCGATTATAGGTGATTTCGAGTCAGCTAATATAGCAAAAGAGTCCATTGAGATGCTTATCCAAGGAAGAAGACACGCTACTGTATACAGGTTCTTGGAGAGAGAAATGTTTATGGAAAAACGGAGACGTATGAGGGAATTATGGAAGAAATATTAACGCGGAGAATAAGAAGGCCTCTCACGATGCGGGCCTTGTCAGCATATGCTATAGCTAAGCCATTCCACCCGGGTTCCCTCTTCATCGAGGCCTAGTATTTCATTAATTCCTAAGACCTATTTAAGAGTAGTAGAAGTTGTATGCTTTTACTCTAAAAACTATGCCATAAGATCTATATATTGACCCTGTTATGTCATCTCATCTATTATGTACTAAGATATGTTATGCTTGATAGTATGACAGATCTATGGATTTCGTGAAACATGAAGGTGTGTTAAAGAGATAAGAAGTAGCGCCGGGGCGGGGATTCGAACCCCGGGCCACCGGGTTTCTGCCTCCCGGTGGTGGGAACCAGGCTACCTCCGACTGCGGTTAACAGCCCGGCGCTCTACCTGGCTGAGCTACCCCGGCACCAGTGATTAATCAATACATGTTGTCTTTTTATTTGTTTCTATTTTAGGTACTATTAGGTTAATTTAGCTATGGTGTATTAGACTTTGATCGTACTTATGTTAACGAAGTCTATAATATTTTAGGTTCTTTAAGAGTATTTTTAATTAGCAATAGCATCCCTGGGTGTTGATGGTGAAACTTGTTGACTTAAGTAAAATGTTTTCTGACATCGTGAAGAAGGCGTCAGAGAGTGTAGTAATGGTATCCACGATTATTCCATCGATAACAAGTCTATTTGTTGGCCGTGAGATTAGGGGTATTGGTTCAGGTTTTATTATTGATAAAAGACTTGTTGTAACTAATAGTCATGTAGTATATGGTGCTGACAGAGTTGCGGTACTATTCTCTAATGGTAATAAATGCGGAGCTAGAATAATTGCAGTAGATCCCTATAGAGATTTAGCTTTACTTGAAACCGAAAGCGATACCCCTAAGCCTCTAAAATTGGGTGATTCCGATAAAATTAAGATCGGTGAAATAGTATTTGCTATAGGTAGTCCTCTTGGACTACCTGGTCCCACAGTTACTATGGGTGTTGTTAGTGCTGTTGGTAGAACTATTGTTGGTAAAAGCATCACTGGCGAAGATATTGTTTTAGAGGACCTAATACAAACTGATGCAGCAATAAATCCTGGTAATAGCGGAGGCCCCCTCATAAATGCCTCTGGTGAAGCAATAGGTATAACAACAGCAATAGTTCCTTTCGCGCAAGGGATAGGCTTCGCTATACCTATAAATACCGTGAAAAGATTCTTGTATTTTATCAAGAAATATGGCAGACCTATAAGAGCTTGGATAGGAGTTTATGTAACAAAAGTAACACCAGAGTTAGCCTCTGTATATGGTCTCCCTATTGATAAAGGCTTATTGGTGGTTAGAGTAGTACCGGGAAGCCCTGCATACAATGTTGGTATGAAGGAGGGTGACATAATAGTAAAAGTTAATGGTAAAAAGGTTGAGAAAGTAAGAGAGCTTAAGGAAATAATCGAAGACTCTATTGACAAAGGATATATTGTTCTAGAATTCATCAGAGGTACAGTAAAATACAAAATACGTGTACCTATAAGTGTTGAGGAACTTTAGGATTTTCAAGAAGGGCCATAATGGGCCCGCGGGGATTTGAACCCCGGACCTCCGCCGCGTCAGGGCGGCGTCCTAACCAGGCTAGACGACGGGCCCACTTTGTGTTTGCAGCTCTGCTAGTCCAGTAACGATAATAGAAGAGATAGAGCTTTATAAGGATTATTTTTCAACAAGTAGTACATAGCGAAGTTATACTATATGAGGGTGTAGCTATTTATGGAAATTGAATTTGAAAAAGATATTCTCAATATTAGAGAATTTGTTGAAAAAGCTCTTCATTTAGAAAAGAAAGCATATAGTGACTACAAAGATACATTAATGAGGACAAGCAACAAATTTGTGTTAGAATCATTAATAACTATTACGTTGGAGACGCTTATTCATAGAGAGATCTTTAGAGGATTACTCGAAGCACTCAATCTCTTCGTGAGAGAGCGTGACAAGTTACTTTACAAAGAGATAGAAAGAGGAAGCCAAGAAATAGAGCTACTCTATCAAGCAATAGTTAATCACTTAAACATAGAGAAAAATATGATAAAGATGCTCTCTGAGATTATTTCTTACATTAAAGAAATGAGTAATAAATATCCACGTTATAAAACCACATTAGAAATGATAGCATCAATACTTGATGCCATTCGTGAAAATGAAGAACATCATCATGAAAAAATAGCTGAAATAATATCATTAATTAGGGTTAGATAAATTATTGTAATCATGTAAAGTCGTATGGTTTTTCTGTGTAAGCCTAAACTAAAGAAACCTTATAACACCCCAACGCTTTAGAAAATAGATAGAGCCAAGTAGGCAATGACATCTGGTGGGCCCGTAGCTCAGCCAGGCAGAGCGGCGGACACCCCTCAGGGGGTTGGCCGAGGCTCCAGACCATACTACGGGTCTGAAGACCTTATGGGATGACTTAGGTCTGGAGAGTGTGCCGGGAGAGACCCGTAGGTCGGGGGTTCAAATCCCCCCGGGCCCACCATTTTGTAATTATTTTTACGGTGTAGCTCTACTGCTTTCTCTAAGACTAAAACTAGATTTAATAGGGTCTTTACCTATATAGTCCTTGTTTGTATTCGTATTTTTTAAGAGGCGTAATTAATGAGTAAAGTCTCTAAGGAAATAGGCTCAGCTGTAGTAGGCTTATCTTGTATTAAGTGTGTTGAAGAGCTCACAGCCTTGTTTTATAGAACTGTTGCTAAAGCATTTCCGAAGGAAATATCGTTAATACTTCTCTCTGTAAGTAATGTGTATCGCAATAATGCAATGTTGTTAAATTATTTCATAAATAACGTGATGAAACATGAGGTCAATTACTCTATTTGTTATCGTTCACAATTTATTATGAAATTAAAGGATCTTATTGATGAAATTAAGGAGAATATAAATAATATAGGTCTTGGTCATGCTGTAGGTATTGTTAAAGATTTTATTAGCTCAAAGAAAATTGATGACAAGATATATTATGTAGAACTACTTGTACCAGCTCTCAATGGGGTTCTTCGTGTATTTTGGAGTGAGTACAATGTTATTAATAAACAAGAGTTTGAAATATGGAGGAACATTTTTAGTGCAATAGCAGATATTGATAAACGATACAACGATATGTTAACCGAAATCCTTGCTAATATATATGTAAGCGAAGGTAATGGTCATGCCGGAAAAGAAGATAATATTGATGGGCTACAGCTTCTTTGATAAATACTACCTAAATCCTTCTGAAGAAATAGCAAAACTCCTCGATGGACAATCTATTGAGGAATTCTCTATAAAAGGCATAGTATTGCCTGTTTCCGTTGAGAAGGTTAAGAAGGAAGTGCCTAGGATATTAATGAGCGAGAACGCTAGTATTGTTCTAGGATTAGGGTTATCTCCGATAATAGATAAACCAGTGATCGAGCTCTCCTTCGTGAATTTATTATACTTCACTCGACCTGACATTGATGGGATGACTTATAAGTTTGAAAGTATAGTGGAGAATGCTCCTATGGTTTTATCTACAAATCTTCCATTTAAAGAGATTTGTGAAGAATGTGAGCACAAAGGAATAGGTGTAAGGCCTGGTGTTGGTATTGGAACATATCTCTGTAATATGCTTGGTTACTTAATTGCCTATTTTGCCCGCACGAAAAAATTCATAGGGGGATTCATACATATCCCTCCGCATACCGATCTAGCTATGAGGATAGGATTGCCTGTATCAGTCTCTCTACATGAAATCCTTGATTCGATCAAATGTGTTTTAAGAGCTACTGTAAAATATGTTAAAAGATATGGCTAAGAATTTTTATGGTGAGTAAACGAAAAGTGTTTTATAGGAGGTACTTATTCTTGGATATAGAGGTGGCGATGTGATGAGTAAGACGTATGCTACACTTGGTGAACTAAAGCCTGGTCATTTCATTATAATTGATGGAGAGCCATGTAAAATTGTTGAAATGAGTAAAGCTAAAACAGGCAAGCACGGTAGTGCAAAAGCACATGTAGTTGCAATAAGCATCTTTACTGGAAACAAGAAGACTCTTGTAGCCCCTGTTGATCAGAGAGTAGAAGTGCCAATTATAGAGAAGAGAGTAGGACAAGTAATAGCTGACATGGGTAACTCTGTTCAGCTAATGGATATGGAGACTTTTGAGACATTTGAAGTAGAAAAACCAGAAGACCCAGACCTTGCTGAGAAACTAAAGCCTGGCGTTGAAGTAGAGTATTGGGTTGTTCTAGGGAGAAGACTTATTGTTAGAACAAGAGGTTAGGTTGTACAGTTCGGTTCAAACACCTTTATGCGTATTAGCCAATATTTTTAGGAAAAACTTCAACTCTATTGATAGGTTTACAAGGGCAGTTGCTTTCAAGGTTTTCATAGATTATACGAGGTTCCTTAAAGAGAATGAATTATGGAGAATTATTGATGAAATTACTGGCGGCCTAGGATACGAAAAAGAAAACATTGATTTGTTCCGTGTAATCCAAGTGGGATGTTTGATTTCTTGGGCAGAGAGGGTATCCCCTGGTGCACGAGTACTCGAAATAGGTACAGGTCTTGGACGGACAATGTATTGTATTTTATCTACGGTCAATAATGTTGTATATTATAGTATCGATGCGTCTCCAATAATTTTATCAATAGCTCTTTATAGGAACCCATTTGAATTATTCACGAAAATTCTCTGGAAACATAATGTTCATCTAATACTAGGTGATGCTGTCTCAATTGTCGATATAATGTTAAAAACAGGAATCAAATTTGACCATATAATACATGATGGTGGACCGAATCCCAAGAAAAACCCTAGACTATATAGTTTTGATTTCTTTAACAAATTAGTTAGTCTACTTAATGAGAATGGGAGGATAAGTATTTTCGGAGGAAGGGATCCCAGAACAGTTAGCAAAATATATGGAATACTCAGGGAAATTGGCGTCAAAGCAGAGACAATAAGTTATCCTGGGATAAAAATAAGGGTTATAAGAGGCGTTAAATAATCGATGAAGAAAAACATAGTCCGTCTTCTTTAAAGAAATAAAGCTTATAATAGGTTGTTCAGACCAAGGAATAGATAGAGCGGGCCCGTCGCCTAGCCAGGATAGGGCGCCGGCCTCCTAAGCAAGCCACGGGCTGCAGGGCGAGCCGGTTGTCCGGGGTTCAAATCCCCGCGGGCCCGCTTCTACTTCTATGATGAAGCCGGACCCTATAGTGATTGATGAACGAGTTCGCTAGTGCTGAACTGCTTTATACTTATTTAGTTCAAGTAGGGTACTTTTCTCAAGGGTTGCATATTGAGTATATCTATGGATCCTGCAATATACTCAGAGTTAACAAGAGTTTATGGTAGTTTGACTGAGAAACTACTATACTTAATGAAAAAGCCTTGCAAACGACATTATCTTCGTGTAAATACGTTTGTTACTACTCGGGGTGAATTACTGGATATTCTCCGGGAAAAATATCCCGATTACATTTTTGAACAGGATCCATATGTTGATGAAGCCATCTACATAGTCGTTAAGGGCCCGTACAAAATACCTCTTGTCGAGAAAAAAGTAGTAGTTGACTGGCGTGCAGCTGAAAGCATAATGCTTGGTGCAAACGTGTATGCCCCTGGTGTTATTGATTTTGATGATTTTACTGAAGGGGATGAAGTGAACATCATATCGCCTGGTGGCGATGTTGTTGCGTATGGTATTGCTAAAGTATCATCGGAGAAGTTAAGGTATATGAAGAAAGGAGTCGTGGTCGAAACTCTTGTTAGCGAGTATAAATTACCTCCAATAGCAGATATGGATGAATATAAGAGGGGGATGTTTTATCCACAAAGTCTCCCCGCAATGCTTGTCTCTAAGATAGTTAATCCAAAGCCTGGCGAGACTGTTCTTGATTGTTGTGCGGCACCTGGTGGAAAAACAAGTCATCTCATACAATTAAGTAAAGGACTAGCCAGGATAATTGCTGTTGATAGGAGCAGGCCTAAAATAAACAAACTTGTTGACACAATACATAGACTTAGATTGCCTCGCAACATACATGTAGTATTAGGGGATTCAAGGTACCTGCATGAAGATATGCCTTATTTAAAGCCTGACAAAATACTTATTGACCCTCCTTGTACAGGTCTCGGTTTTAGGCCAAAAATAACTATCAATAAAACGCAAAGAGATATCATGAATAGTATTAGTTATCAAAAACAATTCATCAATATGGCTAAGCACGTACTTAGAAAAGGAGGATTATTAGTGTATTCCACATGCACTATAACTTTCAGTGAAAATGAAGGTATCGCCATGTATATAAGGAACATGGGTTTTGAGAATATTGAATTGGAACTTCCTTATTGTAGTAAGGTGTATATTGATGATATTGTAGGGTATAGATTTGATCCGTTTACACATGATATGAACGGATATTTTATCACGGTTTTTCAGAAGACTTCTTAACGCTTTTCTTCTTTAAAGGCGAACCACAAATAGGACATTTGTCTTCTTTAAGATTTGAAGACGTATAGTAGCATGCAGGACAAAAGACAATGTACTTTCTAAGAGCATGTATTCCTCTGGTTCGTAGAGGTTTAAATGGTATACCCATGTGGAGCAATGTATTCTGTATAGAGTAGTCATCAGTTATTACAATGACTCTATTGTTGTTTGTTAAAAGCTCGTACGCCAATGCTATAACATCAATATCTGTACTTGACAAACTATGGTGTTCACCTATTTTTGTAGCGACTTCTTGGACGTATCTTATGTATCTATCAGACGGTTTCTTCACGATTATCCTATTTAATATCATGGCTAGCTCAACAGATTCTCTTGTTTCTTTATCTCGTGCCTCATCTAGGACAGAAGGTGTTGTATATAGAATTATATGGGACCCGTATACTTGGAGGGGATATTTGGCTAAGAACGCTGATGTATCAAGAACTAGGATTACCTTATTTGAATAATGTAATTCTTGATTCAAGTACTCTCTTCACCATATCGCGTCGTATTCCTACTCTGATTAGCCTTATGTAAATGTTCGGTTGCTGTACTTTAATTATGGTGTTTGGGGGTAAGGTGTCAATATTTATTCCGTCAATGTATATTTTTGTGTATCCATGTGGTTTTATGAATATTTTTGCAAACATGTGAAGGAATATGGGTTTGATGTTTAAATTGACTGGGTTTACAGGAGTCACAAGTATACCATAGATACGTGGCTCAATAATAGAGCCGCCTGCGGACAGGGCATACGCGGATGATCCTGTTGAGGTAGACAATATTATACCATCGCCCTCGATATAAAATGATGTCTCGTTGTATGGGGTCAATATCTTTACTTCTGTTGTCAATACTCTACCGAAATCGTTGGTTAGAATGGTCACCTCATTTAACGCATAGTAATTTTTGTTACTAAATGTAACATTTATTTTCTCAACTTTATCTACAAAGAAGTTTCCTGTGATAAGTTTCTTCACTATTTCTTCGGGAGGAATTTTATCGAGATCTTCGTAGAATATTGTTCTTCTACCACATGGTACTGGTAGAACAAATGCAGGTCTATCACCTAAACACCATGATATTCTTAATAACGTGCCGTCGCCGCCAATTGATATTATTAAATCATACTTGTCTAGTGATCCTGGCTTCACATCGTCAACCCATATTGATTCCACAGTTGATTTAAAGAATTTCTTGAGTGTTTTATAGTACTTCTGTGCTAGTGATACACAGTGTCCAACAGGCTTGTACACTACTGCAATATTCTTGAAGAACAATTTCCTTTCCACCTTATACAATTAATACCCTTGATAGGGAAAAATAGTTAGCGTTAAGAAAAAGAGTGTTCATCTTTGTTCAAGGTGATATAGTGGGCGTGATGTGTGTTAAAATAGAGAAGAAGCTGGCTGAGAAGGCTAGAAGAATACTGAAGTCTCATAACCTCATTAACAAGAACTATAGTATATACCGTGAAGGAGATTACGTCTTTATTCCTATTAGTGATGAAGAGGAAACTGTCTCGATATTAAGTAGAAATGGTGTTGAGGCAAGTGTTGTTGAGTGTAATCCTCCTCAAAAAGAGTATCTTCAGTTCTCAAGAATACCTTCTTATGACCTTGTAGACGATATTATAATAATTCGTGAGAAGGCTGTCAATGAATATGGTGATATTAATGAGTTAGTTAAATTGTTAACTTCTCTTCATCCTAAAGTGAAGGCGATATATGTTAAGGAATATACTGAATCGGTTTTTAGAGTTAGTAGACTCAAGCTTCTATGGGGTACTGATGTCGAAGAAGTTTTTGCAAAAGAATATGGGCTAAAATTCTTTGTGAAAATAAAAGACGTCTATTACAACCCTAGGCTCTCGACAGAGCATAGAAGACTCGCCGAATCTGTATCGGATGGAGAAGTTGTTTTTGATTTGTTTGCGGGGATAGGTGGTTTCTCTATACATATAGCTAGTCTCCATAAAGTGAAGATTTACGCCAATGACATTAATCCCGTAGCTGTGTATTGTATGCTCAAGAACATTATGCTTAATAGGAAAATGCTTAAAGGAGAGATTATTGTATCTCTTGCTGATGCAAGGAAACTAATCAACTACATTAAACCGGGTTCTGCCGATAGGATAATAGCTAATTTACCACATGAAAGCCTGAAGTTTATTGACGTCTATAATTATCTGTCTCGTGAGGGAACAGTTCTTCACATATATGTTCTTGGGAAGGAAGAAGACATGGAAGGCGTCATGACGCTTCTTGAATCAAGAGGATGGAGCGTAGAGTCTATCACTCCTGTTATTGATTATGCTCCTCATAAATTCATTTATCGAATCGATGCTGTTAAAAGAAATGACAAGAAATAAGGCGGTCAATTTAGCTCCTTTACGTAGATCATTTATTAAACGTCTATCAAGATCAATGGCTGCCTTACTTGCTTTAACCACAGCAGTAGCCGGATCTATATACATGCTCTTTCTAACGATAATCCTCCTGTCATCAGCGTACATAAGACTCTCATTCCCATGTCCTACAATGATCTCCAGGTTCTCATTAACTTTAAGAAAGATTATTACTACCGAGAATCTATTTCTTACAAGTTTTTTGAAATCAGGATTGAAATCAGAGAGCGCCTTGTCTGCTTTAACACCTATTATGCAATCACCACGAGGAGTTAAATAGGGATCTCTTGTAATCTCAAATGTTGTCTTGTGGCGAGCTGTGATGTTCTCATGCCCTTCTGCATTGACTACTTCGATCTCATGGCTAGTTTTTTCCAAGAATTCCTTGGATAACATTGTTTTCCACCAATGAATCGCTATAGTAATTACTTGGTTTACCATTTATGTAGTATTTGGAGGAGCTGTAAAATGTTATCTTTTGAAAAGGAGCGGAAAAAGCTTGTTGAAAAACTTGTTGAAGAAGGTGTTATTAGGAGTGAAAAAGTAAAGAAGGCGATGCTTGCTGTTCCGCGTGAGGAATTTGTACCTCCTAGTATGAGACAATGGGCTTATGTAGATCAACCTTTACCTATAGGGCATGGCCAAACTATTAGTGCACCACATATGGTAGCTTTAATGACTGAACTTCTTGATCCACAGCCAGGTGATAAAGTACTTGAAATAGGTACAGGTTCTGGTTATCAAGCAGCTGTTTTAGCGGAAATTGTCGCTAAAAGCGATCCTAGTAGAAGGGGTCATGTATATTCTGTGGAGAGGATAAAGGAATTGGCTGAGTTTGCTAGAAGAAATCTTGCTCGGACAAGCTACATTAAGTATGTAACTATAATCGTTGGGGATGGAACCCTAGGTTACCCCAAGGAGGCGCCTTATGATAGAATTATAGTGACGGCAGCGGCCCCGGATATACCTGAGCCCTTGCTTCAACAGCTTAAGCCTGGCGGTAGAATGGTTATACCTGTTGGTGATACGAGTATCCAGAGGCTCTATATTGTTGATAAAAAACCTTCCGGGGAAATAAGCGTAAAAGAAGATATTTATTGTCTATTCGTCCCCTTGGTAGGAAAGTATGGATGGAATGAACGGTATTTCTAGCCGAACCACGCTTCTAGCCCCATTTGTTTACTCTTAATGTGCTCTCTGTAAGCCTTCTTCAGCCTCTCTATAGCATTCTTTACTCTATCTATGGAGAAATCGTGTTCATGTACAAGAAACTCTATAATATTCTTCTCATCTGGTTCGCGCCATTCTAGTTTATAGTCATCTGTTTTGGGTGGGTTAAGGAAGTATTCCCGGATCTTTAGTGGGTCTACGGGGAAGTATGCTCCGGGTATAACTTTGAGTGCTTTTTCGAGACTGCCATAGCTCTTGATGAGAGTGTATGCTTTCTTTGGACCTATACCTTTTACTCCTTCGGGATTGTAGTCTGTACCTATGAGAATAGCGATGTCTACTAGCTGTTCTCGTGTTATTCCAAGTTTCTTCAATAATTTATCGAGCTCAATTATCTCTGGTTTTATCTCTATATAAACGTCTTTACGTGGTAACTTCCTTCTCCCAGTTATGGTTAGGTTTCTTACAAGCCGGGGGCTTCCGAATAATAAGGAGTCGTAGTCCTGGCTTCCAACAGCCCATGTATCGCCTTTACTAGTCATGTAGGCTGCTTGTGCTTCTCCTTCAGCTGGTGCTTGAACCCATGGAATACCCATGTAGTCAAGCAGTCTTTTTGCATCGTTAACCATGTCTTCTGTTAGTTTAGATGACATCTGAGCATATCTCTTAGCAGCCTCGAGGTCTCCCTTCTTGAGGGCCTCTTCATACTTTTTAACGGCTTCTTCTTTTACTCGTTTTCTTCTCTCGATCTCCATTTGTTTGATCTCTGGTGGTTTTCCATCGAACACGTATACGGGTTTAATACCGTTTTCCATGAGGTTTATTGTCCTATAGAACAAGCCACTTAAATGGCTGGTTATCCTACCACGGCTATCCATTAAAGGAGTACCATCTGGCTGTCTTATTGCAGCTAAAAACTGGTATAGTGCATTATATCCATCAATAGCTATGGCATTTCCTCTAAGCATTCTCAGATCTTCAACAACTACTTTTACTTCGTCGGGAATAAGGTCTTTTAAGTTAACACCCAACCAGGGTCACCTATGAATTGTATGGGGTGGAGAAGAGTTTATTGTTAGCGGTTTAGATCTTGCCTTTTATAAAGTCTTCAGAAAACGTTATGTTTAAGTCTCTCCCAACTTTATTTACGATAATAAATCCTCTTAGCTCAAGAGTCATTATAATTTTATAGAGCTCACTTAACGATATATCATAGCCGTATTCCTCTTTAAGTATACGATACAATTCTCTATCAATAATTCTACCGCCATGTTTTGCTATTTCGTCTATGACAACCTTGTGTAATGGTCGTGGTCTCCATTGTGTACCTAGTTTACTCAATGCCCGTTCCCCCATTTTTATCACGTTAATGCATTAAAGGAGAGGAGACATTGTGTACTAGAGATTACGTGTAAAAACCATATAGCAAGACTTACGTGTATAACTGTGGTTTAATATGTGCTTTCGGTAATTTCTGTCTTGCGGTTTCAGCCCATTCTCTATACATTCTCTCCATTTGTGGTGTTATTGATGGTCTTATGTACATCATTGCTGTCTCAAAGTGCCTCATATGAACCATTGTTGTGTTTACGTCTTCTCTTAGTGCTTGTAATGCTGCTTCTCTAACAAGTGCTTCTAGGTCTGCTCCACTGTATCCTTCTGTTCTGCTGGCAATCTCCTCTAGATCGACATCGGGTGCTAATGGCATGTTTCTTGTATGTATTCTAAGGATTTCGAGCCGTGCTCTATAGTCTGGTGGTGGTACGTAGATGAGTTTGTCGAATCTTCCTGGTCTTAGTAGTGCTGGGTCTAGAATGTCTGGTCTATTGGTTGCAGCAATAACAACAACGTTCTCTAGTCTATAGATACCGTCCATTTCCGTTAATAGTTGGCTAACGATCCTCTCGGTCACCCTGGTGTCGCTAGCATAGCCACGGGCGGGTGCTATAGCGTCTATTTCATCGAAGAAAATGACTACGGGGGCGTATTGGCGTGCTTTCCTAAAGATCTCTCTTATTGCTTTTTCGCTTTCTCCTACCCATTTGCTGAGGATTTCTGGTCCTCTGACTGCGATGAAGTTTGCTCCGCTTTCGGTTGCCACAGCTTTTGCTAGCAAGGTCTTGCCTGTACCTGGTGGCCCGAACAACAAGATACCCTTAGGAGGCTTGATTCCCAGTCTCTTGAATGCTTCAGGGTACTTCATGGGCCATTCTACTGCTTCACGTAACTGCTGCTTAACATCCTCAAGACCACCAACATCACTCCACCTAACCTCAGGAACCTCAACATAAATCTCTCTCAAACCGCTTGGTACGACTTCTTTGTATGCTGCTAAGAAGTCCTCCATTCTAACTTCCATTTTCTCAAGTACTTCAGCTGGTATTGTCTCGCTTTCTAGATCGATTTCTGGGAGGTACCTCCTGAGTGCGTGGAGTGCAGCTTCTTTAGCCAAAGCGGCTAGGTCTGCGCCGGTGTAGCCGTGGGTTATTTCAGCTAATTTCTCTAAATCAACATCAGGTGCTAGGGGCATTCCTCTTGTATGTATTTGTAGGATCTCTAGTCTGCCTTGTTTATCGGGTAACGGTATCTCTATTTCTCTATCGAATCTACCGGGTCTCCTTAATGCTGGATCGAGGGCATTTGGTCTATTAGTTGCAGCTATTACTATAACGTCTCCTCTACTCTCAAGACCGTCCATGAGCGCTAGAAGCTGTGCTACAACTCTCCTTTCTACTTCGCCTACAACCTCATCTCTCTTCGGGGCTATCGCGTCTATTTCGTCGATGAATATTATTGCGGGTGCATTCTTTTTTGCTTGCTCAAAGATCTCTCTTAGTCTTTGCTCGCTTTCTCCATAGAATTTACTCATGATCTCTGGGCCATTGATTGCTATAAAGTATGCTTCAGCCTCGTTTGCTACAGCCTTTGCAAGCAGGGTTTTGCCAACACCAGGTGGACCATAGAGTAGTATTCCCTTGGGGGGCTCTATTCCTAGCCTCTTGAAGAGCTCAGGGTGTCTTAGAGGTAGTTCTACTAGTTCTCTTACTCTCTGTATAATGTGCTTCATACCGCCTATGTCTTCGTATGTTACACGTGGTACTTTGTATTGTTCATCAGGCTTCTCGAGTAGAATAAGGTTTGTTGTTGACTTTATTATCACTGGTCCTTTAGGTTTTGTGTAGACTACTGTGAAGGGGAGCGATTGACCCAACATGTGGATAAGAATCATATCGCCCTCAATGACGGGTCTCTCGAGTAGTTTTGATTTAACGTACTTGGCGAATCCTTGGTCGACTGTTGCATAGAATTTCGTTGGAGCTATTTTTACTACTTGCGCGGGTCTAGCGTAGATTTTTGATACAGTTACTTTATCGCCTATTTTCACGCCAGCATTCTGTCTAGTTACGTTGTCAAGCCTGATTATACCGAGTCCTCTGTCTTCAGGCATTCCCTGGATAGCTTTCACAACGGTTTTTCTTTTTCCTTCAACTTCTATTATGTCGCCGTTTTCTATCTCTAGTTTCTTCATTGCATCTGGGTCTAGTCGAGCTATGCCTTTGCCTGTATCTCTATGATATGCTTCTAGTACCCTCAATACGAGTTTCTTCGAAGAACTGCTAGCAGTTATTGATGGTGTCACGTTTTACACCTATTATCATACTTCCTCTAATTAAGTGGTGTTTACCCCCCTAAAATACCTTAGACACTTATGTAGTTTAGAATAGTTTTTTGAAAAGACTATTTTTCCATTACAAAAAACAACTAGTTTACTCTGATAGCCTATGGACTATTTCAACCTCTACCTGGCTAACTCCATCAACACTTGATACGAGTTTTTCTAGAGGCTCAGTGCCTCCCTCGGTTATCTCGGGCATTATGATGTATACTCTAAGTGCTTTTAGACCAAATGCTATAGGCTCGATCTCATGTCTAGCTAGTTCATAGCCTTCTGGTAGTTTCTCTTTTATCTTCTCTTTGAGCTGCTCTAGATCGATGTTTATGTCTTCAGGAAGAATCTTCATTACAACAAGTACTCTAGCCATATATACCACCTAACTAGAGGTTATGGACCAACGAAACCACAATTAGGACATTTATATTGTACAGAGAATTTTCTACATTTCTTACAACGCCATATTAGTACAGTTCCGCAGTTAGGGCAAGAAAACGATACACCATGCTCATGCGGCTGGAGCGGCCTATGGCAACTAGAGCATATTGGTGGTGATGCGGCTTCCAGGATCTGTGCTCCTCCGGACTCCTCGTACTTGCTGGCCATGGCTCAAACACCGTTAGGACTACTGCATTGGTTAAAACTCTATACAAGCCTATAAAACTATCGGATAGAATAAGCATGTATATAAGTTGAGCTTAATGGGAGGTAGTAGAATGGTTGATGTATTTAACTATAAGCAGGTTATTGTTGTTCGAACTGACATAAGTATGAGTAAAGGAAAACTAGCGGTACAAGTAGCTCACGCAGCTGTTTCAGCTGCTTTCGAAGCATATAGAAAATGGAGGAAATGGTTTGATGAATGGTTTGCGGAAGGGCAGAAGAAAGTCGTGGTGAAAGTAAGTTCTGAGAAAGAACTACTAGATATAGCTGAAGAGGCACGTAGGCTTGATCTACCTGTTGCTATTATCCGTGATGCCGGGCTTACGGAGCTCCCGCCTGGAACTCTCACGGCCGTAGGAATAGGGCCGGCGCCATCGAATATTATCGATAAGGTTACAGGGAGGCTTAAACTACTATGAAGCCTTGTTACTGTAATGATCTCGATATCGTGGCAGGAATATCGTTTTGCTTAACCCGGGAAAAAATTGATGCGAAATACAGTTTTTCTCCCGAAACATTTCATGTGATCGAAATTATTGATTGGAGGAGTCTAGGATTCAATATTGATAATGGAGACTATATTGTTCTTAAGATTGAGAAAAAGAACATCGATACCTTTACTGTGGCTGATGTTGTTTCGAAAACACTGGGTGTGCCTAGGAGCAATATTATATACCTCGGACTTAAAGACAAGCGATCGTATTCAGTACAATATTTCTTCCTGAAAAAATACTTGGTTAGAAGAGACTTAAAGATAGGCAGTGTATTAATTGAACAAGATAATCTTGTTGCAATTGTGCATGGATTTGTTAGAAGGAAACCTAGGAAAGAACATCTTTTAGGAAACATGTTTAGAGTTCTCATAAGTGATTACAATAAAAATCACCATAAAGCTAGGAGTATTATTGATAAAATATGTATTCACGGTCTTCCCTCATATTATGGTTATCAAAGATTTGGTGTCACGAGACCAAACACGCATTATGTAGGTAAAATGCTTCTATTAGGAGAATATGTTGATGCACTCCATGAATTTGTGGAGGGAGCCTATCTTAGTGAATCAATAGAATCACTAAAATCACGTAAATACAAGGTTTTTCCCTACTCAATGAGGTATGAGTTCCAAGTATTCAAAAGATCTATGTCAAGTGTTTATCATTCCTGGATGAGTCTTGACTCAAGATTATTCAACTTGTTTATTGAATCATATCAATCATATCTCTTTAACAGAATGTTATCAAAAATATTTCTTCTAAAGAGAAACGTTGCGAATAAAGTGAATGAAGTATGTGTCCCTGGAATGGATTGTCTTGACCCCTTTGATATTGTTACCGAAGTATTACTTGATGAAGGAATTGACTATAATGTATTTTCTGCAAGAAGAATAAGGGGTTGGCGGCGGAGCATCTTGTTTAGACCACGTGATGTCAGATTTGAAAGACACGGTACTGATTTCTATTTGGTTTTCCGTCTAGAAAAAGGGTTTTTTGCATCTATTGTCTTAAGAGAATTGTTTAAAGAAAATCTTGAATTAAAGTGAAAATTACTCGTATCTTATTCTAACGGGCTTACCTATAATTTCGCCGAGAATTTTCTCATAGTCTTTTATGTAATTAGATATCAGTCTATGATCCCTTCTCGGGATCCTAATAACAACTTGTTCGCTTCCATCGGGAAGCCATAAGGTGTTGACGCCTAGCAGTATTGCAGGATGAATGACTTGTTCTATAAGTCTTCTTATATCACCTGTTTTTTCAATAATCTTTACTCTAAAACCTAGTTTCTGTGAAAGGTCTTTGGATGCTTTCTCTAATGCTTTGGGATCGCCGATACCTTGGACAAGTACTATAATTATGTTATCGCTCTTGTATGCTTTTATATAACTGCCTTGTCTTAACTCTTTATACTTGCCTTCCTCTAGCTCTATCAGTGTCTTCATTATTGGTATCTCGTATTGTTGTACTTCTCCTGTATCGACAAGTCTTTGGCAGCGTGGACAAAGTATGCCGCTTTTAACACAGACCTTGTCTAGCGGGTACTTCACTTAAGACAACACCTCATTTCTGCTTCAGCATCCTTCTCTTAAAGCTTAAGACATTATTTAGACTATTAACCTTATTCCCTATTTGTATTTTGTTCCTATAATATCTTTAGGATCTTTTTAACTTGATTGAATTGAGAACAGATATGTAGGAGTTTTGTTCTTCAAAATAATTAGATGATGAGTACTCCCCAGCGGGAGCTCTTGGCTATGAAGAAAATTCCTTTATCTGACTTATTGGTTAGCCTTCTTCAAAAAGACTAAAGACTATTGGTTCTATTGTATTGTTGAGTTTGCTTAGTGAACTAGAAGAGTGGAGCCGGGGGCGGGATTCGAACCCGCGATTAAGCGGGTTTCTGTGACGGGCGGTTGTTTATGGGGCCACTGCAGCCCGCCGCCTTTGACCGCTCGGCCACCCCGGCTCCTCTTCTTTCTTTTTCTTGTGTTTTACTGGGTTTAAATGTTTCAGTGTCTTCGTGTTGTTGGGACTTGTTTTCGTGATTAAAGTATTTAAGGTTATTTTGTTGAATAGACATGTAAGTGTTTTGTGAGTTATAGGTGATGTATTATGGGGTATAGTATTGATGAGCTTGCATATGTTCTTGGAAAGCTTATGGAGTATGGTATTGACTTCGTAATTATAGGTGATACTGTTGTACAGTTTGCGTTAAAGAAGAAAATTCTTGAGGGCGATGTTGACTTGTTTGTTATAAGTCCTAGCGTTATTGTTGAGGAGGAAAAGTATGGTAGTATAGCGGAGTCTGAAGGCTGGCTCTACGCGACTACAGATGCTGGTACACCTAAGATTATAGCCAGAGTTGATGATAAGGAGATACCTCTAGAATTCTATGAAAACATATTCGATATCTATGTACCTGAGGAGATCATATCTGGTGCTGGGAAGAAGAAAATTAGCGGTATAGAGATCAAGATGATCAAGCCTGAGGAATACATAGTATTAAAGGCTAGACAGGGAGTAGACCTAGATAAGTTATCGAAGTATATTAGTGAGTTGAAGAACGATATTGATAAGAGGATCATATTGAGAACTATCATGTACTTCCCCGAAGACGAGGAGAAACTTATTATAAGTAGGCTTAGACAAGCGGGTCTCTCAATATAATAGTTACGACCTTCCTTTTATATGGTGTCTAGCCTATTAATTTTAATTATAAAAACTTGTTTTGAGTGTTTCAGAACGTGAAAAGAGGTTTTCCGCTGAGTACTCCTCCTCTACCCATTATGAAACCTACTATTAATCCAACGATCAATATTACTGTCGCGACTCCCGATAGTGTTATGAGATCTAGTGTAGGTTGCGTCTCGGTAATGGTTGCTGTTGTGGTTACTAGACTTGTTGTTGTAAAGGTTTTTGTTGCTGTGTAGGGTACTGTTACTGTTTCTGTTGCTATAGTATTCATCATGGTTATTGTTGTTACGTTTACTAGATTTATTGTTGTTACTTCGGCTACTATCTTTTCTGTAGTGGTTGACGTTACTGTTGTGGTTACTGTTGTTGTTATTTCTTTTGTTGTTGTAGTGGTTGATGTTACTGTTTGTATAGAGTATAATGTTACAGTCTTTGTTTTTGTTACTGTTATCACTTCTGTGGGGTATTCTCCTGTAGGTGTGGCTATGTATGCTATTGGTATCACGGCATTTAGTACTACGTTAGTTTGCTGTTGTACAACTAGACTTGTTGTTATTGTTATTATTATTGGTATCTCGTCTTTACTGTGGCCTGTTGGCGATAGATCATATTCTGGTACGGTCTTCTTTGATAGAGTAACGTTGTTAGGATACCCGTTGTCAACCCATATCATATTTTCTGTGGAGGAGAGTGTGCTTAGATAAGCGTCTTCTAGTTTAGCGAGGAATAAGTCTTCGCTTCCACTGCTAAAGCTTGTTGTTGAGCCTGTAATGTATATGTTGTCGTTGACTACCGTTACTGCTGATGAGGAATCGTATTCGCTTCCCCCTATTACTATGAACCAGTCAATGTTACCTGTTTTGGCATCTATTCTTGCCACGAATATGTCTCCTTGATCGGTGTCTGTTGCGGAGTAGCTTGTTGTAAAGCCTGTCACATAGATCTTACCATTATAATACTTTATTCCATAGGGTATGTCGTCTCCGTCTCCACCAAACATCTTGATCCATTCTATTGTCCTGTTTTCGTCAGGCAGTATTTTGGCGACAAATGCATCTATTGTGTCAGTTGTTGTGTTGAGAGTCCATCCTGCTACATATATTGTCTCGTTTTCATCCAAAGTTATCGCGGTAGCTTCATCGCTTTCACTTGTGCCTATTACTTTAAACCACAAAAGAGAGCCTTTGCTCGAAATCTTAGCTACAAATGCATCATATATACCATACCCGTAGCTTGCAGTTTTCCCAACGATATAAATGTTATTTTCATTGTCTAAATACAAACCATTGGCTTCATCAGAGTATGGTCCGCCTATAGTTAATGCCCATATGAGCGATCCATTTTCACTTAATTTCACGACAAGTACATCTGATGATCCTGCGCCAAAACTTCTCGTATATCCTGTAGCGTAAAGGTAGTTGTCGCTTCCCTGTTTAAGCGACTTTAATGAATCTGCTTGGCTTCCTCCTAGAGTAACATACCATATTATGTTTCCAAACCTATCGATCTTTGTTATGTATGCGTCTCTTCCTCCTGCACCAAAACTATATGTTGACCCGGCGACATACATGTAGTCTGTTCCTTTCACGGCTATATCGTAGGCTTCGTCGTCGCTGTTTCCGCCAAATATTATTGAGAATATGAGTCTACCAAGGGGATCTACTTTTGCTACGAATGCCTTTTTTGTTGTATTGCTCCAGCTTAGAGTTGTCCCTGTTATGTATACGTTGTTTCTATAGTCTAGCGTGATCCCGTTGCCCGGTGTCTCGGCCCCTGTCCCACCTATTGTCAGGAACCATGTTGCATACCCGTTTTGTGTCCCGGAATCCGCGTTTAGTGGTGTTGCCAGTACTGCTAGTATTATGGTGAGTATCGTTAGGTAGGATTTGAGCCTCAGCATTGATCACCTCATTCTACCAGTATTATCTATTATTTTGGACGAATAATAAATACTTTATCAATAATTTTGATCTAGTGTATCATTTATTGCTACTTTATTTTATAGTCTGTGCTCTAATTGTTTTTTGTATTTACTATTTTGTTTTATCGTTTTGTTCTCCATAGTTTTACCCATGGTTTGTAGCATATCTGGCGCCAGATCCTATGGGCGGTACCTGGTTTTATGCTGTCTAGTATTTGTCTTATGGTGTACGGCTTTATTGTTTTTATCAAGTAGACGTCGTCTTCATGGCTGCAGGTTATTTTTGTCAGCAAGTTTATTGTCATGTCGTTGTATCTTCTATATAGATCGTCTAGTATTAGTACAGTGTACCCTAGGTCTTTGAACATTTTTATTGATGCTTTGTTTTCTATCGTTGTTGATGCCATGTATGCTATTGTATTTTGGGCTGTTAGTTCTTCTATTGATAGTACTGTTATTTTGCCTATGTTTTGTTTCTGATGCTCTTTTTCCACAGCGATATAGTAGATTATCGTCAGTGTTTTTGTGTCTATGGGTACTGTGTAGTATACTCCTGTCGCTACTGGTTTATTGTCGTGGAGCACTATGATGCTACGGCATATCCTTGTCTTTATGCATTCTACTGCATAGTATGCGTGCAGCGGCCCCATCGTGGACTCTATGATCTCTTGTACTATGCTCGTGTTGCTGGTTTCTATTACTCTGAGTGTGTTCTGCATGTTTTCCTCATTGTCCTTCTGTAGTGTTGTGTCTAATGTTTATTATCTTTGATTTCGTAGATTGTTATTGTTGTCTCGTGTTGGGGTGGTTGTATGTTTGTTGATGGTTTCGTTGTTGATTATAAGGGTGTTCGTGTCTTTTTCGGACGTGGTGTTGTTGGTGGTCTCGGGAGGTTCTTGAAGGGGTTTAGTAGGGTTGCTATTGTTACTGGTAGGTCTTCTGCTAGGGTTAGTGGTGCTCTCGGTGATGTGGTTAGGGTTCTTGAGGAGAATAATGTTGGTTATGATGTTTATGATCGCGTGACTCCTAATCCTTGGGCCAGCCAGGCTGATGATCTTGGCGAGTTTCTTTGGAGGAATGGTTTTGATGCAGTTGTTGCTATTGGTGGTGGTAGTGTTATTGATACTGCTAAGGTTGCATGTGTTATTGCCGCTAGTGGTGGGCGTGCTGTTGACTACTTGTATTGGAGGCGTAGACCCCGTGGCTCGCTTCCGTTGTTTGCAGTGAATCTGACTCATGGTACTGGGAGTGAGGTTGACCGGTATGCTGTTTTAACTGTTGATGAGAACCGGGAGAAACGGGGTATAGCAATCCTCTACCCGAAGGCTAGTGTTGATGACCCGGGTTATACTGTTACGTTGCCTAGGGACCAGACTGTTTATACCACGCTTGACGCTTTTTATCATGCCTATGAGGCGGCTACTTCAAGGTCTTCGACGCCCTATACTTTGCTTCATAGTGTTTCAGCTACCGAGAATATTGCTGGTTTCATCGAGCGTGTACTAAGGGATCCAAGGGATCTTGATGGTAGGTCTAGGCTTCTATATGGCTCGTTGTTAGCGGGGATAGCTATTGATATGAGTGGTACGCATATCATACACGCTATAGAGCATGCATTAAGTGGGTTGAACCCGAAGCTCCCCCATGGCTGTGGCCTCGGGATACTTGGTCCTAGGGCGGTCTACTATACACATAAAGCAAGGCCTTCTGAGTCGGCAGAGATACTCAAGTTACTTGACTCGAGTATAAAGCCCGACCCCGGTGACGCCGGGAAAGCAATGAAGATTATCGAGGAGTTCCAGGAGAAAATAGGGTTCACTAGGAAGCTTAGCGACTACGGGTTCGGTAGAGACGACATCAAAACAGTGACCGGCATGGTTCTAGGAGGGCTCAAGTACCTCCTCGAGGGAACGCCATTCAAGGTAGACGAGCAGATAATCAAAGACATACTAGAACATAGTCTATAGCCGCGTAGACGAGAAGGAGAGTAAAGGGCCCGGGCCGGGATTTGAACCCGGGACCTCCGGGTCCACAGCCCGGCGCTCTATCCAGGCTGAGCTACCCGGGCCACCTAGACAGCTAGTCATCCCGCTGCTTTCACGTGGCCTAGGGTCTTCATCACCCCAGTAAGGGGGCTCCCGGGTAGACCGGGCCCTTGTCCCGGGGCTTCTAATTCACCACTTCTATTTATATTGGTTTCCCTACTACAACACGACGAGCTAGTAAGATTTATTACTCGTCTACACTGTATGGTTGATGGAGAATCAGCAGTACGACAGAAAACAGGGGAAAGGAGGGCAGAAACAAGACATGCCCATAACAGACCCCGTGAAACTAAAAATAGTATACAACCGTGCACTCAACAAACTAGTATGCCGCAAATGCGGAGCACTAAACCCACCAGGAGCAACCAAATGCCGAAGATGCAGAAGCAAAAACCTAAGACCCAAGAAAGTACAGAAACTAGGCAAAATAGGCTAACAACCACAAAACATATAACCCCAAAACAAAAAACACACAAAACCCCGGAGGAAACGCCCCGGTAGTATAGCCCGGCCTAGTATGCGGGCCTGTCGAGCCCGTGACCCGGGTTCAAATCCCGGCCGGGGCGTATCATTCCTTTATACCTTTTCTCTTGCATTTATACAGTTGCCTGATTTATGTCTATTTTACCATTCTCGTCTACTACGAGCACTAACTTATTCTTGTTCATTGTAAGAATGAATGATTGTAGTATCTTATGTATCTTGTAATTTTGATCTTTAAGTCTTTTATTGATCTTTATTAGTTCCTCCATCGTTATTTTGTTCTTATAGTATAGTTGAATTACCTTTGCTTTTGGCAGTCTTTCAATGTTTAATAGGTGATTATCAGTAAGTTTCAAGAAATTGTATACACTTTCAAGTGAATTTATTCTTAGTCTGTAAACACCTGGGGTATATGCATAGACTACGTTTCCTCTTATGGAGTATCTCGAAAATAATTGTTTTTGAATTTCTTTAAGTAATTTCGTATTGCTATTGATTATACAAACCTCGGGCTCAAAGTATAGTCTCTGGTTTTTCTTTCCACGCTTCTTTACGTAAGGCTGTATTGATCCATCGCTATCTATAATACCTGCTAAAAAGGATCTAAACATATAATCTTCTTCAAATACATTAAATTTGTCGAATTCACGTGAAGCTAGTAGCTCAAGTAGTTCTCTGGATACCTTGGCGTAAGCCCTCATTTTATATTTTGCTCGACTATCTTTTCTTACATAGAATCTTATCTTTATCGGTGGTGTAGCTAGCAATAAGAATATGGTGAGGAAACAAATCAGTGTACCCAATCGACTGGTTTCAACATCTATTCTTTTTGTTTGGAGATAAGCTCTATCTATTGAGGCATCTCCTAAACTAAATCCAAAAGCCCATGCATGAACTTCAAGGGGATTCCATTTGATAACTCTTTTCAGTAACTCTCTTAGTGGTATTTCGAAAAGTCTTCTAGCAGTATTTGTGATGTCTATCGTTTTATAAGTGCTGCTTAATTCTCCGGAAGACGTTGTTATATTTATCATAAATACCACGTATTATATATTATTTTTTAGTATTATTTAAACCTTTTTATTACTTCTTATTATTGTTTAATGCTTTTTGTGTTTGAGTAGGTTTTTATGGTGCTTTTTTGTATTGTTTTTTGTTGTGGGGGTGGTTTGTTGTGGGTGAGGGTTTGGAGTTTGTTGGTAGTGTTACTGTGTTGAAGTCTGGTTCGTTGTATCGTGTTACTGTTCCGAAGAAGATTGTTGATAAGATGGGGCTTAAGGCTGGTGAGAAGCTGTTGGTGTACTATGATCCTGGGAGGAATGCTGTGGTTCTCGTGAAACCATGAATTATTGTATTATTGTTTTTTCATTCATACACATATATATTTTATCTAGTGGAACATAATCTAGTTACCTGGAACCCCTCTACGCTATTGAGGGCTTGTGGTTATGCCTGTTACACTAGAGGAGCATATCAGGCTTCTCGGTAGTGTACTCAAAGCTATTGCGGAGAACGAGGGAGTTAGCATAAGTGATTTATCAAGAATGATAGGTAAAAACAGGCCACAAGTGTACACTATAGTCAAGACACTGGAGTCACTAGGGCTCATAACGAAAAAGAAAGTACAAGGATTACCGCCAAAAGTACAAATATACTTATCCAGTAAAGGAAGAATACTCTATGAATGCTTAAGAGAAATATTCATGGAAAACCAAGGGCAAAACAAATAGCAACATAATACTATAAAAACCACTACAAAAACATGTAATAGAAAACTTACCATAAGATAAGTCCACAGTACAATTAAATAGTTAATAGGAATATACCAGATATAAGTCACAGGAATAAATATAACCAACCTCTGCACAGTGTATAAGGGAAGTTTGAATACACGATAAAAACTATACATTATCCTCGCAAAACAGGTGTCTTATGTGCAACGTAACCCTAATCAATGTTTTGTATTCGGTATAAAAGAACTAGACAACATATATTCTAAAGCACTCACACCAGGAACAACAATACTTATAGCCGGAAACCCAGGCGCCGGAAAAACAACACTGGCTGCAACAATATGCTACCACAATGCAATAAGAGGATGTCCTTGTATCTACGTGTCATTCAATGAAGACAAAAACAAGTTCATAAAAAGAATGAAAACCTTCGGAATGGACTTCGAGAAACTAGAGAAAAACAAGCTCTTCAAATACTTGAGACTACCACTACTATCATCAAGAGACATAATAGACGACCTAATAAACGCCATATCAACGGAAATAATAGAGTTCCAAGCAAAAATAGTAGTACTAGACAGCTTCACACCAATAGGACACGCAGTCGAGAAAACAATAAACGCACGAGGACTAATCCAAAACTACGTATACAACATAGCATCACTAATCCAGGGACTAGTAGTAATAATCGCCGAAATACCATTAGGAGAAACCACGATAAAAGTAGGCGACGTAGAATTCGTTGCAGACGTCGTACTAATACTCAAGCACAACATAGAAAACAAACTACTAAACAGAGTAATAGAACTACGGAAACTAAGAGACGCAAGAATCTCGGTAGCAGAAATACCATTCATACTCGTGGAGGGAAAAGGAATACGACTCTTCTACCCGCCAATACAAGAAGAACCACCATCAGCTAAACTAGATGTAGAACTAAAACACCCATGCAAACAATTGGCAGAAGCAATAGAGCCCGTGTATCCAGGAAACAGTATGTTAGTAGTATACCCTCCCGATGCACGAAGCATAATATACACGTACATGCCAATAATAACAATGCTTACAATAAATAAGCTCAAAACACTAATAGTAACCTACAGGTACTCAGTCAAGGAGATAGAGAAATTCGCTAAACAATTACTAAATAAATATGGAATCAATTCAGATGACATAATGAATAATATTATAGTAAAAGCAATAAACCCGGCATCACTAAGCCTCGAGGAAATACTGGGTAAGGAACTAGAACTAGTAGACGAATACAAGCCGGACGCAATGATATTTCATGGCGTGGAAGTAGTTAATTCAATGCATGGCAACAACTCAAAGTACTACATGTTCCTTAGAAACCAGCTGCTATACCATAAATCCAAGGGAATACTAACAATAAGATACATGACACTAGTTGATAAAAAGAAATACTACAAAAACGCCGAGCTATCAGAGATCATAATGAGACTATACTACAAGAAGACCAAGGAAGAAAAACTAGAACCATACCTCTACGTATGGCGGGCAGGAAAAGAACCAACAATACTCACGCCAAAACAGCTGAGTGAATGCTTGAGCGAATGTATTAAAGCATTGAAAGGAGAGTGAAGAAGTAATGAAGGTGAATAAATGGGAAATACTATCACATATAAAACAATACATATCAGAAAAGACGCCAGGATACCTACACTTACTCGACATAATAGCGAGAAGAAAAACAGGAAAAACAGCAATAGAACTACTACTAGAGGACCCGGCGGCCCTATACGAAGTACTCGAAGAATACTATGGAGATAAATCAACAGTGATATTCATATTATCATCAATGTTCTTGAAACCATTAGCGATAAAACTAGGAAACCCCGCGCTAGTGGACGACCTCTTAAACGCGATAATGAAGAAAGACAACAAAGAGTTCTTCAAAATACTCAAGGAGAACGGTTTAGAAATAAAATAACAACATCTTTATTTTACTCATTCTTTATGTTCCCCCTTGTCATCAGGGCTATCTATTATCAAGACATATAACAAAATAATCAATATAGAGAAAAAGGAGTAAGCAAATACTTCTAAACACGTCTACTACACGCTAGGTGTCGAAGAGCAATGGTGCTCGAAGGAGTTAGGAAAGCGCTATCAAAATTCCTTAGAAGCAACAAGGAGTACAAGGAGAGTGTAAACGAGTTCATAAAAGAGCTACAGAAAGAACTAATTAAAGCGGATGTAAACGTCAAGCTAGTCTTCCAGTTAACTAAGGAGATAAAAGAAAGAGCGCTCAAAGAGGAGCCTCCACCGGGTATCAGTAGGAAAGACTGGCTTGTGACAATAGTCTACGAGGAGCTCTCAAAACTATTCGGTGGGGACAAGAAGCCGGAGATAAAGCCGCCGAAGAAACCATGGGTTATCCTACTAGTGGGCCTCCAGGGAAGCGGTAAAACGACAACAGCGGCAAAACTAGCATACTACTATAAGCTCGATGGATACCGTGTAGCACTCGTATGTGCGGATACGTATAGACCGGCAGCCTACGACCAATTAAGACAACTGGGCGAGAAAATAGGGGTACCAGTCTACGGAGAGCCTGAGAACAAGAATGCTGTTGAAATAGCTAAGCGAGGAGTAGAACTATACAAGGAAAAAGACTTCGATATAATAATCGTTGACACAGCTGGTAGACACCATAGGGAGGAAGACCTGCTCAAAGAAATGAAGGATATAGCCAAGGAGATAAAACCTGATGAAGTAGTATTAGTCATCGACGCCGCCATAGGCCAGCAGGCATACAATATAGCAAAGAAATTCCATGAATCAACACCAATAGGCTCGATAATAGTAACGAAACTCGATGGAACAGCAAAAGGAGGAGGAGCATTATCAGCAGTAGCAGTCACTGGAGCCACGATAAAATTCATTGGTACAGGCGAGAAAATAGATGAACTAGAAGTCTTTAACCCAACGAGATTCGTTGCAAGAATACTAGGCATAGGAGACCTAGAAGGACTTCTAGAGCGCGTCAAGAAGACAAAGATCGAGTTCACTGAGAAAGAAGTCAAGGAACTTCTCAGCGGTAAAATAAACATGAGGCTAGTATACAAGCAAATAATAAGTCTGAGAAGAATGGGTCCATTGAAGAAAATATTATCAATGATACCCGGACTAAGTCTCAAAGCACCATTCGACATAGACTTGAGTGCACGTGAAGCCGAGGAGAAAATCAATAAATGGCTCGCAATCATAAACTCGATGACATACGAGGAGCTAGACAACCCCGAGATCATAGATAGAAGGAGGATGAGGAGAATAGCACTTGGAGCAGGCGTGGACATAAACGACGTCAAGGAGCTCATGAAGCAGTACCAGCTAGTCAAGAAATTAGCCAAGCAGTTGAGGAGAAGAAAGGATCTCTTGGAGAAACTCAGGATAGGGATCTAGGAGTTCTAGAGAATGAAGTACAAAAAACGGATAATACTAGTTGAAATAAACAATCCATGTCATGATATCGAGAAAACATCTTCTATTCTCTTATACTCACTAGTGGTATCACATGGGATAAGAGTAGACACAATACTTGTAACATTAACGCATGACAAAATAGTTCTCCTCGAAGGAAAACAATTAAGACACTTGTATCCACAAGAAAACAGTCTTAGAGGATTTGTGAAGGCGGTGTACTGTAAAGAAAAACGATTACCCGGAGTCAAGTACGTGGAGAAAAACATGGAGACATTAAAGAAGTTAATCACAAGCGAATGTATGAGAACAATAATACTGAGGCCATGGGGTGAGGGGCAACCAGTTCATCCATGCGAACTATACCCAGTGTTCAAAACAGCTAATTGTATAGTCATTGATACATGCGGGAAACAATTATTACCTGAGGAATCACGTCAAACAATAATACTTAAGGGTGTAAACGAGAATACCGTAAAGGCAATCGCTATAACCCACTACATTATAGACACTGCTTGCGGCGCATTGATCAGGAGGAAAGGTGAGATAATATATGCAAGAGGATTATGTGGAGAAAGCGAAGAACAATGCAGCTAACATAATAGAGAAAACGATAAGGATCCTGTTGAAACACCCACTTTGTAATCATTGTCTAGGAAGATTATTTGCTAGACTAGGCAAGGGATTAGGAAACGATGAACGTGGATACGCGTTGAAAACGCTGGTATCAATGCTTATTCCGACGGAGGAAGGAGACGATAAACTAAGGGATTTTGTCAAAAAACTTGCTGAAAATGCTGGAGACCCGCTGACAAGACTATACAACGTAGTTTATGGTGAAGACGTAGAGCCTAAGAAATGTAGTTTATGTAATGGAAAAATATCCCGTAAATACTTCGAGGAACTAGCGGATAATGTGATAGAGATACTCAAGGAATACAATGCTACAAGCTTCCTCATCGGAGTAACAATAGATAGGGAAATGATGCTAAAGGAACTAGAGCTCGTTAGAGAAATAGGGATTGATTATAGTGAATCAATAAAAAACGAGATAAAAAGAGAAGTAGGAAAAATAGTCAAGGAGAAAACAGGTATAGAACCAGACTTCACGAGACCAGATATAGTAGCGATAATAGACTATGAGAAAAACACCATACACCCCATCGTCAACCCCATTCTTCTCACCGGCAGATACTGGAAGAAAGCAAGAAACATATCACACACTATATGGAGTGTTGAAGGAGCAAAGAAGTACCCGTACTCCATAGAAGAGTTCCTAGACCATACACTAAACCCCCTCTACGATTCGGATAAAGCAATACTGCATGCATCAGGTCGTGAAGACGTTGATGCAAGAATGCTAGGAACAGGAAGACCAATGGTAGTAGAAATCGTGAACCCTAGGTTCAGGCTCGTTGATACGAATTTGTTAAACGAGTTACTCAAATCAGTAGTTATTGATGCAGAAGTATACGGGGAAGCAACAAGAGAGACGATAAGACTGCTGAAAACAGACTTGTCGAAGAAGGAAAAAATATACAAAGCACTGGTTGTGACGGATCAGCCAGTGAGTGATGATAAACTACGTGAACTCGAGGAGTTCTTCAGAAACAGGACAATCAGGCAGCTAACACCATTAAGAATACTTAGAAGGAAAAAAGAGAGAGAAAGAATTAGGAAGGTATACGAAGTCGTTGTCAATAAGATCTCGGATAGAGTTTTTGAGGCACTGATAAAAAGTGATGGGGGTCTCTACATAAAGGAGTTAATATCAGGGGATCAAGGTAGAACAGATCCAAGTTTTACGTCGGTACTAGGAGTACAAGCATACTGTATAGAGCTTGACGTGATCGGTGTAGAAGTATATCTTCCACGTATACAAAAACCTTTAAATTAAGGGTTCGCTGTTCTAAAACAAGCCAGAGTATATACGGAGGAGATGGTGGCAATAAATGGTCAAGGCACCCAGAGGCTATAGGCATAGAACAAGGAAATTAATGACGAAAAAAGTCAGAGAGCGCGGCGCAATACCTCCACTAAGCCTCCTCTTGTACGAATACAAGGTTGGCGATAAAGTACACATAGTGATAAACCCCTCGGTGCACAAAGGTATGCCTCACAGGAGATTCCATGGAAAAACAGGAGTCATAGTAGGCAAGAGAGGGAAATGCTATATCGTTGAGGTATACTTAGGTGACAAGAAGAAAACACTGATCGTACGGCCTGAGCACCTTAGGCCCGTTAAAACAAGCCAGTAAAACAATTTATTAACAGGAAACAATACTTCAATCATGGTGTTAACCCTTGTCCAGTGAATTAGATATTGAAGTGATTGAGGAAAAACATGTATCAAATCCTGTTGCTAAAAAACTTCTAGAGAAAATAATCAAGCGTATAGAAGAAAAGGAAGGCACTATACCTCTCTTACTACACAAGACCATGGAGTATCTACGCCAGTACTCGAAAATGGATGCAGACAAGGCTGAAGCTCTCGAGAGGGAGCTAAGTGCTTTTGAGTTGAAACCAGAAACCATAGTAATGTTCGTCAACATATGTCCTGAAACACTTGATGAAGCCAGAACCCTACTTGTACTGGAGGAAAGAACTATCGATACTGAAGAACTAAACAAGATCCTGGAAGTTGTAAAGAAGTATTGCTCATAAGAATCTCTTTATGAGATATAAATACTTCTTGGAAATCTAAACTAACTAACTTAAATAATCTGGGTCTACATTATTATATTGACAAGACCAATGCATAAAACACTCTCTAACATGTAAAAGGTGATCAATTACCGTGTACCAGCCGCGTAGGCCAAGACAACCCTTTGGCCCGCCCGGGCCTTCTAGGAGAAGAGGGAGAGAAGAACTTAAGGAGACTAGTGTTTATATTCTCGACTTCATGCCGTTTGGCAATCCATTGGATAAATATGTTGAGTATAGGAATAAACCTGTTGCACAAGCCATAGGAACAAGGTTCTTTACACTACTTGAAGTAGAACCCTATCCTGGTGTTGACCTGAGACCCGGCGAGAAAGTAGAGCTTGACAGGGAGTCAAAGATCAAGAGGATTATTGGTAGGATATCGTATGACGATCTTACATCTACGGCTAAGGATAATCTGGAGGGTATTGTCAGAAAGATTGTTGAAGAGAACGAGAAAGTATTCGTGGACTTCTTTAATAAAGCAGGGCCCATAACACTTAAACTGCACACACTTGAGCTCCTGCCTGGAATAGGTAAAAAGACCATGAAATTAATACTTGATGAACGAAGGAAAAAGCCTTTTGAATCATTTCAGGACATACAAGAGAGAGTTAAACTAAGTGATCCCGTGAAAACAATAGTCGACCGTATACTAGTGGAGCTTCGTGGCGAAGACAAGTACTATTTATTCATAAAACCGCCGAGACATAAAATAGGTCCTGGGACGATATATATTGGTTACCTAGAGAAAGTACGGCACTTCTAATAGGTTACCGTAAAATTGTCGATTGAAATAAATGTGAAGGTACCATCCTTTGTCCAAACCTCCTTTGTCATCAACTAGAATGCTTCTAATATGGACAAGGAACAAGCTGAAAGAATATGGTATAAAACCCAAGGAAAAATACAGCCAGTCTTTTGTAGTAAGTCCTTTTCTTGTACTTGATATTGTGGGTAAGGTTCGTGAATTAGCGTGTAGAAATGTTATAGAAGTAGGGAGTGGTCTTGGAACTATAACGTATTACTTGTCTTCATACAGTAGAGTTCTGGCAATAGAAATAGATCCATTACTTGCCGTTGCTACAAGAAATACTGTCGAAAACAAAAATAGCTGCATAGTAGTAAATGGCGATGCTCTTGAAATCGACTGGTGTACTGAATGTATTGTATCAAATACTCCCTACCATATATCATCTGACTTAATAATAAAGATTGCAAGAACCAATGCTGTGAAGAAGGCGGTTCTTGTTTTACAGAAAGAAGTAGCTGAAAGACTAACTGCTAAGCCAGGTACCAACAGCTATGGGAGACTAACGATCATCACAAAAATATTGTTTAATGTGGAAACAGTCCGGACATATCCACCATCTTGTTTCTATCCCCAACCAAAAGTGTATTCACGGTTAGTAGTACTTGAGAGAAAGAAGAATTACGATAAACATACTGAGATACTAGAGGAGATTACAAGACTCCTTTTTAGCGAGCGAAGGAAAAAAGCTATACGTGTCCTTGAGAGAAAACTTGGTGTTAAAAGAGATGAAGCACGGAGGCTTGGTATTAGTGATGAAGCCAGAGTCTATGAGCTGGAGCCAAGGGTTTTGCTAGAGATAGCAAGACTGGTAATGGAAAGAAAGTATTCATAGATGACACAACATGGATTACCGTGTTCAACGGAGTATACGAACCAGCTGAAGACACATGGCTTCTCCTGAAAATAATTAACGCAGATCTGATTAAGGGAAAGACCTTAGTTGATGTATGTACGGGGAGTGGTGTAATAGGGATCTACCTGGTGTTAAAAAACATTGTTTCTAAGGCAATACTGATCGATATAGATGACAATGCTGTCCATAACGCGTATCACAACGTTGTGGAGAAGAATATTTCCAGCAAAGCAATTGTGTTGAAATGCGATTTATTGTCATGTATCGGTAACAAAAGCGTAGAAGTAATAACAGCTAATCCACCATACCTGCCTAGGGAAAACAGGACTATGTTCAGAGACGTAGATGCAGGTCATAGAGGCATAGAAATCCTATCAAGAATTATTGAGCAGTCATCAGAGAAACTTAAAGATAATGGTGTTCTCTACATAGTATTCTCCTCACTAACTGGAAAAGAGGAAGTATTCTCGCTTCTAAGAAAACATGGTTTCAAAGTAAATAGAGAAGTTTATGAACATTATTTCTTTGAAGACATAATAGCTGTGGAGGCGATTCTTAGTGAAACAAGTTAGGGTAGTGCTTGTCGAACCAGAAGGGGCTATGAATATAGGTTTTGTTGCAAGAACATGTATGAACTTCGGTGTCGAGGAACTCTATATAGTTAATCCAAAAGCTAGTCTTGAAGAAGCTAGGAGATATTCCGCCAAAGCTGTTGGTCTTCTCGAGAAATCAGTGATTGTTAATACACTTGATGAAGCATTAGAGGGAGGGGACATCATTGTAGCGACGTCAGCTAAAGGCTATAGTGAAGGAGATTACGTGAGGCAGGCGGTGCCCGTAAGAGAATTTGTTGAAAAAATGGTTACTGGTAAAGAGAAAATAGTCCTTCTCTTCGGCCGCGAGAGTACTGGTCTTACGCGAGAAGAAATCAAGAAAGCACAGGTACTAGTAACCATACCTGCTAACCCAGTGTATCCAGTACTAAACTTGAGTCATGCAGTAGCGATAATACTCTACGAGTTATGGGTGAAGCTATCCAATATTCAATGCAATGTTCCTCCACCAGCTCCGCCAAACAAGATAAATGAGATCATAACTTTATTCGACGAGCTTGTGAAGAAACTTAGACTACATGAGACCAAGGCTGAGCGTATACACCATATAATAAGGAGTATACTCTATAGGAGTAGGCTTAGTGAGTATGAAGCAAGACTTCTTGTGTACCTGTTAAGGAAGACGCTGCGGGGTTTAGAGAGTATTGAAGATAGCCTTTACGGTGAATCCAGGGATTGAAGATATCGTTGCAGAAGAAGCCCGTGCGGAACTGGGTGGAAAACCTGTATACAACATGTTGTCTGGCTATGTATTCCTTGAAGAACCTAAACAAGGTATTGAAGGAATCTACAGGCTTAGAACAATAAATAGGGCAATGATCCTCCTAACAGTCATAGACAATATTAGACCCGACTACTCCTATTTACCAGAATTAAAAGCCATTCTCGAAAAGAATCTAGGTAACATTGTTGAATACGTGACGCCAGAGACAAGCTTTGCAGTACAAGTAGAGAGAATGGGTAGGCACGAGTACACGTCAATGGATATAGCACGTATTGTAGGCGATGTAGTGATTTCTATTACAACAAAATTCTATGGACGAAGACCACCAGTTAACCTGAGGAACCCCAATATAATAGTCCATGTTTTCCTCAGAGAGGAACGATTACTAGCAGGAATAGTGCTCACGGGCCCCTGGAGTATGCATAGACGCGGGTATAGAGTATATGACCACCCGGCAGCATTGAAGCCAACACTGGCTGCAGCAATGCTATACATTTCGGGGACACGCGACAAACAAGTTATAGTAGACCCTATGTGTGGTGGCGGAACAATACCTATAGAAGCAGCTCTTCTACATGAAGACGCTGTAATTATTGGTACTGACATAAATCCCGTTCACATTAAGGGCGCTAGATATAATGCTGTAGCAGCCGGTGTCGCGGGGAAAACAACGTTTAAGGTATGGGATGCTCGCCGTATACATGAATTGCTCTCAAATATTGATCATATGATCCTCAATCCGCCTTATGGAATACGTTACGGGGATCCATGGAGTATAAGGCGTCTATACAGGAAATTCCTTGAGTCAGCATGGAAAGCACTTAATGACGGGGGGAGACTAACGATGATAACTACAGAATTCAGTTATGTACATAGAATTGCGGAGGAAATCGGGTACAAGATAGTGCATGAGAGAACAGTGTTCCACGGAAATCTCTATCCTCACATAATGGTTCTGGAGAAGAGTAGATAAGAGGAAATACCTTTATAAAGAACACTAGGTTATCCACAAGAGTAGGGTTATGGAGAGGGCGGATAAGAATGCCTTTGAGACCAGCGAGATGCTATACACACTTTTCAGGCCCACCCTACACTAGGAAGGAGTATATACCCGGTGTTCCACAGCCAAAGATCGTCAAGTTCGAGATGGGTAACATACACGGAGACTATGATTACGTTGCATACCTCGTTATGAAAGAGGCGGGACAGATAAGACATAACGCACTGGAAGCAGCACGTGTAATGGCTAACAAGTATCTTAGCACTGAGGTTGGTGATAACAACTACTTCCTAAAGATACGTGTATACCCACACCACGTGCTAAGAGAGAACAAGATGATGGCTTTCGCTGGTGCAGACCGTCTACAAGATGGTATGAGACAGGCTTTCGGTAAACCAGTTGGTGTTGCAGCAAGAGTATATCCTGGAACAATAGTCATGGAAGTTCGTATAAAGAAGGAGCACGTACAACACGCCAAGGAGGCTCTCAGAAGAGCAGCTTCAAAACTACCTCTACCAGCAAGAATAGTATTCAAACCATTAAAGCCAGGGCTCAAGCCTATTGCCTGACAAAGAACCCCCGCCATACGAGATTAATTACGAGGAAATAGTTTCTTTCATAAAGAAAAACAATTGTACACGTATTCTCTTACAAGCACCAAATGGTCTAAAGACGATTCTACCACATATCATCCAAGAGCTTGAAGATAAACTGAGAAACTATAGTATCGAAATATATGTCTCGGGAACACCTTCTTATGGTTCATGTGATATCGCTGTGGATGAAGCAGAAGCTATTGGTGCACAAGCCATTATACATATTGGGCATAATAAGTATCCCCACATGCAAGTAGAGCCGAAGCTACCCGTGTACTATGTTCCAGCATACTACAGCAGACCCGTTGACAAAGAATTTATGGAGTACATAGCATCGTTTCTAGAAAAGAATCGGGCTAAGAGAGTACTACTAGCTGCCAGTATACAGTATGTTAAGCAGGCTAGGCAAATCCACGAATTCCTTGAGGGAAAAGGATTCAATGTAATCAAGGGGACTCCAAGACATAAAGTGATGGAGGATTATCAGGTCATAGGATGCGATTATACTGCATTAGACTCCCATGAACATTACGACTTGATAATCATTATCTCCTCTGGGTTATTCCATGCACTAGGAGCGTGTTTGTATAAACGTGATAAAAAGGTCATTCTCGCCGATCCATTGAAGCGTGAAATAAAAGACCTGGGGGATGAGTGTAGGAAAATTATTGCGAAAAGGTTGTATATTGTATCGAAAATTATTACGGATGGCTATAGTATTGTTGGATTAACTACTGGTACTAGACCCGGGCAATGCAGGCTGTCTCTCATGGAGTACTTATCTAAGCTTTTCAAAGAGAAAGGAGCACGTGTCGTAAGAATAGTATCGCACTACATTACACGTGAAGTGTTGGCAGCTATCGATAATGCTTTCAATGTAGACTTCTTTGTTGTAACGAATTGTCCAAGGTTAGCAATAGATGATCTAAGTGATTTTTATAAACCAGTTTTGACTCCTGGAGAAGCATTAATGGTTCTAAAGGAGTCACTAGACTACGTGTTCCCATGGTAGAGAATGTTGGTTGACAAAAAAGAACTCGAATTATCTCTAGAGAATACACCCGAGATTAGAGAGCCTAGAGAGGAGCTGGAACAATACACGACACCACCAAGTATAGCAGCATCTCTATTATGGGAAGCGTTAATGCGTAATGATATAGTTGGAAAAACCGTTCTTGATCTAGGATGTGGGAGTCTGAGGCTAGGCATAGGTGCGCTCCTACTTGGTGCTAAAAGGGTAATTGGAGTAGATATAGATTACAAGGTTCTTCTAGAAGCAAGAAACTGGCTTAGAGAAAACAATTTGTACCATAGAACCCTCTTGATTACTGGAGATGCTGGCTACATAGAGTTGAAGAACGTTGATACAACAATAATGAACCCTCCGTTTGGAGTAAAACCTTGTAGAAGAGGTGCTGATACGTTGTTTCTTAGAAAGGCATTAAGTATCTCTAGAAGCGTATATAGTATCCATAAGGACAGCCCTGGCTTCAGAAGTCTTTTAAAAAATATTGCTGAAGCATTTAATAGCAGGATATCTTATATTAGTAGAGCAAGATATCCTATAAAGATGATGTTGCCTCATCATAGACGTAGAGTGTACCGGATCGATGTATTACTAGTAGCTATCAGGAAAGGTGGATACCATGGAGACGCAGAAGAGTAGACAAGGAAACCTCGTTACACCTGGAGACAAGATATGTGTTATTGAAGAGTATCTCCCTGGCTCTGGGACATACGATTATATTGACGGGTGGGTTAGGTCAGCTCTTGTTGGCAGAATTGTTATTGATAGAAACCAGAGAATGATTGTAGTTAGACAAGTCAAAAACCGTCCTTACACACCCAAACCAGGTGATATAGTCATAGGAGTTATAGCGAGTATGTCTGACGACCTCGCGTTTATTAACATAATACAAATTGAAGGAAAAACCTCTCCATCAACATCTTTTACGGGTGTTCTACATATCTCCCAAGCCAGCGATAAATATGTTGAAACAATGTATGATGTGATCAGATTAGGGGATATAATTAGAGCAAAGGTATTGAATGATAGAATACCCTACCAACTATCACTTAAGGGACCACAGTTTGGCGTCATAGCTGCTATGTGTAGTAAGTGTGGTGGAATGTTGAAGAAGAAAAGCGAGGAAATACTCTATTGCCCTAGATGCGGTAATGTTGAGAAAAGAAAAGTCTCAATAAAATACATGGTTAAGTAGCTTCTACACTACCTAGTGTTTTTGGTGGAGAATCCTCATGCCTATAATCAAGAGAGTATTCTTTATACCTTGCAGAGGCGATGAATGTCTTAAACTAGCTGAATTAATAAAAGACAATATCACGACATTAGAAGCAGCCATTGAAGTGAAAGAACACGGTATAGAAGTGACTCTATACGGGTATAAAACAGATATAAAGAGAGCTTGGGTAAAAGTCAAGCAAATTGTATCACTACACAAAGAATTGTCCAGCCTAAGTGGTAAAGAACATAAACGAATACCTGTGGACTACCTGGTCTCCTTAACTCGAAAGACATTCCCACCGATTCTCTTAGTCGAGATACTGTCCAGGAAAGGATACAAGGCGAAGTATTCCAATGGTGTCATCGAGACGAATGCTGATATAGAATTTCTGAAAAACGTTATTGAGAAAATTGCTGAAGTCTATGAGGAGATTAAGTATAGTGTTCGAGGCACAACGACAAAGTATTTTGTTGCAGCAGCATCAATAATACTTGATCTCGATCCAAACTACGTTATTGAGGAAGGATTGAAAAAAGGTTTGCTACGAAGTGATGAAGAAGAAAAACCCAGACTTACCAAGGAGTGGAGACAAGCCCTAAAAGAATTCATGGAGAGTATTAGCAGTGAAATCCCAGGAGATCTCGAGGAGAACCCCTAAACTTATAATAGTGCGTATCTGTGGAGTAGAAAAGGAGTCTGTCATAATGACTAATGTGGTGTAGTTTTATGGAGATAGAGGTTAAGAAAGTCTCTGAAAGAGAAATAGTGGTGATTGTTAGAGGAGAAGGACACACTCTTGGCAACCTCTTAGCTAAGCAAGCTATGATGCATCCACATGTAGTATTTGCCTCATACAGAATACCTCATCCCCTACAGGACAGAATGGAGATCTCAATAGCTGTTGATGAAAACTATTCTGTAGACAAGGCATTGAAGGAAATTATTGATGCAATAAAAACCACGTTGGAGGAATTCAAGAAAAAACTTGAGGAAACACTTTGAAGAAGGAAGCAAGAATACTATTCTTAAAAGAATGCAGTAGAGGCTATGCATTTATTGTTTGTCGCGGCAAGTCTATTGAGGAGATCTCAATTCATAGAGGATATGATCTACGTGAAGGGCTGAAGAAACTAAAAACACTAGAGGAAATCAGGTATTTCTATTGTATTGATTCGTGTGAACAAGGCGTTATAGGCTCCCTTGGGATCAAGTGTATAAGATACAGTGTGCTAGACCCCGATATTCTTTTCAATATCAAGCGTGTATTGAGTTCTCTATGTTACATCATAGATGTGTTTGGTAAATCAAAACCTATTTCAGTCACTCATGTATGCATTAGTAAATCCTATTAATCTCTATAACAATTCCTAAAGACCTAGACCCTAAGTAAAAGGTGATCACAATGAAGTTTTGCCCAAAATGCAGGTCAATAATGGTGCCTAAGAGAGAGGAAGGAAAGGTAGTATTCGTGTGTCCTCGGTGCGGATATAAATTAGAGCCAACGAGCAAAACTGAGTTAACAATGTATAAGAAGAGAGATGTTATCGAGCACACAGAGAAAGAGAAAACTATCGTTATCAGCAAGGAAGAAGAAGTTAAAGGGCTACCTGTAACAAGGGATGTTGTCTGTCCCAAATGTGGTAATAGAGAAGCATACTATTGGTTTTTGCAGACTAGAGCGGCAGACGAGCCTCCTACGAGATTCTTTAGATGTACTAAGTGCGGGTATGTGTGGAGAGAATACGACTAACTTAATCCATTATTTATTTTAAGAGATCGGATCTGGGTGTATGATATAATGCAGGATACCGTATTTAATGATGAGTTTTTAAAGAAGGTTTTCTATAAACTTAATAACATTTTGACCGAGGCGTATCATTCAACGCCAAACTATATTTCATCTAAAACATTGATTGAAAGAGCTTTACTCATAACGCGCTCAATAATTAATTGTCTGGAAAGTAGTGGAAGGAAACCAAGTGCTGGTGAAAATAAAAAAGTACACATAAATGTTTCCTAAGTGGAGTTTATATATCAACACTGCATAACTCTTAATATCGTGGGGTTGGGAAATTATTTTCTAGCGTGAGGTGTCGGTATGAGGATACTATTCTTTGATGCAAGAGTATGGAGATACGCTATAAACGCTGTAAGCAAGATAATAGAGGAGGCAGCTTTCGTCATCAATAATGAAGGGTTTAGATTAAAGGCAATTGATGCTTCTCGTGTCGTACTGGTCGACTTTATTATGCCAAGCTCTAGTTTTGATGAATTCGAAGTAGAGAAAGAAGAAGTTATAGGAGTAAATCTAGAGGATTTATCAAAGATCCTTAGGAGAGCGACTAAAGCTGACAAACTAGAGCTGAAAACACTTGAGGCAGGAAGACTTGCTGTATCATTTATTGGTAAGGGTACAAGAACCTTTATCATACCATCAATTGAGACAACGGCTGAGAAACTACCTGAACTAAAGATTAAGTTCACTGTTAGAACAAAGATGATGAGCACTATTCTAAGAGATACAGTTAAGGACCTTGAGCCTATTGGTGATGCTATAGAGTTCCTGGCAAGACCCGATACACCAGTACTTAAGGCGAGAAGTTCAGGAGACCTAGGTGATGCAGAGATCGAGTTATCTGAGGAAATGGGTAGTCTCATAGAGTATTCTGCTGAAGAGGAAGCTAAAGCGATATATTCAACGGACTACTTGTCAGATATAGTTTCAGCAGCACAAGCAGCTGATGAAGTCATATTTGAGTTTGGTACAGCGATACCATGCAAAATAGAGTTCATACTTCCTCAGGAAGGCCGGTTGATATTCTATGTCGCGCCTAGGACTGAGTAATAGAAAATTTCTTCAAGATCTTCTTTACAAATACTATTCTCTAGAACCACTCAAGGAGCCTAGACTACTTCCTAAAAGGGAAATTGCCGTACAGCCTATTGGTAGTAAATCTTATGTAAGGCATTTGTCTTTTCCGTCAATGTCTATGTTGTATAAATACATTTTATCGAAACCCCCACTACACTTGTACTACTCATCAGCAATATACGATAATCCCTCTTCCGAAGACATGGAGTCAAAAGGTTGGCTTGGCTCAGATCTCATTTTTGATATAGACTCGGATCATTACCCGGGTTGTAGTGATGTAATCAGAATTTGTCCTAAATGTGGTTCTCTTGTTGGAGAAGAAGGTAATAAATGCCCTAATTGTGGTTCTGAAGAACTGGTAAAAATTCCTCTATTTGACGAAAAGTGTTTGGAGATGGCTTGGAATGATGTGATAAAAATAATTGATGTAATGGAGAGAGATTTTGGTGCAAAACAGTATGAAGTAGCATTTTCTGGTCATAGAGGTTTTCATGTAAAGTTTGAAGACGACTTCTTTAAAGACCTTGGGAGGGACGAGAGAAGAGTTATAGTTGATTACTTGACATTGAAGAATATATCTCTTGAGAAAATACTACAACCTACTGGAAGAGGAAGACGAAAAGACAAGGTATTGTTTTACAAGAGAAACGAGTACGGGTTTAGAGCAAGACTAAGAGACTCTGTTTTGAGTGCTCTGGAGTATAGGGATCTTGGCGATGTTATTGAAGCAGACTATAATGAGGTCGAGAAAATAGCTATGTTATGGAAAGTGGAAGTAGATCCTGTAGTCACTATGGATATCTCTAGGTTATCTAGATTCATAGGTTCAATAAACGGAAAAGCTGGATTAGCCGTCTGTGAACTCGATCCTGACAAGGGGCTCGAGCCGGTCTTTGATAAATATACTGTGTTCAGAGGAGAAGCTATTGTTGTCCCTCGAGTCGATCTCCCTGAAGTGAGAATTCTTGGCAGAAAGGTAAAATTGACTAAAGGCGAGAAAACTAAACTGGATGCTACGCTGGTTTTCTATCTAGCTGTCAGGGACCTGGTTGATGTTGTTGACTATAGTGGTGTAGAAGTGGTGAAGCCATGCAAATGAAGTATCTTAGCCTGGCACGTGATGAACTACTGTCGAGCAAGATACTTAAAATTACAAGAGAAGACATTGAGGATTTCCATAAAGAATTATACCAGACAATAATTGATGTCAGGAGAGCTGGTGGGCTTTCACGGGAATATTTTTCAAAATACTTAAAGAAAATACTTGTTGACGCTGAGCTCTTGATCAGAGTAAGGCTCTTGAAGGCAGTCGCAGGTCTCGATATAGAGAAGGGTTCTTTTGACGAAATTGTCCTTGAAAATATTAATAATGTTATCGCGTTTCTAGCGAAATACATTGTGGGGCTTTTACTCACTACTCCCGATGGTAAAGTGTTGATGCGTGTAAAAGAAGAGGTGTCGTTTAGGAAAGCAAGGTATAGACCTGGTGACATAGTCGCTCTTGATCTAAATAAAGCGGTTCTGTATGTGCTCTCGGGTATAGCTGTACCTGTAGAGTCTGTTTTCGCTGGAATTACCTCGTGATTATGGTAAGCTTTAATATCTCTAATACACTAGACATGGAAGGTAGCGAGGAAGAGAGTATAACAGCGGTATGGGGAGGCTCAATGAAGTTTCCTAAAGTAATAGTAACTTATTGTCCTCGTTGTAAAACACATACTGAACATAGTGTAACAATATACAAGCATGGCAAAAGAAGAGCTCTTGCTGAGGGAGAAAGAAGATATAGAAGAAAACAAGAAGGTTATGGTTCTAAGAGGAAGCCTGAACAGAAAAGATTTGCTAAAGTAACAAAAAAGGTTGTATTGAAGCTTAAGTGCAGGAAATGTGGCTACATACTACACAGGAGAGGAATTAGGCTAAAGAAAGTCGAGTTGGTTGAGGTGGCTAAGTAATGGTTAAGAAACGGAAGATCCTTATACCTCAACCACGTAGCCGTTTCCTTAAAGTAGTGTGCAAAGTTTGTGGAGCTGAAAACATTGTTTTCAGTCATGCAACATTCCCGGTTAGATGCAAGGTTTGTGGTACACAGCTGGTCAGGCCAACAGGAGGTAAAGCAGAGATTATAAGAAAGAATGCTGAAGTCGTGGCCGAGCTTGGATAAACTTATTTTATTTCATTGATTAATCAGGCGAACTCAATTTATATTATTCCTGCTCTTACTCTTATTCTCGACTAGAGCAAGAATACTTGGGTGTATAGTATGAGTGTGCTTAAGCCTAGGAAAGAGTTGCCTCATGTTGGCGAGTATGTCGTAGCTACTGTCAAGGAGATATTCGACTATGGTGCATACGTTACACTAGACGAATATGGTGGTCTTCAAGCATATTTACCTTGGAGTGAAGTATCAACGAGATGGGTTAGGAATATCAGAGATGTGATCAGGGAAGGCCAGAAGATTGTTGTTAAAGTTATTAGAGTTAATAGACACAGGAAAACAGTTGATGTCTCGCTAAAGAAGGTTAGTGATAGTGATCGTAGGAAGAAAATGATGTGGTGGAAACGGTATGTAAAAGCAGCTAAAATTGTTGAAATAGTTGCTCAGAAAATAGGGAAACCTATTGATGAGGCCTATGAGAAAGTTATATGGAAACTTGAAGACTACTATGGCGATCCATTATATGGGCTTGAAGAAGCTGTTCTCCGAGGACCAGAGGCTCTTAGAGAGGCTGGTGTACCTGAAGACTGGATTGAGCCGTTGATGCAGGAGATAAACAGGCATATAAAGATAAAGAAGGTTAGGATACGTGGCACGTTTATACTGAGAAGCCTTAAACCTTATGGAGTAGAGGATATAAAGAAAATATTGCTCACGATACCTGAGGTTGCTAAGAAGTTTGAAAAAGTATCTGTTAAAGTATACACCCTAGGTGCGCCAAGGTACGTTGTTGAAGTAGAGGCCCCTGACTATAAGATCGCTGAGAAAGCTCTCTCGGCAATAGTTGAGCAGGCAACCACTATGGCTAAAGACCTTGGTGTTGAAGCTAAGTTTGAGCGTGAGAAACGATGAACTGGCTTATGAGGAAATGCCCTGTTTGCGGAAGATATACGTTGAATAAAGACAAGTGTCCCGCGTGTGGAGCAAAAGTTGTTGTTCCACATCCGCCAAGGTTCTCTCCTGAGGATAAATACATAGAGTACAGATTGAAAATGAAAGCAGAGGCTGGTTTACTAAAAATAGATGAACAACCACTCTTTGATCCTTAGCTTGTTTCTTCTGGTGGTACAAACTCATATAACGCCACTAATACTCTTATCTCGTAATCACCCATGTCGGTGTGTACTGTATCTAGATAGGTCATTGTTGCCTTTACTAGTTTAAAGTACTTTAGTTCAGGGAAGTCAGTTCTTGTTAATGGATTACTTGATACGAGATTGTTTACGGGATTATATCCAAGCTGGAATATAGCATCGGTTACTAGTCTCACGAGTAGCGTCTTTTCTGCTTTGGGGCTCCAGGCTAATGATAGTTGTAGAGATGATCTTATTGGTGCCTGTAAGCTTATGTATTCAGCGGACTTCTTTCCTGACAATGTAACGTACTCAAAGAGTCTGGCAATATCGCCGAACGGTATATATATTATTTCAGGCATTCCATAGGCTCCTTCTCCCGCTACATAAGCCCTACCTATGTGTACAGCTTTTCTTACAAGACCCAGTGGTGTTTTGTCTACTGAGACAAGTTCTGTTACTAGTATGTAGACCTTGTATTTACTCGTGTCAATATATTTCTCTATGAGTGCACGTGCAGTTTCTTCATCGCTAATCATTATGAGTGATATGATTCTCTTATTCGCATCAGGCCCATGATCGTCGGCAAGTGTGTGAACAGGTTTTAACCCAGTTACCCAGGCTGCTTTATCCCAATGCACTATTACTACAGAGTTTTCTTTAACAAGGTTTAGGAGAGTAGCTAGACCGCTTTCATTGATAACCTTGTAGCCATGCCCTGCTGGTGTTATTCCACTATAGTATATTTGTGGAGGTGTTGATGCAACATTATAGGAGCCTGCGACACCACCGGCAAGAATACCAATTATGATCCATGTTAGTATTGCTAGGGCAAAGACTCTTAGTTTGCCTTTATATTCTTTGTAAATAAAGTCTGCAACTTTGCTCAAGGCAAACATTATGAATGGTGAAATAGCTAGTGTGGCAAGTACAGATAATGGAGGCTCGATGTATGCCGCTATTATACACGTCAAGAACAATATGATACTTACTACTTCAACGGAATTCCTCTTCAAATCAGCTAATAGACGTGACCTCAAGTACATTACTAGAGCGAATGGCGCCAAGATAACTACTGGGAATATGTCTACTACAGGATTGTATTCTTTTGAATAGGGTTCTGGTAGGCCTGGAGGATTGAAGAATGTGATAATGATATAAGTTAGTATTATAGCGGCTGCTAACGAGAATATCGTTGAGATAAATCTCCATATGTTTCGTTTAAACGCTATTGTTATTGCTGAAACGAAAGTGTACTCTAGGTATGAGAATATTGTTGTTGTGCCCAAGAGTATTAATGCGAATAGATGGTATACAGTGAAGTACTTATTTACGGCAGCTAATATCAGTGTTGTAAGGAATACTATTGATGCTGCTAAGAGTGTTCTCTTATCTATAGCACCTGAGTACATTAACGTGATCATGTAAAGTGATAGAACTAATGGTATAATCCATGCAGCCGACCATATGAACCATGAGACAGTGTATATTATGATGCTTGCTGTAAAGATTTTCCAGAAGTTTTTGACATCGGTAGTGTACTTGGGTAGTAACGCCAGTAGTACTATTGTTAGTACACCAATAGGCATTGCTATGTAGGATCCATAGTTTGTGTATTTAAACCAATAAGCAGTAGCTGGGACAAGCAGTGTTAGTGCCAAGGCAAGCGATGAAGTTAGTTTATCTCGAAACATTATGTACGCTAGTACAAGTGCTTCAATACCCAAAAGTATGCCCATCACAAGCGTTAATATACCTGGATTAAGATTGCCTGCATAGGCATTGATGATGTCTAACAGAATAGGTGAACGTGTAAGATCTTTACCTACAGGAAACCATAGATACGGGTCATCAACAATACTTCCTCCATTTGCAATATACTTCAATATATGGATATGATACCAAGATATCTTGTCATCGTAGAAACTCTTGTCTACCGAGACATATGTTGTGTAGATATAAGATACTATTGAAGCAAGAATTATTATTAGGCCAATAATTGTTACAAGACCTGTTTTGTCTTTAATAGACCTTAGCATAAGTACTCCCTTGCTTCATTAGCTCTAACTTTAGAAGAAAAGGGGGATAAGAATAAAAATTATTTCCTCCAACCCTTTAAAGACAGGTGAATAGAATTGACTAGAATTAAGAGAACGCTGCTTGCTCATTTCTTTGAGTATGAGTACTTTATAGAGAGTACTGCAAGATATGTTATAGGAATAGTGTTTGCAGCATCAATATTCTTTCTCAGCAACTGGTATAATGCCATAAAGATCTATAGGGAAATGCCTTCATACTACGGGTTCTATATCCTGGGATTATCGCTACTTACAACATCGTTGTCTCTATTGACTTTAATAGTTGCATTCCTTATTCCGCGGTTTGAAGAAGTATTTCAGCCACGTGGTTTTAAGAGAATTCTAAGTAAAGGACGTGAGAAACATATTACCGTAGCAGTAGTTTTAGTGATATTGTCGCTTGTCTCAGCAATAATATTCTTAGGATACTATACTGAGGCAGTATTGAAAGTAGGGTGATAGAGAAATACTTAACTGTTTTACCAAGGTTTGTCTTTTAACCCTAGATTGTATGCAATAACATTTGTTGTTATGTGGAGTAGTAGTATTATGGTAAATGAGAATACTACAAAGAATAAATGAGCTATGGTAATCAGCCCTGTTATCATGTAAAGTATGGTTGCTCCTATAGCGAAGTCTAGTTGATCGAATACTGGTAAGGGTTCACCTCGCTGTATTCCTAGTCTTCTCTTGAAGAATGATTCACAGATGTCGCCAAGTAAGCCAGCTATTGATGCCGCGAAGAATATTGGTAGTAATGGTTCTTCTCTGAAAAACAGTGATACCGCCAGGGAGGCTAAGAAACCTCCTATACTACCAATTAATAGACCTTCCCAAGTCTTGCCGTCTCCGAGAATTCTTTTTCCATCAATGAATAGTTTCCCAGAGTCTATGGGTCTACCTTTCTTCAAAAGTACTGGCATGGCATTTGCGATCATTGGTGGACCATAGTACTTCAATAAGAATACTAGGAGTTCTTCAGCTATAGTCAATCCACTCCACACCGCTTTCCTCTATAATGAATTTCAATTGGATATCCTTCTTATCTAAAGGCTTTACTATCTTAAGAACTCTCTCGCCGTCACTTCTGAGTAATTGTATTATTAAGTCAAACCAAAACTCTAGAATAGGCATACCTGAAGCAGTAACTTCTTCGCCATCAATAGACTCTACTGCCCTTACTTGGGCTGAAGAATATACGACAGTGCTATTCTTTAGAGTGATATACTTGAGTAAACCTAGTATAATTCCTAGTTTCTCTATTGACTTCTCTTTATATGCTTCAAGCCTGAAGGGAGCGTTTATACTGTCAATTATTATGCCGTCAACGCGTTTCATTAATGGTATTGTCAGAATAAGTTTCAATAACTCATCGAGACTATATACTTCAGCGAAAAACACGTTGCTATAATCCTTCTCTCGTGGAGCCACTCTAGCCATATACATGCTGCCTTCGGTGCTTATAAAGAGGATCTTCCATCCATTGATTGAGAGATTTCTAGCAATCGTGAGCAACAATGTTGTTTTTCCTGTACCAGCTTCTCCATAGACAAGTATCATTCTATGCTTCTCTAGTATCTCGTCTAGAATACTTGATCCTGTGAGCATAGAGTCAGCACTTCCTTTAGCAACGTTATGTAGGGAGGTATAGTGTCCTTATAGAGATTTTAGAGTGTATTAGAGAAATGTTTTATGGGACTAATGGTATGGAGAAACGTAGACTAGTAGTGCTGGTATACGAACCTAAGAGATTCCGGCAAGTACTTGATAGGTTGAAGAAGAGAAGAATACCATTCTCCATACCAGACGATATTAAAGACATTAAACCAGGTGATGTTGTTTATACTGATGACCCCAGGATTGCCATGGAGCTCATGGAGAAAGGTGTGCTTGTTTTCCTTGATGATAAGGGTAGTGATAGTGTTTTGGAGAAAGCAATACTTTCTCTGAAATTCAAAAACGAATACAATGAATTAACTGTAGGTGTTGACCCTGGGGATAGATTTGTAGTTGTTGTACTAGCTGATGGCAGTATTGTTGATTTCAATATAAGTTATTCTATAGAGGAAGCCCTTGACTACATACGCTGGGTTCTAAAGGTTTTTCCGGCAAAAAAGAAGATTATCAAGATCGGTGGTGGAGTCGGCGGCATAGCGTTTCTCGACAAGCTATGTAAAAGTCTTGGACTAGTAGTCAAAGAAACTAGAACAAAGATCATGGTTGTCGACGAGGGTAATAGTACTCCAAAGACTAGATGGCGTAATCCCTTTATAGAAAGGATCATTAGTGTTATACCCGATAGTATTCCCTATAGGAAAGACCTGTATGCTGCAACAGCAATAGCGTTGAAACAAGGTGTTTTGGTGGAGGATAGTGATGAGGATAAGCCTTCCTAAAAACGGTGTACTTCGCGTATTCGGGCCAGCGCTAGTAAGTGTTGTTGAGGGCAAGGCTTGTATTTTAGGTAGAGTAATTGGTCCAGGAGACAAAGTCGTAATACACAAGATGAGAAGCTATGCTGTCCTAGCACTAGAAGACCTTGTTATCGAAGCCAATTTAGGGCCTGGTGCAACAATACAAGAGCCCAGTCCTAATGAGGAACCTATTGCCGAATGGATGGAGCTTGCCAAGAAAATTGTTGGTAGAAACAAGAAAATAATCATTATGGGGCCAATAGACTCGGGTAAATCATCTATAGCGATGTTGTTAGCAAATATTGCTTTGAATAACGGGCTTAAGAAAGTGGCAATCATAGATTCTGATGTAGGCCAAGCAGATATCGGTCCTCCAGGATTCATCACGTTGTCGATGGTGTCAAGCCCAGCTATTTGGATGAGAGAATTATCACCGACAATTATGAGGTTTATAGGCGATATAAGACCGCAGTACCATGTCGAGAAGATAATATGGGAAGTAGTTAAACTAATAGGCAATGCTGTAAGTAATGGAGCCGACATGGTTGTTATTGATACTGATGGATGGATCCAGGATAGTAATGCTATTGACTACAAGATCAGGCTTATAGAAGCTGTATGGCCTGATGAAGTAGTTGTTATGGGTGAACAATACGGGAAAGTATTCAGGAAACTAGAAGGTCTTGGAATAAAAGTTCACGTATTCAAATCACCACCAGTAATCAAGTCTAGAAATCGTGACGAGAGAAGATGGCTTCGTAGTGAACAATATAGGAAATTCCTTGAAGAAGCGCCTATAAAGAAGTACATGCTAAGCGATCTGATCATTATAGGTAACCCATTATTTGAAGGAGAAGAAGTTGATGCAAGTAGTATTGAATCCATAGCGGGTACAAAAATATACTATGCATCTCTATTACCGGACTCACTTAACCTAGTCATACAACCTGGGAGCAGAGTCGTCCCTGTAGACAAGATCAAGGAGATGATGGGAGTTCAGCGAATAAGATTTTATACACTGGGGTTTGAGAAGGGGATATACGTATCCTTATCTAAAAGAGATATAGCTGAATACCCTGGCCTAATCGACAACATAGACTATACTTCTAAGACTATATCGGTCAAGACTATGTTCGATGACAAGCCGCTTATCATAAAATTCTCCCGTATGAGGATAACAAAAGATTATACAGAGCAGTTAATAGAGTAAAAGTAAACAATCTTGTTTACCATAGTGTGACAAAGGTGGTTAGAGTATGAGTGAGACTAGTGTATGGGGTTTTTTCGATAAGTTAAGAGAAAACGGTTTCAGTATTGATGACAAAGGTGTTATCAGCAGTTTATTTGATGTAACGCGTATTGTCGCAAAACAAAAAGATCCCTTTATAGCGTCGATTAAGAACTCTTTCTCAAGAATTTATGCCAATGTTGTTAGTAGTAGAAAGCATATTCATTTAATGCTTAATGTAAGAAATGATGTTGAGTCCTACAAGAAGATTCTTGAGGCACTCAATAACCCTACTAAAGGCGTTGTAGATAACTTCAGGAAATATTTTGAAGAAACAAGCTATACTCTCAAGGATCTACCATTCATAAAATTTTATAGAGAAGATGGAGGATACTATCTAACTAGCTCGATCTATTGTACATGTATTGATAGTGTTTGTAATGCTTCTTATCATCGTACAATGCTTATTGATGAAAATAAGGCTGTTCTTAGAATAGTACCTAGGCATCTATACAGGATTTATAATACCTACAGTGAAATGAGGAAAGACACGCCTGTGGCAATAATACTTGGTGTACATCCAGTAATAGAACTCGCCTCATCAACAAGTCCTCCCTATGGTGTCTACGAGCTATACGTCGCCAATAGACTTCTAGACAACAAGCTTGCATTCGTGGAAACTCCACAGTTCAAAATCCCCGTTCCAGCGACAGCAAGTATTGTTGTCGAGGGAGTAATCTCTCGGGACGAAGAGGAATGGGAAGGACCTTTCGTTGATATACTGAGGCTTGCCGATAAAAGGCGGAAACAACCCGTGTTCAAGTTGAGTAGTATCTATGTTAACAAAGAATTTGAACCATTGGTGCATGCCATAGTGCCTGGTTTCGAAGAACATATACTACTCATGGGTTATCCTCGTGAAGCATTGATATGGGATAGCGTTAGGCGTGTTACAGATGTAAAAGCTGTTAGGCTAACTCCTGGTAGTGGAGGATGGCTCCATGCGGTTATCGCTATAAGGAAGAAGAATCGTGGTGAAGCAAAGAATGTTGTACTGGCGGCTTTCACTGGTCATCCAAGCTTAAAGAGTGTTATCGTAGTTGATGACGATATCGATGTTGATAACCCGCTTGAAGTCGAATGGGCTTTGGCGACTCGTTTCCAGGCTTCAAGAGATCTCATTATAATTAAGAGTGCTAGAGGCAGTACACTAGACCCTAGCGGTGATGATGGTGTTGTCGATAAACTAGGATTTGATGCAACTATTCCGCTAGAAAAACCCAAAGAGGAATTCAAGAAAATAGAGATACCCTGAGCGGGAGTGATCTACTCTTGTTTCTAACAAAACTCGAAGAAAAAATGCTTTCAGGAGAATACGGGGAAGCAGTAGCTCTCGCAATGAAGGTTATTGTTAAAGTTGGAGAAAGCCTTGGCGCAGAGAAACTGGTTAAGGTAAGACACGTCCACGTATCAGGCGTATCTTATAGCAATATAGGCGAGCCAGGGGCACGCTTCATTGAGAAACTAGCTAAACTCGGTGGCAGAGTAAGCGTATACACTACAAGTAATCCAACATGTATAGACTTGTATGGCTCGACAAGGATTTTCGATGAAAAACTTGTTATGGGGCAGAAAAAGATAAACAGTGCTCTTGAAAAAATGGGTATAAGCCCATCATATACATGTATTCCATACCTTATCAGTAAGCCAAGTGTAAGCGAACACCTGGCTTGGGGGGAAAGTAATGCTGTTGCCATGGCGAACTCTGTTTATGGTGCCAGGACTAACCGTGAAGGAGGACCGTTAACACTATTGGCGGCAATAGTTGGGAGGACCAGTTATGCAGGGTTACACTTGATGGAAAACCGTGTTGCAAGAACGCTTGTAGAATATACGGCATTCAGTAAACTCGATGATTATTGGGGTAGTCTTCTAGGTCTCTACATAGGGGACAACATATCTGATATACCGTTTGTAAAAGGCTTTAGTGAAGCTAGTTTCCTCGGCATAAAAGAATTACTTGCCTCAGCAGCTGCCACAGGAAGCCATGGATTAATTGTTCTGGACGGCATTACTCCCAGAGAAAGCTATAGTGTCGACATTAATGAGAAAATTATTGTTGACGAAAAAGAACTTAGAAACTACATGGACAAGATTTCAACCCAATATGATGATAAGGGTTATATTCTTGCTTACGTTGGATGCCCTCATCTCACGCTAAACGAGTTGAATAAGCTAGCTAACCTAGTAAATCAATACACTAAAATTAAGAGTAACGTGAAATTCCTTGTAACAATACCATACATGTATAAGGGTGTTGTTGACGACATTGTTACAATACTACGTAAAAAAGGAATCGAAGTAGCTTATGGTACATGCCCCATAGTGTCTAGATTGAGAGAAAAACCTGATCTCGTGATAACTAATAGCGGAAAAGCATTGTTTTACTTGAAGAAACTACATGGATTAGAAGTCTCACTGGCAAGTATAGAAGACATGGTAAAGGAGGTAATGGTTAAGTGAAGGAATTCAAGGTAAAAGTTATTGTTAGAGGATCATGTAAGGGCGAGCCTGTTGTTATCAACAGAAAGATATCGTTTTTCGGAGAAGTAGATCCTGAAAAAGGTGTTGTCACAAGTGATGGTGTTTGTATTACCGATAAACCATTAGTTATTGCCGGGACACGGGGTTCTACTGTTGGTTCATATGTAATTTACGCGTTAAAAGAGTATGGTAGAGCGCCATCATGTATCATTGCTGGTGAAGCTGAGCCTATTCTCATTATAGGCTGTATTATTGCTAATATACCTCTGTTTGTTGTAGAGGACTACAGAGAGTTTATTGATTACTTAGGTAAACATAAAAAACCATATATTGAAGTAGATGATGGAAAGGAGGTAATTAGAGTCTATGAGGAGGGCATACTTCATAGTAATAGAGGGGCTTGACGGAGCTGGTAAGACAACTATTTCTAAATGGCTTGTAGAAGTATTTGAGAAAAATGGTAGGAGTGCGATCTACACTTACGAACCCAATGATACCAAATTCGTTGATGCATTAAAGAGCTATAAAGAATATAGAACACCTGAATTAGATGCACTAGCTTACGCTGCCGATAGACTCGTGCATTTAAGGAAAGTTGTTATACCAGCGCTTCTTAGTGGAACAGATGTCATAATGGATAGATACTATTTCTCAAGCATAGCCTATCAAGGCGCTTCAGGTGTCCCCATAGAATGGGTTATTGAAGTAAATAGGTATGCGATAAAACCAGATCTATCAATATACATTGATGTAGAGCCCGAGACAGGATTGACCCGTATTAAGAAGGGGAAGAGTAGTTCTAGATTCCCGGAGTATGAGAAAATCGATTTACTGAGGAAAGTCAGAGAAATCTATATAGACATGGTTAATCGTGGATGGCTAGAATACGTTGACGGTAATCATCCTATTGAACAAGTAAAGGGAGAAGTCTTGAGTGTAATAAACCAAAAGCTGAGACTAGGTCTTCGTGCCTAACTCCTTCTTTATCCTCCTTATCCTCTCCAAGACCTCAAGCCATCCAATGATCTCTCTATATCCCCGTTCTTCTGGTGATTCAACTGCTTTACTGAGTATTTCGAGCACCTTATTCTCAAGAGCTTCAAGAACTTTTGACGCGGATACTCTTGCTAGTACTTCTCTAGCTTCCTCATCGCTTCTAACAAGGTAGACCCTGCCATGGACAGGGCATACTACTTCTCCTGTCCTTAGCCTGAAAAGTGGCATGCTACAGTTTTTCACAGGGCATTTCTCCGGCAACATGACAGCACCGCTTCTGAGAAGTTCGCTCATTTTCTTCAATGCTTCTTTATTGCTCATACTGGTTGGCATAGAGTCCACCATGGCTTATTCCTATTCATTCATAAGTTCCTTATAGATTAAATATATAAGGTTAAGTATCGTGGTTTATGCATTATATTGTAGGACTGTAACGCCCTAATAACTAGCCCTAGAGGTGATTGATGTGGCAGCCCCCACACTATATGATAATGAGGCTAAGATCAAGCAGGCAATGCTCATGCTCATGAGGATCATTAATGACACCAGTGTACCACGTAACATAAGGAGAGCTGCTACAGAAGCATTAAACCAGCTTAGGGATGAGAAACTCTCTCCAGGAGTAAGAGCAGCTAATGCTATCAGTATTCTTGACTCCATAAGCCAGGATCCCAACATGCCTATTCATACCCGTGTCCGAATATGGAATGTTATAACATTGCTTGAAACAGTCAAGGACTAATGATCTAGTATGGGAAGACCTCCCTTGGCTAGAGTGAGAGTACGTGGTATAGCTGCTACAGCATTAACAAAAATACTTGCAGACGCAGGACACGTGATTGTACAGGCAAGTAGAGTTATACAAGAAAGAATGGGTATCCCGTTAAATACATCGCCAGCCGATGTCACGGTTAAGGATGCTGATAGAGATGAGTTGCTAGTAATAGGTTTTCCAGATAAGGCTAGTGAAGTACTTGATACGCTTACCAGCACTCTTAGGTATGTTCTTGTTTGGAAGCCTAAACTTAACTTACACTCAGTTGTTGTAGCGAAGATAATTAATCGTGAAGGAAATACTTGCACGCTGGAACTGCCTTATGGATATAGAGCGTATCTTGATAATTGTAGAGGGGAACCAGGAGGTCTCGTAACGGTATCTGTAGTCAAGGCACCGGTTAAGCCAGGAGAGTTTCCACGTGTATCAACAAGTATTCGTGTCATAGGAGAATATATTGCGTTAATACATGGCTCAACGAGACTGACAATAAGCGAGCATGTCAGAGATGAAGTTAAGAGGAAAGAACTACTTGCAGCGGCGACAGCGGGAGTAATGGGTAAGGGTTTGGGAGTGCATTTACGTAGTAGTTCTGCTTATGCTTCGCCAGATGATATAGTTAATGAGATCAAGGTTCTCGAGCAGAAACTCAAAGAAGTCCTCGAAAAAGCGAGAGAATGCAGTGAGCCTTGTATAGTCTATGAAGGAGAGCTTGTTGCTCTTGTGGGGCTGACTAGTGAAGCAAAAAAGATCCTCGACGAGTATAGAGATAAAGTTGTAGCAACAATAAAGGGTCATCATAGCTATAAAACCTTTGGTGATACATTATCTGAAATAGTTGATTTCGCTGAGGTCTTGTTAAAGAATGGTGTTGAAAGAAGTGTTGTCGAAGAGAGTATAAATGAATACGTTATGTCAAAGAACACTAGTTCTCCGAAAATAAGTATAATCCATATCAAGCCCGATGGCAAGGTTTATGATTTAACCCCTGGTAGAATCGAAGCAATAATCAAGACCGCCAATGGATACAAACTGAGGTTAAAGAGAGTGTTTCGTGGAACAGGAGTATATGATGGGCTTGGTGTAGAGAAAAAGCCTGGCGACTACGATGAAATGATCGTAGAGACGGGTAAATGGTATGTAATACACAACTATAGGAGAAGCGATGGCACACCAATAGGTATGTATGTTAATATAAACACGCCTCCAGAAATACTTCCAGCACAAATAAAATACCATGACTTACTAGTTGACGTTGTTGCGAAACATGGTAGTGATCCTGAGATTATAGATATGGATGAACTCGAAAAATACTATAACGAAGGTGTTATCTCAGAGGAACTATATAATGGGGCTAAGAAAGCCATTGAAGAAGTATTGAAGAACGTGTTTAAGAAAAACATCAACGAGAATGAGAGTCAATAATAAAAACCTTCCTTAATAGCTAAATTACACTAGGTGCGGGGGTGCCCGAGCCTGGTCAAAGGGGTCGGGCTGAGGACCCGATGGCGTAGGCCTGCGTGGGTTCAAATCCCACCCCCCGCACCAACTTCTTAGCAACCTTATAGTTACCATATAGTTACCATAGGAGTAGACTTGAGTGATTCTTCTTGATAATTCTGTTTAAGGGTAGTGTTTTCTATTCCTTTGTTTTGGGCTCTGTTGTAATGGGTATAAACCATATCTTGTCGACGCCTCTTATTTTTCTAAGTATTTTTATCATAGTTTGTATTTCTCTCCAATTGGTTTCGACTATAACTATGTTGAGGCACCATCCTTTCTCAAGTAGTTGGTGATAGAAGGATCTTATTATTGGTTGGAATGAGTGTATTGTATCAATTACCTTCTGGTCTACTGAGGGTTTTAGTTCATGGTTTGTTAATGCAATGAGTATGCCATAGATTCTCTCTTTATATAGTTCTTCAGGGTATTTTTGTGAAATATATTCCCTTAATGCTTCTCTAACAAACTCTGATCTGCCGGTGTACCCGTATCTTTTAATGCATTCATCTATTTTGTCGAGGAGATTATCTGGTATTGAAATGCTTATGATAGGTGGCATGGGCATTATCCCCTTAAGATTTCTGATATATTAACTTGTTATGGCAGTTCTTAATATTTTCTCTATAATATCTGCTATTGGTATTTAATAATAAGACTTATTATATTAGCTATTTTTGTATCGTTAACTGGGTTGACGTGTAGTGGAGAACAGTATACCGAGGTTTTGGGTGTTAATAGGCGTTGTAAGTGTGCTGGGCTTGGTTTTGTCTATTATTGGAATACATTACTATGCTATAGACTTGGCGCTTTTAGTTATATCAATGGCGATACTTGCTAGGTTTGTAAAGAATCTTGTTGTTAAGAAGAAGATATCAGTGGATCTATTGATGGGTGTAGCTGGAGTTGTTACGTGGTATATAGATGCTATTCTAGAAGGATTTCTTGTCTTCGCGCTATACTCTATATCGGAGTTAATAGAGCATTATGCTGAAAGATATGCCAGTAGAAAGTTAACAGGTTTAAGAGAGCTCTTGCCTAGTAAAGTTAGCGTACAAGTTGGTAATGGTATTATTGAGAAGGATCTTGATGACGTAGATGTTGGTGATATAGTACTGGTTAAACCCGGTGACACTGTTCCAGCTGATGGGGTTATCGTGGATGGTGAAGCAGTATTTGATACATCGTATATAACTGGCGAATCCGAGCCAAGATACCTCAGAAAAGGAGATCATGTCGAGAGCGGGTATGTAAATAAAGGCGGACTTGTTAGGGTACGCATCCTTAGAAGACCTGATGAATCTATACTACAACTACTTGTTATGGAAGCAGAAAGGTCTCTAGCCAGGAAGGCATCACTACAGCGCTTTATCGAGAGGTTTTCTCAACCATACACCATTCTTGTCCTAGTATTGTTCGGTCTAGCCACATTATTATTGACACCATATAGGGCTTTAGCAATATTATTAGCTGGCTGTCCTAGCGCGTTCATTATATCCTCTGGCACGTCTACTGCACTAACTATCGCTGTTCTCGCTAGAAGAACAATTGTTGCTAGAGGAGGTTTATCACTAGAAAATACGTATAGGGCCAGGATTGTTGTGTTCGATAAAACAGGTACCGTTACACTGGGTAAACTGAGAGTTACGAGAGCCGTAGCCATCAATGGTTTTAGTGAAAAAGAGATACTGCAGCTTGCTGGTGGTGCTGCTAAGGCGAGTAATCACCCGGTTGCGCAAGCTATTGCTGAGCATAGCGATATGATTCCTTTTAGTGCTGAAGAGTATCCTGGTAAAGGTGTTAAGGCAGTTGTTGACGGTAAGACAGTATACATTGGTTCTAAGGAGTTCTTTAAAGAACTGGGTATCACGGTTAATGATGTTGGTTGCGGTGTTGGTGAAAGAGAAGTATTTGTCTCTATCGATGGATGCTTGGCTGGGGTTTTATGTCTTGGCGAAGAACTTTCCGGGGATGCGAGAGAAATAGTCTCTATTCTCAAGAAAATGGGGCTTGAAATAGTCATTGCAAGCGGCGATACAAGTGATAGAGTTGAAAAAGTCGCCAGGTTTCTGGGAATAGACAAGTATTATGCTGAGTTAAGCCCTAGTGATAAGAAAAAGCTTGTCAAAGATCTACGTCGTAAGTATGGATATGTAGCCATGGTTGGTGACGGGATTAACGATTTAGAGGCGCTAGCAGAAGCTGATGTAGGCATAGCTGTTGGTAGTTTGAATGTTGTATCGAGTATTGCTGATGTAGTATTGCCTAAGGGTATAAATGGATTGCCTCTATTATTTCGTTATGCAAGAAAGTATATGTTGTCAATTTATACATCGATAGCACTAGCCTTAGCAATTAAGCTAGGCGTTATAACAATGGGTCTAATGGGATTACTGCCTTTATGGGCTATTGTTGGTATAGGTGATGACGGATCAACTCTTGTAGCACTGAGTGTAATAGGATATCTGGTCTCAAGACGATAAGGATCTAGCCGGTAAACCAGTAGTGATATTAAACAATTAGTTTAACCGCATGATTGTTTGTATCAAAGTATCTCTTTTAGCTGTAAGTTAACTCTTTAGGTAGCTAGCGATGATGTGGTATGGTGTTTAGTTTTTCTTAAGCCAGTCATCAAGGCTCCTAGCTTTACTGGGTTTGCCCTTCTTTTCGCTAAGGACTTTTTCTACAAAATTATCTCTCACGGGCTCATAGACGTACTTGTAGAACTTCTGTGGGTCTGTTAGTATTGTACGTGGGAATTTCGACACGTACTCGAGAGCCGCTTTCCAAGCTTTTTCATAAGGTATACCGGCTTCTTCGAATCTCCTGGCGACATTTCTATCGTAGTCTTCTGGTTTTTGTTCAATACCACCCATCATGTAGTAGCCTGAAGGACCTATCTGTACTCTCTCGCCGAGTTCTTCAACAATCTTCTTCTCTCCAGCCCCGCTTGTAATGTACGTTCTAGTAGTCTTCATTACAGGTCTTCGTGAAGGACCATAATATTTTGCCCAGGCATAGAATATTGCTCTATTGAGACCAAAGCTCTTGGCTTTATCTATATCTTTCTTCAAGAGATAGTATCTTGCGGCTTGCAGTAAAGCCATTACAGGGAACCTTCCAATAGATCTCCCTGTAGAAGATAGTGTAGCAAGATTAGATAGGGTTTCATGTATACTTGGCAGTGTTATCTTTGTTGCACGTGCTTCTATGAGACTCCGGGTCTTTACTTTCCCTATCTTCTTCAAAGCCTTTACAGCCAAGTCATCTGCTTCTCCTTGTTTAAATCGTGCCCAGGCTTTGCTACTATATTTCGGCTCCTTTGGATTGCTCCAAGAAGGATTGAATTCATCTAAGTCTTCTGGACGTAAAGGTATGGCTACAGCATCTAGTCTACGATGTAGGCTAAGTGGTGCTGTAAACACTCTCTTGGGTGCAACGAGATTTTCTATTTTTATTAAGCCTCCACTATCCCTCACGATCTCGAGTAGCTCCCTCTTGAGAGACTCCATGATATACTCTGCTAGAGCAAAGACCACGTCAATTGGATGAGCCATATTGTAGATGTTGTCACTAATGGCTTTCTCATGGATTCTAACATGGATTCCGGCGCCACTCCATAGGAAATAAATGCTTTCCCTAACACCCTCTTGCTCAAGAAAAGACCTTATTGTTTTGGCTGCCTCGATGGCGTAACGCCAAGTCTTCTCAACAATACTTTCGTCAACAATATCTATGTCGATAAACATTGTTGCAGCATATACGTTGTTCTCATAGTCTTCTTCAACATCTCTTCTTGAAGTAAGCCTCTTAAACAGCTCTATTGTCCCATAGATACTTCTTGGGTTGAGCCAGCGATTCTTCTTCAGTAAATCAACTATTTCGTCTGGCGACGTGATGATGAGGGGTTTATTATGGATCCATCTGATCCACTTCTTTCCAGGACCCTCTATGCCAACCCATCTATCCTTTAGAAACAAGGTAATTTCTTCGGCGACGTTTTTCTGAGAATAATACTCTATAACATTAATCATGTTCCCCTAACCCACGATATTTCTCATAGAAAAAATATTCAACGAATATTGAAAATACTTAGCACACCACGTATATTATATCTGACCTTTCTATTCTTCCATGCGCTCTTATAGGCCTTGTAGAGAATTGCTATGGATAATATCAACAGGAATAATTGGATTATGAAGCCTCCAAGTAAACCATGAGCTGCTATCTCGGGTGACACGGCAGCTATTAGTAGCCCAGCGATGCTATTCACTGTAGCTATTATCCCAGCTGCTGTTGCCTGTAATTCTGGCGGTAATCTACGGCTAATAGACATTGTTTGTGCCGTATCTTTGAATGGGAAAATCGGGACAAGCCATAGTACCAGTAGTATTAACCCACTTGATATGTAAAGGAATACATTGAGGATCATATAAGCTATAAGCGATAAAGCAAGCACAATATCTGGGTCATATTTGTCTACAAGCTTGCCTGAAAGAGGTCTCATGAGCGAGCCTGTTAAGGCAGCTAAACTCATTGTCACAAGTCCGTAGATGAAGAGGTTTCCTACCTCCCTATAGATCTTGACGAGTAGAAGTGAGTAAAACATAGTCAGTCCAGCTGTGGAGAAAAGAATAGCTAGAACCACAGCTGTAGACCTCTTTATTCCTTCGAAAACCTCTTGTAGGCTAATAGATCTACCTTTTAGTCCTTTAGGATAGTATGCAAACTGAATTATAGGAGATATGGCTAGGAAGATACCTGCCAGCAGGAAAAGCCCTATTCCGCCAATGTATTGCTTGAAAATCCCGGGGACTAAGCCTCCTAAAGCCCATCCAATACCTGCAAAAAACGTTATCCATGCGTATATTTTTCCTGATCTACCGCCTGCCTCTAGTACTGTTCCCAAGCTACTTGGCGCCGATAATGCTGTTCCAAGATACATTAAAGCTACTGCTACTGGTGCATAAACAGGATTTATATACGCCAATAGTGTTAATGCCGGGAATCTAAGTATGCCAACAAGTATGAGGTTGCGTCTACCAATTCTGTCCCCGATCATTCCAGCTACTACAGAGAATATTGATGGAATTAATTCAGCCGAAGCGAGAAGGGCAGCTAACCCATACGCTTCTCCAAGATTCTCTATGATGTAAGGTCTACTGTACGTGAAGTATATTGATGTGCCAAGTCCTTCAAGGAGAAAAGCTATGGCGAAAGCCTTTAGCCATCTCTCTACATTCTTCATCTCACTATCCCATGGCTTAACTTAAATACTTGCTCTGTCGAACACTGTTCAGCATTATGACTATAACATGTCTCGCTAGCGAGTTTATCAAGTTGCTGTTTTACAGCTATTAGCTGTTATAGTGTCTTTAGGATTTCTTCCCAATTAGTTTCAGGAGTTCATCGTAGAATTCTTTTGTCCTACTGAAATCTCTTTTTATAAGGCCTTTGAATGGGGCGAAGTATAGTTTCATTGTTCCCTTTTTATCGCCAATAGTTACTTCAATGAAGTCTTTTCGCCCAAAGATACCATACCTTAGATTAACTATCTTAGCATCAAGTATCGTGGAATATGGTATAGTTATTTTATCGCTCTTACCTTGGATCCATCTACCTAGCCCGAATAATCCAACGAGAACAGCAGTCTTAGCTATAAGCCCTACTGAAATACCTTTCTTCAGCTTCTCAGCCAGTAGCATTGGAAGTCTGACGACCAGCTCTTTATCGCCAAGTTCTACCTCGCCATCACCATACTGTGGCAACGGACCATACTTGAAGTAGAATAAAGCCTTCTCCATGGATATCACAATTAGTGTCTAAGCCTTAGAGTAGTATATAACAATATCTATAGTGCAACAGAATATTTAACTAAAGAAATTACTGATGTTTAATTAAATTATAAACAATATCTAACCCAAACTTTCATGAACTATATTGGATAAAGTGAAATGGTATGAGTAGTATGTGTAGAAGATGTGTAGAATGGTGGACCGGCCGGGATTTGAACCCGGGACCTCTCGGATGCCAACCGAGCGCTCTTCCAGGCTGAGCTACCGGCCCACCTGTGCCATTTATCACTCTTTATTATAGGGGGGTTTAAGGATTTTTGGTTTAGGATCATTTGGTATAGATTTTATATATCCTTTGGACTTCTACCTTATCTCCAGTCGAAACAGAGGTTTTTCCGGGTGTTTTATGGTTGGGTGCCAAGGATATTCTCGATGAGCTTATCGAGGCGAGGCTGAAGAGACGGCATAGAATATTCGTTGACAAGGAGAAGCTTCACCCAGACTATATACCAGACAAACTACCTCATCGTGAAGAGCAGATTAGGCGCGTAGGCAGTATACTAATACCTGCTCTTGAGGGAGTAAGACCCAACAACATATTGATATATGGGCTGACTGGCACTGGTAAGACTGCTGTAACTCTCTTTGTACTGAAGAGGCTTGAGGAGAAGACTATCGAGCTTGGCTCTAAGTTCAAGTATGCTTATGTTAATACACGGAAAACAGATACGCCATACAGGATCCTTGCTGAGATAGCTAGAAGTCTTGGTTTGAGAATACCTCATACAGGTCTTGCTAAAGCAGAAGTCTATAGGAGATATATTGAGGCTCTTGAAAACTGGGGAGGTATACATGTTGTCGTACTTGATGAGATAGACTATTATGTTAAGAATCATGGAGACGACTTGCTCTATAAATTGGCTAGAATAAACGAGGAACTACGCACAGCCAAGGTATCGATTATAGGAATAACAAACGACATCAACTTCATTGAGAATCTTGACCCAAGGGTCAGGAGTAGTCTTGGAGAAGAAGAAATAGTCTTCCCACCATACAATGCTGAACAACTAGAGGATATTCTGTGGGAGAGAGCTAGAGAAGCATTTAGTCCAGGCGCAATATCACTTGATGTGATAAAGTATTGTGCAGCACTAGCTGCTAGAGAACATGGTGATGCTAGGAGAGCGCTTGATCTCCTTCGTGTTGCAGGCGAGATTGCTGAGCGTGAAGGCTCTGAGAAAGTATTGATAAAACATGTTAAACAAGCTTCGCTCGAAATAGAGTATGGTAGAATACAACAAGTAATAACAACACTGCCTCTACACGCCAAGCTGGTGTTGAAAGCTATAGCGTTGATTGTTAGAGAGAAAGAACATGCAACAACAGGGGAAACCTATGACAAGTACAGGATTCTAGCGAAAAGCATGGGGCTTGACCCATTGACTCAGAGGAGAGTCAGTGAGATAATAAATGAACTCGATATGCTTGGACTTGTCAACGCTATAGTGGTCAACAGGGGGCGCTACGGCAAAACAAAAATGATTAGAATAAGGGACTCGCTGGACATTATAGAGAAGACGCTGGATAAAGTTCTTGGAGAGTAAATATGGAAGTAATCGCTATTGATGACGGGTATTTTCCTCTAGAATACAAAGCTAGACGTGGATACACTATTCTCTTCGGAGTCCTATACAGCATCCCTACTAACGCCATAGAAGCTTTTTCATGGAATTACATAGAAGTTGATGGACTTGACGCTACGGATAAGGCTATTGAGATAGTTAGGTTGCTTAAAAGAAATGAAAACATAGTACTACTTGATGGAGTAACCTATGGGGGTTTCAACATAATCGACCCTAGGAGAATATATAGTGAAACAAAAACTCCCTGCATAGTCGTGTTCAGATATCCTCTAAGCATAGAGAGAATAAGAAAAGCTTTGACGAAGAACTTCAGTGATTATAAGATCAGGCTTGAAGTTATAGAGTATGCCTTGACAAGAAGATACGTCATGGAAACACCGTGGAGAGCCCTTGAGTACACACCAGTAGGCATAAGTCCTTATGAAGCGAAGACTGTTCTCGAGAAACTACAGTTCTACTCTCCCGAGCCAGAGCCGCTTAGAATAGCTGACCAACTAGCGTCTATTCTGTCAAGAGAAATGCTTAGGATAGGTATGTTATGAGAATGTGTAGCGGGCCCGCCGGGATTTGAACCCGGGACCTACGGGTTTCCTCCACCCGCTACACTGGGTTGTTAAAAGCCCGCCGCTCTACCAGGCTGAGCTACGGGCCCACAGGCTATCCTAGTGTAAGAGTGTTTCTCCTTTATAATTTTACTCTAAACAGTGGTGTAGATGTAGGAATAGTGTGGAATAGTGGTGCTGTCTCTAGCTGTTTTCGTAACTGTTATAGTATTAATTATGGTAATGCTTAAGAACCGGTTTGTAAATAGCCTTCTTGACCTGTGTTCCAGCCCACCGTCTTTGGGTTCGGTGATTGATAGTAAAGTATATCTATCTGATAAGAGATAGGCTAGGGTTGACCTACTATGCCTAAGTCTAAGAAAAAGACAGTTAATATACTCGAACATGAATGGGTTCCTGAACACGAGATTCTTAGCCCCGAGGAAGCTGCTGAGGTTCTTAAGAAACTTGGTGTGAAACCCATACAGCTACCATGGCTCTTGACAAGCGATCCCGTCGCTAAGGCAATAGGGGCTAAGCCAGGTGATATCGTACGTATTCGTAGAAAGAGCTTCACAGCTGGAGAAGTAATTGCTTATAGGTATGTAGTTGTTGGCTAGGGGGTGTTTTGTATTGTCCACGTCTAGACAGGAAGTTTTTCCTACACCAGATGATCGATGGGTTGTTATGGAAGCATACTTTAAGGAGAAGGGACTAGTACGCCAGCACTTAGACAGCTATAATGATTTCGTTGAGAGAGTAATATACGATATTATCGAGGAGTACAAGGAGATCCCTATACCAAGTATTGGCGCAAAGATTATCATCGAGGGTATTCGCTTCGGCAAACCAATGATTAGAGAAGTCGACGGCTCCGTGAAGGAATTCCCTAGAGTAACCCCTATGGATTGCCGTTTGAGGAACTTGACTTACGCCGCACCTGTTTACTTGAGGTTCAAAGTAGAAGTTGAAGGAGAAACATATGGTCCTTATGAGATCCTCTTAATGGATCTCCCTATAATGTTACGCTCATCTCTTGACCCACTTTCTCGTAAACCACGTGAATCTGAAGAAGACTATATCAAGAGGCTTATTGAGGCTGGTGAAGACCCCAAGGACCCCGGCGGATACTTCATAATCAATGGTAGTGAGAGAGTACTCGTTGCACAAGAGGATCTTGCAAGCAATAACGTGCTAGTTGACAAAGCTAGCGAAGGCTCTGCCGCTACACACATAGCTAAAGTAATTAGTGTAGCAAAGGGTAGGAGAAGCCAGCTTGTCATAGAGAGAAGGAAGGATGGAGTACTCTATGTAAACCTCCAAGGCATCAGGATACCAGTAGTAATACTCATGAGAGCTCTTGGCCTAGAGAAAGACGAGGACATAGTATACGCGGTTAGCCTCGACCCTGAGATACAGAAAGAGATGCTTCCAAGCCTCATGAAAGTAGTTGATATCAAGACTACTGAGGATGCTCTAGACTATATTGGTGCTAGAATAGCTATTGGACAACCGCGTCAAGCAAGAATTGAGAGAGCAAAACAGCTATTAGACGATCACTTGTTACCGCATATAACCGGTAGACCTGGTGAATCCAAGGAGCAGATCAGGAAGAAGAAAGCGTACTTCATAGGGCAGATGGCTTGTAAACTCATAGAACTCGTCAAGGGATGGAGGAAACCAGACGACAAAGACCATTATAGAAACAAGAGGCTCAAACTAGCTGGTGAGCTACTAGCACAGCTTCTCAGGTATCACTTGACCAACTACTTTGTTCGTGAGCTAAAGAATGCTATCGAGAAGAACCTTAGCAGACACCGTAGAGCAGACATAAAGCATATACTCAAGCCAGGCATGCTTACAGACAGAATACTCCATGCAATGGCTACCGGTAACTGGCCTGGCGGAAAAACTGGTGTTAGCCAGCTTCTTGACAGAACAAACCTCATGAGCTCCTTGAGTCACTTGAGAAGAGTGATCTCACCATTATCCAGGAGCCAGCCTCACTTTGAGGCAAGAGAGCTTCACCCAACACAATGGGGTAGGATTTGTCCATTCGAGTCGCCTGAAGGACAGAATATTGGTCTAGTCAAAAACCTAGCCCTTATGGCGAATGTTAGTGTCGGAGTCCCTGAAACCGAGATCGAGGACTTGCTCTACGAGGAACTAGGCGTGGTGCCTATAGACAAGGTTATTGAAATGGCTAAACAGGAAGGACCAGAGAAGTTCATGACATGGAGTAAAGTATACATAAATGGTAGATTAATAGGATACCATCCAGATGGCAGGGCTCTAGCCGAGGAGATCAGGAAGAGGCGTAGAAAAGGAGAAATAAGTAGCGAAGTAAACGTAGCCCATATCGTTACAAAACACACGAACGAGGTATTTGTAAACACTGACGCAGGCAGGATCAGGAGGCCACTGTTTGTTATCGAAAACGGTGAGCTCAAGCTAAAACCAGAGCACATAAAGAAGCTCGAGAGCGGTAAATGGAGTTTCTCGGATCTCGTTGAGAATGGTATAGTTGAATATCTTGACGCTGATGAAGAGGAGAACGCTTTCATAGCGATAGACCCGCATGAAATAACACCCGAGCACACCCACATGGAGATCTGGACACCAGCTATACTTGGCATAACAGCATCGATAATACCCTATCCAGAGCACAACCAGAGTCCACGTAACACCTATGAGGCAGCAATGGCTAAGCAGGCTCTAGGCCTCTATGCGGCTAACTATCAGAGGAGAATGGATACACGTGGCCACTTCCTACACTATCCACAGAAACCACTGGTACAGACAAGAGTAATGGATATAACAGGATTCAATGCCAGACCCGCCGGCCAGAACATGGTTGTAGCAGTAATGAGCTTCACTGGATACAACATAGAGGACGCATTGATTATGAACAAGAGTTCTGTAGACCGTGGACTCGGTAGAAGCACGTTCTTCAGACTATACAGTACAGTGGAGTACAAGTATCCTGGTGGTCAAGAAGACGTTATAGAGATACCACAAAGCCATGTTAGAGGGTACCGTGGACCCAAGGCTTACGAGAAGCTAGAAGAAGACGGTATTGTTGTCCCAGAAACACAAGTCAAAGGCGGCGATGTACTCATCGGCAAGACCAGTCCACCGAGATTCCTCAGCGTCCAGGAATATGGCGTTGGTACTAGCCTAGTTAGGCAGGACACAAGCGTTGTCACAAGGTATGGTGAGAAAGGTGTTGTAGACACAGTTTTGATAACAACTGATTCCGAAGGAAACAAGCTTGTCAAGGTACGTGTACGTGACTTGCGTATACCAGAGCTTGGAGACAAGTTTGCTTCTCGCCATGGACAGAAGGGTGTTATAGGCTTACTTGTACCACAAGAAGACATGCCGTTCACTGAGGAAGGTATTGTACCCGACTTGATAATTAACCCACACGCATTCCCAAGCCGTATGACAGTAGGACAATTGATCGAGAGTATGGCCGGTAAACTCGCTGCCCTCGAGGGAAGATTCATTGACGCGACACCATTCTACAAAGAACCAATAGAAGGCATCAGGATAGGATTAAAGAAGCTAGGCTATCCTGCAACCGGAGAAGAAGTAATGTATGATGGTAGAACCGGAGAAATCATACAGAGACCAATATTCATCGGTATAGTATACTACCAGAAACTACACCACATGGTAGCAGACAAAATCCACGCCCGTGCCAGAGGTCCAGTACAGATACTCACGAGACAGCCTGTTGAAGGACGTGCGAGAATGGGCGGTCTTAGATGGGGTGAGATGGAGCGTGACTGTCTAGTAGGCCATGGAGCAAGCTTGCTGCTGAAAGAACAGCTCCTCGATAAGAGCGACAAAACAGTGATCTATGTATGTGAGCTATGTGGCCACATAGGATACTATGATAGGAACAAAGGAAGACTAGTATGTCCACTCCATGGAGAGAAAGGAAAGCTCTACCCCGTTGAGGTGAGTTATGCATTCAAGCTCCTGCTTCAAGAACTCATGAGTCTCTGTATCATGCCTCGTCTCAAACTAGAAGATATCGTTAGAAAGAAGTAGAGGTGTGTGCTTATGGCAGTCAAGAGGATTAGCTCGATTAAATTCGGTATTCTCAGCCCAGAGGAGATTAGGAAGATTAGTGTTACACAAATAATTACTTCCGAAGTCTACGATAACGACGGTGCCCCTATCGATGGAGGCATAATGGATCGTAGACTAGGTGCTATCGAGCCACGTGAAGTATGTCCGGTATGTGGTAATACAAGAGATAATTGTCCAGGGCATTTCGGCCATATCGAGCTCGCTAGACCCGTAATCCATGTCTCTTTTGTAAAACATATACACATGTACCTTAAAGCCACATGCCGCCGTTGTGGACGAATTCTCCTCGATGAAAAAGAAGTCCAGTTATACCTTGACCTCATGGCACGTCTCGACAAGCTTGGAGCAAGTCATTTGAAGAAGAGGCTCATCGAGTTCATCCGTAGGAGAGCAGCTAAACAAACAACATGTCCTCATTGTGGAGTAAAACAATACAAGATCAGGCTTGAGAAACCATACATATTCTATGAAGAACGTGAAGAAGGTGTTGTCAGGCTCACACCTATTGACATAAGGAGCAGGCTTGAGAAAATACCTAATGATGACGTGAGGCTTCTCGGAGGAGACCCGCTGGAAGCCAGACCAGAATGGATGGTGTTAACAGTACTACCAGTACCACCGAAGGCAGTTAGGCCATCAATTCTCTTGGAGACAGGTATTAGGAGCGAAGACGATCTCACGCACAAGCTCGTCGATATAGTTCGTATAAACAATAGGCTCAGAGAACACCTTGAAAGCGGTGCCCCGAACGCCATAATCGAGGAGGAATGGGACCTACTACAATACCATGTAGCAACATACTTCGACAACGAGGTACCAGGTATAAGCCCTGCCCGCCATAGAAGCGGTAAGATCCTTAAGGGTATTGCACAAAGACTCAAGGGTAAAGAGGGTAGATTCAGAGGGCACTTGAGTGGTAAGAGAGTAGACTTTTCAGCACGTACAGTAATATCACCCGACCCCAACTTGAGTATTGATGAAGTCGGTGTACCTATTGATGTAGCTAAAGTACTTACTGTACCCGAGAGAGTCACTCCATGGAATATTGATGAGCTTAGAAGACTTGTCCTCAATGGACCTGAGAAGTGGCCTGGAGCAAACTATATCATAAGACCTGATGGCAGGAGAATAGACCTCAGATTCGTTGACAGGAAAGCTATAGCTGAATCACTTGCGCCAGGATTTATTGTCGAGAGACACCTCAAGGACGGTGATGTGGTTCTCTTCAACAGACAGCCATCGCTACACCGTATATCAGTTATGGCTCATATAGTTCGTGTACTACCATACAAGACCTTCAGGCTTAACCTACTAGTCTGCCCACCATACAATGCTGACTTCGATGGAGACGAGATGAACCTCCATGTACCACAGAGTGAGGAGGCACGTGCAGAAGCGAGAATACTAATGCTCGTTGAGAAACACATCCTCAGCCCAAGATATGGTGGACCAATCATAGGCGGTCTCCAAGACTATATCAGTGGAGCATTCCTCCTCACAGCCAAGAGCACTTTGTTAACGAAAGAAGACGTGATAGACCTCCTCGGAGTAGCTGGCTACAAGGGTGAGTTCCCCGAGCCAGCAATCCTCAAGCCAGGCCCCTACTGGACAGGTAAACAGCTCATAAGCTTGTTCCTGCCCAAAGACCTTAACTATAAGAGGAATGCTACTATAGGCAAAGCCGCGGCCCTCAAGTGTATTGATGAAGACTGTCCACATGATAGCATAGTGATCATAAAGAAAGGTATCATGCTGGAGGGAGTACTCGACAAGGCTAGTATAGGGCGTGAAGAACCAGAGAGCCTCCTGCACTGGCTTGTCAAAGAGTATGGAGAAGATGTTGCTAGAGAATTCATGGACAATGTCTACAAGATGTTTATAAGATATGTTGAGAAACATGGATTGACGCTTGCCTATGACCACGTTGTACTGCATCCAGAGGCTATGAAGAAAGTCAAGGAGATTATCGAGGAGAAGAGGAAGAAGGTGTTCGAGCTTATCGAGAAGTATAGACGTGGAGAACTAGAGCCTAGGCCAGGTAGGACTCTTGAGGAGACACTTGAAGAAGAGATAATTGACTTGTTGTCCAAGAAGCTTCTAGACGATGTAGCAGAAGCTATTACCCCGTACTTTGACCTAAAGAACCCGGTTATCGTGATGGCTAGAACTGGTGCACGTGGAAACCCAGTCAACTTAACACAGATGGCTGCACTACTCGGACAGCAGACAGTTAGAGGTAAGAGAATCGTTAGAGGCTACATGAATAGAACGCTACCACACTTCAAGCCAGGTGACCTTGGCCCAGAAGCACGTGGTTTCGTGAAACACGGTTTCGCTGAAGGACTTAGCCCCGTAGAGATATTCTTCCACGCTGCTGCCGGTAGAGAGGGTCTAGTAGACACTGCTGTACGTACAAGCCAGAGTGGTTACATGCAGAGAAGGCTTATGAACGCATTACAGGACCTTAGAGTAGAATATGACGGTACTGTTAGGCTACCGTCTGGAGAAATAGTACAGTTTAAGTATGGCGACGACGGTGTTGATCCAATGTGGAGTGACCATGGTAAAGCAGTTAAAGTTGAGAGAGTAATCGAAAGGGTTATCGGGTGGAGGATATGAGTGAGCGGAAGTACATAGAGAAAGAAGAAGATCTAAAGAAGTATCTTGAAGAACATTTACGTGATCAAGTAAGCGTATCAGTGTACGAAGAAGCAGTCAAAGTCATTACTGAAACGTGGAGAAAATACGGGCTCACATGGGATGAGCTTGAGAGAATAGTCAAGGAGATCATTAGTAGGTACAAGGCATCACTTGTTGATCCAGGCGAGCCTGTTGGTACTGTTGCTGCACAAAGTATAGGAGAACCCTCAACTCAGATGACCCTACGTACATTCCACTATGCTGGTGTAAGAGAATTCAACGTCACTCTAGGTTTACCACGTCTGATAGAGATAGTTGACGCAAGGAAGAAACCATCCACAGCAATAATGGAGATCTATCTTGATGAAGAACATAGGTATAGTGAAGAAAAGGCGCGTGAAGTACAGAGGAGAATTGAGACCACAACCATAGAGAATGTTGCCAAGGAGGTTGACGTAGACCCCATTGCTGGCGTGTCAATAGTTCTCGACAGGAGCATGATGGAAGACAAGGGTGTAACTCTAGAGGATGTAAAGAAGACTCTTGAGAAACTAAAGCTTGGTGACATAAGTGTTGATGAAGAAAACAACGTCATTACTATTGAGTGGAAGACTCCGCCAGACTATACTAAGCTGGAGCGTATTAGAACAAAGATTCTGCAGGCCAGGATCAAGGGCATCAAGGGTATTAATAAAGTGATTATACAGAAGAGGAGAACTATTGCCCCCGATGGCAAGGAAGTCGAGGAGTATGTCTTGATCGCTGAGGGTAGTGCTCTAGCAGAAGTACTGAGGACACCTGGTGTAGACCACAGGAGAGTCTACACCAATAACATCAAGGAGGTCGAGGAAGTACTGGGTATTGAGGCAGCTAGAACAGCTATTATAAAAGAGATCAAGGATGTACTAGAGGATCAGGGTCTCGATGTAGATGTAAGACACGTAATGCTTATAGCCGACATAATGACGTGGAGTGGTAGAGTAAGACAAGTAGGTAGACACGGTGTAGCTGGAGAGAAACCCAGTGTGCTTGCGCGCGCAGCATTCGAAATGACTGTGCAGAAGCTCGTCGAGGCGGCTATGTCGGGTGATGTGGATCCGTTGGTGGGTGTGACAGAAAACGTAATAATAGGGCAACCAGTACCCGTTGGTACTGGTATGGTTGAACTGTACATGAAGCCAAGCAAGTCTGGTGAGGAACAAGAGGAAGAGGAGGAAGAGTAGGAGGTGTAGTGTATGAGTTTAAGTGTATCTGATTATGCAAGAGAACTCCAAATGGCTCTCAAAACAGGTACTGTTGTTTTAGGTAGTAAAAGGACAATAAAGTTGGCTAAACTGGGTAAGGCAAAGCTAATAATAGTTGCTATGAATGCACCGCCAGAGATAAAGAAGGATCTAGCATATTATGCTCGTCTATCAAATATCCCTATAGCAGAATTCCCTGGGACAAACATGGAGTTGGGCGCTATCTGTGGTAAACCATTTAGTGTAGCTGCTCTAGCTATAGTTGATCCTGGTCAATCGAGTATAGTTGAGCTAGTTAAAGAGAAGGGTAAAGAGGTGAAGTAATGTTTTGTCGAATAAACAAGTGAAACTAACTCCTGAAGAACTAAGATACATGGCTTTACTCCATGAGCTAACGGGTGTTCATGTAAGGGACTGTATTATTGACGATGAGTTTAATAGAATAATTTTTGTTGTAAACCCTGATGAAATAGGTCAAGCTATTGGTCCACGTGGTATCAATGTGCAGAGACTAAGGAAAATCCTTGGTAAGAACATAGAGATTGTTGGTTACAGCGATAAACTAGAAGACATGGCTCGTCTAGCACTTGTTCCGGCGCGTGTACGTGATGTACGTGTTGTCGAGAGAGCCGGGAAGAAAACTGTATATGTTAGCGTAGAGCCGACTGACAAGGGTATAGCCATTGGGAAGAACGGAAAGAATGTTGCGAGAGCAAAAATACTCTTATCAAGGTATTTTGGCGTAGACAACGTGGTTATAGCCTAGAACAAAATAATCAATAAGGTTAAGAACCCCTAGTACACGCTATATACAGGTAGGCTTAGGGGGATGGAGTAGCTATGGCAGGTAAGAAAGCTCCAAGCGGGTTGTTTGCAGCTAGGAAACTGAGGAAAAAGAGACTCAAGTTCAGGTGGAGCCAGAGAGAATTCAAGGTCAGAATGCTTGGATTGAAGAGGAAAGTAGACCCACTTGAAGGAGCACCTATGGCAAGAGGGATTGTACTAGAGAAAGTCGCTGTAGAAGCCCGTCAGCCAAACTCAGCTGTACGTAAGTGTGTACGTGTACAGCTAGCAAAGAACGGTAAGGTAGTAACAGCATTCGTGCCATGGGACGGTGGTATAAACTACATTGACGAGCACGACGAGGTCATCATTGAGGGTATCGGAGGACCAAGAGGAAGGTCGATGGGCGATATTCCTGGTGTAAGATACAAGGTGATAATGGTTAACGGCGTGTCATTGAGAGCTTTATGGCTTGGTAAGAAACAGAAACCCGTTAGATAAAGACTGTTTTAAATAAGCAGGTTTCCTCTCCATAAAAAGTTTATTCATTCAGAATCTTCTTCGTCTTCGATATTATCCGGTAGGTCTGGAAATAGCTCATTACTATATCTTTCTTGTTCGTCGACAAGCTCTCTTTTCACATAAATGGGTTTATCCGATAATAGTGCTAGTAGTATCGCATGGCTTGGAACCATTTTCCTCTTGATCAACGCGCCGTCTGCACCAAATTCTGCTATAGCCGAGTAAGTGTATGTTAATGGGTTTATCGAGTCTATTACTACTCTCTTTAAGTGTTTCCTAACTGCTTCAATGGATTCGGGGCTAGACAAGAGTATATCGTATATAGTCTCACGATCATCTTCGACTTTGTAGCCTTTTATTTTCCTTATAGCGACAACAATGTCCTGAGGTACGGAGAATAGATTGAAGTCACGCCCGTCTTCTAGTCTACACACGATAACTGGTATGTAGTGTATCGGGTTCTCGCCAACAATTGATATAAATGCATCTATTTCAACGACTTTCACGAGATCCTTTTCTTCGCCTTGGTTTTTAGTAGTCAATAATCTTCGTCCCCTAGCCTTAAATTCTATGCTATACCATGTTTCTAAACCATCTTATATAGATTATAGCTAATGGCCAATAATTACGGAAGTAAGGTTTTTAGGAGTGTTAATTTGTTGGTATTGCTAGTACACGAGTGGTAGGAAAGGTGTCTATAGTGGCTCAGGAGAGTGTTGTGATTAGGGTTAAGGAGATAAAATTGTTCAATAAATGGAGTTACGATGGTCTTATTGTGCGTGACCCTAGTTTGAAGAGATACATATCGTTGAAACCAGTATTCCTACCACACACTGGCGGCAGACATGAGCATAGAAGGTTTGGTAAAGCAGAAGTACCTATTGTCGAGAGGCTTATTAACAAGCTTATGAGACCAGGCCGTAACATGGGTAAGAAGCATTTAGCGTACAATATTGTGAAGAAAGCATTCGATCTTATTTACTTGAAGACTGGTGAGAACCCGATACAAGTACTCATACGTGCGATTGAGAATGCTGCTCCTAGAGAAGAGACAACTAGGATCATGTACGGCGGTATAGTGTATCACGTTGCAGTAGATGTTTCTCCACAGAGAAGAGTTGATCTAGCGCTCAAGCACTTGACAGAAGGCGCTAGAGCAGCTGCCTTCAATAACCCGAAGCCTATTGAGGAAGCTCTTGCAGAAGAGATTATTGCTGCAGCGAACAACGACCCGAAGAGCTATGCTATCCAGAGGAAGGAAGAGATCGAGAGGATAGCCCTAAGCAGCAGGTAGCATACACCTACAATACCATATTTGGTTTCTTCAAACAAGATCATTTCTGTATATCCTGTATACACTACATGAAACCCATGTATTGATCAAGGGTATATCGTAGATAACTTTTATAAGCACTTTCCACCTTTAACTATATGCGAACTTTAAAGTGTGAGAGTGATTAAGCTGGGTGCATGGGTATGAGCAGCCAAAAACCACACCTAAACTTGGTAGTAATAGGGCACGTAGACCATGGTAAGAGTACTCTTGTAGGACACATCATGTATCGTCTAGGTCTAATCGACGAGAAGACAATCAAGACACTAGAAGAGGAGGCCAAGAAGAAGGGTAAAGAGAGCTTCAAGTTCGCATGGCTACTAGACAAGCTTAAGGAAGAGAGAGAACGTGGTGTAACAATTGCTCTAAGCTACCTAAAGTTCGAGACCAGGAAGTACTTCTTCACAATTATCGACGCTCCTGGTCACAGAGACTTCGTAAAGAACATGATTACTGGCGCCAGCCAGGCTGACGCAGCACTACTAGTAGTCAGTGCTCGTAAAGGTGAGTTCGAGGCCGGTATGAGCGCTGAGGGCCAGACCCGTGAGCACGCCATCCTAGCCAAGACAATGGGTATCAATCAGCTAATTGTTGCCGTAAACAAGATGGACGCCACTGACCCACCATGGAGCCAGAAGAGATACGAGCAGATCAAGGAGATTATGAGCAAGTTCCTCAAGAGCCTAGGTTATGATGTCAGCAAGATACCATTCATACCAGTATCAGCATGGACAGGTGACAACTTAATCGAGAGAAGCCCCAACATGCCATGGTACAATGGCCCAACACTAGTAGAAGCACTAGACATGCTAGAGCCTCCACCGAAGCCAATCGACAAACCACTTAGAATACCAATACAGGACGTCTACGCCATCAGCGGTGTAGGTACGGTACCTGTTGGTCGTGTAGAGACCGGTGTACTAAAGGTTGGTGACAGAGTAGTATTCATGCCACCAGGTGTTGTAGGCGAAGTACGTAGCATCGAGACCCACCACGTGAGAATCGAGAAAGCCGAGCCCGGTGACAACATCGGATTCAACGTACGTGGTGTAAGCAAGAACGACATTAGGAGAGGAGACGTAGCAGGCCACGTAGACACACCACCAACAGTAGCAGAAGAGTTCACAGCACGTGTATTCGTGATATGGCATCCAACAGCCATAGCTCCTGGCTACACACCAGTAGTACACATCCACACAGCAAGCGTTGCTTGTAGAATACTAGAAATACAGGCCAAACTAGACCCAAGAACAGGTAAGGTAGTTGAGAAGAACCCAGCTTTCATCAAGCAGGGTGACGCCGCTATAGTAAGGTTCAAGCCAATTAAGCCACTAGTTGTAGAGAAGTACAGCGAGTTCCCACCACTAGGCAGATTCGCTATGAGAGACATGGGTAAGACTGTTGGTATTGGTGTAGTAGTAGACGTCAAGCCAATGAAGATCGAGATAAGAGCTAAGAAGTAAAAACAATCATGTTTTTAAACATGCTTCATTTTACAAAATGGTTTTTCAACCCCAATACACAAGAGACTATGGTGGATGCTGGTAAGGAGGAAGGGGAACAAGAATGTCAATGGTAAGAATAAAGATATGGAGTACCGATGTAGAAAAACTCAATGAGTTCGTGTCAAAGATAGTCGATATAGCCAAGAGAACTGGTGTAAAGATAAAAGGACCAATACCATTGCCTACGAAGAGACTCGTCGTTCCAACACTGAAGCTACCCCATGGCGAGGGTAGGAAGAAGTGGGAGAAATGGGAAATGAGGATACATAAGAGGATAATATACATAGCTGCTGACGAGCGTGCAATGAAGCAGTTGATCCGTATAAGAGTGCCCCCAGAGATCTGGATGGAAGCAGAACTCATGAGATAACGAGTCTTGTTTTAAATCCTATCAATATTATTTGTCTTTTAGATTATAGTAGTTGTTTCTGTTATCTAAAAGAAATAGTTTTTAGCTGAAGTACTCTTCTTTGTTTCACTAGTGGGAACCCATGCCCCCTCGCCCTACATTATACAAGGAGCTTAACTATAATGGGAAAACAATAGTGATCCGCGAACCCTATTCTACTAGAGACTATCGCGAACTCATGGACGTCCAGCTCCGTATATGGGGTATGCCTGACTATAGCGAAGCAGTAACATACCACATGATTATTGCTGCTCATAGAAATGGTGGTGTTGTCCTGGGTGCTTTCGAGAAAGACACGGGTAAAGCAGTAGGTGTGATATACGGTGTACCAGCATACAAGGATGGCATGATCTATGTGTACAGCCACTTAGCCGGTGTTGTCCCAGAGTATAGGTTTAAAGGCCTCGGCTATGAGATGAAGCTTATTCAGAGAAAAATAGCTCTTGAGAAAGGCTATAGGCTCATAAAATGGACTTATGACCCTATGCAGAGTGCTAACGCCTACTTTAACATATGTAAATTCGGTGTTGTTGTTAGGAAATTCTATGAAGATTATTACGGTGAGCTGCAAGACGAGATAAACCGTGGTATGCCATCAGATAGGTTTGAAGCAGAATGGTGGATTAGTTCTAGACGCGTCGAGAAAGTACTTGCTGGAGAGGTAAAGCACCCTAGTCTCAACGATTTACTAGAGCATGGTGCATATCTAGTCAATAACGTTGTATTCGAAGACAATATACCAAGGATAGAAGAGTACAGCCTGTCTAGTTCGAGCGACCTAGTACTTGTTGAGATACCCGGCAGTCTCGATGAAATAAGAAAGAAGAGCCGCGAGCTTGTTCTCGACTGGAGGATGAAGCTTAGAAGAATCTTTAACTACTACTTGAATGAAATGGGATATATTGTTACGTGGTTTATTAGTTTTGTAGAGAATAATGTTAGGAGAAGCTACTATGTTTTATGGCGTAGGAGTCTAGAAAAAATACTCGAAGGAGAGCTACCATGGAGCTGAAGAAGATCACGTTTTATCATGTTGTAACAAGACTACGTGAATCTTTTGAAACTAGTTTCGGCAAGACTATTGATAGGCATTGTGTTATCATAGCTGTCGAGGATAACGAAGGTATTGTTGGGTGGGGCGAAGCACCGGTAGACGATGGGCCATGGTATAGTTATGAAACTGTTGATACAACACTGTATGTGTATAAGGAATTCATAGTCCCGTTGCTTATGAAGAACCCTGTTCTCGAGAAACCAGTGGATTTCCCAGAGCTTGTTAAGAAGATACGTGGCTATCGTATGGCTAAAGCCGGGATAGAGTTTGCTCTCTGGGACCTGTATGCTAAAGAGAACAATATGCCTCTATACAAGATTATTGGTGGTGTCAGGAACCGTGTTGAGTCAGGTATAAGCATTGGTATCATAGGGGACATGAATGCCTTAATCAAAGCTGTCGATAAATACCTTGAGCGTGGCTATAGGAGAGTTAAAATAAAGATTAAGCCTGGATGGGATGTTGAGCCTGTTAAAATGATTAGGAAGGAATTTGGTGATATACCTCTACAAGTGGATGCCAACGCAGGGTATACACTGGCTGATAAACACGTGTTCATGGAGCTTGATAAGTATGATCTATTAATGGTTGAGCAGCCTCTGTTCTACGAGGACCTCTATGAACACTCTATACTACAGTCACTGATTAAGACCCCGTTGTGTCTAGATGAGAGTATAAGAAGTCTACATGACGTAATGGCTGGCGCTAAACTAGAGAGCTTCCGGATAGTCAACGTCAAGCCTGCACGAGTAGGCGGTTTGCTGGAGACAATACTAATCCACGACTATACAATGCAGCACGGTATACCAATATGGATAGGCGGGATGCTAGAAACAGGAATAGGACGAGGATTCCAAGTAGCAGCAGCAACACTACCAAACGTCAAGTACCCCAACGACATCTCGGAATCAGCGAGGTACTACGAGGAAGAACTAGTAGAACCACCATGGACACTAAACAAAGACGGGACAATAGCAGTACCGGAAAAACCAGGAATAGGAGTAGAAGTCCTAGAAGAAAGAGTAAAAAAGTACTCCAGGAAAACACTAGAATACAAACTAACAAAATAAACAGTTTTCCTTTAAAACCCGAATAAACAAAATACAATAGAGACGCGCCGGGGTGCCCGAGCCAGGCCCAAGGGGCCGGCCTGGAGAGCCGGTGGGCGCACAGCCCGCGCGGGTTCAAGTCCCGCCCCCGGCGCCACTGTAATATTGTTAGTTTTACTCCTTGAGAAACAATCCATGGCGGAAGTTTTTCCCTTAGATGCCTTTAGCTTGTATTAACGAAGAATTGTTCTTCAGTTATTTTGAAGCAACGGTATCTATTAATGGTTTTTTACCAAGGTATTCTGCTGCTGTTAGTAGTTTCACTCCTTCTTTTTCTGCGGCTTGGAATACTTGTTTTACTCTTTCGCGCCATCTCTTTTCTCTTAAGAGGTGGTGGTCGTATATTATGAGTTGGGGGTGTGATTTTATGATTTCTATGGTGTTTTCTATTGCTCTGTTGAGGTTTATTTTGTTGAACATGTATGGGAATAGGTATGTTGGTGGTCCGTCGAGTATTATTGCGTCTGGTTTCTCGTTGATTATGTAGTATGCGTAGTCCTCGATGATTGGGCCCATTACATCGCTTGTATAGAATAGTTTCCAGTTATTCTTCTCTATGATGACTGGTGTTATCCAACCTGTTCTATCGTATTCTAGTCCATGGAACCATGGGCCCAGGATTTTTATCCGTGTATCACCGCATTCAATAACCCTGTTTTCTCCCCATAGGATCCTTGTCCCATCGCTTAACTGTATCTCGGTAACCCACTTCTTCTTAGCCCATAGTTCCTTGGATAGTTTTTCGAACCATCGACGCCCCTTCTCGAGTAGTTCACGTCTCCTCTTCGTATAGTCTCCAAAGTCCCTCCTCAAAGAGATCTCCAGTTCGTCAACAGGGTCGGGGAAACTTGTCTCCAATGGTTCTATCAAGTAGTTTTCTAGACTAATATTATAGAAGCCCAAGAGTGCTTCAAGAAATATTCTTGCTCTACCCCACTGGCTCTCGTTGATATACTTGTTCGGGTTCTTTGCATAGATTGTTTTGCCTGCCAGAGGGTTTTCCTCGGGGAACTCGGGGTCTCCTGGTACAAAGTGATGGTCATAATGGTAGTGTGTTACAATCACTATCACAGCCTTCTTAAGCCACTCGTAGATAGCTTGTTTGGCCTTCCTCCTGAGCATAATTTTTTCTTCATCTGGCAGCGGGTAGCCTGGCTGCATAGCTGCTGCTCCAGGGTCTATAACAACTACTCCTCTGCTTGTCTCGACAGCTATAGATGAGCTCTTTGCACCAAGACTATCAAACCATATTAAATGGATACCATGTTCCTCAAGCATTTTCTCCAAGATCCATTACACCTAAATTAGAAATAAACTATGGTGTTGTTAAGCCAAGGGCTCTAAGTACATGGTTTGCCAAGTCTATCCCGCGAGGTATCCAAGCCCCTGTGTCAAGTGCTTTCTCTATGATTTTTCTTAGCACATTTATTCTGGCGCCACGCCCTATGCATTGTGGATGCATGGTTAACGCTAGATAGCCTTTGTTCTCATACGCGTACTCTATTTCTTCAAGCCACATTTCAAGTAGTTGGCTTGGCGTGAGACTCCTACGTTGCTCTAGGTAAGGCCAATCATCTAGTCTCCAGTCAACTGGAAGCTCCACTATGTATGTCCCGTTTCTTTCAATCACATAGGGTTCATCGTCGTCCATGAGGCTGCTGTCATAGATATACCCTCTTGAGGCGAGTATATCTAGTGTTGAGTCGCTCCATCTCCAGTATGGTGCACGGAACCCTGATGGTTTTGCACCAGTTACGCTGGCTATTGCTTTCTCCATTTTATCGAACACAGCTTCCTCATTCTCCTTAGGCTTGAGCTCGTCGAGGCGCTCATGTAGGTAACCGTGTCCAGCTACTTCATGTCCTCTCTTCATAATCTCAGCTATTGCCTCAGGGTATTTCTCGGCAACCCATCCCGGAACAAAGAATGTTACCTTCAACCCGTATTCATCGAGTAAATCAAGTATCTTATATATTGCCTTGCGTGCACCATACCTTCCTTTGCTAAGCTCTACAGGGTCGGCACCACGTAGTACCTCGGCTGTCTCTGCATCGAAATCAAAGCTCAGGAATAGGATGTAGTTGTAGCTACTGGGCAGGATTTCCATGTGTTTTCCCTCTATGAGAAATACTATTTCAAGATAATACGTGTGGTTACAGATAGAGGTTATGCGTTTAAGTATTACTATATAGTGATAAATAGTTTTCTATAGCGTTATTTAGTTTAGTGAGTCTGTCTACTGCTTCTTTATTGAGCTTCTCTCCCCGTTCTTCAAGAAGCTTCTTGTATGCTTCGATGAATGTTGTAAGTATAGTAGACATCTTGATTAATGTGGGTCTGCTTGTCTCGATAAAGACTTTCATGCCTTTCTCTGTTATAGTGTACTGGGATATCTTTCTGCCACTGGACTTCAGTATCTTCTTTTCTAGTAGACCTTCTCTATTCATTTCATTGAGAATCCTGTAGATCGTGCCTATGGAGGGTTTCCATTTTTCTTTCGTGTGGAAAACTATGTCCTTATATATAGCGTAGCCATGCATACTCCCCTTTACTACGAGTACTGCTAGTATCAGTAGTTTTAGGAATGGCGCTTTTCTTTTAGCCACAGTAGCCACCAATACATCCGTCATTTAGGTTCTCATAGTTTCTAAGTAATTCTTATTGTGACACACTATATTATAATAATTCTCTGAGGACATGTTGACAGAGTATGGTCTATGAACAAATATTTGTTAGGACGACCTATCTTGTGTATAGGTTTAATTTATTGCAAAACAATTCAGTACCATGAGGGTATAGGTATTGGCAGCAGGGTTGTTGTCTAAGAAAATAGAATTACAGAGAATAGGTGGTGAGGCAGAGTACATAGTTTATCATAGCGATGGTGTTGTGCAAGAAGCATTCTTCGTTACAACAGCCCCCGTCAGGGGTTTCGAGAGACTTGTTAGAGGAAAAAACCCGTTGTTTGTTGTCGAAGCTGTTATGAGGATTTGCGGTATATGTCATGCTGCTCATGGGATAGCTGCTTCTGAAGCCATAGAGGATGCGGTCGGGGTTACACCGCCAGCCAACGGGAGGTTATTGAGGGAAACTATAGGTCTTCTAAATAGGGTTCAGAGTCATTTATCTCATTTAGTATTGTTGGTGCCGGATATTGTTGTTAAAGAGAAAATTGTTGATATGGTCATCAAAGCTATTAGGATGGTTAACACGGTCAATGACGTGCTCACTAAAATTGGTGGTGCACCTACGCATCCACCGTATATTGTTGTGGGTGGTGTCGAGAAAGCTCCTTCGCAGAGTGTTCTAGGTGAAGCAAGGAATAAGACTATTAAGCTTTTGGAGGAATACCGTGTTTTTGTTGATGAGCTCTATAGGAATATTAATGATAAAGTAGGTATCCTCAAGGATAAGAAGATCACGGTTAAACCTCTTGCATCACATTTGTTCTACGGCGACAAGTACAACGTTAGAGCAGATGAAGTCACGACAATGCATTACCATGAGTACAAGAGTGGCGGTGTTCCCGAAGAAGCACGTAACACGACAAGCCTTATTGCTCTCTATAAGGGTGGCGTTGTCGAGACCGGTCCCCGGGCAAGACTCATGACCTACCGTGGATTCAACGATAATAGCTTGTGGGGCTTACAGCAGGCTAGACTTGTTGAAATAGAGATTTGCCTAGAGAGAATAATAGAGCTGCTAGAACAGATTGATCCAGGAGAACCAGTGAGAACCATTGGTATAGTGTATAGACGTGGAAAAGGAGTAGGCGTGTACGAGGCTCCACGTGGAACTCTTATTCACTATGTTGAACTAGATAGCGAGGGACGTGTTGCCAGCTATAAAATAATTGTTCCAACAATGTTCAACATACCATTAATAGAGGAGTCATCAAAGGGCTTGCCTGTAGAGCTGGCTGATATTGTGCCGCGGCTATACGACCCATGTATACCTTGTTCAACTCATGTAGTCGAGGTAAAGAGGTGATTTGGTTTTGGAGAAACCTAAGCTACTTGTATACGATATAGGTGGTTGTGAAGGCTGCCCGTTATCTATAACTAGGGCTCTACCGCAGCTCACCAATGTTGTTGATGTTTATAGTAGTCATCTAGGCAATATAGACCTAGATAAAATATATGACATTATTGTTGTAACTGGCTCGATTTGTATAAACGATCCTGTTAAAGTGGAGTTGCTTAAGAAACTACGTGATAAAGCATGTATCCTCATAGCCTATGGGTCTTGTGCTAGTGTCGGTGGTATAACACTGTTTTGTCGTGGAGGACAAGAACCCAAGCCCGAGCACAGGACGTTTCAAGCTATCTCGGCTGTTGTTGATGTAGACTATGCCATACCTGGTTGTCCTCCTGCACCAAACCTGCTCGTATCTCTCATAAACTCTCTCAAAATGGGGCGTGGTTATTTCCTACAGTTATTCGCCAGCATACCTCGTGCAAGGAAGCTGAGTGGATTCGATTTAATGGACGAGATTGTTTTATCAGGTCTCTGCATAGGTTGTGGTGCTTGCGTACTTTCGTGTCCCACACATGCACTACATTTTGTCGACGGCAAACCCGACCTTATTGTCGAGAAGTGTATTAGATGTGGCACATGTTGTGCCCGTTGTCCACGTTTCACACAAATACTCGTCCGCAAATATGCTCCTAAACCAAAACTCCTTAGCAGGTGAAACCTATGGCTACTTCTATGATACAACCAGATAAACCCCTTGGAGAGTATATAGCCATATACCTTGCTAGGGCAGCTGACCCAAATATTAGGGTTAAAAGAGTTGGTAGCGGGGGCGCAGTAACAGCTTTACTACTATACATGCTCGAACATGGTGTTGTCGATGGAGTTGTTGTTGCAAAGAAAATCAAGGGGTTTACAGGTGAAATAGTTATTGCGAAAACACGTGAAGAACTACTGGAAGCTGCTGGCGATAGATGGGGTGTGCTCCCATTTACAATGAAGCTTAAGGAGAAACTCCTCGAGGAAGATATCAAGAAGGTTGCTATCGTCGGTCTTCCATGCCAAGCCCAGTTCCTGTGGCAGATGAAGATGTTCCCTATGCTGGAGACAGATTTTAGTAACAAGATAAAACTAGTTGTAAGCTTGTTCTGTCTCGGCACATTTGCTACAGAAGCATTCCTAAGCTACTTAAAGACCATACATGGAATAGACCCTGATACGATTGAGACAATACGTATCATCGGTGACAAAATAATTGTTGTACACGGTGGTGTTGAAAAGGAAATGCATATACGTGACGTACTACCATACATGCAGCTTGGATGCCTAGTATGCAATGATTATACAGGGGTTTTCTCCGACATATCAGCAGGTACAAGCGAAACCTATCCCGGATATACTGTCCTCATAACGCGTACAAGTGAAGCTGACAAGATACTCAATGAAGCATCTAAAGAAAAGTATGTTGAACTACAGAAAGCCCCACTTAGTATTATCGAGGAAATAGAGATGAAGGCTAAAGCAAAAATAATGAGGGCCCTAAAGTATATGAGTATTGTACTCTAGATCTTTTTTACAATAGTACATTACAGTGATCATTTGGTCTTCACTTTTTATTGTTAAAGAAACTAGTTTAAGGTTAAATAAACTGTATAGAAATAGTTCATAATTTTTTATAAATGCATATATTGTTTTTACAAATAATGATAAGGTTTTTATAACTATTATGTAGTGTTTAAAACTAACGAGCGGTATGGGATAGGTGGAAAACTATTGTACATACGTAACAAGATATTCTCTTCTCTAGCCATGTTATCACTAGTCATACTCTCTATAGCAGCGCCATTAACAAGCGTGTATGCCATAGGTGGAAATGAGAACACTATAGTTGATGAAGGTTTTAATGAATTGGCCGCTAGTAATGATCTCATAGAAACTTATGGTATTGCTGATCATGAACCTATCGTTATTATTGGAGATGGGAACTTTACTGAAGAAAATGGTGTTGTGAGTGGCTCGGGTACTATTGATGATCCTTATGTTATAGAGGGATGGAGAATATATGGTGGAGATGATGCGGGTATAATTATTATTAATACTACTAAGTATTTTATCATAAGAAACTGTAGCATTACTACCGGAGAGTATGGGAGCGGTATAATTTTCGATAACGTGTCTCATGCATGGATAAAAGATACTATTATCTCTGGGAGAGGATATGGTGTCGAAATATATGGTTCTAGGAATGTAATGTTGGAGAATATTAGTATTCGTGGGGAAGAAGGAATTAATGTGTATGATAGCAATAATGTTAGTCTAGAACGCTTAGATGTATACACTCAATTTGAGGCATTGTATGTTTACAATACGACTACTGTTAGTATAATGAGTAGCTATATAGCAAGCCGTTATGGGGATGTCGTTGGTTTTGACTATTGTGACGATGTAGTATTCTATAACAGCACATTAGGCCTGACAAGCTATTATAGCGACTACATATACGTTATTATGTCCAGTAATATTGTCATGAAGAAGCTATATATTGAGGAGATGAATTGGAACTACTTCCTGGAGCTATGGGATTCTTCCAATATTGTTGTAGATAATATCATTATAGATGATGTTGGATATACAGACAGACTATATGAACTCTATGATTCTGTAAACGTTAGTATTACAAATACTTATGCCTCAAATATCTACGAAGTACTATATGCAAAGAACATAAGCGGGTTACATGTGGTCAATAATACATTTACTAATGTAAGGTATGGCATATCTCTTATTGGAGTATCTCACGCCTATATGAGGAATAATAGTTTGACTGGAGACGATATCGAGGAGGCATTTTATTTCAGAGGCTATAGTGATGAAGATTATTATACGAATTATATTGATGAATCAAATACTGTTAACAACCTCTCGATAATATACTATGTAAATAAAACAGGAGTTATTCTTAACGAGACATATGTTGCAGTAATACTTGTCGGAGTAGAAAACAGTACCGTATCATCAATTATTAAAGGACAACTATTGTTCTATAAGGTAGCCAATATCGTGGTTAATGATACTACTGTAGAAGAATTTAGTATGTATTCCTCGGAAAACGTAGTTATCGAAAATACTCTCTTCAAGGAATGGTTTGGATACGCCTACATAATTGACTCAAGAAATGTTTCATTACATAGATCGGTACTTGCTTGCGACATATACATTGGGTCTTCCAGTGGAGTTATTATTAAAGAAGATCAATTATACTATAATTGGCGCAGTTCCTCTATCTTTGTGGTTAATTCCTCGCATGTGGTCATAACTGATATAATAAGTAGTTCTAAATACTCATACATAAGCATTGAAAATAGTAGTAATGTAAGTGTAATTGATGTTGTTCTAGAGAATAGCTTGAAAGGAATAGTATTGAAGAATTCACTAGACTGCATTCTCACTAATATATCGATAACAGGACGAGGTAGGCTATGGATCTATGGTAGAGACTATAGATACTTTATACACACAATATCGTCTGTATACATAAATGAGTACCCGATATACTATGCTGTGGGATTGAATACTTCAGTGCCTGACTTCGGTAATTCTACTGAGGCAATACTTGTTAACTCGACGATAAGTATTAATGATATTGACATGACTATAAATAATCCTACAACAGATCTTATACTAGCCAATACTGTAATCAATATAGACAATTCAACAGTCACGGTTAACGGTCTTAAATATATGCAGTTATCAGCTGGTAGCATGCTTGTAGCCGATAATTCTAGTCTAATATTTGATACGATACCCAGTAGCTACGATGGCTTGATCTATGTGTATGACTTATCAAGTGTACTCATTAACAGTACGCATATCATTAATAAAGCGTATGCGCCAATATTTTATGTATCCAAGGCAAGAATTGTTATAGAGAATAGTGATATAAACTTATTGTATGGTCCACTGCTACATGCTATATCCTATGAGGGCGGAGAAATACTGCTTATAAATAATACAATAGATTATGGATATTGGTATTTCATTATCTTAATGGGTAGTCATAGAGGGCGATGGAATGCAACGATCAATATAAGTAACAATAGTATAATAGGTACTGGTTTCTATTTCGTCCGTATCAATGGTAATATTAGTATTACTAGAAACAATATTACTGGAACGGAATACGGGGAAACCTATGTATTATACGTTTATAGAAGCAGAAACATAGTCTTCTCAGATAATATAATATATAATGGGCACATATATGCATACTATACATCAGACACTATATTTAGAAGAAACGTATTCAATAACACGCTTTATAGAATATTTTCATGGTATCCAGCACTCGAGATAAGATATGGATACAACATTAGCGTTGAGCAAAACGTATTTCATGGAGTATATCATCATGTGATTTATGTCAGTGGTTCTTCGCAAAATCTTTATATTTCATCAAATATCATTGACGCAGATATAAGGTATATAGGGATTTTTGCTACACATTCAGTGGTCTATAATAATACATTAAAAGGTATTGGAAACGGTATTGGTATGATTGTAGAGGATTCTATTGTTGAAAACAATACTGTGAGTGGCTTCATTACAGGAGTGTTTAGTTTAGGAGACGCTGTCATTATGAGGAATAATATATTCAATAACAGTATACTAAACCTCTTGGATTACTATGGGACTAGCATTATTGATTCAACGAATACTCTGGATGGAAGAAGAATTCTCGTGATCGAGAATGCTACTGGCGGAGTATATGATGCTAGCCAGTATGCTATGGTTATTATACGGAATTCCAGTGATGTCACGATAACTAACGTTAATTCATCGAAGAACTCGCCCATAGTAAACATATATGGTTCCAAGAACATAGTCGTGAAAGAAGGTAATATCCAGTACTATAACATCAGTATTCTCGCTGAATTTGGTTACATTAAGCCCATCAATATAATTTACTCGTCAAACGTAACAGTAGAGAATACCAACATAACTTCAGATTCAGTTACTAGTTTATGGGTTTTCAGCATTTATTCAAGCAATATAAGCTATAAGAATATGATACTTGCCAATACATCTGTTAGTGCAGAATATTGTGATGGTCTTCTATACATTAGTGGAGTTAATGTAGAGAATAGTCTTGTAGAGTTCTATTCTGTGCAAAACATAATTGTTAAAGATACCTACATGGACGGTGTTTATATTACCGTCCAAGAAGCAAGTAATGTCACTATATACAACACGTATATTGAGCCTAAGTGGATAATGTATAATCCTCCATCATTTAGTGTCGAGGATGTAGAGTACTTCTATGCGGAGAAACTCTTTGTCATCAAGGATTCCCAAGTGGGGTTAGACACGGTATTCTCTAACAATGAGTTGGTCTACATTAATGACTCCAAGCTAGATCGTATCGAAGGATCGTCCGATGTGTTGTTTATACAGAATTCTTCTCTCAATGAGCTGTATTGGAGGAATGGAGATAGAGTAGTAGTTGTGAATACAAGTGTTGGAAACGGTTTTGTTGATGTACGTCGTGTAGAAAACGTGTTCTTTGATGGAGTGTATTGTAACGGGTTATCCGGAGGGATATTTATAGCATATGCAAGGGATCTTGCTGTAAATGAGTTGGTGATATACAATAGTAGTACTGGTTTGTACTTGTATAATGTTGAGAACACGTTTCTCAACGATATAGTCATGGATAACGTGACTTACGGTTTTGGGTTCTATTCAGAAGACCTGTATGATTATGGTAGAATCCATGTTGATAACGTTAGTATTAATGGTAGACAACTAGTCTACTATGCCAATACAACAATAGCTGATATAAGAAACATAGATGCTGTATCGATTATTCTCTACAATGTCTCTCGGGCTAGAATAGCCAATGTAGATATTGGCGAGACTGGTACAGGAATAGTTGTATTGTTTTCAGGTAAGGTATTCATAGGAAACGTTAGCATGGGCGAGCTATCTTGGAGTATTGCTGGACTGTCTTCACTAGCTACAGGAATAAGCATCTACGATAGCTCTGTTTTCATCAGTAATATTAGTATAGAAAAAAGCTACAAAGGCATAGTGGTCAATGAATACAATAAGCGTAGTAGTATAGAAATAATAAATGCTTCAATATACGCGTTGTCAACAGGTATCGAGTTAAGTAATTGTATTTACTGTACTGTTTCCAAAAGCGATCTAAAGATTAGGGGTAGTGTTATAGGAGTCTACATTAACGGTGGCACAGAGGAGTCATATGTAGGAATACATGATACTACGATTAGAGGCGTTGTTAGGTATACTGGTTCTAGAGGAATATTTATCGATAGGATAAAGGGTACTATTGATATAGACAATGTATCTATAATAAATCTCACCATAGGTATTGACGTCGACTACCCTACATCGAAGATAATAATTAGGAACTCTTTCATAGATACAAAATATTCAATACTCGGGAGTGCATTGGATAACACGTTCATATTCAATAATACGATCTCAGCATTGTATACTGCAATAAAGTTTAGAGAATCAACAAATGTTGCTATCGTAGCTAATAATATAACAGCTGGGAGAAGTGGTGTTATAGCTTATAGTAGCAATAACATACTTGTTGATGATAATATAGTGTATGGTGGATATGAATCAATATACTTGCTGTTATGTAGAAACTTCGTAATATCGAGAAACAACTTGACTGTATCGAACCCGTCATCCTACTACAGTATGTATCTTTACAGAACAAGCTATGGATTAATCTACATGAACTCTATTTACGGTGGAGTGGGAATTTATGGCGACAATGTATCGCTTACAACACCATACAATGTGTCCTATGTCTATAATGGTACTACGTATTATGGAGTACTTGGTAATTATTGGATCTGGTATTCTGGAAACGATACTGATGGTAACGGTGTAGGTGATACACCTTACATCATAGAGGGGTACAATGATACGGCACCACTAATAAAACCACATAACTACTACGTTGTCTCCAGGGACATTACGTTATCTAGTTTAAATGAGACAATCATTACGAAACAAGATGAGCCGGAAAGAATAGTTGTTAATGTGACCAATAATGGGCCGTTATACGAGTTTGTTATTCTGGAGTGTGCCGAAGGATATGCTGGTATGTTTAATGCTATTGTACTGGAGCCTTTTGAGAGCAGACTAGTAGACTTATGGTACTGGAATAGTGAGCCAGGTAATTATACTATTGAAGTTAAAGCATGCTTGCTTGGCCCCAATGGAGATATTGATAGAACTTATGTTGATGTTGTCGTCATAGAGAGAATAGTTGACTTCAGCATATCTCTGATCAGCCCATCTACCGAAGCCAGAGTATATGTTGGTGATACAGTTGAATTCAATGTGACTATAGAAAACAATGGCACTGAGCCATGGTGGTTCTATGCCATAACAAGTCACGGGGTAGTTACTCCTGCTAAGCTATATCTCGAACCAAACGATACAGGTGTCTTCACAATAACATTCACGCCCACAGAACCATGTCTCTATACTATCAAGGTAGTAATATATGCTCTTGATAAACCCGAGGTAAACAAAACTGTTGTACTGACCGTGGAGGCGATCGAGCCTATAGCCAGCTTTAGTGTTACTCCCCTAGAGAGTAATAAGACAGTTCATGTTAATGAGACTATAGTCCATTTATTCAAGATCACTAATACCGGTAATATAGCTGACAACTATACGATCACGTCGGAGGGAGGAGTACTAAATACAACGAGTATATCTCTGGCTCCCGGTGAAAGCAAGTGGTTTAGCCTAGAGTTTTCTTCAAGTAAACCAGGTGTCTACACAATAGCAGTAACAATAACATCATCTCTAAACAGCTCTCTATCAGTAACTGTTTACGCTACGACAACAGTTTATGTAGTTAGAGTTATTGAGATAGAGAGTATAGTGCCTTCTGAGACTCAGGTAGTGGAGCAGGGAGAAGATGTCGTCTACAACATAACTATCGTGAACAAGGGAGAACAAGTAGAGACAATATATGGCTGGTCTAGCCGAGGTATTGTGGAGCCAGGACAATTAATCATAGAACCAAACGAGACTGGAGTATTCACAGTAACAGTGTCATCTGACGAGATAAGTGAGCCTGGTGAATACACTGTACTGTTTAGAGCGTATAGTGTTGATGAGGAGGTTATCGTAGAGAAGAACCTTACAATAATAGTCGTAGCACCACCAACTACTACCACAACCACGACCACCACTACTACAACAACTATGACTACCGCGACAACGACAACGATGCAACCCAATACCGCGTCAACAACCACGACCACAACTCAACCAGAGGAAATGAGTACAGAAGCCTTGATAGCCATATCTTTAATGATGTTACTCGTAATTGCCGCGGCAGTAACATTTCTACGCAGGAAAAGACTGTTCTAGAGTAGTGGCTTATAGAAGTCATTATAAACTAGTTTTTTAAACCTAAACTACCTTAGAGAACCGGAAGTTCTATGAGAAAATCCTCGGTTATAGTCCCCCTAGCATACAGTTGCAGATCATTTACGTCTGCAATGTTTATATGGCTATCGTCAAGGGCTCTTTTGTTGTCTGTGTGGTGATTAGAGAATATTTGTGTAATGTCGTGTTTATTTAAAATAAACTCTTTTTTCCTCTCTTCTATTCTATATTTGTTGAATACTCTGTGTGTATAGTGGGAGATGACAATCCTTGGTAGAGTATGGAGTATCTGTTGTTACAACAACTTATAACGAACGGGCTTACGTTAAGCCTTTTGTTGAACGTGTGAGGAAAGTACTTAGTGGTATTGATCATGAGATAATTATTGTTGATGATAATTCTCCTGATGGAACATATGTTTTGGCTCGTGAATACGCTGATCGGGCATTGTTGAAGAAACGTGAAGGGCAGACCAAGGGTCTTCTCTATGGTATAAGGACAGCTAAGTACCCTATTGTTGTGACACTCGACGTGGACTTGGAGAACCCGCCTGAGCTGATTCCTGTGCTCGTTAAGGTTTTCTTGGAGAAGAACTACGATCTTCTTGTTGCATCGAGGACAGTGTTGCCTAGGTTCTCTGAGAGACTAGCTTCTAGAGTACTTGGTAGGATTATCGGTGTACATGATATTTTCTCTAACTACAGGGTGTATAAGAGAGATCTATTCATAGACATGAACCCGAGGTTCGGCGAGACTTTCGGTGCCGAGATGCTCGTCTATGCGAAGAAGAGAGGGTATAGGATCGGGGAATACTTCTACAACCCGCCTCCTAGAAGGAAGAATCCACGGATAGGAGGTCGTGTAAGAGCTAACATAAGAATATTGTACGCGTTACTCAAGACACTTCTTCTAGCATTGTCGTAGTTATATTGAGTCTATTCTCAATGTATCGGAAACCGGCCAGTTTCCATTGTTCTTACAGGTACTGCAAAAGAATTAATTTTTGGGTTATATCGAGTAATTCTTATTGGTTGGAGTGCTTTGTACTGGTGGTTTAATGACTTGGCTTGACGGTAGGCATGGTTTTCCGAGACCTGTTGGCGGCGGGGATATTGTTACTAATACTACGGGTTCTTTTGGTGTCTTTGAGGAGGTTATCAAGCATGTTAATGAGTCTGGTATTGTTGTTCCTTCTGTTCCATATAATCTTAAAGATCTATTTACGCTTGTAGGTATGGCTGCTGGTTTGTTTCTAGTTTTCCTTCTCATATATGCTCTCGTTGTTGGGAAGTTTTTCTTTATAGAGAAGCCTATTAGGTTCATAGCTCCATTCGATAAGAAGGATGTGCCAACTTATAGTATTGTACGTGAATACTATTATACTGGGTTAAGAAGAATTATTAGGGAATTGTATCTAAGCTTTTTGGCTAGACTTCATAGTATTGGAGTCATGTTGAAGCCCGGCTATACTCCACGAGAAGTGGCTCGTGCAGCAAAGACTTTGATAGGCGACTTTGGGTACAAGGTTGCTAGACTCTATGAGGAGCTAATGTATAGTCGGAAACAGCCGACGACTCGTGATGTAGAGGAGTTCAAGAAGGTTGTTAGCCGTGATGAGCACTAAAGTATACGTAGCAGTATTCATACTATTCATTATGTTAACGATATTCAGTATCTACATGCCATTGCTCATAAAGCCCGGTGAAGAGAGTGCTAGTCCTTACAATAAGAAGCTTTTTGGGACATCGACACTTGTATCGCTTATAAGGAGCCGTGGATACAGTGTTGTCATCATCAATAGTGTTTATGAGTTAAAGAGTATTGATGGTAAACACGTTGTTTTCGTAGTGATTGCTCCGGATAAACCATTTACGCGAGGCGAAGTCAATTTCCTTAAAGAGTATTCTAGTGAGAAAAAACTGTCTCTCCTCATAGCTGATGAGATCGGTGTTGTGAATAATGTTACAATGGAGCTGCTTGGTATCCGTATCTATGGTGAGCTCATTAGGGATGTTGACCTCATTGGGAGTGGGTGGGAGGATTTTGTTAGAGTAAAATGCCGTATCGATAATAATGAGTACAAGGTAGCGTTTAGTAGGTCTTCAATAGTTGTTTCCGGGGAAGCTAGTGTACAGCCTATGTGTATTGCTATGGGTAGGATATGGGTTGATCTAGACTGGGATATGGATAAGGATCGTGATGAACCGTATGTAGGTAATCCTGTTACAGGAGTCTATGGCTACTATAGTGGGGGCAAGTATGTTGTCGTGGCTGACTCAAGTATCTTCACGAACTATATGGTTGGCGGGTATGGTGGTATTCCTTCTACAAAGAAATTCGTGTTAGGGGTAATAGAGTGGCTTGCAGATGGTGATGATGTTGTTTTTGTTATAGACAATAGTCATTATATTATGAGGGAAGATACTGGTGCTAAAGCGCTAGTCCTCTTCTTGACATCGCCGGTTATTGCAGCAAAACTGCTTGGTTTAACACTATGGGGTATTGGTGTACAGAACATATTGCTCATCTCAATGTTCGCGGCAGTTATACTTGGTGCACTTCTCTACAAGCCTTTGAGAATACGTGTTGAAGGCTATTTCAGTTACATTGATGAGTGCCGTGTTAAACTGGCTAATGAGTCTATTAGACTTGGTAGAATACTTGGTGACAGATACTTGATTAAACTAGCTGGTAAAGCATGGAGGAGGAGAAGGATTGTTAATAAACTTGTCGGGTATATTTCTCGTTTAGAACGAAAAGGAGTTGGCTGATTTTGTCTAGTGAAACACTTTATGAAAAAGTTGTATCTGAGGTATCAAGGGTTATCGTTGGTAAGAAGGAGGAGCTTAAGCTGATTATTGCTTCTATGATTGCCAACGGGCATGTAATGCTTGAGGGGGTTCCTGGTGTCGCGAAGACGACTATAGCTAAAGCTATTGCTTCTGCTTTCAACTTGGAGTTCAAGCGTATACAGTTTACACCTGATCTATTGCCAAGCGATATCATTGGGACAATGGTTTACAAAGGAGGGGTGTTCGAGTTCCATAAAGGCCCTATTTTCGCGAACATAGTTCTTGTCGACGAGATTAATCGTGCTAGCCCTAAGACGCAGTCGGCTCTACTGGAGGCAATGCAGGAGAGACAAGTAACGGTATGGGGTAAGACCTACAAGTTACCCGACCCCTTCATCGTGCTTGCTACACTTAACCCTGTAGAGTACGAGGGTGTCTACCCGCTCTCAGAGGCACAGATCGATAGGTTCTTGGCCAAGATAATTATTGGTTATCCCACGCGTGACGAAGCAGTGGAGATTCTCGATAGGCTAAAGACTATTGAGGAGTGGCCTATAGAGCCTATTGCATCCGGGAAAGACATTATTTATGCTCGTGAGAAACTATGGGAAGTCCATGTGGACCGTAATATAAAGTATTATATCGTTGATATTGTTGAGGAGACTCGTAGGCATCCGCATGTACGTCTTGGTGGTTCACCGCGTGCAGCAATAGCAATAATGCAGCTTGCACGTGCACTAGCTTTCATCGAGGGAAGAGATTATGTTATACCAGATGACGTTAAGAGGGTTGCCAAGCCAGCTCTACGTCACCGTATTATACTGAAGCCTGAGGCTCGTGTAGAGGGTATATCAAGCGATGACGTCGTGGATGATGTGCTTGACAAGATAAGACCCCCATAGAAGGGTTCCTGTCCCTTGCCTGTTATAACAACCCGTGGTATAGCACTATTCTTCGCCTCGGTGTTCCTAGTTATAGTTGGGCTTGCTGGTATCGGATGGCCTGTCACACTGGTTGTTGGCTCCAGCCTCTTGGTGTTCATGTATATGGCCTATATACTGGCTAGAGGATACGAGGATGTTGTCGATAGTCTTGTTGTTGAAAGGTTTCTTAGTAAACAAAATGTTGTTGAAGGCGAGGAAGTTGATGTCATACTGAAGATCAGTGATATTCTGGGCTACGGTGTTCCTCGTCTAGACGTTGTTGATCATGCTCCACGTCGTGTTAGGATCATAGGTAGGAACTATGGGTCTCTCTACATTGAGCGTAGAGGAACAGCTACTCTATCGTATAGAGTGAAGCCTTGTTTCGGGACAATATCTTTTAATGAAGTAGAGCTTGTTGCCCGCGACTTATTTGGCTTGTTCGGGTACAAGAAGATAGTTAATGTGCCCGGTGTGCTCAGGGTTACACCTTCCTATACTAGTGTCAAAGAACTAGTTGTTAAATCAACATACTATACTTTCGGTGTCTCACCGTCTAGGAGGAAAGGTGTAGGCTACGAGTTCTTCGAGTTACGTGACTATCAGCCTGGGGATGACTTCAGGAAGATAGTGTGGAGTGCTGTAGCTAGAACAGGAAAGCTTATCGTGCGTGAAGACGAGGCTGAAGTACAGTTGAAGACAATGTTGTTCCTTGATCTCTCGCAGGATACTTGGGTTGGTATAGAGTGTTGTATGGGTGCTGACTACGTTGTTAAGACAGCTCTCGCCATAACAGACCTCATGGCCAAGAGGGGTGATGTTGTTGGCTACACGTTGTTCCTAGGCGATAAATGGATCACGAGACCTCCCGCAAGGGCTCCAGAGGCTCTCGAGAAGCTATTGATCGACTCCTCTATAGTCTCTATGGAGGAGACTAGTGGACGCGACAATCTCGCCAGAGCACTCTATGATACCGTCGGGTATCTCGATAATGGTTTACTAGTGGTCATTAGCTCGTGGGGGTTCTACAGGAGAAGTGTTGTAGATATTCTCGTCGATGTCTTGTCTAAGACAGGGTGTAGAGCTGTTGTATTAACTATAATGCCTGTGCTAGAGGGTATCAAGGTTCTAGAGGGCTTGTGGAGTATTGAGAAAATATACTATCGTATGGTTGGAGAGAAGCTGTTGTCTATAGGTGTACCGTTGTTTATTGCTAGGAACTGGAGCCAGGTAGCCGGGTTCCTCAGGTTCCTGGAAGAGGTGAGGACTAGTAGTGGATTATAGGAGGGTTATCGCTCCTGTAGCTATGGGTGTGTTACTTGTACTCCTCTATGGCCCCAGCAACCATACTCTATTCCTAGGTATTGCTGTGCCAGTATTGTTTAACATACTTGCAAGCGGGCTATGGATTATACCCATCGTCTTCCTCATAGTACTCTTGTCTCGTGGACTTATGTTGGTCTTGCTTCTACTGATGGTACTGCTGGTTTTCTTTCTCGAGGAGCTTTTTATTGAGAAGAGCTATCCGTTGAAGACAATAGTCCGCTACAACGATTTCTATGTACTGCTGGGCTGTATTGGTGTCTCCTTTACTGTGTTCCTGTACGTGTTGATGGTTGTCAACGCTTTTGTTTACACGAGCACTGGTCTAATGGCTGTTGTTGCGCAAATGTATTCTACGCGTGAGGGTATTACGGTTGTTTATCTTGTTGTGCTATTGCTTGCATCGGGTCTTTTAGAGAAAATAGTTACCCCGTGGAGGAAGTCTTTCCCTAGAGAAGGATTTGTGTCAAAATTAGCTCGTAGAATAGCTATTTACTCTAGTGATCCTGGTTTAGTGTTTTCACGGTCTATGTTCTTGTTAATGCTGGTTATTACAGTGTATTTGGGCTCTAGCTGCCTACCCGCTCTAGCCCTAGCCTACATTATCTACAAAGTATTTCCATACAAGAAATACGCTGGAGCACTAGCAGTCACTGTATTCATTCTCTATCTTATCGTAACAGGACTCTATACAGAACTCTATGGAATAAATGAGTGGCTGGAGACTATAGTTAAAAATATTGATGAATCAATAAAATATAGTAGTGGATGAGATATGAGCGTGAAACTACGTCTTGCAGTAGGCGTAGTATTGGTCGGCGTGGGGCTGGGATTCCTAATAGCAAGCATTTATCTAATGTATATCTACCACGTAATGGCATCACTGTTTTCAGCAATCCTAGGCTTTACAGTAACAAGCCTAGGTATTGATATGATTAAAGAAAAGAAACCAGTATAAGACAGTAGTTTATGGATAAAGTGTTTCTCAGGTTAGGTTTAACTGGTTGGCATATGTTTTAATAACTCAACATTGTTCTCCCGCAGTACTTGCATTACCTTTTTTGAATAGTTTTATCTCCTAGTGTTCTTCAATACTTGAAACAGCTTTTTGATCAACATGTGGTGCAAGGTGGAAAAACTAGGTATGAAGAAGGGTTATTTCTTTATTTTGATTTCATGCGGTATATCATCAGTATTGCTAGTGCTAGTAGTACCAGTATTATAGCTATTATTGTTGGGCTCTTCACTATGTCTTCTAATGAGATTGTTTGTGTTTCAGTAGTTGTTGTCTCTGTTTCCTCGCTTATTGTTATGGGTTGTAGTTGTTCTATGGCTTTATTCCCGTTGTTGTCTATTGCTATTATTGTTATGTTATGTGTTCCTGGCTCTAGTTCTATTGTGTATTTTGTTTTGTTTGTTACGTCTACTGGTTCTCCATCAATGTATAATAGTACTTGTTTCACTCCAGATAGGTTGTCGTGGATGTTCCACTCTATGGTTAGCTTATGGTCTTCTAGTTTGGTGTCCTTGATCTCTATTACTGGCGGTGTTGTATCTATTATTATCTTTTGCTTGATTATATACTGGTTACCTGAGGCATCTATAGCCGTTATTTCAAGAATGTAGAGTCCATCGCCCGGGACAGTTATATAGTCTTCTAGTAGTTGTGTTGTAGTGTTTGTAGTGAATGTTTTATTGTATACTATTCCCGTTACCGGGGTTTTCCTACATAGTCTGACTTCTATTCTCGCTAGTGGTACAATGGTGTTGTTAGTGTAGGCGATGACCCTATATGTTATTTCTCTGTCTCTAATGCTCAGTTTTTGTAGCTCTATTGATGGCGGGACAGTATTCATGTAGATCATTATTGTACTGATAGAAGTCTTCCCAGTTGCGTCGACAGCTATTACTGTTACATTATTGTACCCAGGTTTGAGAGAGAATTCAATGGTCTTTTCTATTTTATCCTTGTAGCCACTGGTGATTTTCTCTATTTCCACGTTATTGACAATGATTACGAGTGTTTTTAATGCATTGTTGTCTACTACCCTAATGTTTACGGGATAAGGTTTCTCTTTATATGAGAGCCCCACGATTAATGTATTATTGACTATTATGTTGTATGGTGCTGAAATATTGATTGTCGGCGGTATGGTGTCTTTAATATAGTTTAATATGAGTGTTGATGTGTGTCCAAGCACGTCTACTACAATAACTTTTATCTCCAAAGCACCGTCGGGAAGACTGGTTAGGTTGACCAGGTAGTCAACGGGTTCATTGTATGTCAGCTTCTCGTACGTGTCATTTACGGTGATGACTCCATGGAGACTGTTGTTAACATATATTGTTATGTTCTTAAAGTGCGGCTCATTTATGTAGAGTCTTAGTTTAACGTATTCTCCCACATAGCTCTGGTTTCCTGGCTCGTAGAGTACTATCACTGGTGGTGTATTGTCTACGGAGATCCTAATGGGGTTTGATGAGTAGTCTCCTATTCTCGCCAATAGAGTGTATTCTCCGTCATCAAGATCTGTTATTGTTGCTTCGAAGATATTGTCTTCTATGAGGCTCATTTCCTTTCTTGCAACGAGTTTGTCTTGAGAATAGATCTCTAGTACAGGGCTACTCGTGTAATTTCCTTCAACAACAACTCTTACATTGAATGGTGTTTCTACTATGGCGTTGTCAGTGGGTTCGATAATCTTTATGCTCGGGGGAGTAGTGGTCGTGTTCTCGACAATGCTTATTGCTTGTAGCTTGTATGTTTCATCGTTTATCTTTACTTGGACCATGTGTAGTCTTGTGTTGCTGTATATTATGGTGTTTCCATCGAATAACGTTATACTGCCTGGCATTCTCCCAAGATAGTCTATTGAGCCATTGATTGACACAAGGTATAGTTTATCCGCAATTCCTACAAGCAAGTCATTAACATTGTCGCCCCATAAGTCACCTATACTCATGCTTGTAATGTTTTCTCCGCTGGGCACAGTGTTCATCTCTATTGTTTCTTCAAGTATACCATTGGTAGTGTTGTAGACGCGGAGTTCTCCTTGGCGTGTATCTTTGTCCACAATGTCTACAACAAGGTGTTCTCCCGCCAGAGACATCGTGTGTATCTCATATGAATCCAGGTTGTAGGATAGAGTATAGACTAGGCTCCCGTCTAGAAGATGGTAGGCTTCAATGACTAGTTTGTCTGCTGTACCTGTATCCATGTTTATGTGGACGAACAATAGCACTAGTAGATTATTTGTTTTCGTGTAGGGCTTGAATACTCCTATAGTGGTGTAGTCTGTTTTACTGATACTCCAGCTCCATGATCCATCAATGCTTGATACTGATACTGTGGTGCTTAGTGAGGGTGGGAGAAGTGATAATGTGGTATAGGCTTTAACGACTATGTCTCTTCTTAAGTCAATAAGTCCATCGCCATCAGTATCGGTTATGATATGGTTTGTCCAGATACTATAGAGTTTCCCGGATGTAGTAGTTGAACTAATTAGGTCACCGTTACTTACATTGATTTTGTAGAGATAGTCTTTAAGCTCTATGGATAGGTATCCCTGTTTTATAGCTGGCACAATAATGTTGGCCACGTTGTCTCTAAGTATAGTGTTTTGTGGAATCCTAATGATGTCTCCGTCGATACTTATGCTGTAGGTTTTCTCGTATACAATACTGTTGGTGCCAGGCTCTATTAAGACTACTTTTAGGCTAGTCGACTTAAGGTATACTGCTAAGAGCTCGTTGTAGCTATCACGGTCGATATCGTCTAGTGGTATAAGTGAGTACAGCCCGGGATAGTCACCAGTGTATTTCATGAGGGTACTGTTTGTCAGTGGGTCAATAACCTCGATATCCTTATTGCCGATAATGACGACAACATCATTCACGTTGTCATTGTTATAGTCTCTGAGACAGGATGACAATAACTTTGAGCTGTATACTCTACTCCAGTTAACACTATACATCAAGTCGATGCTATTGTCTAACAACACATTGGAGACGAGTGTACTCTCCACAGTTACAGGTACAATTGCTGTAAACAACAGAGAGACCAAGAGGCAAAGAGTGAGTAAGCGTGACATACCCGCTAACCACCATGTAACAATAAGTGATCAATAATATAAATACGTTAAACAAATTCTGTTCTTTAAAACACTACAAACTAGATAACAAAAAGTGTGTTTCGCAAGAACTCTGGATTACTGATATGTTCTCTATTACATCTCCTGGGTTTATGCACTTAAGTAGTGATGATAATTTCTACATGGTATCACCGACTTCGTATAATGATCTTGTTGCCCCTGACGTTAAGTCTTACAATAGAATGCTCTTTAATGCCAGCAGCTTAAGCGATAGCCTCCGGGGTGTATAGTGTATTCTTCTTGCTAATCCTGTTTCCACCGACAGAGACATTGTTTTATTACTTCAAAGTAAATTTACATAGTCTGGGCAGCGATAAGTTTCTGAGAAATGTCAATAAAGTCTGGATTATGTATGATTACGTGCTAAAGGATTTACTTCATTATTAACCATTAATGCAGAGAAGCAAATGTTTTGCAAATCAACCATACTTTTTGATTAAATGTTCTCTGTTAATTTGAGATCGGGTGCTAGTTTTTCCTTTATTATCCTGAAGTGTTTATCCAGTGTTACGAGTTCTAGCTCGTTATTATATGCTTGTGCTGCTATTACTAAGTCTATTGCTGGTAGGGGAGTACCTATTTTACGTAGTTTTGTTTGCCACACTATAGCTAGTTTATAATCCTGTTTGCTTGGATACAGTATTTTTGCTACATGCATTATTACTGGTGGGTATTCTATGGTTGTTAGTATGGATACATATCCTGGTATCAGTTGCGTATTCCTATGTGCTATGAGCTCTATTACCGCGCTTGTGTCGTAGAGTCTATTCTCCTCCATTCCTTCTTCACCATCTCTTCATACAGCTTCTTCTCCACGTTGTAGGGGAGAGGTTTTAGAGACTCCTCATCAACACCAAGCTCCTTTAAATCCTCAAGCAATTCATTTGAGGACTCGACGAGACGTGTCTCCTCTAGACGCCGCAAATACTCTTCAATACTCTTCCTCACAACTTCACTCCAATTAATCTCTCTATATCTCCTCATTTTCTCTGCAAGCCTGCGCGGTATACGAACAGTTATGTTCACAGACATGCATGCACCCACATATACATACAGTAGAGAACTATATAAACATTAGAGAGAACCTTGTCCAAACATGGTTCTTTGAATAGCTGGTTTTGTGAGATTTAGAAACTTCTTTAAGACGCCATCAAGTCTTTGTATTCTATGGCGGCTCCAGTAAGGTCTTTATTATAGCGGAAGAGGAAAGAATTGTTATTAAAAAGTAGTATGGTGTTTTTGTTTTCTACCTTGTTTTTATGCGGTATATTGCTAGTATTATTAGTACTAGTAATATTGCTGCTTTGGCTAGTAGTGTTGGGTTCTTCGTTATTTCTTCTATGATGTTTTCCTCTTCTATCGTCACTTGCGGCAGCTGCTTTACTGCCTTGTTCCCGTTGTTGTCTATTGCTATTATTGTTATGTTGTGTGTTCCTGGCTCTAGTTCTATTGTGTATATGGTTTTGCCAGTGACATCAATAGGTTTCCCATCGACGTACAAGAGTATTTGCTTAATTCCCGACACCTCATCGTATATGTTCCATTCTATCATGTACTTGTTGTCTTCTAGCTTTGTGTCCTTGATCTCTATTACTGGCGGTGTAGTGTCTACGACTAGTTGTTTCTGCACTATCTTGTTGTTGCCTGTGACATCAATGACTGTTATCTCTAGAATGTACTTACCGTCTTCTTGTACAGTAATCTCGTCTTCTAGTGTGTATTCTAGTGTATCATCAACAGGTATGTTCTTACTATAGATGAGCTCCGGCTCATTGGGTGTTTCTTTGTAGAGCTTTATTTTAATTAAACTTAGTCTTGAGAAGTTCGTTTCCACTAGTGCTTTGACCTTGTAGGTTATTGTTTTACCGTCTACACTTGCTTCAAAAGATTCTATGACCGGATCCATTGTGTTTAGGTATATTATGTTTGTCTTGGACTCACTGTTACCGCCTGCATCATATGCTATAATAGTTATGTTGTTGAATCCCGGTTTGAGCCGGAACCCCACATGGATGTTCTCTATACGGTTTATGCTGTAGTGTGTAGTGATGACTTTGTTGTTCACGATAACTATGATCTTGTCTACCCTGATATTGTCCTTGACTGTTATGTTCACGTAGTAGTCTTGTTCACTATACTTCTTCCCTACAACATCTATGTTATTGATCCCGACTACATCAGGTAACGTGATGGTTATGGTTGGTGGCGTAATGTCTTTGTAAAGTATTATTCTGGCTGTTGTCTCGTGGCCGAGGAGGTCTGCGGCTTTTATCTCTAGGCAGTATACTCCATCGGGTAGCTTGCTGAAATCTATTCTCTGTTCCAGGATATTATCGTGGAGTAGCTGCTGGACCTCTGTCTTGCTTAGTTTTGTGATTACAGTGTTGTTGATGCTAACAGTGATGTTTGCAAGGTTGTCATCTCCCACAAATGCTTTGAGGAGTACTTCATCTCTAACATAGCTCTTATTCTTCGGGGATATAACTAGTATCCTTGGTGGCGTATTGTCTACTCTGATCACCACGGGTTTCGATGTGTAGTCCCCTGTTCTTGCAATAATTGTGTAGTTTCCATCGGATAGAGTCTCTACTGTTGTTGTGAAGATGTTGTCTTCCAGAAGAGTCATCTCCTTCCTTAGAACAAGCTTGCCATCATTACTATATATTTCCAGTACTGGTACCTCCATATATTCTCCTTCGACAACTGTTTTTACCGTGAATGGTGTTTCTAGGAGAGTATTGTTCTTCGGTTTAGTGATGGTTAGTTCTGGTGGTGTTATGGTACTGTTTTCTCGTAGTGTTATTGCGTAGAGCTTGTATGTATAATCGTTTATTTTTACTTCAACTAGGTAGAGTCTTGACTCGTTGTCGTGGATTACGGTGTTTTTATTACGCAAGAATATCTCGCCGTTCATTCTACCGAGGTAATCTATTGAGCCGTTGGTTGATACTAGGTATAGCTTGTCTCCAATGCTTACAAGTAGGTCACCGATATTGTCGCCCCACAGGTCTCCAATGTTTGCTCCTGTAAAGATTTCTCCGCTACTGATCGTGCCCATGTTTATTGTTTTCTCTAGTACGCCTGTATAAGAGTCATAGATATCTATCCTAGCCTCCCCTGCATCGTTGTCAACCACTAGCAGGATAAGATAGTCTCTGAAAAGTAGTATTGAGTAGATACCGTATCTCCGCAGATCATAGGATATAGCGTATAGTGGTGTTCCATTGTAGAGATCATGGGTTTCGAACAACATTTCATTGTATGTTTTATGGATAATGTCTAGGCGGTTATACCGTATTGTTACTACCTCGCCATGGCTTGTATTGTAGGTGAATGCTGAAAATGCTATGTAGTACCCTGTCTTACTGGTGTTCCAGCTCCACAATCCATTAATGTCTGATACTTCCACTACAGTGTTTATCCCGTTGTCCGAAGATGTAAAGTATGCTTTTACTACAGGGCTTGGGCTCCTTGTATCAGCAAGACCATCTCCATCAACATCTATTGGCTGGTTGTTGTACCAGATGGTGTATATTACATTGTCGTAGACTTTGATGTCTAGTAGATCTCCATTGGTTGCATTAATCTTGAATATGTATGTCCTAGTCTTGTAGTCTACCCTTGACGTCGATAATAACGTGAACTCTACTGTGTCGTTATATACTATACGGTTTGAGGTGAACGAGTAGAGCACTCCTTTGATGTCTATGGGGTGTCTCCTCTCATAGACAATAGTGTTGGTGCCTGGCTCAAGCAGTACCACTTTCAACAGGGTGTTGTTAGCGTATATGATCATTACTTCGGGGTATCCGTTGTGGTTTACATCATTTATTGGAGCGTATACGTACATCTTGGTTTCGTCGTTGCTTACGTACTTCATGAGTGTTTTATTGGTTAATGGATCGACGAACTCAACGTCCTTAAACCAGCCTCCGCTAGTACCTATGAAGATAGTTATATCACAAACACCATCGCCATTGAAATCATCGATACAGGTATACTGGAGCTTGGAGCTATAGGTTCTACTCCAGTTAATAGCGTACGCGAAATCAATATCATCCAGCATACTGGCTCCAGTTGTATTATTGGAGACGCTATGTACTGGCACAACTATAGAGAACAGCAGGATTAGTAGAATCATCCTGGAGAGAAGATTCTGCATACTCATCAACCAATAAAACAATATAGTATTCGATTATATAAAAATGGTGTAATAAAACCCTATATAGAAAGGTAGTACATGTGGTTAAACGAGAGACACAATACCAAGGGTTCTCTTCAAACGTCTCTTCTGATTGTTCCTCGGGAGACATGTATCCTCGTTATCCTCTCCGTGATCTCTTGGACTACTTGTTTAAGCTTGTTCTCATCCTTGACCATAGCCACGGGGATGTTGATGTGGAACACTGGTTTACGCCCAGTAATCTTCTCGACAACGCGTTCTATCCTAGAGTAGCTTGTCTGCAGTAAACTCGTCGTGACAACTACCAAGGGCTTCTCCACAGTAATGTGTCTCCTCAGGAACTCTTGAACAGGAGCAGCTAGTGTATCACACCAAATAGGAGAAGCCACGACGACAACATCGTATTTTTCAGCTCTAAACTCACAGGGCTCTATCTTTATGCTAGTACCCTTCCTCACGAGAGTATCGTAGAGAAGCCTAGGGTTAAGATGAAGAGGTCTCCCATACTCCCTCAAGGGCCTGACCACATAAAGGTCGACTAGAACGCCCCTACTAGACAAAGTCTCAGTCAAAACCCTGGCCACATGTTCAGTATTCCTGGTTCTAGAATAGTACACTAGTGCAATCTTCATGATCTACCGCCACGGTGCAACATCTATATACAATGCCTAACGTATTCCTCTAGGAAACACTTACTACAATACCGCCTACATTAATACTATACCTGGCAATCTCATCCACAGTCTCTCTGGCGAGAAAACAGTCCCCCAACACTACGGATGAAGGGAGCTAGCTGAGGTTATTTCCCTCTTATACTCGCTGAAACCTTATCTAGAACCCTCTTTATCCGCGGCTCCTCCAGGAGCAGAAGTGCTAGTACTATAACTGCTATGGAGACTCCTGTTGGAGTAGCCACTGGAGCATCCACAATATCCCCAGGCTCCATTGTGAAATCTGTTACGTGAACCCTTAGCACGGGCTCTAGCGTTATCCCATTGGAGACAGTGTTATTAGCCGTCACCATCACCTCCACGTAGAAGTCCTTCCACACTAGAGGCCACAGCACTGGCGTCGGCCCAGTAAACAAGTCCATAACAACATGGACACTATAAGCAAGCACGAACACGCCAACAACCCAGGCAGCACTCTTACGCCCAGTCCTCCAGGCAAGCCATACGACAGCCAAGCCTACGACAAGAGCCACGAGGAGACTATGAGTAAAAGACCTATGAATACGGAACACAGCGTCAACATCAGGCAAAACACTAAACAAAACAACCAGGAACAGAAGCCACCACCTACGGACACCAAGCCAACGACTAACAACCAGACCAACAACACCATGAATAAGAGGCTCCGGCAAATACTCTGCACCTCTTACACAAAGTATCGTAGAAGAGTAATGTGGTAAACAAGTATTAAATATTTGAGAAAACATGTATCGAGTTCACGTAGATGAACAGCTGGTCTCTAGATAATTCTTTCTTAAGCTTAATGTTCTTCATTAGATTTTCCTTTCTCTATAACTCTTGGTACTTTCTGTAAGTATCTAAATATCTTTTGTATCAAACTCTCTAGTATCATATACTTTTATCTTCATAGGATTGCTCATAGCTACTCCTACCATCCTAGCTATTTTATCGGGTGTATTGATTATGCTTTATTTTAGTTGTTAAGAGTAGTTGACACCTGGCGATGGGGAGTAGATTATTCGATGGAATTCTTTTTCATAGTTTAAATACTGGTTTTTCGTAGATACATGTAGCAGTAGAGACATTGCTAGGGTTGGGTGTTGGTGGTATTTTGAAGGGTGTTTTACTTCATGGTGGCTTTGGTACTAGGCTTCGTCCGTTGACTCATACTGGTCCTAAGCAGCTTATTCCTATTGCTGGTAAGCCTGTTAGCCAGTGGTGTCTTGAGGATCTCCGTGACTCAGGTGTCAAGGAGATAGCTGTTATACTTGGTGAGCTTGCTCCGGAGAGAGTAATCGAGTACTATGGAGACGGTTCCTGGCTTGGTGTCAAGCTTACATACATATATCAGGGATACCCCTATGGTCTAGCCCACGCCGTATATGTAGCTAAGGATTTTGTGGAAGAAGAGCCTTTTGTGGTTTATCTTGGTGATAATATTCTTGTGGAGGGGATCAGGGAGTTTGTCCGCAGATTTGATAATAGTGATGCTGATGCCATGATTTTGTTGACGCAAGTCCCTGATCCACGTAAGTTTGGTGTAGCAGAATTTGATGAGAATGGGAGACTGAAGAGACTCGTTGAGAAACCCAAGAAGCCGCCGAGCAACTACGCACTTGTTGGCGTGTACTTCTTCCGTCCACCACACATATTCAGGGCTATCGAATCGCTCAAACCGAGTTGGCGTGGTGAACTAGAGATAACCGATGCAATCCAGAGGCTTATTGACTGGGGTTTGAGAGTAGACTATGCTGTTGTCAAGGGATGGTGGAAAGATACTGGTACACCCGAGGATATTTTGGAGGCGAATAGACTTCTCCTTGACTACAAGTACCATGAACACATTGTTAAAGGCAAACTAGAAGAAAACGTACGCGTCGAAGGACGTGTCTACATTGAAGAAGGAGCTATTATAAAGAGCGGTAGTGTCGTAAGAGGACCCGTCTACATTGGCGCCAACACTGTTATTGGGCCCAACACCTATATCGGGCCATATACCAGCATAGGCAAAAACTGTGTCATCAGTAATGTCGAGATAGAGAATAGTGTCATAATGGATAATGTGGTCATAAAAGACATCAGAGAAAGAATTGTTAACAGCTTGATAGGTTCTGGTGCAAAAATAACATGCAGGGCAAAGAGACCACACGGGCTAAGATTCATTGCAGGAGAAAACACCATAATAGAATGGTAGTAGCCTAGGTGGATATAGATGAGGTTCTTTATCACTGGTGGAGCAGGCTTCATGGGCAGCAACTTTGTTAGATACATCATCAACAAGTATAGTGACGCAGAAGTACTTGTTTACGATAAACTAACGTATGCTGGTAGACTAGAAAACCTCCAGGACATAAGAGATAACCCGAGATTTCATTTCGTCAAAGCCGATATATGTGACGAAGAAAAACTATTGCAGGTTCTCAAGGAATTCCAGCCTGATGTCATAGTGAATTTTGCTGCTGAAACACATGTAGACCGTAGTATCAACGAGCCAGCACCATTCCTTAAAACAAATGTCCTTGGGGTCTTCAATATACTTGAGGCAACAAGAAAACTAGAGATACCACTGGCAATTCATATCAGTACCGATGAAGTCTATGGCGATCTATGGGGAAAAGAACCAGCTAGCGAGGAAACACCCTTCAGACCAAGCAGCCCATATTCGGCAAGCAAGGCTTCTGGAGACTTGCTTTGCCAAGCTTACTGGAGAACATACAGGCTACCAGTAATAATCGTGAGACCCTCAAACAACTATGGACCATATCAGTTCCCCGAGAAACTAATACCAAAAACAATCATTAGAGCACTACACGACAAACCCATACCAGTCTACGGTAGAGGAGATCAGGTGAGAGACTGGCTGTTTGTTGAAGACTTCTGTGAAGCACTTGACACGGTGATAAACAAGGGGTCTAAAGGCGAGGCATACAATATACCTGGGCTTAACGAGAAAAAGAACATAGAAGTCGTGGAAACCATCCTGAAGCTCATGGGCAAGCCCCTATCTTTAATCAAATTCGTCGATGATAGACCAGGACACGACAGGAGGTATGCTATGAAGGGAGATAAGATACTCTCTCTTGGTTGGAAGCCCAAGACACCATGGGTTAAAGGATTGGAGAAAACAATCAAGTGGTACCTCGATAACAAATGGTGGTGGAAGCCCTTGTTAAGCGATGATTACTTCCAGCTTGATACACCTTGGAAAAAGAGGTGACCATGAAATGAAGGTTCTTGTAACAGGTGCGAGCGGTCTCCTCGGCAAAAAACTTGTTACAGAACTACTAGCTAACGGACACCAGGTTATAGCAATCTATAACCGTAATCCTGTGCCAATAGAGGATCCTAGCCTAGAGAAATACCGGATAGACATCTCCGATACTGTTCTACTGGAAGACCTTATACTAAAAAAGAGACCCGGCGTCATAGTCCACGCGGCCGCATATACCGATGTTGATGGATGTGAACGAGACAAGAAGAAAGCTTGGCTCGTGAATGTCGAGGCAACACGTAGTATCGTCCGAGCAGCACGAGTAGTAAGAGCACACTTGATCTATATCTCAACAGACTACGTATTCGATGGAGAAAGAGGATACTATAAAGAAACAGATATCCCTAACCCAGTAAACTACTATGGACTAACAAAGCTTATCGCGGAGGAACTCGTAGGCTCAAGTGATCTATTGTATACTATTGTCCGTCCCAGCGCTATCTATGGCATTGGAGGGAGCAAGAAGAGTTTCGCAGAATACGTTGCCGAGAAGCTGTCAAAAGGAGAAAAAGTCTATGCACTAGTAGACCAGTATGTCTCACCAACACTAAACACCTTGTTGGCAAAAGCTGTTGCAGAAATAGTCGATATGAGGCCTATGGGTATATTCCATGTAGCTGGGGAACGTATGAGCCGTTACGAGTTTGCCATAAAAATAGCGGAAAAACTAAACCTGCCTGTAGACCTAGTCGAGAAAGCAAGCATCAATGATATGAAGCATTGGCTAGCCAGAAGACCCAGGGACTCAAGCCTGGACACAAGCAAGGCTAGACGTCTCCTCAAAACAAGATTCTACGATACAAACCTAGCACTAGAACTATTTAGAAACGAGTGGACAGCTAAAACAAGGTGAGAAACACATGCCACTAAAAAACGTGAAAGAATTATGGCTACCCGGTATGAAGCTAGCAGAGATAGAGCGCTTCATCGATGAACGGGGAATGTTCCATGAGATAATGAGAAGCGACTGGAAGGAGCTACTAGGAGACGATGTCATAGTCCAGTCAAACATGTCAATAACATACCCCGGGATAATACGGGCATGGCACCGCCACTTGCGGGGACAAGTAGACTACTTTTTCGTAGCCCGATGAACAATAAAAGTATGCGCCTACGACGATGAGACCCAACACCTCGTAGAAGTAGTACTCAGTGATGCCAAACCACAAATACTACGGGTACCCGGACACTACTGGCACGGATTCAAAGCCTTGGGAGTAGAACCAGCAATACTAATATACTTCACAACAAGGCTATACGACTACAAGAACCCGGACGAAGAAAGAAGACCATGGAACGACCCAACAATAGTACCAAAAAAGATCAACGGAAAACAAGACGACCCAAGATGCAACAAACCATGGAACTGGAACCACCCACCACATAAATAACCACTAAGGCATTATTTTAAGGCATAAGTAATCAATATCGATTAAGTATTCTCTCTAACTTAAGTCAATTAAATTAACATATTTCAAGTATATAACATATCGAGTTTTCATACAGTGATGCAATAGGAAGCCTTATATTCCCTGTCTTGCATCCCATACTAACACTGGACACTATCTTGGGGCCCGCCTGAAAATGACGCTCCTAGCACAACTAGTAGCTCAGCAGAAAGACCCTAGTGAAGAAGTTAAGCAAAGAGCAGAGGAGATACTCAAGGAGATTCTTCTCCCCAAAACACTTGACCGAGTGGTTCTTCTGAGGTATCTCAGGCGGGCCCTAAACAATGGTGCTTGGTACACGTTGGCCCGGGCCCAAAGAGCCCTACTATGGCTGGTAGCCAAGACAATAGACCATGTAAGGAGCCCCGTGCTAAACCAAATACTCAAAAACATACTCCTACGAATTGAGCTAACAACATTCCGGGCCCGGGCCCTATACTACGGCATCATACTTTATATACAAAAACATTTGAATTACATTCTTATAAAAGTAGGACATATATTGGAAAAACTTAATGAAATATTCTATTTAGGATTAGATTATTTAAACAAACCATTAATATACAGGACATATAGTTGAAACAAAATTGTTTAACATATTTGATATCATAGCCTTAATTATTGCAGGATTGCATTTCGGAGTACCAATAATTTATTACTTTTATCTTAAAGTAAGATGGTTACAAAGATCTTGGAATATAAGAATGAACTTAAACTATAAACCAAAAGTTACTATAGTAATACCTACATATAATGAAGCGAGATATATAGAAAAGAAACTAGAAAATATTTATCAACAAAGATATCCTAAAGAAAAGATGAAGGTTATAGTGGTTGACTCGAATAGTAATGATGGAACAGTTGATATTGTCAGGAAATGGAGTAGAAAACATAACGACTTACCTATAGAAGTAATTCAAGAAAATAAAAGGGAAGGAAAACTAAAAGCTATTCTCAAAGCCTTACCCAAAGCTATTATAGATAGCGACTTAATTATTCTGACAGATGCTGACGCTTTTTGGGACAGAGACGCTATTACTAACGCAGTCAAGTATTTCGCTGATCCACAGGTTGGTGTTGTAACTGCATCAATGAGATATTTACAGAAAAGACATGTAGAAGATAAGTACAGGATGTTCTACAATATTGTACGTATTTGCGAATCTAAAATACATAGTACGCCAGTACATAATGGCCCCTTTCAAATGTTTCGTTCTAACTTGCTTAGAAGATATTTTATTCCCGATTTTAGTGGTGCAGATGATAGTTCGTTCGGATCCTATATAGCCTTTACAGGATACAGAGCAATTCAAGTAGATGACGTGATTGTATACGAACCACTAAGACATAGTACTTTCAGAAGAAAGGTTAGAAGAGCACAGCATCTTATAGTAAATTTTATGAAGACAAAAAAATTCGCTATTAGAAAAGGTGTTTACAAAAAATCTATCTTTGATAAAATATGGAAAATTGAGTGGTACCTAAATATTATTAATCCTTGGCTCTTACTTACTGCCACAATAATGTTAATCTTTAATGCAGTATACAACAAAAGTGTAGCATCGGTTTTAACTCTAATTTTTGGAGGTCTCTTTATGTTCGTAGATACGTTTTCTGTGTGGATCACTCAACAAATTTATTTAATAATAGCATTGATAAAGAACTTACATTCCATACCAGAAACTTGGTAATATTTACTGTTACCTAAAGTAATGTTGAAAATACTATTCATTACACCTAGGTACTACCCTCATATAGGTGGAGTGGAGTACGTTGTCAAATCAGTAGTCGAAGAATTAGTCAAGATGCCTATATTTGTACAAATAAAAGTTCTGGCAGGCTCCCATAGTATCTCGAAAGTTAAAATAATAAAGAAAGGTAATATGGAAGTCATTTATTGGCCTACAATTGTTTACAGGGAATCTTATTTTATACCTAAATATAAGTTATTGTTTGAAAAATATTTGCTTAAACTAAGTAAAGATATTGATATAATACACATACACAATGTACATTCTGTTTTTGCGGTGCAATCATATCATGTATTGAAAAAATGCAATTACAAAGAGAAAGTTCTCGTGGTTACTCCATACTATCATGGTAAAGCTCATAGTTTCTTTAGAAATATTTTATGGCCTTTTTGGAAAAAAATGGTAAAGGAGCTTCTTCTTAATGCAGACAAAGTTCACACAGTATCTAAATATGAGGCTTATTTAGTGAAAAAAGATTTCAATGTTAAAGCTATTCCTATAGAAAATGGTGTATCCGACATTGTTTTCAAATATAAATGGTGCCCTGAAAATTATGTATTGTATTCTGGTAGAATAGTTAAATATAAAAACATACATATTTTAGGAAAACTTGTAGCAATATTGAATAAAGAGTATGGTTATGATCTCGAATTCAAAATTATAGGAAATGGTCCTTATCTAAAGGATCTTGTAAAATATCTAAAGAAAATAAACATAAAATATTCAATATATGGATATAAGCCTTACAAAGAATATCTTGAAGTGGTTTCTAAAGCTAAATTTATGGGTTTACTCTCATCTCAGGAATCTTTTCCGCAAAGTGTAAATGAAGCCAATGCTATAGGTACGCCTGTAATAGTTAATATGCCTTGGGGAATAAACTTCAAAAACCGTCCACGGACGTTAGTAGTTGATCTCTATCATCAAAATATAATTCAGGTTGCTAATAAAGTGCAAAACTTTATGCTTTCATGTAATAAACAGCCAAGACCTATCGTTAAATCATGGAAAGAGATCGCTAAGATGTATGTAGAAAAACTATATAATCTATAAAGATCTGAATACTCATAACTGCTTATCTGTCTGTAAGAAAGGAATGAATAGAATAGATTTGGTAATTTGGTGAAAGAAATGCAATATAATGTCTTGGTTACCGGGGGCGCAGGTTTCATAGGTTCTCACTTAGCTGAACGCCTTGCAAAAAAAGGCATGTTTGTTAGAATCATAGATAATTTTAGTACAGGGTCTTGGGATAATTTAAAGTTTTTGAAACAAAAAAATAATGTTGAAATAGTAAACGGTGATCTAAAGAATGATGAACTTTATCAAAGAAATATACTTGATAATATTGATGTAGTATTTCATTTTGCAGCAAATCCTGAAGTACGTATAAGTAGTACATTACCTGAGGTACATTTTAATGAAAATATAGTTGCAACATTCAAATTGCTTGAAGCAATAAGGAAAAAGGGTAACGTTAAGACGATTGTTTTTGCGTCATCGAGTAGCGTCTACGGGGAACCAAAAACAATTCCTGTAACTGAAGACGCTCCAATAAGACCCGTTTCCGTTTATGGTGCAAGTAAAGCCGCCTGTGAGGTACTCATACATTCTTATAGTACTTTATATGGTATAAGAGCTATTATATTAAGATATGCTAACGTAGTTGGTCCAAGATTAAGACATGGCGTCATATATGATTTTTATATGAAGTTAATGAGAGACCCTTATGAATTGGAAATTCTTGGTGACGGATTACAAGTCAGAAGTTTCATATATATTTCTGACGCTATAGATGCAACTTTACTAACTGTAGAAAAAACAAAAACTATGTTTGAAGTTTTTAATGTTGCATCGGAAGATTGGATCACTATAAATGATGTCGCAAACATTGTACTTAGAGTCCTAGGTCTTAATCGTACAAAAATACGGTATAAACCACTTTATCATGGAATTGGATGGCCTGGGGATGTTAAAAAGATAGCGTTGTCTATCTCTAAAATTAAAAAGCTTGGATTTAAGCCAAAATATACTAGTAAAGAGGCAGTGGAACTTACAATAAAAAGTTACTTGGAAGACTAGAAAATATCTGGGAATCATGATTCAAACAAAATTAATCATATGGTTAAATAATAAGAATGAAAATTAGTATAATAATACCTACTAAGAACTCTGCAAAAACTCTTAGTCTTTGTCTTAAGAGTATAGTAATGCAAACGTATCCAAAAAGAAAATATGAAGTCATTATTGTTGACGGATATAGTACTGACGGTACTATAGATATAGCGAAACAATATGGATGCAAAATTATTTTCTCAAATAAAAAACCTCTAGGAGCACGGTTAGAGGGGCTCAAGGTTGCTAAAGGTGATATAATAGTTTTTCTGGATGCCGATCACATAATTAAAAGACCTAATCTGTTGGATGATATTGAGAGAACAATTGATAAAGGAATAGATATGGTTCACCTCGAAGAACATACTTTTAAACCTAGGACCTTGATTCAGAAACTCATAGCTGCTGATAAGAAAACCATGCAAGATATTTCATATAGACTAAATCCTCTACATGGGGTATTGTATCCTCGTGTATTTAGAAGAAACGTTGTGGAGAAAGCTTATAAAAACATCCCATTAGTATTTTTGTGGAACGTTTATGAACATGAAGAAGCTATATTATTTTATGAGTGCTTAAAGATCTCTAAAAAGTTTGCTTCAATAAAAAACGCTCTTTATCACGTAGATGTGGATACCTTTGTTGAATTCTTCAAAAAAATATCTAAATACGGAAGTATGGATATGCAGGTTAAGAGATTCTCTAGATACATACCTATAATTAGACGTAAGCAGTTCTTTAGGTTAAAGGAAATACCATATTTGTTGTTATATAAAGAAGATGGAGTGAAAACATTAATATTACTAATGTTAAGAGTTATTGCATATAATTACGGGAAAATAAGAAGGCATGGTCTCTAGAATTCTCGTTGTTAGCGAAAGATATCCTCCTGAGGGTACCGGAGGATCATATGCTACACATATGATCGTTAAATTGCTTGCAAAAACAAAAAAATATCGAATAACAGTACTTACAGCAACATTAAATCCATATAGACTTCAAAACGTACAATATATCAGCATACCTTATACACTATCTTCCTCAAAATATTGTATATGGGCAGAGCAAATTATAAAGTCTAATCTTATTAGAAAGCTTATAAATAAACATGACATAATTTACATAACAGATCATTCGTATATATTAATCCCACTGGCTTGGAAAGAAGAAAAGAAAATAATAGTCCATCTACATGATTATCAACCAATTTCAGCATCATCTGTATTAATTTACTGGAATGGGCATACATTAAACTCTAAATACTCAACTTTATACTATGAAATTCTTCAAAAACGAAGCTTGGCAAGAGGCATTGTTTCGTTTTTACTAAGTTTTGTCAATGATGTTGTCTCGCAACATATAGCTCTAGCTGATCAAATAATATGTGTCTCCAATAGACAAAAAGAACTGTTGATTTCATATATGAATGGATTAAAAAATAAGGTTGCTGTTATTTATAACCCTATTCCGGATGATCTAAAGAATATTAATTCTAAAATAAACTATAGTGATTACCCAATTATAGCTTATATGGGTGGTAGTAATGTAATCAAAGGAGCTTATATAGCGTTGAAAGCTGCTATTGATGTATTACGTAAAACCAACAATATTAAAAGCAAAAAGGTAACTTTCTTTATGAACATTCTAGGTAAACGTGACAGTTCTCTAAAATGGCAAATGGGGGTTGGTCCGATAGAGATAGTTGATAGAATAAAAAATATACTGGCTGGAAATGAGAATCTAGTAATTACAGGATGGATTGATAGAAAACAGTATATTAATTTACTTCAAAAAAGTTGGGCAGTACTTGTTCCCTCATTATGGGAAGAACCTTTACCATATGTTGTGATGGAAGCCATGGTTACAGGAACTATACCATTGGCTTCAAGAGTTGGTGGTATACCCGAAATGGTCTATAATACACCAGCATATAGATTTCTTTTCAATCCCTATAATTATAATGAACTTCAAAAAAATATAGAATCTGTAACATCATTAGAGAAGAAAGAAATAGAAGATATAGGTAATGAATTAATAGAGAATGCGTATAAAAAGTTTAATGAACATATTATTTTAAATAAATTAGAAAACGTATTTAATTAATGAACTTCATATCATTCTTAGCAAGTATTTCGTCAATCCTTACAATACTTTTCCTATTGCTCTATAGTGTTAGCGGAAAATATACAAACATAATTAAAAAGGGTGTAAGTAATTTAGACTATGGTAAGAAATATCTATTAATAATAAATATTTTTTTAATGATATTATTAATAATAGCTTCTATAAAATCAATTATTTATAGACCTAATTATTGGTACTACATTTATGTGCTGATAACAAATACTTTATTTATTTATTATTTATTATCGCTGGTAAATGAATCTAAAATACATAAATCATATTTTTTGCTTACTATTCAAATTGTTGTATTTTCTTTAGTGATACTAACAACATTTAATGTAGTTGGCTGGGTTCCTATAACAAGTGATGAAGGCAGGTATATAGGGTATGCCTACAGGATAGTTAAGGAGCATAAATGGTTTCCTTATAAGTATCCTGAGCATGAATATTATCAACCATTTCATGTTATACCATATCTAAGAGCAGTGTTTTCTCTAATTACTTGTCTTCCTATAGAGACTATTGCTCATGTTTTGTTCGTTTTATGTATTAATATAATTTTCATGATGTTAATTTACATTCTGTCTAAAAGAATTTCAAACAATATAATTATAGCATTATTATCCATGGCTTTATTTTATGTTTCTCCAGCTACATCAGTGATTAATTTCATACCACGAGTATTAAGCAATATGCTCTTCTTTACTATGGTTACTGTTCTCCTGAAAAAAGATATTAAAATAGAAGTGAATGATTTAATAGTACTGCTTATAATAATAATTTCAGGGACGCTTATACATCCAACTTTTTCTTTACTTTCAGGACTTTTTATAGTAATTTTCATTGTTTTTATTAATCATAATAAGAAAAGAATATTTCATATAATACTCATAATGTTTGTATTTATAACCCTGACGTACTGGCTTATTACAGCTGGCTTAATTATAACTGTTAAATCGAGCAGGAACTTCTTCTATGGCTTGGTTTCAATCTTTAATGTTCTATCAGGCGAGAGTACGCAAAATATTACTAGTGGCATAAGAGAACCCCATTACAGTAGAGCTCCATTACATTTAGCTTACTCTTGGGCATTCCTTCCTGCAATTTCTGCGGCATTCTTATTGAGTAAACTTATGCGTTTGGATAAAAAGAAAAACCTATATGGTAATTTTTTTGGTGCCCTGTCTTTTGTGAGTATATCATTAATTATATTAGGTTATGCGATACGATTTACTAGTGAACAATCAGTATATATAGGATATCCTTCATACTTACTGGCACTGCTAGTGGCTATAAACTATGTGTATAGACTATGGCGTAAGGGGTTTATGAACATAATCTTGTTTATAATTCTATTGTCTGTGGGGGTGAATGTTGCCATTCTTGATCCATCATATTCCCCTGACGTATACAACTTAGTACCTATACCGGATAATACATATTGGAATATAGGAAAGAGTTTATCATTTTTAATAACTGGTGAATATACAAAACAAGTAGATAGAGAAATTAGGCTTGGTTTAAATGCGTACATAATTGCTAATAAACCACAGCTCTTTGAGTTTTATAATGTACGGATAAAATCCAAACAAATCCTATATGTAAAAGTTTACGGTAAAAATGAATATTGTTGCGATCTTAAATTCAATATTCTAGTATATAATTGCTTAAAAGTAATAGTATTACTTAATTAACATAGGTGCGATACTATGGGTAAGCTAGCATTAATAGGACTTGATGGCATGTCGTGGCATGTATTGCTCTCTTACCAGGATGCATTCAAAAGCACCTTAAAACTAGCTTCAAATGGTATGAGGGGTATTTGTTGGAGTATACCGCCATATACTCCACCTTCCTGGATATCTATATCGACGGGTGTTCACCCCCTAAAGCATAAAATACTGGGATTTACAAAACCCTTAATAGACAAAAAGGGTAATGTTAAAACAGTACTAATCAAAAGTACTGATATAAAGTATCCTCGCCTAAGTGAAATACTATCAATGAATGGAATGAAAAGTCTTGTCATAAATCATATATTTTCATATCCTTTAACGGGATGGTTTCTGTTTAATCACGTAATAGTGAGTGATGATACATCGCCGCAAAAAATAATCTTTCCTCGAAAATTTAATATGTTCCTTAAATACTTTCAATGTTCAATTAAAGGCAGTAAAGAAAGTGATAAATGGATAGTAGATTTGGCGCAAAAACTTGAAGCAAAGATTGAAGGAATACATAAATTAATTCAAGAAGTAGAACCAGACTTCTTATGGGTTATGTTTAAGGAACCTGATATTATAATGCATTATTTGCAGTTTGTCGCTGCTGGTTTACATAATGATAAGGTTATGGAAGTATTTTCACTAATAGATGACTTCATTGACTATGTGAAAAAACAATTTGATTATGTAGTTATTGTCTCTGATCATGGTTTTAATGTATATATAAACAGGTTAAACGTTTACAGTATATTGGCCAAAGGTCTTCATTTAGAAGAAACGAAAAGAGCTATCTTGCTGAAAATATTTGTTCTCCCTTTATCTAAGTATGTAACATGGTTTCTCTTAAGTTCAATGTTTAAACAGAGCCTTTGGTATAAGCTTAGGCATTACATATCGTTATATTTTGGATCACGAAAGAAATTCTGTAATAAAATAAATAATGTAAACAATAGTACCATATTTTTTGATGAAGTTGATGCTGATGATGCTTTTATTGTATATATACTTGATGATGAAATATTTAAAAAAGCCATTAGTATATTAAAGAGACATAAATTAATTGAAGACGCTACACCTTTTGATATAGGAGGTATAAAAGGAATTCTTGTTGTACCTAAAAAAGGTTTACATTTTATCAATAATCGTGCGTACAAGGAGGAACTTATTTACTTTGCAGCATCACGTCATAGTCCAGCAGGATTATATATAATATATGGAAAACATTTATCCTCCGAAGTACGAAATATCAACAACTATGACATAGCTCCAACAGTATTATCTCTTTTGAAAATTCCTTTAGCAACCCATTTTGATGGTAAACCATTGGTTTTACAACCTCAACTTGAGAAAAAAGACTATCTTAGCAAATATTATCTGTTAAAGAAATTGTACAAAATAAAAGAAAAAGTTTCTTTAGGAGGGATATATGGGTGAGTCCTTTAATTAGAGTATTAAAAGTATTATTTGTGATCCCGCATAATCCTATATGGATTGGATCAGAAAAAACTAGTATATTAAATCACCCTGCATTATTTAGGAAACTTCTATTATTTCGGGACTCTTTCGATAAAATAATAGTTTTCCGAGGGTATTATGATAAATATATCAGTAAGAAAATCAAGATAGAACACTATAAAAATGGTTATTTCCTTGATAAAGTAATAGACGTAGCAATACCTTATTCTAATATTTTGTTTTACAGTTTTAGAATTATTGTAATAACTTTATCATTGTTAATTAGTATAGTATTATTTTTTAATAAAAGGATAAAAATAGTGTTTCTGTTCTTCGATCATACTCATATATTTACACTGGTATTACGGTTATTTGTCAAACTATTTAATATACCTATAATTTCTTTCTATGTAAATACACCAATAAATGTAAAAGAATATTTCTGTTATTTATTTTCTAAACTATGTGATTCATTCAGTCTTGTTAATCATCCTTTGATATCATTAAGGCTACGTTTGAAGAAATTTTTAGTCATACCTAACATACCCGATCAGGAATTTTTTCAAGATGTTGACATAAGAAATAGAGATAAGAAAACAATAATAGTTGTATCTAGACTTACACCAGAAAAGAGAGTAGAATTGGCGATACCTGTTATGAATAAGCTTGGAAAAATTTTTCCTGAGACAAAGCTTTTTGTGATTGGTGATGGTCCTCTTAGAAAATATCTTGAAAAATTGGCTTTTAAATATAATTTACTTAACAAGAACATCTTTTTCCTAGGTCATAGACATTTACATGAGGTTTTATCGATTATGAAAAAAGCAGGCTTTTTATTGCATTTTTCACGTCATGAATATTTTCCTAACGTCATTGTTGAGGCTATGGCTTGTAATTTACCTGTAATAACCTTTGCCGTTCCAGCTTATTGTTGGATTTTAGGTGAAGCAGCATCCATTCCTTTGTATCCTCAAAATCTAGAGGACATTGTGAAGTCAATAATATATTTATCAAATGACGATAAAATGTATTATAATAAAGTGCTTTATCAAAAACGTAGGCTACAATATATAATTGATTTATATAATAAACAAATTTATTTACTCAAGAATTATATTTCAAAATTGATTAATAAGGGATATGTTTAAATTCTCGACAACACCTCTCATTATTGTCGATTAAGCTATTAGGGGTAAAGATATGGGTGTTCTAATATCGTTTTGCGGCCCCGATGGTGTAGGTAAAACAACAATGTATAGAATGTTAAAACATGTCTTTCAATTATATGCGAAAATATATAAAGTTGATTATGTATGGTTAAGATCACCCCATACTTTTGCTTTTATTCTGTATAATTTCTATAGAAAAATAGGCTATGCTCGTCCAATACTTAAGACGAAAGTTTCAAAATACTTGTGGATATACATAGAGTTTGTAAGTATTCTTCCTAAGTTGATTATGATACTGATTAAACAACTATGTACGAAAAGAATAATTATTGCAGAAAGGTACCTACTTGATTCCATTGTTACCATTCTTGTCTATTTTGTCAGAGATATTAGTTTTATGAATTCATTGCCAATACGTTTTTTACTACTGGTTTCTTTTAAAAGCGTAACTAAAGGAAAGACTGTATTTATATGTTTAGATGCGGATGAAAAAACAATAATTGAAAGAAGAACAAAAAGATTATCTGATACTGATATTCATCTTCTCGTTCCTATAATTAGGGAAAAAATTAGGCCTTATATAGTTGTGCAACGCATCATGTATAGAAAACTTGTCAAGTATCTAGGTGGATTCATTGTAGATAACACCGAAAAAACACCAATAGATACACTACACGAGGTCTTGACAATATTAAACAAAGTTTATAAATGGGAGCTTATACTATAAAGTGGTATAAACCTTAAATTTTATCTATATACAACTTTTTCCTTCTAATTGGCCAGAGGAGAAGTTGTTTCTGTTAAGAAGGAATATTAATAACATTAAGATAATTGACTATGTAAGGTAAAAAATAAATAGCAAAACTTTAAGGATTACTATCTATAATTGGTTATCTATACTTTGGGGGCGTCTAATGATGAATGAGTATATGGAATACAAAGTAGGCATTGTTGGTGGAAGTGGATATATAGGTTTTGAGTTGGCCAGATATCTAAGTAATTTTATAAAGGTGAAAATAATAGACATAAAGCCTCCTATAAATCTTCCAGCAAATATAGAGTATGTTTATGGCGATGTCCGTGATTATAATTCGATTAAAAAAGCATTGAAAGACGTGGATGTAGTAGTACATTCGGCAATAATACAAATACCTAGAATAAATAAAGAAAAGAAATTAGGTTATGAAGTCAATGTTATTGGTACACAAAATGTCTGTAAGGTTACTGAAGAAAATGAAAGGATAAAAGGTATGGTCTTGACAGGAACGTGGCATGTTTTTGGTGAAAGGGAAATTACTGGCATTATCAATGAGGAATTCGGTTATAGGCCAGATAAGGTTGAAGAACGAGCAAAATTATATGCTCTTTCTAAGGTTATTCAGGAAAGTATAGTTAGATTTTATGATGAAATGTCTGAAAAAGTTTTTGGTGTTATAAGGTTAGGGACAGTACTAGGTGAAAGAATGCCTGAAAAAACTGCGGCTAATATATTTATCAACAATGGACTTAAAGGTAAACCTTTAACGCCATATAAACATAGTATGTATCGTCCAATGTTATATATCGATATCAACGATGTATGTAGAGCCTTTAAAATATTTATTGATAAAATATTAAATGAGGAATTCAAGGAAACTTCGTATCATATAATTAACTTAGTTTATCCTGAGCCTGTAACAATAATAGAGTTAGCTGAAATAATTAAAGAAGTTATAACAGAGATTACTAATGGAAAAATATCTCCCCCTATACAAATTGTTGACAAGGGCTTACCGATGATGTTCTCTCCTGAAGATAAAAAGAAGTTCCAAGTAGATCTAAGTAAGTTAGAGAAAGTATTAGGGATAAAATCTCTCATAAGTGTAAAGGATTCAATTAGACGAATTATTAGTTCTAGACTTAGAAATACAGTGTTTAATATCCAATAATTAGATTATGTTTTACTATCTAGTGATGGTTCAAATTAAATTTCTAGCTAAACTTTATTAGTAATCACATAATTATGTTCAATAGAGTAATAGCTATGATATGTAATTATTAATTGGTTGTTACTTAATTAATAACCTTTTAACTTTTATCTTTACTTTTAGTATAGATAGGTGAATACACCTAGGTGGTCTGTAGGATTAGGATAATGACAAATATATTGTATTGAAATAAATACATAGAATTGGTGCATGTCCGTGGGGAGAACGTGTAAAGTTAGCGTGATAATCCTCACGTACAATAGTGTATCTAAGTTAGGTAAATTGTTTGATAAAGTACTATCAAGTATATTTATGCAAGATTACCCCAATTTAGAGGTAATAGTAGTTGACAATAATTCAAATGATGGAACATTTGAATATGTAAAGAAAAAATATAGTTCTAAGTACAATCTTAAAGTTTTACGATTAAAGAAAAACTATGGATGGGGTGGAGGAAATAACCGTGGTGCTTTATTGGCTAAATATTCCGACTTCCTATTATTCGTAAATGATGATGCTATCCTTGGGCCTAACTGTGTAAGCAAGCTTGTAAAGGTATTGAATGAACATCCTAATTTAGCGGCGGTTCAGCCATTAATTATTGAAGGTAATGGAAATATTATTTGTGGTCTTGATATGGGTTTTTCTGGTTTTTCCAGTATAGTTTCACACATACGAAGCTATCCTTTATCTGAGGCTTTTTATGTTAGTGGAGCTGTTTTCTTAACAAGAACTGACGTCTTTTTCCGGTCCGGAATGTTTGACGAAGATTTATTTGTATATCATGATGATACTGATTATTGTTGGAGGTTAAGGCTTATCGGTTATAAAGTTGCTTGTATAGCTGATGTTTATGCTTATCATTTTGGAAGTGTAACATGGGGTTCGGGCAGTCCTTTGCAGGTTTATTATATAATAAGAAATAATTTTTTAGTTATTGCTAAAAATTCTTCACTTAAATGGTTAATACCTAGAATAACACTATCTTTAATAGTATCAATAATGTTTGTTTTCCGCTTCCTATACAACAAAAATAAGGCCTGTCTTGTTGCGGCGATAAAAGGTATAATAGATGGTTTAAGAGAATTAAAAATAGGGATAATGAAAAGGGCTTATATTAGAAAAATTAGAAAAATAAGCGATGAAGAAGTAAATAAGGCTCTTAATAAGCGTGTCGATGTAAACTTATTACTCCCCCAAAGTGTGAGAAAAATACTCGGGCTCTAATTCAATTTCTAGCAATAATAAACGATAATCTATATTTAATTAAATTTTTAATTCTACATAGAGAACCAATACAGCTCAATAATTGGGACAGTGATATCTCTGCTACGAAATATTATTGACGTTTCTTTTCGATTAATGAAAAATAGTTTTCATATGCTTAATTTTGTTAAAGAACAAGCAGTATTATTGTTCCCCTTTAATAAGGAACCTAAAAACATTTAGTTCTCTATAAATAAAATATTAGAAAGGCTCGTGGGCTAAGCCTGTAGAATAAAATTAGTTTTGGTTGAAGAAATATGTCGCCACAAAAAATTATTTGTTTCTTCGGTCCCGACGGTTCAGGTAAAACTACGCTCGCAAGAGAGTTGGCGCAATTATTTGCACACAAAGGTATTAAAACAAAAATTTCTTGGATGAGAGGTACTCATACCTTTGCAAGTGTCCTCGCAAGGTTTCTTAATAAATTTAAGTACTTTAAAGGTCATGATAACCCCTATTATGGTATTAAAATTCCATCAAATTTTGTATTTTTGTGGCAGTTTATAGAGGTTATTTCAATTATTCCTATATGGTTCTTTAGATATGTCTTTCCTAGACTATTGGGCTATGTTGTTATTGGTGAGCGAAGTCTAGTAGACTTTATTGTGTGGATGATCCTAACGACACATGACTATAAGTTTATTACAAGTTTCTTAGGCAAAATTATTTTGTCGTTAAACAATAAATTGTGTCAAAACATATATATAACAGCAAATAAAGATATTTTGATTCAGCGACGAAAAGATATAACTATTTATACCATACCTATGCAGTTGTTATTGTATGATGTTATAGCTAGAAATATCAAGGTGCCAATAATTGATACATCTAATAAGGATATTTCATCATGTATGAAAGAATTAATTTCTATCATATTTTAATTGCATTGGTGATCAAAATGAATGAATATTTTAAAATAGTTTATGAAGTAGTGGTTCATAATAAGAAGAATGTATTTGACTTAAATAAGCATGTCCTACGGAACGCGAAACATAATAAAGTTTTACTTCATTTTCTAAGAGTAACGGAAATGGATAATGAAGTTAGAAATAGTGAAGAAAGAAAATTTAAGTTAACAATTGAAATGATTGAATTAATTAAAAATAAGCTGAAAAAATTTGAAGGAAAGTATGTATTTTTTAAATTAGTAAAACCTGTTGTATATGTTCCTTCAGATATAGATCTTTTAGTAAAACGCAATATTTTGGGAGACATTGTTTCAAGCCTTAAAGAGCTTGGTTTTTTCATAGAGGTTGTTGAACCGTACTGCGTTACTTTAAGATCATCATGTTGTGTAATTGATGTTTATGTACATCCAACCCTTGGTGGAATGATCTATCTTAATGGAGACCTACTTTTAGAACATAGTAGGGTTACTTCTTTCCATGGTACTGAGATCCCAACGCTTGAAACTTTTGCCGAAGCCCTAGTATGTGTTTCACATGCAATCTACAAGGAAAGAATATATACATTAAATGATTACATTACGGTGAAGAAATGGTTTTCATATAAATCTAATATATTATGTGACTTGCTTAGGTGTAGAGAAGCAGCCTTATTAGCTTTTCATATTAACAAAATGGTTGAACAACAGAAAATTGAATTACCGTTTAGAATACCTTTATCTTTATGGATTAATATCTTATTTTCAAAAATAAAAAACGACAACATTTCACGTGCAACATCACTTAACTTAATCAAGGCATTGAACGATAAAAGAATTGGTAGATTGATTCTTTCAAAGTTAACTAGGAAATATTATTAATGTATCGTTTTTGTTAATACAAATAATATAAAATTTAAGACTATAAAAATGGTTCATAAATCAGTCTTAATGAATAGTATTAAGAATACTGTAAATAGAGATTTGATTCTTTCTTTTAAGAATTATATTAATTATCTTTGATTCCAACAATGATATTTTTAATTATATGTGTTATAAATCCTTTATTTTTCAGAATAATATTACTTATAAAGAGATTAAATGATAATGAGATTGTTGAGGCTATAGTTAAGGTTATTGGTAGAAAGAGAGTTTCGTAACAATGCTAGAAGGACTATCTAGAAGCACTACTCAACGGGAGTCATTGCTGAATGCGTACGTAGGATCTTAGAATCTTAGAAGCATTATTACCATAGGTGATCTCATATGCAGAGGGAGATAGTTATCATAGTACTTAACTATAACGGATTACATGCGCTCGGAGCGAGGATACCGGGCAAATGCTTGAGGAGCATACTTGAAACCTATTATGAGAACTTAGTCACAATATTTGTAGACAACGGGTCTGTAGATAACAACGTACACTTTGTCTCAAGATATTTCCAAAATTCATTGACGAGGGATAACTAGACGTACTGCCATTGAAGAAGAATTGTGGTTGATCTGAAGGTAGTAATCGCGGAGCTGTATATGCTTTTAAAAGTATAGGACACATTACCTAGTATTTCTTAACAATGATGTATATATGCCTCAGAAGAGTGAGTTAAGGTTATTAATTGGAGCTGTGAGTCGGCATAATCTTTACGTGGCTTTACCCTAGTATATGAGGTGAAGTCGAAGAAGTATAATCTCTGAGATACTATTAAGAGTGATGATAAAAGTATACCTATAATCTTGGACTATGAGGGCTTAAGACGTATTAAGAAGGGAACCAAAGACGTGATTTACTTGCGTTCAGTACATTGAATAGCCCTTATTATTGTCAGTTATATATTTGCTCTCTTGAAGGATTTTAATGAAGGTTATGGAGTGTACTATGATAGGGTTGACTTTTGTCATGGAGCCATTAAGCATATGTTCAGAGTAGGTATTGCCTTAAATGTTATTGTCTACCATTATAGAGGAGGTACAATTGAGCATATAATTTGCTTAATAAACCCATTTTGCATTTAATAGTTCTTCTGTTATGAGATCTTCCAAATTTTAAATAATTCTTTGACTTGTAAGAGTAAATACGTTTATTGAAGTATAAAGTAATTAAATACTTGCAAATAGGTATATCATCATTGAAGAACATATGTTGGGTGTTGGAAACCTTGAGAGCAGAAGAAGTTAGTGTGGGTAGAATTGTTCGTGGTGGTTTCTGGCTTTATGTTAGCGGTGTTGTTAATAATTTGTCTGGTTTCCTGTACTGGATGGTTATTTCAGTTATTGCTGGTCCTGGCGTTGTTGGTGTTGTTAGTGCCGTTGTTAGTTTTGCATCTCTAGTTGCTGGTTTGTTGAACATAGGTATTGATGTGGGTGTTCAGAGATTCTATGGTATGGCTATTGGTAGAAATGACAAGATAAGGCTTTCTCAATATTTTTGGAGCGCCTTCTTTTACACCTTACTCATCTACTGTTTAGCGTTTCTATGTATTTTTTCCTTATCTCTCTTAGGCTACGGGTTTAGCGGCTTAACTCCTTTAATGTTAATGTTCAGTAGCATATTTATCTTATTTAATATTAGTATCTGTATCAATGCTTTAATAATCTCTCTTCTGAGAACCGATATCTACTTCCTAGCAACTATTGTGGGTAATATTTTAAAGTTTATTGTTGGTACTGGTCTTGTCTTATTTGGTTGGGGTTGGATTGGTGCTGTTTTAGGTTATATGTGTTCCAGTTTTGTGGGATTAATTATCGGTTTTGTATTTTCTCTTAAACATATTATTAGGAGGTTTATGTTTTCCCTTAACGCTCTTCGTAGTATTCTAATTGCTGGGTTTGCTTCTTGGTTACCTAAGGTTATTGGCTTGTTTGGTAAGTGGCTTGGCGTGCTTGTCGTTTTCAGTGTTGCTGGGGCTGTCGAGACTGGTTATTACTACGTTGCTTTTGCTATAGCAAGTGTAGTTCTAATGATTGCTACTAGCATGCTTCGTTTACTACTTCCAGTTCTATCTGGTATGAGTGATGGTAGGAAGAGGGCAGCTAGTCGAGTACTTAGAGTTAGTGCTGCGCTCATGTCTCCCCTAGCCGTATTCCTCATGTTTTACTCATACTTACCCTTGGCGTTGCTTGGTGAAGAGTATGTTAAGGCCTCTCTCATATTATCCGTACTTTTGCTTCCTTCATTATTGATGATCGTGAATTCATGTATTAACAGTCTTATATATGCTTATGGGTATTATAGGCTAGTATTAATATTAGGTTTGGGTGCTAACATTCCTAGAATCATTCTTTACTATATACTTGTTCCCCTGTATGGTGGACTTGGTGCGGCTGTTTCATTTGTTTTTGGCGCTTTCACTGGTTTTATCACGGCGTTGGTTATTGCTCGTAGAATAAGTTTCTACATAGGTTTTCGAGATCTCATATTAATATATAGTATCCCTTTAGTTTCTACACTTTTAGCCTACATTAATAATGTGCCATGGTATATTAGCGGAATTTTAATCCTGATAGTATGTTCCATTGGATACTCCTTATTTGGAATCATTACAAGAAACGATCTTAAAGAGGTATCTCAAGCCTTTCTTAGTAGGGAAAAAACAATTTGGCTATATTATAAGTTTAAACCATTAATTGATATTTTATTTAAAGAAGATTAAATTATATGGACTGAGAATCGTGACAAACAAAATAATTTGCTTCTTCGGACCCGATGGTTCTGGTAAAAACTGCTCTTGCAAGAGAGCTGTTCCAGTTATTCAATTACAGAGGTGTCAAGGCAAGAATTGCGTGGCTTAGGGGTACACATACTATTGCTAGCATTCTTGTTAAGCAAGTAATGAAGAAAAAAAGACTTGGTAAAGCTGTGAGTATGGTAGAGAGGATCTCACGTGAGCTTAAGGATTTAGATTACATGTTCTTTAAACTTGTTAAGCCTATTGTTTATGTATCATCTGATATAGACATTCTTGTTAATCGAAATCATATAGCACAAGTGGTTTCTAAACTTAAAAATCTTGGTTCAAATATAGTAGTTCATGAACCTTACTGTATAATCATGAGTTTGTGTGGAGTAATTATAAATGTTTATGTAAATTCTACTATAGGCGAAATAATATATCTTGATGAGAAAGTCTTCTCGAGCATAAGAGAATAGCTAACTATAATGGAGTTGAAATTCCGTCTCTGGAGAAATATGCTAAAGCTTTAGTAAGTATAGCACAAGCTATTTACAAGGAAAGAATTTATACATAAATGATTATGTTACCGTAAAGAAGTAATTATCTAAAAAATCAATTACGCTTGCTAAGGAACTTAGATGTTCAAATGCCATCAAGTTTGCAGTGTACATACGTGAGGCAGTTGAAAAAACAAAATCATTTTATTGTACAAGATACCATTATCTTTATGGATCGAAATAATGACATCTAAGATAATTCATGATAAAAATTTCAAGAGCATCGTTGTTTGTTTCTGATGTGTATACTAGTTAGGTATAAAGTTAATATTTCTTATAATACTTATTTTAATTTTAAGTAATTAAATTATATTCTATGAACAAAGAATATTTTTAAATGTTTTAATTGGTACTCTTATTTACTAATTAATTATGAGACAGAAACTGTAAAACTGTAAATTAGTAATTTAAGGCAGAAATCGATAGTTATTTTAAACTAAAGAACTCTAGAATAAAGACCTTCACTATTCATTATAATTATCATATACATGTTATAAAGATAACTTGTATATGTTTCCGTACTTCTTAGGGAACTATATTTTATTATACTCGTAATAAAAACAACACAAAAACACTTATAGTTATTATAGTTATTACGGAAGATAACTCTTAAAATCTAAAACTAATATTTATACCCTGTTGTTGTAGGAAACGCTAAATTATTAAATAAATCAAAATCAATAAATAGGATATACAAGGGGTCGGGTCCTCGGCATGAGGTATGCTGCTAAGTTCCTAAGGTTTGCCGTAAATTTTTATCGTTACATAGTTGTTTCTAGGCTGGCTGCTCGTAAGCTATCTCGTCTGGCACATAGTTGCCAAAATAATGTAGAATGTATCGTCAAGTTAGCATTCGAGTTCAATTATAAGTTTCCGCCTTTGCCCTCCATAACGATAAAACCCGCGCAGATTTATGAAGAAATAGTCAAGTTGGCCAAAATTTTTGCAAAGCTTAGACCTAGATACGTAATGGAGATCGGTACTGCTAATGGTGGAACGTTATTCCTATGGTGCATGTTGGCCTCGGATGATGCCACGATCATAAGTGTAGATTTGCCGGGAGGAAATTTTGGTGGAGGCTATCCTCGGTGGAGAATACCATTATATAAATCATTTAGAAAAGTCTCACAAAAGTTATATCTTATAAGAGCTGACTCACATGATATAAGAACACTTGAGATCGTCAAGAATGTTCTTCGCGGAAACAAACTAGATTTCCTATTTATAGACGGTGATCATACATATGAGGGTGTAAAGAAAGACTTTAATATGTATGTTCCTTTAGTTAGAGATAATGGAATAATAGCACTTCACGATATAGTGCCTGGACCTCCAGAGAATGTAGGTGGTGTCCCAAGGTTTTGGCGTGAAATTAAGAAGAGATATCGATACATCGAGATTGTGAAAGATTGGAGACAAGGAGGCTATGGAATAGGCTTAATATATAAGGAATAGAAGAAAATTAATGATATTATAAGGCTATGCTAATTGGTTGTTTGCCTTATAGCTCAGTTACTTATATAAGCTTCCTACTGTCTCGTACTAAATATTATGTGATGGGTATGTTACTTAGTCTTAAAAATTGGTGGTTTTTATGAGTAAACTGAGAGGCGTAATTCTTATTGTTATGGATGCTTTAAGGTATGAGTCATTTAAACGTGCTTTGGAACTTGGTTTACTGAATAATCTTGCTTATATAGTGTCGAGGGGGATAACATTTGATAGGGCGTATTCTTTGACTAATGCTACAGATCCATCGTTGACAACCATTCTAACAGGTTTACATCCTCTTGAGCATGGGATCATAAACCATGGGCCTAAAGTTAGTCCTCACGAATATGCTAAGGCCTTGAACACTCCTTCGATGACTGAAGTTTTAGCTAAGAGAGGGTGGTTTAATGTAGCTATAGACTTTCTAGAGAGGTGGTTTCTTAGATGGTTCAACCTATACTCTTCAGTGCACGATCCTTTGCTTTCATCTTTCTCTGGAAAAATTACTTTATTAGTTAAAAATGTTATTAGAGAAGGATATGATGGTATTGAGAGAGTATTAAAGCAAGTACTTTTAGGAAAGAATTTTGTGTCCTTGAGTACTTTGCTAAGAAATCCTGGTATAGTCACGGATTTAGCATTAAGATATCTTGTATATGCGTTGTATAGAAAAAGAAAGTTCTTCATAATGATTCACTATTGGAGTACACATAGTCCTTACTATGCATCTAAGCAATTCTTCAAACAATTAAAGGCATTAAAAAGCGTACTACTACCTTATGGTGTTAAAGATCTACCTTTAGATCGTGTACTTAAGACTATAGGTAATCCGTATTGGCGGGAATATTTAGCAACATGGTTTAGTGAGGCAGGATATACTAAAGTATCTGATGTGGTGTTAGCTTATTATGCTGCTCTTCTATTTATTGACAAGGAACTTGGCAGACTTATTAAGTTTCTTGAATATAATGGTCTTCTGGACGAGATTGCAATTATTGTGACTGCTGATCATGGTGAATCGCTCGGTGAACATGGAATTTACTTTGATCACCATGGTCTCTATGAGGTTAGTTTGCGTATACCGTTGATATTTTATTACGAGCCCATTGGTAGCAGTAAAGCTAAAGGTGTTGCATTACATAATGATATAGCTCCTACGATTTTAGAGCTTGCAAACGTAGAAAAGAGTATGATCGTAAATAAATACAATCTTCTCAATATACTAGATTATGACCCTAGACAGGAGGAGCCAGTAATATTTCTTGAAACTTTTACAGAAGCAAAACTAGGAATAAAAATTGGAAACTATAAGTTCATTAAAGCGCTAAATATGAAGGATGCCATATGTAGGTACTGCCTTAGAGTCCATGGTGGAATAAAGGAGCTATATGATCTTAAGAAAGATCCTAATGAGATGATAAATATAGTTAATGAAGAGAAGGATCTTGTTAGGCGTCTTGAAAGAAAGTTCTCAAAAGTCTTCCTCAAATTCAAGACAAGACTTATTGCCTCGAGGATTTTCTCACATTAATATTCCTCAAGCTAAAACTTTTGGCTTATTACATGAATAGCTTTTATTCTGTTTGTGTATCAGCGTAAATATGTTACTTATCGCTTTATTTGTGTGGTAGATAAAACAGTTAAGCAAGATCCTATTACCTTGGTTTGTTTCTTTTGGAAGTGTTTATAGGTGATTATGTATATTATATGCTTATGATTCGTGCTATTGTCGAGTATTTTAGTAGACTAGATCTTGAGAAACGTAATATTAATCTAGTACTTATTTTCAATGAGCGGCTTAGGATTAACTGTAAAATGTTTAATGAAAAATACATAGTGGCATAGCCAAAAATGAATCCATAGATGCTCTAATCCCCAACCCTAGTGTAATATGTCATAAGACCTATGGTTATTCCATCAAGATGTATAAGCAGAAGATAACTAGTGGCGAAATAGAGTATCACGTGTTTTAGACTACATCTTCTTTTCATAATCGTTGTTATCAAGAATAACAGTAGTACGCTTAGACATACAAACACCTAGTATAAAATTCTTAGAATAAAATTAAGGAGTTGTTTCTTGTAGAATCATGTAGAGGCTATGAGTTAAGGAATAAATTTATTTGGATCGAGATAGTAATTATTATTTTGTTTCATTGTGTGGTTTTTCTATGGTGTGGCTGCTGTGGCTGGTTTGCTCTATATTGTCTCTAGTGATGTTGGTATAGAAGTTGTTGTGGATAATAGTGATGCCGATGTTGTAAAGGGTTTTGAATCCTCTTTTGCCGGCCGATATATACCGTCTTTCACGATAGAGTCTAGTAGACCTGAAGGTGTTTTTGTTGGCGCCCGGGTTGAGTGGAAGCTTGCCGACAAAGGGTTTAAGGTAGAGTCCTATGGGCTTTATTCCGGTGATGGTGTAGATATATATAGTATTGTTTCTGCCCCACCTGCACCCTACGTAAATGAGTCACCATACTTCTTTATCCTCCAGGTACTGGCTAGGCAGTACGCTAGACGAGGCAAGATAGTCTTTACTGATGCTGTCTCCTTCATGAACGATAACGGAGAGGCTGTTATGCTTCTGGGCTACCCACATACTGGGAAGAGTACCTTGACAGCCTTGGCCCTAGATAGAGGATTTGTGCCTCTCACTACAGAGAACACGATCGTAGAGTTAAGGAATGATAGTGCCTATATTGTTGGCGGCACAGGGATCCTAGTCTACGACCCTGCTATAAGGAGGCTATACGGAGTCGCCATCCCTGTTCACGAGGAAACGAGGCACGGGTACCACATAGTAGACCTAGACAAGGTTAGACCCGAAAGAAGAGAAGCGCTAGACAAAGGAGTCCCCATAGACAGGATCTATGTGCTACATTGCTCATACTCCTCGGCGGGAGCAGACTACAAGCCAGTCAAGGGGAGAAAGATAGTGAAAACACTATGGTACTTTGCGACAGCGCTTATTAAGGGGGTAGACTACTATGAGCCAGCACCACTAGACCTAAGCACAGATCAGGAAACCATGCAGAAAATAGCAGAAAACATTAAGACAATAGCAGAAACCTACACCAACAGGTTCTATGAAATATTCGGAAAACACGACAAAGCATTCCAACTAATAACACGAGAACAAAAATAACAACAGGAGTACATGGATTATTCGCGTATATTTGAGTACTAAATCTCCTAGGGAGCCAGTATAAGACTTCTCTTTACCAAGAATTAGTTAAGGCTCGATTACCTTAATATAGGATGGGATGGACAATCTTTCTTCATGTATTCATGTTTTTGATCAAGTCTTTTAAGCTAATGGTATTAACTATTTTGTTTGCTCTTGTTTGTTCTTTTTCTTGGTTTCTATGGTAGTAGCTCGTGTAGGCTCAGTGGGCGCTTCTTCTTCATATGTATAGTGACCGCTATTATGGCTAGAGCTGCTCCTACTATCTGTGTCGCCAAAACATATGCTAGTGTGTTCGTATCGACTATACCATGGCCTATGGTGAGTGTGTAGTGGTGTGTAATATAGCTATGGGCTAATGAGACACTTCTGCTGACAACGACATATGTAAGTCCTAGGACGTCGAGAGATAACGTCGTAGATACACTGTACTCGATCTTGTAGACATAGAGCTCGAGTGCTGTAGGAAGTGCTATGAGTACTGTAGAACACCAGATAATGTAGTCGGCAACAACGAGATCAGCAGCATCATACAAGAATGCAGCAAACAAGAAAACTAGCAAACCAAGTCCAAGACTAACAAGGAAGATACGAAATCTATACACCACTTCAAGAACCCGAGGTAGCACCGACCCACACACCCACAGCGACAAGATAATATAATTATAGAGGGAGTACATAGAAGTAACTATTCTATGTACATGTAATAGTAATGATAACAAGTAGGGATAATACGTCATTTGTCAATTAATACTAGTAACAACTTCTTCTAGCTTAATTTCCTTTTCTCAAAAGACTATACAGATAAAGAAAAAACTTTTCCAAGAACCTGGCTCTTCTCCCTGTTAATGAGATTCCAAATCGAAAAGCATTTTGCGTAGAGTAGCACTTATACAGTTCAATTAGAAATAATATCCATGAAACATTGGTGTAAAACACTAAGATACAAGACTAACAGCAGCTACTGGAATTTGTTTCAATATCGTAGGCTAGTATTCTTTCTTTCCATGCTTTATAGAGTACCTCTAGTACTTCTCCCTCGGATAAATCATGCCATTTAATGTATGCATCTGCCACAGCATATGGTGTTTCCTCTCTAGGGTTTAAACAATATATTTTATCGGCGTGTTCTTGCAGTCTCCTAGCCGCTTCAAGATGGCATGTTGGTACAGCCACTATTACCTCCTTAGGCTCCTTCTTTTTAACGAAACCTAGTGCAGCCATCATAGTGTATCCAGCTGCTATACCGTCGTCTACAAGGAGGATACGCTTCCCACTAATACCCCCATAGTCCTTGCTGCCACGAAAAACAACAATCCTTCTCTCTATCTCCAAGACCTGCTTCTCGACAGCCCTCCTGATATCTTCCTCGGTTAAACCAAGGTATAGAGCGAGTTCCCTGTCAACAAAATAGTTCCCATCAGGATCCACAGCACCAAAACCAGCCTCAGTATTCCACGGGATCAAAAGCTTCCTGCATACAAGGACGTCAAGCCTAGAACAAAGAATCTTGGCAACCATATATCCCACGGGGACTCCTCCAGAAGGGATAGCATACACTACATCAACGCTGACATTGTTATCACGAAGCCACTCACCAAGCTTCTTGCCAGCATCAAATCTATCCTTAAAAACGAAATGATTGTTAAAGTATTTCTCATTAACAATAAGTGAGCCCACAGAACAGCACCTTCTCTAGACTTCCTGTAAGGAACAGTGCATGCCATGCACCTCGTATGGGTAACGGTATGATCTTGAATACTATGACTAGAAGGAACACTATGAACAATATGATGGTGATCAATACTATGAAGATCACTAATGTAATCAATACTATAAGTATAGGGGCAAACACTGCTCCAAGCACACCAGCAATAAGCAAGCCAGCCTTACTCCGAACACCAAGAAGATAAGCAATCAATGCACCGAGAATAAAACCTATGACACCTATGACAATACCAGCAAACATAGACGATCAAGCCTCTACAGCGTAGTATGTTCCTACGTAGATAGTTATAACTAGGCCCTCTTATACAGTATTACCTATGGTGTGAAAATACATGGGTGTCCTCATATCATTCTATATAGTACCACTTGGTGAAGGAACTAGTATCTCTAGGTACGTCAGTGAAGTAGCCAAAACCCTCAAGGAAAAGAACGTAAAATTCATGATGACACCAGAATCCACGATCATTGAAGCAAAAGACGTTAATGAAGGACTCAAGATCATAGCTGAAGTACACAATAAGATCATGTCTATGGGCGTAAACAGGATGGTCACGGTAATAAAAATAGATGATAGGCGTGACAAAGAACTAACGCTAGAGATCATGAAGAATAAGGTAGACAAGATACTAACCGGAAAATAAGTATACTCCGTCAAAACATTATACTGATATTTTATTGAGAATATAAGAGAGTATGAAGACCCCTATGGTTTGCTATATGTTTTGCTGGTATAGTATTATGGTTAGTGATGTAGTTAATGCTACATGGTCTAGTACATAATCTCCTCCAAGAGTTGAAACAACTAGGGAGCTGCTCCTAGTTTCTATAATGAATACTGAAGTGTATTGTTCTCCCTGGTCTAGATAGTAGACTTGAAGTCTAGGTAACTGACTATATGATGTAGGGCGAGGCAAGTATTCTCCAGGAATCCACTTGGGCGGATATAGTAGTTTGTATTTTTTAGTATAATCCGGTTGTGTTGGGTACTCGCTAGGGCTTCCATTATCCATGTAGCTTATCTGTAGATCGTCTACAGGGATCTCTAGAAGATACTTTAACCAGGCCCATCCATTTTCTCCAACAATATATTTCCCGTTTACTCCATGGATGCCGTCTCCAACATAATAGAATGGATAGCCTTTAAGACTACACCAGTTCCATCTATGCCTCCATATATTCCATGCTATAGTAGCGTAGAGAGACCTCCATCTATACCCAGTGCCCGGTATCCCGTAGACACTCCAGTCTATTGAATCCCAGTTGCTTGGAGTAGCATTGAATACTAGTCTCCATTTCCCGCCACGGTATATCTGGAACTCAAGGTACTTTACAACATAAGATGCATCCCAGCCGCTGGGAACACCCCATATTCCAAGAGACAAGTACGTTATATCTCTGTAATCTAGAGACCCTGGGTCAATAACGCCTTCATGGTATGCTATAAGGGAGCCTGTTTCATTAAATAATGCTACCTTCAATGTATTGTTATCATATATAGTGAGCTCCATGACATACCAGCTATGAGGATTAATATATGGAACACCAAGACCCTCAGCCATTACTCTACCGTTATACCATACTACAAGATCGATATTGTTGTGTAGATCATTATTTGGAAGCCTTAGTTCGCTTGTAAAAACACGTACATCAGTATTGTTTATTGGTGGGCGTGTGATAAAACCTATGCCGAAGGAATGGACTGGCGCCAAAGGTGATATAGCAATCCTTACTCTTAGAGCATCACTACTACGTGCGTAACTAAATATATTAGTATACAATGTAAACTCGTGGTCAGCGAATGTATGGAGCTCGACTACGCTCTGATTATCAAACATGTGTATAGTATAGAAACTAGACCCATTACTATACCATGTTGGAGGCGATGGAACAAGCTCGCCGTGGAGATTGACGACAGTAATGTTATCTCGTGGCTGAAGCAACAGTGTCTTAAACGCATCGAGAGAGTCAATAATACTATAATTAAATCCTAGAATACCAGACAAATAATCAATGGCATCAACGTATTCTTCCAGTAAACCAGGGGCTGTAGACAAGTTCTCGTCGCTACCAATCCAAGAGGCAGGAACAGAAGGGATGCCAACCAGGTATACATGTGTACCAAGAGGAGCAGTTGGAGGCCTCGTGACACCAGGTTTCTTCATGGCAGTGTAGAGTGCTGTAGCAACAGCTATCTTTGCAACTACATCATCAGACATCTCGCCTGAACCCGACAAGCCATTAACTATAATAAATCCCTTGCCCAACCGATATGCAGCAGAAGCATAGAAAGTATTTGATCCACTTCTATAACTGTAAAACACATAAGCAGGCTCTAAACCACTAACCAATGTTGATTGACGAGAGGCATTCACTGCATCAGGGAGAGAAAGTCCCGTATAGTAGTATACCTCGTCTACAAGATCTGATGCGTAGGCTGAAAGAACACCATATCTGTCGCTCCAAAAAACAGCCGATCCACCTACACAAGAAGCCACAATACTAAACCCTTTATCGCCTACAGTATACCTACTAGACCCGTTGTCAACGTAGAAGAACGGGTAACCACGTATCGAAACCCAGATCCATCCGTGATCCCTTATGTTCTTACCTATGTTCCTCAAGTAATCATACCATGTACCATTCCAAGAGGGAGGTATGGGTACTACTTCATCGTGAGCATTAATAACAATAGCATCCTCAGGAGGATTACGGATAAGATCCTCTAGTTTATCCCAAGAATCAATAGTTATAACCAAGGCTTTCTCATTAAGATAATTGTAAACATAATAGGGAACGCCCCAGCTACCCGGAACATCAGGTATGTAGATAAGATAAACTCTAAACACGTTCATGAGTACTGGGCGGACATAACGTGGGGGAGACAAACCCTGGAGACCACCAGCATATACATAAACTGGTTTCCCGGAAATCTTCTCATAATCACTATCCGGGACAAGAACAGTAACCATACGCATTTCCCCGGGCTTAAGTACAACAGGTTCCTCAAGCTCATAAAAGAGATCTATTGAAGTGAAAGGCTCTAGTAAACGTACGTAATGTATTGTAACATTAGAATCAGCAGTACTAAGAATAATTACGTGTAGAAGATATGGATCAGAAACCTTGTCGAAATAAGCACTAACAACCCTAACTTTATCAATAGGCTCAGGGGTAATAGGCTGAGCTTTACTAAGTTCCCTACTCATATAACCAGACATGAACACATACAACATGACAGAACTCGCGGCAGCAATAACAATGAGTAGCAATACAGCAATGATTGGAGACAATGCTTTGACATGCTTAAACACCATATAAACCACGCTCTATTTAATCTTATTAGAAATCTATGACTAAAAAACACCAGGTCGAAAAACACTAACACGGTAATAAAAACTCGAGAATAAATGTATAACAAATCGATGTAGTAGAGCAATACTATTTTATTCTCCCTACAACATGGTATAACCAATAGAAAACAGGGTGCTGGGTAATGCAGCTGAAATGTCTTGAGAAAGGATTTGTAGTATGGTTTACAGGGCTCTCAGGAAGCGGTAAAACAACAATAGCCAAGGGTGTTATGGAGAAACTTAGGAAAGAAGGCTATCGTGTAGAGCTTCTTGATGGAGACTGGGTTAGGAAGACGATCAATCCTGATGCTGGGTTTACGAGAGAGGAGCGGCGTAGACACTTACTACGCGTGGCATGGATAGCCCGTTTACTAGCTAGAAACGGAGTTATAGTACTCTGTAGTTTTGTCTCACCATACAGGAGTGTACGTAAAGAAATACGAGAGATAATCGAGGAAGAAGTACCATTCATCGAGGTCTACGTCAAATGTAGTCTAGAAGAATGCATTAGAAGAGACCCCAAAGGCTTGTATAAGAAAGCATTAAGAGGAGAGATACCTCATTTCACGGGAATAAGCGATCCATACGAAGAGCCTGAGAATCCTGATCTCATAGTAGATACCGAGCATAATACTATTGAAGAGAATGTGAAAAAAGTTATGGAGAAAATAAAGAGCTACCTATAGACCACAAGATAGTATTCCAGGAACATTATCCTTTATTCTCGCCAGCAGGATTTTCGATGGTTACAAGATATATTTTGTAGATACCATTTCTTACGAGAGTCAAGTTAAACGATACATTATCCGTATATGGTCCACAAACTACGGTTTCATTTCTTGCCTTTGTGTTATTCAAGTAGTTTCTGAAATGCCTTAAAAGGGTACCGCCATCTGCAGGCGATATTAAATAAGCTTTTGTAGTATTGAGTCTAGTCATTATCCTGCATACATGGACTAATGTAGGATTATAAGTAACAATAATCATTCTAGGATCAGGATTTCTAAGTTCAAGATGTACCCATCTGATAGTTGTTCGAGCTATAACAATTGGTATACTACGGTTTAACCTTGAGACATTTTTGCTCAATTGAAGGAGGTCTTGAAGGTAAGGTTCTGATGAGGGGAATGGTGCTAATGTTTCAGGCATGTTTTCAAGAGGCTCTATATACTTCCTATCATAAATCCAGCCTTGCGGATGTAGTGCCATAAAGAATCCTGGCATTATTAAGACTATAATGTATAGCAATGCAAAGAGCTTCTTTTTATATATATTAATGCAAGATGTGGCAAATGGTACTATGAATGGTGCTGCACCTATAAACATTCTATGCCATGAGGCAGCAGCTGTATAAGACATTAAGATCGGTGATATACCGGCTAATAAAAGGATCAATGGCACCGTCATGTAATACTTTAACCTCATAAGATATCTTTCAAAAGCCAGGAAAAGCAGAGGCATTAATAGACCATAAGTTATAATTACATATGCTAAAACATCACTTGCTACATTGCTTGGTTCTCTATACACACCAGTTCCAGGCAACTTAGGTGTTTGGAGAACAGGGTTTATCCATTGTCGACCACCCGGGTACCAGCCTATATACCATGACACAAGATAAAGTGATGCAATAGCTATACCAGCATATATAGCAATTATGCTTGTAATCTTCCTCATATTCTCCTTGTAGTAATATATTTTTGTTAATATGAATAATGATAGGACTATAAATGAGAGCACAGCCATCATTTCATGTGCTAATGCTGAAAGCAGGAAGAGTACTGCGATCAGATAGTGTTTGCGTGTGTCAAGAGAGTCTTTATATTGTTCTAGAAGTGTTAACGCTGGTATGAATAGTATTGTTGCCAGTAGTTGTCGGTGTACTTCATAGGAGATCTTGAGGTTGAGTATGTGAAGTGCAGAGACAAGTATAACCGCTAATAGTATGTTTTTATTTGTCTTTGTTAGGGTCTTTACTGAGTATCCCATTACGGCTACTAGTAGTCCATAGGCTATTGGTGGGTAAAACTTGAAGATCCACCAAGGATCGGCTATGAACGTGAAGGGGTATAAAATCATATTAAGTAATGGCGGTATATTTCTCATGCTTGCTATCCAGTAGTGTGCTACAAATGGATTCGGGTTTACCGTGAAGTCTCGTAGGTGGGCTATATACTCTATTGTGTCACATCCTATTGGCCAAGGCCACCACATGATCTCCGGCACGATCCTTATTAAGAACCCTACTATGAATCCTGTAATAATTACGTGTTTAGCCATATAGTCTGTGATCTTTATCAATAGGTTTTGTATAAATAGATATAGATCATCTAAAGTGTACTTTACCTCTCCTAGAATAACCGGCCCATGGCGTATTTTATGAAGTAGTAGAGTGCCAGTCGCGATGACAGTACCTGGTCCTAGTAGTGGAAGTATTATTACTAGGAACCTTGTGTTTGACACCCCGCCTCCTATGAGTGGGCAATTTACACATGTGAATATTACTTGAATTAATGGTATAATACGTGCCAAGGATACCAGTACTAGTGCGACTACGTCGAGCATAACTGTTGAGGCAATAGTGTACCTACGGTATTCATGTAAATCGCATATAACAGCTGCTGTAATGAGTATGAATGTAGCCCATATGAGGTAATCGACTTTAACGAGATCATATTGTGTACGTAGATGCAATAACACGTATATAATCATGTTGAAGCATAGTAGACCAAGTATCCCTAAAAGGATCCTGTATTTCTTTAAGAGTCCTAGTAAGAACATTAGAGAACACCTTCTAGGGGGAAAGAGTGTATACCCAAATGTATATGTATACACTCTAATAACTTAGTATGACATACTATACAGGGCTAATAAAACAGTAGACACACTAACAAGACAAGGTTTAGACGGGTGCAGAAACACATGAGAGTTCTAGACAAGGTCAAGAGTACTTGCCTCAATATTGTAAGAGATCTAAAGAAAGTAACTAAGGTAATTATTATTCACCACTGGGATAGTGATGGAGTATCATCAGCTGCGATATTCTCAAAGATACTATGTAATGCTGAAAAATACTTTATGGTGCCGGAAATAGGGTTCTATGACTTCAGAGCAATAGATGTCAATCTCCTCTCAAGTCGAGAGCCCGATGTGGTAATTATCTTGGATTATGGATTGCCCGTCAGCGAGATTGATAAAATAGGTAGTGTTGTTAGTTCTAGAGTCTATGTTATAGACCATCATGTAACTAATGTTTGTACTGATTATTCATGTAATCCTGTTGCATGTGGTCTAAGTGAGCTAGATTACCCGTCGACAACCTGGGTTATACACGAGTTCATTAAGCTGGAGAATGTAGACGATCTAGTGGCTCTCGGGATTATTGGTGATCTAGGTGGTGTCCGCGAGGATCATTGGTCTGTGAAATGGGTTCTCGAAGTGGCGGAAAAGCATGGGTTAACGCTGAGAGACTTCTATGAAGCCGTGAAAAAGATCGATTCGTGCTACAAGCTATTGGATAGAGAGTGCATAGATTACGCGAGGAATCTGCTTGAAGAACAAGGTGTGCATGGTATTCTAAAGGATGGTGTTCTCGAGGAGAAGAAGAACCTTGTTGAAGAAGAAAACAACAGTATCATCAATAACATCAAGCCTATAGAGATACTCGGCCAGATAATAGTCTACTCGATTAACAAAAACATGTATATAACATCAAGTATAGGCCGGCAACTAGCCTACATGAACAAGGACAGGATAATAATGCTGCGGCACAAAATACCGGCTCTAAACACAGAATACGTTTACGTTAGAAGCTACAAGTACAATCTAAGACAAGTACTTGAGGAACTAAAGAAACAAAAACTCTACGTCGGAGGAAAAGACCACGTATTCGTAGTATCATGCCAAAACACTTGTAGCGAGGAAGTAATAGACAAAATAAAGAAAACAATACTAACACACGCCTTGTAAACCCAGACCATTTAACAAAACCATACCTTTCTATCTCTCAACAGTCTTCAGTGACAGTATTGTCGCGGTCTTGACTACTATATACACGTGTGTCAGTACGGCCAACGCTACTAGCGTGTATTCTAGTAGTCCCACAAGGCTTCCCAGGAATACTATGAATATTCTTACATCTCTTGAAGCCAGGCTATCAAGTGGACCTACTTGAGCTGGATGTATCTTGAAGTCATATGGTGCTCTCGTGTGGATGTAGCTTACCAAGTGGTCTCCAGAGAGTGCCAGTAGTGCTACTAGTGCCCACGGGATGAGTGAGTTGTGTTGTAGAACATAGGCTGTTACACCAAGTAGTATAGCCAAGTCAGCGTATCTATCAAGCATTGTGTCTAGGAAGCCTCCTTTCTTGGATGCTTTCCCAAGCGCCCTGGCTAGTTCTCCGTCAACACCATCTATTATTGACGACAACTGTGCTAGTATGCCAGCGACAATAATGTAGCCTAGACTATAGAGTGGTAGGCATGCTAGTGCCATTGTGAAGGCAATCCATGAAACCATGTTCGGCGTCAACGGGAGTTTGTGTTCTACTATGAACTTTGTTATCCTCGTTGAAATCCTCCTATTGATATACCTTGACACAGGACCGTCTAGGGGTTTTCCCTTCACAACGACTATATCCTTATTCCTCTCATTCTCCACTCCTTCTTCACCTCCTCTATAACGATCCGGGAAGACCCCTTGGTTAACCTTATGTACTCGTCATAGGTATCAACGTCAGCCCATGGACTACCCTTTACATCAACCACACGTATCACTCTCTTTGAGGCAAAACAGGTGAGTAATTGTGAGAACTCGTAGGGCTCCTTAAGGCATTCATTGAAGGGGAGTGTTTTCTCTAGAACATGTACTCCTATGTCTACGTATTTGTATGGGGTAATATTCTTCCCGACACGGACAACACACTCGTCTTCCACTTGTATCCTAGTCGCCTCATTTACATCAATGTATTTTGGCGTGGAATCGCCTCCAAGAACAGTACTCAAACTCTTCTTCAGAGCGTCTATGATGCTTGGTGTGTAGACATGGTCTGACATACTAACAATAAACCTGTTGGTATGAAGTAATGGTAGCGCCAAATAGAGACTATACCCATTGCCAAGCTCTGGCCTGGTATTAACCACATAAGCTATATCGGTGTCCAAGCCAAGCTTGTTATGTACAATATCCTCTATGACATTCACGACCTTATTCCCATAAACATGATTGACCACAACAATAATTCTCTCAATACCGGAGGAAACCAGGCTAATAACAGGATAAGCTATGAGGGGAAACCCGTCTAGATCAGCGAAAACCTTGTAGACACCAGTATCACGACGAAACCTCTTACTCAAACCAGCAGCAAGCACTACAGCTTCATTAATCATGACCAAAACCCCTCAAAACTATACAATTAAACAAAATAAATAAGTGTATTGGAGAAAGAGTAAAAGAAACACAATAATCTGTCTAATTGGAGTGAAAAGAAATACCTAGAGAAACATTGGTGGAGCAATACCACTATTTTCAACATAGTGTGTTAATGTATTAGTTGCCTTAGTGTGTTAGACTATTATGCGAATAACTCGGCCATTATAATGATTAGTAGCAAGTATAACAACATCGTCATTGCTATGAACTCTAGTGTACTCTTCAGTGTCTTGTTTTTCACGTGCTTCTCTATTAGTAGGAATGTTCCTGCTAGCGAGTGTAGTAATGCTAGTATAGCGAAACTAGACCTGATCAATGGGTCTGTGTGTATTCTATGTGCCGTACTATAGTTCATGGCTCCGAACGTGAGGCCGGATATTACATGAGGGTATACTAGAGCGTAGCCGCTGATAATCATTAGTATCGCTAGTACTAGTAGGGGTAGCGATGTTGTTTCTATGAGTAAAAACATTATTTTGGGGAAGCTCTTCGAGGCCATTTTATCTCCTCATAGACTCGTAGAAACTATTTATCTCCTCGAAGCTTATCACATATGGTCTCGCGGGCACGCCGATGGGCATTATGTATAGTGGGTGTTCGTCCGGCTCGGCATTGATTATGTCTGCTACATGGTCATCGAAGAAAGCACCTACGGCAACTGTTCCCAGCCCCAGTGCTGTCGCCATCAAGTATATGTTCTGCCCCACATGGCCAACCTCCATGTGGACATACCTTATACCTCTCTCGCCATAACGGCTCGTCGTCCTCTCGTAGACAGCACAGATAACTATGTTGACAGCCGCTTCACGCACCCAACGCTGGTCAAGAGCTGCCCTCGCAAGCTCTGCCCTATAGTCACCCTTCTTGACGAGCACGAGACTATGTCTATAGACATCATACTTATAGACGCCTGCCTCAAGGAACGTGTTGTTCCCGACGAGAACACTATTCTCTCCAACCACAACATAGATTTCAAGAGGATACGTGGCACCAGCACTGGGTGCAGCACGGAATCTCCACTGAGTATTAGTTATACCCTGGGCGGCCCACAGGATCATTGAGAGCTGCTCTATTGTAATCGGTTCACCAGTGTAGTCACGTATACTTCTTCTGTGGAGAATAGCTTCCTCAACAACCATACTTGTAGTCTTCCTAGGCAGGGGAAGGAGGATCTCGTTATCCACTACAACCACCTCACCAACTTGTTGTGAAGGATGCCACAAAGCTAGTTGGAGTGAATATAGTACAATAAATAATGTGAATGCTATAGACATAAACCATGCGATTTTACGTAGAGTGAAACAACTTGACACCACCCCCGTGAACACGTGTTTAAAGGAAAAAATCACTCCCAAGCCCTCAGCACGTTAAGTACTTCATCGCCCACCTTGCCTGCTAGGACATCGCGTATAGACTCATCTATTATGTCGATGGCTTTGTCGAGTTCTTCCCTTGTTATAACCAGTGGTGGAGCGATCCTTAGCACGTTGCCGTACTTGCCATAAGTCATCATCAGTAATCCTTTCTCCCAAGCTCTCCATATGATCTTTATAGCGGTCTTCCTATCAGGCTCCTTGGTATCCTTGTTCTTCACTATATCCACGCCGAGCATGAGACCCAAGCCCCGTACATCGCCTATAACCTCGTACTTCTCCTTGAGCTCGTTAAGCCTCTTCATAGCGTAGTCACCAAGCTCCATAGCACGTTTAGCCAGGTTATTCTCCTGCACATACTTGATGGTGGCGATAGCTGCTGCAACAGATACGGCGTGAGCACCGCTTGTAGCGAAGAATGATTGTGGTGTACCGGAGTCCAGGATCTCTGCTTTTCCCACGACTGCTGACACGGGCATTCCGCCGCCGAGAGCCTTACCGAGCACTATAAGGTCTGGTTCGACGCCGAAGTGTTCTATAGCAAATAACTTGCCCGTCCTACCCATACCGGTCTGTATCTCATCGTCAATAAACACTATACCGTACTCACGAGTGATCTTCCTAATACCCTCAACATAATTCTTCGGCGGGACGAGAACCCCTCCATCACCCTGAACGGGTTCAAACATTAGTGCGGCAAAGGACTCGCCGTTGATTTTCTTGCGGAAAACATCATCGATCTCGCTGAGATAGTATTCACCACACTCCTCGGGGGAAGCGTCTCTCAACGGGCAACGGTATGTATCGGGGTACTCGAAGAAGTACACGTAGGGATAGGCATTCAGCTTCATCCTGAGCTCTGGACTGAACGATGCCGAGACGGATAACGCCAGATAGGTTGTACCATGGTATGAGTAAGTGTATGAGCCTATGTACTTCCTCTTCGTGTAGAGTAGTGATGCCTTCAAAGCAGTATCACATGCATCGCCACCGGAGAGACCGAAAGACACTTTCTTAGTGAAACCACCCGGCGTGATCTCCACGAGGAGTTTGGCTAGCTCAACAGCAGGGTCATGATACAAGTAGAGGCAATAATGAATGAATTTTTCGAGCTGCTTCCTGACAGCCTCGATGACAACATCATTCGTGTGCCCAATATTGTATGTAGCAGCACTAGACAAGAAATCAATATACTCATTACCATCTTTATCCCAGATCCTCGCGCCCTTGGCGCGAGCAACAGCTATAGGGAAGTACTTGAAAGCATAACTCACAGTAACATACTTCTCGTACTCTACAGCGGTTTCAAGACTTTTAGAAACATTCTTGCTTGTAATACGTTTAACCAAATCAAGCTTCAAGACAAGAACACCAAGAGATTATCTATGACATTAATAATCTTGTAATCCCACAAATATAACAATAACCTGGATGATCGAGGATAAGTTAAATAGAGATAAAGTAGTTGCTTACATGAAACTATAAACGGTTTTGAGAACATAGTGTATGAGGGAAGAGTGTTTAGGGTAGAGTGTATGCAGAGTATTGTTGAAGCTAAGCAACTACTAGCATCTAGGAAGAGACCCTCTAGAACACTCTCTGGCGTAACCATAGTTGCTATTATGTCGAAACCCTATCCATGCCCTCATGGCAAGTGTATTTATTGTCCTGGTGGACCAGAGTTTGGTACTCCACAGAGCTATATTGGTGAAGAACCAGCGCTCATGAGGGCACAGAGAGTAGGATTCGATCCCTACGAGCAGGTTAGAGTTAGGCTCAAGCAATACGAGTACTTGGGCCACAAGCCATCTAAAGTAGAACTGATAATCATGGGCGGCACGTTTACTGCTATGCCTCGTGACTACCAGGAATGGTTTATTGCTATGGCTCTTGAGGCTATGAACAGGTACCCCGAGCCTAAGCCACAGGAGCCTGTTTCTCTTCAGGAAGCCCAGTTGAGGAACGAGACAGCGAGAATCAGGTGTATAGGCCTTACTATAGAGACTCGTCCAGACTGGGCTAGAGAAGAACATGCTGACTGGATGCTCTACCTTGGTGCAACCAAGGTAGAGATAGGTGTCCAGACAATATACGATGACATATTAATGAAGGTTAGGAGAGGACATACAGTCAAGGACACTATTGAGGCCACCAGGATACTGAAGGATTCTGGCTTTAAAGTAGTATACCATATCATGCCTGGTCTCCCCGGAAGCGATCCGGACAAGGATCTTGAAATGATCAAGACGATTTTCGAAGACCCCGACTACAGGCCTGACATGCTGAAGATATACCCGACAGTAGTAGTCAAGGGGACAGTTCTCTATGAGTGGTGGCGTGAAGGCAAGTACAAGCCTTTGAGCGACGAGGAAGCAATTGAGCTGATCTCGGAGATGTACAGGTACATACCCAAATACGTTAGGGTAATGAGGATCCAGAGGGATATACCAGCCACAATCATAGAAGCAGGCCCCAAGAAGGGTAACTTAAGGGAGCTCGTTGAGAAACGGTGTCTAGAGAAAGGGGTCACTATAAACGAGATCAGGTTCCGCGAAGTAGGGCGGCAGCTATGGAAATTCAATAAGCTACCAGACCCCAAGTACACGAGGATAACAAGGACAACATACGAGGCAAGCAAGGGTATAGAAGAGTTCCTAGCCGTGGAGGACACTGTGAACAATATTATCATAGGGTTCCTGAGGCTAAGGATACCCAGCGAGAAAGCACATAGGCCCGAGATAGACGGGAGGACGGCTATCATAAGAGAACTCCATATCTACGGACCTCAGGTACCTGTTGGAGAGAAACCATTGTTTGAATGGCAGCATCAAGGATGGGGCTCTAAGCTCTTGAGGGAAGCAGAAAGGATTGCGAGAGAAGAGTATGGTATGAAGAAAATACTGGTGTTATCAGGTATAGGGGTACGTGAGTACTATAGGAAACATGGCTACTATAGACCCAGCAATAGCCCTTACATGCATAAAGATCTTGTTGGCTAGTCTTTTGCTTCAGTGGTGTTTAACAAGGTCTTCTAGAGATTCCCACATAAGCCAAGCTGATATAGCTATACTTGATATGAATTCTGGTACGGATATGCCAACACTTATGCCTACATCAACTATTTTGGGTATGTAGTAGTAGAAAATCCATACACAAGCACTTATAAAGAAGCCAGTTATGGCGAGAGGATTCTTTTTCTCTAGGTAAAACACTAGGCTTCCAAGTGTACCAGTTAGGAAGAATAGAAGAGAGACTATGAAGTGTAGTTTCCCGTAGACTTCATCAAATACAGCTATGAGTATCAAGAAGAACCCGGACATAGTCATTATAAACCATGAGCTAACGGTTTTCCTGTAGAGATGCGTTACACAATAAATTATTATCAGTACCCCAGCGAGCGTTAACCCGAAGTTGAATATGGGGGCAACACCACTACGAGTAGAATGACCAAGATCACTCAAGGCGTTACGGGACCAGCTAAACCAGGGACTATAGGCTATTGCTATAGAGATACTCATGAAAGCAGATAGTGGGCCAAGTAAACCAGTCGCAGCAAATGCTTTCTCCCAGAACCCATCGTCTTTACCTAAACCAAAAACATTCATTCTTATCCACCGTGTACTACACGGTAAACCTCTGTATTTACAGCTAATATTTTCCCTGGAATAAAATAGCCAGGGCACTTCATTATATAAGCTTAGTTAAAAAGGGTTTAGATACAAAACAATAGTTGGTGCAGAGAACGGCCGATGCTGACTATGTGGCGGGCGATGATGAACAACACCTAGGCGTAGATTCTTTGGGATGAGGATGCTGGCCTGGACGGATGACGGGGGTCTCGGGTGAAGACCTCCGTCTTGCCGACCGATACTTTTTATTAAACAATTATATTGTGTAGAGGCAAAGATTATCTATTCGATAGTGTAATTATAGTAGGATATGGTTGGTGTAGAGTGGTAGAGATCTACGTGGGAACCAGTGGCTGGAGCTATGACTGGAACCCCGATGGATTCCGTTGGTATGCTTCATCATCTAATCTCAATGCTATTGAACTCAACGCCAGCTTCTATAGGATCCCATATAGAAGCATGGTTATAGGATGGCTTAGATACAGTAGGGAAAAGAACATAAGATGGGCGGTTAAAGTCCATAGGAGGGTAACCCATGTCTATAGACTAAGGCTTCCCCAAGCACTAGAGTGGTTTAACAAACTACGCGAAGTCATTAAACCTTTGGAAGAATTTAATCTACTTGACTTCTATTTATTCCAGCTCCCACCCACATTCAATGCTCTCCCGAATAACTGGGAGAGAATAGTCAATTTCTTCTCGAAACTAGACCTCGGGTGGATGGCGGCACTGGAGTGGAGACACCATACATGGTTTTCTGGAGAATGGGTTGACAAAGCCCGTGAACACGAGATAACAGTAGTATCGGTCGACGCCCCAGAATACAGGTTCTACGCTAAATCAGGACCTTATGTCTACCTCCGTATGCATGGGCGAACACTATGGTATGCACACAGGTACTCGACAGGAGAACTAGTTGATGTAGCGAAGAAGATACTTGGGCTTAACGCACAGAAGATCTACGTGTTCTTCAACAATGACCATGATATGCTGGATAACGCACGTGAATTAAAGAGTATTCTTGAAGAACTTATTTCAGGAAAGAAGAAACGAGCTCCGTAGCTCATCCAGATAGTTATCTAGGTTGTAATTAAGTTGTTTTCCATTTATTGTCCTTAGTAGTACGATAGGTTTATCTACTCTTTTCAGTGAATAAGATTGCTTAAATCAACTGGATGTTGTGGGAGGAGAGTGGTCTGAGATTGAAAATACTAGTGGAGCTAGCGCCAAGAAAGGAAATAGGAGAACTGGAGACAATACTAACTAGTGTCAAAGAGTATGTTGATTGCTTTGATATTCCAGAATCTCCTTTAGGAATACCCGCACCAAACTCTATTGCCACGGGTATCTATGTGAAGAATGTAACAGGTAAATGCGTAATATCACATATAAGGCTCTATGACGTGAATCGTACAGCCCTGCTATCCCTCGCATATGCAGCGCAACTATATGGTATTGATGGTATTGTTTTGACTCACGGAGACATCCCTAGGTCAGGTGTCATTGTCAGAGACATAACCACCATCGACGCGATCAAGCTTCTTGAGAAAGAAGTACCTAAACTAAAAATTGGAGCAATAATAAGCCTACGCTATCCTTTCGAAGACATTGTTAAGAGGATAGACTCTGGTGCAGACTTCTACCTAGTATTAAGGCTTAGTAAGGAATCAATTGAAAAGTACATGAAAGTTCTTGATGCAGCAGAGAAGCAGGGTGTAGAACTATACCCTTACATCATAGTGTCAACAGAAAAGAATAAGAAGATATTGGAGAAGATAAAACAACCTTCTATACCTCTCAACGAGTTACAAGGGTTCCTTAGCGAGTATAGAGATCTACTACATGGTGTAGTGTTTTCATCTCCTCTAGACCTCGATGGGCTTATCAAGTCGCTTGAAATAGCTTATGAAACTAAACTAGTTTCTCGAAAAGCCTTACAGCAGCAACAATGTTTTCAAGCTTCTTTATAGATACTTTGTACTCCTCCTCGTTGTCTCCGAGAGCATTCTTTAGACCTCCGAAGCCGCAGTCGGCAGATACCAAGTCTATTCTCTTTCCAGAAACCTCATAGACTCTCTTCAATACACCAAGAATATCGTCTACGTTCTCGACAACAGGTTTCTTAGCACTAGCTACACCCGGAGCAATAATTTTATCGTATTTCTCGAGAACATCCTTGTTTATTGATTCAATGTTCTTGGGGTTGTCATAGAATTCGAAGTTAAGGAACTTTAATTTATTTGACATAGCAAGGATTTCGACTAATTTACTGGACACTCTACCACAAACATGGATACCAGCTTCGCCACTCCATGTACTTAGTACGGTGTCTATAGTGTCAATGATATCGTCATCTTTTAGTCCATAAAGAATCCTCCTACGACCCACAATAACTCCTAGGACAGGCTCATCAATAAATACTATATTGTAGCCTAGACCCGTTAGATAATTAATGAAAGATTTCACGTATTCTATAAAGAACTTCATTACAATGCTCAGTCTTGGAAGTAAAGTGTTTTCTAAACCAATACTATCTCCTACATAGATTCTTGATGCTAGTGTGAAAACGCCAGTTACTGGTGCACGATACCACTTAAACACTATACCTTCTCCTCTAGTACATTCCACGAGATCCCTTGCCTCAGGGATCTCTGGCCTAGGAGGCTTTACTTCGGCAAGCTCTTCAACACTAATGTTTAGAAAGAATCCAGTTGCTTTCTTGGTGAGAATACCTGTCTTAACAAGTGGTTCAAGATATATATCGATGAAGCTCCTCATCTGCGGATAAGGAGGAGCATCAACACCTATCTTATACAGATCTCTTGCCACTCTACAGACGTTCTCTCTACTATAATCCAGAGGGAAACTGCCGACGTGACTCACTCTTACCAAGACTCTGTTCATCCTCCGGAAGCTAGTATTATTACCTGTCCTATTGTACTATTAGTGTTTAAGAGTATTCCTCTCATACTATTGAACCGTGGTGGAGAATATTGTCTAATATCTTAGATGAGATAAAGAATTGTCTCATCGATCTTGATGCCGATTGTGTTGAGGAGAGTGTTGAGAAGGCATTGAATGAGGGCTATAGTGCTACTGACATAATGCTTGGGCCTATGAGCAAGGCTATGGATGAGATCGGGAAGCTCTATGAGGAGGGCGAGTACTTCATAGCGGAGCTCCTTGAGGCAGCAGAGATCTTTAAGAGTGTTTTCCGTAAGCTAGAGCCCTTGCTCCAGGAAGAATCAAGAAGCAAGGGTGTTTCCAGCAAGTCGTTGACTATTGTTATTGGTACAGTGAAGGGCGACATTCATGATATTGGGAAGACTATTGTGGCAGTGATGTTGCAGGCTGCTGGACATAAAGTCATTGATCTAGGGGTTGATGTTGATGCCGACAAGTTCATTGAAGCAATAAGAAAGCATGATGCTGATGTCCTCGGGATGAGCGCGTTGTTAACAACAACGATCAAGTATATGAAGACTGTTATAGACAGGCTTGTGGAGGAGAATCTCAGGGACAAGGTATTCGTTATAATAGGGGGAGCTGCTACAACACCAGAATTCGCCAGGGAAATAGGAGCTGATGCATGGGCCCGCGATGCCGTTGAAGCAGTGAAGATAATCAATGAGTATGCCGAGAAAAAGTATGGGAGGAAGAATTCTTGACTAAAAGCAAAGCCAAGGTCTATATTGAAGAACATGGAGTCTATGAGGTTGATGTAGGAGAGAATCTAGGGAGATTCCTTGCATCCAAAAACCTCATCACACTGCCTTGCGGAGGCAATGGTTTATGTGGTTTATGTAAAGTATTTGTTGAAGGAGAAACAAGTGAGCCCACGGGAAACGAGGTCATCCGGGGGATCAGGAACAATAATGGACTAAGACTAGCTTGTCAAGTGAGAATACTTGGTGACGTAAAGGTAAGACTTATCAGGGAACCTAAGCCAAGAAAGCTTATTGCCCTCCAAATGTTCTCTGTTGAAATAAAACATGTTGACCCATTATTCCAGGTTATCGATAACAAGGCACTAGAATCAATGCATAGAACAGTATTCCTCGATACAGTGGATTCAAGTTTAAGTAAGCATGTGGTCTACAACGACACTATAGTGGCGTCGCTTCCAATAGAGGGAGAAGACTATAAGATACTGCTCATAGACCTTGGGACAACAAAGATCGCCTACCAGTACATCGGTCTCGACGGAGGTATTAAGGGAGGAGGCGTTGTCTCCAATCCATTGAATACATATGGGCTTGATGTTGTGTCGAGACTATCTAAAGCCTTGGAGAACAATGAGTACAAGAAAGATATGATGAAGAAACTCACTAGCGCCATCGGGAAACTCATTGATGAAAACACGATCGCTTGTCTAATAGCCGGGAATACTGTTATGGAGAGCATATTCATGGGTCTACCCCTAGATAGTCTTGCGAGGAAACCATTCCAACCTACCATGAAGGGGCCATTCCTTAAACTACTGAGTACAGCGGACAGGAAGGTGCCTTGTCTACTAATGCCTTTCATAGCTGGTTTCGTTGGCGGCGACGCATTCTCAGACCTCATCGCAACAGAGTATATCCAAGCCAAGACACCCTATATGATAATAGACCTTGGAGCCAACACAGAGATCATACTTGTCGTTGATAGAGATAAACCACTTGTCTACGCCACAAGTACCCCGGCGGGACCAGCCTTCGAAGGACATATCCAATATGGAGCAATGGCTGACACCGGAGGGATCACAAGCATCACCGTCAAAGAAATCGATAGCAATGGCAAGCCAGTATTCGAATACCAGGGCGTGCCCACAGGGATCACAGGCTCGGGTCTCATCAGTCTTGTAGCGGAGCTTCTCAGGAAGAGACTTGTTGACAAGAGTGGACGTATAGTCAAGGGATACGAGCTAGTCAATGGAGTAAAATGCTATAGGATTACACGTGGAGAACACGGTGACATAGTTTTCACACAGCATGACCTACGTGAGTTCCAGAAAGCCCTGGCATCAGTGAAAACAGGCTGGAGCATACTGTTAGAGAAAGCTGGCTTAGAGCAAAGCGATGTAGAAATAGTGTTTCTCTCAGGTAGATTCGGGTCATCGATAAATCCTGTTGACGCTGTTTACCTTAGGCTAGTGCCTGTGGATAACCCCAATAGAATTGTTGTTGGAGGCAATATGGTTTTAACAGGACTCTACATAACTGCTCTGTACAAGAAGTTCTTCAAGCACATCATCTCCTTCACTGAGAATGTGTACCATGTAAACCTTGCTGAAGAGAAAAACTTCATGGATGAATGGATTAAAGCACTAGAGCTAGACACCATGGATACAGTGTATTGAACTATTTTTGTTGAGCAAATAATTGCTGTATTCTCTTCAACAATGACTTGATCGGGTGTTTCCTGCTGATTCTTACTCCTTCCTGGCGGGCTAGATAACCTAGCATACCATCTACCGTCGCTAGAGCTGGTGCAACATACTTTATCCTCTTCACAGGACCATACATGATTACATCCGCTCCATATACACGTAGCATAGCGGCTATGCCGGACTGTATCCCTATGACCTCATTTACATCGAAATTCTTCTTGTTCACAGGCCCTAGAGCGTTTGCTGGCGCGCACCCGGCTGGCAGTCCTAGTTCTCTCTTTACGAGGAATATTGTCTCGGCGCTCAAAGCTATACTACCTGGGTCGAGTACTATCGCGTCCGCTATCATGTTCTCTACTCCAGCTTTGTGTACTAGTTGTAGGAGTTTCTCCACGATACCGAGCCTGTCTTTTGGTTTGAGTGAAGAGAACGGGTTTGATGGGTCGAACGCGAATAGTACTGCCGTCTTTATCCCAGAATTCTTGATTGCTTCTAGTTCCTCACTAGGTGTGTGCATGTCTATACCATTGGCGATAACCTTGTCTATGATACCTAGTTCTCTAGCCAACGTATATGCTTTGATCCTTGTTTTCGGGTCAGGTGAATCCAGGAACAATGGTATGTTGTAGTTTGATACGAACTCGAGTATTTTCTCGACATAGTCTTCCTGGGGAAGAACGACGTCTAGTCCGAAGCTCAGGTTATAGTTTTCCGCTATGGAAATAGCTTCGTTGATTAGCTCTGAGGCCTTTTCTTTATCGAAAACCCTGTTGTCTCCTGTGAGAAGCTTGTCTCCAAGATAGAATATCGAGCCTACTAGGAGGACGGGATTCTCTCCAGGAAGCCCGCCTATCTTCACGTCGGCTATCGTGAAGACTTTCTGGCTTGCGGTGAATAATTCCTTGTATATATAGTCTATGGTGGTCCACCTCATCAATACTATTTAGCCGTTGACGCTGTTTCTTAGAGTGTATTGCAGGATAACCTTATAATAGGTTTTTAGGCTTAGGTGTTCTAAGGTGCTTTACGCGGGAGAGAATAGGGTAGTAGGTGGTATACTGGTTTGAGCGAAGCTGGGCTAAGGTATATAGTGCGTATAGCTGGCACGGATATTGATGGCACGCTGAAGACAGCTTATGGTCTAGCTGAAATAAAGGGTGTTGGAGTAAACCTCGCGTATGCTCTTTGTAGAGTACTTGGCATTGATCCAGAGAAGAGGATTGGCTTCCTAACAGATCAGGAGATCAAGAAGATCGAGGAGGCCCTTAAGGATCCTGCAGCCTATGGTATCCCGACTTGGATGCTCAACCGTAGGAAAGACTATGAGACCGGTAAGGACATGCACTTGATTGGAGCAGAACTAATATATTATGTTAAACAGGATATCGAGAGGGAGAAGAGGATCAAGAGCTACCGCGGTATAAGACATGCTCTAGGCTTGAAGGTTAGAGGACAGAGGACACGTACAACAGGTAGACTAGGTATAACCGTTGGTGTAAGGAAGAAGAGGAGGTAGACCCGGCCATGGGTGATCCTAGGAAGCCTAGGAAGAAATGGGAAGGCCCCCGTCATCCTTGGCGTAAAGAGACTCTGATAGAGGAAATGAGGCTTGTCGGAGAATATGGTCTGAGGAACAAGAGAGAACTATGGATAGCCAAGACAATGATCAGGAAGTTCAGGCACCAAGCCAGAGCACTCCTAGCAGCACCACCAGAGATACGTGAGAAAGAAGAGAAAGCACTACTACACCGTCTCTACAAGATGGGTCTCTTGCCTGAGAACGCTACACTCGACGACGTATTGTCTCTTACTGTAGAGGATCTTCTTGAGAGGAGGCTGCAGACTATAGTCTACAGGAAGGGTCTCGCCAGAACAATCTACCAGGCTAGACAACTTATTGTACACGGCCACATAGCTATTGGTGGGCGTAGAGTCACTGTCCCCGGGTACATTGTTTCTCGTGACGAAGAAGACTTGATTGATTACGCTCCCACAAGCCCCTTCAAGAAAATGGCTGAAGAACAACAGGGTGGTGAAGCCTAGGGGGTGGATGAGATATGAGTTTCTATGGCCGTGAGCTCAAATGGGGTGTAGCCCACATCTATAGCAGCCCCAACAACACAATTATACATATAACAGACTTGACTGGAGCCGAGACAGTGAGCCGTACAAGCGGTGGAATGGTTGTAAAGGCCGACCGTGAGAAACCAAGCCCCTATGCAGCCATGCTGGCGGCTAGTAGGGCAGCAATGGCCGCTATGGACAAGGGTATAACAGCTCTACACATTAAAGTCAGGGCACCAGGCGGTCATGGACCAAAGACTCCTGGCCCAGGTGCGCAAGCAGCGATCAGAGCCCTAGCTAGAGTAGGCTTCATCATCGGCAGGATTGAGGATGTTACACCGATACCACACGATACAACACGTAGGCCAGGAGGTAGACGTGGTAGAAGAGTCTAGTCTTGTTTTTGGTTTGGTGGTGTAGTCTTGGGTATTGAAGTAAGTGTTTTGGATAAAGCCCCTAATCGCTTGAGAATTCATGTCAAAAACATTCCTCTCCATATACTCAATGCTATTAGGCGTGCCGCTATAAGTGAAGTACCCACAATGGCTATAGATGTCGTGGTTTTCACGGTTAACTCAAGCGTGTTTTACGATGAAATAGTTGCTCACAGACTGGGCCTCATCCCATTGACTAGTGAGGCAGCTCTCGAGAAATACAAGAGCCCAGAGGAATGCCGTGAAGCCGGCGAGGAAGCTATCTTCACCGAGGAGTGCTTCGCTAAATTCGACCTCATAGCAAAGAACCCTATGGAATCCGGTAAACCCCTCATAGTCTATAGCAAGGACCTCAAGCCAAGCGACCCAGACGTAAAACCTGTCTATGACACAATCCCCATACTAATCCTTGGACCAGGACATGAGATACGTCTTGAAGCATATGCTCGTCTTGGTAGAGGACGTGAACACGCCAAATGGAGCCCTGTATCGGTAGCCGCCCACAAGTATGTTCCTAACATAAAGATTGACCCGGAGAAATGTGATAGCGAGTGCACTAAGTGTATTGATGTTTGTCCTAAAGGTGTTTTAGATAAGAAGAATGGTAAACTCGTTGTACGTGAAGACAAGATTCTTGATTGTACCCTATGTCGTATGTGTGAATCAGCTTGCCCCAATGGGGCTATACGTATTGGTCATCGTGAAAACGAGTTCATACTCACAATAGAATCCACTGGTGCTCTCCCACCCAAGAGAATTCTTTTAGAAGCAGTTAAGATTATTGAGTCTAAACTAGATGAGTTCCTGGATAAACTCAGGGAGCAGGGTGTTATGAAGTGAAGAGGACTGGGCCAACAAATATAGTATTGAGAAAGACTATAGACGAGCTATATAAGGCTTCGAGGAGAAACAACGCTCCCATATGGAGGGCTGTGGCAGAGCTACTCGAGAAACCTAGGAGACAGAGGATAGCAGTCAACGTAAGTAGGATTAACAGGTATACTAGTGAGGGGGATGTGGTTGTAGTACCGGGTAAAGTACTTGGCGCGGGAGTACTGGATCACCCTGTCACTGTTGCTGCTGTAGCGTTCTCTAAGAAAGCTATAGAGAAGATTAAAGCTGCTGGAGGGAAACCAATGTTTATACTAGACCTTGTTAAGGAGAATCCTCGTGGAAGTAATGTGAAGATAATTGGGTGATAGCCGTGTCAGCTAGCGGGCAGGCACAAGCCAAGACCCTCGTGGTTGATGCTACGAACCAGATACTCGGTAGACTAGCCAGCATTGTAGCCAAGAAGCTTCTTGAAGGATACAAAGTGATCGTTGTCAACGCGGAGAAGGCTGTTATTAGTGGTGAGCCTAAACGAGTTATAATGGGCTACAAGCTCCTCGAAGAAGTACGTACTCTAAGGAACCCATATAAGAGTGGTATAAGGAGGCCCAAGGCACCCCACAACATACTGAAGAGAACCGTGAAGAACATGTTGCCCATGGACAAGCCTCGTGGGAGGAACGCGTATAAGAGGCTAATCGTATATACTGGTGTACCGCCGGAGCTTGAGGGTAAAGAGAAGGAGTTCGTTAGATTCGAGGAAGCTGATGTCAGTAGGCTTAGGAACAAATATATAACTCTCCTTGAACTCTCAAAACACCTTGGCTGGAGGGGTTATAGAGAGTGAGCCAGGCAGCTACTACACAAAAAATAGTCATAGCTACTGGTAAGAGGAAGACAAGTATAGCCAGAGCAGTAATCAAGCCTGGTAGCGGGAGGATATGGATAAACGGTGTACCACTAGAGATCTGGCCGATCGAGCTCGCTAGACTAAAGATGTACGAGCCTCTGGTACTCGTCGGCGACTTGTGGAAGACTGTTGACATAAAAGTGAACGTTAAGGGAGGAGGCTACATGAGCCAAGCTGATGCAGTTAGAATGGCTATTGCACGTGGTTTACTAAAGTATGCTGGCGACAACGAGGAGCTCAAGAGGATACTAACAGAGTATGATAGATACATGTTGTCCGGCGACCCGAGACGTACTGAGCCAGAGAAGTATATGAGGTATAGTGCTAGAAGAAGATGGCAGAAATCCTACAGGTGAACACGTCATGATTATTCCTGTAAGATGTTTTACATGTGGCGCCCCGATAGGGCATCTCTGGGATGAGTTCAAGAAACGTGTTGAAGCAGGGGAGGATCCGGGTAAAGTTCTGGATGAACTAGGTGTTAAGAGGTATTGTTGTAGAAGAATGTTCCTCTCCCACGTCGACCTCGCCTACGAGATCCTTAATTTCCCGAAAATATCCTGACTTGTATCCCATGGGGTGAGATTGAATGACTGAGACACCAGCTGAAGGAAAACCACAACCAGAACAACCACAGCCACAGCAGGAGAGAAGAGGTGTTGAACTGCTTATCCCTCTTGAAGACTACTTGGCTGCTGGTGCACATATAGGTACACACATATGTACAAAATTCATGGAGAGATTTGTTTACAGAGTTAGAAACGATGGTCTCTACATACTCGATATAAGGAAAATTGATGAGAGAATAAGGATCGCCGCGAAATTCCTAGCCAGATACGACCCAGCTAAACTAGCAGCTGTATCCGTTAGACAATACGGCCAGAAGCCTGTCACGAAGTTCTGTCAGTATGTTGGATGCAAAGCCTTCATAGGCAGGTTCCTGCCCGGTACATTCACAAACCCGTCTCTAAAACAGTACTTCGAGCCCGATGTAGTACTGATAACCGACCCACGTGCCGACAACCAGGCTCTCCAGGAAGCAGCTGAGATAGGCATACCTGTTGTAGCACTGGTAGACACGGATAACAGGACAGAGTTCATAGACTTGATCATACCTATAAACAACAAGGGTAGGAAGAGCCTAGCACTAGTCTACTGGTTGCTTGCACGACAAATACTTAGAGAGAAAGGAGTATTGCCGCCAGACAAAGACCTGCCAGAGCCCCCGTCTGCTTTCGAGGCCCGTATCGAAAGGTGATTTTTAAATGGAGTATATACCCGAAGTTCGTCAACCAGCTGTTTCAGGCTACTTTTACCCTTCAGATCCTAATGAGCTCAAGAAGCTTATCGAGTGGTGTTTTACACACGAAGTAGGTCCTGGCCGTATACCCAAAGTCTCTGAAGCACGTATTAAACGGAGCACGGGTTTTGTTGTACCACATGCAGGCTACATATATAGTGGGCCCGTTGCAGCCCATGCATTTAGTGCATTAGCCGAGGAAGGCGTCCCAGAAACAATAATCATTATAGGGCCAAACCATACTGGCTACGGTGCACTTGTTTCAGTCTACCCCAAGGGTAGATGGGCTACTCCTCTTGGAGAACTAGAGGTCGATGAAGAACTCGCTAGAGCCATAGTTAACAATAGCAACTATGCTGAACTAGATGTTTACGCTCACGTCGAGGAACATAGTATCGAGGTACAGTTGCCGTTCATCCAGTACCTATACGGTGATAGAGTAAGAATCGTACCCATAGTCCTTGGCATCCAGACCCCCGAGGTAGCGAAGGACCTAGCCATGTCAATTATTGATGCGGAAACAAGCCTCGGTAGAGACATAGTTGTGTTGGCGAGCACTGATTTCACGCACTATGAACCACATGGACAAGCCATGAAGAAAGACCTTGAGGCAATCAATACTCTTATTGAAACACTTGATATACACAAGTTCTATGATGTAGTCAGAGAATACAATGTAACAGCTTGCGGCCCAGGAGGAGTGATGGGTCTAGCTGAGTACACGAAACTCAAATACAAAGACAAGGCAGCCGCGAAACTCCTCAAATACGCGACAAGCGGTGACACTTCAGGCGATAAATCGGCTGTAGTAGGTTATGCCGCCATACAGTTCTTTAGCAAGTAACAGGCATTAACTTAATCAGGGAATTAAATTGGATAACATGGGTTTGATTGAAGAAATACCTGTACCTATATTCTACACTCCAATAAAATGCAACAACCCCGTTATAGTCCACAACCACTCAACACGTGTTGAAGTAAATCTTGATACTAGTTCTGGAGGAAACAAAGTAGAAGTATCCTACAACAATGGAGAAGACTATGGTAGAGTATTGGCTAATTACATAAAAAAGTTCATTGACATGCTAAGCGAGTATATTGCCGAGGAGTATTTTTCCATAGAAATAAACATTGATAAGCCTGTATATGGACTGGGATTATATGCATTCATAACAACATTGTTGCTGAAAGAAATGGATCTACCTGATGACGAAGTTCTAAGGGCTTGCAGTATTATTGACGAAAAGATTGTCAGCGACCCTGTTAGATTAATGGTGCTGAAAGCTCTTAGAACCAGTGTACTTCTTGGCACGAGTATTATCTATAGGGGCGGTGAAAAACCTGTGGAGCTCAATATAGAAAAGAATTTTGTTATTACAAAACACTTGAGGCATGATGATAGAAGTGTTGTAACAGAGCTTTTTAACGAACAAGCTTTCAGAGCAGCTGTCATCCATCTTGGGGGCTATACCGCCATAGCTCTCGCCAAATGTTGTATAGCGGGACTTGAGTGTAGTAAATTGTTGACCGAATCACTTATTGTCTTCAACAGTCTACAATACATGGTAAAAGGGGTAACTCCCCCATTAGATGGTGTTTTACTGGATGACCTCCCCGGGTATTTGTCTCTACTAGTACTGGAGGATGATGTTAGTGAACGAGACAGTGGTTAGAAAACTCGAGCACATAGATGTTGTCCTCAAAGAAGACACTGTATTCCCGGGTGAATGCCGGGAGCTATACGAGTCTATAATACTAGTACACCAGGCTTTACCCCTCGTAGACTACAAGGATATAGATACATCAATAGAGTTCCTAGGCTACACCCTGGAAGCACCACTCATGATAACAGGGATTACTGGAGGACACCCTGAGGCAACAAAGATCAATGAAGGGCTTGCAAGAATCGCTGAGAAAACAGGTATAGCTATCGGTGTTGGTAGCCAGAGAGCAATGATCGAGAAGCCTACTGATGAGATCAAGAAGTCCTATACTATTGTAAGAGAGGTTGCGAAGAACGTTCCTGTCATAGGGAATATAGGGCTGAACACTCTCCATGATCTCTCTCTACGTGATATAGAGAATATTGTTGACGCGATAAAAGCTGATGCACTCGCCGTACACTTGAATCCGGCGCAGGAGCTCGTGCAGCCCGAGGGTGATACGAGGTTCACTAGAGAATCCCTAGGTATATTAGAGGATATTGTGAGAGAACTTAGTGTACCAGTTATAGTCAAGGAGGTTGGCAATGGATTGTCTATGGAGGTTGTCGAGCTTCTAAGCAGTATCGGCATAGAGTACTTCGATGTGGCTGGTGCTTGTGGTACCAATTGGGTTCGTGTAGAAGAGTATCGTGCACGTAGGAGGGGAGCCCGGGACAAGGTCTTGCTTGCAGAAAAACTACGGAAATGGGGTATACCCACGCCACAGGCAGTCATAGAAGCCAGGTGGGCTAACCCCAAAGCATTCATTATAGCTAGCGGTGGCGTATGGGATGGTATTAGGGCGGCGAAGAACATAGTACTCGGAGCAGACATGAATGGTTTTGCACAACCTGTTCTAAGGAAGCTACTCGAATCAGGTGTTGACGGTGCCGTAGAATATGTTAAAAACTATGTTGACGAGCTGAAATCAGTCATGTTTCTTGTCGGAGCATCCTCCATAAAGGAGCTCCGTCGTAAACCATTCATTCTCCTAGACCCCCTTAAGACGATTATTGAGTCTAGGAGAATAGATCTAGAGAAATACATGGTCATCAAAACGGGTTGATCCATTATGAGCGAATACGAGTTCCCAGAAGTATTCGTTGAAGGAGTTGAAGGAGACTACTATATCGTGTATAAAGACGGGGAATATTTCTTCTCCAAGACACCTGGCGGCGAGAAATACTATGGGCATATTCTCTATGAGGATGTCGTCGAGAAAGCAGTAGATCTTGTTGAAGCGAGGATGAAGAAATCAATAATAGTTATCCCCAAGTTCAAGTCGGGCGGTGAATTAGAGGCAATTCTTGTCGAGGAGGGCACGAGTATTTGCTTAATGGAGATCAAGGGCGCCGACCCTATTGTTTTTGTTAGCGAGGGAGACGAGGTTGAGGAGAGAGACAAGATAGCCTACATTATCACTGGGAAAGGAGAAGTAAGAGTCTATAAGAGTGTTTGCTCTGGTATAGTTACATTAGTGATAAACTTCCCGTGGGAGCGTCCCGAGAGATACATACTAGTGGTTGTGAGTAGAGATGACGCTAGAAGAATCACTGTTAAAAGAAGTTAGAGAAATCGCGTACAAGCACGCGCTACTCAACGCTTACAAGCATGGAGGCAAAGCTGCTCTAGGACCCGTTGTCTCAAAGATTGTTGCTGAGAAACCCGAGGTCAGGAAGATAATAAAGCAGTTAATACCAGTGATCAAAGAGGTTGTCGAGGAAGTAAACAAGCTCACGCTAGAAGAACAAGAGAGAATACTACGTGAAAACTGGCCCGAGCTTCTTGAGGAGAAGACTGTTGAGGAGAAGAAAGAACTGCCTCCACTACCCAATGCCGTTGAAGGCAAGGTTGTAACCAGGTTCGCCCCCAACCCCGACTATACTATACACCTGGGGAACGCTAGACCAGCTCTCTTGAGCTACCTCTATGCCGTAATGTACAAGGGTAAGATGATACTGAGATTCGAGGACACAGACCCAAGAACAAAAGCACCATTCCCAGACGCATACAACCAGATTAAAGACGACCTCAAATGGCTTGGCATCAAGTGGGATGAAGAATACATCCAGAGTATGAGAATGCCGATATTCTACGATATCGCCAAAGAATTGATCAAACGTGGAGGAGCCTATGTGGACAAGTGTAGCCCCGAGGAATTCCGTAGGTATAGAGACCAACGTAAACCATGTCCGCACAGAGACAAGTCTCCTGAAGAGCAGCTAGAAGAATTCGATAAAATGCTCGAAGGACACTACGGTGAAGGAGAAGCTGTTGTCAGAGTAAAAACCGACCTAAACCACCCCGATCCTTCTGTGAGAGACTGGGTTGCATTGAGAATCATAGATACCAGCAAGACACCGCACCCAGTTGTGGGCGACAAGTATATTGTTTGGCCGACATACAACTTCGCGGCAGCCATAGATGATCACTTGATGGGTGTAACACATATTCTCCGTGCAAAAGAGCACCAGACAAACACTATCAAGCAGAAATACCTCTACGACTACATGGGCTGGAAATACCCTGAGACAATACACTTCGGCCGCCTAAGCCTCGAAGGAGTCATGCTTAGTAAATCAAAGATGAGAGCAAAAATCAAAGAAGGCTTCATGGTCTATGACGATCCACGATTCGGCACACTTGCAGCCCTACGTAGAAGGGGTATTGTCCCAGAGACTATACATGAGATCATAAAGGACGTCGGGATCAAGAGTATTGATGCAGTGATAAGCTACGCGAACCTAGCATCGATCAACAGGAAGATAATAGACCCGAGAGCACCAAGGTATATGATGGTTGTAGAGCCTCTAGAACTAGTCGTAGAAAATGCTCCCGAGACCCTGGAGGCAAATGTGCTACGTCACCCTGATACAAGAGAATCCTACAAGTATGTACTCAATGGGCCCAGTATCAAAGTGTATGTTTCTTCTAGAGACATAGAATTGTTCACCAAGAACAAGATAGTAAGGCTTATGGAGTTAGCCAATGTAGAGTACAAGGGAGTCATTGTAGAGAAGAACAAAGTTGTGGTCAAGACATTGTTTATCGATACTAGTCTTGATACAGCTAGGAAGCATGGTGCACCGATAATACAGTGGGTGCCAGAAGACCAAGCGTCTTTAATAGAGATCTGGAAGCCGGAGGGAGAAGAGCTTATACGTGAACATGGATTAGTCGAGAAAGCTCTTGAGGAAATCAATGAGGGAACAGTAGTACAGTTCTATAGGTATGGATTCGCCCGTATAGAGAAGACACCCAGTGGTTTAAGAGCGATATATGCACACAACTAGTAAGAGGATAGTTTTATTAGCCCAACTAATCTTATCCTATTATCACAGATTCGACGACCTAGATGGGAGGAGGATGAGGAGATGAGCAAGCCTTTCTATGTAAAATTTGAGGTACCCCCAGAACTAGCCGAGAAAGCATATGAAGCACTAAAGAAGGCTAGAGAAACAGGCGGCAAGATCAAGAAGGGAACCAACGAGACAACAAAAGCTGTTGAGAGAGGACTCGCTAAACTAGTACTAATCGCAGAAGACGTAGACCCACCAGAGATTGTCGCACACCTACCCCTACTATGTGACGAAAAGAAGATACCCTACGTCTACGTACCAAGCAAGAAGAAACTAGGTGAAGCAGCTGGTATCGAAGTAGCAGCAGCAAGTGCAGCAATCATTGAGCCCGGTGGCGCCAAGGACCTAGTAGAGGAAATAATCAAGCAAGTAAAAGAACTCAGAGCAAAAGCAGGAAAGTAAGCTCCCCATAAGCTCTTGTTAAAGTAAACAACCTACCTGTTTTTTAATACTGTAACATCAATTTATTACTTTGTAGCAATTTTACTCTTCAATAAATCAGTTAAAGCCGCAGCCAATAACACCATACCGATGAACACGTTTACTTGAACAATATGTAGTTCTTCAAAGAAAATGTATAGCACAAACAGTATTGCTGCAGCATTATAAAACACGAGGTTCTCAATATTTGTTCCCAACATATAGTTTAGTGTTGCCAGTATCACGAGAGAATACATGAACAACACGTAGACTGCTAAGAGGAAATGAATTACATTGGCTGAAAAGATGCAGCACCCTATGTCGGATGTACAGAGTGGAGATAAGTTATGTACTCCAATCAGGAAATGATGAATTATATGAAGTAGAGCTATGAGAGCGATAGCAAGGAATGTTACATAGGTTGTTACCCTGGAAAACGAGACACCGGTTCTATAAACTTTCTCTGGATAGACGAGTTTAGCCATACTTGTTATCGTGAGTGTTACTAAGAATATTTGTATACCCATGTGTGCGTACAAGGAGTCTATAGAGATGCACATTGCTATCGACGGATCATCAAGTATGGCTAAGCCAGCTCCCAGCACTATCGATAATACTATGAAGAATATCATCAAGATCTTTTTGTGGTTATACGTAATATATTCCTTAACGAGCTTCATTGAAATATGTAGTTTTTCCCCAATGGTTGTTCTGGAAATCATTTCTTTAGACACGAAATACACGTAGACAGCAGAAGTAATTGTAGCAGAGAGAACGAGAGTGGCCAATATCTTATTCGATGCGAGAATATCTGCTCTTATGTTTAAAGCGGGTAGCTGATATGATATAACGAATAACGTTAAGATAGCTACCAATAAAGCCAATAATATGTAATACCTCTTCTTCCTAGTTACAATGAGTTTCACACTAACTACGAATACTTGTAGAGTAAAGAAAACAAACAAAGTGTATGATATAACATATGTTGCGGCAAAGAACAGTACATGTGAAAGAATAATGTAGAATATGTCTTTCTCAACAGTTATTACACCAAAGTTGTATACTAACGGACAAACATGGCTGGCAACTAGTTTAGCAACATCCCAAATATTGTATTTAAATATGTAGAAAATAAGGCCGAGCATACTATACTTACCGATCGCAAGAAGCAGGTTTTCCCTCCATTTTCGAACTATGATTGTATCAAATAGTTTCACTAACAAATCCTCCTAATACACATTGTATATTGTGTATGTGTATTAATATAGGTATTACAAACGCTATAAATCCTACTGTATTATACCTCTATAAATTGCCTTTAGAAGAATTAATTAGAATTGAACAGTGTCTTCTAGATGTAGTTAAAAGGAGGTATTTTATCTTCTTCCACTTAGTCTTCTTGCTTCTCTCTCGGTCTCTCTTAGTATGAGTATATCGCCTATTCTAACAGATCCTTTCACATTTCTTGTGATAATTCTTCCCTTGTCTCTTCCCTCGAGAACTCTTACACGTACCTGTGTTATCTCTCCGGTTACACCTGTTCTACCAATGATCTGTATGACTTCTGCTGGGAACCCTATTTCCTCTGTGACATTAACTGCTGGTTGTTCAACATAGATCTTCTTTTTCTCCTCTCCTTCACTCATTAATCGTACACCCTATGTAGTCTTCCTCCTTATCCCTCTTAACTACTTGTAGTTGTTATAAATATTGCGATAAAGCTTAAATAATTGGTTCAGCCATGATTAGGTTTAGCCGGAATAAACCAGTCCGCTAAGGAGGGGTGCAGTAGTAGAGATGCCAAGGATTGTTCATTGTAGTTTCTGTGGAAGACTAATAGAGCCTGGAACAGGGATAATGTATGTGAAGAATGATGGTAGTATACTCTGGTTCTGTAGCAGCAAGTGCCGTAAAAACTTCTTGAAACTCGGCAGGAACCCCAGGAAGCTTAAATGGACTCTAAGAAAAGCTAAAACATAAAATCCCTTATCCCCTGAATACATTTCTCCACGGTGTACAAGCCATGGCTATCGAGAGAACACTTGTATTCATAAAACCAGATGGTGTTGAGAGAAGACTCGTAGGCGAGATTATTTCTAGATTCGAGAAAAAGGGACTGAAGATAAAAGCACTGAAAATGTTTAAGTTCACACGTGAGCAGGCAGAAGAATTCTACAAAGTACATAAAGGCAAGCCCTTCTTCGAGGACCTAATAAAGTTCGTTACAAGGAATCCTGTCGTGGCAATGGTTCTCGAAGGAGACAATGCCATCTCTGTCGTTAGACTAATGATAGGCCCTACAGATGGAAGACAAGCACCACCAGGCACCATTAGGGGAGACTACGCGTTATCGAAACAAGAAAACATAATACATGCAAGTGATAGCCCTGAGAGTGCTGAACACGAAATAAACGTTGTGTTTAAGAAAGAAGAGATAATAGATTGGTAAGTTCTTTATTCCCCATTAATCCATGTAGGTTCATTCACTTTTATGATTAATGTACTTTAGAACGCTAGCCCATAGAATGGGTCTTGTTTCCTCTTTATCTTTATTATCTCGTTGAGAACCATTTTCTCGTCATCACTAAGCTCATTCTTATACTTGGTTAGCCATAGCTTAGCGTGGTCTTTAGGTATGTCAGTGTAGAGTATGTCTCCTTCATCTATATGTCTTCCAACAAGAACTCTTCCTTTAATCGATATAGCTACCTCCATGCCCACTCTAGCTTCTTTCAGTACCTGATCCCTGTCCCGGATCTGCATTATACTGCCTATACGGGTTCCATCTTCTCTCATAAGCGGGTAGCCGGGCTTTATCACTCCTCCTAGAACCTCTATGCCTACTATGGCTGGATTGCTTCTTCTGAACACGTAGCCTGGAAGTATCCTTATCTTGCCTGGCCTGATTAGTGATTCTAGTTCTTTACGTTTCTCCATTTCCTTGAGCTTCTTAACCCAGTCGATGTACTCTTCTAGAAGCCTATAGATCACGTTGTGGCTGAATACTTTGATTTCTTCTTTCTCAATTAATTCACGTGCGTCGGGCAGTATTTTCACGTTGAATGCTATTATGACGCCGTATACAGGGTTGTTCTTCTTTGCCACAATAGCCTCCATAACATCATTCTTGGTTACAGGGCCCACGTCGGCTAGCCTAACTGGTATATTTTCTCTCCTCAAAGCAGCTATGAGGGCTTCCAGTGTACCTAGTGTATCAGCTTTAACAACAACACCCACGTTATCAGTCTTGATCCTTATTGCTTCTACTTCTTCTCTAACTTTCTTCATGTATTCTTCGGCCTGCTCAGGGCTTGGTACAACGTAAATTGGGCCTCCCGCTAACGCATCCTCAAGCCCGGGTGCGGAGATCTTTACACCAGTAGCCGCTACAACCTGGTCTACGGTCATGAATTTTCCTTCATGAGCCCTCATGTCTTGCAGCGGCCTGGGCATCAATAGTGCTCTAACTTTAGTGAGAATAGGTTTCTCTTTACCAGCAACAACTATCTGGTCACCTTTCCTCATCACGCCATCATAGATTATGACGTCTATGGTTGTGCCGAGACCAGGCTCTTCCTTGACCTCGAGAATGACTCCTTTCGCGGGATCATTGCTTGTGACGAGCTTCTTCTTCATGAACTGCTGGACTAGACCAGTTAGTAGAGCAAGTAGTTCTGGAACACCTTCTCCTGTTTTCGCCGAGACGGGTACTATGGCTACTGTTCTCCTGAAATCACGTATTCTATCAAACCTCTCGGCCATGAATCCTTGGTCGTATAGTTGCCCCACGATCCTGTATATGAGCTCGTCGAGTCTAGCTACAACACTTGGGTCCTGCTTGTTTATGGTTTCAAGGAATGGTGCGCCCGGGTTGGGTTTCCAGCCAGGGATCCTATCGATTTTGTTGGCGGCTACAACGAATGGTACACGGCGTTCCTTGAGTATCTGTATGCTCTCAACGGTCTGGGGCTGGAACCCTTCTATGATGTCGACTACGAGTATCGCTATATCAGCTACGCTTCCTCCACGACGCCTCAGGTTGCTGAAAAGCTCGTGTCCAGGAGTGTCTATGAAGAGTAAACCAGGGATCTCTACTTTTAGCTTCGGGAAATACTTCTTGAGAGGCTCCGCCACCTTCTTTAGAACACTTGCTGGAACTATACTTGCTCCAACATGTTGTGTTATCTCGCCAGGCTCTTTCTTGGCTACAGCAGTGCCCCTGATATAGTCAAGTAGCGTTGTCTTACCATGGTCTACATGTCCTAGCACCACTACTATTGGTTGTCTTATCCATGTCTTCCTCTCGGTATCACTGGACATTACAGTTTCACCCTCGCCTAAACCCTCAGTCTACCAAGAGGTCAATCTATATTAAATATGTGACTAAACTTAGAAACAATTGTCTAGACAAGACAAGTATTTGGTGGTTTCTTTGAGCGAGCTTGATGAAGCGAAGTCTATGGCTGCTAGAGAGGCTCTAAAATATATCGATGGAGCCAACATTATTGGTGTTGGCACTGGGTCTACCGTAGAGAAGTTTATTGAACTACTAGGCGGTATGGCTAGTGACTACCGTGACAGACTATTTGTTGCATCATCACTTGACACCATGCTGAAGCTCAAGTCCAAGGGCTTCAAGGTATTGTATCCCGGGGTTATCGACTCTATAGACGTGTATATTGATGGAGCCGACGAGGTTGACCCAGAACTAAACATGATCAAGGGAGGAGGCGCCGCCTTAACTTTAGAGAAAATACTAACCTATTACTCTAGAGAAAGAATCTTCATCGTTGACTACACGAAACTAGTTGATAGACTAGGTACGAACCACCCCGTTCCCATAGATGTTCTCCCATGGGCTGTCTCAATGGTCTACAAATACCTTAAAGAGAAAGGCTACAACCCCGTGGTGAGAAGCAGTAGGAAAGGAAAGTATGGCCCAGTGGTATCTGATGTCGGCGGCGTTATAATAGACTTGAAACCACCCCTGTTCAACCCTGTTGAGCTCGAGAAAGAACTAAAGATGCTCCCAGGTGTAATCGAGACAGGGCTATTCATAGGGCTTGCTGACAGAGTTATCGTTGGCTGGAGTAATCGTGTAAAAGTTCTCACTAGGAGCAAAACAGGGTAATGCCTCACACAATAATATTATATACCTGTATAGCGTGTTTCCCATAAAGAAGACTGTATACAAGCTGGTGCCGTATAGGCACCGGGGGTATGTGGTTTGCCAGACTTCAAGATAGTGATCTCAGATCCTGAGGCAGCTAAAACAGCTAAACCAATCAAGGTAAAAGTTGTTGGAGACGATATACCCTTCGATGAGGAGATGAAAGAAGGATTCAAACTACCGATCATAAAGATGAACAAGGCTCTTGCAGACAAACTCGAAGCGAAATATGGCGTCGTAACAGTAAGGATCTACAAACCCGAGAGCAAGGAGAAAATCAATATAAGAGGAGTCATCGAGATAGACGACAACATCCCCGAGAATGAAGTCCATGTCAGTGCGGCTATTCTAGCAGACAAGATTGGTGCCAGCGAGGCTGAAGGAGAAGTCTTCAGGGCCAAGGCATGGCAGATCAGAATAAAGGATGAACGAGCTGTTAGACTCGTTGGAATGAAGATAGGCGACGTATTTGATGGATCACTCGTCGGGCTCAAAGGCGCTAAGCTCAAGATTACTGGTGGCAGCGACTACAGTGGCTTCCCAATGAGACCGGATATCCATGGTGGAGTCAAGAAGAGAGTATTACTGTCGGGTCCACCAGGATTCCATCCGAGAGAGAAAGGTGAGCGTAGAAGGAAAATCGTTAGAGGCAATACTATAACCGAGGACATAGTACAGATTAATACAGTGATTGTAAGCTAGACATGACCAGTTTACGTGGGAAACCTATTTTTATAAACAAACATTTTTAGTTTATTTGTCTAGAGCACTTTGGTGGAGGGTTGAGAGTCTATTGCCTTGGGAGCCAAAACAGCCTGAAGTAAATATTGGTGTTGTCGGGCACGTGGATCATGGTAAGACCACGCTTGTACAAGCACTTACTGGTATATGGACTGCTAGGCATAGCGAGGAGCTCAAGAGAGGTATGACCATCAAGCTTGGCTACGCTGATGGAAGTATTGCCTATTGTGAGAACATGGAGCCCCCGGAGGCGTATACTACCGAGCAAGTATGCCCTGATGGCTCAGAGTCTAAGTTGTTGAGGAGGGTAAGCTATGTTGATGCTCCTGGCCATGAAGCATTGATGGCAACGATGTTGTCTGGAGCAGCGCTAATGGATGGAGCAATACTTGTTATAGCAGCTAACGAGCCTTGTCCACAGCCTCAGACACGCGAGCATTTCGCGGCACTCGATATTATTGGCGTTAGGAATCTCATTGTTGTACAGAACAAGATCGATGTAGTACCCAGGGAGAAAGCTATCGAGAACTACAAACAGATAAAGAAGTTCCTGGAAGGCACGTGGGCTGAAGACGCCCCCATAATACCTGTTAGTGCTCTCCACAAAGCCAACATCGATATACTCTTACAGGCAATCCAGGAGATCATACCTACTCCCGAGAGAGAACTAAGCAAGCCCCCGCTCATGTATGTTGCTAGGAGCTTTGATGTAAACAAGCCTGGTACTCCTCCAGAGAAACTACAAGGCGGCGTAATAGGTGGCTCGCTTATACAGGGAGTACTACGTGTCGGCGATGAAATAGAGATTAGACCTGGTATAAGAGTACCTGTTGGGCCAGGGAGATACAAGTATGAACCTGTTGTAACAGAAGTCACGAGCCTGAGATTCGGTAACCTTGAGGTAGAAGAAGCTAGACCTGGTGGGCTACTAGCTATAGGCACGAAACTAGATCCATCACTTACCAAGGCTGATTCTCTTGTAGGAAACATTGTTGGTAAACCAGGTCAACTACCACCATCGATCAGATATGCTAGGATAAGGTATCAGATGCTGGAAAGAGTGGTTGGTACCAAGGAGCTCGTTAAGCTAGAAGCCATAAGACCCAGAGAACCCATTGTCATAACAGTTGGTACAGCCATTAGGCTAGGTATAGTAACCAAGGCATCGAAAGATGTTATCGAAGTACAGCTCAGAGACCCCGTGGTCGCATGGGAGGGATCTAGAGTAGCTATTAGCAGACGTGTACTCGGTAGATGGAGGCTAGCAGGCTGGGGTATTGTTGAGGAAGTTGCGGAGTAAATACAGTAGGACATATTTTACCTAGGAGAAACCAAGTTGAAGAAGCCACGTATCCTCCTAGACACGAATATGCTTATGCTTTTTGGCCGTGGAGTCAATGTTTTTGAGCAAATAGAGGAGCTTCTTCTAGCTAAGCCAGAGTACTATGTTATCAAGCCTGTTGTCGAAGAGCTCGAGAAGATACTTAGGAAAGGCGGTGTTAAAGAAAAGAAAGCAGCACGTCTAGCCCTCGAGGCTGTTAAGAAGTATTGCCGTGTAATAGATATTGAGCGTCCACCAGGGGTCAAAGTAGACGACTTGATAGTACGTGTTGCAGTAGAAAACAAGTTTATTGTAGCCACTAATGATAGGGAGTTGCGGCGGAAGCTCCGCGAAAAAGGTGTGCCAGAAATCTATTTCAGAGAAGAGAAGCGATTACTTGAATCCCAAGGTGTTTTCTAGGAACAGGTTTTTCTAGGATTTTTATAGGAAAACTCTTTAAGTAGTCTAGTAAACAGTTTTAACAACGCTTACAAGTATGTGGTTAGACAGGGTTAGGTGATGGTTTATTGTATAGGATCTATAAAATAAGAGACGTTGTAAGGATTCCACCAGAGGACTTCGGTAAACCATTAAATGAAGCGGCATGGAAAGCGTTGAGACAGATATATGAAGGCAGAGTGACTCGTGACCTCGGTGTAATAGTCGCTGTTCTTGACGTCAAAGTAAACCCCGAGGGCAAGATAATTTATGGCGATGGAGCAACATATCATGATGCTGAATTCACTGTACTCGCGTTCAACCCGTTTATAAAAGAAGTTGTTGAAGGAACTATTGTGACGGTTACATCCTATGGTCTATTCGTAGACCTCGGTGCCACCGATGGTTTTATCCACAAATCCCAGATAAGCGATGAAGACATAGAGTATGATCCTACACGTCAGGCTCTGGTTCTACGTGATACGAGGAGAATCATTGAGAAAGGAGATAGTGTTAGAGCGAGAGTATATAATGTAGCACTCATGCCGGGCAAGGGGCTAAGAGTTAGCTTGACTGTAAGGCAGGCATATCTAGGTAAATTAGAGTGGATCAAGAAGATGAAAGAACAACAAGCAAGCAAAGAAAAGGAGTGAGGTGCTAATCGATGCCAATAAGAGTCAAGAGGAAACCGCTGAAGGCTTGCAGGAAATGTAGAGCCCTTGTGGAGAGAGAAGCCGAGGTATGCCCGTTGTGTGGTTCAAGAGATTTTACTGAAGACTGGGAGGGTATGGTTGTAATTATTGATCCGGAGAAATCCGATGTAGCTAGGCTCCTTGAGATCAAGAAGCCCGGTAGATATGCTATCAAAGTAAGGTGATTAATTGTCTCAAATACGTATACCAGTACTGCTCATGCCTCATTTCCTCCGTGACGTGCTTTCTATCCCCCAGGGGAGCCTTATTGTCACTGAGAAGAACAAATATGTTCGTGGAGTCAAAGTGGATATTGCTATAGGAGATGTTGTCGCGAAAACACTTGTTTCTCGGGCAAGAATTATTGACTACAAGACTAGGCGAAAAATAAGAGTACAACAAGAAAACAAAGCCGGTAAGCGGGTACTCTATATAGTTAATCCTGCTGGCACGTTGTCGCTGAATACACTGACGATTATCTCTAATACTGTTTTTGATGAAATCATTGTTGATGGAGAAGAGGATCTTGTTCCGTTGGCTGCTATTAGAAACAATAACTATAACTCCATAGCTTATGGACAGCCTGGTGTCGGTGTTGTTGTTATTGAGAAAAACATGTACACAGTATTTAGGGCTAGAGAAATACTTAAAACATTTAAACCAGTAATGTATGCCTATACTTCAAGGGAAAGGAGGGTGGAGTATTAGCCCCAGGTGTTAGCAATGCCGGGGGCTGGTAAGACAATAAAAATTGGTGAAGACTATATGGGCGAAGTAGTAGAAGAGAGGTATAATCCTCTAATAAAGAGGCTAGAGATAATCATAAGGTTAAGCCACATAGGTAAAGGCACTCCATCACGTGGCATAGTCAGGAAAGCTATCGCTGAAGCATACAAAGCAGAGATCGAGAGAGTTTATGTCAGGAAGATAGAGTCTGAGTATGGATGGGGTGTCACTAAAGTAGAAGCACACATCTACGATAGTCCCGAGAGAGCCAAAATGTTTGAGCCAGAATACATTATTAAAAGAAATGAGTATGCTGTACAAGGACTAGGGTGAAGACTATGGCTCACGTACATAAACTCTATGAATACGATTACGAGAAAGGAACAATAAAACTCAAGAACAAGAAATGCCCTAGATGCGGCAGCATTATGGCGTACCATAAAGTCCCTGCGCCACGTTGGCACTGCGGTAAATGCGGGTACACGGAGTTCATCCGTTAGCTCTTTGTTTAAGGAGACAGTAATGAGAACCCTTGTTTTGGGTATAGAATCCACTTCTCATACTTTTGGTGTAGGTATAGCTGGGCTTATCGACGGAAAACCCGTTATTCTAGCTAATGAGAAAGCCAGGTATGTCCCAGAGAAAGGAGGTATTCATCCACGCGAAGCAAGTATTCACCATGCACGTGAAGCAGCCAATGTTTTATCGCGTGCACTACAGAAAGCCAACGTGCGAATAAAGGATATCGACGCTATTGCAGTTGCGCTCGGCCCCGGTCTCGGCCCTTGTTTACGTGTTGGCGCCTCTCTGGCTAGATTCCTTGCAACATATTATTCTAAACCACTTGTACCCGTAAACCATGCTGTAGCACATGTAGAAATAGGTAAGCTACTGAATAATCTAAAGGACCCCGTTATAGTCTATGTTTCTGGAGGAAACACTCTCATAGCCATACAGAAGAAGAGAAAATACAGAGTCATAGGGGAAACACTCGACATTCCGCTGGGTAATCTGTTTGACACGTTTACCAGAGAAGTAGGATTAGCCCCACCATACGTTATTGAGGGTAGGCATCAGATTGATATTTGTGCTGAATGGGGCAGCGAGTTTATAGATCTACCATACACTATTAAAGGAAATGATCTATCATTCTCAGGCTTGTTGACAGCTGCTTTAAGGCTAGCGAACAAGTATAAGAATGACAAGAGGATGCTTGGAAACATTTGTTTATCGCTAAGAGAAACAGCCTACAATATACTTGTTGAAGCAGCCGAGAGAGTTGTCGCGCTTACTGGAAAGAAAGAAGTCTTGTTGACGGGAGGTGTTGCAGCAAGCACCCTATTGAATGAGAAACTGGAGCGTATGGCCGAGTATCATGGAGCTAAATTCTATACTGTACCACTTGATTACGCTGGAGACAATGGTGCAATGATCGCGTGGACAGGTGTTCTAGCGTATGTACATGGTATCACTATTGAGCCCAGGAAAGCCTTCGTGAGACAGAGATGGAGAATTGATGAGGTGGAGCTTCCATGGCTTCCGGAGGATTAACGGAGATCGCGAGAGGAGCTGAGGCAGTACTATACAAGACTAAATGGCTTGGCTTCGACGCTATAGTCAAGATAAGACTCCCCAAACCATACAGGCACCCAAAATACGATGAACTATTCAGGTATAGGAGAACATTAATTGAGGCACGCGTCATAGCTTCTCTTAAACAATTAGGACTCAATGTTCCTTCACTATTCTACGTCGACCCCGACAAGAGTATTTTAGTCATAGAATACATTGGTGGTACAAGGCTAAGCAATATAATCAATAGTATTAGCGAAGATGCTTTGAAGAAAATAGCCTATAAACTTGGTCAACAAGTCTGTGTAATGCATAAAAACAATATATACCATGGAGACTTGACTATAGCTAACACTGTTGTCAATAATGATGAAGTCTTCATAATAGACTTTGGTTTGGCTGGGTACAGTACTGATGTAGAAGAGTACGCTATAGACATTCATTTGCTCAGTAGAGGATTATCAGCTCTATCACCCGATAGACACGACTTGTTCATGGAGGAGTTTAAGAAAGGCTATATGGAGCAATGCGGTGCAGAATTTACCGAGAATGTTTTCCAGAGAATGCGCGAGATCAGGTTAAGAGGAAGATACGTTGAAGAGAGGCTTAGGAGGAAGATAGCTCTTGACAAATACATGTAGGGCAAAAATATTCTTTGTGACGAGTAATAAACACAAATTCAATGAAGTGGCTGTTATCGCTGAGAAACTCGGTATATGTCTGGAAATGCTTCCAGGGAAGAAAATAGAGATTCAAAGCAGTAGCTTAATGGATATAGCATTCTATTCTGCTCTCGAAAACTACAAGGAGTTTAGGAAACCTATTCTCGTCGAAGACGCTGGATTGTTTATAGAAGCACTCAACGGGTTCCCAGGTCCATACAGTAGTTACGTATACAAGACTATTGGTGTGAAAGGTATACTCAAGCTAATGGAGGGTATAGAAAACAGGAGAGCCTACTTCTCATCAGCGGTAGTCTTAATCCACGAGCCTTATCTGATAAAATGCGAGGAAAGAGTCTATGGCTATATATCAAATGAGCCTAGAGGCACTGGAGGCTTTGGTTTCGATCCAATATTTGTTCCCGAAGGCGATACAAGAACCTTCGCTGAAATGAGTATCGACGAGAAAAACAAGTATAGCCATAGAGCCAAAGCTGTTTCAAAAGCATTCAATAAACTAATCAGCTTGCTTAAAACTTAAAATACCCTGTGAGATTTGAGAAAATAGGTGCTGTAGACGGCATTACTGGGGAGGTCTAAATGAATAAACGTAGAGAAAAAGGACAATCACACTCAACAAGACCAGCTAGAGCAGGACCACCTAGATGGCTTAAACTAGACATGAGCCCTGAGGACGTAGAGCTTCTAGTAGTAGAGCTAGCCAAGAAAGGGTACACTCCATCAATGATAGGCATCATATTGAGAGACCAGTTTGGAATCCCTCTGGTCAAACAGGTAACAGGTAAAAAACTAACAAAAATCCTTGAAGAACACGGTGTGACGCTACCCGTACCAGAAGACCTATTGTTCCTCATGAAGAAAGCCGTTAACCTCAGGAGACACCTCGAGGAACACCCCAAGGACTTGCATGCCAAGAAGGGTCTACTAGACCTTGAGTCTAAGATACATAGACTAGTCAAATACTACAAGAGAGTAGGTAAACTACCACCAGACTGGAAGTACGACCCCGAGAAAGCAAGACTTCTCGTATCAGGTTTCATGTAAACATATTTCTCTCAACACTCATGGATAGTCAATTATACTGTTTTCCTCTTAGGTAGTTTGTAGAATTAAAACAGGCACTCTCAAGTCTATTACCGCTGCTGATTACTCCTAGACTATTACTTCATTGGATATTATTTGCGGAACGATTATCTGACTTCTTATATTGCTTCTCTGTGGTAGTTATGTTTGGAGGCGGCCAGTGGCTTGTCACTTGATCTCAGTATTGCCAGTAAGGCTTTCGGGGACTTCATGAAGATTGTTAAAGAACATGGTTTTGTAAGGATAATACCCTTATTGACTATAGACAATATTGTTGCTACATCTATTTTAGCCAAGATGTTTATGGAGAACGATGTTGCAGTATCAATATCTCTTAAGCCTGTTGTAGATAAAGATGATCCAACTATCGTGATCGATATTCCTTTCGATAATAATGTATGTGGCGGGTACTGTTTCGAAATATTATACAACGGAGGACTCAAGGATGTTGAAGTAAAGAATGGTAACATTCTCTTGACGCCACATAGTATATCTGCTACAATAGTCAAGATTATTGAAGACTACTGGATTCTGAGTGGCAACGAGAAAGTAATATGTTTACTCGGCGGTATTAACCGTGGAAAAGACTTGTCTAGAGAGGGCTTTGTTAAACTAGAGAAAGCTATTGTTGAAGAACTCTCTAAATCCAACAAGATATTCTATGACGTAGTTGGCTTCAGGTTATGGGGTTGGAAACGTAGGAAGCTATATGAGATACTAACATATACGATTACACCCTTCATACCAGGGCTTACAGGTAAGAAAGAGATCGCGATAGAGTTTGTTAAGAAACTTGGTTTCGAAGACCCAGATAAAGTCCATAGTAGTGATCTTGTTGCTAAAGAGGATGTGCTGAAGAATTTTGCTACAGAACTCATCAAGACAGCTAATGAGAAGAGTAAGAAGAGGCGTAGTCCCCTAGAGTTTATCTCCAGGATATACTTCTTGTCTAGAGGAGCAGACTTCATAGACCTCATGGAGCTTTATGGAGCTGTATTAACCGCCTTCTCTAAGGGAGGAGACTATCTTATAAACAACTTCTTGATCGCACAAGACTCCACGCTTATTGATAGACTCCTCATCTTTTATGAGAAACACATAGATGCTATCAGTAGTGACGTAGCAAACGCTATTGACGGATTATACGAAGACACGAACAATAGAGTTGTTGTTGAGCCCTCTATTGTCTCTCGACCCGAGGTATTTGAGATGGTTCTTAGCGAAATAGGTCTAGTTGATGATACTAAATATGTTGTAGTAAATACTGGAGGAAAATACTACACATCACTCCTTAGTCTTATAAAAACTAAGAAGAAAATAGACTATGAAAGCTTTAATGAAGAACAACTCTTGTACATAGAGTAACGAGTAACCCATTATGTACATATTTGGGGGATGAGTAAATTGTCAAGAGGAAACATTAGAGTAAAACTTGTTTTTTCTGGTGATGAGAAGACTTTGAGAAGTCTGTACGATTCTCTTCATCCAGATAATGTTACTGCCCCGGATTACATGAAAATTGAGGAACAAATTGCTGGGGGCAAGTACGTACTTGTGTTTTCTGGAGATCTCCGTGGGAGAGTTATTGATTCCATTAGGCAGAGTGTTGATGAAGTTCTTTCTCTGGCAAACATGTTTGTTAAATCGCTTAAGAGTGTAGAGAAATAGTTTTTCTTCAATAACATTAATAAGAGAGCCTGGAGATTAGTACTAAAAGCGTTAAATACCTCTGGTGTCTAAGACACCTAGACAAGGTGTTAGATAGTGTCTGCACGGAGAAGAGTAGTAGTCAAGGACAAATGGAAACTGAAGAAGTGGTACCAGGTAATAGCACCTAAGGTGTTCGGAGAAGTAGTATTGGGTACAACACCTGCTGATGACCCGCTTAAGCTTATCGGTAGAGTTATGGAGGTCACTTTATACGATATAACTGGTGACCTAACACAAGTACACATTCACTTGTTCTTCCAAATAATTGATGTCCAAGGAGACAAGGCTATAACAAGATTCAAGGGACATGAGCTCTCTAGAGACTATATGAAGAGCCTTATAAGGAGGAAGAGCAGTAAGATCCAAGGTATATTTGATGTAGAGACTAAGGACGGCTACAAGCTCAGGATAACAGCTGTAACACTCACGAGCTATAGGTGTAAGACAAGCCAGAAGAAAGCCATTAGAAAGATTATGAGAGACATAATTGTCAATGAGTCAAAGCAGATGACATTAGATGAACTAATACAAGCCATGATCTTCGGTAGATTTGCACAAGAAATAGCTGAGGCAGCTAGAAAGATCTATCCAATAAGAAAAGTAGAAATCTACAAGTCTAAGTTACTCGCGATACCAACACCTGAAGGACCTAAGCCTGCAACAGTAGTCTCGCCACTAATGTACAAGAAGTAATTTTTGAAAAACATAGGGTCTCTTTAACAAAATACATTCACTGGTTCCGAGAATTCTATTTTATTATTTCTACCCCAGAATATTACCATTGGCTACTCTAGTTATCTGTGTACTAGAGTGGGTGTATGTATTGGAGAGGAAATACGATATAATATTGATTAAAACAGGGCTTGGCTTCGAGAAAATAGTGGCTGCGCGTATAAAAGAGATTGACAGTGACGCTATCGTTATACCATCGCCAAAGAGATTCAAAGGTCTCGTGCTAGTAAAAGCAGGCTCCCTCGACCCAGAGCTTCTCGTCAAAGAGATTGAGAGGAAAGTTATTGAGGCGGACAAGGTTATCCCTATTGATGCAGTTACTAAGGCTCGACTCGACGAAATGGCTAGAGTAGCTGCAGAAATTGCTCGTAATAAAATAAGTCCCAACGAAACATTTGCTGTCCGTACAACTAGGAGAGGACGCCACGATTTTACAAGTCTCGACGTTAATGTTGTTGTCGGTGATGCTGTTAGGAAAGCTACTGGAGCATCTGTCAACCTAAAGTATCCAGACAAGATAGTTCTTGTAGAGATCATAGGGGATGAGGCTCTGATAAGTATTCTACCTGGTAGTATTGAATGGCATAAAATGACTCCCGAGAAAAAATCGCTGCTCAGATTGTTCAAGAGAATATCTATTGTGCAAATGCCTTATCTCGGCCCTCGTGACGCGATTATAGAGATGGGTAAACGTATTGGCAGGGAGGTACAGAATTTTGAAGTACATGACTTGGTTATAGCGCCGATGGGTCTTGTTGATGGGGAGCAGCTAGCGTTGTTCATAAACTCTGTCATAGAGGGTATAGAGTCTAGGTATGAGATCCAGAAGAGGAGCTACCATCGTAGACCACATAAAGTACCCGTGTACGTCCAGGATATCCACCAAGTTGTTAGAGACCGATGGGATGAAGTCATAATAGTGTTTGAGCCAGAAGGCAAGTATATTGCTGATGTAGCTGATGAGCTCAGTGACCTTATCCTCAAGACGAATAAGCGTGTAAACCTACTGTTTGGATCAAGAGAAGGGATCCCACTGGGAATATACAGGTATGCCGACCTAGTGGTTGATATTGCGCCAGAAATAACGTTGTCAACAGACTACGCAGCATCCGCAGGGCTTATAGCCTTAGCCACTGTTCTATATAATAGGTTGTGAAGTGAAAAACCATGAAGGCTATTCTACTTGTTGCGGGTAAAGGAGAGAGACTAAGACCTATTACGTCTACTAGACCTAAACCTCTCATCCCGATACTTTGTAAACCCCTCATATACTGGCATCTTGACGCTCTGGCCAAGACAAGTGTTGATGAAATCATTGTTGTCGCCAGCTATATGAAGGAAAAAATAGTGAAGGCTGTTGAAGAACACGAGCTTAGCAGGAAGATCACGGTTGTAGACCAAGGCAGAGAACTGGGTACAGGTGACGCAGTTGCGAAAGCTCTGGAAGCCATGGATAGTGATGACGACGTCCTCATAATCTATGGTGATTTATTTCTTGGAGACTGGAGTATATACAAAGACTTGACGAGTCTAGACGGTAATTTTGTTGTAGCTGTAGAGCACAACAACCCCCGTGACTATGGTGTCTTGATAGTCGAGAGAGGTAGAGTCAAGGGTATTGTAGAGAAACCCGAGGAGCCTCCCACTAACCTGGTTAATGCAGGTATATACAAGTTTGATAGCAGGATATTGAAGAAATACATTAGTTCACTAAAACCCTCTCCACGCGGTGAACTAGAATTCACTGATGTCATAACAAACGCTGCTAGAGAAGGTGTCGACATAAAAGTGTATAGTATCGGTAAGACAGAATGGATCGATATAGGTACTCCATGGAATCTTCTTGAAGCAAACAAGATTGCTTTAAACAAGTTCCTCGTAAACGAGATCAAGGGTGTCGTCGAAGACAATGTAACTATAAAGGGGCCTGTATTCATTGGAGAAAATAGTGTAGTAAAACAATTCACTTCAATAGAAGGACCAGCATACATAGATAGAGACGTGGTTATTGGGCCATCGGCTAGGATAAGACCTTACACGACAATATGCAGGAAGTCAAGAGTTGGATTTAGCGTCGAAGTAAAAGAGTCTATACTACTAGAGCATGTTTATGTAAACCACTTGTCATATGTTGGAGACAGTATTATTTGTGAAAACGTTAATTTTGGTGCAGGTACTATCACGGCGAACTTGAGATTCGATGAAAGAGAAGTGAAAATGACGATAAAAGGAAAGCGTGTATCGTCTGGCAGGAGGAAACTAGGTGCAATTGTCGGAGCCAATGTGAGGACCGGGATAAACGTCTCCTTAATGCCTGGAGTGAAAATAGGTGTAAACTCATGGATTGCTCCCGGAGCTATTGTTGACAGGGATGTACCTGATAATGTCTTCTATCGTGTCAGACAAGAATATTATATAGAGTCTTTACCAAGTATTAAACATGAGGAAAAGAAATAGTCTAGGGAAAGAATCTCCATGAGAATGAGTATAGATGAATTCAAGAAGAAATACCCCAATCTCTACAGAGAGCTTACAAGCGATGATTCTATGTCTATGACTTTGTCTGTAGAAAAACCATTTGATGATCCTTGGAGAGGCTATATTCCCGGGCCAATAGACTACTTAAGGAGAGCAAAAACCGTTGAAGAAGCGGTTAGGGTTATCGATTATCTCCTTGAACACAATGAGATCACTGAGGAGGAGGCGAGAGAGTACAAGGAGAAACTGATGAAGGAAGGCTTAGAGGCTTTTGGCCCTAGGAAAGAAAGCGGCTACTACTACAGGAAGGCTGTAGAGTACTGGAGAAAGAAGCTCATTAGCGGTGGGCAGCGGCAGCAACAATCTTGATCACATCATTGTCTTTAAGGACATAGTCCTCACCAACACGTTCACCAGTCCTAGCATTTATTGCGTACAGGAAGGTCTTCCCTAGATCAGTATGTATCATGTACGCTAGTTGCCTGGCAGTAGTCCCTTCTTCAACCAGATAGGCGTCGGGTAAGACGTTTCCCTTGTGGTCGGTGTACTTGTGGTGGTCCTCGACAGGATAAACAGTTATGAGCTTCAAGATCTTGAATACAGCTCTATTCAAGAGTTCTTGTACTCCTGTTGAACCCCATTTGTCTAGGACGTTTTCTTTAACATACCTTAATCCTCTTAATTGGTCTCGTGTAAGTTTCGACTCATCCACTATCTCGAAGCTGTTTTCGCCAGGGATGTATCTTATCAAGTTTTTCTGAGCAGCTTTCTTAAGCACATACTCTGCTATGGCTGATACTGGGACAACAAGTTCTTCCCCGAAAGTCTCCTTAAGCTTCTTGACGTTTTCTTGGGCTGGTGGTAGGTCTATTTTGTTTGCAGCAATTATTATTGGTTTGGCTATCCTCCTCAGTGTTATAGCGAATTCCCTGACGTCACTTGTGCTCCAGGATGATAACTTCTTATCCTCCAAACCTGTTTTACGGATAGCTTCTATGACGTGGTGTCTACGTATTGATAGCCCGGATAGATTCTGTACGAGAAGATCCAGGGGATTCTGTGACGTAATAAAATATCTTGATACCTTGTCCCATACGCGTTGTATAACGCTAGCAAACCATTCGTCAACCTCTTTCTGAATTAAGACAGCTTCTTCTACGGGATCGTAGGTTCCCGGCTGGGCGGGTGTTCCATCGGGTGCTGTCGACCCGCTTGCATCGACAACATGTATTAGGACGTCTGCTTGCCTTAGGTCATCCATGAACTTGTTGCCTAGCCCCTTGCCCTGGCTTGCCCCGGGTATGAGTCCTGCTACATCCATTATTTTTACTGGAATAAACCTCCATCCACTAACACAATAACCTGTTCTGGGATCGCATTTCTGTAGACCTAGTTCCACGTGTACACACTTCTTCTTGACATAGCCTACTCCAACGTTTGGTTTTATTGTAGTGAATGGGTGATTTGCTATCTCTACTGTGGCGAGTGTTAGTGCGGCAAATAACGTTGATTTACCGACATTAGTCTTCCCGATAACACCAACTAGTTTCTCTGGCGGAGGCATGGTTTATCATCTTCTCTCCCGGGGTATCAAAGCTATCTTGTAGCTTCAATCTTTATAAACTACTAGTACTCTATACGTTTTCAACAGCATAGTGGGCGTGCGTAGACTGAGAAGGGGTATCAGGTATGGCCAAGAGTATGTACCACTATATAGCCCAGCTCTGGAAGAGACCCTATGATGGTGTTATGGGCGAGCTTATGAAAAAGAGGATTATCGAGTGGCGTAGACAGCCTGCTATAGTTAGGATCGAGAAGCCAACAAGACTTGATAGAGCTAGAGCACTAGGCTACAAGGCCAAGCAGGGCTTCATAGTTGTTAGAGTACGTGTCAGAAAAGGTGGCAGGAGAAAAGAGAGACCAAACAAGGGACGTAGACCCAAGAGAATGGGTGTATATGGATTCGCTCCAGCTAAGAGTCTGAGACTTATTGCCGAGGAGCGTGCGGCTAGGAAATACCCGAATCTAGAAGTACTAAACAGCTATTACGTCGGCGAGGATGGTCAGTACAAGTGGTTTGAAGTAATTCTCGTAGACCCACACCACCCAGCTATAAAGAACGACCCGGAGATAAACTGGATATGCAGCAAGAGTCATCGTGGACGTGTATTCCGTGGACTAACAAGTGCTGGCAAGAAAATGCGTGGTCTAAGAAAGAGCCGTGGACTAAAGTATACAATCAAGTACAAGTGGAAGAAGAAGCAGAAAGAAAGGAAGCTCAAGAAGAGACACGAGGCTAGCAGAGGAGCTAGGGACTTACTCAGCGCAGTTAGAGCTAAAGAGGAGTATGGCTAAACATATTTTACCTAGGATAAAACCTTGCTTAGAATACACAGAATAGAATTATCGGTTTATTGCCACGCAACCGAGGATTTAGATAAGGTAGTTTCTTCTCTACTAAACCTTATCCCAGAGACCATTAGGGAACGCGTCAAGATAACTAAGCAAAGTGTAAAAGGATACTATGGGAACATCATAACAATTATTAAAGCTGTTGTTTCGGGGAATGATGCTATTGAAACAATGAAGTACATAGCATCGAAAATAAGTGATGTGGAGAAGAGTATTCTCCGTGCAAGTCTTAAGGCAAGATATGACCCGAGAAGCAACAAGATTTTCTTCAGGTTTGATAAGCAGGAGCTGTATCGTGGACGAATAGTTGTATCTGATTCCGACGACATAGTTCATGTAGCGTTGTCATTTAAGGGTAAAGGCGGTATAGATGATGTTGAAAAGCTTCTGAGTGAAATAGGGTTGATATAGTTGAAAGGATTTGTCGACCTATGGGTTGACATAGACCCTGATCTCATTGATAGGGTAGCTGATATTGCCTATACCATGGGGTATACTGTACTATGTATTGAAGACAAAGGATTTAATTGGAGGACAAAGCGCTGGAATAAAGTCCTGGTTGTTAAGAAGAGGACTATTGAAGCAGCCGGCGAGAAGAATCTCAAAGAGAAACTCAGGGGTATAAAGACAGTATACCCAATTGTATCAGTTAAACCTCTTGATGTACAGGCTGCTAGACTAGCTGCTAGGGATGGCAGAGTTGATACCATAGTCTTGGACAAAGATTCTATTGATTACATCGATAAAACCCAGGCATTGATGATGAAGCAGTTTAGAAAAGTTCTAGAAGTTCCCATAAACGTCTTCCTTGAGTCCAATAATAAAATAAGAGCGATGATGTACCGTAGAATACACATGTTCTACTACTATGACGTGCCAGTAGTGTTCTCGAGTCATGCAAGAGACTGGAACCAATTAATTCACCCAAGGTCTCTCGTTGAATTACTACATACCTTGACTGGTATCGAACGAAAACATCTAGTTTACAGTATATCCGGGTTATGTGTAGAACTATTATCGAAGAATGGTGTTAGAGCTTGAATTCCATAATAATACTCTATTTCGCGATGGCATTGTCGCTTGTAGCCCTTGCTTTATCTATTTATGTTGCTTATTTTTATAGAAGAGAGCTTCATTTAATGCGTACACTCTTGAGGAAACGTTTTGGTGAAGCAATAAAGAAACCTGGCAAACTCAGGAAGAGATACATTGTGTTCTCTATCATATCTGAGGACAGGTTTTCTAAGAAAGAAATAGAAGATGCGTTGAAAAAGAAAATCAGTAAGGTATATGGTATCATTGGTGCTGCTAAAGCAGACCCAAAGATAGTATTTTATGATCCATCTATTAGAAAGGGAATAGTGAGAACCAGCCATAGGGAAAAAGAACTTGTCTTAGCTGTATTATCCCTCATTAGGGAGATTAATGGAAAGAAAGTACTTATCATACCCTTGAAGACCACGGGTACAATTAAGAGAGCGAGAAAATACATGTACTCAATAAAAAGAAGTTCGCCATGATTTAAGATGGGAAACGTGTATAAACCTTGTTTTATCTAGATTCTATTGGATGATGAAGCCGCTCCAGAATGAATGGTGAAGAGTTCGCGACGAGCTGAATATAAAGTAGGTAAATCGTGTCTATTGAGAAAGTCTCTTCTCTATGTGTCTGTACAATAAATCTGGAGACACTAGTATTGGCTCGCAGGGTTTTTTCCACGCTATTATAACCGGTTTTATCTTGTTCTCTTCAATCTTATAGTCTATAGTGAATGTTACATCGGCAAGAGATGAAAGTGTTTCTACAAATTTCCCTCCAAGTTTTGGTATAAAGAAGACCACTATTCTTCCTTCAGATTTTAGTCTTAGAAGCCTATTGTATAAGAGCGAGTATAGCCTATCAAGCCCTGTGCCCGAGAATTCCACTATTCTAAAGATAACGTCAAATCCATGTATTACAACTACATCTGGATTAAGTTCTTCAATGATCTTATCCTCTCTGAAGAAAACCTCCTGGAAAGACATAGCTGTGGGATTCAATGTGTGTATACCTGCTATGTACTTCATTAGTTCATCGAGATAGCCGTATTTTTTGAATGTTGATTCAATGATCTTCTTGATCTCTTTATCCGAATATTTGTAGCTCACGATCACTGTCTTTAATTTATTATTTACGATCAGGCTTGCAATTAGACCTCCTGCATGGGTTAGTGGTCTTATATGAGGAGGATATGCTATGACTATTACTGAACCCTTGTATATTGGTCCAAGAGTATCATCCAATGTTGGTAAGCCGAAGTGGAGAGGTTCTTCTATAAGTGGTGGTTTAAGCTCCTTCGGGATCACTGGGAAGAAGAGTCTTATACCTTGTTTTTCTGCTATCTGATAAGGTACTTCGGCTATATCTAGTGGTGCACCACGTATCTTCCTTATTTCGAGGAATCTTATTATCCTTGATGTTATCACTTTATACTTCATTATAAAGACCGCATCCACGGTGAATTCGATTCCAGCTAGCTTCACTTCCTCGGTTCCAAACGGTAGATCTGCTACTAGTATAAGCATTCCCTTGATTAATCTTGGTATGTCGTATACTACTGTCTGTAGAAATGATCTAATCTTGGCTTCATCCTTCATTACTTGGACAAGAGGAGTTATTCCATCAATAATGATTATTTTTGGCTGGAATTTTACTGTGAACTCCATTAGTTGTCTCATGAAGTCGTCGATAGCTTCTTGGCTAGGGATTAATGGAACCTTGATGTATTTGAACAATCCTTTTTCTTCGTACTTGTCGAAATTTAGTCCTAGAGAACGCATTTGTAGTTTAAACCTGTCGGCGTGCTCGAAAAACGATATGTACAGTACTTTTCCTCCCTTAGCACAATTCCTGTACCCTATAGTCGCAGCTAATGTTGTCTTGCCTGCGCCAGGGTATCCTGCAATAAGGATTGTCATACCAGGGCGAAGAGCCTTCTTGAAATACTGATCAAATTCTTTTATTCCAAAAGATATGTTTGACAAAATGCTCTCTCCCTGTTTACTCTCTCTAGGACTTGGTTTCAGATAATTAATTTTCTGGGGTAACACGATAAACAACCCGCATACCAACAGTATAGCTGGCATAGGATTCGCCAACAAGGAAAACTATAGTAAAGAACTAGCTTAGTGGTATGAATCAAAGTCAGTATAAGAAATATAAGGACACAACATACTAGACAATAATACGGTGCGGGGGTGCCCGAGCCTGGTCAAAGGGGGCGGACTTAAGATCCGCTGGCGAAGGCCTGCGTGGGTTCAAATCCCACCCCCCGCACCAGTTTATTAAAACACCTTTTGTCTTTGAGTAAATTAAGTGGAATTCAATAGTAGTGTATCTATAGTGTGATGAAGAGTCCGACCCTTGAGCCCTTCAGCAGGGCCATGATGAATACACTAGAGGCTGATTTTCTTGGTATAAGGTAAGGTTTTTAATAATCCCAACCTCTATACCCTTGTGAGAGTATAGTGTATCTAGTAGTAGTTTTTAGAGGGTGTTTGAAGTGAGTTTTGGTCCTCCTGCAATGGGTTATGATAGGGCTATTACGATATTCTCTCCCGATGGTAGAATCTATCAGGTCGAGTACGCCTTTGAGGCTGTTAGGAGAGGATGGACTACTATTGGATTAAAGAGCAAGGCCGGTGCAGCTGTTGTTGTTGAGAGGCGCAGAATTTCTCCTCTCATAGATTTCTCGGCTATACAGAAAATATTCAAGATCGATGACCATATTGGTGTTAGTTTTGCTGGTATTGCTAGCGACGGCAGGGTTCTCATAGACTATGCAAGAATTATCGCGTTACGTCATAGATTCCTCTACGACGAACCCATATCCGTTGAGTACTTGGCTAAACAGATATGTGATATAAAACAAGCTTATACACAACATGCTGGTGTTAGACCATTTGGTGTAGCAATGATATTCATTGGCGTAGACTTCAAGGGACCACAATTATACATGACTGAGCCTAGTGGTAGGTACATGAGCTATAATGCTGTAGCTCTTGGAGAGAGAAGCCAGGTTGTCACAGAATTTCTTGAGAAGAACTATAAGTATGACTTAGACATGAAGTCTCTCGTAAAACTAGGAGTGCAAGCACTAATAAAAGCCGCTGAAGAAAAACTCACCAGCGAGAACATAGAGATCGGTATTGTCGACGTTGAGACGAAGAAGTTCAGGATATTGACGCCAAAAGAAATAGAAGAATACATGTAACAAATGTTTTTGGTTACTGTATTCATTCCCTGTTCTCCATGTAAGCTAGAAGCTAGTTGATGTGCGCAACATTAACTTAATATGAGCTATGTACTAGAATACTATTATTCTAGAGGAAGAGGTGTAGAATATTGTCCTCCAAGTACGTTATAGCACGATATGAAGCGAGGGGGCATAGATTCGAGATACTCGTGAAACCAGATCTAGCGCTTGCTCTTAGAGAGGGTAAGCAAGTAAATATTGATGACATGCTTGTGGGTGATATAGTCTACAAGGATGCCAAGAAGGGATTGAAAGCATCGCCAGAGGCTCTCCGCCAGGTTTTCGGTACAGAGGACATAAGAAAGATCGCAGAAGAGATCGTGAAGAAAGGCGAGATCCAACTCACAGCTGAACAAAGAAGGAAGATTATCGAGGATAAGAAGAAACAAATCATAAACTTTATTGCAAGGAACGCTATTGACCCAAAGACGAAGCTACCTATTCCCCCCAAGAGAATAGAGCTTGCTATGGAGCAAGCTAGAGTTTCTATTGACCCGTATAGGAGTGTTGAAGTACAAGCACAAGAGATTATATCGAAGATAGCAAGGATAATACCAATCAAAGTAGCCAAGGCTATTCTTGCCGTGAAAATACCTCCACAGTACTCCGGTAGAATATATAAACAGGTATCAGGGTTAGGCGATATTAAGAAGTCCACATGGCTTAGCGATGGCTCACTCTACGTGGAAATAGAGATTCCCGCTGGTATGCAAAAAGAAGTAATTGATAGACTTAATAAGCTGACACACGGTACAGCGAATATAAAGGTGCTTCATGTGGGATGAGTGATGGGTAAAATCTATGTAGCTAATAGACAAATAGTCCGGCCGGGAGACCTTCTCGCTGAAGGAGAGGATGTTGTCGCTGGCGAGTACACCTATAGAGAGGATAACAAGGTATACAGTATGATACTTGGTCTAGCCGAAGTAGATGATGGAAAAGTGTCAGTGATACCTCTTGAAGGAACACCACTACCTAAAGAAGGCGATACTGTTATAGGTCTAATTGTTGGCGTGGGAATAACAAACTGGATTGTTGATATAAAGGGTCCATATAAAGCAGTGCTCAACGCTAATGAGGCTCTGGAATCTTTTAACCCTATAACAGATGACTTAAGAAAGTATCTTGATGTAGGAGACTATATTGTAGCAAAAATAATTCTCTTCGATAGATCAAGAAACCCCATGCTAACCATTAAGGGCAAGGGCCTCGGGAAGATCACTGAAGGCGTTGTAATAGATGTCAAGCCAAGTAGGGTACCTAGGATCATAGGGAAGAAGAGGAACATGATAAACATGTTGACGGAAATGACGGGGTGCACTATAATTATCGGGCAGAACGGAAGAATATGGATAAGATGCCCGGAGAAGAAAATGGAGGACATAGTTATTAGGGCAATACGTAAAATCGAAGCCGAAGCACATATACCTGGTTTAACCGAGCGGGTGAGGATGTTTATAGAAGAGGAGAAGAGGCGTGCTGGATTATGAGTGAGGAGAAACCCAAGCTTATAAGAGAGGATGGTCTCCGCCACGACGGCAGGAGACCTGATGAGCTAAGACCTATTAGAATGGAGGTAGGAGTACTGAAAAACGCTGATGGATCTGCTCTTGTTGAGTTTGGTAAAACAAAAGTAATAGCGGCAGTTTATGGTCCACGTGAAGTATTGCCGAAGCATATATCATTACCTGACAGAGCGATAATTAGATGCAGATACCACATGGCCCCATTCTCCACGATGGATAGGAAAAGCCCTGCCCCAAGTAGAAGAGAGATAGAGTTATCAAAAGTTATCAGGGAAGCACTTGAAGCAGCTATTTTCACAGAATTATACCCCAGGACTTCCATTGACGTATTCATAGAGGTTCTACAAGCCGACGGAGGTACTAGGACAGCTGGTTTAACAGCTGCTTCACTAGCCTTGGCTGACGCCGGTATACCGATGAGGGATCTCGTGGCAGCTGTTGCTGTCGGTAAAGTCGATGGAGTGATAGTTCTTGATATCGATGAAGTTGAGGACGAGTTCGGTGAAGCAGATATGCCTGTTGGCATAATGCCTTCGCTAGGAAAAGTGGTGCTTCTACAGCTAAATGGTGTTCTTACTCCAGAAGAATTCAAGGAGGCTTTCGAGCTTGCCAAGAAAGGTATTGAAGAGATCTATAGGATGCAGAAAGAAGCTCTTGCAAAGAAGTACCTAGAATACCCATCCACGTGATGGAGGTGAGTCCTACATGTCTCTCACACCTACACAACTACCTGTCATACCTAGGCTCAAGAAAGAAACCATATTGTCGCTTATCAGAAACGGTAACAGGATTGATGGAAGAAAACCTGAAGACTATAGGAGTATAAGTGTGCAATTAAATCCTGTACCGAAAGCTGAGGGTTCTGCTCTCGTTAAACTAGGAGACACTATGGTTATGACAGGTGTTAAAATAGAAGTTGGTGAGCCATTCAGAGACAGGCCTAATGAGGGTGTTTTACAGGTTCACGCAGAATTTGTTCCACTGGCATCACCATCGTTTGAGCCTGGTCCACCAGATGAAAACGCTATTGAGACAGCTAGAGTTATTGATAGGAGTTTACGTGAACCCCATGCAATTAATCTTGAGGATCTCGTTATTATCCCTGGTAAGAAAGTATGGATCGTGTTCAATGATATATACCTTCTAGATCACGATGGGAACATTGTTGATGCTAGCATGCTTGCTACAATGCTCGCATTAAACATGGCTAAGTTACCAAAGATAGTTAGTATAGAGGGAGACAACATTGTTGTCGACAAGACAGTTAAAGAAAAACCACTACCATTGAACCTTAATGTCGTCACGGTATCTATAGGATTGATTGAAGGACACTTAATAGTTGACCCATCACTAGAAGAAGAACTTGCACTCGATGCAAAGCTAACTATAGCAGTGGATTCCAAGGGAAGAATTGTTGGTATGCAGAAAACAGGTATGGCCGGGTTTAGAACTAGTGAAATAGACTACGCTATAGACCTGGCGCTTAGGAAGGCAAGAGAATTACACGAGTTTCTAGAGAAAGTATTAAAAAATCCGGAAGAATTTAGTAAACCAATAGCCTAGCGTGTATGGAGGGCAGTACAATGGCTAAGAGAACGAGGGTAGTAGGTATAGCCGGTAGGTATGGCGCTAGATACGGCTCCACATTGAGGAAGAAAGTGAGGGATATCCTCCAGAAGAGATATGCTCCACACATGTGCCCATTCTGTGCGACAAAAGGAACAGTATACAGGATAAGTACCGGTATATGGGCTTGCAGAAAATGCGGTGCGAAATGGGCTGGAGGAGCCTATGTTCCAAGGACAGAGCTAAGCAAATACTTCCCCAAGATCATTGTTAGAAAAGAGTAATTATTTTGAAGGGAATAAACTATTTTGTCTACAACAATCCTCATAACTACTTCTCACCGCCCTAGTTACAGAACACGTAGTTTCATAAAGGATCTCTCATCAGTTCTACCAGGTAGTGTCAAAAGCCATCGAGGCAAAAAGACACTACTACAATTAGCTTTTGAAGCAAAAGCTGTTGGCGCGAAATACATTATTGTAGTCGGTGAAAAGAAAGGCAATCCCAGTTTGCTGAGAATCTATGAGGTATCATCTACTTCAGCAAGAAGTGTTGAGGAGATCATAAAACACTATGCATCAATAATTTTAAGTGGTGTCAGGCTCTCTCGCGAAATACCAGATTCCTCTAGAGCATATAATCCACAGACAATAAACGTTGACCCCATGAACTGTGTTAACGATGAATGTTTTCTATTATCCGATATTCTCCTCAAAATACTTGAACCAAGACTCTCCCCTGAACCCGATATAACTATTGTTCTCGAGGAGAAGAATGGTATACGATTGAAGTTCTTGAATAGACTGGGTAGACTATGTGGCCCGGTATTAAAGGTATCGAGGGTGAAGATTATTGGAAGCCGGTATGAAAATAGAAGTTGATGGAGAAGAGAGGATTCTTAAATCACTCTATGATGCCCTGTACCCCGAGACAACGAATCCTCCATCGCCAGAGTGTCGATCAGATATACGTTTGGAGGAAAAACTTGTGGTTGAAGTATATTGTAGTAGAATAAATCTTTTAAGAGCTGTCGCGAATAGCTATCTCAGCATAATATCCATGATTATAAAGAGTCTAGAGGTACAGGAAAATGGCTGAGCAAAGACAGCTTCCACCTGAGGTACAACAGGCTCTTGTTGAATACGAAAACCTAAGGAATACTTTAGCTAAAGTAGAAGCGGAATTAAGGCTTACAGAGAGCGAGCTCGCTGAAATAGAGGATATACTTGCAAATCTTAAGGAGCTACCTGATGACGTTGAGGTCTACAAGTCAGTAGGACACGTTTTGTTCAGAAAGAAAAAAGAAGACGTTATTAAAGAGCTTGAGGAAAGAAAAGAGCTTCTACAGATCAAACAACAAAAATACAAAAACCAAGTAGAGCTATTAAGGAAGCAAGTCAGTGAAGCAGAGAAGAAGCTTAGAGACCTCTTGGCAAGGTACGGGATAAAGGTTGGCTAAGAAGAAAATAGTAACAATAGGACTTGATTTAAGCAAGATAAGTGATGAAATATTAGAAGAAGTAGCTTCTAGAATAGAAGAGAAAATAAGAAGCCTTTTATCCGAAGCATTATCTATATCGAGGAGCTATGATGCGGATATTGTTGTTGCACTAGAGAATAAGGGTACTCATATAGATGTTTCTATAGATATAGAACTTGGTGGTGAACTAGGAGACATTATTGATTATGATACAGTACTTCAAGGTGTAATTAAGGAGGTAAGTAAGTTTGTTGAACAAGAACTCTTACGTGTCGCTGGCAAGGAGACTAGTAAGGGAGATTCTGGCAGCAAACAAGATACTGATAACGGGGCACAAGAACGCTGATCCGGATGCTCTTGCGGCAGCTTATGTACTTAGGAATTTTATAGAGAGGGAACTTGGTAGAACAGTTATTATCTCTTTTCCAGAAGGGCTAAACGAAGTCTCGAAGAAAATAGTCAATGAGTTAGGTCTCGAGAACATTTATGATCATCTAATAATGTATAAATCGTCAATAAGCGAGTTCTTCGACAAGGTAATAGTAGTTGATACAAGCAGTTTTGAGCAACTAGGTGTTTTCAAGAACATTCTCTCTTCTAAGAATATAGTGGTTGTCGACCATCATTCTGGCGGTGATATGGCCCGCAGGAGCATATTATCTATAATTGATACATACGCTAAATCAACCTCTGAGATCATATACTTGTTGTTAAAAGACTTCTACAAACTAGACAGCATAGAGTCCATGCTATTACTTGCAGGCATAATATATGATACACGTAGATTCCTATTGGCAACACCGAGAACACTTGAAATCGCTGGTAAACTCGTTGGGATAGAGGGTGTTAACTATAAGGCTGTTATAGAGATGCTTCAAACAGAAATGGATATTTCTGAGAGGATAGCTAGGCTCAAAGCTGCTCAACGCCTTGTTTTCCGGAGAATAGGGGATTACATTATAGCGTATACACATGTAAGTGCCTTTGAGGGAAGTGCTGCTAGAGCTATACTTGACTTGGGTGCAGATGTAGCAATCGTTGGATCATCTAATGATGAAACGAGAATTGTCGTACGTATGAAACCCAAGGTTGCAAGAGAGCTGGGGATCAATATTGGGAAGGACATAATGCCTCTGGTTGGAGAGTACCTTGGTGGTGGAGGAGGTGGGCACGATGCAGCAGGCGCGGCTTCAGGTAAAGGAAATCTTGTGAAAGCGCTTCGTTACACTTATAAACTGATCGCTTCATTTATTGAAAAGAAAATTAATGAAACGAAATAGGTTTATAAGTAGAAATTGGTTGTTAGAGTTTTGAGTTGGATGCTTGGGTATAAGCTGATGGGTTGATCGAGTATGGTTAGATACAAGCAAGTAACTGAGATACTTAAGTTAATGAAGAACCTTGACCACGTTAGAAACATAGGTATCACTGCACACGTAGACCACGGTAAAACAACTCTATCAGACTCATTGCTAGCAGCAGCTGGTATTATCTCTGAGAGAATTGCTGGTGAAGCACTGGCTCTAGACTACCTTGATGTCGAGCAGAAAAGAGGTATCACCGTTAAATCAGCTAACATAAGCCTTTACCACGAGTACAAAGGCAAGGCTTACGTCATCAACCTTATCGACACACCTGGTCACGTAGACTTTAGCTCAAGAACAACTAGGAGCTTTAGAGTACTAGACGGCGCTATACTTGTTGTCGATGCTGTAGAGGGAGTTATGACACAGACCGAGATGTACTTGAGGACAGCTCTCGAGGAGCGTGTTAGACCACTCCTATTCATAAACAAAGTGGACCGTTTAATCAAGGAGCTCAAGCTAAGCCCCTCTGAGATACAGCAGAGATTCGTACAGATAATCAAGGAGGTTAATGCTCTCATCCAGATGTATGCTGACAAGGAGTTCAAATCAAAATGGCTTCTTGACCCAGCTAAAGGTATGGTTGCTTTTGGCAGCGCTAAGGACAGGTGGGGCTTCACTGTCCCGATGGCACAAGCCAGGGGTATAAAGTTCAGTGACATTGTTGCAGCCTATAGCAAGGGATCCAAAGAGGCTATTGAAGAAGTACAGAAAATGGCTCCACTGCATGAAGCAATACTAGACATGGTAGTAAAGTTCGTGCCTAACCCCAAGGAGGCGCAGAAATACAGAATACCAAAGATATGGAGAGGAGACCTCAACTCAGAAATAGGTAAGGCAATGCTTGAGGCAGACCCCAACGGGCCTCTCGTAATGCTTATCAACGACATCAGAGTCGACCCACACGCTGGACTCGTCGCTACTGGTAGAGTATTCTCCGGTACACTAAGACCTGGTGAGGAAGTATGGCTTGTTAACGCTAGAGACAAGAAGAAGATACTACAGGTAAGCCTCTATATGGGTCCATACCGTGAGCTTGCAGACGAAATAGTTGCCGGTAACATTGCCGCAGTTCTAGGCCTTGATAAAGCCAGAGCCGGAGAAACCGTAGTAGCTGTAGACTTCAAGGACACAATGGTTCCATTCGAGAGACTAAGATACCTCAGTGAACCAGTAGTAACAGTCGCTATCGAGCCAAAGAACCCAAGAGACCTGCCGAAACTCATTGATGCTCTACACAAACTAAGCATTGAAGACCCGAGTCTCGTAGTCAAGATAAACGAGGAGACAGGCGAATACCTCCTCAGCGGTATGGGCACGCTCCACATCGAGATTGCTTTGACGTTCCTCAAAGAGAGATTCGGTCTAGAGGTAGATGTATCACCACCAATCATAGTATACCGTGAGAGTATCCGTGCAAAGAGCCAGATATTCGAGGGCAAGTCTCCGAACAAGCACAACAAGCTATACATACATGTTGAGCCTCTTGACGAGAAGACTATTGAGCTCATACACCAGGGCATTATAACGGAGGACATGGACCCAAGGGAGAGAGCTAAGATACTTAGAGACGAAGCAGGATGGAGCTATGATGAAGCCAGGAGGATATGGGCTATTGACGAGAACATAAACGTCTTCGTGGACTTGACAACAGGTGTACAGCACCTACGTGAAGTAAAGGACACCATTATACAAGGATTCAGACTAGCTATGAGAGAAGGACCTCTAGCCATGGAGCCTGTTAGAGGAGTAAAAGTAGTACTACATGATGCAATCATACACGAAGACCCAGCACACAGAGGACCCGGCCAGATCTATCCAGCAGTGAGGAACGCTATCTACGCTGGTATGTTGACAGCTAAACCAACACTACTAGAGCCTATACAGAAACTTGACATAAGGGCACCAATGGAGTACATGGGTAACATAACATCGGTTCTCTCTAAGAGAAGAGGTAAGATACTACAAGTACTACAACAAGGACCCACTGTGAGGATTATTGCAGAGATACCCGTAGCAGAGACATTTGACTTAGCAGAAGCACTACGTGGAGCAACAGCTGGTAAAGCACTCTGGGGTCAGGAGTTCAGTAGATGGGCACCAGTACCAGACTCAATGCTGTTGGATATAGTGAAGAAGATTAGAGAGAGGAAAGGACTGAAACCAGAACCACCGAAGCCAGAAGACTTCATTGGATTCTAAAGGTTTTCTATAAACAGTTTTTCCAAAGTCTTTACCTCATTGTATATTCCCTCTAAATCCATTGGCCCTGAAGCTGACGCCATTGAAATAATGTAGTTTAGTCTAAGGATACCTGGCTCAATAGATACTATTACGCTTCTCCTCTTTCTCGAATAATTATTTGTCGGAAGAATACTACCCTTCTTCTCAAGGAAAACTATGGTATCTCCCAGTCTTTTCTTCTCTCTGTACCCAAGATTGCTTGTCATATGCTCTACTATTCTTTCTAGAGACTCCTCATTAATACTTGGCAGGGTGATTACACACTCATGTTTATTTAGAGACTTTGTTCTACAAACAATGTTGTCTCCAGTAATAATATCACTATACTCCTTCGCCTTACTTAGTGGAATAGAGTAGAGTACAGCGATACCTATACCCACGAGAACTAGGCCTGTTATTGATACATAGGGAATTGGTTCGACAAATGTTAATCTAGTTATATTCATTGTATAGGATACACTGACATCATTGTCCCCGTTATTTATCAGTAATAAACAGTAGTCTTGGGTAGTGTTTATTACCGTAGAATATACTCCTTGTGGTGCTGAGATGTTGCTATAGCTTTTCTTGGCTAGAACATCATATACGGTATCAGCCGGCGTAAAAGCTAGTCCTATACTATTATTCGTGTTTACAACAATAGTAATGTTGTCTCCCTCAACTAGGGGTAAACAGGACCTATAATATCTCTCCGGTGGTATAGTATGTTCTTCACTGTACTCGAATGTCTGAGGCTCCTCGCGCGCTATAAGAGTATAGGATAAAGCTATCAAGAGCACACCAATGAATATCAGTATTATCCCCAAGTTTCTCCTATCCATAAACATGCTACCTCACTTGGCTAAGACTTTGAAATACCTGGTCGCTAAAGGATTATTCACTCTACTTATCATAAAGCTTATCCTATTAGGCTTCATGATTTTCCGTGTATAGTATCAAATACATGTTACTCAAGGAGAAGAAGAGAAGAGGAAAAAGAAAAAATATGTTGGGTTTAAACGGTCTTTTCTTCCTTGAAGTATATCTTCCCTAGGCTTGCTGGTGGAGCTAGTTTTCTCCTTAGTGGTGTCACGTTGAATATTACCATGGCAAGTATTGCAGCTATGAATGGTAGCATCTTTGCTACGTCTGTTGGTAGCCCGTATAGTGCTAGGATTGTGAACTGGTAGTTGATTAGTCCTGCGAAGATTCCTGCGTTAAGTGCTGTTAGCAATGGGTGTCTGCCGGCTGATAATGATATAGCGAATGCTATCCATCCATAGCCTAGGTAGTATAGCTTGGGGTTCCAGCTGCCAACGTAGGATAGTACGAAGAATGCTCCTCCAGCGCCTATTAGCGCGTAGCCTATGAGTCCAGCGATAATTCTTACTCCAAGTACGTCGACGCCTAGTGCTGCAGCTGCGTGCGGGTTTTCTCCAGCTGCTCTTATGGCTGCTCCTAGTTTAGTATAGTTTAGCACGTATAGCAGTAGTACTCCTATGGCTATCGGTATAACATACATTAGTACTGGCACTATGCCTACTGGTGTTATGTTGTATCCTCTTATACCGTGTACTGAGACATAGGAGTATGCTGGATCTCCTATTGTTAATGCTAGACCGTATCCAAGGAACATCAGTGATAGTCCTGCTGCGCCATGGCTTATCGGTAGTTTTGTCGTTATGTATGCTAGGAATGCACCGAATAATGCTGCGACTACTGCTGCTGTTGCAACGCCAATCCATGGATTACCACTGTAGACTGCCGCCGCGAACGCTGTTGCTGCAGATAGTATGAATAGTCCGTCGATCGCTAGATTGAGTACTCCTGATTTCTCGAAGAATCCGTGTCCTAGTGCCGTCAAGTAGAACATTATGAATACCGGGGCTGTGTCTAAGAGTATCTCGGCGATGTTCATTTCTTAACCACCTCCTTCTTTTCCACGGCCTCTTCCTCGCTTGTTTTTCTTGTCGGCAAAACAATCTTGATTGTGTACTCGCTCATGACACTGACTATAGTGTACGTTAGTAGTACTGAACCAATGAATATGAGCATTATCTCGATGCCACCAAGCTTCGCTATTTGTAGCATTATACCAGTGTTTCTTAGTGCACTTACTATGTATGCTGCTACAGGTATTGCCTTCAAGTCAAGCATTGACAACCATGCTACAAGTATTCCTAGGTATCCATAGTTCGCTGTGTGTTCCTCTAGTGGATAGGATAATCTATGAGTGTCTCCTAGAAGGTATACTGCTCCGACAATACCAGCTATGCCGCCAGAGATTGCTAAAGCGATTACTATTGTTAATGGGACGCTGATTCCCGCGGACCTTAGTATCTGTGGGTTTGAGCCTAGTACTCTTATTCTCAATCCTATGCTTGTGTTCTTTAGCAGGAACCAGGCGCCAGCAAATACTAGTACGAACAGTATGACTGCCTCAATAGTCGCAGTGCTTGGCTTTATTCTGACAAACCATAAGTCGTATGGGATCTCATCTGTTCTAATGTATCCATAGGTGTACTTGCCTTTCCAGGGACCGTATACTAGGATGTCGAGGATATAGTATGCTATGTAGTTTAGCATCAGTGTTATTGGTACTTCATCTATGTTCACGTATGCCCTCAAGACACCAGCTAGTGCTGCCCAGAGAGACCCTAGTATTGCAGCGGCTATCACTATAACGATTTTCGCTAGTATCGGTATATTGGCTAGGGCAGTGAATAATGCTATGTAGGTTCCGATCATCATGCCCATGTGGATTTGTCCTTCTCCACCAATATTCCATACTGCTCCAGTGAACGATACTAGTAGTGCTATACCTACTAGTGAGAGTATCAGGAAGTCTTTTACTACTGATGGTGCTTTGAATGATTCTATGATATTCCAGAATAGGGCTACTGGTGGTATTCCCTTAAGAGCCCATAGTATTATTGTTGCCAGTATTAGTCCTGAGACTAGTGATGCTGCTGGAATTACTACTCCACTATAGGGGATTGGCTTAACTCTCTTTAACACGATTATTTTAGGGAGAGGAGAGCCGGCCATGCTACATCACCATGAGTTTCTCGACTTCTTCTCTCTTGGCTTTCTCTGCGGGGAATACACCAACTATTTTGCCAGAGTTCATTACTGCTATAGTATCGCTCATCTGGAATACTTCGTCTAGGTCTTCTGAGGCGAATAACACGGCTATCTTTTCCTTCATTGCTTTTTCTTTGATTATTTTCCTTACCTTAATAGCGGTTGCCTCGTCTAGTGCTCTTGTTGGGTTGTAGGCTATTAGTAGCTTCTTTGCGGCTGTAAGTTCTCTTGATACGAGTACCTTCATTATGTTACCTCCAGATAATAGTTTGACTGGTGTAGTAGAGGAAGGCGTCATAATCTTGTATTCATCAATAAGCTTTTTCGCAAGATCTCTTATTTTATTCCAGTCAATGATGAAGTTCGTGAATACTGGTATTATCGCTATGTTTTCTTCAATAGTATTGTCTAGGGATACTCCATAACGGGCTGGTATGTCTGGTATGTATCCGGTACCCATTCTACGTATTACGTTTGTACCCTTGTTTGTGACGTCTTTTCCTTCGAAGAATACTTTTCCTTTAGATATCTTTCTTAAACCAACTATTGCTTGTATGAGTTCTTTCTGACCGTTTCCTGCTACACCAGCTATACCAACTACTTCCCCGGCTCTAATCTTCAGACTGACTCCTTTGACGGCGTATTCGCCGAAGTCTCCTAGAACCCATACGTCTTTGATTTCTAGTACTACTTTGTCCTCGGGTTTCGATAATGGTAGTCTCTCATAGGTTATTTCGGCTGATCTTTCTCCAAACATGAGTTTGCGGACGTCATCGATTGTGACTTTTGTTTTCTCAACAGTTCCCACTACACGTCCTAGTCTTAGTACTGTTATTCTGTCGGCGACATCCATTGCCTCGTAGATTTTGTGTGTTATCAGTATGACGCTTCCGCCTTTGTCGGCAAAGGCTCTTATGAATTTGTAGAACTTCTTTTTCTCCTCGAGAGGCAGGTAGGTTATTGCCTCGTCTAGTATTAGTACCTTGGCGCCTAGGAGGATTGCCCTCATTATTTCTACTAGCTGTTTCTGTGTATAGCTTAGCTGCCAGACAGGTGTCTTGGGGTCTACTTTGATTCCGATTTCTTGGCTAGTCTTCTTTATGTAGTCTACTACTTTGGATACTGGTGTGAAGACCCCGTATTGTTTTAGCCCAAGAATTATGTTTTCTGCAACTGTTAGCGAGTCTATTATTTGTGGTGACTGGGAGACCATTACTATACCGAGGTTTATGGCATCTCTTGGATCACTTATTGTAACTTTTCTTCCCTCAACAATTATTTCTCCTTCGTCGGGCATGTATATTCCATATAGTATCTTGACTAGTGTTGATTTGCCGGCACCGTTTTCTCCTAGAAGTGCCAGCACCTCGCCTTTTCTAACATCCATAGACACTTTGTCTAAGGCTACGACTCCTGGGAATCTCTTTGTTATATTTCTCAATACTATTATTGGCTCGCCCTTGGCAGAAGGGGAAGGGGAAGAAGAAAAAACATGTTTAGATTGGGTGTCGGCGGCAGTCACTATACCACCTCTTACCGCTATATACTGTATTTACTGGTATGTTGGGGTTTTAAATGACTCTACTGGGCTAGGGAGACTAGATGGCTCCCTTGAATACTACCCAGTCAACAAACCACTGCATCTCCCAGAGGTCGTCGTGACCTAGTCTCTGTCCTTCTGGTATGGTTACTTTCTTGCTTGGCTCATCCTTCATGTATCCGCTTAGTGGCCCTGTGAATGGGTCGAATACTGCTGCGATTGGGTAGTCAATGTATCTTGGGTTGTCTTCTGTACCGTAGTTGAGCTTGATTGTAGCAATATTCTCGTACTTGTGTGTTACAGCTGTTAGCTGTAGTGGTGTTAGCATGAAGGCGTTCTTCATCTCCTCGTATCTACGCATGACTAAGTCGTATACGCTGACTTCCTCGCCTGTTAGCTTGTCTTTAACCTTGATGTTCTTGAGTTCTGGGACAAACTTCGGGTTGATCATCATTACACTGCCGTTCTCGTAGATGTGGGCACCTAGCTCAACAGCACCAGTGTTTAGTAGGTACCAGTAGTCAACGTTCTCTAGGTTGTATGGTGTGTAGATGCCGGCCTTGATCTTTGCTAGGATGTCTACGTAGATTACCTCCCATCTAACTAGCTGTCCGCTGGGTACAACGTCTGGTCCCTTGGAGTATCCTGGGCTGTAGTGGCTGAATACGTAGACTAGCTTGCCCTCGGTTTCGTAGAGGTTCTGAGCCCACTCAATTATTGCTGTTGAGTCCTCAGTGTAGGCGATTACGTCTACGCCATACTGCTCTACTAGTGTCTGTGCGGCTTGTCTAGCCTTGTCTGGAGCGTACCAGGCACCGATTTGTATTACGTAGACAGTAATGTTCTTGCCTAGCTGTTCACCAACCTCCTTGGCACCAATAGCAAAGGCGTTGATGTGCCTGACTACCTCGGGTATAGTGAAAGCTGCTACGTAACCGATCTTACCGGTCTTTGTTAGAGCACCAGCAATGAGGCCGTTGAGGTAGTAGATCTGGTATAGGTCTGCGAAGTAGGTACCAACGTTCTTGTACCTCTTGTAACCACTGCAGTGGAAGAAGAACTTGTCTGGATACTTCTTACCAGCCTCGATGGTCTTGTCCATGAACTCGAATGATGTTGTAAAGATTACGTTGTATCCCTGTGATATCAGGTTGTCAATGGTCTCTGACAACTGTGCCTCTGAAACACTCTCGACGTATGTTGTCTCTAGCCAGTCTTTGCCGAAGAGCTCCTCAGCAACTCTTCTACCAATGTCATGCTGGAATGTCCATCCGAAGTCGCCGACTGGTCCTACGTAGACAAACGCTGCACGGACTTTCTCTGGTGGTGTATACTCGGCGGCTGCAGTAACCTCTTCTTTCGGCGCATACTGCATTCCTATGTAGAATGCTGCTGCTCCTACTACTATTAAGAGGACAATGAATATAGCAACTAGGGCTCCAGTTTTCACACTCAACACCCTGCACAACTGTAGACCTATTTACTAGGTATAATTTCCATAGGACGCGGATAAAAACCTTAGGGAGAAAACCATTATTACAATAAAAACTTTGCTAAATAAAACTACAAAACAAAGACATACATTATACAACAACATAAAACTTTTTCTGAAGTGCTAGAAATTTTTTACTTAAGAAAAATGAAAAACTACTTAACTAATGATATGGGGTTAGAGAATATTGCTCCTCAGCGTTTCTACATTTCTATTAATTATGTACTACTTCATGAATAGTTTACCGTAAACAACAATTTTTAGCAAATATTAATGAATAACAATTGTCTAATACCATAGTATAATTTAGTTTAAGTGTACAGTAACGTGCGGTAATATTGTCATGATAAATAAAGTAATAAGGCATGCGATAATTGGTGCGGCGGCCGGGATTTGAACCCGGGATCTCCGGCTTGGAGGGCCGGCGTCCTAGTCCAGGCTAGACGACCGCCGCACAGACCCGGTAAACACTCTCTTCTCCAAGGATTTATATGTTTTATTAAGGCTTAAAGAAGAATGAATAAAATCGGGTGATGAGCTCGGCGAAGATGAGGCAAATAGCCGATGAAATGGGTCTTGAGTGCTGATCACAAAGCATGATATGTGTCTATCAATAAATTTTGTGGACGCAGACTTAGTAGGTATAGACTTTTTCTATTGTGTGTATTACTTCTTGTATGGGTATGGCATATTCATAAAAGCTACCTAAGGCTTTAAGAGCAGTAACTTAGGTCATTTTACTTCTCTAGTCTTTTAGTTCACTAGGGATGGTTTTATGGTTGTGTGAATAACATAAACTATAAACAAAATATGAATGTAAAATATATGATATACTGTGATATACTTGTACTGTCTATGTGGTGGGCGTTATGTCAAAACGCTTGACCCTTAAATACTTGCCTTTTGCTTGGTCGGGACTAGTCCTTACAGTCATTGTATTCGCGATCTTAGGGTCCATAGTTAGGGGTGATCCCTGTCTCTTACTAAAGAAGTGGGGTATTAGTGTCGATGTATTCGCCATGACGATGCATGAAATTGGACTACTACTTGGGTTGGTTGTTACTATACACCTCTTGTCGAAAAGAGGTGTAAAGATATCAGACTTGGGGATGAAGGGTGGTCTCAAAGCGACATGGATTGCATACGCAGTCGCTGGGTTCGTTGTAGCCATGCTCTTGTACCCAGCCATTGAGGCTATTACTAGGGTGGTTGGTATTGGGATGTTTTGGTGGAGTGAAGAGAGATTCGTGTATTCCTCGTTGATGGACTGGTGCCTGGTAATAATTGTCGCCGTCCTACTGGCTCCTATAGTCGAGGAACTGTTTTTCCGCGGCTACTTACTGACTGCGTTCTTAGAGAGAATAGGGAGTGTGCCATTAGCTATCTGTATATCTTCGCTAGTATTCGCTAGCATTCATGCCCTCATAGGACCGGGGGCAATGATATTCATCTTCCTATGGTCTCTAATACCGTCTTATCTATATCTCAGAACAGGTAGCCTATATCCTGCCATCTTAATGCATGCCCTCAATAATATCTTCGCCTACATGATCATCCCAGCACTGCTACAACCATACTAGCCTCCAATGAGACTATTATGGTAGTAAAAGTACTTCATCAAATGGTAGATCTATATCATGAATGATATACTAGTCTTAAACACTAATCATAAAATAAGAATAGGGAAAAATAAGATCTAGAACCAAGTGTTTTCTGCAGAAGAGAAACTACAGCTAATTGAATGCAATGGTGCAAAATATGCTTGAGTTCTCTCTGATTATGTCTATTCTTTTATGGATTTTTGCTATCATAATTATCTGGATTGTTTTTGTTGAGGTTATTATCAGGATTCTGCGTCACTATATTCACTTCCCTGTTCCCGTGTTCATCGGGCGTTTTATCGATAATCCTATTAGGAGAAGAATACAGTCCCCTTCAAAAGTTGTTGGCTGGATCGATATAAAGAATGGTATGCTTGCTCTGGAGATAGGACCTGGCCCTGGTACCTTTACTATCGAAGCAGCTAAACGTGCTGGATCAAATGGGAGAATTGTTGCAATTGATATAGAGCCTATTATGATCTTTAAACTTCGCGATAAACTCAGAAGGAATAATATATTCAATGTAGAACCAATAGTTGGTTCGGCACTAGATCTTCCGTTTAGAGAAAGGGTATTTGATAGAGTTTTTATGGTTGCTGTTTTTGGTGAATTACCTAATAAAGAGAAAGCATTACTTGAAATTAAGAGGGTTATAAAGGATGAAGGTTTGTTGGCGATAGGCGAGTTCCTGCCAGACCCTGATTGCCCGAGAAGAAAAACAGTGATCAAATGGTGTGCGAAGACAGGTTTTAGACTAGTCAACAAATACGGGCACCTATTGCACTACTTGCTTATATTTAGGAAAAAGTTATGAATAACCATATAGCTAATCTGTATTTTGCCAATAAGTTGGTTAGTTACAATGTTTGTTATAAATATTTGTAGTAACCTAAATTATAAATAGTGTTATTAATGTGTATGTGCTATAGAAGTTATTAGTAGAGTAGAAAATGGGTGTGCATATATTGCGTACGTTTTGCGAAATTGCTTCAAAGACGTTAATACCGTCTTTAAGAGCGTTGATAGCTTCTATTCTTATTGAGAAATATAAGATGACACAAGTTGATGTAGCCAGGAAACTAGGTATTACACAACCTGCAATAAGTTATTATCTTCACTCGAAACGCGGGAAGCAAGCACTCGATATTCTTCGTAGTAATGAGAAAATCATGAAGCTCGTCGAAGAGATAGCTGATAAGATTTATCGTGAGGATAATACTGAGATGATCTATAAGGACTTCTGCAGTCTTTGTTCAGCTATCAGAAGTGATGAAGAAATAATGAAGTTTATTGAAGAGAAGATATTCAAGAAAAAACTTTACTAAAACCCTAGAGTGATTATGATATCTTGTCTATTAATCAAGCCCCCCGAGGTTATTGTATAATGGGAGTTAAGGTAAAGTTTCTTGCATTGGTTGCCGATATTGTTGGTGTTGACGAGGATTTTGTAGAGGTTTCTTCACCTATTAAACTTAATGATTTCAAGGAGATTGTTTATAGTAAATATCCTAAGCTAAGAGATCTAGAAAAGAGGTTTCCTATAGTGGTCTTAATAAATGGGGTGAAAGCGGAGCCCGGACAAATAATTAATGATGGTGATGAAGTAGCTTTTATGCCCCCTGCATCGGGTGGATGACATGTTCGAAGGAAGAATAGTTAAAGAAGAAATAGACATCAATAAAGTTGTAAAAAACATAATTGCTAGAACATATGGTGAAGGTGCTGGAGCACTAGTAGTTTTCATAGGTTATGTTAAAGGAGTTGTTGAAGGACATACTGTTAACGAACTTGATTACCAAGCTTACGAACCGTATGCCACGAAGAAACTACAAGAAATTATTAATGAAGAAAAAGAGGATGGCGTTTTGAGTATTGTTGTTTATCATAGAGTAGGTGATTTAAAGCCGGGTGAACCAACCATCTACGTATTCGTATCAGCTCTTGACAGAACGAAAGCATTCGAAAAAGCAAGGAGAATACTGGAAAGAGTAAAACATGAAGTCCCCATATTTAAGCTCGAAAAAAGAGACGATGGCGAATACTGGGTTCTAGGCGATAAAAATAGAGTCAAGAGAGAAAAGAAAGAGAAAAAGTAAAATATTTTATCACCCAAATATATAACAAAGTTATACATTTGATTGGGAGACGTAAGGTGTTGGATCCTCATCATATTGATGCTAGTCATGATGAGAAAAAACATATGCACCATGAAGAACAACATGTCGGTAAACATGAAGGCATGGCCGAGGAGTATAAAAAGAGACTGATCGTATCAGTTGCTCTCACTATTCCAATAATACTATTATCACCAAGCATAAGATCTATTACAGGTATAGGTATTATTATACCATGGCAGAATACTATACTATGGTTACTAGCATCAATAGTATATCTGTATGGCGGATACCCGTTTCTAAAAGGACTCGTCTTAGAATTAAGAAACAAAATGCCTGGCATGATGACACTAATTGGTGTAGCTATTTCTGTAGCGTATTTCTACAGCTCTATGGTCGTATTCCTTATACCAGGTAAGATGTTCTTCTGGGAACTTGCCACACTTATTGATATAATGCTTCTTGGGCACTGGATTGAAATGAAAGTTGTTGCAGGTGCTTCTAAAGCATTAGAGAAGCTAGTCAAGGCATTGCCCACGAAGGCACATCTAGTCAGGGATGATGGTAGTATTGTTGATGTGGATGTTTCTACATTAAAGCCTGGTGATAAAGTAATCGTGAAACCTGGTGAGAAAATACCTGTTGATGGAGTTGTTGTCGAGGGTACTACGAGTGTTGATGAATCAATTGTTACAGGGGAATCACTTCCAGTATCCAAGAAGCCTGGAGATAAGGTAATAGCTGGAACAATTAATCTCGATGGCTCCATTGTTGTCAAGGCGGTTAGTGTTGGTAAAGAAACATATCTAGCTCAAGTAGTTGAGCTCGTAAAGAAAATACAGATGAGCAAATCAAGAGTTCAGGATCTAGCCAATAGGGCGGCTAAATGGCTCACAATAATAGCGCTGTCAAGCGGCTTCATAACATTTAATGCTTGGCTCCTAATGGGATATGATCTCGTTTTTGCTTTGGAAAGAGCGGTAACAGTAATGGTGATTACTTGTCCTCACGCACTAGGGCTAGCTATACCGCTTGTTATTGCTCGTTCAACAGCTCTTTCTGCAAGCAATGGAATACTTATTAGAAATAGGATTGCTTTTGAGAAAACAAAGAGTGTTAACCTTGTTGTATTTGATAAAACAGGTACTTTGACTCATGGAATCCTAGGGGTGCGAGATGTAATTATTCTAGACAAGAATTACGATAAAGAGAAGTTGCTGTATCTTGCTGCTTCAGTGGAACAACATAGTGGTCACCCTATAGCGAAAAGTATTGTGGAGTACGCTAAAAACAATGGTGTAAAACCCGGTAAGGTAGATGGCTTCAAATCTTATCCTGGTATTGGTGTTGAAGGTAGGGTTGATGGTACTATAGTAAGGGTTGTAGGACCAAGTTATATCAAGTCTGCTAAAATACCTGTGGAGAGTATTCCAAATGCTGGTGAAGGGACTGTAGTATTTGTAGTTGTTGATAATACTGTAGTAGGAGCGATCACCTTATCGGACATTGTGAAAAAGGAATCATATGAAGCAATTAGTGAATTGAAGAAAATGGGTATCAAGACTGTTATGATTACTGGAGACAATAGGGCTGTAGCGAAGAAAGTAGCTGAAGAACTAGGTATAGATGAGTTTTATGCAGAGGTTCTTCCTCACGAGAAAGTCGAGATTGTCAAGAGGTTTAAAGAGAAAGGATATGTTGTAGCCATGGTTGGTGACGGCATAAACGATGCACCAGCTTTAATGGAAGCTGACGTAGGGATAGCTATTGGTGCTGGAACCGATATAGCTATTGAATCAGCTGATATAGTGTTGTCAAGAAGTGATCCAAGAGATGTTGTTAAGGCTATAGTCTTGTCGAAGAAAACGTATAGAAAGATAAAAGAGAACCTGTTATGGGCAACAGGATACAATGCTTTTGCTATACCCGCTGCAGCAGGGGTGTTCTACGGTTTCGGATTCCTTCTACCACCAGCACTTGGTGCTCTCTTAATGTCTCTAAGTACAGTAATCGTTGCAATTAATGCAAGCCTACTAAAATAACATCAAAGATATCCTAGGCAGGTTTTATAGAGCTTAATATTCTAAGTCTTTCAACTGCTTCAGGTATTTGCTTGAGAACATAGTCGATATCGTCTATGCTATGATATCTTGATATCTTAAACAATATGCTTCCATGGGCTTCCTCGTGTTTCCTCCCTATTGCAAGAAGGACATGACTTGGCTCTAGTACCCTACTTGTACATGCACTCCCGCTGGATACATAGATTCCTCTCAAACTTAGTTCAACAGTTAGTGCTTCTCCTTCAACATATAGGAAGCTTATATTGACGTTATCTGGTGCTCTTTTATCGCCTCTAGGGCCATTGAGTAGTACATTAGGTACACCATCCATTATTCCGTTGAGAAGTTTATCTCTTAGCTCTCTAACATACCTTATTTTCTCCTCGAAATCAGTGAAAGCCAGTTGGGCGGCTTTGCGGAAACCAACGATAGCTGGAACGTTTTCTACGCCAGGCCAATAGGATTGTGTACTAAGAGCACCATGTATTATCCTGTCTAGCTTTACTCCTTCGCGTACGTATAGAGCGGCTGCACCTTTTGGTCCCAAGATCTTATGGCTACTTATAGAAAGCAAGTCTACATCAAGTTTTTTCACGTCTATAGGTATCCTAGCGTATGCATCAACGGCATCTGTATGTATAATTGCGTCCGGGTTATGGTCTCTAATTATCTCTATAGCTTCTTTCAATGGTTGAATAGTACCTATCTCGTGGTTTACTGTTTGTATACTTACTAGTACTGTTTCTTTATCGACAAGACTATCGAGAATATCGAGATCAATAAACCCTTCTTCATCGACTGGAATTTGAAGAACATTGAACCCCTGCTTCCCGAGTTCATTGACTGGTATGAGTACGCTATAATGCTCTATTGCTGATATAATAATCTTCTTGCCCTTATTCTTGTTGGCTAGTATAGAGCCTAGTATTGCTAGGTTATTTGCTTCAGTGCCACTATGGACAAAGACTATCTCGTTGGGTGAAGCGTTTAGTGTTTTAGCAATATACTCTTGTGCCTCAAGAACAGCTTCCAGGGCCTCCCAACCAGGCTTATTAGTTATTGATGGATGTCCATATCCGTACTTATTGAAGTAGGGTAGCATTTCCTCAACAACTTCCTTTGGTACAAACCCGCTGTTTTCGAGGTCAAAATAAACTTCTCTAGGAGGTTTTCCATGGGCTTTCAATAGATTACGTACTTTCTCAAGCTCGTTTGACAAACTATTGCACCTATATCGCCTTCCTATGTAGAGGATACATATATAACAGTGATATAAATATTGTTATTCTTGGAAACCACATGTAGCACTATATTAGAGTCTTGGTGTACAAGATGCTTAACCCATATGCTATTAGAAGAGATTTTCCAGTACTCAGCAGAAAGATTGACGGCAAGACTCTCATTTATTTCGACAATGCTGCTACTTCTCAGAAACCTATCCAAGTTATTAACGCTATTACTGAATTCTACAAGAAATACAATGCTAATATTCATCGTGGACTCCATACGTTAAGCCAGGAAGCTAGTGAAATGTATGAAGAAGCACATGATGTTATTGCTAAGTTCATAAATGCACGGGGGCGTCATGAGATCATATTCGTAAAGAATACCACTGAGGCATTGAATCTTGTAGCCTATGCATGGGGTCTAAAGAACTTGAAGGAAGGAGATGAGATAATAGTTACCATAATGGAGCATCATAGTAATTTCATTCCCTGGTTTAAAATAGCTTCATTGAAGAAAGCTTGTGTCAAGGTTATTGATGTGGATAGATATGGGAGGCTGAAGTATAGTGAACTAGAGGAAGCGATTAGTAAGAGAACAAAAATTGTTGCCCTGTCGTGTATGAGTAATGTTACTGGCGTTATTAATGATGTAAAGCGGGTTACTAAGATAGCACATGAAGTTGGTGCTATTGTTGTTGCTGATGGTGCTCAGAGAGTTCCTCATATGCCGACTGATGTACGTGAACTTGGGGTGGATTTCCTGGCGTTCAGTGGACACAAAATGCTTGGACCAACAGGGACAGGAGTCCTCTATGTTAACGAGGATATTCAAGAGAAACTAGACACCTTTATGGTGGGCGGCGATACCATAAAAGAAGTGCACTATAATGGTGAATTGAAAATTGTTTGGCATGATTTGCCTTGGAGGTTTGAGGCAGGTACACCTAATATTGCTGGTGCGATAGGTCTCGCCGAAGCAGCAAAATACCTAATGAAAATAGGGATGGAGAACATTCATGCACATGAAGTAGAGCTCGTCAAGTACTTCTTTAAGAGAATAACAGAAGAAGACCTAGTTGATAAAATCAACATCATTGGACCACATGAACCCATGGAGAAAGGCGGGATAATAGCATTTACAATAAAAGATCTTGACCCACATGCAACAGCAATGTTATTTGATGAAGAAGGAATTGCTGTTAGAAGCGGGTTCCACTGTGCCCAACCACTTCATGAGAGACTAGGGTTTACTCGAGGTAGTGTTAGGGCAAGTTTCTATCTCTACAATACTTTTGAAGAAATAGACAAGTTCATCGAGGTGATCAAGTCTATAATCAACGGGTTATAAAACAGTAAGTATAAGACCCTTAGATAACATGTGTTATACATGGAGTGTGTTTTGGCATGAGTACACGTATCCCCCTACCATATAGTCCTAAAGTACTCGAATTATTTAGGAACCCGAAGAACGCTGGTCCCATGCCTGATGCTACTGTGAAAGCGACAGCAGGTAGTCCAGCTTGTGGCGATATGATAACAATATATCTGAAGATCGATGAGAAAAATGAAAAGATAATAAAAGCTACATTTGAAAGTTATGGTTGTGCAGCTAATATTGCTGTAGCAAGTATGCTAACGGAGGTAATCAAGGGGAAAACATTAGAAGAAGCATGGCGTATATCTTGGAAAGAATTATCAGACGAATTAGGTGGTCTCCCGGTAATTAAGTATCATTGTAGTATTCTTGCAGTTGGCGCGCTAAAGAGAGCTATTAGAGAGTACTATAAAGGAAAAAAGAAACCAGATTGGCTTCCTGAAAAACAGACAAAAGAAGAACTACAAGTACTTGAAGAAGAGAAAATGATTGAGTACATGTACCGTAGATTCGGTATACAAAAACCTAGTGGTGGTGAAGGCGGGAAACATTGAATTCAGTGGAGAACCTAATAGACTTGAGGAAACAGCCTAAAGGATGTAAAGAACATCCATTGATAAGATTGAAGAATACTATAAGAAGAATGAAGAAAGGCGAGTCCATTAAAGTAATTACTGATACAACAACAATACCTTTGAGGACAATAGAGATTATTGCGAGGAAGAATGAGTTGAAAGTGGAGATAATTGGTAAGAACAATAATGTATACGAAATAGTTCTTAGGAAAGAGTAGTTATAGACTACTACTAAACCCTGTATGTATACTTCTTGATGTACTTATCCATGTCTTTGTAATCGATTACTTCTGCCTTCATATACACGATCTTGTAGTAGTCTCTTAGCTTGCTCTTGTCTAGGATCTCTTCTGGCGTTAGGGTCTTATGATCATAGAATACTATTACTTCGCTGCCACGTATATGAACGCCTTTTACACCGTGAACACTGAGTAAATGTATTTTTGAAGGAGCTATACAGCTAGCACACCCTATTCCCTTAAGGCGGATGATAAGTACGCCTATATCCATTGTAGTTTCCTCTTTCAGCGGTCACCTATCGTTGGATAGTATTTAATAAGGTTTTTATGACTTTATGTAGAACCCGGAGTCGACCATGGCGGTGAAGATAAGGACTGTCGACAACTCGTTTGTTAAGGAGATTGATGCAGATGGTATAACTGTCGGTGCATTGTTGAAGAAACTTGGTTTGCTTGTTGAGGAATATGTTGTCGTTAAGAACAACCAGGTTGTAACAGAGGATGATATAGTACGTGACGGCGATGAAATAGTATTATACCCGGTGGTATCAGGTGGTTAACTGTAGTATATGTGGTAAACCAGCTGTATACATCTCTAGGGTGGGCGGTAAAGCTTATTGTATGAAACATTTTCTCGAATATTTCGACAAGAAAGTACGGCGTACAATAAGAAAGTATAGAATGTTTGGTGAAAAAGAACACATTATTGTTGCCGTATCCGGGGGCAAGGACTCACTATCTCTTCTTCATTATCTCGTAAGACTTTCAAAAAGAGTACCTGGGTGGAAGATTTCTGCTCTCCTTATAAACGAAGGTATAGCTGGTTACCGCGAAGAAACAATAAAGGATTTCCTGCGTGTAGTAAACGAGCTTGGTGTTGAGTATAGGATTGTTAGGTTTAAAGACGAAATAGGTTATACACTTGATGAAATGGTTAAAATAGGTAAGGAGAAGAAGCTACCTTATCTACCATGTAGTTACTGTGGGGTTTTCAGGCGATATCTCCTCAATAAGGCAGCGCGGGAAATGGGTGGAACTGTTCTAGCAACAGCGCATAATCTTGATGATATTGTGCAAACCTACATCATGAATATTATCCAGAACAATTGGGATAGAGTAGCAAGACTATCTCCTGTCCTGGATAACAGGAAACATCCTGGTTTTATTAGAAGAGTAAAACCATTTTACGAAATACTCGAAAAAGAAACCACTCTATACTCCATACTTAATAACCTGTACCCAAAGTTCACAGAATGCCCTTATGCACAATATAGTATGAGATGGATCATTAGGAAATACATTAACGAGATGGAAGAGAAGTACCCAGGTACAAAATATTCCCTTTTGAGGTCATTATTGACAATTATTAACATACTTAATAGAGGCCAGGAAACCTATGGGAAAGAAGAAATAATGACGTGTAAAATATGTGGTAGTCCTTCTTCGCATGAAATATGTAGGGCATGTAGGTTCAAAATGGAACTTGGCATTTTGGATAAAATAGATAAGTGGGGTTCCGCATAGGAAAAAATAAATAGACCACTCAACTATAACTAGGTTATGCATGAGGAATAGGTGAAAGTTATGGAAGAAAGGCTAAAGCTAAAAGTATTCATGAACACTCTTGAAATGCTGCCTCATATATGGCCGACACCACTAGTTAGACTGAGAACATTTTCTGAAAACGGTTATGAGGCATGGGCTAAACTGGAATATTTCAATCCATTTAGTCATAGTATAAAAGATAGACCTGTGTGGAACATGATTGTCAAGGCCTTGAAAGAATGTGTTGAATGTGGTAAATTATATGAAGCTACATCGGGTAACGTTGGCATCGCTATGGCTTGTATATCAAATGCTCTTGGTATAAAATTTAGAGCATACATACCAAAGCCCACACCCAAACTAACAGAGACCTTATTAAAAATGCTTGGTGCAGAAGTTATAAAAACTGATTATGAAACGATTTCACCTGAAATGGTAAAGATGGTTGAGGAAATAGCACGTAAAGAATCAGCCTTAAACCTAAACCAGTTTGTGAATGATGATAATTTCGAAGTTCATTATAAGTATACTGCAAGAGAACTTGATGAGCAACTAAAAGCTGTCGAACGAAGTCCTCCAAGAGCTATAATCGCTGGAATAGGTACATCAGGACATATAGCAGCCATTTCTAAATACTTCAAAGAAAAATATGGTGATAAAGTTAAGATAATAGGTGTTATTCCTGCTAAAGGAGAGAGCATACCGGGGATAAAAAGAATTGAAACAAGACCTAAATGGATCTTTCAAGTAAAAATAGATGATGTTGTCGAGGTAACTAAAGAAGAAGCTGCAAAGATGGCTATTGAGGTGGCTAGAAGAGAAGGTATATTGATAGGTTTAAGTTCAGGTGCAGTAACAAGAGCATATGAAATAGTTCGTAATGATATAGGAGAGGGTGTTTATGTACTAGTGTATCCAGATGACTCGTTTAAATATATTGAAACAATTGAAAAATATTTGTAGTCTTATTTAAAAATATTTAAGCTCAATAATATTTATTGAAGTAGATGAAATAGGCTTTTGAAAAAGCTATTTCACTATTTTCATGTCCAAGTAGTTCTTTAATTTGGTCAATAATGTCTTCAATTTTATTTATTAAACTCCATACAATATCTAATAATTCTTGGGCCTGCGAAGTATTTCCATTGTTGAGTGCTTCTTCTACTTGTTCAAGCAATATAGTTGCATTTACTATAAGCTTCTTTGCTTCAATAATTAAACTAGTAATATTAGTGCTTGTATTGCTTAGCTTACTTTCTATATCCATTAGTGTATTGTTTAGTTCAATTAACTTATTTCTAGCTTTTTCAACTTCTTCAGCTATTCTTTGCTTGGTGGATGAATTTTCTTCTACTAGTTGCTCTGCGTATTTCAGCAAACTCTTTATTTCATCAATTAACTCTCTCAATTCCTCAATAAGAGTTTTTGCCTGAGTATAGTTTCCATTTATTAATGCTGTATGAGACTTATTTAGTAGTTCTTCAGCAAGCCTAATTAATGACTTTGTTTCATTTATTAAGCTAAGTAATTCGGTGGAATTAAGTAGAGAGGATTTATTCTCAATTATCTCAAGTCTTTCTTTTAATGAGGAAAGTGTTTGATTTAGCTCTTTAATTTTATTTAATAACTCTTCGTAATCCTCCTCAGTGACTTCAGTCTTTGTTTTCCCTTCTGTTTCCTCTTCTTTTTCTTCTTCTGAGATGTGTTCAAGCATGTCTTCCACTTGTTCTATAATCTTCTTTACTTCTTTGAATAAGATCTTTATATCTTGCAATAGCTTACTGACTTTAATATAATCTTCTTCTTCAAGAGCTTTTTCTAACTCGTTCATTAAGGTGGGTATGTTATTGAGGACTTCTTTTGCATTATATAGGAGAGTTAGTATATCAGAATGATTCAATGCTTCAGCTTTTTCAATTAATAAGATTATTGTCTCATTGTATTCTATGAGTTTTTCTTGTAATTCTTCAATAATTTCCTTTATCTCGCTAGTAATCTCCTTATATTCTTCAATAATGTCTTCAACAACGTCCAATAGCTCGTCTATGTCATCTATGAGTTTTTCAATATCCTCTATGAGCGCTTCAATGTCTTTCTTGGATACGTTCTCCTGCTTAATCATTAATTGTAGTTCATTGAATTTTTCAATTAAGATACTGTATTTTTCTTCAGCCTTGGAAACTAGTTCTATAGCTTTACTATTATTTAGCTTTGCAACAACTTCTTTTAAAGAAGATATTCTATCTTGAAGTTTTGATATTTCTTCTTCTAACTCACTTAGATCATAAAGTACTTCCATTTTTTCTTCAAGTTCTTCTTCAAGAATATCCCATGCCTTGTCTATTAATTTATCGATTTTGCTCAGTATCTTTAAAGCCTCAATAGTTTCTCCATTGCTTATTAATAACAGTGCTTCATCTAAGAGGATTTCTATTTCATTAATTATTTTGTTTACTTTTTCGATTGTTTTCAATGTCTTTGTATCATTCTCTGCTAGTGCTCTTTCTTTTAATTTACTTATTGTTTGATTAAGTTCTTGTATCCTTTCAAGAATCCTTTCAAGAGTAAAGTTTAGGCTCTTTACTATAATCTTTTTTGTTGAATTGGTTACTGTTATGTTAAATGAAACATATATTGTAAGTATACTTGAAGTGTATTCAAGAATCTTTTTAGCTTCTTCAACGCTTGTTAAAGCTTCTTCTATTGCGTCAATTGCTTCTCCGGATACATTTAGTTTTCTTAGTAACATTGTTACATAAGTTAATATTTCAATAGATTTATTTAATGCCTTAATAGAGTTATTGATGTTAGTAATGGCTACTTCGATGCTTGTAGTATTTTCTATAGTAGTAATGTATAGTACTACAAGTTTTGTTAGTTCAGTTGAAAACTCTTCTGTTTTCTTGATTTTCGTCTTCTTTTCTATTTGTTTTAGTAATTTTATTGCTTCCTCTATCTGCCCTTCATTAATATGTTTTGTAATATTCTGTATAAGTGTTTGCACCTCAGTATCATTTAATTCTTCTAATTCTTCTAGGATGTCCATTATTTCCTTTAATATTTCTTTTTTGATAACTTTTGTCATGTTAGATGGAATACTTTCTTCTACGTATGAAGAGACTTTCTCATAGACGTCAATGGCTTTATCAAGAATACTTTCTGCTTCTTCACTTGTAAGAGCATCTATTTCTTCATTAGTTAAGTTTAGTATGGATTCCACTTCTATCCTTAGTTCGTCTGGAAGTCGAGATAATGGCACTATTTCTAGTTCTCTTCTAATAAGTTCTCTATAGGCTTTTATCATGGATTTTACTTCGTCATTTTTGTTTTGCTCTAGTACAAGACTAGTTTTATGGAGGTCTGTTTGGAAGGCTGTTACTGGTATGTTCGATAAAGTCAGCATTATAAGCATCAGCACAGCGATCACTTTATATAAATTCCCTGTAGTCGGGTGCACCTTTCCTCACCTGATAGACAATTTTGTTATGGTGCTTTTTAAGAGACACTATGAAACTTCTTGTGAAACCAGTGAAACAGCGTTAATGTTTTAAGTAATCATTAATTATAATTGTAATGTAGCTCGGCATTTTGTGGTACCAAGTATAACGGGTGTATATATGAGAGAGATAAATAGTATGATACTATACATCGTGTTGTTTTTGGTAGCAATATCGACAATGATTACTGATACCGGTGTAGCAGAAGCCCAAAGCATAAACTCAATCACCATAACAATAAAGGATACAGGTGTTGTTGTGGTCGAGATCAAAGGTAATGCTGTGGTCGGCATTAATGAGTATAAAGCCCCTGTAGAACCTGTTTTGGTTTCCTTGAGAGCTTATATCAACAATACGCAAGTTGCTACTATGTATATGAATAGAACAATATACATCCCCTCAACTATCGATGGTATAGTTTACATTAGATACATTGCTAATGTAACTACTGTACAAGGTGTAGCAAGTTTTCAGGTTTATGATGTGGGTATTAGTATAAAACTTGTTGTTGAACCAAATGTTGTGTTACTTACAATGCCTAGCAATATAGAATCAGTTAAGACGGTTGATGGCGTTGTTGAAATAACGTTTAGTGGGTCTGCAGTAATAAAGTATGTTGTTACAACAGTTGATACCATTAAAGAAGGTGAGTCATATCCGGCAACTTCTACGGAAACACCTATAGGCCCTAGTCTACCCTTTGATAACAATTTATTGATCGTATTAATAGCCGCCGTAACAATTGTTGTACTAGGTATTATTGCTCTAAAGTACAAGAGAAAACTCGTTGAAAGCAGAAGCTCCTACGTTAGCAGTATTCTCGATAATATTGACAGAAGTATACTCCAATGTTTAAAAGAATCTGGAGGATCATTATATCAAAGCGAACTTCAAAGAAAACTGAATCTACCCAAAGCAACTTTATGGCGCCATGTATATAAACTCGCCCAATTAGGTTTTTTAGAAATAGTTAAAGAAGGGCGGATAAACAAACTTGTTCTTAAGAAGAAGCCTTAGCATCTTAAAATAAGATATTTGATTGTTTTTAATATGAAGCTAGAACGGAATTTACTGTAAAATTTTTATTAAGTAATGTGATATGAAAGTATTAACGGTAATAAAGAGTGATGGTGTCTCTTAGTCTTGAACCTTAATCCTGAAGAAATAGAACGTTATGATCGACAGATAAGAGTATTCGGTATTAACGGGCAGAAGAAACTTAAGAATTCAAGTGTACTTGTCGTCGGTGCAGGCGGGCTTGGTTCAGCTGTTCTATACTATCTTGCGGCTGCAGGTGTTGGAAAGATAATAGTTGTTGATCCAGAGAATGTAGAGTTAAGTAATCTGAATAGACAAATAATACATTTTACGCATGATATTGGAAAAGAAAAAGTAGTATCGGCCAAAGAGAAGCTAAAGGCGCTTAACCCTCACGTCGAAGTTATTGGCATCAAGAAATATTTTGATGAAAAACTTGGAGACGAAGTCGTCCCGCAAGTAGATGTTGTAGTAGATGCTCTGGATAACTGGGATACAAGAATAGTGCTTAACAAGATTTGTGTAAAATACAGAAAACCACTAGTACACGCTGGAGTACGTGAAGCCTATGGCCAGCTTCTAGTCATAATGCCGGGGAAAGGACCGTGTCTTCAATGCGTGTTTCCTTCCAAGATAAAAGAAGAAAGACCATTCCCAATACTAGGGCCAACACCAGGTATACTTGGGGCTATGGAGGCCCTTGAGGTAATAAAAATTATCACTGGTTATGGAGAACCGTTGGTAGGCAGGCTCCTCCTATTTGATGGTAAAAACAATGTATTTACAGAAATCAAGGTAAAGAGGAACCCTAAATGCCCTGTTTGCGGTCATATTAAAGAGCAGTAATAGTCTTGAATAAAACTACAAAACCCAGGAACTATTTATATTATAATAGTTAAAAAGGTGAGTTCCTGTGCCGTGTTCTCGTGAAAATATTATTAAAGAAGCTATTCTCGACGTAGCTAAGTTAATGGTTGTATCAGCTATAACAGCACCTAAGGCTAAAGGGATCGATAACATCGTTGTCGCAATTATACATGAGAAAGACGAGCTCGAAAAACTAGCCAAGAAAATGGAGGAACTAGCTGAATCCTATGGCGAGTTCTTTAGACGGGACGCAGATAATATTAGAAGATCACAAGCTGTTGTCTTGATAGGCTGTAAAATCATTGATATAGGTGTTAAGAAACCAAATGAATATAAATACGATGTAAACCTAGTCTTAAGTCTGATAAACCTTGGAATAGCAATTGGTTCTGCTGTAAAAACAGCATCCATACATAACGTTGACAACAGAATCATGTATACTGTTGGAGTTGCAGCAAAAAATCTAAGACTTATTGATGCCGATGTGATAATCGGGATACCATTGAGTGCGACTAGTAAAAACATTTACTTTGACAGGAAATGGAAGTAGCTAAATAATAATGCTTAAAAACATAGTTGTTTTATTTCTTGCTATTATAACGTGGAAGCAAAAGCTTCATAGCGTTTTTGCTGGTATTCTCGTAATCGTTCGTCATGATATATGTTAAAGATTTCTTCGTCGCTAAGTTTGAGTGACACGAGTAGATCTTTAACACTTCTTCCCGTGGGATCTGAACGATACCTCTCTTCAACTTCGACTAGTCCTAGTTCCCTAAGCTTATTAATAGCATTCCATACTTCATCATGGGATACTGGCTGTTCATTCAATGTGAGTCTCATTGAAGTTATTTCACTACGTATTTCGCCACTCCAGAGCTTCCTAAACAGGGCAAGAACCCTCAAGACATCGCCCATTAATAGTTCTTCTCCTTCTCTAGAAGAAAGTATTCTCTTAAGTTCTTCCACGATATACCGCCTCACGATAATAATGTTATCCATATTTTCCTTAATAACTCTGGTATCCGATAATCCTCTTTGTGGTAAAAACCCAGCTTTTTATTTGGATAAGTACTGAACATAGTTATTTGAAAAATCTAAAAGACGAAGAGGATTGATCTGTAATGCTTATGGTTAATAAAAAATACTGCCTATCAGTAATGGCTATTGCTCTCATACTTGTATCTATCATACAATCCTACATAGTATATTCCATTAATGTGAATCAATATAGGGAAAATGATGCATTGTATAAATGGGTTCTAATGTTCTTTATACCAGCCGATAATAGTCTAGGTGACAAGTATGTTAGTGAAGTTATTAACAAAATAAAAAGCGTTAATTTGACGGATAAGTTAAAGGTAGTGATATTTATTGATGAGTATGACAGGCAAGGTCAGATTTACGAAATAAACACTAGTGTAAATGGAGGAGCACTTCTAGTGCCATTGATCAGCTTAGGTGAGTGTAATACAGGTGATCCCCGGGTCTTAGATAAATTTATTAATTATTCTATCACAAGGTTCCCCGCTGAATACTATGGTTTAATAATAATTGACCACTCTAATGCGTGGATTGGCAAAGATTTCAAACACGTTCATCCAATAGCCTATGATGAGCATACAGGTACTAACTCCTTAATGGATTATTTAACTTTAAATGAGATAACATCAGTATTAAGAAAATACGATGAAATAAGTATCATAGTATTCGATGTAGATCATTATTTATCATTTGAAGTTTATGCGAGCATATTCATGAACACTAATATCGAGTTCTTAATAGGATCTCCTTTAACACCATGTAGTATAGAGTACGGCGATATATTGAGAGAGCTTAGTATTAGACTAGATATCAATGAAGTAACTCCGGGAGAACTTGCTGAATTAATCGTAAACACTACTTCATCAAAACAACATGGAAACCCGGGTTTTGTTCTTGCTGCATTTAAGAAAGAAACTTTTAGCTACATAATGCCAATGATGTTGTCGCAGTTTATGGCAATATATCCTGAAGAAATAACTAAGATTCTCAATAATGCTATTGAAAGAACTCCAGTGTACTATATATCGTTATACTATCCGTCAGTTATATTCTACGACATGGGGGTATTCCTTAAAGAATTGAATAATACATTAAGAGACAATAAGATGATTCTCCTTAAGAATTCTGTAGAGGTGTTATATAGAACACTATTGGAGTCCCGTATAGCGTTTGGTGCATATTTCCTCTATGATGATTGCCTAGGGTTATCGATGTATTTCCCAAGGGATCCTATTGATTACTATGCTAATAAAGTATGGTACGAGAAGAGTATTAACGAAACTAGTTTACTTCTGCAGTGGAGCGACTTCCTTAATACATACTACACATATGTAGCTGGGAACAAGCTGGATCTGCATATAGATTACTCGCCAGTATTTATAGACAATAAACCGTTTATCTTGATCTCTACAACAATTAATGGCAGATATGTCGATGTGGAGAAAATTGATGTAATTATTGAGAAAATCAATAGCAATGGTAGCGTTACGGTACTTTCTACTCGTAGTTGTAATAGAGTTAATGAGGGCATATATCTTGTATCGATAAACAATGCAACCCCTAGTGGTATAGATAGTGGAAGTATAATCATTACCATACACGCATCTCTCGGTTTTCTCGAGGAAACAGAACAGATCAGTCTAAATGATATTGCTGGTACAAAGGAGATACTTGATTACCTTGGAATCTTGAATGCTAAAATCGATCGTATAAATGGTAATGTTACTATATTGAATACCTCTATAGGCGATCTCGCGGTCAAAACTGATGAAATAATAGACTCGATTATTAGAGTTAACGATACTTTTGTCAAAGTATTGTTTAAGACTAATGAGACACTTTATGGAAGGATAGTTTCTATAGGAAAGGATGTCGTGACTATAAGGACTCAGATGGGTGATTTAACTATAAGTGTCCTAGAGTTACGAGATAATGTCACGAGTAAACTAGAATCCATGAATACGGCTATGAGCAATAGAGTCTATGTAGTTCAGGTATTGGCTGCATTTATCCTCATAGCGATAGGGTTAACTTGGTATTTTATAGCTATGTTATACAAGAGAGTGTTATAGGTATTCATATAGTATTGCAACAAATAGATCGGGGAAGCAAATATGCCGAGAATTATTGTTGAGTATAAGATGTGGCTTAGAGAAAAAATTGGTAAAGAGTATGAGGAGCTGGAACTGTCTCCTGGAAGCACTCTTGCTGATCTTGTCACGGAACTTGTGAGTAAATATAGTGTATTGAAAAATATTATGGGAGACCACGGCGGAACGGGATTAATTACGTTGGTTAACGGGAGAACGGTGCCAAGTAATTATGTGCTTAAAGACGGTGACAAAGTAATAGTTCTCCCCCCTGTATCGGGAGGTTGAAAATTGAGTAAAAAGAACTACATCTTGGTTACATGCAAAGCCGGTAATGAAGAGTGGTGTGAAGAAGAAGTAGGTAATGTACTCTATATTCTAGACCCTGAAATCAATATTAAGCGTACTAAGTACAAGGGCGTGCTTATTGTTGAGACAAAAATTGATGTCGATAAAGCGTATAGGATGCTTATTTCAAGAGAATATGGTTTTGTTAAAAGAGTAATCCCATTCCATATAGTGACGAGACCTGATGTAAACGAAATTACTGCTCTTGTCAAAGAGCTTGTTGAAAAACAAGGATACAAGGGGCCTGTTAGACTTCAGATAGTATTTCGCGGCATACGTGGGCTCAGTAATATTCTCTGGAATAAATTGAAGAGAGAACTAGCAGCAATCGGTGTAATTATTGATAGAAATGCAAAGAAGTGTATATACATAGAGTCTGTAGATGAGCTTGTGGGTATAGGTTTTGTTGACTGTTGGCCTTCCTAGTTTGTGGATTATAGAGTAGTAATTATTTTATACATTTCATTTCAACACAGTTTAAATAGGCTGCAGTAACTAGTGGGTCGAAAGTATGGCTTGGGAGATTATAGAGAAAGAACTTGAGAAACCATCTGTCTTTAAGGGTAAGGAGAGTCTTGCTCCCGAGTTTCTACCTGATAAGCTACCGCATAGAGAAGAGCAATTAAGGGAACTCGTCAACAGTTTCAAACACCTAGTTACGAGTCCTGGTAGTTTTTCACAAAAAGTACTCCTCGTGGGTAGTGTTGGTACAGGGAAAACAGCTACGGCACGTATTTTCGGAAGAGACTTTACGAGACTTGCTAGGAAAAGACACATAGACCTTAGGTATGTTCATGTCAATTGTCACAGGAATAGAACATTATATAATGTTATTCTCGAAATGGCTCGCCAACTAGAGGTTCCATTGCCAGCTCGTGGGTTATCTGTACAGGAGATGTACTCGGCTATACTGAGTTATTTGGATGAGCAAAATACTTATGTTATTGTGACGCTGGACGAATTTGATTACTTCGCTAGTATCGCTGGAAGTGATTCAGTATACTTCCTTGTAAGAACGTATGATGAATACAGTGATTTCATGAAGAGACTAAACTTCATATTCATAACTAGAAGTACATCGAGTTTGTCATTACTCGATAGTGCAACCGAGAGCTACTTGCTTAAGCACATAATTAGGTTCAAGCCTTATACAAGCAAAGAACTCTACGATATATTATCATATAGAGCACAACAAGCGTTTTACGAGGGTGTTGTCGACGATGAAGTTCTAAGGTTTATCGCTGAGATAGAAGGCGTTGATAAGGGTGGCAGGGGTAATGCTAGATTTGCTCTTGAGCTTCTGATGCTTGCTGGTGAAGCAGCAGAAAATGAGGGCTCGCTCAAAGTAACCATAGATCATGTGAGGAAAGCGTTTTCAAGTATATCACCAGAAGTAACCATGGTCTCAGAGGCAATTCTCTATCTGCCATTACACGAGCTAATCCTACTGTGGGCTATTGTGAGGCTTCTAAAGAATACCAAGAAGCCCTATGTTAAGATCGGTGATGTAGAACGTGAATATATTATGTTATGTGAAATGCTTGGCGAAACCCCGAGAAAGCATACACAAGTATACGAGTACATAATGAATTTGAAGAGAGCATCTATTATTGAGGCGAGGACCAGCGGCAAAGGACAGAGAGGAAGAACAACACTGATAAGCATAAGGTATGGTCCCCTAGATGCACTGGAACGCTTTGTAGAGGATCTTATTAGGAAGAGAAAAATAGAGTCCAAGGGTGGCTAAAATGGAACTTGATGAAAAGCATAAAGCCATACTCGATGTTTTGAGCAGATATGGAGAAATAAACGCCACGAAAATAGCTAGGCTAGCTGGACTACACTACAGGATAGCTTCTAAGAAACTTTCAGAACTAGTAGAAATGGGTATTGTTGAAGAACGGAGATTCGGTAGACTCAGGCTTTTCAGAATAAAGGGTAAACTATTATGAAGAAAATAGCCCTGATTATAGCATACAACGGCTCTCTCTATAAGGGTTTTCAGAGACAACCCCATGGCGAAACGGTAGAGAATAGTATCGAGCAGGTTCTCGTAGAAAACAACGTTATACCAAGTGGTTTTTCAGATGAAGAAGTTGATTACAGTAGTTCTGGAAGAACAGATAGAGGAGTTCATGCTGTTTACCAAGTAATATCGTTTAATTCATTCAAAGAACCAAGCAAAGTCATCGAGATAATTAATAGAATGCTTTCACCAAGGATAACTGCATGGGGTTATCTCGATGATGTTCCATGGGATTTTAATGCTAGACACTGGGCTAAAGCAAGGGTATACCTCTATTATCTTGGAAAAAGATTTTTTGGCCGAGAGGATATTGTGTCATGTATTGATTATGATAGAAGACTATCCGTTGTCCCACGGCAACTAGTTTTCGGCAACTCCTCTGTACTGCTATTCAAGTCATTTGGTTTCAAACGTAGTGAAATAAAGCATATCATTAACTGTCTTACTGGTAAACGAGGGTTCATTCCCGGAAATCTGTGTCTCGTTTACGTGGGCTATCCTTTCAAAACAGTATTGTATCATGAATATCTTGTGGAGTTTCTAAAGGAAAACAGTGAAGTTAAAATTTTTAGGTTTCTTCTAGAAAACAAGCAGTTCCTGGATCAGCTTCTCTTGTATTTTCTATAGTATCTCAATACCTCTGTTGCACGTGGTCCGGCGAGGTATTTTACCATATCCTCTGTTAAGTCATAGCCTAGAGCTATTCTAGCCGCGTACTCTGGGTTGTTTTGAAAGATTACGTGTAGGAATGGTATTACATCAGATTTTACTGTAGCCCTCGATGTATGTAGTCTTGATGCGAGTGCTCTCGCTAATCCCTCTCTTACTTCACGTGCCTTCTTGGTCTTGGCTAGTAGCGTTATTTTTTGTGGGAAACTGAACTTAGCCCATTTATACTTGTATGTTGTTCTAGCAAAAGCCACACCGGGACCAGCTAAATCGAATACGTATGATAATAAGTCCCAGCTTCCACTCTTCCTTATTCTTCCTAGGTAAACGTCTGCTCTGCTTAGTGCCTCGAATGCTTTCCAGATTTCCTCGGGGTCACTGTAGTACTTCGGGATATTCTCGTTTATCCACTCAAGTAATGTTTCATAGTCTAGATTCGCCTGGGAAACAGCGGCTTTTGCTTGCCATAAGTATCTTGCATTGAATAAGTTGCGGAGAGCTTCGAATGGATTGTATTCCCTGTTTCTATATGTGACTAGGTTTTGTACAAGCTGGAGAGTTACTTTACCATAGCCTTCTCCCACAGCCTGAAGATCGTTGATAGCGCTTCTCAGGTCTCCTTCACTCCTCTTGGCTATGAATCTTAGTGCCTCGTCTTCACACTCTAGTTTCTCCATCGCACAAATCTTCTTCAGTACTCTATACACATGAGTCTCACTTAGTCTATTGAATGCTATTAGCAATGCTACGTCACGTAGAGGTTTTAACTTCGGGTCCCATGGATCGTTTGCCGTCATTACTATAGGGAACTTCGATGTCTCTATGAGATACAGTATTGCATCTAATGCACCACGATCAGCTGTACCGGATATGCCGTCTACCTCGTCTAAGAGAATTATTTTTCCTCTAGCAAAGAGGCTTCTCTGTCTTGCAGCTATTCCAGCTATTCTCTCGATATCCTGCTTCCTCCTGAAATCACTTGCATTCATTTCAACAAGCTCTAAGTTGAATTCATGAGCTGCTGCTTCAACAAGACTTGTTTTACCACATCCTGCTGGACCGTATAATAGTGCTGCTTTTTTCGATGGTTTCCCTGCTAGCCATGATTTGAGCCAGGCAATGAATTGTTCCTTGGCTTTATCTTGGTTCACTACGTCAGCTATTTTCTTTGGCCTATACTTTATTATCCACGGTATTCTTGTTGGAGGAGGCATTGTTACACCTTGAATTTCTTACCGATAAAGGCTAGTCTTGCAAGGAACGCGCTCAACTGTATTTCGTCATCAGCTCCTTCTACTAGACGGAACTGTATTTCGCCAGCGTAATCGGCTATCATTACCTTGTATTGTTCAGGTAGTTTTATCTCATCGCTAAAGATCTCTCTATGTATTTGTTTTATCACGTCTAGTCCCGATAAACCATAGTTTATCATTAGCTCGCGGAGCTTGTTTCTTGCTGCCTCGAACTCGCCTGCGAGTGCAAGCTTAAGCATTTCTCTGACTTCTCTAGGGTGCGCAAGACCTACGACTTTGTATACAGCTTCAACAGTTATTCTACCTAATGCAGCGGCTGCTTGCAGTACATTGATTGCCCTTCTCATATCGCCTTCGCTTACCTCGTATATTGACTCGAGAGCTTTCTCATCGTACTCGACATTCTCTTGGTCGGCTATCCACTTCAGCCTAGCTATAACATCTTCTTTCTTGAGTGGCGTGAATCTAAATACGGCACATCTACTTTGAATAGGTTCTATGATTTTGCTTGGATAGTTGGCTATGAGAATGAATCTTGTTGACGCAGTGTACATTTCCATGAGTCTTCTGAGGGCTTGTTGTGCATCAGCAGTCATGTTATCGGCTTCGTCGAGCAGTACGATTTTGAATGGTATGTTACCGGGCACTCTTGTTCTTGCGAACTCTTTTACCTTGCTTCTAATAACATCTATACCACGCTCGTCACTAGCGTTAAGCTCTAGCATATATCTCTGATAGTCTTCACCATAGAGGTCGTGTGCTAGACAATGTGCAGCAGTAGTCTTCCCTGTACCCGGTGGGCCTGCAAAGAGGAGATGGGGCATATTCTTTTCTTCAACAAACTTCTTAAGCCTAGCAACAATCTCGTCTTGATTAACTATTTCATCAAGTGTCCTGGGACGATACTTTTCAGCCCAAAGAAGTTCAGCTAAAACTTCACGAGAGCTCATGACGGTTACACACCTATTAGGCTATAGCTATATCTAGATTAAAAGGAGACAAGTCTTTATACTCTATGGCCCTAGATACTATGTGCTCGGGCATGGTGTCCATAGTGGAAGGACAGGAAAATCTTGTGTCTCGCTTAATGAATATTGGGTTGAGGATTCTCTTTCGTGAATACGAGGAGGAGTATGTGAGGGCTATTATTGTAGAAGACATAGGCAAGATATTCTTACCGGAAGGAGTTGTAGAGCTTGTTAAGGGGAGCGAATACTCCATACCGAGATGGGTTGCAAGAGAGCTTGCTAGAAGAGGTCTTGTTGAAGTAAAAGATGATGGTATTGGGTTGGAGAGACTTGCGAAAATCACTTATGGTGAGGAAACTACCACTAGGAGAATGGCGTTTGAGAAACTACATCCCTACTTTTACCACATGGTCAAAGATGAGATAGAGAGTTTGTATAGAGTTCTAGAGGAAGAGAAGAAACCAATGATTTTGGCTGATATAAACAGATACGAAGAATACTTATCTAAGATTGGGAGGATTAGGGTTAGGAAGCTCATAAATCTTCTTCTCATAAAGCCTCCTCAAGACCTTATGAACAAGTTGTCTGAAGAAGAAGTAATGCTTTATAGAATGCTTAAGGACTTGTTGATGAAGTGGTTGATTAGCCTAAGAATAGAAAAGGGTACTTAGCTTCTTACTATCTCGGTTAGAGAACCCTAGTCTGGGGCATATTGTAATGGAAATAGGGGAGACTACTGTAGCTCAAGTCGAGGGTTTGCGTATAGAAGACATAAAAGAGAAGTTTAAGGAATTCTTCAACTCCTTCATAGACCGTAGAACAGGTGTGTTCAAGTATCGTGAGAGACTAAATACCATGGCAGTTATGAGCCAAAGGAGTCTAGTCATAGATTTTGATGACCTAGTTGTATACGATATGGAGCTTGCACGTATAGTAGAACTTTATCCCGATACAGCTATTGAAGCAGCTAGTCAAGCAATAAAAGAACTGTTACTAAAAGAACACCCTGATTACGCTGAGACTGTAGAGAAGTTCTATCCTAGATTTAGGGGTTTACCGAAGACCATTAGGATAAGAGATCTTGGTAGCGAGTATATTGGTAAGCTTGTGGCTATCGAGGGAATTGTTGTACGTATGACTCGTGTCGAAGCAAAAATGATTAAAGCGAGATTCAAGCATGTCGACCCTGAGTGTGGCAACGAGTTTGATTGGCCTCCATTTGGTGAACTTGGCGAACGTATTGAGAAACCACCTATGTGCCCTATATGTGGTAAAACAGGAAAGTTCCAGTTGTTGATGGAGAAATCAAGGTTTATTGATTGGCAGAAAATTGTTGTACAGGAAAAGCCTGAAGAGATTCCTGCTGGTCAAATGCCACGTAGCATAGAGATTATATTGACAGGTGATCTAGTTGACTCTGTTAGACCGGGTGATAGAGCTACTGTAATTGGTATACTGAGAGTCCTCCCGACGGCGGCATCGAGTAAAGGTAGTGGGAAAGCTGTTTTCGAGCTCTATATAGATGCCAACTATATTGATGTCCAGCAGAAAGTCCTCGAGGAGATAGAGATCACCAGGGAGGATGAAGAGAAGATAAAAGAAATGGCTAGAGACCCATGGATAAGAGAGAAAATAATTGCTAGCATAGCACCGTTCATCTATGGGAACTGGGATATAAAAGAGGCAATAGCTCTCCAGCTCTTCGGTGGTGTACCAAAAATACTTGAAGACGGTACTAGGATCAGAGGAGATATTCACGTATTATTGGTAGGAGATCCAGGTATAGGTAAGTCTATGCTACTCCAGTATGCTGCAAGAATAGCGCCTAGAGCGGTCTATACTAGCGGTAAAGGCACGACTGCAGCAGGTATAACAGCAGCAGTACTGAGAGACAAACAAACAGGAGAATACTATCTCGAAGCAGGAGCCCTAGTAATAGCTGATGGAGGACTAGCAGTAATCGATGAGATCGATAAAATGAGGCCAGAAGACAGAGTAGCCATTCACGAAGCGATGGAGCAGCAGACCATCAGTATTGCTAAGGCCGGTATTGTTGCTAGACTTAATGCTAGAGCAGCTGTTCTCGCGGCTGGTAATCCCAAGTATGGTAGGTATGATTTTGAGAAGACTATTGCTGATAACATCAATTTGCCTCCAACGATTCTATCACGTTTCGACCTCATATTTATCATGAGGGATGTCCCTGATGTTGAGCAGGATAGGAGAATGGCTCGTCACATACTTGGCGTGCATAAAGATGTTGAGAAAGTGAAGCCCGTTATTCCGCCGGAGATGCTCAGGAAATACATTAGTTATGCAAGGAGATATGTTAGGCCAAGACTCACGGAGGAAGCTAGGAAGCTTCTAGAAGACTTCTATGTTATGATGAGGAGAAGTGGCGGTAGTAAATCACCAATACCTATTACAGCTAGACAACTAGAGGCACTGGTGCGTCTAGCTGAAGCCCATGCTAAAATGGCGTTAAAGCCTGTTGTGACTCTAGAGGATGCTGAAGAAGCCATAAGGCTTATGAGTAAGATGCTTAGTACCGTTGGCATTGATGTTGAGACGGGTAGAATCGATATCGATACATTAATGGTTGGCAAACCTAGGAGTCAGCAAGAAAAAATGAAGCTATTCATGGAGATCTTTGATGAACTGGCCAAGAGTAGCCCCGACGGAAGAGTAAAGATCAAAGAGCTTGTTGCAGAGGCGAAAGAGAAAGGATTACCTCCAGACTTCGTGCTAAAGATTGTGAAAAGAATGCTTAGGACAGGAGAACTCTATGAACCAGAACCAGGTTATATAGCTAAGGTAAGCTGATATAGTCTAGAGATCGGTAAAAATAGTGATCAGTGGGGCGAAAGAAGTTTTCTTCATCGCATAATGCTCGTTGCTGGAACGCTTCTTCATCTAGTACCAGATAAATTTAATAGGTAAACACCTCTCTTAAACACTACGAGACACCATAAACAGGCTGGTGGAGAATATGTCAGAAGAAGTAAAGTATGTTGTCAAAGTGGGTGAAAAGGAGATAGAAATTAATGAAGAAACACTCAAGATCATAAGACAATATTTACACACACCAATGAGTCTCGAAGAATTAGCAGAAAAACTTGGTCTCGATAGCTGGGACGAAGCCTACGAGTTCATAAAGAAAGTACCAGCATGGATTATATGGACACCCCCAAGTCTATGGAAATACCGTATAAAATGGATAAAAGAAAAAGAAGCAAGCCAAGAAGCCTAGGTTCTCTTCTCAACAAATTCCAGATTATCTCCATGCTCTATAACTTGGGTTTAATGTTTAACATCAAGATACTCTAGTTTTAATTACAGTGAAGAAGCTACAGGAAGCATAATTTAGAAGAGTGGGTATGGGGCCGCGGGGATTTGAACCCCGGGCCACGGGCGATCCGGGAACCCGCCTGGCAGCGGGGAATCCCCCCAGGCCCGCATCCTGCCAGGCTAGACGACGGCCCCTTCTTGTTCTGCCTTCACTAATATTAAGTGAGGACTTATAATGCTAACTCTCTATCGACTATTTATATGTGTTGATTAGCATGTTTTGATGCCAGTTATTTATAGAATGCTTTTAACTCTTTCTATGGTAATACCTTTTATCAATTATTACAAATACTACAACTGTATTACCAGAGTTTATTGTAGTCCTATAAGGAGGGTTTCGCTGTTGTTTAAAGGTACTACTTAGACCTGTCTTTAACTAGGTTTCTGCAAATAGGTAATACCGTTGGTGGTTGTGGAGAATGCCAGTAAGGTACGTATGTAAGCACTGTGGGTATTTATTATGGGAATTCAAGCATGTTGGCCAAGACTGTTATGGCTTGCCTTCTCCAAGCGAGATAATAGCTTTCTATGGTGGTATTTGCCCTAGGTGCAAGAGAGAGTTAAGCAAACCAACTTTAAGAGACATAACAATAACGGTAAGAGGTGCTAGTTTGCCTGAACAGCCTAGGGAAGTCTATGAAACAATACCCGGAGGTAATCAACAAGCTCCAACAAGTATTCCAGGGACAAAGTCTCCTTATACTGCCGAAGTTTCTTAACAACAAAATCCTTGTCTACATATTGTCTAACAGGTAAAGGTGATCTAAAGAATAGGTATGATGCAAGAGAAGTAGCATTATGGGGTTTACTACGATATTTAGCTGATTCGAAATCTATGAAGTAAGGCATGTTAGTAGAGTTTTTTACAATAACGTGAGAAGACGGTCTATTAAGTTCTGTGTGGTCTATACGGAGAGTATCGAGAAGCCATGCTCGAGTAAATAATTTTTTAACGAATACTAGGAAATTACCGGTGTCAATAACCTGTTGTAAATACTCAGTAAAACCTGTGCCATCAATGTACTCCATAATTAGTATGTCGCGTGACCAGAAATAAGGCTCTGGGGCTATATCGTATGGTTTTAAGTATTCTAAAATAATTGCTTCATGTTCTAGTGTTTTTCTTCTAGAATCAAGCCTCCTTATCTTGGCTACTGCTTTTCTTTTACCCAATTTAACTAGAACAACAACGCTACTCCAGCCTTTTCCTAGAACCCTGAATCCACTTATTTTCTTACGTCCGACTTCGTAAACTCCATCAACACCAATTCTCCTAAGAAGACTAGTGATCAAAATAATTCTTTCACTACATTCTTTCGTGGTATAATCCCGTAGGGGATAGCATATTATCGTTTTTATGAACTCATTATTTTCATCTAGAGTATGCAGTACTTCATCCAGTTGCTTTTCCGTAGAACAATCTTTGTCAACCATTTCAATACACCCTTGTCTCTTGATGCTAGAACATATAATCCTTCAATCGTTGTTATGATTGGCATGGTCTTCTTGAAATCAGGTGCAACATTGTACTCCATAATTCTCTCCACAAGTATGTCTAGGACATAAGAGTATCTACGGGGAGACAGGGCAGCAAGAATTCCGTCTTCAGTAATCCATGGACCTGCTACGGCTTTGTTTAGGTGTTTTCGTATGAAGCTCTCGGCTCTATTAGTAATATGGTATGGCGGCCCTTCGTAGTACTTAAGTAGTGGGGCACGTATTCTCTCTAGTTCAACACCTATTATTGCGAGGTTCTTCTCGTTACTCCAGGTAGAAGAATAAATTACTTCAAATCCATAGTTTTCAAGGAGCTTGACTAGTCTATCCCTAATCCTATCTATTTCACCCCACAAAACATCTGGAGGAAGATCCTTTGTAATAGGAAATAGTAAAAACAGCAATTCCCTTTCACTGCTATCCAGCTCCACTATGAGATCACTATATGGAACAGTATCTTGTTTTTCGAAAAAGAACTCTTCACTAGGGTTCATTAAGTAGCAACGAGAGGCTAGAGAGAATATAGCTAGCGACTTAAGTGATACAGATGCGGCAACATTTCTTTCAGGATCAACAGGATCAGGTGCGTAAATTACTGCGTCAGGATATTTCCTCTTTAGTCTAGAAAAGATCTTTTTAATGTCTTGACCATTAGTTTTTCCAATAGTGTTTATGAATACGGGGGGTCTCCACTTTGATGCGGCTTCGAGTACTTTCCTGAAACTACCATATGTTATGACTAGGATTTCTGTGAAGTATCCAGAGAAACCTTTTACCTTAACTTCAGCACCATAGACACCTATGTTCTTCATGAACTTCTTCAGGAGACGGACATGATCTCTTTTGTCTGGCGGTAAATTCTCTAGAACGTATTTTGTGTGGAAGGGCGTTCTATCTACGGCTGTTCGTATATCCTTGGTATCAGTTATCTTGATTGCTGGGACAATATCGGCTTCTACGTCGTCAATGAAAACACGTACATAAGGATGTTCAGCATAACGGACTTGATAGGAACCTATCTTCTTTGCGGCCTCGAGTAGTATGGTAAACCCCTTCTCTTCAATATCTTCTCTACTCCAATTGCTGGGAAATAATACAAAGACATCAAGATCACGTTCACCGCTGAGCCAAGTGTCTTTAGCGATACTGCCTTGAAGAGAAGGCTCTGCTTCGACACCATGTTCTCTGAGGGTTTCCTCTAGAATAGACTTTATTTTATCGTAAATACTATGTATTTTCTTGTATTCTTCTAGTGAAGGCTTTATCTTCTTTAGAATGTTTTTCTCTAACTCGCTTAATTCTTCGGCAGACATTACTCGACAGCCTTGATAACACATATATCGTTGTATATTGGACCGCTTCTGGTCAGTATACTTCTCTTAACTTTCACTTTATCAACAACTAACTCGCCAAACTCGGTATTCATAAATTGTTCTATCGCCTTGATCAGTGACTGCAGGTTCTTTGATGATTTAACTCTGGCAAGAGTTATGTGTGGCACGAATTTCTCTCTTACTGGAGGGATACCTAAAGACCTTAGGGTCTTCTCTATTATATCATGTAGTTTAACTAGCTCTTCAGTACCTCTTGATACTCCCGCCCATATGACTCTTGGTCTCCTTATATTGGGGAAGACACCTAATCCCTCGATCTTTATTGTAAACGGCTTGAATTTGAGTGTATTAGTTAGTGCATCGCATATCTCCTGTACCTTGGTCATCGGTATTTCTCCTATGAATCGCAGTGTGACGTGTATGTTCTCGGTGGCTACTGGTTTGAGATCAGCTTTTGTTCCTACAAGATAGTCTCTTACTTCAGCTAGCTTGGATAAAACATTATTATCATCTATATCAACGGCAATGAATGTTCTAACGAGATTCATCACTTATAGTCCACCATACTATTTTCTATGGTGAATAGAAACAAACGGTTCTCCCAAAATACTTTTCTCCCCTTGTCATGATCTATGTAAGGTGGTTTTGGGCGAGGTGTGAACGATATTGATTATGGCCTGTATAGTTGGAATGCCTGGTAGCGGAAAGAGCATAATTGCTAAGGCAGCAAGAGACCTGGGGATTCCTGTCTACAATATGGGGGATGTCGTCAGAGAAGAGACTATGAGAAGATATGGTAAGATAACGCCAGAGTTGATGCGGAAGACAAGTATAGAGCTGAGAAAAGAGTACGGACCTCAAGTAATTGCTTTGAGGACCATAGAAAGAATAAAGAAGGATAAGCATAATGGCTTTGTTGTGATCGATGGAGTTAGGAGTCTTGATGAAGTAAATGTCTTCATGCAGCATGGTGATGTAATAATAATAGCAATACATGCCAGCCCAAAAACAAGATTCAGGAGAATACTTGAGAGAAAAAGACCTGGAGATCCCACGTCATGGGAGGAATTTAGAGAAAGAGATTTGACTGAACTCAAGTTTGGCATAGGGAATGTGATTGCTTTAGCAGACTATATGATCGTCAATGAAGGAACCATTGAAGAAGCTTATAAGAGAGCTAGAGAAATACTAGAGGGGCTCCAGAGACATGTACGTGAAGGTAGAAGCTGAAGTAAGACCTACAGAAGATGTAGAGAAGGTAAAACAAGCTGTACGTAATGTGTTTTCCGGTAAGATAAGAGTAGTTGATAAAGGGAATGGATACCGTGTTGTTGAAGGAGAGAGCTATAGTGCACGCTCACTCATAAAGATCTATGAGTTGATTAGAATACAAAGGATAATGGATGCTGCAAGGAAGAAGCTGCAAAAAGGAATGAGCTATAATACTATTGTGTTTAAACTACATAAGCAAGCAGCGCTTGCCAACAAGCTCTCGTTTATAGATTATGACAACGAGTCTCCTTTGGGTCCAATATTATTCTATATAGAAACAAGTGACCCAGAGAAATTGATAGATTGGCTTGCACCAAAGACTAGTATGGGTAAACCTTTATGGGAAATTAGTATGCCTGAAGACTAGACCATTAAGATCATGTAATCATTTGCTACTACAACATTTCTAAAGAACCTATAGGAGTCATAAAACAAGAGATCGGTATCATCGTATCTAGCACTAATATGGGTTAAGACAAGGCGTTTCACGTTAGCCGCCGACGCGGTTTTAGCGGCGTCAGCCGAGGTAGAATGGCCTTGTTCATGTGCTTCCCTCGCCATAGAACTATCAAATGTTGCTTCATGGATTAAAATATCTGCATTACGTGAGTATTCGATAACTGTATCAGTTGGTCTGGTGTCTCCAGTATAGACAATAGTTTTGTTCTTTACATCAATCTTGAACCCATATGCTTCAATTCCGTGGTCAACTGGGAATGCGGTTACCTTCACGTTATTATCCTCGTAAACCAGCTCGTGAGGTTTTATCTCATAGTACTTTATAGGGAATCGTAATCCTCCCGTACTCTCCTTAACCATTTTCGCAAGTATTTCTTTGAGTTTACTCGGACCCACGACTACCAGTTCGTCTTTACGGTTAAGCATGTGCATTGACTGGAGCATCCCAAAAAGACCTAGGAAATGGTCGCCGTGAAGATGCGTTATCAATATAGCTTTTATTTTCACGACTCCAAGTCCTACCTTAAATAATCTTGCTTGGCATCCTTCTCCTGAATCAAGCAAGTATACACTACTATTATGCCTTAACGCAATACATGGGAGACCTCTATTCAATGGTACAGCCGCACCTGTTCCCAAGAAGTATAGTCTTGTTCTCATATCTTCATTGCCTCATACACTATTCTCGTTAGAGCACTATGTACGTACATGTAGTATTTCCTCCGTAGAATAAACCCTTTATCACATAGCACTTCATCAATATACTTTTCAAGCCATACGGGAGCCATGAACACCATGTATCTTTTACTCAAAAGAATATTGCTAGCATTACTTATAAAATCCATGTAAAGCTTCTTCACGTCTTCACCATAAGTACTAGCAGACCTACCATAGGGAGGATCGGTTGCTATGGCATGAACATGTTTCAATTTAGCGGCACGTGCATCAGATAATATTATTTCAGAGCCAAGCATGTGGTAGTGTTTTAGATTAAGCCTTGCGCCTTTAACTATATCCCAGTTAATATCAATACCTATAGGCTTCCCGCCTACTAGGTATGCTTCTATAACTATACTTCCAGTGCCACAGAATGGATCCAGGAAAACCTCTCCAGGTCTTAGTCTCGATAAGTTGACTAGAATTCTCGATAACTGGACAGGCATGGCTATACTTCTAAAGAAGGGTCTTAATGAAGGTTTTCTCTCCATAAAGCTCTTGGTATCAAGCTTACCTATTACACGACCCAATAGTATGACTCCATCTGTTGCAACTAATGACAGTCTAGTCCTGGCCCTGCTATGGATTTTGCGGCAGATTCTTCTCGCAATACTTAATCTCATCTTATCAATGTATTCTTTTCCAAAACCTTTTATGCTCTTGGAATCAACCCAACACTCGTCAAGAAGCTCGTTGAAAAAACTCATGGCGTCAGAGACTATTTTTTCTTCTAAACTACTTTCATCCATACTGTAAATGCTTACTATTTCACCAGCTTCTTTTATTGAGCCAGCTCTCCTGATGATCTCCGCTATTATGTTATCACAATCTTTTATTTTAATTATTCTCAATTGGGACAAACTTGTTTCTTTTGAAATATCTATATCATATATTTCAAAGAGAGCATTGAGTTCTCCTTCCGATAAGCCGTAGTATGTTCCTGATAGTATAAAGTAGTATGTTTTCTCCTTCATTATCGCGTATTCACTCAGATAATGGTTTTAATCATATCTACTATTTTATTGCTTATATCGACTACTTCTATGATGCTTTCAGTGAACTTTTTATTCAGAGTATTTGCTGTAACCAGCTTCTTAGCACCAGAGCTCTTGATCTTATCCATGGCGTTGCCTACGAGTAGGGAATGTGATGCGGCGAGAACAACACTTTTTGCCCCGTTTTCAAGGCTTTTCTTGGCGGCAAGAGCTATGGTGCCTCCTGTACTTATTATGTCATCGATTATGATGACATCTTTTCCTTCGACACTCAACTCCTTGGGCTCAACGGATACTTCGCCTGTTACACGATCTCTCTTCTTGATCAAGTAATCGTATTTAGCACCAATTGCTTCCGCGGCTATTCTAGCTCTTTCTAAAGCACCTTTATCTGGTGCAAGCACTATTGGAGACTCAGTATACTCTGCAGCCTTCTTTGCCAGCACATCTGATACCATTATGTTTATAGCACAGCCATTGAATTCTCTGAGACTAAGAGGGTTATGAACATCGATGGTTAGCAGACAATCGGCGCCAGCATTCCTCAATGCCTTAAGCATCACGTTTATACTAACAGGCTCGCCTTCAAGAAACACTTTGTCTTGCCTGCTATAAGCGAGATAAGGTATAACAACGATAACCATTGATGCACCAGTGTTTCTGAGAGCATTTGTGAGAAATAGTGTTTCTATCCAAGACTTGTTTTGCTCAGGGTAGAGGGTATTCACGAGTATAGCGCATGAATTCCTTACTATGTCGGGCTCACTTATTCTGACATAGAGTTCGCCGTCAGGGAAAATCTTTTCCTGTACAGTAACTAATTGTGCGCCAAGTTTCTCCGAAATAGGTTTAGCTAAACCTGGGTCACTGGGACCAGCTATTACAACTGTTCTACCAGCTGACATACACTGGCACCTCTTTACAATGTTTAGACAAGTGTTCATCTGTGCTATAGAGTTTTTGTTCAAAAAATAATAATGGTCTAGTAGACATAGTATTCGTAGAAACGAGGGAAGGTATTCTATATGATGGAGAGAGAATTATTGAAAAGACCTGGAGTAGCTGAAGCAAGACTATGGGAGGATCTCGGTGAAGGAAAAATAAGATGTTTACTTTGTCATAGGAAATGCGTCATACCATCCGGTACATATGGTGCCTGCGGGGTCAGGTATAACTACAATGGACGATTATACACTCTTGTCTACGGGCTTTTGACTGCGGCAAATCCCGACCCCATAGAGAAAAAACCTCTCATGCATTTCAACCCAGGCTCAAACGTATTCTCGATCTCTACTGCGGGCTGTAATTTCTTCTGTAGATTCTGCCAAAACTGGGTTCTAAGCCAGACGCGTAGGGATAAATTGTTTGGCGAGCTCTATACTCCCGAGGAAGTTGTTGAACAAGCTATAATGACTGGATGCCAGGGAATAAGCTACACGTACAATGAGCCAACAATATTCTTCGAATTCATGTACGATACAGCGAAAATAGCGAAGCAAAAAGGATTATTCAACACCATGGTTACAAACGGGTATATGAGCGAAGAAGCAATTAAAGAGCTAGGCCACTACATGGATGCAGCAACAGTTGACTTCAAAGGTGCAGGTAACAAGGAGTTCTACAAGAAATTCATAGGTGTAGATGACCCTGAGAAAATATTTGATTCAATACTAGCTATGAAAGAACAAGGCTGGTGGATAGAAATAACTAACCTTGTCGTACCAAAGTACGGTGATAAGGAAGATGATATGAGAAGACTTGCTAGATGGATTGTAGAGAATCTTGGGGAAGAAACTCCATTCCACCTACTGAGATTTCATCCCGAGTACCTGCTACAAGACCTTCCTCCTACACCACGTGAAACCCTAGAAAAACTAGCCAAAATAGCTGAAGATGAAGGTCTAAAACACGTCTATATAGGTAATCTATGGGGTCATCCTAAAGAACACACATACTGTCCAAATTGCGGCGAGCTGGTTATAAGAAGATATGGATTCTACGTCGAGGAGTGGAAACTTACCGAGGACAATAGATGCCCCAAATGCGGATACAAGTTAAACATAAAGGGGAAATACCATAGACCGCCAAGACCAAGATTCCTTCTTTAATTAAGGAACTTGATTTATATAGTGCAGTAGAATTTGGTATTTATCAAGTAATACTTTTTGTGGCTGGTGTACATAGATGACGTACTATATTATAGTTTTAGGGACTGCTGGCTCTGGAAAAACCCATTTGACCGGTACTTTACAGGGATGGCTTGAAGACTACGGGTTTGATGTTGCAGTAGTGAATCTTGATCCTGCTGCTGAGTGGTTACCATACAAGCCTGATGTTGATGTACGTGAGTATGTTGATGCAAGAGAAGTTATGGAAAAATATAAGCTTGGTCCCAATGGAACACTAATAGCATCAACAGATCTTATGGTAACAAAACTTGACGAGATATATGATGAAGTGAATGCTTTGAGATCTAATTATGTTATAATAGATACGCCAGGTCAACTTGAAGTATTTGCTTTCAGAGAATCGGGACCTCTCATATTAAATACTATTATAGGGGAATCCAAGGCAGTAGCATTATTCCTCATAGATATAGTCTTTAGCTATAGGCCAGCAAGTCTTCTATCAGCTTTCCTGCTTGCAGCATCTATTAATGTGAGGCTGGGTAAACCACAAATTAATGTATTGACGAAAATAGATCTTGTATCAAAGGATGTTGTCGAGAAAATAATGGATTATATAGAAGACAACGAGAAGTTTATCAATGATCTGTCTATGGACAAAACAGTAACAGCCTTATGGAGTAGAGGAGATCTAGAATTCATTCTACCGAAGATAATAAGCCAGGAGCTTATACCTGTTTCCTCTGTCACACGTGAAGGATTCGATGAACTCTACGCTATGATTCAGCGGATTGTTGCCGGAGGAGAAGATTACTATACAGAAGAGCCTTCACCTATACTCTAACATTTTTCAACAGGATCTAAAATATTATCTGACCGTTTAACAAATATATGCCATCTGCTATTCTTTCTAAATGGAGGTTGACTAAGTCTTGGCGGCTGGTTCAGCTGGTCTCGAAGCATTCTTTAACCCAAAGAGTGTTGCCATAGTTGGTGCTACACCAAAAGAAGGCAAGGTTGGTAGAATAATTCTTGAAAACTTCATAAAGAGATTTAAAGGCAAGATCTTTCCAGTCAATCCCAAATACAATGAAATACTTGGATTAAAGTGCTATCCGACAGTCAAAGATATTCCTGAACCCGTAGACCTTGTAGTCATAAGTATTCCAGCACCAAGTGTACCCAAAGTTCTAGAGGATGCCGGAGAAAAAGGAGTCAAAGGAGCAATCATAATAAGCGGAGGGTTTAGGGAGACCGGCACCGAAGAGGGAAGAGCTCTTGAGGAAAAAGTTGTTGAGATAGCTAAGAAGTATGGAATAAGAATAATTGGGCCTAATTGTCTAGGTATATACGATAACTGGACTGGTGTTGACACGTTCTTCCTTCCAGACGAGAAAATGAAGAGGCCAAAGAGAGGACTAATAAGCTTCATCAGTCAGAGTGGTGCGTTTGCGTCAGCTTTACTGGATTGGATGGCCTACAACAACATCGGGATATCGAGAGCAATAAGTTATGGTAACAAAGTAGATGTAGATGATGTCGATCTAATAGAGTTCCTTGGTAAAGACGATAAAACCGGAATCATAGTCATGTACATTGAGGGAATAAAGACTGGTAGAGGAAAATTATTCCTAGAAAAAGCCCGTGAGATCGCTAAGAAAAAACCTATTGTTGTATTCAAGGCAGGCAAGACAGCTAGGGGAAGCCGTGCAGCCGCGAGCCATACAGCAGCTCTTGCTGGCAACTATTCTATATACCAGGCAGCATTCAAGCAAGCAGGGATAATAGAGGCGCTTTCCTTCGACGAGATAATGGATTTTGCTAAGGTATTGTTAACACAGCCTTTAATGAACGGCAACCGTGTATTCGTTGTAACTGATGCTGGCGGGATAGGTGTTATGCTAACAGATGCCCTAACTAAAGAAGGCTTCGAGCTACCTCCAACACCAGACGATCTAAAGAAAGAGCTCAGAGAGGTACTCCCACCACACTGTATAGTCGAGAACCCAATAGACTTAACAGGAGATGCTGACGACGATCGATACAGGATAGTTCTCGAGAAAATACTCCCCAAGCCATATGTTGATGCAGTAGTTGTTGGTGCACTACCACAAATACCAGGTATGACAAAGAAGATTGTAGACTATTTCGTTGAGTTGAAGAAATACGGTAAACCAATGATCATCATTAATATCGGTAGCGAGGAAGCAGAGAAATTTAAAGTTGAATTAGAGAATAAGGGTATACCCGTATATGAATCGCCCGAACGCGCGGCACGTGCACTGAAAGCACTTTACTTATACTCCATGTATAGAAAAAGGTGGTCGCAATGAACCCCCGAGAAATAATAGCAAAAGCTCTTGAAGAAAACAGGACAAAACTTCTTGAACATGAAGCAATAGAGATAATAAAATACTATGGAGCCCCTGTTGCCGAGGCACTACTCGCGAAAACACCTGAAGAAGCTGGAGAACTTGCAGAGAAAATAGGGTTCCCCGTAGTCCTCAAGATAGTCTCGCCCGATATAAGCCATAAAAGTGATGTAGGCGGCGTAATTGTTGGTGTTAATAGTAAGGAAGAAGCTATTGAGAAAGCCAGAAAGATCCTAGAGAATGTCTCACAGAAAGCACCTGGAGCAAGGGTATCAGGAATACTTGTCCAGAAACAAGCTAAGCCTGGTCTCGAAGTAATTGTTGGTGGCCTCCGGGACAGCGTTTTCGGCCCGGTGGTGATGTTCGGACTCGGCGGTATCTTTGTAGAAGTACTTAGGGATGTATCATTCCGTATAGCACCTATATCAGAAGAAGAAGCGATAGAGATGATGAAGGAAATAAAGGCTTCTAAGATACTTGAAGGCTATAGGAATGTGCCACCAGTTGACAAGAAAGCACTTGCTAAAGTAATTATTGCAGCAGCTAAGCTACTCGAAGAAAACCCTGAAGTAGATTCGCTAGATCTAAACCCTGTAATAGCCTACCAAGACGGAGCACTTGTTGTTGATGCACGTGTGATATTGAAGAAAAAGTAGTAAAGGTTATTTTCTTCCTCCAAGTTCCTTTATTAAAACTATAGAGAACAATATTCTTAGGGAACTATCTTGGATGGCAGCACTAGGGGTGAAGCAGGCATACAGGTTGTAGATATAGAGAGAATGCTCTCCGAGATTTCGCAGGAAATAGCTAACACGAGAAATAGAATACGTGAACTAAAAAATGAACGTGCGATTCTAATAGCAGAACTCAGGGAGCTCAGAAATGAAAGAAGAAAACTAATTGATGAAGTCAGGAATATTTCTAATGAATACAGGAACATAAAAGAAAAAAGAGCAGGTCTTGTTGAAGAAATAAGAAAACTACGTGCAGAACGTCGTGAGAAAATTAGTAGAATCAAGGAGATAGTTAACCAGATTTCAATGAAGAGAAAAGCATTAGAAGAAATGGGTAAAAACGCCAGATTATCCATTACGGCAATAAGGAGAGAAATAGAAAGGCTTGAATGGATACAGCAGACGAGAGTCCTCACTCTAGAGGAAGAAAATAGAATTATCAAGGAAATTGCTAGACTTGAAGAAATGCTTGAGAAAGCAATGAAGATCAAGGATGAGAAGAAGACTATAACTGAGCTTAGAGCAGAACTTCTAAGGCTCCGTGTTGAAGTTTCTGAATTAAACAAGAAAATTAATGAAATAAGCCAGAAAATATCTAGTATTGATGAGAAAAGAGGATTGTTGCGGCAAAAGATATCAGAGCTAAGAAGTAAAATAGACGAGCTCACACAGGAAATCAATGATAGGCAAGAAAGATTAACGAACATTATTGAGGAGATCAAGGAGCTTACTAACAAGCTTAGCGAGCTTAGAAACAAGTATGCTGAACTACAGAAAGAACTTGAGAAACAGAGAATTAGTGTGATTCTAAGCGAGAAGAAGAAACGTGTTGAAGAGAAGCTCAAGCGTGGCGAAAAGAGGCTTACTCTCGAAGAGCTCAAGATACTTTATGGTGATGTAGAAGATTTTGTTGAGGAACAGTAGAAAACGTTGTTATTTACCAAATCTTCTTTCTCTATGCTGGAATGACCTTATTGCTCTCCAGAAATCAATCTTTCTAAACTCGGGCCAATATGCTTCACAGAAGTATAGTTCTGAGTAAGCAAGTTGCCATAACAGGAAATTACTTATTCTAACCTCGCCTGAAGTCCTTATTACCAGGTCCGGGTCTGGGAGATTATTTGTGTAAAGATATTTCCTAAACATTTCCTCGTTTATATCTTCAGGGCTGATATGTCCTTTCTTTACATCCTCGGCGATCTTCTTTACTGCATCTATTATTTCTTGTCGGCCACCATAACATAGTGCTATATTAAGAACTCTTTCGTTGTTTTTCGCGGTTGCATCTTCGACTTTCTTTGCTAGTGCTCTAATCTCCTCTGGAACTAGATCCAGGTTTCCAATAACACGTACTCTTACTTTGTATTCCCATATATCCTTGTTAGTCAAAAGCTCTTCTAGACCTTTTTTCGCTAATTCAAACAAATGTTGCCTTTCTGCTGGTGGTCTTTTAGTACAGTTCTCTGTAGACATCGCATATACTGTTGCTGCTTTTATTCCCAGCTCCCATATCCAATGTAGTACTTCTTTTATTCTACGGTAGCCTTCTTCATGTCCTTTCCATGCTTCTAAATTATACATGCGAGCCCATCGTCTGTTGCCATCTGGTATTATACCTACATGAACAGGGAAAGGACCGTTTCTTATTTGCAGCCATAGCCATTTCTCGTATACTCTATAAACTGGCTTTAGGACAAGTCTTATGAACCTATATACTTTCCTGTAAATAATTCTTCTTGCGTTGACCATAATTTAATCCCTTAAATTAGAAGACACTTGTTTTACTCTATTTTTATCAAACCTCGATGCTCCTATATATTTGTGAGCTTTTACATCAATAAATAGCGTGGAGGCGTTGAGAACTTGAAGGCAGTACTGACATCTACTAATAAAGCAAAAATACTCGGCGCTGCCAAGGCCTTAAAACTTCTTGGTGTAAAAGACATCACTTCTGTTCCCGTGAGCACAGGAATAGAACAACCTTTATCGTTTGAGCAAACGCTTTCAGCAGCTATCAAAAGAATAGAGAACGTTATAAATCGTGTTAATGCCGATTATTATGTTTCTATAGAAGGAGGTATAATCCATGATATAGGGTATCTTATTGAGGGGCAAATCGCGATAATTGTTGATAAACAAGGAAAAGCATCTGTAGGGTTCAGCAGTTTATTTCCATTGCCTATCTCCTTTAAAGAGAAATTATCTGGTGGGAAGACTCTAGAAGAAGCTATGTATGAAGTAACAGGTATCAAGAGAATTGGAGAGAAATATGGGGCCATAGGATATCTGACACAAGGTTTTATAACAAGAGTTGAGCTAAGTTATCAAGCTGTGCTTACAGCTATTCTACCATTCCTTAATACTCATTTGTATAAAGAACTGATCGATATAAATTATTTGAAGAAAATATTAAAAACTAGGTTAGATACCCAATAATATCCAGCATAAATAGAGGGGGTCGTGGGGTTGTCCTACTATCAAGGCAATGACTTGAAGAAACCAAGTGGTGGAAAAAAGAGAAGACATAGGATGAAACGAAAATACGAACTAGGTAGGCCGCCAACAGAAACCAAGGTTGCTCCAGTCGATGAAAGAGTATTGATCAGGGTTAGAGGAGGTAACTACAAAGTTAGGTTAAAGAAAGCAGCCTACGCAAATGTATACATCCCTTCTGAGAAGAAGTTCCAGAAAGTCAAGATAATAGGCGTTGTCGAAACACCAGCTAATACTGAGTACGCGAGAAGAGGAATAATAGTTAAAGGAGCCATCATAAGGACTGAAATAGGGCTAGCTAAAGTAGTATCAAGACCTGGTCAGGATGGTGTAATAAACGCTGTTCTCATAGGTCAATAAAAGCGATTTTATCTTAAACAGAATTTGCTCTCTAAATTCTTTAATTCTTGAAGATAAGAATAATTTTATTGTGAAGGGCTGAATCTTGAGCAGGGATTACCGGGAAAAAAGAGTAGTTGTATGGCCAGCATACATAGATGCTACTATGTCGAGAAAAATGGGTAGACGAGTACCTCGCTCGATAGCGGTACCTAACCCTACAGTAGAAGAAATTGTTGAAGCAGCTTCACAGCTTGGGTTAAACCCTGTTGTTGAAGACTCTCCATACCCTAGGGCTTGGTGGAAGTATAAACAACGTGTTGTAGTTGATAAAATAGGTTCAAAGCAACAAGTTTTGAGGAAGATTGCTGAAAAAATAAAAGAGATAAGGCGTGAGAAAAGATGAAAACTTTTCTGCCCTATTACAATAATACGCGTTGTAATACAAGCGTAATACCAATAGATCTTTTAATAATTGATTAAAGTATTACTAGCGGTAGTACACGTGCACCAGTGGGTTCAAGAGGTAGATACCTTAAGTAGTATGTCTAACCATTGGTAATACTGATGAAGGCCCCCCTTGTAAGGTGCTAAGTAATGAGGAGGCTCGGTGAGCTGCTACACGCAACAAAAGATGGATTGCTAGTAGTAAAATCAGCACTCAAAGACCCAAGGAAACTTGTGGGTTCCATAGTGTATGATAGAGATATGAAGAGAATTGGACGTATAGTCGACGTAATTGGGCGTACTGACTCACCATACGTTATTGTAAAGCCAGAATCCAAGGATATCATTGCTGTTATAGAGCCTGGTCCAGTATACTATTTCGTTGAAAGAAAGAAGCGAAGGTTTGGTGAAAAGAAGAAGAAACCGAGTAAGAAACGGGGGGCCGGAGGGAGGAGGCGTAGGGAAACAAAATAATGACTTATGGTGATGTATTTGGTTTACGAGCATGGAGAAAATCTTGTATGTCCTGTTTGTAACTCTAGAAACATAATATTTGACCCTATGAGAGGAGAGTATGTCTGTGGACACTGTGGTACGGTTGTCAGCGATAAAATAGTTGATGTAGGAAGAGAATGGCGTATATTCCAGTTCTCTGATGTAAATAGTAAATCTAGAACGGGAAGATCGTTAACCAACGCTATTCATGACAAAGGGCTGACAACAACATTCTCTGTGGGCGGTAAAGGAGTATCTAAGACAATGAGGAAGAAACTAAGAGAGATGAAGAGAATACAAACGAAAATGAGGATTAGCAAAAAGGAGAAACATATTGTTACAGGTTTAAAGTACCTTAATGAGTTTGTCACAAAACTTGAGCTACCTAATTATGTACGTGAACATGCTGCCATGATTCTACAGAAAGCTCTTGAAGAAATAAATGCAAAAGAGAAGACAATAAAAGCCATGGCTGCTGCAGCAATACTTTTAGCATCAAAAGCACATGGGTTACCTAAAACCCTTAGGCTTATAGCGAAAGAGCTTGGGATGACTGAGAAGGAGATATGGCATGCAGAAAAGAGGATAATTAGTGCTGTAAAGAGGATTAATGTAAAGATGCCTGACCCTAAGGGATTCATACCCTATCTTGTTAGCACACTAAAATTGTCGGCGAAAGTACAGTACCTAGCAGCGTATCTAACCTATCTTGCAAAGAAGAAAGAACTCGCAAGCGGCAGGGGGCCTATTGGACTTGCAGCAGCTTCAGTGTATGTTGCATCAATTCTTCTTGACGAAAAGAGAACTCAACAAGAAGTAGCTTCAGCATGTAATATAACAGATGTTACGATAAGAAACCGTTACAGTGACATCATAGAGAATTTTGATATCGAAGTCAGACTCTAAATAAATTCTTTGGCTTGTAAATCGCGTACATGAGAAAAGGTGTTGTATGAATATTTTTTAAGTGGCGGTTTAAACGTCAGGGCTCTTTTTACAAAAACTCCCCCACAAAAATATGTAAACGAACTGATTAATAAAGAGTGTTGAGTAAGATTAAATTTCTTCCACACTAATAGTTTAACTGGTATGTCAAGAGATTGATGATGAGTGAATGACTAGAAGCGAGGGGTTGATGCTAGGGCCTTGGTTGAAGAAGCACTACTATTTGAGGAACTCAGCGATATAGAGCGAAAGGCATACGAGCTAATACTAAAGCATGGCAAAAAAGGAATTTATCAGAATGATTTATGGAAGCAGCTTGGAATTAATAGTAGAGAAGCATCAAGAATTGTAAACAAGCTCTTAAAAAAAGGTCTTATAACAAGGAAGCCAGCCATTAATAGAGGCCGTAAGACATACTTGCTTATACCAATTACTGAGAGAAGAAAACGTGTTGTAAAGATTAAGAAGGAGAAACTGGAGACAAAAATTGATGTAGATCCGTTTCTTGATATACCGTGTATGCGTTGTCCTTACATAAATAAGTGTTATAGTGGAGGATTTTATGATCCAATAAAATGTCCGTTTATGGACGAGTGGTTGATGAACGAGATATCCTTGATGGAGAAGAAACGTTAGAACTCGTGTTCTATAAGTCTAATTAAATCTTCGTGGGGCATATCTGTTTTCACTCCACGTGGATCGAAGTGAGTTCTGAAAGCATTGTATCCTTTTTCTCTGATCTTCTCTATGAACAAACTTATTGGGGGTTGATTCTTTTTCAACAGCCCAAATAGTTTATCATACCTGTAATACACCTTGTTTACAGTATATTCGTTATAGAGGTTTTTCAAGAAATCCAAGGTTTTCTTCAGGTAATCGTATTCTTGTGTTGAAACCAATTTTTCTGTTGTTGCAATAGCTTTTTCCAGGAACTCTTTACTTGCCAGCTCTCCGATCCATAATGGTCCTATGAGTACATATCCTTGTTTGACGTGTTCTTGTAATTCATCTTGTTTAATTAGTTTCCTTTCTAGAGTATTGCTGTTGTATGCAATGTATCCTATTTGCGAGAGAACTTCATCAGCTTTCTTGGCAGACTTATATGCTTTGAAGTAGACTCTATAATAGTAATCATGGTAGTAGGACAGAACAACTTCAAGCCCTACATCATGTGATGCTGCTCTACGGATAATAGAGCCTATTAGTATTCTTAGCCCCATTTCCTTGGAGAAATCTGCTTTTATACAATATGCCCCATATCTTCTCAGACATACATTTGAATGACTACAGTTTAGAGGACCTGTGTCTGTTGCTGTGAAAGCTAGGTATCCTCCACGACTTATAGCGTAAATGCTTGAGTCAACAAAAGGGATAGGCGTCCCATATGGGTCTATATCGATGTAATCTATTACAACACCTTCTGCCCGAAGAGTGTTCAGGAGAATATTTGCTTCGTTATTGTATGCAATGAGTTTTTCATCGATGTTATTGAGTTCTATATTTCTCCTTATGTAGTAGAAAGACGCTGGATCTATATCGTTTGCTATGCCGTTGCCATTTGACTCTAAAACGTACCTGATACTCCTTACTCCGCTGCCAGCTAATGGTTCCACGAAAAAGAATTCCCTGTTAAACACAGTCCTGGTAAACACTACTGCCACATCTCTATTGAAGATAGCTCTTGGATTATAGAATATTGGCGCCCAGGCAGGCTCGTATACACCATCAGGTCTTTTGAAGAGATCAGGTTTTGGGATTATTATTTTTGCCTTGCCTTCAGTTATTATTGTTTCCCATGAGTGTATCTTCATTCCGGCTAATCCCCTTGTGAATAGAATTTCTTGACTTCATTAAGGAAATAGGGTGGTATTTCTATTCCAAGAGCATCTCTGTTACTGAGCTCAACAACTATCCTTTTTGTCTTCTCAAGTAAGCCAAGTATATCGGGGTCATTGAGTCTGTAATGTACGACTAAGACAAATGGCTTGGTTGACTTGAGAACAAATTCTATGAGATCTTTTTTGAAACCAGGTAACTTAAGCTCCATTGGACCGACTTCATCAATACCGATAACGTCTGCTACTTTTATTCCTTCAATAGCTTTGCGCCAAACACTAAGAGCTTCGTCGACGACAAGTCCGTATCTACCAATTCTTATTGGTGAAATATAGTTTTTCTTAGCAAGCCATCCTTCTACTCCACTATACAAATCAACGATTCTGAACCCTACTCTAACACCTCTCGACCTTACCTCGGGTGCGATAATACCTCCTATTTTGAACCCGTTTTCACGTAGTGTGTTTATTATCTTGTTAAACAACGTGGTTTTGCCAATGCCGGGTCTTCCAGTGATTACTAGTCTTGGAGGCTCCAATTTATGCACCTAAGTGGAATGATTTTGAGAGAGGATAAAATTGCCTTTCTTCTCGAACAAAAGAAATGTAATATGTACGTTATGACTTGATTATGTTTTCTATATCATCTTCTTTCTCTAAAACAATTTCCTTTGATTCAGTAAGCGACACGATCTTCTCGGCTTCGTTTATTTTTTGCTTAAACTTCTTGTCGCTAATGAAGTGTTTTACTATTATAGCGATGGTCTCTCTTCCTTTGCGTGCAAGAAGATCTATTGGCGTCCTCTTTAAGTGTATTACTTTGAAGCCTTTTTTCTCCAGTTTATCCATGGCTTCTTTTTCTACGTGAGTATCGGGGTTTTTGAGGTCTTTATTCTCGGGAATGGTTGATGGGGGCTCGAGTATGTTTATTTCATCTAGAACATCGTAGCCAAGGATTTCAGCTATTTTTATAGCTTTATCGATGGAGAGATCCATTGTACCTCTTTCATACTCGTAAATAGCTTTTCTTGATACACCCGTTAATCTTGCTAATTCTCCAAGACTTAACCCTAGTTCTCTTCTTCGTTCTCTAAATTTCTCTCTATTGATTTTCACCAGGAATATTCCTCTGGTATTGTATACGTAAATTCTCTCGCCCCGGCATAGCACTGACTCTAGTGTCTCCACGTTGACTGCGTGTATGCCATGTTTTTCGTAAGCAACAGATTCCTCGATCGCGTATCCGTAGACATACCTACCAACTATAATTGGTGATGCACCGAGCAGGCTCGCTGACGCCTTTAGTTCCTCCACGTCTTTCCTTTCAATATAACCTATGTCAAGTACTACTCTCGCGAAAATTCTTCGTTCCCCTTTCCCTGACACAAGGTCTATTGCTCTATTCTGTGTACTTGGATACTCGATAATATCGACTCTCCCACCCATCCGCCTCAAAACAGAGTACACGTTATCCACTAGTTCCTGTACTTCTCCTGATATCGCTCTACGGGGCATTACTCTCCTAGGCCCCGTGATAGAAATAAGTTTAAAGAACTTAATATTCCTTGTTGATTAGGGAAAAAGTTTCTTTACTTCTTTCTATGGAATCTAGCGTAAACCATTGCGTGGTCTCTATCAAAGGGCTCTAGGTGTACCACGTCAACAATTTCGAATCCACGGTTTCTGAGTGTCTCGATCTCTTTCTTATATACCTCGCTGGGCTCTTTTGTTACGTCTATACTTCTAGCTTTTATTGCTAATAGTAAGTAGCCCCCATCCTTGAGGAAGTAGTCAGCATTATCTGCAACAAGACTTGCTTGCTCGGGTTGTGCTACATCAGCATAGATCCCGTCTACTAATTCTACTATGTGTCTGTATTCATGTGGTTTTCTCGCATCGCCTAGTATTGGGTAAATGTTCTTCCTAACCTCGGCTACTAGTACGAATTCTCTCATTACTCTTGGGGCAAACTCTATGCCGAAAACCTTGCCCTTCGGGCCAACAATGTCTGATACATGACTTGCTGTCGTACCAGTAGCGGCTCCAAGGTAGAGTATTCTATCACCTTCTTTTATAGGGAGTTCTTCAAGTCCCTTGAATAGTGCGGCCGCAAGCTTACTTCTATAAGCATTCCATTCTCTATACTCTTCGTTCTCCCATTTGTATAGCCTCTCACCATACACTCTGTGTCCTGGGACAAGATTCTTTGTTGCAAGCCTCACTGAACCGTCTTCAAGCTCTACTATGTAGACACCCTTATACTTCTCATGAGGTTTTATGGAGACCGGCTGGGACACTCTTCATCCACCTCCTATGTTTATTTTCTTCTACCCTTCTTACCTCTTCCTCTCCTCTTGCCACGTGGTCTTGGTCTCTCTCTTGGTCTCTCTTCTCTCTTCCGGGCTGGCGGCTTAGCGTATAGTTTCTTGATCTCCTCAATTCTCTTGTCTAGTTCTTCTCTAAGCTTGTCTCCAATAAACCTACCAGTGAAGAAATCAATCTTGGCTGCGATAGCGAGTTTTGCTGCTAGTGCCCTAGCGATTTTACCTCTCTGCCATCTAGGCGACCTGTGTATTGCAGGGAACTGGAATATTACGCCGTGTTTCGGTGGTTTACCGCCTGTTCTTAGAGCACGGAATAATGCTTTCTCGGCGCCAAGTACTTGTATTGTGCTTGCTGGTAGTCTTGCTAAGCTCTCAAGTCCTCCAGCTAGGCTCAGCAATCTTGCTCCAAGTAGTGGTCCTACTAGTGCTGTTATGTTGGGTGCTACCTCCTTCATTACGGCTTCGATGTAGTCTGCTAGTTCGCTCCTTAGTTTGTAGAGTTGATCGATTATCCTTGCGAGAGTCTGGATCTTGATTATGTCGAAGTCGCTTAGGTCGGCTCCAATACTCTTCTTGGCTGCTTCAGCTATTTTCTCGGCTTTAGCTTCGCTGAAGCCTAGTTTCACAAGGTTCTCCTTGGTTATATTGTCTCTATGCCCTAGTTCAGCAACAACTTTGACGTAGTCTGGGTGCTCCCTAATGAGGTCGTCTAGTTCTGGGAAGTGTAGGCTATACCATTCCCTTAGTCTAGCCACGAACAAGTTTATGGTCTTGTCTATATCATCGATAGCTCTTATGGCCTGTACTGCTAGCATGTCTCTTTTCTCAGCAGCTCTCCTAAGCTTCCTTCTAGTTAGCTCAAGGAGTGCTGTATGGAGGAACTCATGGTATTCTTCTTCAGATTTGACGAACTCGTATTCAAGAGCATAGTTCATTAGCTTGTCTCTAACGAGTAAAGCCATCTCATTGCCAGGCTTTATTTCAACTTCAAAACCAGCGGCAGAAGCATATTTTGCGTCGGTCTCGGTCTCAACGATAACTGTTTTGACGTTTGCTTCCTTTAGTTTCTCAAGTGTTTCTTTCAACTGCGGGGTTTCTTCACCCGACTCTATTTTCAATAGATACTCGACGTTTTCATCGAGGTCCTTGGGCGCTAATGAGTATGCAACAACTTTTCCTTCATCATCTAACGCAAAAACCCCTATTACGGTGTCAACTAGATATGCTTTCATCAGATCCCACCATACCCATTCTATACACTTGTTCAAAACAATATTTAAAGTGGGTTATATAAAAATGTGAGGTAATGAAGACGTTGATGTATATGAAACATTTAAAAACACCTTATACATTATCTTTGTTACGAGGGGTAGAAGTATGCCTTCCCACGGTTCACTGACAAAAGCTGGTAAGGTAAGAAGCCAGACACCAAAGATACCGCCTAAGCCCAAGAAGAACCTAGCGCCAAGGCTTAGGAACAGGAAAGAATACATTAGAAGAGTTATTCTGGCAGCTCAACAGCCACAAGCACGTGGTTTTAGAAGATAACAAAGTTTTCTCGGGTTCTGTCCATAAAGCCATTCTTAATGTTATTCGCTTTATGGATATATTAGATTGTTTTGTGTCTTCATAAGCAATTAAGTTAAATAGTCTCCAATAGATACATTTGGTATTGATTAGACCCTCCATTGGCGAGGATGATTATGTTTGTCTGAGGAGTTGTTTGGCTATACTGGTGTAGTTAAAGAGTTGCTTGAGAAAGCTGGTGCGAGAATAGGTGATCGTATCAGGGTTATCAGGGGAGATCGTGTTTTTGAAGGAATTCTAATGCCTCGTGAAAGACTTTATGGAGAGAAGCCAATACTCGTCATAAAACTTGATAACGGGTATAATGTTGGTATTCGTGTAAATGAAAAGACTGTAATCGAGATTATATCAAAGAAGAAATCTATAGCTCCTGTTACTGAAACCCGTGTCAAGCTTCGCGAGAACTTGCCTAAGGTTATAATGGTTAGTACTGGAGGAACCATTGTATCAAAAGTTGACTATGAAACAGGTGCCGTGAAGCCAGCTTTATCAACGGCAGAGCTTCTCGAATGGATACCTGAAATTGGTGACATCGCGTATATAGATATGGTTGAAGTTGCTAGGATCTTTAGTGAAGACATGACGCCTAGTATGTGGGGGTTTATCGCTGAAAAAGTCTACAAGTACATGATCGATGGGTATGATGGAGTTGTTATAGCGCATGGCACTGATACAATGGGATATACTGCTGCGGCATTGGCGTTTGCAATAAGAAACAAGAGAACACCAATAGTACTCGTGGGCTCACAGAGGAGTAGTGATAGACCTAGTACGGATTCAGCATTTAACCTCAAAGCGGCTTTCCTGACGGCTGCAAGGGCTCCTTTTGCTGAGTCAGTGGTAGTAATGCATGGTGAGACTGGAGATACTTATGCTCTAGCTCATCGTGGAACAAAAGTTAGGAAAATGCATACTAGTAGGCGTGATGCGTTTCAGTCAATAAACGATAAGCCTCTCGCAATAATATACCCTGATAAAATGGAGATCAAGATAATCAATAAGATTATTGAATATCGTGGCAAAGACAAAGAACCGATATTAATGAATAAATTTGATGATAAAGTTGTATTGTTAAAGACGTATCCTGGTATGGAGCCCGAGATCATAGACTTCTTTGTTGACAAAAAGTATCACGGAATAGTGCTTGAAGGTACTGGTCTTGGCCATACACCACAGAGACTCATCGACTCAATCAAGAGGGCGGTCGAGGAAGGAATACCTGTCGTAATGACTAGCCAGTGTCTCTTCGGCCGTATAAATATGCATGTCTACAGTACTGGAAGAAAACTATTGGCAGCAGGGGTCATACCTGGTTCTGATATGTTGCCTGAAACAGCTTATGTGAAACTCTCATGGATACTAGGGCAGACACGTGACTTAAACGAGGTTAGGAGGCTCATGCTAACCAATATCGCCGGCGAGATCAATGATAGACATACAGTTGATCTCTACCCGAGGTGGCCTCTATGAAGGAGGGTTCTCTTGATTACAAGCAATTAGGTCTAAAAGCTGGACTCGAGATCCATATACAGCTTGATACAAAGTATAAACTATTCTGTGACTGTCCAACAAAGCTGGTCGAGGAAGGCGATGAAGACGTATTTGTTAGGGAGTTAAGGCCTGCGAAAAGCGAGCTCGGCGAAGTCGATGTGGCTGCTATGCTTGAGTGGAAGAAAGAACGTAAGTACGAGTACCATGCCCCAAGAGAATCGTCTTGTCTAGTAGAAGCAGATGAGGAACCACCTCACGAGCTTAATAGAGAAGCTCTTGTTACGGCTCTTGCCGTTGCCAAGGCGCTTAACTCTATGATTGTTGATGAAGTCCATGTTATGAGGAAAATAGTTATTGATGGATCAAATACCACAGGTTTCCAGAGGACGTCAATCATAGCGTTAGGAGGCTACATAGAAGACGAAGAAGGTAGAGTCGGTATACAGACCATATGTCTAGAGGAAGATGCTGCACGTAAGCTATTTGAGGAGAAAGACAAGGTTGGCTACAAGCTCGATAGAATGGGCATACCATTGATAGAGATAGCCACAGCACCCGATCTAAGAACTCCTGAGCAGGCACAACGCGTGGCATTTAAGATAGGTCAGCTTGTCAGGCTTACTGGTAAGGCGAAACGGGGATTAGGTACAATTAGGCAGGATCTCAACGTCTCAATAAAAGGTGGTGAGAAGATAGAAATCAAGGGTGTACAACACCTCTACCTTATATCTAAAGTCATAGAGTATGAAGCATTACGTCAAGTAAGACTGCTTGAAATAAAAGAGGAGCTTCTGAGAAGAGGGCTAAAACCTGATGATATAGAATTTAAGGTATATGATGTATCTGAGGTGTTTAAGAACACCAAGTCGAAGATCATACGGAGAATTCTTGGTAGGAAAGGCTATGGAGTCTACGCATTAGTGTTGCCCGGCTTCAAAGGAATTCTTGGACGAGAAGTACAACCAGGTAGAAGATTTGGTACGGAACTAGCGGATTATGCACGCGTCTGGGGCGGTGTAGGAGGGCTATTTCATACAGATGAGCTACCAGCATATGGTATCTCTAGTGAGGAGGTAGCAGAGCTTTATAGAGTACTTAATGCTGACCCCGAGAAGGACGCTATTGTTCTTGTTGCTGATAAGAAGGAGAAAGCATACAAGGCTCTAGAAGCTGTTGTTGATAGAGCTAAGTATGCATTCAAGGGAGTTCCCCCAGAGACTCGTGCCGCGAATCCTGATGGTACAACAAGATACATGAGACCTAGACCAGGAGCAGCAAGAATGTATCCGGAGACAGATATACCTCCTGTAGAGATAACCGAGGAGCTATTAAGTGAAGCCGAGAAGCTTGTCCCTGAACCATTTGATAAGAAGCTTAAGAGATATGTTGAAGAATACGGTCTTAGTCATGAGCTTGCCAAGGCGTTACTCAACAATATAAGACTTGACTTATTCGAGAAACTTGTCGTAAAATATTCTGGTAAAATACAGCCAACAATAATTGCTGCAACAATAGAAAATACCTTGAAGAGCTTGAAGAGCGATGGTGTACCCGTTGAAAACATTAGTGATGAACATATTGAGGAAACGCTCGACCTGCTTGCAAGAGGAGTAATAGCTAAGGAGGCTATACCAGAAATACTAGCATACCTTGCCAAGAACCCTGATAGAAAAGCCGAGGAAGCAGTAAAGGAGCTAGGGTTCACAACTATATCACGTGAACAATTAGAGTCTATCGTAGATGAAGTAATTAAGCAAAACATTGCCGTTATAAAGGAGAAGAAAGAAAGAGCTTTCGGGACAATTATGGGCAGAGTTATGGCCAAAGTACGTGGTAAAGCCGATGGTAAACTTGTGGCATCGATAGTTAAAGAAAAAATCTCGAAAATATTGTCGACCGAAACAAAATGAGGAAAACAAAACAATTTTTCTAAACATGTCTAGACATGGGATGGTTAAGAACTAATCAGTTGTAAAAAGCTTATTTACTGAAAAATACAATCATAGATATCGGACGATGAGGAATACTCCCGACAATGAATGGTGATTAGAAGGCATTTGGCCGAGTCATCTGTTACTTATATCATTCTATATTGTGATGAAGCGCCCGGTACGACCTCGTGGGATGAGTGGGCAACGAGCGTGCTGATGAGAGTAACTATTTATTCTATTTGCTATTAATGTATATTTGTGAAAGATGAAGATTTTGGCCGCTGCTGAGCCCATGTTGGGACTGATTATAAGGCGGTGAAGAAAATGGTAGCCACTGAACTACTTAGTGGTATAGAGAAAATAGCTAGACTTCTTGGAGAAAAAGGATTCAATGTTAGTGTCCGTTCTATTAGAGAAAAGAACTTATTTAATGAAGTTACGGAGTTTGAACTTGTTAGAGCTGTATCAAAAGACATGGGTTTCGTCCTTTCTGTGAGAATAGGGAAGGCGTTAGAATCTAGGATACATGTCTATTACGCTAAGAGATCTGGTGACTTGGAAGACCTTGTTGATGAACTGGAGTCGCTAGGTTTTTCAGTAAGTGTTGATGATAAAGGAATTACTGCTTCCACTCAAACAAGTCTCGATGATGCTTATAGGATTGTTACCAGGTTAGTTGATGTACTTAAAACTTGATGTAAGATACTGCTTTATCAATCAATAACTGTATGTGGTGAAAGAAATACTTTGGAAAAGAAATCTGATGTCGATGCAGTTTTCATCGACTACCTAAATGAGTATCGTGATAAGAGTCTTGATGAGTTGGCGTCAATTCTAGGCATTTCAAGAGCAACTCTTTACAGAAGACTGGGACTGCTGAAGAAAAACGGATTAGTAAAGAAATACGGCATAAAAACATGGTGTATAGGCTATGGTGTCTCAATATGGTTTCTTTTACCGTTGGGCGTAGGTATAAACACCAACATTATGCTGAGCAACGGCATTCTTAGAGATACTATTGATTCAGTATATGTGACGTACTCGCCTTCAAGAACAATTATTGTCAAACACTTCTATCGTAATGAAGAAGAATGTATGCTAATAAACGAAGCTTATACAAAACTGTTGAGTGATTATTTTGAGCCTATTGAAAGTATATCTACAAACCACATAATAATCCCCAGACTATACTATGGCAGTAAAAAGGTATGTATTGAAGTAGGGAACTATAATTGCCCTAGGCTCGAATTTGATGGGATAGATACTATAATCGTTGATGGATTGATAAGAGGCATAGATACAATAAATGAGATATCTAATAGATACCATATCTCAGTGTCGACGGTAAGATATCATTACAGAGAACATGTTAAAAGAATCATCTACACGAAAGTGTATGTTTTACGTAAGCAAGTAAATGTAATAGGAGAGTTCGTTACAAACAACATCGAGTCTCTGCTAAAAATGCTCAATATATTATACGCCAATGGTACTATAGACTATATCGACAGTATATACTTGATAAATACGACAAATCCTGTGGTTGCATACGTTGAAATGCATGGCAATGTGATTAATTTGTTGAGAGATGTTGAGGAGTTATTCAATGTCGGACTAATCGATGATGCTAAGATATACAGTGTTTTTGGTAGGTCGTATTAATGATATTATATTGAGGTTTGGGCAATGAAAATAAAGTATTGTGATTTGAATATCGTTAGTTTAAGAAGTGGAGATGAAATAGTTGTAAACAATAGTGAAATAGACTCTGTACCAATACTTCCACAAATACTCCAGTTAACTAGATCTAAGTTATCTATAGAGAATGATGAGGTATCGTGTATTATAGGAGTTGGAGGAGTAAAATACTGTAAAGATGATGGTGTGAACACTGTTTACTCGAAAAAAGGTATTCTTACGTGTGCTTGGAAACCGTATATATCATTAGCTGAACTAGAGAATTTTTTAACTAAGCATGGTGTTCTAGAAGAAAAGAAGACATTAGCAATATTTAATCCATTATTCTCTAGCACATGTATTCCATATGACAATACATTATTTTGTATGGAAGCTTTCTCTGCTAGAAGACTAGAAACAGACATTACTGAGAAACAATTTAGCGAAATAGTTTTCACAAGTAATTGGCGACTACGTATAGATCGTGGAGAACTACTGCTTTCAAGCCCTATAGGGACCTTCTATAGAATTAATACTGGTTATATGAGCACTTTTTATGATGAAATCAATAACGTGTACATTATGAAAAGCGATAGTGTAGTCATTGCGGTAAACAATCGACACAATGTAATTTACGTAAATACTATGGATGACTTGACTCTTGAAGGTAATTTAAAGAGTTACCAATTAGCTTTCTTAAACCCATACTATGTCGCTACAATGTTTATTGACAATAATGTTCTCGTCAAAAGTAGTGTGGGATGGCTTCTTATCGAAGAGCCTCATGTTCTTGGTATTGTGAATCCTCGGAACAAGATTATCGAGATAGGTAAGAATATTGTTTTAGAGAAAGGAGAATATTTGCTCTTACCCATGGATGGAAAGAATTATGGTTTTGTACATAACTATTATTTATCCTCTTTAATTAATAGCAATAACTGTATCATACTGGAGAAGAATTTTGTTGCATATAACAAATACTTAATACGTATGTATCCTTCGAAAGCTCTTGTAGGCGATCTTGTGTTTGGTGAAGACGGGATAGTATTCACTATTTTTAATCCTCACGAAAACACCACGCTTATTGAGTATTATGCTGTATTTCCTTTTGAGAAAATAACTATACGTAATGCATGGTTTCCAGAGGGGTATGAGCCAGTCTATGTAAAACCTAATCTTGCTAGAATAACTTTAAGGCCATGGGAGGTAGCATTAGTAAGTATTGTGTTTAGGAAAATACCTATTAGAACACTTAAGTATATGTTGTTTATACGAGGTAGTATAGGTTGAATATCAAGAGTACAGGAGATTTTGTTGATAAGATAAGGTCTGTAGTTACGGATAGTAATGAAGTAATTAATACAATTGCTATGTTTGTGCAGAAGAACAGAGAATCAACGGGCTTTATTGAACGTAGGTTTGCCCAGGGAGTAATCTTAAGGAAAGGTTTTAAGAAACTCGTTGTAGTAGGCGATCTTCACGGAGACTTTAATTCTCTACTAAAGATACTTGATAGAGAAAAAGTTTTTGAGAAAATAAATGATATGCTTTTGGTCTTTCTAGGCGACTATATTGATAGAGGTTATATGCAGCTCGAAACGATACTAGGGGTATACTTACTTAAAGCAATGTATCCAGGTAACGTAGTCTTACTTAGAGGAAACCATGAGCCTCCACCTGACCTAGTACCTTATCCTCATGATTTCCCTGATGTATTGTTTACAAAATATGGTGGTGAATGGCGTAGAGTATACAAGTACTTTATGATGTCTTTCCAGAAACTACCATTGTTTGCAATACTTCCTGGCGAAATATTCTTTGTACATGGTGGTCCACCAAAAACTTTCCTTAAAGCAAGGACGTACTTAGAAGCACTAGGCTTAACGACTCCATTACCTGATGATATCATTATTGAAGAGATCCTTTGGAGTGATCCGCTGGAAGAGAAAAATGTTGACTACACACTGTCATATAGGGGAGCTGGTATATTGTATGGACGAAGAATTGTTGAAAAAGCACTTGAGTTAACAAACACAAAGGTTATCATGAGAGCTCATGAGCCAGTTATAGGAGGCTTCAAGATAGATCATGAGGGTAGTGTGTTAACTATTTTCACAAGTAAAGTATATGGATCAGGGCAAGTAGCGTATCTTGTGATAACAGGAGATAGTATTGACCAGAGTAGAATACCGTTTTACGTTAGAAGAATTTGAGTGAATATTAGAACAAGAAGAATATCTTCTTCTTCAAATCTATTGTAAGTACACCATTCTTATAAGTATAATTAATTTCTTTAGGTTTAAATCCTATTGGAATGGTGCAAAACATGCATTTTTCATTTTCAATACTGGTAGCGTAAACGTGTAGTTTCTTCGACCTAACAATAATTCTTAATGAATCTTCCTCTATAGGGCCAGTAAACACGAGAATTCTCATCTTCCTAAATCCTTTCTCTACAATCTCGCAAGGCATTACATCAGTCCACTGTAACGATGGGCCCTGAGACTGCATCGAAACTATTCCCCTGTGTAAAATAATTGTATTTAAAACACTAAAATACTTTTCATTGACCAAATACACCCGGTTGTTCAGCGGTTATAAAGGTCAGTTTATAAATACCTCTAGTTATAATAGGGACAAAACAGGGAATAGAAGGCAATAGTATTGGCTGGAGGATGCATGGGTGTGAAGAAGGAAACCGATTTAATATACATGGACTTCATTGATATAACAGATTCTTATCTCGGCGATCTAATAGAAGATGTTGTCACGAGATTCTATAGCGAGCTAGATCTATCAGATGAATATGGTGAACTACTTGAATTCATAAGCAGTAAAATGATTGAGGGCTTGTTTGGGAAAGAATCAACACCTGACCCATCAGCTTATGAGAGTAAGCTAAGGAGACTTGTTGGTAGGAGCAATAGAACGAAGTTAATGAATGTCATAAGTTATCTAATAAGCCAGTACATTTCCTCTACTAGGGAAGAAAACGAGTAATTTTGTATAATCTTTATCTCGCCTGTTATATCATTACTCGGAGTGTATTTAATTCAATTAATCTCTGGGGGGATGGTGAGAAATACCTTCTTCAAAGAAACGAGGTAGAAGGAAAAAGAAAAAAGAGGAACAGCAAGTAGATGCACAGGCACAGGAAACTGTAGAAGAGAAGAAAACGAAGACAACTAGGAGGAGACGCAGTAGGAAAAGAAAACAAATAGATATTTCAGCACTTGCTATGCAGTATAAAGATCATATTGTCGAGGCTCTTGGTCTCGATTTTCTTGGTCTTGATGAACGTGTTATTGAACGTATTGTTAAAGATCTTATGGATGCTGTTGTAACGTCAACCAGCTATAAACCGTCACTAGATGTTATACTGAAGAGAATAGAGAGGCATAAGAAACAATTGTACAAGATCATAGTCTATAATATGCTTGAAAATATACCAGTGAAAAAAATGTCTATGCAACAACTGGAATTCGTGATTAACTATGGAGAAGAAGTTTTGATACCCTATATTGATGAGCTGTATAAGGTTGCTGTAGCAAATAATAGGGATGACTTAGTTTCAATGCTTCAATATATTTGGGAGAAATATGGTAGACCATCACCTATTGCTTGCCCAAAATGTGGTTTTAGGTCGGTAATGCCTGACTTATCTTGTTTAGTGTGTGGTTATGTAGTTAAAGAGGATTATGTGAGGGAAAAACTTGATTTTGATACGAAGTTCATGGAGTATATAAAGAGTGCAAGTGTTGCCGAGCTAAGAGAAGTACTCGATATAGGATTTGTATTATTATCAGAAACGTGTATCAAAAGCCCCAAGGAAAGAATTGATCCTAGTCGTGAATTCTTCTACCAAATATACTTGAAGCCAAGAGACGTGTCTCTTATTCTTGAAGAAATTTCGAATCGTAAAATACCCGTCTAGTATACTATCCTTCTAGACATGTTTAAAATAGATCTTATTCATCCTAGATAATGAGTCAAAGGCATAATTTCAGTATATATAGCATGATTCTATATAAGGAGTTATAAGAGGAAAATGGTTTCTTGAGGAGAGGGCTATGATAGAGATTAGGGATGTAGTTGAGCTGAAAAGAGCTTTGAACTTCTATAAAGTTGTTATTATCGAGTATTATGATCCTGATGATGAGGTGAGTCGTGAGTTCTCCAAAGCAGTAAAAATGCTTCAAAAACACCTTGATCCCGACGGTATTATACTTCGTGTGTCCACAAAAGAACATCCAGAGCTTGCTAGCGATGTAAAGACTATTCCTTGTCTAAGAGTGTATCTTAATGGTAAACTAGTGTTTGAACAGCAGGGTGGATTTGGTAATAGGGAACTCGATTTAACGGTTCTTAGGAGAAGTATAAGGCATACATTAAGAAGTCTGAATGTAGCATTTAGGATTTAAAAAACAAATTGTATACCAAAATTAGACTTCTAGCTTGTCAAACTTATCTTCTCGCCATAACCTTCTTGCAATTTCAAGGGCTTCCTTGACATTCTCTTCATTAACATCTTCTTCAAGTATACCCAGTATCTCCATTACAAAGGGATTAACGTTCCCTGGGCCCTCGATTAAAGTATCTCTAAGCCTCATGGCTATCTCTTTGAGTTCATCACCAGTATAAAGACCTGCACGATACTCGTGGATAAGGGTTTCAATTGCTGCTAAAAGATATCTGTTCCCCATATAGACATCAAGGTCTTCGTCGATATATTTTGAGAATACTTTCTTTATCTTTGCGACGACATCATCAACTCTCGTCATGCTTTACCACCGTGACAACTCTTATGTTTATACACGTCTCTATCTTTTACCATGTATAGTTTTTGGAGCTTCTCTTAAAGCTGGTTATTCTCTATGATATTTAAGTTGAATACTTGTGCTTCTGGTTAGATGTGGTGGAGCGACTATGCTTTTATATGAGTTAAGCTTATATAGAAGCGGTTTAATCAAAAACCAAAACGGAAGGTGATTGTGGAGCGAAAAAGGAGGTGTTGGAAAACATGGCCCTTTATGGTGTTCCTGTGCTCATACTCAAAGAGGGTACTCAGAGAACCTCTGGTAGAGACGCACTAAGAACAAACATCATGGCTGCCAGAGCTCTCGCTGAAGTACTAAAGACAAGTCTTGGTCCACGTGGACTAGACAAGATGCTTGTAGACAGTTTCGGCGACATCACAGTTACGAATGATGGTGCAGCAATTGTCAAGGAGATGGAGGTACAGCATCCAGCAGCAAAGCTACTAGTAGAAGTAGCTAAGGCTCAGGACGCAGAGGTAGGTGATGGTACAACAACAGCTGTTGTACTAGCCGGTACACTCCTCGAAAAAGCTGAGGAGCTTCTTGACCAGAATATCCACCCAACAATCATAATTGAAGGATATGTAAAGGCTATGAGAGAAGCGTTAAAGATAATTGATGAAATCAGCATTAAAGTCAATCCTGAAGACAGAACCGTTCTAAGGAAGGTAGTAGATACAGCTGTTTCAAGCAAGTACATTGGAAGTGGTGCTATTGAGGATAAACTGGCAAACATGGCTATCGACGCCATATTAACTGTTGCAGAGAAACAACCCGATGGTACATACAAGGTTAGACTAGACGACATAAAGATTGAGAAGAAGAAGGGTGGAAGCTTACTTGATACTCAGCTAGTCTACGGTATCGTTCTTGACAAAGAAGTTGTCCACCCTGGCATGCCTAGGAGAGTTGAGAAAGCCAAGATTGCACTGCTAGACGCACCACTAGAAGTAGAGAAACCAGAGATCACCGCAAAGATCAACATCACCAGCCCAGACTTGATAAAGAAGTTCCTAGATGAAGAAGCCAAGATACTCAAGGACATGGTTGAGAAGATTGCTGGTGTTGGTGCTAATGTTGTGATTTGTCAGAAGGGTATTGATGAGGTTGCTCAGCACTTCCTAGCCAAGAAGGGCATACTAGCAGTAAGAAGAGTAAAGAGATCAGACATGGAGAAACTAGAAAGAGCAACAGGAGGAAAGATAGTCTCCAGCGTAAGAGACCTCAAACCAGAAGACCTTGGTTATGCTGAGCTTGTTGAAGAGAGACGTGTAGGCAACGACAAAATGGTGTTCATTGAGGGCTGCAAGAACCCCAAGGCAGTAACAATTCTACTAAGAGGAGCAAACGACATGGTTCTAGATGAGGTTGAGAGAAGCCTCCAGGATGCACTACATGTACTAAGGAACGTGCTTAGAGAGCCAAAGATACTACCTGGTGGCGGTGCACCAGAAGTAGAGCTTGCTATGAGGCTAAGAGAGTTTGCCCAGAAAGTAGGTGGTAAAGAACAGCTAGCTATTGAGGCATTCGCTAATGCTATCGAGGAGATACCAATGATACTAGCTGAAACAGCAGGTCTAGACCCACTCGAGACACTCATGAAGCTAAGGCAGTTACACAGTGAAGGAAAGATCAATGCTGGCATCAACGTACTTGAATCAAAAGTAGAGGAAGACATGATCAAGATCAATGTTGTCGAGCCAGCAATAGTCAAGAAACAAGTACTAAAGAGCGCTACAGAGGCAGCAACAACAATACTAAAGATCGACGACATAATCGCTGCATCACCACTCAAGAAAGAGAAAGAAAAGAAAGGCGAAGAAGAAACTCCAGGCAAGTTCAAGTTTTAATGAAATAAAATAGTGTGAACTAGATTAGTTTTTTAAACCTTATATTACATTTCCTTTCTAGTATAGTTTTCTAGGCATGGAGAGATGCAAGGTGTTTTAATACATGAGCGGTCGCGAAGAAACAATAATAGGGCCTCCAAAGCTTACACGATTCGAGATCGCTAGAATAGTTGGTGCGAGAGCGCTACAGTTATCACTCGGAGCACCCCCTTTAGTAGACGTGTCTAAAGCTCCTGCGAGGGATCCTGTAGCAATAGCTTTAGTAGAGCTTGAAGAGGGTGTATTACCTATAACGATACACAGGATGAGATCAGATGGCTCAAGCCGACGTGTACCCCTCAGAAAGCTACTCCCGGGATCTAGAGAGTTTATACGCCGTACTCTCAAGAGCTGGAATCTATATTAGAGAATCAAGAACCTATATGTCTTCTAAAGGCAACGTGATTATTGATTTTATTATAGACAAGCCTTGTGATGATACATTATTTGAAAAAGTATACAGAGAGTTATCGAAGAGAAAATTTATCGTGTTTCAATTCGTTACTGCTGAAGGCCCTGTCCTTCGTGTGACTAGATACGAGGAAAAAAGTGATCTCTTGAAGAAGATGATATTATTAGGGTTAACACTTGTAACAGTATGGCTTACTGGATACTGGCTTACACTAGGCTTTGTTGAACTCAAGAGAGTTCTTGGTTATAGTACGGCCTTAGAAGATCCCTTCATATGGGGTCTCATATATACACTAGCATTCTTAGGAGTACTTGCAATGCATGAGTATGGGCATATTATTGTTTCGAAGAGATACGCTGTGCCGATAGCGGGACCCTACTTTATACCTGCTCCACCGGCTCAGCTAGGATTCATTGGTACACTAGGCTCGGTAATTAGTATGAAAAACCTGCCGCCAAGTAGAAGAAGTCTTATACTCTTGGGGCTATCGGGACCCATAGCAGGGTTCATAGGAGCAATTGTTATCTCCTGGATAGGGATAACGTTATCTATCACCATGCCTGTTGATAAAGCTATGCAGTTATTTGAAGAAGGGGAAATTACTGCATTTCCATATATGCCCTTGATAATGGTCTTAATGATGTTGTTTACTAGTGTTAAAGAGGGATATGTACTAGTACTTCATCCACTTGCATTTGCTGGATTTATAGTGTTTATTGTGACATTTCTTAACCTTATGCCGATAGGGCAACTTGATGGAGGCCATGTAATTAGGGGGTTTTCTTCACCTAAAACTCATGAGCTAGCTGGATACATAGTAATAATGTTGTTGATTATTGCGGGTATTTTAACATTCAATATTGGTGGGTACGCCTATTTATTCATGGCGGGTATCTTGCTGGTACTCAAAATAGTGGTTGGCTCGAAACCCCATCCGGGCCCTGCCAACATGCTTTCAAATATAAGTAAAAAGGACTATGCTTTATTGCTTCTATATGTACTATTAGTAGTATTGACGCTACCTCTGCCTATAGCAGGTTGGTGAACATAAAGCTATGTCAAAAACACGTTTTGCAGCAACACTATTAGATTACTTAAGAAAAGCGCAGGAGAGTAAGATAGAGAAAGAGAAAACAGTATATCGTCAAGCTATTGTAAAACGAGTTAGTATACTCGATTTGAAGGGCAATATTGTTGTTATCGCGGAGAAACCCAAGGCTGCCAAGAAAATCTATGAAGCACTATCATACCTGGGCTATGGAAAGGTCTATAGGTACAGTAATATACCGTACTGGGTTATCAAAAAAGGAGTACTTACAATAACGATAACGCCTGCGGCAGGTCATTTATTTGGATTAGATACCGATGAAAGAGGATACCCTGTATTCACATATGTATGGAAACCACTTTACATGATTGAAAAGGATGCATCACATACAAGGAAGTTTATTGAATTATTAAGGAAGATTTGTAGCAACGGAGACTACTACATCAATGCTTGCGACTACGACATAGAGGGATCGGTAATAGGTTTCATGGTGATAAAAAACTTCGGTGATGTAAATAAATGCTATAGAGCAAAATTCTCTAGTCTAACAAAAACAGAGCTAAGACAAGCATTCAACAATCTTACTAGTCTCGACTGGAATATGGTTGAAGCAGGTTTATGCCGCCATGAACTTGACTGGATATGGGGTATTAATGTTAGTAGAGCACTGATGGATAGTGTGTATAGTGTTTCGGGGAAAAGAATAGTTCTTAGTGCTGGACGCGTACAGACGCCGACGTTAAGATATGTTGTCGAAAACAATATTGCTAGAAACTTGTTCATACCATTACCACAATACACTATATCTGTATCAATACTTGTTGGCGATATGAAGTATCAACTGGAATACAAAGGCCCTCTTATTGAGACTAGGAGGCAAGCCGAGTATATACGAGACAAACTAAGAGAGTCAAGAGTACTTGTTGTAGAGGATTATAGGGAAGATGTAAGAAAACTTAACCCACCTCCCCCATTCAACCTTGGTGACCTCCAAGAAGAAGCGGCAAAGATCTATAAGTTTAGTCCATATAAAACACAATCTATAGCAGAGAAACTATATCTTAGTGCATACATAAGCTACCCGAGGACAAACAGCCAAAAACTTCCTCCAACACTAGATTATAGAGGCATACTTGATAATCTTGCAAAAATTTATCAATACAATGCTCTTGTGAAAACGCTCTTGCAGGAGACACGTGGTGTATTAAAACCCGTCCAGGGACCCAAGGAGGACCCGGCTCATCCAGCAATATATCCCACCGGTATAATACCCCAAAAATTGAGTTCTGATGAACAGAAGATATATGATTTGATCGTCAGGAGGTTCTTAGCGGTTTTTGCACCACCTGCAAGAATAGCTCATAAAACTATTGTCTTGAAGCCTCTGACGATCAATGGTAATATAAGTTTTCAATTAACTGGCCAAAAAATAGTGTATTTAGGATGGCTAAGATACTATTACTTCCATAAACCATCTGAACAAGGGGCTCCTACACTTGAAGTCGGCGAAAAAGTGAGAATACTATCAGTCTCTATAAGAAGAGTCTTCACAAAACCTCCTGAGAAGCTATCGCGTATTAAGATCCTTAGATGGATGGAGTCTAATAATATTGGTACTGAGGCGACTAGAGCACGAATAATAGAGTTGTTGTTCAAACGAAAATATCTCAAGAGCACGGGTGGTGCAACGGAAGCAACAAGTCTTGGACAAGGTGTTATAGAGGTTTTGACGGAGTACTTCAGTGAGTTAACAAGTGTAGAGCTTACCAGGAAGTTCGAGAACTACTTAGAAGAAATAAGGATTATGAAGCGTAGAAGAGAGGAGGTAATAAATGAAGCTAAGAAGACTCTTTTGGAACTACTTAGGAGATTTGATGAAAAGAAGAAAGAAGTCGGTCTAAAACTTGCTTGGAGACTAGGTATAATGGATCCTCCGGAGAAATGTTTGTTGTGTAATAGGGAAGTGTATAGAGAAAACCTTTGTATATATCATTTTAAGGCGCTTGAGGCGCTCAAGGAGATGTATAGTGAATGGAGGAGACGTGAGGGAGTCAACTGGGAACAGTACGTTAGGGAACTAGCTAAACTTAAATCAACCGGTAAGTGGGTTCGCGAAGTAATTAAAGAGATTATAATGAGAAAAATTTGATCACTTGTTTATCCAAAGAGTGTAATAGCCTATATAGGGTATTTTTAGTACTGTGTTATCCCCTATTTCAACGACTTTTCCCTTCACTTTATCATAAGGGACGCCCGGCTCATAATACGGATCTATGACAAAATTGTTGTCTCCTTTCGTTACATAGTATGTTTTTCCGTTTTGATGGATCACCTTAATTACTCTATGTATGATGTACTTGCCTCTATACTCGTAAACAATTACGTCTCCAACATGAATGTCTTCTGGGGAAACTTTTTTAATAAATACTATATCGCCTTCTCTTAATAGAGGAAACATGCTTTTTCCTTCAACAACAGCTATTGGGACATCGGTTCCTGTTACCGCTGGTAATATGATAAACCTGGTAGCGAGTATGATGATTACTATTGCTATAAAAAACATGTACTCTAAGTGTTTCTTCTTTAACAATGTAGCTTATACACCCTTGTTATATTTCTTCTTCATCAAGTTCATCAAGATCGCTTAAATCGAGCTCGATGATTTTTGGTGGGCGTTTTTCTTCTTCCTCTTCTTTGATCTCCTTACCGCCTACTTCGATACTGGACCCGCCTACTTTGATCTTACTGACTACACCCCTCCATTTATGTCCGCATTTTGGGCACTCGAAGCTACCCATTATGGTAATTGTTATTCTGCCTTTCCTATCAGGTATTGGTGCAACTAATTGCCATGTCTTAACGGGTTCTTCTACTTCGGTACCGCACCTAGGACAGGTAATCTTCTTTTTCCTAGGCAACATCAACACCGTTTCTCTATTTTAACTAGACAATAGTGTATGGTATTGTATGATATAAACTCTTCCTCTATGACAACAATGTAGAGTAGTACCATACAATCATAGACAACATGATTTCAACTACTATGATGTGTATGATATCACTAAGCCTAGTATTTAGATACTTTTGTAGCAAAGAGTGCTTGATCGCTACCAGTGACGTAATCCATAGAGCTAGGACAAGTATTGAAAAAATAAGGCAAAGCCCCTGGTAAAATTGGTACAGCGTATAGAATGGTGGTAAAAGCAAGCCATAAATAAATGCGGAGTATAGAGGACGGCTCTTCATATTCTTGGTAAGAAAGATATAGAGCAAAGGATAAGCTAGCATGAACACGGCTATTAATGCTAACGAGATTTTATGTAATGATTCAGCACCATTAATACTCATATACATCCTCCGCTCTCTACTAGGGTTAGGTGAAGTATATGCAGTACGTACATGTGCTTGTTGCGGACGAGATGTTCCGTATAAAAGATGTTCGCGCCCGGCAAATATTAGATTCACGTGGAAACCCGACGGTACAGGTCATAGTAGCTACAGAAGGTGGAGGAGTAGGTATCGCGGCAGCACCATCAGGCGCCTCAACAGGGACCCACGAGGCTGTAGAAGTTCGTGACGGTGGAAAAGATTATCATGGTAAAGGCGTCTCTAAAGCTGTCTACAATGTTAACAATGTGATAGCTCCAGCCATTAAGGGCATGGATAGTAGGAGACAGAGAAGTATAGACAGAAAAATGATAAACCTTGATGGAACCCCCAATAAGAGTAAACTGGGAGGAAACGCTATTGTTGCAACAAGTCTAGCTGTAGCTAAAGCGGCTGCATCAACCTATGATATGCCTTTATACATGTATCTTGGTGGAGCTAGTGCTAGAACATTACCTGTACCGCTAATGAACATTATCAATGGAGGTGTTCACGCAGGTAACAAGCTTGATTTCCAGGAATTCATGATAGTCCCAGCAGGCTTCAGCAGTTTCTCTGAAGCAATAAAAGCAGCTGTAGAGACATACCATGAGTTAAAGAAGCTCTTGAAGGAAAAGTATGGTTTACTGGCAATAAATGTTGGCGATGAGGGCGGTTTCGCGCCGCCAATGGAGAATATACGTGAAGCACTAGACGCCCTAATCAACGCCATAAAGGCTGCTGGATACAGTCCTGGAACAGACATAGCACTAGCTCTAGACGTTGCTTCAAGCCAGTTCTATGACGAGAAAGAAAAAGTGTACGTACTAGAGGGCAAGAAGTATACGTGGAACGAGCTACTCGACCTATACAAAGCTCTTGTAGACGAGTATCCTATAGTCAGTATCGAAGACCCATTCTATGAGGAGGACTTCGAGGCATTCAAAGAGATCACAAAAGAGCTAGGTAATAAGATATTGATTGTAGGAGACGACTTGTTTACAACAAACCCTGCTAGACTCAGAAAAGGAGTAGAAATAGGTGCAGCCAACGCTATTCTAGTTAAAGTGAACCAGGTTGGTACACTCACCGAGACAATGGATGTAATTGAGATAGCGAGACAAAGCAGCTACAAGGCAATAATAAGTCACAGAAGTGGAGAGACAGAAGATACGACCATAGCAGATCTTGCTGTAGCTTTCGGAACAGGGTTGATAAAAACAGGAGCACCTGCTAGAGGAGAAAGAACAGCCAAGTACAACAGATTACTGGCTATAGAAGAAGAACTCGATGACCCGTTCTATCCAGGGTTTACAGTATTTCCAAGGAAACCAAAGTAGGCTCTTTACACATTAAAAACATTGTCTTTTTAACACATCATGTTTTATGTATTGGAATGTTAGGGTAAGACTATACCAACTATTATTAGCGATACTGCTAGGAATACTATGAATTTCAGGAACTCGCTAGGAGTCATCTTGGGTAGCTGCTTTATGATATTCACTAAGAACCATACAGCAAACCCTAGTCCAATACCTAATAGTATCAGAATACCAGCTAACACGAAGGCAGTACCTATTCCTTGTGCTCCACCAAATATGCTTCCTATCGCTGATAAGGCGTTACTCAAAGACTCGAGTCCCATTATTTTCCACCTCATTGGATTAGTGTGTTTTGAGAAGAGTAGATAAAACCCAGGATACATAACACTATATGGGTGTGATGAGGGTTAAAAGCGTGGTAGCCCGGTCCTCTTAGGCCGGGGCGATGCCAGGAACCAGGCTGCTGATTTAACCTCGCACCATAATACTGTATCTTTGCTAATGATGTGTCTCTTCTTTTATAAAGCTAGTATTGTCGAGCTACTGGTTAGAACCTATGCATGAGGGGTCTCCGGGATGGGTATATCTATAAACTTTGTTGAAAAATACCTTGGTAAACATGTTAAAGATCCCTATGGCAGGATCCTAGGCACGCTCATAAGCTTCTTCAGCGATGCAGATGGTAATGTTGATGCTGTAGAGGTTTGTCTAGGCGAGAAGAACTATCTCCAAGTACCAATTGAGCAAGTCAGGTTTGTACAGGATAGCATTATACTGATACCCGACTGGCAGTTTGAAGCCGAGAAGATAGTTAAGAGACTAGAGATCCTTAGGAAGAGGCTCTATGCCCTAGAAGACCTTTATGCTAAGAAAGAGATTCCAAGACACTCATATGAGCTATTCAAGAAGAAACTTGAAGACGAATTTGTAAAGGCAAAAGAGGACGCCAAGAAGGTCAAAGAGATGCTCAGAAAGAAAGTTGCCGAACTAGAGGATACCATAGTAGAATTAGATAAAGCATTTACATCAGTAAAGATGAGCTACATAGCAGGAGAAATATCCGACAAGACATACAAAGCTGTGGCTGACCAGATAAGAAAGTACCTAGAATACGCGATTCATGAGAAAGAGGATGTGAAGAGATTCATTGACAAGATGGAGGGTCTTGAGACACAGCCTCTACCTATACAGACTGTGAACACTGAGGAAGAGGAAGAGGAGAAGGATAACATACCTAGTCAAGAACAGCCTATGCCTGTAGTAGTTATTGACTCAACATAACATGGTTTTATTAATGTATTATCCTGGTAATACTAAACATAATGTGTTTTAAACCTTATTCATTGTGATTATGTATATGAACATGTATATGAGGTGGATTAAGTGAGTATCTCTGCTGGCTATGGGTCAGGGGGGCCGCTGAGCTGGTTTGGGTGGTTCACCAGGCTATTTAGTTCAAGAAAAGACGAGAGATCGCCAGCTATACTAAAAACACTTCACATCATAGCCAAGGTGCTTGAGGAAATAGAGATTACGAGAAGAAGAATGGAAGATCGTTACAATGATCTAGCAAAGAAGGCTAAAGAAGCAGCACTTAAGGGTGATCGCGATCATCACAAGATACTGCTTATAGAAATGGATGAAGTAGGCAAGCTTATTGCATTAATGGAGCACGCTAAGAAGAGTGTGTATCAGATCCAGCTACGTCTTGAGACAATGCTTGAGATGGGCAACACGTTCGACCAGCTACCAGAAATAATGAACGTAATAAGCAACCTAAAGCCGATGCTTGCTAAAGTAACGCCCGAGCTCATGGAGAAAATGGCTGAACTAGAGAAAGAAGTATCAAGCATAATGGCCTCAACAACAATCCCGCCAATATATGGTAAAGTTAAGCCCAAGAATGTTGACGTGGGAACTGATGCAACTGAGGAATTAAAGGATCTCCTACCGCCACAGAACACACCAACGCCCCAAATAATCGGATATGGCGGTAGCTGGTACAAGCAAGAAAATGCAAGAAATACTACGAAAAACAATGTCGGAATCGATGTAGTAAAGAAGTGGTTGTTAGATGAAATCATGCTTACAAACGGCTTCCTAGACATCGAGGCATTCATAAGAAAATATGGCGTCGATAAAACAACAGTACTCAAGGCATTAAATAAACTCTATGAAGAAGGAAAAATAGTCTTCAAGAAATAACTTAACTCCATGATTTTCATTTAAGTTTATACTCACCAATATTATGAGGTGACGTAGTTCTGACAATAAACCCACTGGAAGAGCATGCAAGAAGATACGCCAAAAGAGCAGTTTTAGCTGATAGGAGAGGTGATTATGAAGAAGCATTAAAAAACTATAAGAGAGCTGTAGAGCTATTCAATAAGATAATAAGCCTTTACCCCGATGCACCATTTACTCCACTATACAGGGTGCTAGCTGAAAAATACAGCAAGAGAATAGAGGTTCTCGAAAAACAGTTAAGTGCACTACCTCAAGGAGGACGTGACACAGTACCTGGTGATACACACGATTTCAGTATTCTGTACCCTGGTGAGCGGGTAAATATTACATTTAAAGATGTAGTTGGACTAGATCATGTTAAGAATCTTCTAAAGAAAATAGTCATTTATCCTCTACGTAAACCTGAACTCTACCCCTTGGGATGGCCCCGTGGAATACTATTATTCGGCCCCCCAGGCTGTGGCAAAACATACATAACTCTCGCTTTGGCTAATGAGGCAAACGCGGTTCTTATTTCAGTTACAATGGCAGACATTATGTCTAAATGGCTTGGTGTAGCCGAGAAGAATGTTAAAAGACTCTTCAACACAGCCAGGGATATCGCGCTAAAGGGCATACCTGTCATAGTATTTGTAGATGAAGTAGATGGTCTCTTGAGAAGCTATAGCAGTGAAGTAGGTGGAGAAGTCAGAGCTAGAAACCAGTTCCTAATAGAAATGGATGGCTTGATCAGTAAGAGTGATGAAGAACTCCCATTATTCGTAATAGGAGCAACAAATAAGCCTTGGCTTCTTGACCCTGGTTTCATACGTAGATTCCAGAAGAGAGTATACATTCCACCGCCTGACAAAGCTACGAGAAAGAAACTATTCGAATATTACATAAGTAAGCTGATGAGGGTCTACAAACTTGATCCGAGTGTTGACACGGAGAAGCTAGCTGAACTAACTGAAGGATATTCAAGTTTCGACATAAAGCAGATAGTGACTGAAGTACAGAATAATGTAGCCGGAGAAATCCTAGAGAAAGCGGGTACAGGAGAAACACTTGCTCCAAGACCTATAACCATGAGTGACTTCGTCAAAGTAATACAATTGGTTAAACCAAGTATTGATAGAAAACAGCTGGCAATGATAATGGAATGGAGTAAAGCATATATGTCGATATAAACCGGAGACCCCGATGATTATCTTGTGTGCGGGGGCTATGAAGAAAGTCATGCCTATAGATTTGATGACTTAACCCCTGGGGTAGCGGAGTCCCCGCACACAAGTTCCCTTATGCTGTTTTCTAAAAACGACTGTTCTTCAAGACCACTCAATAGTATTCCATAAAGACCTTTCATCTTACCATATATGTTCTTATGAAAAATCGTTCTTACACGGCAGTCCCTCTTAAACAACACTATATATCCCGAATATGGTATTGGCGGATTAAGTGCGTCAACAATACTGTTCACTGCATTGATATATTGTTCTATAAGTTCATCTCTTCTTTTCATAATATAATTGAAGTTTTCTACAAAGAATCCTAGTATATCTAGATCGGTGCTCAATAGAAATTCTTCACGTACTTGGATATGATAGTCACTACAGACAATTGTAGCAGATAGATCGTCAACAGGAACTATTTTACGTAAAATAAAGACTATGTAGTCGCCTTTAAGTAATCTACGTGAAAACGTCATTGAATCTATTACTATCTCAGAGCCATTATCCTCTAGCATATCCAGTAAATTTGTTCCAAGAATACTTGGAATAGAGATGACTATAGCACGGCCGTTACTATTTTTCCGGCTTTTCCATTCAGGTGGATAGTATATTTTCTCGTTGATACGTTTGTCAACAATATTGATATCAGCATGTAGTATAGTGATTTCTTTAAAGAAACTAGCTATGGACATCGTTCCCGGCCAGTTCGATTCAGGCATCACCACATTCTTTTTGTTTATTCTCGAGAATACGGTATAATATGCATGAAACGGTGTTTTAAGCAGTACACAATTCTTTAATCCTGTTTTATCTTCGAAAAAACCTTCTATGTCAGCTCTCCTACAATGTTTTTGTGTATTATAGCTTGGTTTCCGTATAGTAAAACACTCTTCATCGACAAAACGTGTTAGTTCGAAATTAATTTTCTGTATTTCTTCCTGGGAAGCATATCTTTTTAGAAGATTATATAAAAACGAGAAATCATGTACAATCGCTATAGTTTTTGACCGCTCGGCTCTTACTGAATGTTTTTTGTATAACTCTATTCTTTTTCCTTCTAGAATGATAAACGGTCCTGGTAAATGCTTTATGTTTATGGTATCTCCGTTAAATACAAGCACTACATATCGGTAACTCTTCTTCCATGGAAAACGAGCGAGAACAATGGTTTTTTCTAAATTATTTGTCTTACCTAATAGTTGTATTAAATCATCAAGATCTTTATAATCGGTAACTATGGCTATTTCATGAAACTTGTTAAGGATAAAGAGTAACTTGTTTTTGGCATCAATATTTCTTGTCAAAAATATTATTGGATAAAGGGGTTCCTCATGAGAGAATATATTATCTTCATGGTCTTGATCGGGGATAGTATTTATTGACTTGAGAACACCTTTTTTTAATTCTAGTATTTTGCCTAAGTAGTGAAGAATACTGTTTTCTATTGAACCAATTAATAAAGCTCCTTTATATTTCCCATAGATCATTTTCCAGTATATGAGCTCAGTTAGTAACTCAATACCATCGAGATAGCTTAGCGAGACAGCCTTGGGGCCCACGAGTTTATTCATGATTCTCTTACCACATTCTTTGTTGGCTGATACCCTGTTTTTGTTCTTTAGCAATTGGTGGTTACCTAAATTATCAAATAACCGTAATAGTGTAACTAATACTTTATAGTGTTGTAATGTAGTAGATATTTCTTGGAGAGATTATTCTGTAGGTGAATATGTGATGGTGAGTCATCCTATAAGAAAGCATGTACTAAATGATATAGAGATCTATGAATATGTTGAGCCAAGGCTGAAGCATCCAGCTTATCTTGTTCTTGGATTACCTGACGCAGGACTTGTTGGTGCTCTTGCTACAAAGTACCTGACTACTAAAATCGAGACAAAAATGTTTGCCGAAATAGATTCGTCAAAATACTTCCAGCCAGTATCGGTTATACATAACGCGTCTCCTATGAGCCCCTTCCGTATATACATTAACAACGATGGTAATGTCTTAGCCTTGGTTGCTGAAGCTCCATTACCTGTACCCTCGGTTTATCCTGTAGCGAAGACAATTGTCGAATATGCGAGTCTCCTAGGTGTTGACTATATTATATCATTGTCGGGAATAGCTGCACCAAATAGACTGGAAATAGAGAAACCGAAAGCATATTGGATTGCAACAACGGATGATGCGGCGGAACTTATGAAGAAAACCGGGCTTGAAACACTGAATGAAGGTTTTGTCGTAGGTCCTTATGCGGTTATCTTAAAAGAAGCTAAAAGGAAAGGCTTGAGGAACATAGCAATATTTGTTGAGTCATTTCTTGATTTCCCTGATCCCGAGGCCTCAGCTGAGGCTCTCAAAGCATTATCGTCTATAACAGGGGTTACTATTGATGTAAGTAAGCTTCTTGAAGAAGCTGAGTTAATAAAACTACAGGCAAGAGAGCTAATGAAGCAAACCAAGAAGGCAATGATGCAAATGCAGAAGAATTACGAGATGCAGATGCCGCTCATGTATACATAACGGGGGTGGTACTATGTCTTTTGACGAGCTTTTCGAGAAAGTCAGGAAAGAAATAAAGAAAATGTGGAGAGAATTTGAAGAAGCATTAAGAGAACTAGAAGAAAGGCCTATGTGGGATACCACTGGTAGACTTGAACCTCTTGTATCACGTGAGGAGCGTCATGATAGTTATGTAATCCTTGTTGACTTGCCGTATGCTGATCTAAAATCACTGTCTATCGAGTTTAGAGGTAGGAGAATAAGAGTTGAGTGCAGATTATCTCGTGGAGTAAGATTTGATAGATGGACCGTATCCAGGGAAACAGTGTTCGATAGATATTATACTGAAATAGAATTGCCTGAAGATGCTGATACAAGTAAGGCTGTTATTGAGAAAGATGAGAATAGGAAGATAGTGAGGATAAGGGTTCCTAGGAGACCTCTCTAATCAATTTTCAATTATATTTTAGTGTGGATTTCAACTATATCTCCATCCTCAACAACGTGGTCGAGACCTACACGCTCGCCAGGATATTTAGCTGAAGGACCCCATATCTTTGCATATAAGAATGTTTCAACGAATTTTTTGTGGATAGCCTTAGCTACATCAAGTATTGTCGCACCTTTCTTTAGAATAAGGGGTTTTGGTGACGGTTCACTATTCGGCTGCTTAGTATAGATTCTTATCAGCTCTAGGTTTTGGAAAAGAATCTTTCCAAGTTCCTCAAACCCCTTCTTTAATTTCGCTGATGCTATTATAACTGGTATAATCTTCTTAGTCATTTCGTATATCCTTTTTCCAGAATCAACAGCCTTCTTTAGGTCAAGATCTGCTTTATTGATTATTATAACAGCTGGTTTATACATTTTCGTCTCGAGAATAGCTTGTTCTACCATATCAAGGTCTACTTTTCCATAGATTTTGACGTGTGCATTGTATATCCTGTAGCTTTCAAGAAGTTTCCTTATGTCGTCGGGAGTACAATCAACTAGTTTCCCCATGATAGTGACTCTTATACCTGTTTTACCGCTTCTTTGCCTCTCTATAACAACCCTGCCTTCTGGCTTGTATAACAGTATACCAGACTCCTCAAGCTCTCTCGATAACTCTTTGAATTGTGTGACGGGATCATCGGCGTTATCTAGGACGAGAATTATGGCATCGGCGTTCCTTATTAACCCTATCACTCTTGTATTCCACAGCCATCTCTTTCCAGGAACAAGTGGCGGCGTATCTATTAGCTGGAAGAAAATGTCTTCATAACGATACATACCCGGCACAGGTTCTGTTGTCGAAAACGGGTAATCAGCAATTACTGTACGAGCGCCAGTAAGCATGTTGACAATACTGCTTTTACCAGAATTAGGCATCCCTGTTACAACAACTTGTGCTGCCCCTTCTTTTTCAATGAATATACGTGGCCCTCTTCCTCCTCTTCTTCGCTTCCTTTCCTCAACTTCTTCTCTAAGCTCGGCAAGCCTACGGGTTGCCCATAGTCTAAGATTTGCTGTCCCCTTATGCTTTGGTACAGCTGATAGAAATTCTTCTAAAGCACGTATCTTTTCCTCGGGAGTCTTAGCTTCCATTACTTTTAGCCATTTGGCCCTAGCTTCAGCTGGCAGATTAGTTACCATAGCCGGTCACCATTTGCTCCAGTCCAGAAGGAACGTAGTAGTTTTCCAGTACTATATTTCATTAGATTTTTCGCTTAAATAAAATCAAGAATACTCCTATTCTCCGGTTTAGTTCGTTGTTTCCGCTTCTTGACATACCAATGTGGAGTTATTCTCTCTAGAATACCCCATGTCCGTCTAAGAATAGGGGGCGGGCTATCTTGTTGTAAATAGAGTGTTTTTAACCAACTAATAGTCTTTGGGTCTGTAGGGTATCCTGAGCCAAAGTCTCCATAGATCTTCTTAAATGAATACAGGTTTACATCCCTATAGACTTTAGCGACTATGCTGGCAGCCGATACTTCGGGATAATATACATCAGCCTTTTCTACAAACATAATCTTGGCTTCAGGGAAAATACTCTCAAGCACTGGAATGAACTTCTGGTATCCCTTGACCATATCTACTGTTATGCGTTCTATACGGGTATTCTCTGGAAGTAACCGAGATATCCCACTTAGCATCTCCTTTATTTTCTTGAGAGTAAGCTCATTGAGATTATATTCATCAATCTCGTAAGGGTTCACGTATGTTGTAAGTATAATGAGGGAGTTTTCTATAATGTGTTTTAAAAGAGTGGCTCGTTCTAGAGGAGTTAGGTTTTTACTATCCTTTACTCCTATACGGACCATTTTTTCTAAATTCTCTTTACTAACAACGACACATGCAATAACCATATCTCCAAGTAAAGGACCCCTGCCTGCTTCATCTATTCCTATTACGCAAGATAAATTTTCGCCCATGTCATGAACTCCCTACTATACTCTAATACTTCCTTTAAGGACAAGTGTTTATGCTCTTTGTCTAAATAGGCCTCTATGAGCAAGTATGTGGCATTAGTTTTTCTTAATACCTTAAGTACCTCTCTATAATCTATGATACCTTGTCCTGGTATAATGTGCTCCTTCTTCTTATCGGAGACATCATGGAAATGTATTACATTAATTTTTTCAGCGCCAACAATATTTATGAGATCTTGTAGGAATGATTGAAAGTCACGGTAGTAGTCTTTGTAACTCCTTATATAGGATATGTATGCATGTGCGACATCTAATACTAAACATAGGTTTTCGTCGCTAATTACTTCTGGAAGATCCTGTATATCGCTTGTGAATAAGTTGGATAAATTCTCTATACACAAAAGTGGTAGTGTATCAAGTTTTTCGCGGAGCTTCTCCAAGATCTCCGTGACACTATTCTTAGCAGCCTTTATTGTCTCTCTTCTATTATCTGCTATTGTGAGTTTTTGCATAGTGTTTACATGGAGCACAATATATTCCAGTTTTGTTTCTATAGACAAAACAGCCTCAATGGCATTGATTACCTCGTCTACAGACGCTTTTCTTATTCTCTCCACAGGTGATGCGAGATGGATGTCTCTCCAAGGTGCATGAATAGCTATCCCAATGCCTTCACTTGTTATTTCTTTTATCATCTCTTGAAGAGAATCATTATGCTTATATGGCCAAGGATAATCTATGCTTAGCTCAACATACTTCACACCATAGTCAATGAAGAACGTGATTATTTCACGGAGCCGTTCATGGTTTCTTTCGATTGTGCCAAACCAGAGTGGCAAGCCAATTTTCGGCAATGCCATACTAGTTTTCCTCAATGGCTTTTTCTAGTTCACTTAAGCTCGTATATTTGTCTCCAAGACATACGTGCCTGTTATCGACTGCGTATGATATTATTTTAGAGCCTCCTTTAATGCCTATTAGGTAAAAATATTTTGTATCAAAAACCTCGTCATCCTTCATACTTCTTAGAAAATATACTATTACATCGGGTAATGTATTAACAAATATTCTTAGTACTTGTGCTCCCCAGTCCTTTTGTTCGATGAGCCTGTAGAGTATGACTTTTTTCTCTCTAAGAACATCTCTGGGAAGGCTCTTGCCAACAACTTCAATGGTCTCCTTGATTCCAACAATATATATCCTGTTTATTCTGCTATTTACATGTATTAGAGAGTTTATGAATGCTATGAGTTCTCTTATAGAATCTCTGCTAGTCCCTGGGATTAACAGTAGTCGCTTCTTTTCCGTCATAGTTATCACACCGTGATTTACCGGGGTGTGTAGTTAGTTTAGTAGCTTTTAAAATAGTTTTTATTCCTTCTTATAAGAGTGGTTAAGTAGTGATTGAATCAAGGGTGGTATGTAATGAGTGTTTTAGATGAGCTTAGAGAGATCCTTGAAGACCATGAGCTTGATGTCGAGGTTAGGGATGGAGAGCTACAAGGCGTTCATGGAACTCTTCCTATAGCCATAGTCATAGCTATAGATGAAGACAATAATAGAGCTACAATAGAGCTAAGAGCTCTTGAAGACTTGGAGGATGTCATGAATGAACTCGTTGAATCAGGTGAGGATCTTCGATCCATAGTCGATGAGGTGCTATCGGAAATACGTGATATAGCAATAGAGTTATCCCGAATCCTTGAGTCACGAGGATACAAGGTTTCAGTAAACATACGTGAAGGAGAAAGCGATGTAAGGGATTTGATGGAGGATATTATCGAAGAGTATGAGGAAGTTGTTGGCGTGGAAGAAGAGTAAAGGTGGGTAGTGTGGGCAGGTTATTTGGTACGGATGGAGTAAGAGGTGTTACCAACAGGGATCTTACACCCGAGATGGCGCTTAGGCTAGGACAAGCTATTGGAACAGTCTTTGGCGAGGGCTCTAGAATTCTTGTTGGTAGAGATATAAGAGCAGGCGGTTACATGATTAAACAAGCTGTTATAGCTGGTCTTCTTAGTGCTGGTGTAAAAGTTTATGACGCAGATCTAGTGCCTACTCCTGCACTACAATACGTTGTTAAAACTGATGGGTTTGATGGAGGAGTTATGATTACAGCAAGCCATAATCCCCCCGAGTATAATGGAATCAAGGTCATTGATAGTGATGGTATTGAAGCTCCTCGCGAGAAAGAACAAGAAATAGAAGAGCTTTACTTTACAGGGAAAGTACATAGAACATCGTGGTCATCATTGTTAACAGACCCTAAACCATACCCTTATGTTAATGAAAAGTACGTAAAGGCAATTGTTTCTCATGTTGATAAAGAAGTTATTAGGAAGAGAGGTTTCAGGGTAGTAGTCGATCCCGCTAATAGCGTTGGATCGATAACTACTCCTTGGGTTGCACGTGAACTAGGAGTTAAGGTTATTACTATAAACGGAAATCTGGACCCATCTTTTCCCGGTAGACCTCCCGAGCCTACCGTGGAGACTCTGGCTGACACTGCTACAGTCGTTAAATCACTTAACGCCGATTTCGGGATAGCTCATGATGGTGATGCCGATAGAGCCATAGTAATTGATGATAAAGGTAGAGTCCAATGGGGAGATAAAACAGCAGTTATTCTAGCACGATTCATCGCAGAAAAACACAAGGATCTTCCGAGAAGAGTCTTTACAGCAGTTTCTTCAAGTACGCTCATCGAGGATATAATGAAGCCTCTTGGGATAGAAGTAGTGTGGCTAAAAGTAGGTAGTATAGGGATCTCCAGAGAATTAGTAAAAAGAGGAGGTATATGTGGTTTCGAGGAGAATGGAGGATTCATGTACCCGCTACATCACCCTGTCCGTGATGGTGCAATGACTTTTGCGCTTCTTCTCCAGCTTTTAGCTGAAGAGAGACGTAAATTATCTGAGTTATTCGATGAACTACCTCAATACTATGGCATCAAGACAAAGATCCCTATGCCTAGAGAAAAAGCGCTTGAAGTCGTTGAGAGAGTTAAAGAAGTATTTAAGGATTACAGGCAGATAACAATTGATGGCGTCAAAGTTATTGGTAATGACTTTTGGGTTCTAGTAAGGCCTAGTGGTACAGAGCCGTTACTCAGGATAATGCTTGAAGCTAAAGACAAAGAAAAAGCAGAAGAAATACTTAGAACAGTAAAGAGTATTGCTGAAGAGGTGCTTCGTAGATGAGGTACTGGGCTCTTGATGTAATTGCTTGTCTATATGATAAACATTATCCACTTGAACTAATAGTTTTCAATAAAGAAGAAGAAAATATTGAGGTAAAAGATATTCCTGTACCGTATTGTCAAACATATTGTGGGTACCTTAAAGAAGAGATAAAAAAGGACAAAGAGTATCCTTGTGTTGAATGTCTGAAAATAGAGATTACGGAAGGATTAGTTTATTGCCCTAAATGTCTACATTGGTACCCGATAAAAAATGGTATATTGATAATGTTACCTAATAACAAGAGAAACAGGAAAAATGATATAGAGTTTCTTAAGAAATACAAAGATAAGATCCCAGAGAAGATATTGAACGAGGGTAAACCTGTTAACTTGTCATCAGGGTGAACAACTAGGTTAGTTTAATAGGGGTCTAAGGAATAATATCACATAAAAAATCTATGCAGCGAGGCTGTAGGAGAATTGTCTGCAATGTTGTCAAATCTTGATGCATGGGTTAGAAAACAAAAAGAAGTACTCGAAAGCTTCCGTAAAGCTGAGGAATCAAACAAGAATCCAGATCGACTAGACTTGATAGTTCTATCTAGGACGGCATTTCAGCACATGATTAGAACAATTACAGCTTTTGACCAATGGTTACAGGAACCATTTGTTATAAGTCATATGCCGAAAGAAATGCTTGAAGACGTATGGAATACAGTCAGGAAGATCCTAAATGAGTTGCTTGAACTTGATATAAGACATACAAGCGGCTTTAAGGAGTATATTGAAAAATTGGCTAAGGAAGGGAAGCTGAACCCGATTCTGGTATCGCCAAAGGAAGTGCCAAGAAGAATTTCGTTATCAACATAAATAGCTGGGTATCGTTACATCAACGCCAGTAAGATAGGGAGTATTAGTTCTTCTTTTATTATAGACTAAAATTTTATAGATTATAATTGAGAAGAGAAGATGTCTTGAATATGTTTTTGTTTAGATTTGGGAATATTTGCTAAAATAGTCTCCTTCTTCTTGCCCTTCTAGTACGGGATGCAAGTTCTACTTCTGTATCTATTGGTGCAATCTTTATTCTAAGCTCGTCAATTAAATTCTTTATTTTTTCTTTTTCTTCATCACTAATAGCGTTTTCATTATTCTGTAGAAACTCTCTGCCCATACTTGTTACAACAAGTTTTCTCCTAGGATCTGTTTCTAGCAGTCCCACATATAGTAATGCTACAAGGTCATTGTGTAAATCCTTGCTTGATGGTGTTGTGCCAAGCATTATAAAGTTATATCCAAGATCATAGTCTTTTTCCTTCATATAGTATATTAGGTGTTGTAAAGCCTTCTCTGAAATGCCTCCGAGAATATTTATCATGTATAAGAGCTTTATTTTACGTGGATCGTTCTTTATGTCGTCTATTGTTATTACATGTTTTGTTATAATCTTTAATTCCTTTGATTTACCTGATGTACTTGATTGTTTTGAGGACATAATTTCCCACCTATCACTTATTTTTTCTCCTGATTAACTCTAATTTCTTTTACTTCATCATATAGTTTTTTTAACGCTTCCTCTTTCTTCATGTTCTTTGTTATCATTAATACTGTTAATCTATAGCTTAAGTATTCGTCGCCTTTATCTCCATATAGTTTCCTGTAAATATCTTTTAGCGACTTCTCGATCTCTGTAATCTTAGGTGTTTCTAGTGTAACAGGGGGTTTTTCTTCAAGTAACTGCTTTAGTGTTTCATCTAGCCTCCTTAAGTAGGCTCTTGATGTAGTGATATGGCTTATGTGAGCATAAGATAACGATGCTGCCAATATTATAACATAAACTGCCGTAAGGAAAAGTATGTCTACATTGGTTAGTTCAACACCTTTTTCTATAATCGATAAGAGTAATGCAAGTGATGCTAATGCGGTCAGACTATTAGCTATTGTTGTGTTATAGCGTAGTAGTACAATGCTTGTAATCAAGAGCACTAAAACAATATTTATGGTTACTATATCAAATAATATTATAGGTAATGTTGCAGCGTATAATAGTGTAAGCCCTATGATTATTGTAGGCATTAGCATTGATAAATGAGTCTTCATTCTTTCCTTGGCACTTATTTTACTATACAAATACACTTTATCCTCATATTCTTTGACGGCTTTATACAAGTCCTCGGTCATTAGCTTGCCATTGATATAATCTTCGACAATACCTTTTAACTTGATAATATATTTGAGTAGAAGACTTAATGCATCAATATACCTTCTTGTGGGTATCGGGGGTCTCGGGGTATTCTCGAGTACGTTTATAGTATCTCTTATCTGTTTGGTAATGGTATTGATCATTGGATCGTGTTTTTTCGAGAGCTTATCAAGAATAGATTTCAGCGTCTTCAATATATTCTCTTCAACAACTTTATTGGGATTCACTCTGAGACACCTGGTATCACTTTCCGATTACTAGGAGAATGTTTTCATTTAATAACTATATCGTATAGCCAGTTAATTTTTCTAAAATAGGGTAAGCAAATGTTCTTGGGCATCTAGGTTTTTTACGGTTTTTAGTATGAATTAAACTGTGATGTGATGATAGAGAGTATGTTTGCCCGAGGCCTTAGGGGTTGGGGTCTATGAGGACTTCAGCGGCGCCTGATCATTTCTTCACTTAATAATCTTGATACAGTGTATTGAGATTCTAAACAATTTATTGATATATGAATAATTAATTCTTAAGAATCCTCTATTATATCTATCATTTTAGGGTGAAGAGCGGTGCCTGTGATCGAGGAAATTAAGGGTGTTAAGGCGATAAAGAGGATTGGTGCACACAGTCATATAAGAGGTCTAGGTCTTGATGAAAAAGGTAAAGCAATCCCTGTCGCAGATGGTCTCGTCGGCCAAATAGAAGCGCGTGAGGCAGCTGGCATAGTTGTCAAGATGATTAGAGAAGGACGCATTGCTGGTAGGGGAATACTACTAGTTGGTCCACCAGGTACTGGTAAAACAGCGTTGGCGGTCGCTATAGCGAGAGAACTAGGTGAAGACACTCCATTCATGGCTTTATCTGGCTCAGAGATCTATACATCAGAGTTATCTAAAACAGAAGTGTTGATGCAAGCTCTAAGGAAAGCTATTGGTGTGAGAATAAAGGAGAGAAGATTAGTCTATGAGGGAGTTGTCAAAGAACTTAAAATTAGGAGAGTAAGACATCCATTTAACCCATATGTTCTTGTACCTAGGGAAGCCAGGATTACGTTGGCTACAAAAGATGATCAATTGACACTCAATGTTGGAGAAGAAATCACTGTCCAACTACTCCAGCTCGGTGTAAAACGTGGAGACTACATATGGATTGATGCTGAGACAGGACGTGTTCACAGAGTAGGGCGTGTTAAAGGCGTTGAAAAAGCAAAGTACTATGATGTTGAAGCAGTAAAGTATGTTGAAATGCCCAAAGGCCCTGTAAAGAAAGAAAAAGAGATAGTCCACACGCTATCATTACATGATCTTGATGTGTATTATGCAGCACAGAGAGCAACAATAACTGCTCTTCTCGGTCTCGGTGTTGAGAAGGAGATACCCCCTGATGTGAGAAAAGATGTTGATGCCCAAGTTAAGAAATGGTTGGAGGAGAAGAAGGCGGAGATTGTTCCAGGAGTGTTGTTTATAGATGATGCTCATATGCTCGATATTGAAGCGTTTAGCTTCTTGTCACGTGCAATGGAGAGTGATTTGGCTCCAATAATAATACTTGCGACAAATAGAGGCATCGCAAAAATCCGTGGAACAGACATAGAGTCGCCTCACGGGATGCCTCTCGACCTACTAGATAGACTACTAATTATCCCAACAAGACCATACAAGCCGGAGGAAATTAGAGAAATAATAAAGATCAGGGCTGACGAAGAAGAAATCGTCCTAACAGATGAAGCACTCGAAGAACTCGTGAAGATAGGTACCGAAACAAGTTTGAGATACGCGGTACAACTACTTGAACCAGCAAAAATTATTGCTTCAGAAGAAGGAAGAGATACAATTACAGCTGATGACGTGAGAAGGGCTAGGAGTTTATTCATAGATGTTAAGCAAAGTGTTGAGTATCTACGTAAGTTTGAAGAAAAATTCCTGAAGTGACAATGTTTTAAATTAAATCAATTAAACCCATTACTCCTATTATTGTTGAAAATATTGTAAGTACTAGAAGATAAATCATATTTATAAAGTAAACGTTTTCTCTATATTTCAACCACGATATTACGTAAAATAATGTTATCACGATTAATGGACCTGTAAATAGTACACCTATTATCGCAGAAGATGATATTATAAGGGATGTATAGAGAACTTCTTCTTCACGTACAAGGGTGGCGTGTTCTATAATGAAAGTTAAGAAAACCCCCAGTAACAACATGTAGTTAAAAATAGTGTCCATTCCTATGGTTTTTGTACAGCTTATTTCTTCGGTCATAATTCTTGAGGCTGTATATATGCTTGTAAGCGTCAGGAAGACAACTGAACACAATCCTATACTGTATACTGTGAGGGTTAGTCTACCGAAAAAGAATATTGGCTTAAGCGAATCAGCTACAACGAATGTATGAACAGGATATAGATAAATAAATCCTATTGAAGCTACGGATATGCTTATAATCGCAGTAGTTAACGCGCCAGCATAGATGCTTTCATAATTGCTTTCTTTATCAACCATTTGTATTATTATAGAATATGGTGCAGCTGACGCGCCCCAGAGGGCCAAGAGATCAAAATATTCTATTGGCTCAAAGACTAGCGGCTTCTTAATCAATTCATTAGCGCTCAGTATAAACAAGACTACATACACGAGCAAGAATAGGGATGCAAACGATAGTATTCTGAGTATTTTGCTCGTTAGTGTTGTCTTCGACAATATAAGCCATACGATAGCTATGAATAATATTGCATAATGAATCCAGTATGAGCCATAAACTATTGATAATATTATTGATATACCGATAAGGTTTGCATAAGCGGTAAACAACCCTGCTGAAGAGATAGTATAGCAAAAGACCAGTGACAATAGTCTATGTTTCTTTAGGAACATAAGGATGTTTTCATTGGGCGTGTTTATTGCAAGGAGAATGACCTGTTGAAGATAAGTCAAAGGGAGTATCATTAACGCTGCTATTATGAACCCAGAGAAACCATAAACCGCGCCAAGCTTCATAAACACTACTATGTTCGTTATTTCAAATCCAGTGAGTGCAGCTATGAATCCAGGTCCTAAGGTCTTTAGTAATCTCAATAGTCTACCCTGTCTTAGGACTCAATATTAAACATGGATTATAAATGAAAGGACGTGTCGCATTTTATGCAGAGTAAACTTAAGAAGATTCTGAACAAATGTTCATAAATGAATTCTATTATTTAATTTTGATTCATATTATTTCTATGACTTAGTCTTTTCGTGAGCTTCTCTATTTCATAGAGAATTGTCTTTAAGTCTTTTTCATCAACGTTATTTAATACAATTACTATATTGTGTTGAAGACGGGGTGTTGAAGCTGCAACATTTTTCGTGGTCTTGTTTGTTAAGTCCTTTGATCCTATTCTTAAGTGGTTGTACATTATTGGAATTAATGATAATCCTAAGTATACTGTTATTATTAGTAAACTCAGCATGTCCAATACTATACTCCTCTCTGAAATTATCTTCTGTAGTGATAATTGACTAATGGATTGTTTTTAAAGGGCTACTATATGTAATAGTAGGGTATTATCTATAGGGGCAAAATATTATGGTATTACTCTGTTGTTACTTGTATTCCTAAATGTTTTACACCAAGAGTTTACTCGAGAATGATCCTTACTTCTCTTATATTAGACCAGCAGACCTTCTTTACGCCTCTTTGACCTGGTTTATAGCCTGTTTTTACGAGGCCAGCGTCTTCAAGTCTTTTTACTTGTGCACTTGCGTTGGCTTTGCTTTGTCCTATTTTTTCAGCGATCTCGCCTATGTCAAGTTCTTTTTCGCGAACTAGTTTTAGTATTTCCAGCCTGGTTTTAGAGGCGAGGGCTGAAGCTATTCTTTCTATATAGTCAGCTCCTCTTACGAATAGTATTCCGTTTTCTTCATAGATTCCCTCTTTTTTCAAAGGCTGACTAGATTCCATTAATACCGCCCCCTTTTCCTATTATTAGTATCTTCTTGTGCTACTAGATTGTTAGAAACTACTTATTAGTTTTACTCTACAATGAATTGTTTAAGCAGTAGAGCGAGATAATAAAGTTTTTAGAATAAAGTTTATATTGATGGGACAACTTCTTCTCCGTGTGACACTTATCAAAGAGTCTGGATGGAAATATAATATTGTCAAGTTAATAAGGATTTGAGAGAAAGAGGTGTTGCGTAAAAGACTGGTATAGTGATTATAATGCCGAAGATCGGTGAGATCTATAGGAAGCTGACAGAGAGGGATTTCAAGGTACTTAACGCTATTGAGAAAGGTATGGCTAAATATGAGTATGTACCTCTTGAAGTGATCGAGAAGTATACTCGTATGCCGGAAAGTCACGTGGAGCTTTCTTTAACGAAACTTCATAGATTGAAGCTTGTGAAGAGACAATTCATGATGTACAAAGGATACCGTCTCACGTATTTGGGTCTCGATATGCTTGCGTTGAGAACACTTGTAAACAAGGGTGTGCTTGAAGCTATTGGTGACCGTATGGCTGTAGGTAAGGAGAGTGAAATCTATAGAGCACTTGCGCCAGGCAATAAAATGATTGTTGTGAAATTGCTTAGAATCGGTCGACCCAGTTTTAGGGGTACGAGGAGATTAAGAGTATTTGCCGTTGACCCTCATCTAGACTGGTATAAGCAATCTAAAATTGCTGCTGAAAGAGAGTTCAAGGCATTAAGGGAACTATATTATGCTGGTGCAAATATACCGAAGCCCCTTGCATACAATAGACATGCTATAGTGCTTGATTATATTGAGGGAATTGAGCTTTATCGTAAACCTGCTCTTGAGAATCCTAGTGAAGTGCTTAGGGTGATACTTGAAACAATAAGGAAAGCTTACCTAGAGGTAGGCATTGTTCATGGTGACTTAAGTGAATATAATGTATTAATTGATGTAAGGACAGGGGATCCCGTCATTATAGACTGGCCTCAATATGTAGAGAAAGATAACCCGAGTAGTGATTTTTTGTTGGAACGAGATGTAGAGTATATAGTCAGGTTTTTCAATAAAAATTACAAGATAAGCATAGACACAAAAAGGGCTTTAGCCTATGTCAGAGGAGAACGTGAAGAGCCCTGGTGAATCCGGGGCTACTAGTGATGTAATCATAGGGGTAGATATTCTTCCAGGTCATAGCCCGTCTTCTAGTAAACAGCCCCATTACGCAATGGCTGTTCTAAAAGATGGTAAAATTATTGATAAGTATGAAGATATTTCCTTGTCGAGACTCTTACGCCTCATATGGGAATACAAGCCGAGTATTATAGCCATAGACAACGTCTATGAACTTGCTCCCTCCGAGCATAAACTGGCTAAACTCTTTGTCTTGTTACCTCCCGGTACAAGTATTGTCCAGGTAACGGGTTGGGGGCCTGATGCACTCAATATAAAGAGTATGGCAAAGAGCATAGGGATAAATGTTGATGGGAAGTTATCTCCTCTAAAAACAGCTATTCTCTCGGCGTTAATAGCGTGGAAAGGATATGGATATAAAGTAAAACTTCTCGAGGAAAAGACTAAGATCATAGTTGTTCGGGGAAGAAGCGTAAGCCATGGTGGTATGAGCTATAATAGGTATGTCAGGAGTATTCGCTCAGGCATACTTGCTGTAGCCAAGGAGATTAAGAAAATACTTGACAGAAATGGTTTCGACTACGATCTATTATTTAAGAAAGCCAAGGGAGGCCTTGAGAGAGCAGTATTCATAGTGTATGCACCCCGTGAGAAACTCTATGGTTTAATCAAGCCAATCAACACGAAGAGCGTCAGGGTGATTATAAAACCTGTTTATAAAAACAAAGTAGTTGTTGGAGAGGATCTTAGAAAAAGCGGGAAACCAGTCATCGTAGGAATAGATCCTGGTGTAAGTACTGGTATAGCAGTAATAGATCTTAACGGCGTACCACTCTTCCTCTATAGTTCAAAGAATATCGATAGAAACGACATAATAAACATGATCTCGTCTATAGGATACCCTGTTATTATTGCAACAGACGTGGCGGAGGCTCCTGATGCAGTAAAGAAGCTCGCTGCTACAGTAAAAGCACAATTATTTGTTCCACCTCGTAACTTGTCTACTGTTGAGAAAATAGAGATCGTTAGTATGCTTACAAAGAAGTATCCATGGCTTGACGTAGAGGATAGTCATGAGAGAGATGCTTTGGCTGCTGCTTATAAGGCTTATCAGAGTCTTGAGGATAAATTCCGTCAGATCGAAAAGAACCTGAGAAAATACGGTATAAGTCTCGATGAAGATAGGATCAAGGTTGCAATCATAAAGGGAAAGACTCTTGCTGAAGCCATTGAGGAAGAATTAGAGAGAATTATGGAACAAGACATAGGTTTTACACAAGATACTACAGTACCTATAGATGACAAGAAGAGTACTACAGCTGAAAAGAAACATGATACAAGTAAAAGAATAGACTCAAGGATAAAAGCCCTCGAGGCTGAAAAGAAGAGGCTTAGTCAACAAATCAGGGATTTAAGTCAGAGACTAGAGGCACTAGAAATAGAACTGAGAACATTAAAATCAGTTAAAGAAGCAGACCAAGAGACGTTGAGAGAAATTGAGAAACTCCGTCTTGAAAACAAATCGCTGAAGGATGAAGTAACTAAGTTAAAGAATACTATTGAGCAACTCGTAAACGAGAACAAAACACTTAAACAGCTACTTCGAATTGTTGCCTACGAAAACTATATACCTGTTCCAGTTGTTAAAAGCCCGACACTAAGTAATGTGATTAAATCTGTAGAGAATAATGTGGGCTTATTGAAGGCAATATATGTTAGCGATATAGGAAGGCTTTGTTGCGAGGTGCTTAAATACCTAGAAGAAAACCGTGTTGCGCTTATTGTGGGACAAGATGTGGACAACGAACTATTGGATGATAGAATACCTGTGGTGTCTTTGAAGAAGTTCAAACATTATATCGTTGACGACATAATATTCGTTGAACCAAGCATTATAGGTGTTGTAGATGAGCTCTGGAATATTATTGAAGAAAAGAAGAAGGAAGACGAGTATGAGAGAATCTTGAAGCTTATCGAGGAATATCAGGAGATGAGAAAAAAGAAGCTTGGTTTAAAGGGAGAGCTCTCACGACTTTAGTACAGTAATGCTTCTCCCCTCAGGATCAAGTCTGTTAACCTAGTTATGCGGGCTAATTCGTCGTCAACAATTCCTCTTATATCGCTTATGATATGTGCTGGTAACTCGTTTCCTTCTGGAACAACTTTTACGTCTGCAATAAGTGGCTGGTCAATAGGTTTACCTATCTGGCTTAACAGTTTTACATACACTTCACGTACTCCCTTGACTTCGCGGTATATTCTGTTAGCGATAATTGATGCGGCTACATTGTAGATTTTACCGACATGGTTTACAGGATTCTTTCCAGCTGTTGCCTCTAGACTCATTGGTCTCATAGGAGTTATCAAACCATTGGCTCTATTGCCTCTACCTGTAGCCCCGTCGTCACCGTGTTCAGCAGATGTACCAGTAACAGTTAAATACACAACACCCTTCTCGATCATATCAGCGGTATTTACATGGACATGGACATCATGATTTGGTGCTAGTTTAGAAGCAAGGTCGAGAACAGCGTTCTTTATTTCTTCTTTAACATTCACGTACTCATCAATATCGTGTACTTGGCTAGAAACTATGGCAGCCGCGATCGTCAAATCGATTTTCGATCTATTTCTTAGTCCCATGACTTTGATGTCTTCGCCTACTGCTGGAACTTTGCTCTTAAACTCTTTTGAGTTCAGTAGTCTCTCTGTTTCAAATACAAGTTTTTCAAGTGTTGATAGGGGTGCGAAACCTACTCCAATACTGGTATCGTTGGCTAGAGGTGCTTTGCCTTTTGCTTTGAATACTTCTACTAAGTCTGCTGAACCCTTACCTATTCTATAATCAACGATAACATGGATATCGGGGTCAAGGAACCTGAAGTTGTTGCGTATCCAATCCTTTACAGCTTTGACAACGAGTTTACCCACGGGAACAGGCTCTATACGCCCATTGACTATGACATCCGTTGTCGCCCTACCGGAGACAAGGATAAAGATCGGGTGAAGTACTTCACCTCCCCCAAACCGAGGTTTCGCCTGTCCTCCAACAAGTAGTACTTTGTCAAGGTTGTGGTGAAGAATGGTGCCGAAGTTCTTAATGTAGTATTCACAAAGAGCTCTGCTAGCAGCCTCTGCAGCCGAGTCAGCAATGTAATCAGGGTGTCCGAGCCCTTTTCTCTCTACAAGCTCTACATCAACTTCATCCATTGGCGTGAACTTTATTGGTTCAACGACTATGTTTCTCTCAATACCGCTCATAGTATTCACCTGGCTTTGTTGTTTAGTATCTCTAATTAAAAGTGGAATCTTTAAATATTAATGCCTGTGGTAGTGAGTGTTAATAGCTGAGTAAAAGAGTTAACTCGTGTATATTAAATAAAACTATGTATTCTCTTGGGATTCAAGGACTGCTTCACCTTTGTAGAAGCCTAGGATTCTCGATGGGCCGGGTATCCTCTCGAGAACATCATTATCATTTACAAACAATTCCTCGCCAAGAATTTTCTTGAACCTAGATATAATGTCTTTCGATAATGTAGCAGGTTTTTGGTCGCCAGGTATTAGAATCGTGTAGACTAGACTCCTCTTTTTGACAAGCTCTGGGGGGCCAACAATTACTCTTTGGTAGAAACCATATATCTCGTCGTGTACGGGCTCTATCCCGATTGCGAGTTTAAGTTCAACATTCTTGACGTAGTTCTTCTTCCCGTATATCATAAATGCTCCTTTACCCAAGTATTCTCCTGAAGGAGGAGTCTTTGATACTTGCTCGCCTTTTACCCAGAATACATCGATAGCGGCGAACCCTGCTTTCCAGGCTTTTGAGTAGCAGGCAGCGATCACTGCTGCTTCACGTATACTTTGTTCACTGGGTTGCATCCCCCTCGTCTTGAGTATGGTGGCAGGTGCACCATGGATATCGGCGTGCAGGAAAATATCGTTTGGTTCGAGATATTTTCTTACCAATGACTCGTTTTGGCTTGCATCCCTACCGGCAACTACTAAGTAGCCTTCACTAGTTATAAGCCAGTGATATCGTTCATACCACATCCTTGGTTTGATTAAGAATCTAGCCTCCTTAGCTCTAGCCACTCTTTCTGCCTCTATTTCTCTACGTTTTTTCTCAAGCTCTTCAAGTACCTCCAAGGCCTTCTTATACTTGTGTTTAAGTTCGCCAATTCGTTTATACAGTTCTTTAATAGTTGTCCACACATCCTTCCTTATGTCAAGACAAATAATCTCCTCGTCAACATTAATACAGACCAGACCTTGCTTCTTATTGTAGCTTTTAACATTGTTGCACTCAGTTACTTTCTCCCAGCCAAGGCTATTCCTGATCTTATTAACACAGTTCAGTATCTCTTGAACCTCATAGGCCTTCATAGATAATAGCAAGGCTTTTTTCTCGAGATCTTTGATCTTCTCTTCGTATTCAATGACAAGTTTTTTCTGTGCTTCAATAGTCTTATTGAGTTTCTTCATCTCTTCTTCAAGAATCTTCTTTCTTCTATTCTCCTCCTCAATCTTCTCAATATAAGTAAAATAGGCATCTACAGCATCATTAAACGTATTTGTCTCTATGACGTCGAGTCCATGGATTTCTTTATAGACACTAGGATAATATGGCGTGAATGATACGGGTATATCCATGTTGCTGTTTCTTACAAGAAAACCTTTACCCCCACTTGATTCATTAATTAGATTCTTTAGTTCGTCAAATATTCTTAATAAATCGTTTTCGCTGATGGCCTTAGGGTCAATTGTTTTTAATTCATAAAGACCTGCTCTATACAATACCTCTTCAGCTACTTCACCTGGAAGCATTAGCCCTCTAGCAACACCCCTCACTAAATCCCTTCCCATTCTGATTCTGTTCACTATAGTTTTCTCGTCTATTTCTAGTAGATCTAGTGAAGATGGAGGAAGCTTGTATTCAATTCTTGGCTTTATGCTTCTATCCTTCATTTCAATGAACTGGCTTGCATAAATTATCACGTTCTTATCATTTGTGAGTACTAGTGTGCCTCGAGGTAGAAGCTCTACGTATAGATTGTATGTTGTTTTGTGTGCAGATATAGTTAATTTTATGATTCTCTCGAAACCTATGTTATTGCAATCAATAATTATGCCTCCTCTAGTATGTTTTCTTAGTACAGCTGTTAGTTTATCAATAGATTTAGCTGAAGGCTCTACGCTGGAAAAGTGTATTCTTCTGCCTGGCTCTATTTTCAATAATAATCTTGATTTTCCATGTATTTTCATGTACCAATAGTTCGTAGCCTTATAAATATTTGAAATCCTTGCACCAACAACAGCATTTTTGTTCTCTCTAACCCATGCCAGTATATCCAAAATATTCATTGATTTTTTGAGCATGGTATCATCATCTCAGTAAAGTAAATTGTAATGCATCACTTATGAATTACTGATACTGATACAGGTTCTTATTGAGATTATTTTTATAACATGTTTTTATGATTATCATTAAACTATTATATGATCAATGATAAAAATATTATTATTCTAGGAAAAATATAATATAACAGATGCCAACTAATAGGTGGATTAATTGGTATGTAGTAGTTCCGATATAAAAAGAGCACTTTTTGAATTAGTTGCATTACGTGACGCATTAAATAATCTTCATAACTGGTGTTCTACTAGATCCCGTGGACTTAGTGAAATATATCCATTAATTGAGGAAGCACAAAAAAGATTCGCAGAGTTAAAAAAGAGTAGTGAACCTGAACATTTCACAAAATTCCTTGAAGTACTGGATAAGATCTATAGAAGTAGGGCATTTGAAGACCTAGTTGGGCTCGATATAAAAGAAGTTGAAGGGCGCTTAAATGAACTAGAAAAATATATGAAAGCCATAAAGTTTCTCAATGAATGTTACGAGTGGAAACAAGGGCATCGTGATAAAATAGTAATAGAACCCTTGGTTGTAAGCTTTGGCGTATTCAGGAAGATCAGAATTCCGTATACCGAATTCTATAAAGTATATATGTTGTTCAATCAACTTGAAATAAGACTTAACGAGCTAGCACGTATTCTTAAACTTAAAGACTCTGTTCTAAAAACATTTGAACATCTTTATGATTTAGCTAGAATAACACATAGCATTAGAACAGAAAAACTTGGATTACCGAAAGAACATTATAGCACAATAACATTAATTACAACAAAACTTAGCCCATCATCAATGCCTTTTGACATATCGTTAAAGAGTGTTAAAAACTTGTTTATTGAAGTAAATGACGCACTTAATAACATAGATGATATGGTCAAGAAACTTAGTGAGGAGAAACTTGTAAAAGAGCTTGTAAAGATGCTATCAAAGTAACATCTAGCCAGACACAATATTCTATGGATTTATAATATAGAATTCCAAAACAGTAAAGCAAAGTATTTTTTGTGAAATATCAGAATTAGAGGGAGGGATTTATAGGGTAGATAACAGTATCTTGTGGAGTTTGTGCTATCTAAGAAAATAGCATTAATAAATGCTCGAAATGCTCTAATATTATGGTGTTTGTAGTGAAGATGATGACAGAACAATTGCGTGAAATCATTCGTGATTTTTATAGCAAGCTAGATGAAGAGGATCGTGTTGTTCTTGTACGATTTATTATTGGTTTAATCTATGGATTCATCGCATATACCATGTATAGGTTCAACATAACAATTATAGTCGACAACTCTTACACAATATGGTTCTTTTCCTTCATAGTGTATTTAACTAGTGGTTTCATTGTTGATAGAGTTATTAGAGAAAAGACGTTGTTTCTATTATTTATTAGGGGATTGCTGACATTTTTCTTGACATGGATTATTGTAGCTTTTATACTGTTTGACTTATTCGGATAATTCTTTTCTTATACTATCTGGTATCTTGCCATACAGTAGGTATTCACGTAGTCCAGGTGCTAGTAAGGGCTCATTATTGACAACAGGGTACCTAAACGGTAATTTTATTTCCCTTACAACTCCATTAACTTCTCCTTTAATCACGACGTTATCAACGTATTTTATTGAAGATAATGAGCCTGTTTCAATAAATTTGTTTACTACATAAGTAGCTCCATCGATACTATACTGGCCGCTGCCAATATTTCTCTTGAGGGCACGGGGGGCCCTTGACGACAGTAGTTCTTTTGTTCTACCACGAGGTGGATGATCACCGAGAATACCTCCAATAACTATTACATCAACTTTTTCAAGATCATTTTTTGTAAGAGTCAGTGGAGCCTGGGGGTCTAGTATGAGTATTCTTTCTTGAGGATAAAGTTCTAAGACACTCTCCGAATATGTTGTACAGCAGTATTTTTTGAAAAGTGGATGATATTTTTCAGGGAGATTGGTTATCAATATATTATTACAGCCGGCGATAATACACGAATGTCTATACTCAAGAAATAACCATACCCCCACGGTATCTTCTAAATGTTCTATAGCTATTTTCGGTCTTCTTCCCATAGTTTCTTCCTCAACGCCTCTAACTGTTCTATAGGTTTACCACAGTATTCGGCAGCTGTCAAAACTCTAATATTATTCTTTTCCGCGGCAACAAGTAAATCCCGTATCCTCTCCTTGTAGTCAAGGTCTCTCAAAAGATGATGATCGAGAATAATTGTGTTAAGGTTTACTGTGTTACCAATAATTTCTTTCATGTTCGCTAATGCCGTCTCAATATTCTCATTACTTATTTTGTGTCCTTCCATGTATGTTGGTGGCCCGGATATTATTAGTATGTCTGGATCCTTTTCTATAATAAAGTTCTTAGCTTTAGTATTCATTGGACCCTGGACATCACTTGCATGGAGTATACTGATGTCTTCGCATGAAATATACACCATTACAACATATCCTAGTTTTGTTCCATCACATCCATGGGGAACGGGGTCCGAAAACTCTAGTATTATGTTGTCATCTATTGTAAACCTATTGCCGTCAGCTATATTTAGGGATTTTACGAGGTTTTCGACATTCTTTTTCTTTAAGAGTACGTATGCTCTGATTTTCTGGCTTGGATTAATGTTTTCTTCAGGATGTTTTATATAGAGGTGCTTACCTCTATAGTATTCCTCCTCTCCATCTCGGTATAGATAGTGGTCTCTATGGTAATGTGTTATGATAATATAGTCGCTATCCACGACCTCCTTATGGACTTCGTCTAGGTGTTTCTCGAATCTCTCAAGCTCTTTTGGATGGGGAGGTAGGCCGTATCGTTTTGGCGCAAAGCTCACGCCGGGGTCAATGAAGATTTTCGTCCCGCTCATGTCAATTACTGTAGCCATAGCCCTTGTGCCCATACTGTCGAAGCCTATTAGTTTAATTTTATAATTCCTCAAAGGACTTGCTTACCCGTTAGCAGCTCTATGCTTTTCGTTTGATATTTTTATCATAGCGGGTAATAAAAAAGTGCTAGAAAACTATCTAATCGAGAGGGTGCGGTACCCAGCCTTGGGTATCATGGTTGTTCAACCAAAGGATTTGAGAGAAGCAGGTGAGGCCATAAAGAAGGGTATTCAGAATAAAAATGTTGTGATCATTATAGGCCGTTGTAGTATTGAATACGAAGGACGTAGTGAATCACGGTTATCTGAGGGAGAGAGACTGGTTATAATTAAGGAGGATGGTGCTTTTATAGTACATAGACCTACTGGTTATGCCCCGGTCAACTGGCAACCAAATACTTCAGCTATTAGGGTCGAGCATGCTGATGACATGCTTGTTGTCACTGCTATACGTAGTAGCCCAAGGGAAATTGTTAGAGTATTCTTTAGTGATGTAAAGGCTGTTGTTATGGGGAAACTTGTTGATACAGGAGAGTTCATAATATATCTTGATGAACATGAAATAAGGGATTTGATTTACGAGGAACCATGGATTGTTGAGGAAGGGCTTAAAATTATTGAAAAGGAGAAGAAACTGCCTGTAGGCAGTATTGATTTATTTGGATATGATAGTAGTGGTAAGCCCGTTATCATCGAGATCAAACGCGTAACAGCTTCACGTGATGCAGTACTGCAATTATACAAGTACGTAGAGTCTTACGCTAGAAACTATGGTGTAAAACCTCGTGGAATACTTGTAGCTCCCTCGTTAACACAGAAAGCTATCGAGACAGCTGAGAAACTTGGGCTCGAGTATAAGGTTGTCAATATCCAGAAGCTCTGGAAAATGAAGAAAGAGAAGAAACGGGTGGGCATAGGTGGAGAAAAAAGCATACTTGACTTCTTTAGAAAACAAAACAGTACATGAAGACACGGTTTTGCTTTATGATACAACATATAGTCGATACGATGAGCTATATAGAGATGAACAATATGAGAAATACGAGTATGTGATTTTCAATAAGCGCATCCTACCTGGTTCCTTGATTCTCGACCTAGGCTGTGGCACGGGTCTCTTCTACGAATTTCTTAAAAACGAAAACATTAATGTCGAGAAATATATCTGTATCGACCCAAGTAGTGGTATGCTTTCTAGGGTTCTAAGTAAAACACATGGTGGGGACAAGTTTAGAATACTGATAATACAAGGATATGGAGAACAAATTCCTTTGAGGAGTAACATGGTTGATACAATATATTCTTTCACTGTCATAAATAATGTTATTGATAAGAAGAGCTTTCTTTATGAAGCAAAAAGAGTTCTTAAAAAACACGGAGCACTACTTGTTTCATTCCTAGAGAAAGACCCTAATAAAAACGGTATAATAGAGATGATAGATAATGTCTGTAGCGAATCGCCTGATCTAGAATGTGTTTTTATCGGATGCAAAGGTAAAGATTGTTTTTATTTGATCACAAGAACTTAGAATGGTTTTAAGGAATAAACGTTTATATATAGCTTCATTTATATCGTTTTACCAAGGATACATGGAAGCTTTGAGATAATGGATAGATCTTGTGAGGGATAAACTTGGTAGCCACAGTAAGACAGCCGAGCACACCTAAACTTGTGTCTCCTCTAAAATACCTTAGAGGAGCAATAAACCAAATCGTATTAGTTAAACTAAAAGATGGGACAGAATATGTTGGGGTACTAGAACTTGTAGACAATACTATGAATGTTGTTCTATCTGACTGCGAGGAAATAGATCCTGAAGGAAAACCAACAGCGAAGTACGGCAGGGTACTAATTAGGGGTAGTCATATACTGTTTGTCAGCATAAACTACGGACAAGTAGCACCCGAAATAGCTGCAAGATAATTCTTAAACCATTAAATCAAACTATTAAAGAGATAATGTAAAAACCGTAATAATTCTGGCAATGATTGAAGGTGTTAGAAGTGTTAACTGCAAGATATATCATGACTCCTGAGATAAGATATATTAATGTTAAAGATAGTATAGCCAAAGCTGCCCGAAGAATACTTGGTGAAGGAGTAGGTAGTCTTATTGTCGTTGACGAGAATGTATCACCAATAGGTATTGTAACCAAGAGAGATATAATAAGGGCTATATTATTCGAAAAATTCAATTCTGATGAACCTGTCGAAAAGATCATGAGTAAACCTCTCATAACTATTGATGCTGATGCACAGATCGAAGAAATAATAAATACAATGATTAAATATAACATAAGTCATTTACCCGTCAAGGAAAACGGTAAAATAATCGGTATGATATCTGATCAGGATCTTATGGAGTACCTCAAGGATCTCTTAGATATTATTAAGAAGAAGCTCGGTGAACAATGAGTCTAGCGATCTGTACTATTTTTATGTAATTTAGTTAGGGAAACATTTTATCCTTGTACAGTGTATGCTTAGCTTGGGTGAGAATAATTTCTAATAGTAGGTGATTAGTGTGGGTGGATTAATACCTAGGAAGACAAGAAAGTTTGGCTGGAGAGATAAATATAGATGGCTGAGAAGTGATGGAAAACCAAATTTCGATGATAGGATCTATAGGAAGACAGAAGAACTGCTAATTATTGCGAAGAAACCTGTAGCTACAGTATCTTCTTCAACACCTATTATTGAAGCATTAGAGAAAATGAGTCGAGGATATAGGAGTCTTATAGTGATCAAGGGATCGAACTTACTTGAAGGACTTGTTGTTTCAATGGATTTCATAAACTATCTTGGTGGGGGAGAATACTATAATATTGTCGTGAATAGGCATGGAAGAAATATTTTCTCGGCATTAAAAAATGAACATGTTTCAACTTTGATGAATAGAGAACCCGTTGTAGCATATGTTGACGAGAAATTCCCTGATGTTCTAGAGAAAATGGTGGTTAATGGTGTGGGTGTAATTCCTGTTGTAACTAGAAACAATGAGGTCTATGGCATCATAACAGAGAAAGATATTCTAGACTACTTGTCAACAAGCACGTATGTTGGCGTAAAAGTATCTGAAGTAATGTCCTCTCCTGTTGTAACCATTGATGCCAATGCAACGATAAAAACTTCAATGGAAAAAATGACCAAATATGGGTTCCGTCGTCTTCCTGTGACCAAAGGAAATGTAGTTGAGGGAATCATAACAGCTATGGATATAATAAAATTCTTCGGAACGCATGAAGCGTTCAGGAGGACTACCACGGGAGACATAGAAGACGTACTTAAAACCCCTGTTAATGAGCTCATGGTGCGTGAAGTAGTTGCTATAGCACCTGATAAGGATATTGGGGAAGCGGCAAAACTTATGGCTGAAAAGAATGTTGGCTCAGTGTTGGTTGTTAATGAGAACAATGAGCTTATTGGAATAGTGACTGAGCGTGATATACTGTATGCTGTGGCTACACCTAAAAAATAGATTTTAACCTCTCATAAGCCATTTACATCTCACGAATAAATATATGCGGACTATAGATCTAAACCATGCTTACGGGTGGTAGTTATGAAAGCAAATGACTTTATGACAAAAGAGTTTCCACTAATAGACAAAAACGAAACGTTGTACCATGCATATAAAGTCATGGAAAAACATGGAGTAGATAAGATGGTTATTTATGAATACGTTGTGGTGGCAGAACACCGCGAAGAAAGAAGGCTTGCTGGAGTTATTACAAGCAGGGATATAGTACAGAAATTAGCTACACAGAGAACAAGACTTACAACACCCAGTAGTTTACATGTATCAAGTTTCATGAACGCACCAGTGGTCTATGTTACACCAAGTGAAGATGTAGTGAACATACTTAATATAATGGTTGAAAAAGGCTATGGCATACTCCCCGTGGTAGAGAATAATGATATTGTTGGTGTGATATATCGTGAAAACCTCCTCAAATTACTTGGAGAAGATGATACCGAAGTAAGAGTCATAATGGATACACAACCCTTTGTAGCAAAGACTACTGATAGAGTACTGAAAGTTAGAGACACAATGCTTAAGAAAGATGTTTCCTTCATGCCTGTAGTAGATGATAAAAATGATCTAGTAGGCTACGTGACTATATTTGATGTAGCATATGCTATATTCAAATTCCAAGATATAGTGCCAGCTAAATTCAGGAAAGAAAGGATAATGCATTTGATTGTAGAGGATATAATGAGGTTTAGGCCTCCTACCTTAAGAATAACAGATACCGTAGTTACAGCTGCTTCAAAAATTCTTGAAAAGAACTCAAGGGGTGCTATAGTTCTTGATGAAATAGGTGATATTGCTGGTGTAGTAACAATACATAGAATAATCGAGCATTTATACGAAAAAATCAGTCAGGGTAAATGATATTACCCTCAACAACTTACTCGTTGTTTTTAAATAAAAGTTAATGGTTTCTTATTCATGTCAAGATATTAAAGTGATATTTTGTTTTCCTCTTGGTAGCAGCTGGAGGCGTCTCTGCAATGAGTGAACCCAGGTTTGTTGTTGACACTATGCTAGGGAATGTTGCAAGATGGTTGAGACTATTAGGCTATGATGTAATCTATGGTAGAAAGCTTGAGGACTGGAAAATTTTGATGATTGCCGATAAAGAAGATAGAATCATACTTACAAGGGATAGAGGACTGCATCACAGGGCCTTGAGCAAGGGGTTGAAAAGCATTCTGTTAGAACAAGATACTATGGAGGAAAGACTCGCTTATTTGGCTTTAAAGACTGGTATTAGGCTTTACGTTGATATAGAGAAATCCAGATGCCCAATATGTAATGGCGAGCTTGTGAAAGTAGGTAAAGATGTTGTTAAAGGGCGTGTCCCACCCCGGGTTTATGAGAAGCATAGTGATTTCTGGGTTTGTAAGAAGTGTGGGAAAATATATTGGATGGGAAGGCACTGGAAAGGTATAGAGGAAACACTTAAGCGGGCACGTGAGATACTTGAAGAAATGGAGCAAAGGAGGATCAAAATTGTCGGGACAAAAACCAATTCATCCCAGTGAATTATCGTATGATGAAGGCGTTTTTCTCGTCAAACTGGCACGTAAAGCCGTAGAGTACTATTTTGATTCCGGCGGCAAAATACTCGAACCCCCCGAGGACACACCTGAGAAACTGAAAAGACCAGGTATGTGTTTTACTACTATTGAAACATACAAAGGCGAAGAGCTTAGAAGTCTACGTGGATGTATAGGTTTTCTTGCGCCAATACAGCCTCTTGTTGAGGCAGTAATTAAATCCGCTATTGAGGCAGCATTTAATGATCCTAGGTTTCCGCCAATAGCCAAAAGCGAGTTGAGCCAAGTTACTTTCGAGGTTTCTATTCTATCTACTCCAGAGCCTATTGTTGTTGAAAATAGGTGGGATCTACCTAAAAAGATAATTATTGGTAAACATGGACTTGTTGTGAAGAAAGGCTTCTTCCAGGGTACATTACTGCCCCAGGTTCCAATTGAGTATTGTTGGGATGAAGAGACCTTTCTCGCGGAAACATGTATAAAAGCGGGTTTAACGCCGGATTGCTGGCTGCATGAAGATACTGAAGTACTTGCATATGAGGGTAGGGTGTTTAGAGAAAAGAAACCATACGGTGATGTCGAGGAATTTGATTTATCGAAAGAATATGAGCGGTTATGTAGGAGTAAGTTAGGTTAAGTCTCCGCAGGCACAGAGAACTTCGTGCAGTAAGTAATGGAGTTCGTCTAAACCAGTTCCATCTTTTGCTGATACTTTGACGGGTCTTAGTGCTTGTCTCGTTTTCAGGGCTATTTGTGTGAGTTCGTGAGATAAATCGCTTAGCAATCCTTCTCCTGTTTCTTCTTGTTTCGCTAGCTCAACGAGTTTCTCGGGCTCTTTTATCAATAATTCAGCATACTCAGTATTGGGTGCTACATCGATTTTATTTATCACGGGTACTATCGGTAACCCCGTTTTTATTTGGGTCAGTAAGCCTAGGAACCATAGTACTAGTGCGTCTGTTAGTGAAGTTATTGCTGTGGCATCAATTATGAAGACCCCTATTATACTGCCTAGACTCCTCAGCTTCTCGAATAGTATGTTGCTGCTGGGGCGGAATATGAATGCCTCCATTTGGCCAGGTGTGTCTATGAGTATTATATCCCATTCATCAATATTGTTGAAAGGATTTTTCTCCATTATAGAAGAAGTATTTTCTGCAATTAGTTCTCCTGCTTTTATGAAAGCCCCATTGGGTCCTAGGTTGTACTTAACCATGATGTCCCTTATTGTGAACATAGACCTTATATCGAATACTGGCTTATAGGGTAAAATCTCGGCACCAGGATCCAGATTTACCTGTGCAACACGCAGCCACAAATTATCCTTAACCCACTTGCCATAAGCGTTAACAAGGCTTGTCTTCCCGCTGCCAGCGGGACCAATAAACGCTACGATCATTACCATAGTGTTGTCTTCCTCCAGTGAAGTAACTGTTAAAACGGTTATACCTAAACAAGTTATTAAGGTTATTAATGAGGGGGTGAGACAGCGTGGAGAGGACTGGGTGGATACTAGGATATAGGAGAGGCCCGAACTCACAGTATCCTAACCAGGTTTTATTGAAAATAGATGGAGTAAACGACTATAGAGAAGCATCGAGATTTATTGGCGCGAAAATTGTTTTGAAGGACAAATACGGTAACGTGTTCATAGGAAAAGTAACAAAGATTCATGGTAGAAAAGGTGTTGTTAGAGTAGTTTTTGAGCCAAACATACCTGGGCAAGCGATAGGGCTTCCAGTTCGCGTAATTTTACCTGATTAGCTATGGTGTTTTTACTTCAGTAGCTATCTTCTTCAACTGTCTCTTGTACATTTCAATCAATTCTTGTGTCGTAGTGGCATCTTCTGGTGATTTATCTGGCCTCCACCTTATGAATCTCGGGAACCTAATCGATATGCCTACACCTGGCTTTATTTTATCCATGCCACAAGTGTGTATAGGTGACAGTGTTAACTCTGCTCCAATTATTTCTGCAACGAGAGCTGGTGTCACCCAGATATCGGGCTCCATTTTCGCTACTACACGGGGATGCTTATGGTCTATTATGTAGGGTTTGAGCATATCGGGAAGTTTTGCTAGGTCTTCGTCTGTGAAACCGCTTCCAACCTTACATACGGTCTCAAAGACATCTTTCTCGGGGTTGTATGCTGCCATCAATAATGCCCCGTAGGATCCTGCTCTACGTCCTCTACCATAGAATGCGCCGACTACTACGAGATCTACTGTGTCGATCATTTCGCTCTTATAGTCTCTCTTGTATTTTATCCACAGCCATCCTCTTGCACCAGCTTGATACACCGCCTGGCCATGAAGGGCCTTGACTACAACTCCCTCTGCTCCATCCTCTATTGCTTTAAGGAAGAATTTCTCAAGCTCCTCAGGGTTGTCAGTTATTATGTACTCGGCTATTCTGAATACATCCGATGGCTCAATTATTTCTTCAAGCTTCTTTCTTCTCTCAAGAATAGGCTTGTTTGTGTAGTCCTCGCCATCGGCATAGAGTAGGTCGAAGAGAAATACTTTCACGGGATACTCCTTAATAACTACGTGTATGTCATGTTTCCTCTTTCTATGCATGAGTTCTTGGAAAGGCCTTAGCTCACCCGTTTCTGGGTCGTATGCAACTATTTCTCCCTCTACTATAGCTTCATTGCTCTTCAAATGCTTTAACGTGTATTCGACTACATCCGGGTACTGACGTGTTATATTCTCAAGTCTTCTCGAGAATATCCATACTTTGTCTCCCTTTCTGTGGATTTGCGCTCTTTCTCCATCGTACTTGTATTCTACAATCGCTTTCCCGCCTGTTTTCTTTAAGATCTCTAGTGGGTCGCTGAGTCTCTCAGCGAGCATGGGTCTTATGGGCGTCCCTACTTCAGGCTTTATGTTCTTTATAGCGTTGATTCCCTGTGTAGCAAGTATTTTTGCTATATTACCGAGGTCTGCTCTCATATTGTATGCTCTCTCGATTATGGGTCTGGCATGTGCTCCACCGCCATAGACTATTGCTAGGGCATCCATTACAGTGGCGTCGCCGACGCCAAGTCTTAGCCTGCCTTCTACGAACCTAACGATGTACTTTGCTTCTTTGGGTTCAGCGTCTGATAAGAGGCCGGCTAGTAGTTTCAGTTTTATGTCTCTACTGCCCTCGCCAGTAACTAGGGCTATACGTGCAAGTGTATTGTATACCTTTGTAACTGTTAATCGAGCCTTCTTTGCTGGGACGAATGCGAGAAGCCCTTGTTGCCCAGCACTCGAAGCTTTCTGTTTAAGGTATTCAGCGGCTTTTCCTAGATCACCGAATTTCTTGAAAAGTGCTTGTACTTCTGATTCACGGGTATTTGTTGCAAGCGCTATCGCTTTAATAAGAGTCTTCTCCGCAACACCTAGTTCAGGCATGCCCATCCAATCAGGCCAAAGCTTCCCCTGGATCAAATAAATGACTTTGTCTATGATCTCTGGAGGAGTCTTCTTAAACAAATCAACAAGATAAAGTGTCATCTGTGTTCTAGATGTGATCGCCTCTATCTTTTCGAAAGTGTTAGCAAGAATTATAAACTCCATATCTTTTTGGGGCTGTTCCTGAGACACACAAACCACCTTATCTACAATAACTAGTACTTAACTTAGGCTAATACATCTACTGGCCCATAACAATGCGATTGTTTTTTGGTAGTATGATGCCCTTGAACTAAATAACATATTAGGTCTTCTATATAATTACAGCTATAGAGCCCGATGAATGTTACCCGGCAAGTAGGAACCCCCTATGGGGGTATGTCTTATCAGTGTTACACTGAGGGTTTCTTTTCGATACTGCTTTCTATAACGATTTTTATTATTGACTTTATTTCTCTAATCAACTTATCATCGACAGGGATATGGATCTTGATTGCTCTTATTTTATCGTTACGGTCTTTTTGTACTTCATAGTTTTCGCCGAGAACCTCGTTTAATCGTTCAAACAAGTATTCTGCTTCAACACTACCGGGTTCTAGTGGACGTGGGATTGTTATTCTTACACCGCTTCTATCTCTTATTACCCGGGGCTCGCTTAGTTCTCCTTCTACGTTGATTGAGTCAAGAATTCTTATTATCTCCTCGATAATTTCTAGTTCCCTTCTAAGTTCATCTGCTTTCCTTCTGAGATATTCAAGGAGAACCTCTTTACTACTCACAATAATCAATCCTCCTCGGGGAAACCACTGTTTTGTGTCATCTAGTTTCTTTTATTCAGAACACTAAAAATTGTAGTATGTGTGAACGAAGAAATTAAGAGAGAAAACCTGCACGAAATAGCAATGTTGTTGTGGTGGGTGTTGGTATGATTAAGAAATCTGTCATATGTAGTCTACTATCATTACTTATTGTTGTCGCCATAGTATTTACTCCACTAGTATCTGCCGAAACAATACGGGGTATACGTAAAATACATGTTGGAGCCTTAGCTGTCACTAAGGAAGGTGAAGGAGATATTATAGAGTTTAATCTATGGGTCACACCGGGAAAGGGAAGACTTATCCTTCTAGGTAATAAAGGTCTTCTCGCAGAAGATGTTGTTGCATCACTTAACTTTTCTACATGGATGGCGGCAAGAATAGCTGGTGTATACCATGATAATTATGATTACTATGTCGAGTACACTGACACTAGTAGTGTTGAAGGGCTTAGCGCGACATTATTATTCACTCTTGCATTCTTAGTACTTCTCCGTGGAGACCCCTGGGACGAGAATGCCACGGCAACAGGACTTATTGCACCGAGCGGTATTGTTGGTAATGTATCTGGTATTGATGAGAAATACGATGCTGCAGTAAAGTATGGGTATAAGCGTATCCTAACTCCCGTGTACCCTAAACTATTGGGCAAAGCTCATTACAAGCCTGTTGTATCGATAATTGATTCATATGAAGTGTTCGCGTTAACACCCTTATACCCGAAGTATGATCCTGCTTTAGAGAAACTACTTCTAAATAAATCAAGTGTTCTCAATGGAATGTTTTATAGCTCCTGGAGATACTTCTACAATAAATCAATCGAAATATTAGATTACATTGACGATAACATAGGTATCATACATGGTTTAGATTTAGACAAGTACTATAAGAGTGGTTATATATCAATAAATGAATCCAAGGATTATGTTGAAAAAGGACTGTACTATACGGCTGCCAGTAGAGCCTTCTATGGATATTGGGTGCTTAATACTGTTTACATATACATTAAGTGTGTAAATGAAAATATTGACCCCAGCATGTTTATCAAAGATTATGAAGAAATACTCAACGAATTCAATAATACTTTGACAAGTTATGTGAAGGATGTAGATAACATATCATTGTATGATCTTGATGTACTCATTAATGTCTATGAAAGATTATTTGATTCAATAGAATCGTATAATCTGTCAAAGGGTATATTGGCACGAGGTATTAGAAATGAAAATGATCTCATCTATTTTGCTAGCAATATATCGTATGCCATTGCACGTATAGATACAGCTAGACAGTGGATGGAGCTTACTAAGCGTGGTAGTGATGTAATAACCATACGTACTGAAGCACTAGAGAAGACAATAAAGAATGAGTATGGGCTTCTTAGGGCGTTTGCTTTATTCCTAAAGTCGCTAGGCTTTACTGATGTATGTGAATATGTCCAGGACTTGTTGTCGAGGAAATGGTTTTGGAGTAATAACATAGTGCTTCTCTCGAGAATAATATGGATCGAAAGAGATCTAAGTAACTTCCTTTTATCAGTACCCCAATACACTGTACTATCAAGTCTCGTCAGAGAGGGGATAAGAACTAGTGTTGTAAGAATGCTGGAATACTTTGACTTATATTCTGGTGAAATAATGCCATCAGCTTATACTGCGCTGGAATTCTATTCTACATCGGAAGAATACGGTGTAGCACCTCTGTCTACATCAATGCTTCACATGCTTGTACTACATGAGATAACAAGTATGAAAGAACAAATAATCTTGGAGCCAGCACAATATACTTTACCTTGGTTGTATGTTGACAAAATAGTCTTATTTAGTATGATATTGATCATCTTAGGAAGCTTCATTATAGGCTATGCTATAGGGATCTATGGTAGGAAAAGTATAGAGTAGTACATTATGGAATGACTAAAGGATTTTGCTATATGTAATCGAGAAGAGAACGTTGTTTCTTTCCTGTAGTCTCCTTACTACTCGTTATTAGATGTTTTATTACATCTCTGAAATCATTCTCAAGAACTGGTCTTAATTTAGGGTAGTATAGGGCGGCAGCAGGATGATATGTTGCTACAATTTTCACTTTGATACCCTCAATAACTCCTTCATGTACCCTGCCATGCATTGCAGTCATGTTTTTCCACGTAAGACCAGCTAGTTTAAATAATGTCTTAGCGGCATGTCTTCCTAACGCGATTATGACTCTTGGTTGTAGTAGTTTTATTTGCCTGATAAGATATGGCAGACAAGCAGCTATTTCCTCTTCAGTAGGATCTCTATTGCCCGGTGGTCTACACTTAATAACGTTTGTTATGTAGACTTGTTCCCTCTTAACCCCTATTGATTCTAATAGCTCTGTTAGTAGTTTACCTGCAGCACCAACAAAAGGTCTCCCTTCCTCATCTTCTCTTGCACCTGGAGCCTCTCCTACAAACATGACTTTTGTTTCAATAGATCCTTCTCCTGGGACCGGATTCTTTCTCGTCTTATGCAACGGGCATTTACGGCACTGCCTGATCTCTTCTATCAGTTTTTCCCATTCACCAGTCTCCAAGAAAAGCACCTATCTCTTTCTTTTTCTCTTTTTGGAAATAGATAAGAAGAAGTACGTTATAAAATTATTATTCTGAGACGAATGACTAGTGGCAAGCAGGGTCTCAGCGTCCTGGATACTAATGGAGGTGTTACTTTAACGAAATGAGTTTATTAGAGCAGGGGAAAGTCACGAAAATTATTGTTAAAACGGGATTGGCAGAGAAGGCTGGGGTAAGGCTTTTACCAGAGGATCTTGTTGAACTAGATGAAGTAAGAGAACGTGTTTTGAAGTCCAGTAGTGAATATGTGGCAGTTATACCTGACATAAGTTACTTATTCGCAGACTTAATCATACCCAAAGCCTTAGAGAAACTTAAGGGTGCTGATGTCGTTGTAATTATTGCTAGACCAGTATCAGTTCTACAGCGTATATGGAAGATGATAGGAGGGCTTTCTATTCTAGAGAAAATAACTGGTCATCCACGTGGGTATGTATTGTTGTTCAGGAAGAGACTTATTGAGAAAAGTAGTGAGACTGGTGAATTCATCGATATTGTTATGAGTAATGCGAGTAGAGTTATCGAGTTTACCTACGATATCCCATTGATATACTATTTAATCCACATATACAGTAAACTACCTTATCCTCTCTTACTTGCTGTAAAAGAACCTCTTCGTATACTAAAGTTCGCATTTGTGGGATTACTTGGAAGCATAGTTAATCTTGTTGTTGTCTCGCTGGTTGCTGAACAAGTGGGAGCTGCTCCCGGAAAATACCTACAATTGATAGTGCCTGGTCTAGCTGGATTTGAAGCTAGTATAATGTTTAATTTCGTGCTCCATGAAGCTTGGACTTTTGGCGACATGAATATATCGCGTGGAGTCCTGGATATACTTCGGAGGCTCGTTAAGTACCATATTGCTAGTATAGCAAGCTTATTGATGCAGGTATCAAGCATACTAGTCCTTACGGGTATATTTGGGTGGAGTATTACAGCAGCCGCATTCATTGGTATACTTCTTGGATTTATAGGCAACTATATACTCGGAAGATTATTTACTTGGTCTCCTCAAGAAGAAACAAGTAATAGACAGGAATGAGGATTACGAACAACTCTGTTAGGAGATGCAAGCCAATGGTGTGCGAATGCGTTTCAATAATAATACCTACTTATAATGAAAGAGAAAATGTTAAGGAATTGATTCCGCTTATTGCCTCTATAGCTAACAATAATGGTATAAAATATGAGATCATAGTGGTTGATGACGATAGTCCTGACAAGACATGGGAAGTCGCTAAAGAATATGAGGACAAGTATAATGTAAAGGTTTTCGTCAGACGAGGCGAAAGAGGCTTATCATCAGCCATAATATATGGTGCTAAAAATGCTTCTTGTCCATGTGTTGTAGTTATGGATGCTGATTTCCAGCATCCGCCAGAGAAAATACCTGATATTGTTGATTTATTGAATAAGGGATGTGATGTAGTTGTTGCATCAAGGTATACTAAAGGTGGCGGAGTTGAGGGATGGAGCAAGCTCAGGTATATCGAAAGCAAGGTGGCAACAATTATTGCCAGGATTTTCCTTCCTCCAGTACGGAAAATCAGTGATCCTATGAGTGGTTTCTTTGGTGCTCGTAGAGAACTATTATTAAATCCCGATATAAGACCTATGGGCTATAAGATCCTTATTGAAGTCATAGTTAAGAACCCGTCGGTCAAAGTCTGTGAGACACCATATGTTTTCCGCAGTCGTAGGAAAGGTAAAAGCAAGCTCGGTAAGAAAACTATATTCGAGTACTTGATACAGGTGCTTCTCGACGCGATCTATATTGTGAAGAACAAGATTAGAAAACAGAAGTAGAATTTATAAATACTGGGATACTGATTACATGATTCTAAGGTGGAGTAAAGTAGTAACGTGATTATTTGGTGGGCATCCATGGGCGGTAAACACGGTAAATATGTATATGTTGAAAGAAATGACGGATGGTTCGTTAAAGTAAGAACACTAAAAAGCAGAGACCCAGCAGACCCTGAAAAATACATAGTTGTTGGACCCAAAACCAGGAACCCACCATACACATACAAGATTCTCAAAGAAGAAGAATTACCTGAGGAAGTAAGGAGAAAATTATACGAGATATAATTTATTGACGAATATTCATTTAACTTCTTACCGTTCTGAATTTCTCAACAATAGATAAACAATAGTAAACTATTCTTCAGACAGGCTTATCATCTAATCATGTTAAGTAGTAAACAATATCTAGGTCTTAAACATAAAGCGTAATATAGATGATGAGGCCGACATAAACGGAGCACATATATGATTAAGCATGAAGAGGGGTCGATTGGCTGAACCTAAATACAGTAATGCTTTAATAACCCCTTGATTGATATGAAAAAGAAGAAAGATGGGCCCGTAGCTCAGCCTGGTAGAGCGGCGGGCGACTACCAGCCCCCGACCCGCTTCTACTCCCATCCACTACCAATAGTCTACTGGATTCTTCCCTCCGAATCTAGATCTAGAACAAACTAGAACCGTGAAGTAGAAATGTCTATATAGATTTTATGTCAATGTTTAAGGTCTTTATCTTGCAAAATTATTGGGGTGTTCCATGTAGTAACCGTATATCCTTGGCTCAACAAGTTTTGTCTAGCATTTTTACTCGGTGCTCTGATAAGATTTAAAAATAGGTATTGTGTAGAAAGTCTATGGCGGGTCGGGGGCTGGTAGTCGGTCGAGGCTCTTAACCCGTAGGTCCCGGGTTCAAATCCCGGCGGGCCCGCTGCATCCCCATTCTTTACTTAAACCTTATTGTTAATAGAGACAATGCCTGATATTTTGTAGTGGGTGTGTTTATGAGTGATAGTAGAAGTGTGAGCGAGCTTTACAGAATTTATGATGGTATTTATATTGTGGCTGCTACTCCGACCCTGTATTTTGAAGATAATGGGCTTCTTGTTTTTGCCGATACTCATCTTGGTTTTGAGGAGGAGATGGCTAGACAGGGTGTATTTATTCCTAGGGCTCAATTGAGAAGAATTATTAGTACTCTTGATAGGGTTTTCTCTTTGTTGAAAGAAAGAGGTGTGAAGACTGTTCTTATCAATGGTGATGTCAAGCACTCATTTGATAAGCTTACAAGGCAAGAGAAATACGAAGTAAAAGCATTGCTTGATTATCTTTTTGATAAGGTTGATAGAGTACTTATAGTCAGAGGCAACCATGATAATTACCTTCCTATAGTCACTAAAGACTATGGTATAGAGCTTATGCCTTATCATGAAGTTACCTATAGGGGGAGGAAGATCGTTTTTACGCATGGGCATGTTATTGTTGATGTTGATGCTGATTTAATCATTATAGGTCATGAACATCCAAGTATAGCTCTCATAGATTCTTTAGGCTTGGTTACTAAGGCCCCTTGTTTCCTATACATGAAGTTAGATACAGGCTCGGAGCTTATTGTATTACCGTCAATGGGGGCATACCAGTCTGGTACAAGGGTTACGCTTGACAGAGCTAGCTATTTGTCCCCCTACATTCGTGAACACGGTATTCTCGAGAACGCGAAACCATACGTTATAGAGAAAGACTATGGAGTCATGGAGTTGCCTGAACTAAGCACTCTTATGGAGATTCTCGGCAGTGATACGGGTTCTTTATAGTATTTGCTACTGCCACAGTATTGGAAACGCTTTATAAACCACTGCTTATACTCTTTTAAAAGAGGTGAAGTGGTATGAGTTTTGAATACGATATAAAGCCTACTATAAGAATAGAAAATATTGTCGCAACAGTAATTCTCGACCAGCAGCTCGATTTGAATGCTATAGAGCACAGTGTCCCCAATGTAACTTATCAGCCAGACCAGTTCCCGGGACTAATACTTAGGCTCGAGAAACCGAAGACCACGGCATTGATTTTCAAGTCTGGTAAAATGGTTGTTACAGGTGCCAAGAGTACACAAATGCTTATCCAAGCTGTTAAAAGGATCATACAGCTTTTGAGGAAACACGGTATAGTCATTACTGGTAGACCGAAAATACAGGTACAGAATATTGTTGCTTCTGGCGACATACATGCACAAGTGAATCTTGAAAGAGCTGCTTACCTTCTTGAGGACAGTATGTATGAGCCTGAGCAGTTCCCCGGACTAATTCACCGTATGAGAGATCCAAGAGTAGTGCTCTTGATATTTAGTAGTGGTAAAATGGTTATCACGGGAGCCAAGGAAGAAAAGGAAGTAGAGGATGCCGTAGTAAAGATCGCCAAGAAGCTCAAGGACTTGGGCTGTCTTAAGCCGAGAATATAGGTACAATAATATTTTGTATCCCAAGATACTAGATTGTATATCTTTTAACAATACTTGATTTACTGATCAGTTCTTTGAACATAATTGTTATAGACTATTTTCTTGTGTTTTGCGACCATAGTCGATAAGTTAATTACCGTTCTTAGTAAACAGTATTTTAGCGATGATGATGTGGGCAGCCTTAGACCATGAAGAGGGATGAAGAACCTAGTCTCACACTGAAAGGTTTTGTTGAAGGAACTATTATTGTTCTCGATCTTGATAAATTTGGTGAAATGGTTGAAGAGAAGGGTTTAAGCGAGTATAAACCCAATGTTGTTACGGGGCTGCTTACCCAACTGGTCGAAGAATTTGTTAGGAAATGGAGTGCTGTAGTTATTTATGGATTAGATCATAAGCGTGGGACAGAGGAAGCAGTCATAGAGATTCCTTATGTCGAGCCCAGTGAAGTAGCTGATGATCTCGAGAAAATAAAGAGAGAAATAGAGAAAACAGGAGCTAGTATAACTATTGTTGCTATAAAAGACTACGTGATCGCTAGAAGCGCCAGAGATAGGAGAGAAGCCTATTATGGAACGCCTGGTAGAGCTCGTGCACTGAAATTACTAAAGAAAGCTAAAAGACGTGGTGGAGGACAGCTCATCATAGAAAGCATTTGACTTACAATATCCATACTCCTTGTGGCTAAACTGTTTGCCGTCATCTTTGTATAGTCATCACTTTCTCTACTATAGCTAGTACCATAAATACTGTTGAGACGATGAACAATATTAGTGACGGTATTGCAAGATACATGTACTTTCTCTCAATAGTTGTTGCATGTAATTTTGTTGATAAAGTGCAGTTTGAAGGCTTTACCCATATTATCGTTGATAAGTCGTTAATATTGTATATTTTTGTTTCACCAGCTTTTACGGTGATATTGTGTAAGTCACCTGATCTATCGATAAACGTCACGAGTACATCGACAGTACAGGTAGTGTTAAACTCTATGTAAGAGTCGTTAGTTATAATGCCATATGGGATATCATAGAAACTCCATAGTGGTGCCAATACTCCCTCAGGGCCTATCTGTTTTTCTGCTACCAGAGGCTTTTCTTCCGTGTGTAGTGCCAGTAAGCTAAGTGATATAGCTGATAATGCAAACAATAATCCCAACAACAAAAGAACCTTGTAGCCGTGTTTTTCATAAAGCCTACTTAAGTACCCAGCCAACAGTCTAGCCCGTGGTTTAAAGAAGTTGTTATCCCCTTAAAATATTTTTAAACACGACCTCTCATAGTTTTTAATGGTTTAGAAGAATAAGAAGGTTTGTGGAAATGATTAAAGAGGTAAGAGGTAGGAAAATAAAACAACAATGGGTTATGGCTTTAAAGAAGAATAAACACTACATTGCGTCACTTGTCATAGGATTAGTAGTCATAGCCCTTATTGCTATAAATCCCCCGTTCTCTGCTGGAAAATACTCTTCTTTTTACTTTAGTATAAAAGATGATAAGTCTGTTGATGTAGTCAGAGTTTTCCTTGACTATGTGGTATTTTATAACAACAAAACCGTTACAGAACTTGGTAATAAGAGTCTTGCCTTCTACATAGAATATAATGGGACGCGTTATTTTCTTGCAGCAGTAAAGCCAGTATACCTAGAACCTATTTTTGTTGAAAAAGAGATCTATGTTATAGCAGGTAAAGGACAGAAAACCACAATAAAACTACTCCACAACATTACAGGGACACTAATAGGACCCTTCCCTATTGGTACACCAGATCTATTCTTTGGCGGTGAACTACCATACGTATTCCGCTGGCCTATTGGAAAGTATGGTGGCCCGGAGTTTGCGGCAGAGCTCAAGCTTAAAACATACATCAAAGACACTATCGGGATAATGCTGAATAACACTGGTAACGGTAAAGTAGATGTATATCTACGTATCATCTACGACAAAGGTGATTATGACGAAATAACACTGGACATTGATAGTAACACTAGTTATGTAAAATATATAAACATAAATGGTGACAAGCTCGTAGAAGACATTAGAATAGAGCAAGCATATGTATACATTAATGGACTGAAATATAGTCTTAATGTAAGCAGTGGCGAACTCCTGTTTTATATACGTGATAACCCTGGAGCAGCGGTCGTTATGCTAATTGGCGGAATATTTACTCCTATAGTAATACATGAGGTGAACACGAGATATAATATAATTGATTCTCTTAAGAATAAAATCAAGAAGAAAACCGCAAGGAAACATAGTAAATATAAACGAAAGAGAAAGCGTATATAATCAATGGTATTAAGGTTTTTAGATACCTACTTTTAATAAATAAGGTATTACTATATATAGTATTGTTTATAGAATGTGGATACAATCATTTTTTTCAAATACTTATTTAATCTAATCACCCCAGTACTGAAAAAGGCTTAAATATTCTGGTGGGAAAAATGGAGTAGTGGCTGTAGTTGGTATTTGGGGGTTGGTGTTATGAGTGGAAAAATTATACCACTAGTTATACTAGCTGTATTACTTGTCGGACTCATAGCCCCAATAGCAACAGTCGTCGCACAAGAGGAAGTCAAGGGGCCCAAGACTGATACATTGATTTACAGGAGAGTCAAAGTAGAGGATGTGCCCAACGCTCTTGGAAGCCAGATTGATGTATACATCTTCGGCGTAAAGCCTAGCATGGCTGAGGACCTCAAGAAGAACCCCAATGTAGTACTATACACGGCACCTTCAGCCATCACTGACTACATACTCAACCCAGCTCCAGTCTACGTACACAACTACACTGGTGTTGTTGTCGTTACCAATGGCGCTGTTGATGAGGATGCCACATTTGCAAAAATCGCTGAGCTAGAAGGCTTGGACGTAAGCTTTGTTAAGAAGGCTGTAACATACTACGAGATTAACGCCGAAGGCAACTGGACATACGTAGAGTTTGGTGCTCACCCCAAGTACGGTATCAACCCATTCGCATTCAAGGACATCAGATTTGCTGTAAACTTCCTAGTTGACAGAGACTTCATCATCAACAGCATTTACCTAGGTTACGCTGTACCACAGAAGCTAATCGTATCACCCTACGACCCAACCTACAGGCTTGTCTATGACATTGAAGAGAAGCTAGGCTTCACCTACGACCCAGCCAAGGCAGCTGACATGATCTCCAAGGTACTATACGACCTAGGTGCCTACAAGGGTCCCGGTGGCTACTGGTACTTCGCTGACAAGCCAATCGTTGTAAAGTTCATCATTAGAGTAGAGGACGAGAGAAAAGAGCTTGGCGACCTACTAGCCTCCGAGCTAGAGAAACAAGGATTCAGCGTCAACAAGATGTACCTAACATTCGGTGAAGCCATCTACAAGGTATACTTCACTGACCCAGCCGACTTCGAATGGCACATCTACACTGAGGGCTGGGGTAAGGGTGGTCTAGACAAGTACGACAACTGGGGCCCCGCCTTCTGGGGTGCCCCATGGCTAGGATGGGTGCCTGGCTGGGGTGAGGCAACCTACTGGAACTACAAGAACGACAAACTAGACGAGATCACACAGAAGATAGCATTCGGTCTATACCACAACGAGAGCGAGTATGAGCAACTCTACAGAGAGGCAACCGAGATCATTGCTAAGGAGGCTCTAAGAATATTCATTGCCTGTCCACTAACAATCTACCCAGCTCTCAGAGATGTTAAGGGTATAACTTTAGACCTAGGTGCTGGTCTAAGAGGTATATGGAACCCAAGAGAATGGTACATTGAGGGCAAGAACGAGCTAAGAATCGGACACCTATGGGTATGGACTAGCAGCACTATCTGGAACATCTACGGCGGCTTTGACGACGTATACAGCGTAGACATTGAGAGAGCAACAGCTGACCCAATGACATGGCGTGACCCAAGAGATGGTTCAGCAATACCATTCAGAGCAAACTTCACTGTAGAGACAGCAGGACCTGACGGCAAACTAGATGTACCAGCTGATGCCGTGGTCTGGAACGCTACAACAAACGAGTGGGTACCAGTAGGTGAAGGCGTCCAGGCAACAAGCAAGGTAGAATTTGACCTCAGCAAGTTCATTGGAGCCAAATGGCACCACGGCATTACGATCACATGGGCTGACGTCATTGCTGCATGGGCATACTCATGGGACCTAGCATACGATCCAGAATGGTCAGCACTAGAATCCAGCTATGCTAGAAGCAACAGACCATGGTTTGACACAATCAAGGGTATAATATTTGACACAGCCAACAACAAGATAATAATCTATGTAGACTACTGGCACTTCGACCCAGCAGAAATAGCAGCCTATGTATCATTCGGTATCACCAACCCAGTAGAACTACACGCAGCAATGTTCCAGCTATGTCTAATCGACAAGACCTATGCATTCACTGACACCAGATCAGAGGCAGAGAAGATACCACAGATAAGCCTAGTACTGAAAGAACACGCAGCCGACGTCAAGGCTGCTCTAGACGAAGTTGACTACAACACACTAGTCAAACCATACGTAACTGTAGGTGGTACAACCTACCTAAGCGAGAGCGAGTGGAGTGAGAGAGTAACAGCTCTCAAGAACTGGATTGACGAGCACAACCACGCATGGGTAAGCCAAGGACCATACTACCTAGACAAGTTCGACAAAGACGCACAAGAAGTTGTACTAAAGGCCTTCAGAGACCCAACCTATCCATTCAAGCCTGGTGACTGGTACCTAGGCATGCCAACAATGCCAAGAATCCTAGACGTAACATTCAGCAGTGAAGTACTATCACCTGGTGACTACTTCAACATCACTGTGACAGCTGAAGGAGAACCACCAATGGAGGTAATCTACATCATCAAAGACCCAGAGACAGGTGCAGTAGTAGCCAGAGGCACAGCTGAGAACATCAGCGAGACCGAGTACAGAGTAACACTAGACCCAACAACAACCGCTGAGTTCAAGAGCTACTACACCTACGACCTAATAATCATCGCTAGGAGCGTCAAGTACGCACAGATCGACTTCTACAAGACCAAACTACCAACCGGTCCAAGCAAGGGTGAGCTACAGTTCCTACAGACACTAATCGGTGAGACCCTAGGAACAGCATTACAAGACCTAAGCAGCAAGGTTGACACCATTGACTCCAAGATATCAGCTCTCGAGCCAGCAACACCTGAGGACGTAGAGAAAGTAGCCAGCAAAGTAGACGAGCTAGCAGGCACACTACAGCTAGTAGAGATACTAGTAATCGTAACACTAGTACTATCAATCATCGGAATAGCTGCAGCATTTATCAAGAAGTAACCCTCACATAGAGTTATTATATAAACAAACAACTCTTTTTTAAACACCTAAAAACCCTTCATATACTTTAACTCATTGTTAATTAAAATCAACTAAAAAACTATGCTACAGTTCATGTTTTACGTCTTATTTACACTAAAGTATTAGTCTTTATGATTACTCAGCGCCATTCTCGGATAAAGTTATTATTGTGTAAGGGTACGCTAAGATATATATGGAAAAAGCTATGTAAATTATATAAGAGTCACATAGATAAATAGAAGGATTTGGATGGTGAAAATATTGCCTGGAGTAGGCAGAATTCTTGTTAGGAGAGCTATAGCATTAGGTTTAGCATTAATTATAGTAGTATTTCTCACAGGAGTAATCATGGAGGCTACCGGGTATTCCGAAAGAGTATGGAAAGCAATAATACAGGCGCAGGTCAGAGCTTATGTCCAACAACTTTTGCAGAAGAGAGTTCCTACAAGTGAGGTGCAGAAAGCAGCTAAGGAGCTTGAAGAGAATCTTACGAGGATATATGGTCTTGACCAGCCCTGGTACGTGAGAGTATTCCCGCTTGTACAGCGTACGTTGGTTTTCGACTTAGGTATAATAATGTCTCCAGAGGTTGCAAATGTTGCTGGAATTCCTTACCCTGCTCCTGTTAAAGAGGCTATCTTTGTTACACTGCCCCGTACCATAGTGATGATTACTGTTGCGGAAATCATATGTATAGTCATAGCCTTGCCATTTGCGCCACGTATAGCCTATAGACACGGTACAAAACTTGATAAAGCCGTAGTCACTTATGCGGCACTATTCAACGCTATACCAGTATGGTGGCTTGGTATGCTATTCCTATTCCTGTTCGGATACGAGCTTGGAGTCTACGATACTGCTGCTGGAAGAAAAATCATACCAGTACTCAATAACTTCTGGGAAGACCCTATCAGCAACTTTATCGCTCTCATAAAGTACTCATACTTACCAATAGTAGTAATCGTGATATCATTCCTTGGCGGATGGTTCTATAGTATAAGAGCTATCACGTTGAGAATAGTCCGTGAAGACTATGTCACAGTAGCTAAAGCCAAGGGATTGCCGGAGAAAATTATTGCTAGAAGATACATCCTACGTGTACTAGCCCCACCTGTAACAACTTATGTCATCCTGGCTCTAGCCGGCTCCATCGGTGGCTTCATCATTACTGAATCGGTGTTCGACTGGCCTGGAATGGGATCACTCTATTTTGCAGCAATAACTGGTGGTGATGTAGCTACTATCCTAGGGCTCACATATGTCTTGACAATGGTGTATATTATCGCTAGGTTCATACTTGAAGTTCTCTACATCCTACTTGATCCAAGAATTAGGATGAGGTGAGGAGGATGGCTAGGGCTAGAGTCAAGAAAATAGGAGAAAGTAGTTTATCTAAATTTGGTTCAACACTTAAGTCTAGTTTCAAAGAAGTATGGAGCTACGGCACAGGTAAAGCAGGTCTAATTCTTTTGATCATATTGCTCGCGGTAACAATATATGCTGCTATATCCATGCCGCCTAACTACAATGATTTATGGAGCAACCCGAGCTACTGGGAAGAGTATCCACAAGAAGTACCACCAGCTTGGATATCATTCTTTGGAGTAAAATATGCAAAACAATTTATGGATGAAATGGAGAAACCCGTCAATATTACTCGTGATCCAAAAACTCTATACTGGACTGTAACGTATGAAACGACATACAAACTTGATGCAGAAGATTATCCACAGGGAGTACTAGCAAAAGTATGGGGTATCAGAATATTCTGGAAACAAAATCCAGAGAATAAATCAGAGTACATACCAGTGACGCCGATATATGAATTCTTGATAATAAGACCTGACGGTGTTGAAGTTAGACTCGTAAGAGACAAGATCTCTATTGAAGGAACCAACATAACAGTTGGTACGAAGAGAGTATACGTGGACTTGCCTCTAGTTCTGAGACCAGATAATACAAGATTAAGGGGAGTACTAGCAGTAGCTCTTAGCAAGAAATACAACCTAACAATCAAGTCTAGCGATGTCGAGAACTTTGAGATGCAATTCCTGTTTGGACAGCCATATGAAGAAAACGGTACCATAAAGACGAAGCCTTTACTGGGCGACTACAAGATCGTACTAAAGCTTGTTTACTCACGTGAAGCTTTTGGGCTAGAAGAAGCAGTAGAGAAAGTGAAGTTTGTAGTAAAAGGTAATGCGTACGGTATATCAGGTACTGATAACAGAGGAAGAGACCTAGCCCAAGGACTTCTATACGGATTCCCAATAGCTATGACCATAGGTGTTGTAACAGCTACAGTAACAATAATAATAGGATTAATGCTTGGTGTCATAAGTGGTTACTATGGTGGTTTAGTAGATGAGTTAATCCAGAGGCTTGTAGACGTAATGGGCAGTATACCTTTGCTACCAATACTGATCCTAATAGTAAACGCAACATACTCAATGCCTAACTTCCCACATGACCCAATATGGAGGCTGGCAGTGATATTAGGAGTACTAATAGTATTCGGATGGGGAGGACTAGCGATCGTAGTAAGATCGATGACGTTAAGTATTAAGGAAGAACCATATATCGACGCAGCCAGGGCATTAGGTGCTGGCAACAGGAGAATAATATTCAAGCACATAATACCACAGCTAATACCATACGCCATGGCCTCACTAGTATTCAGCGTGCCCAACGCTATACTCACAGAAGCAGGTCTTAGCGTCATAGGAATCGAACACGGATTACCAACATGGGGTAGGATCCTAGCTGACGCTAGAGCTCAGGCAAAACTGTATCTATGGTGGTGGATTATACCTCCAGGCTTACTAATATCAATAACATCGTTGACATTCGTATTGCTAGGAATGGCTATAGAGAGAATAGTCGAGCCAAGACTAAGAACTCTCTAAGGAAAACCTCTTTTACATTTAGAACCACATTATTTTTAGACAAATCCAATAAACCTACCTATAAAAACACCATCCTTATCGTCAATAATTTTTACGTATACGTTAATTCTATCCTCTACACTACTTAATTTATGCCTGAAATTTACTATTGTTAAGAACCTCTTTTTGCTCGGTACGTAACCTAGATACTCTCCTCTAAGCCAGCCACGCCCAATCACTGTTGCGACAACGATATCTTTTTTCTTCAAAGGATTAGGTACTCTAGGCATATATCTCATACGCCATTCCTCCATACTCCATCTAAGTCTTATGCCAAGTTTTTTCTCAAGATCCTCTAGTTTTCTCCAAAACTCCTGCCACCCCATAGGCTTTACGTTAGGGACACGTCTACCGAATTTATGAACATTATATTTCTGTATGGTAACAGGAGGCCATTTCTTGCCAGCACCTATTTTCAAAGCCCATTTAATAACCTCTATAACATCATTATCGTTTATACCTGGTATCCACACCGGGGTTACATGGAGATCTATACTTGTATTCTTGACCAAATACTCGGCTAATTCCATAACCTTCCTAACGTTAAACCACTTCACACCCTGGAGAAAACGTGCTTTATCCTCGTTAAGAGTATCTATGCTTAGATTAATCCTATCTAAACCTGCCTCATCAAGCTTGTCTATAATTTTCTTTGTCAGCAAAGCTCCGTGAGTCTCTATAGCCACCGATGTTATCTGGGGTATTTTCTTTAGTTCTCTAACGAGTTCTGGTAGATGGGGATAAGTTAGTGGATCACCAACAGTATCGATTAATGCCTCTAAACCCGCTCCTTTATGTCTTGCAACAAATTCTACTGTGTCGACAATAGTTCTTGGAGACACTATGTATTCAGCCCACCTATGCTTACTAAAAGGGCCTGCATCGACGCTACAGAATATGCAGTTTAAGGGACATATAGTGGTTGGTCTTACTTGTAGAACATTGGTACCTCTATCAATAACGCCTATGGGCAACAAACCAAGCAGAGGCTCTGAGGAATCAATAGTATATACAATACGATCTTCTTTGAATCTACCAATAGGTTTCATAATGATCTTATACATTTAATTTTCCTCGCAATGAATTTGTAGTCTATGACAAGAGTCTTTTTTGTACGTGCAAGAGGATTACTAATACCTTTAATATAAATGTGTATAGTCCTGGGAATACCTTTCTCGTCTAGAGTATGTCTCACAGCCAATGGTACCCATGAAGGAATAGGGAAATCAATAGTTATTATACGTGTGCCTATGGGTAATTCTTTTTCAAACTTCTCTTTAAGGATATCATTAATACTCTTATAAAGATATACATATACTACTGTGGCATTGCTTAGATCTATATCAAAGAAACTTGCTTCAATAACACTAACTCTATCAGCAACGCCTTCTTCAAGCGCTTTCTTTCTAATAACTTCACATAGGTAAGGATCTATTTCGACAGCAATAGCATAAGCACCTTGCTTAGCTGCCTCAATAACAACACGCCCATCGCCAGCACCAAGATCGTAAAGTACGTCATTCTCACCAATAGATACAGTGTAAAGTGCTTCTTTTACAACCTTCATTGGAGATGGTATATATGGGACTATGGCCAACACATCCTCCCGGCATAGAAACAGGGTGTAAATAATTTATATACTTTTAATAAAGAAGTTAAAACAGGCGATATCAACATCTTTATATCGGAGAGAGGCTGATATACTATTTCCTAGGTTGAGGTGTAATAGTTGAGTGAGATACTACTCGAAGTAAAGGATCTGAAGACTTACTTTTACACATCTAAGGGTATTGTCAAAGCTGTCGATGGAGTATCATTTACGCTCAACAAGGGAGAAGTACTAGGGATTGCTGGAGAGTCTGGTTGTGGAAAGAGTACATTAGCATACTCAATAATAAGACTAGTGCCTCCGCCAGGAAAAATAGTTGGTGGTCAAATATTCTTTGAAGGAAGAAATATTCTTGCCATGGATGACGAGACATTCCGTAGAGAGATTAGGTGGAAGAAAATATCAATGGTGTTCCAAGGTGCAATGAACGCTCTTAACCCAGTATATACTGTTGGCGACCAGATAGCTGAAGTCCTTATGCTCCACAAAGGTATGACTAAGAGAGAAGCCTATACTGTTGTATACAAGCTCCTTTCAATGGTTGGAATAGACCCCAAGAGAGCTCGTAGCTATCCACATGAGCTCAGCGGTGGTATGAAACAGAGAGTAATGATCGCTATGGCGTTAGCATTGAACCCACCACTTGTGATAGCTGACGAGCCTACAACAGCTTTGGACGTTGTCGTGCAAGCTCAGGTAATGAATGTTCTCAAGAGACTTCAAAAAGAACTAAAGATATCAATTATCCTTATTACACACGACCTAAGCCTTATTGCTGAAATAGCCGATAAAGTGGCGGTCATGTATGCCGGACATCTAGTAGAGTTTGGTACGGCCGAACAAATATACTATAACCCGCAGCACCCATACACTAAAGGCCTTCTTGCAAGTATACCAAGACTTAGAGGTGATATAAAGAAACTTGAGTGGATACCAGGAGTACCGCCAGATCTAAGTAATCCTCCGCCTGGCTGTAGATTCGAGCCTAGATGTAAGTATAGAATGGATATATGTGGAAAAGAAGAACCACCTGTAATAGAGATTGAGCCAGGGCATTTTGTTAAATGTTGGCTTTATGCTAAGAAGTAGGTGGGAGATGAATGGAAATGAGTGAAAAAGTGTTTGAGCCCAAACCTGGTCCTGATACAGTCCTCTGGGTAAAAGACCTTAAAACATACTTCCCCCTACGTAGGGGACTCACGGAAATCATCTTTAGGCGTCCACGGAAATACGTTAGAGCTGTTGATGGTATATCCTTTGCTGTGAAAGAAGGAGAAGTATTTGGACTAGCTGGAGAGTCTGGTTGTGGAAAAACAACAACTGGTAGAACAATACTAAGACTCGAAGAACCCACTGCTGGTATTATAGGTTATAGGCCGAGAAAAAGACTTCTTGAAGAATGGGCTAAAATAGGATATAAACCCAAGATCCTTAACGAGTATGGAGACATAGATATAGCGAAAGTACCGCAAGAAGCACTTAAGCCCATGAGAAAAGAGCTACAGATGATATTCCAAGACCCCTATGGTAGCCTCAACCCCAGATTCACTATATATAAGATTCTCGAAGAGCCACTGCTAATCCATGGTATTGGTGAAACTAAGGAGGAGAGATACGATATCGTAGCCAAGGCTCTTGAGGCGGTAAAGCTTACTCCTCCAGAAGAATTCATGTTCCGTTATCCACACATGATCTCCGGTGGTCAGAGACAAAGAGTGGTCATTGCAAGAGCACTTATCCTTCAGCCGAAATTCATTGTAGCCGACGAGCCTGTATCAATGCTTGATGTGTCTATTAGAGCAGAAATACTTGAGCTACTAATGGACCTCAAGAGGCAATTCAATTTAACGTATATATTCATTACACATGATCTAGCTGTAGCCAGATACATTACTGATAGGATAGCGATAATGTATCTCGGCAAGATTGTAGAGATGGGTGATACAAGGAAAGTAATCGAGAACCCGATGCATCCATACACGAAAGCCCTTGTGGCAGCAATACCAGAGCCCGACCCGAAGAATAGGCTGACTGAGAGAAAAGTACCCATCAAAGGCGAAGTACCGAGTGCAATCTTCATACCACCTGGCTGTAGATTCCATCCAAGATGTGTAGTTCTTGATGAGCATCCAGAGTTAAAACAGTATTGTACAAGAAAAGAGCCTCCACTAGTAGAAGTTGAGCCAGGTCATTATGCTGCTTGCTGGTTATATGCGAAGAAATAATTTTTATTCTATGTTTCGACTAGATTCCTTCTAGCCACAAACTAATTAATACCTCACCTACATGACGGTGAAACCCGTGCTTCCTGAGGAAAAAGTAGGAATAATTGGATGGGGAGCATATGTACCAAAGTACAGGATCCCGCTTAAGGAAATAGCTAGAATATGGGGTTTTAGCGAAGAAACACCTAAGACACTAAATGTTGTTGAAAAAGCTGTTGCTGGTAGAGATGAAGACGCTGTAACTATGGGATGGGAAGCAGCTAGGAACGCGTTGCTGAGAGCAGGTATAAATCCTAAGGAAATAGGCGCGGTCTGGTTTGGTACCGAGTCGAAACCATACGCGGTAAAACCATCTGCTACGATAATAGCTGAAGCACTCGGTATAACACCAGACACCATGGCTACAGATCTAGAGTTCGCTTGTAGAGCAGCAAGCGAAGCCGTTAGGATAAGTATTGGCGCTGTTGCATCAGGACTTGTAAAATATACTCTTGTGATAGGGTCTGACACAGCCCAGGCAAATCCCGGTGATATACTCGAGTTCACTGCTTCATCAGCTGCAACAGCATTAGTTATAGGGCCATCGGAAGAGGCTGCAGCAGTATTCGAGGCAAGTTACACGTACGTAACTGACACACCAGACTTTTGGCGTCGAGCACATGTACCATACCCGCTTCACGGAGAAGCCTTTACCGGTGAACCAGCTTATTTCGCGCACATAATTGGTGCTGTAAAAGGGTTAATGGAGAAAACAGGACTTAAACCAGAGGATTTCGATTACGCTGTATTCCATCAGCCAAATGGTACTTTCCCTCTAAGAGTTGCAAGGAAACTAGGTATACCTAAAGAAAAAGTGTTGCCCGGACTAGTAACGCCATACATAGGCAACAGCTATAACTCATCAGCACTAATAGGTTTAGCCAAGGTCTTAGAAGAAGCTAAGCCTGGACAAAGAATACTATTAGCACCATTCGGTAGCGGCGCAGGTAGTGATGCGTACAGTATTATTGTTACAGAAAAAGTCATTGAAAAACGTGATAAAGCACCCAAAGTCATTGACTATATCAACAGGAAAAAGATTATTGATTACGGTCTTTACGCTAAGTATCGTGGTTTAATCAAAAGAATCTAGAAGGTGATCCGAATGGAGTTCTCTATAGCTAGATTCTGGAGAGAAAAACACGCACACTACAGGCTAAAAGCAGTTAAGTGCCGTAAGTGCGGTAAAATAAGCTATCCTCCATCAACTGTCTGTAGGTATTGTGGTTCAAAAGAGCTTGAAGAAATAGAGCTTATGGAGCCCGGGAAAGTCTTAACCTGGACGGTAATTTACAGTGCACCTGAGGGTTACGAAGAATACAAGCCAATAATAATAGCAATTGTAGAGCTAATTAATAGTAAGGTAAAGATACTAACCCAACTAACCGACATCGAGCCCAATGAAGTTAAAGAGGGAATGCTTGTAGAACCTGTACTAAGAAGGGTTAGCGAAGACGGAGAATCAGGACTTATATACTATGGTATCAAGTTTAGACCTATGCTTGCCAAGCACGGTTGAGAAATAATGAACTCTATCAAAACTAAAATCGAGGAATATGTAGCTAAAGTACTCTCTGGCGAAATACCATTACACAAAATAGAAGAGGCTGTTGGCAACGCTAACGTAGCCGTAATTGTAAGACGAAAAGTCATAGAGAAACTTACCGGGACAGTACTTCCCGCTATAGGTACGACTATAATAGACTTCGTTGAGATCTCGGGTAAGAATATAGAGAACCCTATAGGAGCCATACAAATACCGCTTGGTATAGCAGGTCCTCTGAAAATAAATGGTGAGTATGCTAAAGGAGATTACTACATTCCCTTAGCAACAACTGAGGGAGCCTTGGTTGCCAGTATAAACAGGGGATGCAAAGCAATAACGTTGAGTGGTGGTGCAAAAACACGTGTTCTCTACGATGGTATGGCTAGAGCGCCGCTCTTCTGGACCCCCGATATAGAGACAGCATCCAGACTTGTCTCCTGGGTTAAAGAAAACTTCAGTAAAATAAAAGAAATAGCCGAGTCAACAACTAGGCATGGAAAGTTAAAGGACATAGAGCCATTTATTCTCGGTAACAATGTATGGCTTAGGTTTGTCTATGAGACAGGAGACGCTATGGGAATGAATATGGTTACAATAGCTACTGACAAAGCATGCCGTTTTATTGAAGAAAACTTTCCCGGAACAACAAGATGTATAGCCCTTAGCGGAAACATGTGCGTAGACAAGAAACCAGCGTTACTCAACATGTTGTTTGGGAGAGGAAAAACAGTTGTAGCTGAAGCAATCATAAAACGAGATGTAGTGAATAAAGTACTTAAAACAACTCCCGAAGCAATAGTAGAAGTTAATATAAGAAAGAATCTCTTAGGGAGCGCGAGAGCAGGATCACTAAGTTATAATGCTCATTATGCAAATATAATAGCGGCGATATTCATTGCTACAGGGCAGGATGTAGCCCAGGTTGTTGAAAGCAGTATGGGATATACATGGGCTGAAATACGCGGAGAAGACCTCTATATATCAGTTACACTCCCTAGTCTAGAAGTAGGTACTGTTGGTGGAGGTACGAGACTCCCGACACAACGTGAAGCCTTAAAGATACTTGGTATAGAAGGCGGGGGCGATCCGCCGGGAACCAATGCAAGAAAATTCGCTGAGATAGTCGCAGCTACAGTACTGGCTGGTGAGCTGAATCTTCTAGCAGCATTAGCAGCCGGTCATTTAGCTGAAGCACATATAAAATTTGGAAGAGGAGGAACAAAGAAATAATCGTGTTATAATCCTAGAAGCTTCTTTAGAACAATATATTCTTTCTCTACAACTTCTTCGACATACTCACCTAGAACTACTTTGTCCCAGGGTAAAGTCTCTCCGTATTTCCTTCCTGTAAAAACGTATTTTGTTGAATAACCAGTTCTTCGGAGAACACGTCTCCAGCCACCAAGACCTCCTCCCTCAATAGCCCACTCAACTAGTATTCTTCCTATGCTTTCATCGGCAAGAGCTATTGAAGCTTGGATCCAAGCCCAGTTGACGTAAAGAGGTCTTGTATCCACGAGACCTCTTAGTTCATTTCTTGTATATGATATTATTTGTTTGGCACGCTCAAGATCAATCATTCCTATCCATTGGAATGGCGTTTTTGGTTTTGGGACAAGAGGATTTACTGTTACAGATAGCCCACGTTTACGTGACTTTGCGTGTTTGGCTATCCTTTTTATATAATCAATATTGGTTTTTACATCGTCAATACTCTCGCCTTTAAACCCCAGTATAAAATACATCTTCAAATCAAATCCTTTATCTATTATAGTGAATGGTTTATCCCAAATATCCTGGTTACGGAAGCATTTGCAAAAAGCATACAAGCCCTTCATACTAACGTTTTCCGGGGCTATGGTAATAGTTTTCTGTCCAATATCCTTAATTAATTCGAGGACATTATCGTTAATAGCGTCAAGCCGCATTGACGGAAGAGATGCCTTAACGCCTAATCCATTAAGGTATTCAAGGAGCCATACATCGTTTTCTGATGGAAAGAATAGTGAGTAAATGATTACTCTGTTGAGATTATTAAGATTTAAGCCTTTATCAACTAGTTTTTTAAGCACAGTTTTGCTCCTTGTTCTAAATGGTTTAAAGAGTCTTCCTTCAAGACAGAATCTACACCAACGGGGACACCCGCGTGCTGTCTCGAGTAAGAATCCTCTTCCATAAACAGGTTCACGGTCTAGGGATTGTATTTGTGTTATTGGATAAAAGGTTTCGTTAATGTTCTTAACCCATACTCTTTCTGTGGTATTATCTATTTCTGGTATGTAGAAGCCTTTTTTCGAGTCAAGTGCTTGTAGGAGAGAAGACTTATCGTCATTGGAGAGGTATTCTTCGACCAGTACGGGTATGAGTTCTTCTGCCTCACCGATTAACACGCCATCTACTATATTCTTTAGCGGCATGGGATTAGACATCGGGGCTGGGCCGCCGACAAATAATAATGGCTTCCTTCTTTTCTTTCTATCAACTTCTATACCTCCAGCTAGGAGTATACGTAGTAAGTTCACGTAGTCGGGTTCATAGTGTAGACTAGCTATTATCACGTCAAAGTCCTTTAATGGGGAATTAGTTTCAAGGCTACGAGGCTCTGGTTCAGCTCCATGCAGCTTCTCTAAAACAAATCTTTCAACAAAAACCTCATCATACTTAGTGTTTATCATAAAGTAGATCATGTGGAAGACCAGACTAGATAAAGCCGCCTCGTATATACTTGGATATACTAATGCTATCCTCTTCATACCCTTTCTTAGCTTCTTATTTACGGTGTTTATTTCTTGAACCACCGGTTTCCCACCGTAACAACTTAGTTTATTTCCCCCATTCGCATATTATTTATTTGGTGGAATTCTTGGATCCAAACTTTGACGAGCTTATATCAAAATCTGTAAAGAAGCTAAAAGCCTCTGAGATACGTGAGCTCCTCAAGCTTGTAAAGAAGTCAAAGGATATAATTAGTTTTGCTGGCGGAATACCTGATCCCCGGTATTTCCCAAGGAAAGAACTCATAGAGATAGCTAAGCGTGTAATAGAGGAAATGGGTGATTATAGTCTTCAGTACAGTGAAACACAAGGTGTATACGAGGTAAGAGAAGCCATAGCCAAGCTTATGGAGAAAATCAGAGGGATAAAAGCCGATCCCGATGACATTATCGTTACTACGGGTAGCCAACAAGCACTTGATATGATCGCTAGGACGTTTATTGAATGGGGTGATAAAGTAATAACGGAGTCTCCATCGTACCTAGCAGCTCTTGGTGCTTTTAAGTTGATGGGAGCCGATGTTATCGGCGTCAAGATAGACGAGAATGGAATGAGGACAATAATGCTTGAAGATATTGTCAGAAGCCTCATTAGAGCTGATAAGAAACCCAAATTCATCTATACGATTCCTGTTGCACATAACCCAGGCGGTGTGACGATGTCTATTGATAGAAAGAAACACCTGCTTGAAATAGCTAGTCAATATGATCTAATAGTTATCGAGGATGACCCTTATGCCGCTTTTGTATTCGATGAATCCGTAGATGTAACCCCGCTTAAGGCTTTAGATAAAGAAGGACGTGTAATATACATAAGTACATTGAGTAAAATACTTGCGCCAGGTATTAGACTTGGATGGATTGTACCGCCCAAAGAGCTTGTAAGGAAACTGGAGTTGCTCAAGCAATACATGGATCTTCATTCCCCAACACTTAACCAGTACATGTTTGCTGAAGCAGTAAACTCAGGGCTTGTTTACAAGCATATACAGAAACTTAAGCAAGTGTATAAGGAGAAAAGAGATGCAATGATTAGTGCTATGGACGACTACTTCCCAGAATACACCTGGTACAGCAGACCCATTGGTGGCTTCTTCGTATTCGTATACGTATTCAAGAAAGGATTTGATGCAAAGAAAGCTCTCAATATTGCATTGTCAAAATATAAAGTAGCCTACGTGCCTGGACAAGGCTTCCATCCAGACGGTAGCGGTGCTAATAGTATGCGGTTGAGCTATAGTTACCCAGATACGGAGACCATCAAGGAAGGTATCAGAAGATTAAGCGAGATGATCAAGAACTATCCAGAGTGAACACGAGTATAGTTTTACTTTAACTCAGTTAAATCAATAATAGCGCCAGGAGGTTTAATGGGAAACAATGTCTTCAATTCTTCTAATGACCTAGGTTTTATTACTTTAATAGCATTAACAACATTATCAATAAACCGGTCTATTTTTCCTAGTAAAGACTTGTCTGGATAAGCGATCGTTACTGTTATATGCTTTACTTTTTGTATATCCAGTGCTATCGAGTTTGCTATATGTGCTGTTAATGGATTAACAATTATTTTTCCATTATAACAAACATACTCCTGTGCTTTAGCTATAACTGATGCTGACAATGTACTTATGTACACTGTTGTAAAGCATCTTTTTACTTCTTTGAATGATTTATAAACATTATACCCTAATCTCTTAGCCAAGCCATACATTCTCTTAGAGCTAGTTACTATTGCGACGTCTCTTGCTTTCTCTAATGCATAAAGTGCAGCTATCCCATCTATACCTAAACCGACTACTAGAACATCGTTTGTTCCAACAAGTTCGCCAACTTTGGCTCCTATGGCAGCATGGTATAGAATAGCGTCTTCAATATTATGCTTGGATAATGTTGTAAAAACAGCGTCGTAGGGTATTGTAGCGTATTTCGCTAAAAGACCGTTTGCAGTATATCCTAGCACGGAATTATTTATGAAGGAAAGCGGTGAAACCACTATTAATGAGCCAGAGGACTCTGAAGGTGAACCAAATCCTGCTTCTATAATTCTAGCTACGCCGGTGTGTCCAATAACTACAGGTTTTAGCAATGGGGCATAGCCAGATATGATATAGTTTTCAACACCGTCAACGAATACATATATTGGTTTGACAAGGTAGTATTTTTGTTGAATAGCTATAGGTTCTTCGCTTACACGAATATTGTTGTTATCATAAATAAGTACTTGGTTCTTCAAATAACTCCCCTCTTAATTAGGTTTTTAGAAGAAGACATAGTAAATATAAGTTACTTGGTGGAATAGGTTTTGAGCCTAGGGGATGTAGCGAAATGGGTTAGCAAAGATGCACGTTACAAAATAATAGAAGTACTTGTATCAACAAGGAGTGCGAGAACACTAGCATCGCAATTAGGTGTCTCTCATACAGTTATCAACAAGTACCTAAAAAGAAAAACACATCCTAGTGATGAAACACTTGCACGCGCGCTTAACATTGTTGAAGAATATGAGCGTAAAAGAGTATTGCAAATCCTCGTAGAAGATATTCTAGAAGCTCTTACAATACTTGTTAACGAGATTAAAGATAGTGGCGACAAAGATTTGCTGGAATATATTTCCAGTAAGCTCATTAGTGTCTTGGAGGCGATCAAAGAAGATGAGTGAAGAAAAACCCCTACTCGCTGATGGTAGTATAATAGAAGACTATAGACCATTACTTGTCTACTGGAGAAAGGCACGTAAGGTAAAGAAGGAACTCGCTGACAAGGCGATATTATCTAATGAAGATTTCCGTGAACTACAACAAGTCGTAGAGTCACTGGCAGGAAAGAGTTTATTCGAATTAATCGAGTTATTTAAAAAGAAATTCTCTACACGTATAGACCCTGACTTGGCTAGGGAAGCTATTAAGGAAGTTTATGGTGTTGAACTGAGTTCTGAAGAAGCCAGAGATAGAATAGCGTACATTATGGCTGGATGGCTGCTTGAGGCAGGCCGGCAAATGAAAATAATTGGGTATCGTAGTTGGCGTAATGGGGTTAGATGAGTACGTATAGTATTGTTTCAAAATACTTGGATAAGATCTCGTGAATACTTTGAGCCCTCGGTCTCTCAGTAATGACGAGTATTGTCTTAGTTTTTCTACTGATATCTTCAATTAATTTAGTAAGCGCTGTGGAATCATTAGGAGCCTTTATGAAAACATAGTTCTTGCAAAGTTTTATATGCTCTGGTATATGGTTTTCAGAACAGTTCTCACAGAGGGATATAATTATGCTTATACACTCGCTCAAGACGGGGTACCCCTATCATGCTTATGCTTGATGACTTAAATAATATACTTGAAAACGTATTAAAGGAAGCTAGGAGAAAATGGATTGAAGCATGGGTTGAGAGGATAAAAGTTTCTAAAAGAAAATTCATAGTATTTATGGTAGTAAGCAATAATAAAGTTAAGGTTATTATTTATCGGGACAATATAAAGGTTAGAGTCTATAGCCAGCTGAAAGGTCTATCGATCTCTCTAAAGAAAATAATTCAACGAGAATACGAGAAACATGTGAGGTTGAAAGAACGTGAAAGCAAAGAAGAATCTATATAAAAAGAAAATACAAACCATAGTCGACATACTAGGTGATATAGTAAATCTCAAGGATATCGAGCGAGAACAGTTAATCAAGATGGTTGAAAAGATCTATAACGAGAGAAACATAGAGCCATTCAGAGGAAAAGCATATCCACCGGATATATTTGATAAAGAACTTGCAAGCCTATATGTAGTAGGAAAATATGGACTAGGGCTTGATGACGATTACCCTGAATTATTCAGAAAAATCTTTGATAAAGAAATAAGATTTGATGAAGCTATTGAGCATTTGATGAACGGTGAATACGAAGAGGCAAGAAAAATACTATCAGAACTATCTCCACAAAAAGAAATAGACAGCAATACTCTTGCAAGGATGTTCCGAATAGCTTTTACAAAGATTATACTTGGGTTTGATGACGAGAATAGATTCTTTGAGTTATTGAAACGTGCAAAAGAAGCTTTTCCTGAAGAAGAACGGACTGTCAGGAACTATGTGAGGTACTATATAGCCTTTAGAACAGCTGAGGCTATAGCAAAGGGTAATATCAGAGATAAACTAGCTAAGGAGATCTTTAAGCAGGCTCTCTCAGCCCGTCTTGGTATAGAAAAAATTCTGCCGTCAGATGACTACATTAGAGAAATATGTGTTAATGTGTTCAAGGTTCCTAGAGAAATATTAGAGAAGATATTGACTTCCAAGAAAGAAAAAGAGTAGAAACCGTAAAGGTCTTATCTAGTATTTCCTAAGCATACTAATATATTTCATTACCTGGCTATGGAGTTTCTGTAACAGCTTCTTTCTATCCTCCATCAACACTATATCACTGTATCCTTGTACAACTATGTTGTGGGCAAACGGGCTAGGTATAGTACTCGGTCCTATTTGTGCTAAACAGATCTCCCCGTTATGTACACGGTCTAACACTGTTTTTGCGGCATCTATATGCATATAGTCTTCAAGTATTTCTCTATAAGTTTCTTTTAACACAGGGAAATCAGGTATTTCCTCTACGACTCTCAACAACTCTTCTGCATTCAACTGCAGTTTTTGTACACTCCGCTCTACATCACGATACCTTCTCAGTATCATGAAGGCTCTTTGGGCGCAATGCCTGAATCTTCTCTTAAGCATCTCGGTTTTCCTAAGTACTTTCTTGAGTATCTCATCTATATTGGTACTTTTTAGTTCCTTGAATAATCCTATCCAGTCGGCATCGTATCTTCCAGGGAGTGTGAGCATGAAACCATTATCATTTATTGTTACGCGGACATTGACACCAAGATGATTTCCTACAATATATGCATATGCTCTAGATAGAGCTGCGTTAACTCTTCTACCGAAAAGCGCGTGTACTATAATGTTTCTCCTAATCCCCTCGTCATAGATTTCTATTAAGATAAGTTTGTCGCTTGGGACAAGACCGTTTGCAAACATTATTTGCTCCCAAATATACTGGTAAATATTTTCAGCAGCATCTCTATCGAGATTATACTCTCTAACTAGGTAATCGATTACATCTTCTCTAGGCCGTGTTTTTATCATCTCAGCTATTGTTCTCCTAAATTTCCCGACTTCTAGTGCTGAGTCAAATGATAATGGAAGCATTTCGCTGAACCAGCTTGGTACAGTAGGTTTCGCTCCATCTGCTGGTTTAACTATGACTCTCAATCCATAGCTTCTCAAGTACTCGTATACTCTACCACCGAGTACGAACAAATCTCCTGGAGCAAGGTATTCCACGAACTCTTCTTCGAGATCGCCTACGTATTTTCCGTCTATGGTGAATACCCTTGCTTTCGATTCATCAGGGATTGTCCCTATGTTTAAGAAGTAAATCATTCTTGCTCCTTTCTTTCTACCAAAAACCCCCTCTTTTTCATCTAGCCATATTTTAGCGTACACACGCATATGCTCCAGGTAGTCCATGTATTTTCCAGCAAGGTATCTGAGCGTGTTCATGTAGTCTTCCCAGGAGAGTGTATGGAAGGTATAACTCCTCTTGATTACACGATACGCTTCGTCGATGCGCCATTTCTTCTCTAAGGCCATGCCTACAAGATGTTGCGCTAATACGTCAAGCGGGTTCTTGGGTATTCTTACTTTGTCTATCTTCCTCTCAAGAGCGGCTTTGGCTAAAACAGTACACTCGACAAGATCGTCCCTATCAACTACAATAATTCTTCCTTTGCTTACTTCTCTTATATGATGTCCTGCTCTACCAATTCTCTGGAGCAATCTGCTAACACTCTTAGGGCTACTTAGGAGAACGACAAGATCTATGTACCCTATGTCTATACCTAGTTCAAGACTTGTCGAGCTAACTATTACTCTAAGTTCTCCTCTCTTCAGTTTCTCCTCAATCTCAAGTCTAAGTTCTCTACTCAAGCTACTATGATGCGCCTCTATTTCATCTACGTCAACTATTTTCAGATTCTCCATGAGCTTTCTGAGTTTGTAGACTACGCGTTCTGTAGCACTCCTTGTGTTCGTAAACACTAGTGTTGTACGGTGATTCTTTATCAGATCAATAAGTGTTTCATAGATAGCGTTGTTTATCTCCTCAGCACTGGCATGAACGAGATCTTTAACGGGACATAGTACTTTTATGTCAATGGGTTTCGTGAATCTTGCATCAACGATCATGCATGGACGAGGATTACCGTCGTCAGTAAATCCTACAAGAAACTTAGCTACTTCTTCGAGAGGAGCTATTGTTGCACTCAAACCTATTCTAATAAGGGGTCTTCCAACAAGTTCTTCGAGTCTTTCAACACTTAAACTTAGATGACTACCACGTTTACTACTGGCAAGTTCATGGATTTCATCTATCACAATATACTTGGTTGTCTTCAGTCTTTCTCTAAATCTAGGTGCATTGAGTATTATGCCTAGGCTTTCAGGAGTTGTTATCAGTATGTGTGGTGGATCTCGAACCATTCTTTGTTTTTCACTAGGACTTGTGTCACTAGTTCTTACAGCGACTTTTATTTCAGGTAATTCTATACCGTTTTCTTTAGCTACTTCACGTATACCCTTGATAGGCTCAAGAAGATTCCTCCTCATATCATTGTTTAGTGCTCTAAGAGGACTCACATAAACTACCTGTATTCCCTCAGGCAATGAACCATGTTTTTCGTAATACTCATATAAATCATCTATTATAGCAAGGAAAACGGCTAAGGTTTTACCTGTGCCAGTAGGCGATGAAATTAATACATTATTCTTTGCTTTTATAAGAGGTATAGCCATTCTTTGTGGTGGAGTAAATGTTCCGTATTTCCTCTTGAACCACTCTCTAACATACGGTCTAAGCATACCATAAACTTCTTCATCACTATGAGTGTCATTAACTATTTTTATCGTCATACTCTTCTAGCACCGTTCCCCATGTATGCTATATACTACACTTTCAGGGATCCATGGTGAGGGCGGGGATACTCCCCCAGTAATATAGATTATTTAAAGATTATATCGTGAGGCCACCTCATAAATGTGTATAAATACCCTAGGCTATAAGCAAGAAGCCATAAGCCAGTTAACAGTATTCCGATGTACAATAAGTAGAATGAAGTAATGATAAATATTATTCCTAAGACTAATTCTGTAGGGAATCTAAGTGTACCTAGAAGATGTTCGTGAACTCCCTTGGGGGTTCTTTTGTATGTGTACTTCTTTCTAAGGATTGCAAGGATCATCCCCTTTGAGACAGCGGGGGTCAGTGCTATCGTGGCAGCAGAGATTCTGCCAAGACTAACCAGGGCCTTATAGAACGAGGCCCCAGTCTCTGCAGCTGATTCAGCATAGTTCTTGATGTAGAGGGCAGCAGTTATACTCCATAGAACGTTTATTATCCAAGCATAAGCAAAGGGATCGATTTTATACGCTATTGAGACGAATACTGCCAAAGGTATCCCTATTAAAGCTAGGAGCAGCGGGAGATATTGTAATAAGAACAGGAAGGCCTCTATGCGTGCATAGAAACGTTGTTTACTAAATATTATGTGTTTAAACCTAGAAATAACTACATCCATTGCACCATAAGCCCATCTCTCCTGCTGGATTCTGAACGACTTGAATCTACGAGGTACTTCAACAAGTACTTCTTCTTCATCTAAATAAATGATCTTGTCTCCTCTATACATTATCCTAGCACCAAGCTCCATATCGTCTTGTATGCGTTCTTCATCCCATCCATTATAGATTTTCTTAAGCTTATCAGCATCATATATCGTCCCAGTACCTACAGGGAATACTGGGAGTTTCAAACAAGATCTACCGCGATAAATTGAATCAACTATATAATCCATGGTGTGGGCAAGTGCCTCGCTTAATCGGGTATCTTTGTTTTTTGCACTCCATCTACCAACAACAGCCATGGCTTTAGTTCTTATGAGCTTAACTCCTTTAATTATAAAGCTCTCGTTTATTCTACTGTCAACATCCATTATGTATACTGTTTCACCTATGGAAGCCCATAAACCGGTGTTTAGAGCACCTGTTCTAAATCCTCTTGGCTCGCTTCTCCAGAGGAAAATGATGTTTAATCCTTTTTGTCTCCATTTATTGACTAGGTTTTGTATCTGTAGGGCATAGTCTTTAGTATCATCGGATACTATAATGATCTCTATTTTATCTCTTATACTCCATTCACTGAGGTTATTTAGTGCATCATCTATATACTCGAGTGGTTCTTTGCGTACAGGAATTATTATTGAGACTATTGGTCTATTTGAGTGCTCATCTCTAAGTATGTCTTCAGATGTTACGTTAAATGATTTCTTTGGGCACTTTTTTCCACAGATATAGAACAGTCCCTGGAGAAGCAGGATAAACATGGATGGTATAGCTATTATTCCCACGGCTATTAGCGATAATATGCCAGGGTCAATCATCACAATTTCTCCTTGCTAGAGTTATTAACTACGTGTAGCGTAGACTATTACTCTGGTGTAGTTGTATATGCAGGACATCCTCAATAAAATTGTATCGTACATAGTTGACAAGGGAGCCGATTTCGTTGATATCAGGGTTGAAGACTATAGTGTTGACTCGATTGATATAAAGGATGGTAAAGTACATAAAGCATCGACATCGTTAATTAAAGGAGCATCTATTAGGGTTTTGTACAAGGGAGCATTGGGTTTCTCAGCTGTAAGCAAAATTGACTATGATAGCCTTAGGTTGGCTGCTGATTCAGCTCTTAGGCAGGCACGTGTACTAAGTGAAGCAAATGTATCAACAAATTTCTATAGAGTTAGTAGTCGTCATGATGTTGTTAAAGAAGATATTGCTGTAAATCCAAGAGACGTTGATATAGGCGATAAGATAAGGGATCTACTTGAATTAAATAAGACCATTACAAATCTTAGCAACAGGATCAAAGCTATAACAATACGTTACGCAGACATTATAGGTAAGACAATATACGTTTCTAGTGAAGAACGCTATATCGAGCAAGAGCAGTGCTATACATGGCTTTACCTATGGGTTACAGGCAAGGAGGGAGACATACTAGCGCCCGTACGTCACGAAATAGGTACTAGGAAAGGATACTATCTGTTCAAGAAATATGATATGAATGAGCTAGCTAAGGTTACTGTAGATAAAATGGAGAAGCAGTTTAAGGCAAAGACGCCTAAAGGAGGAGTGTACCCAGCTGTTCTGGCACCAGAAATAGTCGGCGTTTTTATACATGAGGCGTTTGGCCACCTAGCTGAAGCAGACTTGACTATGTCGGGTAGTGTCCTAAAGGATAAGCTGGGTGAGAAAGTAGCAAGTGAACTAGTAACTATAGTTGATGACCCAACAATACCTGATGCGTTTGGAACATTTAAATACGATGACGAAGGTATTGAGGCTACTCCAGTAAACATAGTTGTTAATGGCGTGTTAAGACAATTAATGACAGATAGAAGATACGCATATTATCTAAACACTAAGCCAACGGGGAATGCTAGAGCAGAAGACTATAATGTACCGCCTTTGATTAGAATGAGAACAACATACATAAAACCAGGCGATATGACTTTAGAAGAATTATTTGAAGGAATAAAATACGGGTACTACATCGTTAGTTTTAGAGGCGGTCAAGCAAATCTTGATGGTACATTCCAGGTTGGTGTACAAGAAGCCTATGAGATCATTGATGGCGAGATAGGTGAGCCTGTTAGAAACATGAGTATAAGTGGGAACACTCTTGAGACACTTAAGCACATAACAGGTGTCGGGAAAGACTTTGAAATAGGATATGGTAGGTGCGGTAAAGGTCAAACGGTCTTTGTTTCAGATGGAGGTCCACATGTTCGTGTAGAAAAAATACTCGTGGGTGGTAGTTTATGAGTAGTCTTATATCAAGAGAACTAAATATCTATGATACAGCTGTTGTTGCATTAAGAAAAGCAATGCAAAAAGGAGTCGATGAGGCGGAAGTATTTATCGTTAAGACAAAGAGCATAAACACAGACATAAACAACAATAGGATTACTGGATCGTATATGGTCACAGAAACAGGAGTTGGCATAAGAGTAGTTGTGGGTAAAAGGATAGGTTTTGCATCGACAAATAAAATTGATATAAATAGTCTAGAGAAAACTATAGAGCAAGCAATATCTATTGCTAGGGCTAGTGAGCCAGATGAGCATTGGCCAGGTTTTCCGCAACCTGCTGACTATAAAATACCGGAAAAGATCTATAATCCTGAACTTGCAAGGGTAAGTGAAGAAACTATTATTGAGAAAACAAAATTGATGCTTGAGAAGTTCCTAGAGGATAAAAGAATAGTTGTTGTATGGGGTAGTCTTAGTGTTGGCGTGTCAACTGTAGCTATTGCGAATAGTAATGGTGTTGCAAACGTTGAGCATGCAACAACAGCTGTTATAGGAGCAGGTATTGTGGCGAGAACGGGAAGCGATGTTACGCCTGTTGTTTATGATTACAACTTATCCAGAGTTTCATTACCGCCTATAGAGCCTCTTGTCGAGAAACTCAAAGACCTTGCTGTAAATAGTTTAAAGCCTATAAAAATAGAGCAGAAGAAAATGCCCGTAATACTCTATCCCATAGCTGTTGACGAGCTTCTATCGTATACTCTCGCCGAGGCTATAAGCGGAGATAATGTTGTTCGCGGAAGAAGCATACTTGCAGGTAAAGTTGGTCAACAGGTGTTCTCAGAGAAGCTGACAATTATTGATAATGGACTCCTTAAACATGGATGGTATACGGGTATATTCGACGGAGAAGGCGTTCCTATGCAGGAAACAATTGTTATAGAGAAAGGTGTTGTAAAGAACTTCTTATTTGATACATACTGGGCAGCAAGATATGGTGGCGAGAGTACAGGCAATGCTGGTAGACAAGGATATAGAAGTACTCCAGCAATCACGCCAACAAACTTAGTTATTAAGCCAGGTGATATGAGTAGTCATGAGATAATTGCTGAAACAAAACAAGGACTACTAGTCTATGGACTACAGGGTGCTCATAGTAGCAACCCTGAAACAGGCGAGTTTAGTGCAGTAGCTACACCAGCCTGGTACATTGAGAACGGTGTATTAAAGCCAGTTCGTGGCGTGATGATCTCTGGTAACATCTATGAGTGTCTTAAGAAATTAGAGTATATCAGTAAGGACTATGAACAAAAGGGACACTGGGTAGCTCCCTACATAAGGCTTGAAGAAGTTAATGTTATACCACGTTGTTAGTCTTTATTTTTCTCTAAACACACAATTATAATTGGTGGCATTATGGTTACCATAAGATGGTTTGGACATGCTTGTTTTGCAATAAGTACCAATGGATACACTATTGTTATAGACCCCCATGATGGCAGTAGCATTGGACTACCAAGACCGGATATAAAAGCTGATTTAGTACTTGTTTCTCATGATCACTTTGACCATAATGCTGTAGAAGTAGTATCAAAGGAGACTACACGCGTATTGAAAATGTTCTATGGAGAAGCAGATTTTGGCAACATCAAAGTTAAGGGTATAAAGACTTTCCATGATAAGTACAATGGTAGGAGACGTGGTGAAAACACTATATATATCGTCAATATTGGAGAATATAAAATAGCTCATTTAGGAGATCTAGGACATATTCCGTCGGAAGAAGTCCTTAATGAACTAAAGGATATTGATGTACTAATGATACCTGTTGGCGGTGTTTATACAATAGACTACCAGGAGGCATGGAGTATTGTTGAGAAGACATTACCAAAGATAACTGTTCCAATGCATTACTGGGTGAAAGGCTTAATACTGCCGTTGCATCCTATAGATGACTTCCTTGCTTTAGTCAAAAAGATCAAAGTTGTTAGAAAAGATGGCAATGACTTCATACTAGAAGACGAACTCATGGAGACACCTAAGATAATAATATTAAAGCCACCAACATAGATACAAGTGTCGAGTTTAAAGAGGTAATGAAAGAAAATGCATGATCCGAAACGATATGCCCGCCATATAACAGATATAGTGAGAGAGCTTGATGATGCAGAGAAAATAGCACTCGAGGCCCTTAAATCGCAAGGTTTTGATATGATGTACATACGTAACCTTATTAGATTATCAAAGCTTGTTAGAAACATAGTTGATTCCTGGTATAGAGAAAAAATCTATAGTAACAAAAGACCTGAAATAACCTGATCATTTATCCGCTTTTTGTTTTAAATAAAAAGATTATATGTTGTTTCTAGTCGTATTATAGTAGTAGATGCAATGATGAGGGCCCGATAAGCTGTATTTATGAAGAAGGATCAACCGGCTGAGCTTCCTTGTTAGGTTTTTCAACCCAATCACGGAACTTCTCATAAACAAGCTTTGGAATTGATGCAATTATCTTTAATGCCTCTACTATGATGAATATTGATGCCTTAATTAGACCCTCTTTCTCTGTTATTTGAGCGGCTTTGACCCAGTCTATTCTCATCACAATGTACGTTAGGAGCAACGTGACTACGAGCATTACTGGTATAGAAATATACCATGGCAAATTAGCTGGTTCCTCTATAAGCCACTTCATTGCCTGCCCTAAATAAACAGCCATACCTGTTATGATTATTTTTCCCAGAAGAAGAGCGATGAAGAATTTTACTACACTATATCCCGATACCCCGAGGGGAACATAGAGCACGTCATCAGGTAATGGGAGTGCAGCAAATATAAATACAGCTAAAAATATTCCTTTACCAGCTATTTTAGTAAATAATTCCATGTTATGTCTTGTTTCAGGACTCATTACAACTCTAGCCGTACGTCCAATATAGTATACTACTAGTTTCCCTATAGCGGCACCTAAACCACCAAGTACTGCTATTAGTAGTTGCGTAACCCAATCCTGTACACGTGAAGCATAAATTATTATGAAGAAGAAATAAGGAATAGTTGAATAAGGTATCATGTTTCCAAAAAGCGACACTAGAAATACTCCAAGCAAACCATATGTTTGTAATAACTCGTTTAACACTTCACCGGATATCACTTAGAGGCACCACCAGTATAGTCTCCTATTTCGTGCTTATTCCTAACTAATCTATTACTAAAGAATAAAACTCTAACTACGCGATATCAGATCCGCTGAAGACTCTTCATCGGATCCTCAGACACTGGCGGTCTCTTCATCAATAATATTTTTCTCGTCCACTGGTTAAAACTATGTTTGCGTAAATGCAATAGATTTAATTACCAATAGGAAGGTTCTAAGGAATAGAGGGGGATGAGCTATTCCCGCCCCATGGCAGTGAGGTTTCCGATGACACTGCCAGGCCGGGAGCGACCCCCATTTGATTTATGCCTTTAAGACAGATATCAAGTAGGTATGAAGAGGTAGAAGTTAATTGTCGTTAACATGGGAACCAAGATGGGAGCCATATCTAGTTAATTATGCTGGCATCAGATTTTGGACTTGTAGAGATAAAGTTACAAAAATAATAGCTTGCCCAATATGTTTGAATGCTATTAAGACATGCCTAGAGAAAGATCAAGAGAACAAAATAAATGCAAAAAAGAAAGAAGAAATAGAAGGAGCATTCTTCTTTAGTGAACGCGATTTAATTCTGCATATAAAATCTCATTACCAAAAACAATGGATCAAGGAGAGGAAGGTTATTGTACCAGTTGTTGTTGAAGAAGAGGAAGAAGAGTAGCGTATTAGTTGTTGGTAATGTTACTATAGATGAGATTTATGTTGATGGCAGCTTTGTTAAGACAAGCATAGGTGGTGGTGTATACTATAGTTCAAAAATACTAAAAATAATGGATATTACACCAGCTTTATTATGCAACTCAACTCATGTTCAAAGGAAAATTCTTGAGAGCGAAGGCTTTAACGAAATATATGGACTAGAAACAACAAAACCACCTTTATTTAGGCTCGACTACACGGAAAAAGAACGATTTTTACAACTATTATCTCCGGGAACAGTTATTCCTGATACCCTATTTCCAAGTTCCCGATATAATTTGGTGATTATAAATCCTGTTTATCATGATGTTGATTTGAGCCTGATGAAAAAAGCTAGATGTTATGCCGACTACATAGCACTAGACATACAAGGTCTTGTAAGGACTGTTGATGATAACTCTAGAATCTCGCTAAAGTACAACGAAATTGCATGGGAGTATGTAGAACTCGCCGATATCATACATGCTGATTATAAAGAGGCCAGTACATTGGCGAATATAGATTCAATATCCAAAACCATCGACTATCTTTGTGAAAAACATAGTAAAGACAAGATGTGGATTATAACGTATGGTGAAAACCCAATAGTAATCATAGTATCAAAGAAAATATACACAGTAGACCCACCCGCGATAAACAAAATAGTTGATGAAACAGGTGCAGGTGATACTTTCCTGGCAACAATGGCCATATACTACGTATTGACTCATGACCTAGAATTGGCCATTAGGAAATCTCTTGAAATAATAGCTTTAAAACTGAGAGGAGTTTTTAATAAAAAGTAAATGCCTCATCGCGGTCCACCACCCTACCCCACCACCGCCCTTCATGTATACTTAATTACTACCTGCTACCGCCGGGCTGTACGCCCGGCGGAGTGCAGTTGTATTAGTTGAATTTAGCAGTTTAGCTACAAGTATTGTATAGTAAAATTGGCGTTCTTCCTGAATAAGCAGGAACCGCATCCTTTGCAAAAATACCTACATACTAGCCCTACTAACCAAGGGCATAGCCAGAGACCATGGAATTACAGGCGGTGGTGGGTGTTGTTGTATTACTGTTTTCCAGTTTCCTGTGGGTGGTGGACCGCTCGGCATGTTATATATTAGTTTTTGCTACTTATAAACTTTAGGTGGATAATATATTATTGAGAATAAACAGGTTCTATTATATCGTACAAAGGGTTAAGACCAAATATTTAATAATAGAATTATGTTTCAACCCATGCACCATTCTCAAAAACAGGATTATTTCTTTGTATTGATGCCAGAGCAAATAAGTCTGTTGACTGTTTTCCTTTCGCATATATTCTAGACAATATTACATCTTCTAGCTCCTCTTCTGATGGTGCTTTCCCTATACTCATAACCCTACCGTTAACCTCAATTATAGGTAAGTCAGGTACCTCGAGACCTAGAGGATCCTGGTACCAGACATGTATAGGGATTACTTCAACCCATACACCATATTCTTCGAGTATCTTCTGGGCAATTTTCCATGCAGTCCTTAGTGCTTTTTCGCTTTCTTCGTTAAACCCTAGCGTCAATTTTATCTCTACTTTGGGTACGTCGATAACGTTGGTGCTCAAGTGCTATCCCTCACTTCCTTGGTTACAATAAATAATTTGTTTTTAAATGGTGAGATTCTTTATTATCCCAGAAACGTTTACTTGATCTTGTTCAATTATGGATCAATGTGTTGCAATTTTTATCCTGGTTTTTTCTTCTTTTGAACGGATTATTTTCAGTGCATCAATCACGAGATCCCATGTTACAGGTAATTCTAGCTGATCCTCGTTTTTAACAAGGATCTCATAGGCTTCTATTTCGTTAGAGAATTTGTTCTGTCTTAATATCTCTGCAGCTTTCTTGACTGTACGTTTGTACTTGTGTGGATAAAGCATATTATATAAACCCTAAGTTTAAACATCTAGTTTAATATCTAGTCAAAACAAGTTTATAAATTTGATTTTATATCTTTAGGTTTTTCCGGTTCAATAAATTTTATGTATCAATTAATTCATAAGTTACTACCAAATGAGAGATGGATGCGATAAATGAGAGAATTTATGAATGTGTTAAGAAAACGAGGATAATCAAAACATTCTTGGCTATATCTTTATGTATTCTGCTTTTCTTTTTTAACAGGGTGAATAGCATCTTTTGGTGCTTTACTAAATGGTTCAAGATACTTCCGTAATACCTTAGGAATAACTACGGTTCCATCTGGTTCCTGGAAGTTTTCCAGGATAGCCGTTATTGTTCTTGTACTTGCTATTGCAGTGCTGTTGAGTGTGTGTAAGTACTCTTTTACCATGCCTTTTCTTCTTATAAGTCTTATCTTTAACCTATATGCTTGCCAGTCAGTACAGTTACTACAGCTTACCATCTCACGGTATTTTCCTTGTGCAGGCATCCATGTTTCTAAGTCATACTTCTTTGCGGCAGGTGCTCCAAGATCTCCACTTGCAATATTGACGACTCTGTACGGTAAGCCTAGTCCTTTAAATAATTCTTCAGCATTACTTATTAGTTCCTCCATGATATCCCAGCTTTCCTCTGGTTTAGCATAGACGAATTGCTCTACTTTATGGAACTGATGTACTCTAAATATTCCTTTTAGGTCTCTGCTTCCAGCACCTGCTTCTTTACGGAAGCAAGGACTTATCCCGACGTATTTTAGTGGAAGCATTTCCTCAGGTATTTCTTCTTCTGCATGTAGTGCTGCTAGGGGGTGCTCTGCTGTTGCTATTAGATAAAGATCTTCTCCCTCAATCTTGTATATAGCGTCTTTGAATGTATCCATATCGATTACTCCCATCATATACTTGTATCTCAGCATGTATGGTGGTAGCACAAGAGCATAGCCCTTGCTCGTCAAGTAATCTATGGCATAAGCTAGTAGAGCCATATCAAGGAATACTATATCATTGAATAGATAATAGAAACGGCTTCCAGCAACTTGTCCTGCTTTTATAGTATTGCCTAGCTGAAGAACATTTTCAAGCATGTCGGCGTGTCCAACAGGTTTCCAGTCTATTAGCTCATAATCTACTTTAAATCCATACTTTTCTGTTTGTTCCTTGAATGCTTCAAGATGTCCTTCCCAGACTTTGGGTTTTCCAAAGAACCTTATGGGGACATTATATGTATCGTCAGGGCCTATAGGCACGCTTTCATGAACAATATTGGGCAAGCTGTACAATGCCTTAAGTCTAGCTTCTTCAACCTCTTTTAATTCACGCTCCATTTCTTCCAGTTTTTGGAGAAGCTCTTTTGCTTCCCTGATTTTCTCTTGTTTTTCAGGACCACTAAGTTTGGGTATCATTTTACTGATCTCATTGTGTTTATGACGGAGCTTCTGTATTTCTGTTAGCATTTTTCTCCATTTAACATCAAGCTCGTAAGCTCTATCAACAATACTTGGGTCCATAAAGCGTTTCTTCACATATTCTTTAAGTTTATCCGGGTTATTTCTCAAGAGTTCTAGTATACTCCAGCTCAAAATAATTCACCTTGATCATGGACTGGATAGGGTAGTGGTTCTGTATACTATGGGAGAAACATTATCTCGTGTTTATAAATAGTTTTATCTCCTAACAAACATGTAATCGCCAATAACACTACATGGTTTTTCAGAGGTATTCATATAACTGAAAGTATGTCGCGAAGAGAATGAATTACTAGATCTGGTTTATATTTCCATGTTTTTACGTCACAACAGTCACGATTTATCAATATAAACGATATTCCTGCATTACGTGCTGTTATACAATCTATTTCGGCATCACCAATATAGACTGTACATTCCCGTTGTATACCAGTCTTTTCCATGGCATATATCAATACATCGGGGTGAGGTTTACCTCTAACACCCTTATGCACACCAGATAGTATTTTGAAGTATTTTATAATGCCGAAGTATTTTGTCATCTCAATAATTCTTTCAATAATACTAGATGATGCTATCCCAAGTACTACATCTTTACGTTTCGACAACGCTTCAAGAACAGGTATAACATCACTAAATAATTTTGCTTCTTTTCTCCAAAGCTGCTCCATAATGCTTTTTCGTAGTCTGACAAATCTGTCTATAGTTTCTTCATCATAGTTGTCTAGAAGAGAACCCTTTACAACATCCATTAGAGGATAGCCGATAAGTTCTCTAACTCTTTTTGGATCGATTTTTATGCCCATCTTTTGTGCGGCTAATACAAAACTTTTTACGATAACATCTTTTGTATCGACAAGTGTACCATCTAGATCAAATAGGAGCAGTTTTGTATTATCACAAAGTATCATAGTACTTAGACGTTCCTCCGTTTCCATTCCTCAACAATGTCGTATCCATATCTTTCCTTAAACATTCTTCTCCCCTTTTCTGTCATTCTCTCAGGAGTCCATGGGGGGTCATACACTATTTCTACATCAACATTAATCCCGAGGGTTTTCTCTAATTTTTCTTTGATCATTAGTGGCAGTACGTTTGCAAGAGGACAGAATGGAGTTGTCAGCGCCATTTTTATTTTGATATTTTTCTTGTCCTCAAACAGTATATCGTATATCATGCCTAGGTTCCAGACATCAATTCCTATTTCCGGATCAATTATTGTTTCGAGAACTTCTATGATTTTCTTCCTTAATTCTTCATTGTCCATTGATTTCACCATTATAACATCTAATCTTTTACATGAATGTAATGACTAATAATGTTTTTCATTTTCATACATATCTTCTATAATTAATATCATGATGAATAGTATGTTTGAATTGTTGTATGTGTCTAAGAGTTATTAAAAAATGAATTTGTTAATATGTCTAAAGAAAAGAAGGATTCTAGACTGGTTGTGGATCCATCATTAGTTTTAGTAACTTCGTTGCTTCTTCGTCGGAGATGTCGATACAGTAGTGTACTTTAATGAATTCTTTTCTGAATTCAGCAACCTTCTTACCGACTTCTTTCGGGTCTTTCTTGTCTATGACTACTTCTCTGAAGAATCTAGCTATTTCTTTCATATCGCTTTCCTTCATACCCCATCTAGTTACTTCTTGTGTTCCTATTCTGATACCACTTGGGTCTTTGATGTCTTCAGGTCTATCGTATGGTAGCATGTTCTTGTTAACTATTATATTGGCTTCTTCAAGTAGTTTTGCTACTTTTGCTCCTCTACCAAATTCTTTGACGTCAGCTACTATTGTGTGGCTTGTTGTGAATCCTTTATCTTCGGCTAATACCTTAAATCCTTCTTCTACTAGTGCTTGTGCTAGTGCTTTGGCATTCCTAACTATTTGTCTAGCATACTCTTCACCGTACTTCATCATCTCATAGGCCGTAATAGCTAGTGCTGGTAGCCTATGTAGATGGTGGTTTGAGACGAATCTTGGGAATACTACTTTTGCTATGATCTTGTAGTCTTCTTCATTAGATGTAGCAATGAGGCCTCCCTGTGGACCAGGGAATGTCTTGTGTGTGGATGAGGTTAATACATCGGCTCCAAGTTTTAATGGGTTCTCCCATACTTTGCCGACAATAAGTCCTAGCACATGGGCCACGTCGTGTATCAATTTTGCTCCTACGGCATGCGCTGCCTCTGCCAGCTCTTTTGTTGGGTGAGGGAACAAGTATACGCTCGCGCCAAGTGTTACAATCTTTGGCTTAACTTCTTCTATCATCTTGACGGCTTTATCAACATCTATATTGAATTCTTCTAGACTAAACGGGAGCTCTATCTGTTCAATACCTAGAGCACCTAGGGTACCGTACCTAGTATGACTTACATGAGCACCGGCTTGTACAGGTGCAACACATGCTTTATCTCCTGGTTTTGCAAACGAGTAGAATGCGGTTGCGTTAGCTATGGTTCCACTAATAGGTCTTAAATCAACATAGGGTGTGTCAAGGAGTTTACTCATGAGCTCCATTGCTTTTACTTCCATTTGATCAACATAAATAAGTCCCTGATAGTATCTTTTAAACGGTTTACCTTCCGCATAACGATGCATCATATCGGTCAAATAGAATATCGTGGCAAGAGGGCTCATTTTATTCTCGCTTGCAATAAGATTTATTGTCTGACGTTCACGCCAGTAATTGTGTTTAAGAACTATGTCGAGTATTTCAGCTAAGTCAGAGGGGAGTTTTTGAAGAATCTCAGACAAAGTCTCACCTCTCAAGAACTAAAATATGTGAAATAGATGATAAAAACTTATTTCATAAAACCTTTTTTACTGTATTTTATTTAGAACTAAAGATCTTTTTGAGCTTCTTAAGAAAGCCTTCCTTCTTTTCAGTGACCTGTTGTTCCCCGAATAAGAATTGTCTCTGGATAGCGGCTACGGGCATTCGTGAATATTCTTCGGCCTTCTTAACAAGAACAGATAATTCTTCATCGGTAGCATAATTAAGCGGCATGCCTTCTCTATTATTTTTGTTCCATCTTTCATATAATGAGTTTAGTATACTCTGCACATCAGGGTCTCCATAGAACCCTGCTTTTCTCCATTGGTCTTTGCTTTCATCGATTAAAGATATGATTCTATTTATTGCTTCTTGGCGATCAAACTTCATGCCGGATTTACTCCTCTATAGTCTCTTCAAACTTTAATCTAGCGAACTCACCTTGTTTAATCTTACTGAGAGCCCAGCCGAATCTATCCATGAGCACCAGTATAGCTGCCTGTGGCGGTATTACTCCCCTCTCTGTTATTATTGCGTCAATGTACTCGGGAGGAGTTACATCAAATGAGGGATTGAGTACTTCTATGTTTGGATGCTTCTTTATCCACTCTTCACTAACTATTTCTGTTGGCGGTCTGAACTCTATTGGCACAAGCTCGCCTATTACGGTTGCTGGAGAGAATTTGTACGTCTCTGCCGCGACAAACACTCTTACACGTGCTTCATGAGCTGCCAAGGCTACTTGACTTGTACCAATCTTGTTTACTACCGCTCCATTACTAGCTATAGTGTCAGCCCCTACAACTACTTGATCTACTTCATGCATTATGTAGCGGACGGCACTATCAGGTATCTGAGTGGCTGGCACACCTGCTTCAAGTAGATGACGCATAGTTATTCTTCCTTGATAGAATGGCCTTGTCTCAGTACTATAGACCTTCCTTATTTTGCCCATTTTGTATGCTGTAACTATTACTGATACCGAGGCAGTACTATGGCAATGAGTTAAAACTACTGCATCATCCTTTATTCTGCGAGCACCTATTTCGCCAATCTTCTTTACAGCCTCTAGGCTTTCTTGTATGAATCTATCAGCAGTATTAACTACAGTTTCAATAAGCTCCTTGACGCTCCCGCGAGCAGTCATTAATCTGTACATAACGTAAAGAACAGCATTGGGAAGACTAACAGCTGTTGGTCTCGTCGAGATTATTAAGTCGGCTATTCGTGCCATGTATTTCCGGAAGCTCTGTTCATTCATAGGGCCCTTGTACTCTAGTGCTGCAATTTTTAATGCCTCCGCTGCTGCTCGAGCTATTCTCCCAGCTCCACGTATTCTCATAGTCTTTATTCCTTCGGCTATCTCGAGAACCTTAGGCGGAACCTCCATTTCAGACACCTTGGTAAATCTGTTTTACTTTTTCTACAACCTCTTCTATACTAGGCAAGCTAGGAGGCCAGGAACCATATACTTCCTTTAATACAACAGGTAAGGCTTGTGGAGCGAAAAGCCCTTGCTCTGTAGCAATTCCATCTATATAGTTTGGTGGTGTTACATCAAATAATGGTGCTCGTGCATTATAGTTTTCGGGCATTGAAGCAAATACATCAGGGCTCATGAGTCTTCTCCAGTCTCCTTCGGGAAGTTTTACTAGCTCTCCAAATAATGTTTCAATACTAAACTTCGTTGTTGGTGCAATATAGAATACTCTTACCCGTGCCTCATAGGCAATCAAGCTTATGAGGCTTGAACCGACTTTGCTTATAACAGCACCATTTATTGCCACTGCTTCCGAACCCATTAACACTTTGTCAACATCCTTCATGAAGTATCTTGCACCAGAGTCTACAATCAATTTTACCTTATGTCCTAGCTCAGCAATTTTTTCAGCCGTAATAAGACCCTCCATCCCGGGTCTAGACTCTGTAACATAAACTGTTAATCGTTTACCCTCATTTGCAGCGTATTCAAAAGCTTTTAATACACATATACTCCTGCTATTAGTCATGACTACTTCTCCGTCAAGAAGTCTTCGTGAAGCTATTAATGCGGCTTCATTACATTCTTCAACAACTTTTCTTCTCCAGAGCTCAATGGATTTAAAGAGGTTTTCTCTAGTCTTATCATACATTATATTGTCCTCATAGCCTTCAGCAATAATCAATCCAAGATCTCTTAATATGTTATGGGCTTGTGCAGAAGTAGGTCTTTCAAGCATTGTTTTCTCGACAATGTCTATGAAAGCTCTTGCTAATGACTTATAGTCTGTTGTTTTCTCAAAAGAAGCCCTTATTTCATCGAGAAGCTTTAAGGAGTATTCAGTTGCTGTAAAACCTATATTAAAACCATGTTTCTTAAGTTCTTCAATAAAATCCATTTAGGACCACCGCTTGTTAATTTATACTATTGTCAAAAGAGGTGTATAAGAAGTATTTGCTCAACTCTTTTCTAAAACTAGTGATAAAGCTTTCTCAGCAGCTTCAGAAGGCTTTATGACAACATGTTTTTCTTGTAAACGAGGCTCCCAATCAAGCACAAGTACAGGGTTCTTAAGAAGGCTTATTACTGGTGCTGTCTCATATGCCAGTAAACCAGGTACCGTACCATAGACTGCAAGAGCTCTCCTATAATCATCTCCTTTATACAACAATATCTTACCGGGAGCAACAACAAATACATAATCGGCCTTTATAGCAGAGGGTATAGGCAATGCAACGTTATTGAAACTCTCTATAACAAGAACATCTGATTCCTTCTCAAGTCTTTCCTGGATTAGTGCTAAGCCATTAATAATAGTTGGCGACTCAAGTAGTTTGAGAAATATTTGCGAAGTAGTTTTCATAACGTTCTTTATCTTATTCTTGAGAATTTCAAGGTCAGTTCTTAGGGACTTTATTGTTTTAACATAATTGTCCTCGATCACATAATGTGTTGTAGTATAAACCTCACCATATGGAAGCGTTATACGGGCCAGCACGGCCTGTTTTTCTAGAAGACTACTATCATCAATATATCTCCTGTAGTCGTTCTCATAAAGTGATGGATCAGGAGGAGCTAAGAGTATATCAATAGGGGATAGTATCTCTATCATGTTGGTTAAACCAGAAACCCTTGCTAGTTTATAGGCGTCCTCACCAACTAGTGTACCAAGTTCAATACTATACTTCAATGTATTGTATTGATACCATGCATTATGTCCGCCAACAGGCTTGAAAGGTATTGCTTTAACTCCGTACTCCTTTAATAACTCGATCAACTCCATAACCCATGTTGTCTTGCCAGCGTCATACCTTAGCAAACCTATAACCAGTATAATCATTAACTATCACCGTCTCATATCCCTCTTCACGATAGGATATTGTATATTACCTCAATTATATCATGTAGAGAAACCCCAAAGTTAATTTTTAATTTAGTAACCTACATTACTATTCCTACTTAGATTGATTCACTGGGTGTAGCCCATGAATAGAGTAGCTGTGTATGCACTAGTAATAGCTTTGCTATTAACGACGTTCGTCTCTCCAGTACTTTCATCGGATGAAGTAGAACATGCCTATAAACGAATAGCAGTAATAATAGTTCCTGGGCTTTCTTACAACGATGTCATAAAGTATTACAGTAATTCATCAATTATAGACTTGAACAAATCATCAATACTAGAAGTAGAGCCATTCCCGCCATACACTAGTTTATACTATGAACTATCAATAGTCAACGGTATATCATGGGATCTAAAGCAAGGAATACCTCTAGCCAATAAAACCCTTTTGGTTCCCGGTGAGAACAAAACCTATGAGCCATGGGTTATAGTTAATCAAAGCATAGTAGACTATGCTTGGGGGCAATGGAAGACTGTTTTCATAGGTATTCATGGCATAGATGTTAAACGTATAAACAATACAGTTAATTTCGACTACAATATAACGTACAAGCAAATACCACCAGCACTGTTTACATTAAAGATAAACTCAAGTACAAAGTGGGACTTAATTAATGGAACAATATATCTCTTTGCAGAGAACAATACATTAAAGCTTAAGATAGATAATGAGACAAGCGATATTAAAGACAATGTATCATCGATAATAACGCTAAATATAACTAATTCCAAGTACTTAGAACCAGGATTATATGACATAAAGTTCTATGTCTTCAAAATAAATAATGAGACCTACAAATTAGTTACACTAGGAACTATAAGGAGAGATCAAGTATTCTCAGCAAATACTATAGGCTTCGACAAACCCATAACACCTCATATACCAGCAGGATTAATGAATGATTTGACGAAAGAGGAGTTCTTATTCCTAGCAAGGGAACTAACAAAATTCTATAAAGATATAGTCAGTCATGTTTTCACGGAGACAGGGTTAACACAAACGGTGCTAATCAATTACCCGTTAATAGAAGAAGCGGAAAGGATACTAGTCAGCAGTAACGATGGGGAGTTCAATAATAATCTTACATCGATAATTTACAAAGGCCTTGAAGATCTAGTAGAAACTATATACAACCACTTAGGAAAAGATGAAACCTTAGTAGTACTATTCTCTCCGTACACCTATACCAAGGCAAACGACACGCTAATAGATATTGAGGCTTCTTCAATAATAACTCCAGGTATAGTGAAATATAATGATACACTAGTGGATGCGTTATTGAATAATAATATAGAGTTCTCAATAAAAACGATTAATGGTGAGAAAATAATTCTGATAGATAGTGATAAAGTGTCGTTTAATAAAATAGTCTATGGCAATGGTGTATTGGTTCTAGTAAACATTGACAAGAAATCCATTGTTGAAACAATTGACTCCAATACAGTACTTGGATACATTATGAGTTTATCAAATGTCCTAGGATACGGCGGAGTCTCCCTCTTAGAAAAATATCATAGTTTGAGTGTTGAATACAATAAACTCAAAACAGATTATGATATCTTGAATGCGACTGCAGAGGACCTAAAAAGACAAATCAATGACTTAAACAAAGAGCTTGGTGATGTACGAGCCGACTATGAAAATCTAACTAGCAAACTAGCTGAATTAGAGAAGGAACTGGAAGCAGAAAAGCAGAAAACGAGTTCTCTAACTACGTTCCTGACAGCAGGTATGGCCAGCATTGTAGTAATAGCAGTTATTTATGGTTTAATAGTGAGAAGTATAGCGAAAGGTGGTAGATCAAAATAAAGTTATGATTTCCAATAATTTATTTCACAAAAACAGTTTTTATGAAAACTCTCTTAAAACATTAACAAGACCTGTTGAATAAGCCATCCATAAGAAGAAGATCAGTATTGATATGAATATTCCAAATCCATTGTAAAACTTATTGTCAGACTTTATCCTTCCTAATCTAAGCCTTGCTGATGATATGGGCCATAGAATAAATACTCCCCTTGGAGTAAATGAGTCAAAGAACACGTGGGCAAGAGCACCGAGAAGAAATGACAGTGCCATGTACTTACTGTATAGAGGTATGTACTTTGGCTCTAAAGTACCCCAATTTACGAATAAACTATAGGCGCCAACGTATATTATTACCGTAGCTGTAGCTATGGCGAAGATGTTGTGAAGACTCTTTCTATGCCTAAATTTTAAGTCTATGTCTGGAAAGTATCCTCCAATCCAACCAAATATTAGACTTGGAAAGAAGACTAGAGCATTATTCCATGCCAAGAGCACACCTAGAGATGCGCCCATTAGGGCATGAACGCTTCTCCTCATTTCTTGATACACCTTATCAATACGATATATCTCCAGGAGACTTAATAATGTTGTGGAAACCATGAAAGAAAAATTAAAAACATTTTTTATAAACTAGTTACTATGAAACCTAGGACTACGTGGATGAAGAAATACCCCGGAAGCGACCGAAGGCGTGACGAAGTGGTCCTCTGCTGACACACTTTACGAGTTTTGTACCTTAATTGCCAGTTTGTATACTTACTATAAAAATCATGGTACTATGGAAGTACTGTAAGTGGTCCCCGTTACGATAATCTTTCTTATGTTCTTGTTCGTGTAGAAACTTAGTTTTGACGCAATTCCATCAAGGAAACCTGTTAATTGCTCTGTAGGAGCGTCTGTTACAAGTATCAACATAATTTCCTTCTCTGTCTCAACAATTATAAGCGGGTAATTATCTATTCTTGTTAAGACCATGGGGTTCTTGCCATGTTTTTTCTTGAGTTCATTAATGATGCTATTAGTGATCACGCCTAGAAGCATTTCTTTAGATAAACTTATTACGCCGCTTTGTTTTTCAAGTTTTTCAGCAATAATGGAATTAGCTTCTTTAATCATGTATAGTATTCTTGATGAAGACTCGTCTATGTAATTCTTTAGCTCGGTACGAATGTTCTCTAGTTCCTTCTTTAGGCTCCTAGTACTATCGTTGATGTTCTTAATGATTTCATGTCTCGACGCTTCTATTCTATTAATTGCTTCTTTTTGTTCCTGTGATAGTGTATCGAGTCTTCTTGTAACGTTATCAGACATACTTGATAGTTCATTACGTAATTCCTCGGATATGTATGATACTCTTGTTATGATATCGTGTGTTTTCATTATTATTGGTGACAAATCCTGTATTGTCTTGGTGTTATCTTTTATCTCCTCTAGGTATTGTACAATTGATGCTAAGGCCATGTTTATGTCGTTTATTTTCCTGTTTAGGTCATTGATGCGTGCCATCAAGTTTTTATCTTTAGAGCCTGTCATTAGACTACACCTCTAGATAATTCTTTTAGATCATGGATTGTCATGCCCTTGAAAAGAGGCTTAGAGTAATCAGGTGCTTTATAGTCTCTATATACAATGTATCGAGTTATTATGGCTGCGGCAAGACTTGCTTTAGGCTCGCTTATGTTCTTTAGTATGTTTCTTAGGTAAGGAGCAAACCTCATGTTCAATAGAGTTTTCCAGCCGCCTGCAGCTAGGGCAAACATTAAACTATCTATATTCTTGTTTTTAATGAGATACTCTATTGCACCATAATTGTAGATAGGTTTTCCGGAAAGTAATGTATACATTACCATTAAATCTCCTATTAACGGATCCTTTGGTAATAGAGGCTCGCTATAGGGGTTTAAAAGCAGTTTTCTTATCTGCGAGTAGATCATGCTTGGATTCATTATTACTCTATCTCTCTTTAGCGGAATTATTGCTTGAGGGGCTTCTATTGACTCAATAATTTCAATTAATTTATCATAGTCACGTTCACTACACGCCATTGTGTAACGACATAGAGTGAGTGCCCAAGCAAGCTCCATGAATATAATGAAGTCTTTTTGCGAACTCACGTATCTAGACACGCTTTCGTTAATGACCTTCTTAATATAGTCTACGTTTCCATTGGGAGTCATTGATTCGATAATGTATTTTGCTAAGAGACTATAGAAATCAATCGGGTAAGATATTCTTCGTCTATGAATACTATCAATTGCTTCTTTTGCGATACTGTATAGTATTCTTGACGCCTCATAAGGTGTTCCGCAATCAAGAGGATTATCGGATATTGGTAACAATACCTCGGCCCAGCCGTTGGGTAATATTGTGTGCGGATATTGTCTTATACATTCATAATCGTAAGACCTTGGTGGATAGAATATGTCAACAAATACCTGGGGCTCAATAGCAACATTGATTTCCTCTTTAATTACATCGCTAGAACCGGGTATTGATGCCGTTAGTTCAACGACTCTATTTTCTTGAAGACTATATGGTATGTCAATTACGAGTCTTAATCTTGTCTGGTACTTACCTTCTAGCGTGATCCCTGTAAGCTCGTTTGACTGTAGTGTGCCAGTGTTATAGAATGGTTTGATATCTCTCGATCTTGCGGAGAGTTTTATTCCAGAAACCTGTTTATGTGATATATTGGATAATTTAACATCTATAGTCTTAACATTGTATTCTTCATTAAAGACTATCTTAACCGGGGGATACGGGTTTTTCACGTTAATTTGTTTTTCACTAACTATTATACGAAGCGGGTAATCTGCGGTAAACTCTTTCTCGATTACAACTTCTCTACCGCTATATTGTTTGTCTCCTACTATGTGTACTGGCGTATATGTTAGACTTACGACAGCTCTATCTTTTCTAGGAATAATCACGGTAAATGTTTCAGAACTACTTGTTCCTAGACCTGGTTCCATGAACAAGGAGCCTTTTACTATACGTTCTTGTTTGTTTCCACTTATGAACAATATGTTATCAATGGCTTTTAGTTCGTAAATAATCTTTGGCGCGATATGGGTTTGATTGATAAAACTTATTTTCAGTGTCAGTGGTATGCCTGTGAACACGTCTTCGGCAATGGTTATTTCAGCTGATACTAGAGGCTCTATTATCTCATTAATCGTATCTATAGAATCTTCATAGGCTTCATCGCGGACAAATATTGTTGCTTTACCAGGTTTCTCGGCTGTACAGGGGATTTCGTAGATGCTTCTACCAGGATCTAATAATAATTCCCTGCTATGTAGCCTGATATTGTCAGAAGAATCTATTTCTACTTTAAGTTGTTTATCGAAATTATTTACTACTTCAAGTAAAAGTCTTGCATTTTCTCCGATAACAACTTTCTCTCCGCCTAAAGGAGATATTATTTTGGCCGAGAGGAGCTTGAAACGAGGTATAACTTCTACTTTCAGTTCGAACTTATCTTCGTAAAGCACGACGTTCCTATTCAGTACTCTCACGGTTATAGGGATCGTGAATACACCGGTTTCTAAGCCAGCAATCTTTATGCTTATTGGGGTAGTCTTATTGGCATCAAGATCTCTAGATTCAATATCTACATCTACTTGTGGAGGAGCTAGGGCGTTTATTTCTGGTTTGAGTATTATACTTGTAGGATTAGTTATTAGTAATCCTGTGGAAGCTTCTTCGCCATGAATAATTTTTAATTCTTTATCAATTAATTCTATTTTTATTTCTGGTCTCGTTAATGGTGGGAGTTTTGTTAATTCTATGCTGTATGTTATTGGCTCGAAAGACTCTATTTGTTCTTCAACAACGACTTCACCTTTTTCATCACTAAGTACATCAAGCTCTGTAGTTACAACAACTTCTCCTTCGGGATCTATTGTTGTTTGTACTGTTGATTCAGAGCCATAGGCTTTAATGTATAGTTTAATATTTACAGGTGACATGAAATCTTCATTTATTATCTTAAAGAATAATTTTACCCGTGAACCAGGGATAAGTAATCCTTCAGCCCAATGATCAACTATTTTTGTCCGTGGCGGTTTAACTACTTTAACAGGGATGGTGATTTTTTCTTCATAACCAGTTACTTCATCAATGGCGTGGACGATAATATTGTCTCCTTCCTCAGTAAATTTTAGAAGAAGCTTATCGTATACAGGTTTATGCGCATCAACAATGTAGTCTTTAACGATGGGCTCACCAGGGTACTTTACGACTAATCTAATCTTATTGTTAAGGTAAGGCTTTATTGCAATACGTAGATCAACTTGATCGCCAATGAAAAACGCCTTTTGCTCATAGCCTTCTTTAATCCTGAGACCGGCTTCTAAAGTATATGGTGGGACTATGGATAATTCTAGTATTTCGCTCAAAAGCTTGTTTTCTTTTTCTTCCTTTTGGAGTTTATAGCTAACTTCTATGGGGATGCTTTCTTTCTTAGCTATTGTCTCGGGGCTGTAGAATATCGTCATTTCTATGGAGAATGTATCTTCAGCTTTTCCCTTCTTTACAGTAATAGGTAGGATTATTTCAAGTTGTTCTGGTGTCGATGTTCTGCTCACGTTTCCTGGTAGTATCTTTCCTTTATCATCGTACTTAGGCTCCGATAATCTATAATCTATGATTCCATGTAGCGGATTACCAAGTTTTAGAATTATATCGAAATTATCTATACATTTTCCAAACATTTTCGTACAGACGTATTTGAATGAAATACTTACCCTAGCTACTTCAACGGCACCAGCACCATAAACTACATGATCAACAAGCTTTTCTATATTTACGTTAAACGTCAAAGGCTGCGACATGTTCATCATCTTGAACACTATATCTTACTTTGTAAATAAACTTGTCCCTAGAACATATTAACTATATCCTGTTCTTGCCTAAATTACATGAATTCTTGAACCTAAGTATCTAAGAAGACTTCCAGTACCATGGGACGTATAGTCTTTTAGGTGGTTCTTTTTTCTCCCTACCAAATCTCTCAATGGGCTTCATTAAATGTTTAAAACTCCTAGGTGGAGGCTGGTAAAATCCTGGTGTAACATCTCTTGGAAGAGGAATAGCTATTTTCTTGGCATTAGGATCCTTATACCCGCATTTCTTACATCTATACCCTTTACCTCTACCCATTGACTCCATGCGTGCACTACATCTAGGACATCGTGGAGCTACATACTTGTACCTAGGAGCGAGCTTAATGATACGTATTTTTTCGAGGTTAAGAGTTGGGCCATGATTAGAGCTAGGTGGTCTTATAATGCCGTATACTTCAACAATATCGCCCGGTATTAGTTTTTCAACAATATTTCTGAATCCACCCGTAGGCTCATAAGCAGCTACATCGAGTTCTCTAGTGTTATCCGTTATTTTGAAGACGACATGTCCACCACGTATCCTTCTTGGCTGGCTATATACTGTGGCAATAATTCTTATTCCTGTGTAAATATATGCCTCGTTTAAACTAGTTATTTGCCTTAAATGCATGTCTGTAGCTTGATTAGTCCTGTATATAATCCACATGTCGATGGGTTCGAGTACATGTATCATTCGAAGAGCCTCTACTAAATACTCGGGTTCTTCGCCTCGTATACCGAACAATACAGGATCCGGTCCATGAGGTGTTATGAGGGGCTTGTCCACTTCATGATCATAATTAAGAAAAGTCTTACCCTTCAAGGCTAAATCCATGTTCTTTACACTCAATGGATCTACGAGTCTTGGTTTTCCCCAATACTCTGGCTTCCTGTAGGCTATTAGTTCATAAGTATAATCGCTATCTCTAAGCGTTACTCCTATGGATGCATATGCCCCAACAAGACCCCTATATCCTCGTATCCTCGTGTCTTTATGAAGATTAGTTATCTTGTCGATGACTCTTAGTAGAAGATCTTTTGGAATAATATCCTGGACTGCTTTGTGCCCCAGCCATTCAAGTGTTTTATCAGGATACCCTACGACCATAGCGAGAGCTGGATGACTTTCTGGATGCATGAATTCTCTGACATAGTTTTCTACTTCAACAACAGCTTCTTCGTATAGATCGAAAGCTTTTTCTTCGTCTGGCACTCTTACTCTAACAACAAGTCCTCCATTACCTCTTGTCTTCCATGGGACACCGGGGGCTAGTCTTATCAAGTTTGGATAATCTATAAACTCGACCCAAGGTTTTTTAGACCATTTTATGATGAGTTCAGAAACAAAATGTGTTGTACAACCACCTTGAGGGCTATCTATGTCGTCGAACCCTATGTTAACTACTACTCCCTGTTTATTCGTCAAGTTTTATTTTGCCCTCCATTATACACTTAGCGCCAGCAACAACTAATGGTAGCGTGATAGTAGCATCACCATATACTACAGCTCTACGTCCTCCAGCCTTTAGCTTACCCCATGATATCGCCTCTCTTGGTTGTGCACCACTTAAACTTCCATCGTATTCAACAGCGGTTGTAAGGTATACCACGTAGTCAAGTCCGTCTCTGAATTGCGACCACCATATGGTATGGTGCTTGCTTATCCCACCACCTATTATGAGTCCGCCGAGCTTCTTTGCCTCGAAAACCTTGTCGGCTAATAGCTTTTCGTCCCCTATGACATCTAATTTTAAGCCAGTAAACTGGCTTTGTATAACTATTTGTGTACCAAAAGCTCCATCCGTTATACCTGGCACTATTACTGGTATATTCTTTTCAGCCGCAGCTCTAAGTATTGAGAACGGGTCCTGGATCTTCTCTCCAACTCTACGTAGGATCTCATGTGGACTCCATTCTTTCTTCTCGTTTGCTAGTTCCCTCAATAACTCTCGAGTGAAGTCTTCTATTGCAATGCCATAGTTTTCAAATGGTATGAATATATTTCCTAGTCTATGTATTTCGAGAGTTCTCAACAGAGCGTCATCAGCATAGAATGTGCCTTTATAGTATTTGCGTCCAGTACCACGGGCTATGTCGTGGTCTATGGTGCCACATGTTGTTATGATTATATGGGGGAATCCTTCACGGATAAGTTGTGTCAACACCCCTCTTAGACCAGTGGCAACAATATTTGCCGTGAATGCTAGGAAGCGAGTTGTATTGTCATCACTCCACATTTCGGCAAGTATTTTAGCTGCTTCAATTATATGCCCTGCCATAAATCCATGGGCTTGATTAAAGTACTCTATAAGATCGCATATACAAGTATTTGTATGTATCATGTAATCCTTGATAGGCTTCTTGAGGAGTTCTTTACGTATATCGCCAAGCATGATATCTTCGTCAACCGGCATGATTATCACGGGCTTCTTGTTTGTTTTCATAATACCTTAGGGTTAGTTATTTATTAAAATATTGTTTGGGAGATAGTAAATCTGGATAATTATGTGTGGTGTACTTAGCGGTATGGAAGCTGGTACTGTGAGGATGATTATTGAGGAGGTTTTGAAGAGGAACAAGGTTACCATAGATGATTTATCTAAGACTCTTCACATATCGAAGGAAGTTGTTTCACTAGCGTTAAGGCTTATTCCGGGTATTTCATTAAAGAATGGCAGTGTTGTTGTGGAGAATAAGTTAGTACTCGTTATTGAGGGTATTAAGCGGGGTTTGCCTGTAAAGAGGCTTTCGCGTTATGTTGACTGGAGAGACTTCGAGAAATTGTCTGCAGAGATCCTCTCTAGCCATGGTTATAGTGTTTATACAAATGTGTTAATGACCAAGCCTATTAGGCTTGAAATAGATGTTGTTGGCGTCGATATTGGCTCTGGTAGAGCTATTGTTGTTGATTGTAAACACTGGATCCATGGTTTATCTCCGTCAATGCTCTATGATGTCGGAAGAAAACATATCGAGAGAACAGTGAAGTTTCTAAAGTACATTGACTGGATTACAAGAAAATATCCTCTCCTAAAGAAAGTAAAATACGCCGTACCGGTCATAGTTACTTTAACCACGCCTAAAATAAGAACAGTAGATCGACGTGTTGTGATAGTCAATATAGGCGAGTTCAATAACTTTCTTCAAGACATACATCTTGTTCTCGATGAATTAGGTATAGAAACTATAGCAAGAGAAAACACTGGGACACTGGAATCTCTTCTCTAAATCAATGAATCTATATTCTTGTAAAGCACTATAAACGCGTGTATGGAGTGATACAAGCTTACACCGGCCATCAAGGCTATACCTGCCAATACAAGATATGCTATCACAGGACTGACTCCTAATGCCTCGGTTATCTCCTGGATTTCGCTTGGAGAAGTACAGGCGTAGGCCACATAGTATAAAGCTATGGAGTCTATGAAGACGATGAGTGGAAGAAGTATTGAAGCTATTACTGCTCCTAGTTTTCTCCTAGCTCTAAACGCATGTATCGATATAAGCATTGGGAAGAGTAGGAAACCTATTAGAATTCCTGCTCCCTGGAAGAATAATGGCGTCAATATTATTGCCAGTACAAATGCGAGAATGTACTTCTTATAGGCTCTTCTTACAATAGTTATCTTACCCGAGAAATCATAATAGGCTGCGGAAGCATATGAGCGGAGTAAGCTTATTCTGTGTGCAAGTTCGCTAGGTCTTTGAACAAGTTTTGTTATTTCTCTTAAAATACTACGTGATGCCTTAAGCAGTTTCTCTGCTAGAAGAACGTTACTGTACTTCATTTCCTTCAAGGACATGTCTATGTATTTGAGAGCTTCTTCTAGGTTCTTTTTTGTTTTAAAAGAAATTTTAGGAGGTAAAAGACCTTGTTTAGAAAAATAATCTATTTTTTCCATGATTTTCTGGATACTGTTCTTCGTATCTAGTAGTAGTTCATTGGGGTTTTTGCTCACTCTTTCTTCCTCTTGGAAACTTTTAGCCATTTTATACCAACAAACGCCAGCAGTAGAAATACTATTCCCCAGCCGATTGCAAGGAACACGAGTGCTTCGAAGGCCATGGCTTATCACCCTAAGATAGGTACCTCTTCTTTAGTGACAGGTATGATATTACGATTCCTACTAGGAACATTAGTACTAGCATGCCCGCTGCTATCCATCCGAAGATGTTGTCTGGTCTAGCTGCGCCCACTATTTCTCCCTTTAGGAATGATGTGTATATGAACCATCCTAGTAGTATGACTAGATATATCGGAGCGAGTACTCCTGCCACGTACTTCCAGTAACCTTTCGGCACGGTTATGTATGCTCCTTTGTGTAGTTCTTCGTAGCTCTTATCAACACCCCATAGCCACAGGACGGCTGCTACCTCGAATAATGCTACGACAAGCAATAGTAGTGATCCTGCGTAGAAGTCTGCTAGGTCAAGGTAGTCTGTTGAGGCGTTATTTAGCCAGCCTTCTATGTTTACGAATACTCCTGTTAGGAATACTAGACCAAATGCTATCCATGCACCCTTACTTCTTGCAATACCAAAGTCTTCTTCGAATATTGATGTGACAACATTTACTAATGCTATAGCGCTAGTCACGCCAGCGAACCATAGTAGTGAGAACCATAGGAATCCGGCAATGTTTCCTACGAATCCTAGTCTACCGAATAGTGGTGGTAGAGCGCTTACTGATAACACGAAGCCTGACATTCCAGCCTCTACTTTAGCCATTAAGTCGGGTCCTCCGAACGCGTATGCTAGTGGTATAGCTATACTGGCACCCATGACTACCTCGGCAAACTCGTTGAGTGAAGTGGTTGTTAGTGCACTTAATGGTATGTCGTCTTCTCTTCTTAGATAGCTTGCATAGTTAGGTATTATTCCAGCGATACCGATACTTAATGTGAAGAATATTTGTCCAGCGCCTTCAATGAATGAAGCGGGGTCTGTCAGCTTATCTAGTTTGGGTGTCCATAGCCACTCGAATCCTTTTAGGCTAGTCCACTCGGGTTTCACTGGTGCACCGAGGGTTAGTGACATTACTACTAGTACTACTCCTTCTAAGAACAGTATTGGCATCATGATTTTTGCTGCTACTTCAATTCCACGTCTTATACCTCTTGCAACAATTAGTGTTATTATTAGTAGGGATATAATCCATGCTGGTAGGTTGTATTGTAGTGTTGCTAGGAAGTTAACGAGGAACCCTATAGCTGCGTCGGCATCAGTTAGTGCTGCAAAGTCTCCTTTCAGAGATGATACTGCATAGAAGCCCATCCATCCTATTATGTTTGTGTAGTAACCTGTGATCATTACACCTGTGACAAAGGCTATAGCACCACCGAGTATAGCAAAAGCAGCTGCTTTACCTGTTGAGAGCCTGTGACGTGCGGCTAGGAATAGCATTGGGGTTAAGTGTCCGTGTCCATGTGCACCTCCATAACGTCCTAGAGTCCATTCTACAAACATTATTGGTATACCTAGTATGACGAGAGCCAGGAAGTATGGTATGAGGTATGCTCCTCCACCGTATGCGGCTGCTTTTGCGGGGAATCTGATGAAGTTTCCTAGTCCTATAGCGTTTCCAGCCATTGCGAGTATGAGACCTATTTTTGTGGCCCAGTGTTCTCTTTTAACTTCTCCCACGTTAATCCCCCCGCTTACAATTACTTAGTTATGACTAACCTATAATGCAACAGTTTTTAAATTTAATCCTGTGAATTCCAATCACAGCGCCATTAGTGATTGTTATTTACTTTAAATGATAAAAGTTTTAATATACCATTATGGTGATGTATTATGCTACACACTTTACAGCTTACTAATGACAGAGTTTGAATTGAACGCTAGTGGAAATAGTGGTGTATTTTATGATTTATTAATACAGTGTATTGAGGGTTTTTGTCTTTTATTTATTTGGGGAAAAAGGATTATTATTTAGGTGTTAAACTAGAAATAACTATGTCGCAGTACTGGTGAGGTGCAGGGTCTTGATTGCAAGAGTTGTTTATCCTGAGGCAAAAAGTATAAAGAGTATAGTTGATTCTCTTGCCAAGCTAGTTGATGAAGTTGCAATAACGATAAACAATGATGGTTTATTCCTTAAGGCGCTTGATCCAGCTAGAGTAGCTTTAATTGAAGTCATGTTGCCTGCGACTAGTTTCCTTGAATACGAGGTTAACGAGGAAACCACTCTCGGTATAAGTATGGCCAACTTATCTAAACTCTTGACGAGGCTTAAGAAAGGCGATAGGTTTGAGTTATTTGCTGAAGAAGACTATGTTGGAGTTACTATTCATGCTGCGATAAAGAGGACTTATAGGTTTAAGAATCTAGAGGTTCAAGTACCAGAGATACCAGAGGCTTCACTGGAATTTACTGTTGAGGCGCAAGTTCTGGCTGATGCTATAAAGCATGCTATCAAGGATGCTGAAGCTGTGGGAGATACTCTTGAGTTTGAAGCGAAAGACGACCAAGCACTATACATGAGGGGTGTAGGAGGGACTATGGCCGAGACTAAGCTTACACGTGATATGCCTGCATTAATAGATCTTGTAGTAAAGGAGCCGGCTAAATCAGCTTATAGTATAGAATACCTTAAGAATGTTGTAGCGTTAACAAAGATTGCTGAAGCAACCATAGTAAAATTCTCGAATGATGCGCCAATATATCTCGAGTTTGCATTAGCGGGAGAAGGTAGAGTGAAATTCTTACTAGCACCCAAAGCGTAAAAGTATTTTCATGTGGTTGTAAATAAAATGAGTAGTTTCACGGCGTATGTTCTTGAACGTATTTTTCGTTTACAAAACGAGTTTGAGCTACTTGGTTTTGAAGTAGCCATACTCAATGATATGACAACAATATTTTATGGAGTCCCTAGGACAATTAATGAGATAAGAATCCTTGTATCAGATGGGGATACAAACCTACTGGCAGACGCGTTATCAAATGTCCTTTCTCTTCATACATACAGAGAAAGAATAAAAGAATCATTAGATACACAAGGATCTGTAGCAGTCAACCCAGTAACCTTACCAGTAACATATATTGTTATCGCCAAAAACGAATACTTAACTAGAATTCTTTCTGCAAAGAGAAAAATCAGTGTCCGCGGATACGTGTTTACTATTCCTTCAATAGAGGCATATGTAAGTTATCTAATTAAACTAAATCAGTATCCATATACAGTAGACGGGATCACACTGTTACTTCTATGGAGTAACAAAATCGATAAGGAGAAGCTTATCCAATATAGTATTGATCGAAATACAATATGTAAAATTGTTGAAGACATAAAGAATAGGGCATCAGTTTTCTATGAGATCGAGGAAATAATCAATAAAGTTTTGGAGATTTTCTGTAAAGGAGAATACGGAAGTAAGTAACTAGAACTAAATAAGATCTAATGGATAGAATATATAAACCGGGTTCTCCAGAGTATTCTTTACCGAGACAATAATGCGGTATGGTGATAGAGTATGGGCGAACTATTTGAGAAACTCAAGCCATTGAGCGTGGGACAAGAGGAGATAAAGAAAGCGTTTGCAAACAAGAACTATGAGATTATAGGGTTGTTTGGCCCCACTGGTACTGGTAAGAGTCTCTTCAGTGTAATCTATGGTATTGATGCCATACTTTCTGGAGAATACAAGAGGTTCATTATATCAAGACCTGTAGTCGATGTTGTTACAGGGAAAGAACTCACGGCAGTTGAATTAGGGGAAATGTACTATGACATAGCAATACATTATTTAAGAGATATATTAGAGGGGTTTATTGAATGGAGTAAAATCGAGGAGCTCATTAAGGCTGGCAAGATAGTATTTGCTGATACACACTATCTACGTGGAAGGACCTTTGACGACTCAGTGATATTCCTCGATGATGCGCAGAGTATTCCTCCCGAGAGCAGTATAGAGATAATGATGAGAATTGGTAGGAATAGTAGGTTCATAATAGCAGGTGACCCGGTGTTCCAGAAAACGACATGGATGGAGAGAGATGGAGCTACCGTTGTCAGGGAAGTTCTTCTTGGCGAAGAGAACGCCAAAGTAATAGATCTTGGTTTAAAGGATATTGTCAGGCCTGGCGCGAAAAGAGGTATTAGATTACTCATAGAGACAAGAATGAGAAACCGTAAACTCAATGATGTAGAGAAAAACGTGCTGGATGTAGCTAGAGTACATGCCCCAGACGCCGATATTATTACTGTCGTGGAGTTCATTGACGAGAAGAAAACATTCAATATAGAGAGCGAGAATGTGCCGGATGCAATAATTATAGTCAAAGAAGGCAGTCTAGGAAGACTAATAGGTAAAGGAGGAGAGAGAATTGAAGCAATGGAAGCTGATACAAACTTGAAGCTACGTGGCGTAGAGTTATCACTAGACTTCAAGCCCTTGATAAGAGCAATGCACCCAGTAAGCTGGATTCACAGACATATCGTCGATATAGATTTCGCTGGACCGGAACTAGCAGTAAAAGTAGAGACTGATGCATTTGGAGCATTTGTTGGACAGAAAGGATTCCATGTAAAGTTCGTTGATGCGGTTATGAAGAAACTCATGGGTGTTGGTGTACGAGCTATAGAAGTCGAGACAGCAAGACCTAAGCGCAGAAAACGATGATCACTCTATAAGCAAGTCTAGTACAACCTGGTATTTTCTAGGACCAACCATTCTGACTTTTCTCGCAAACAATACTCTCCCACTAACATTTATTTCGTCGAGCCTTTTTAACACAAGATCCTTTGCTTTCTCAATATATGATTCGCCAGGCAAGGTCTTAACATGGACGTAAACGTGTATGAAACCCTTCCTACCGCGGAGAGCTTTGATAGCATATGGAAGATAATCTATAGCTAGTTCGGGCAATGGCATTAACACTCTATCTGAGGTATCGACAAGCTTTTCATCAATAACTTTTGCGGCATCGCCAAGCAATGGTATAACTATGTCTTCTACTTTATTCAACTTAATATTCTCAACCATGTATTTGTAGGCGATGGGGTTTATGTCGATACTATAGACTCTCGCTGGTCTTGAATATTTCGCTATAATTATTGAAAACAGACCTGCACCAGCAAACATGTTTGTTACTACTTCGCCTGGCTTGACAAGTTTAGCTATTCTCTTATGTTCATAATTTAGTCTTGGGGAGATATAGACCTTAGTTATATCTGTTTTAAAAAGACAACCATGCTCCTTGTATATGGTTTCACTTCTTTTCTCGCCAGCTAAATGAACATACTCGCGGAGTCTATACTCGCCTTTGACGCCAGGTAGTCCCGCCCAAACACTCTTCACATAAGGTATTTTCTCCAGAATAGCTTTGGCTAAAGGCTTTAATTCCTCGGGTGTTACATTGAATGATACTCTTATTACCGCTATGTCTCCTATTATTTCTATTCTCTTCCATATCTTGTTCGCGAATTCCTCTCCATAGACCTCTTCCGCTATTCTTCTCAGCAATGGTTTTTGTCTGGCCATAATGATCATCCTAGACGGTTTCCTGTTTTGAGGGACAGTATTCAGCTAGGAGGCATTTGGTGCAGGAAGGATTTCTTGACTTGCATATTCTGCGTCCATGAGTAATTAGTAGCAGGTGTGTTTCAAGGTAATCTCTGCTATCAAGGAACTTCATCCAAAAACTTCTAGCCTGCTCGTAATCGTTTTTATTAATGAAGCCAAGCCTCCTAGTGATCCTCATAATATGTGTATCCACGGGGAAAGTTGGTTTACCAAAATACATTAACAAAACTACATCAGCAGTTTTTCTGCCAACTCCCGGGATCTCCATTAGTATTCTTCTAGCATCCTCTACTGGCACTTTATTCAGTTTATCAATTAGTTTTGTTACAAAGTTTTTATCTGAGAAGAGCTTCGCGATCTCAATGATCCTTTTCGCTCTCTCTTTATGCATGCCAGCAGGTCTTATTGCTTCAGCTATCTCGTTTATGTTTAGTGAAAGAATTCTCTCGGGACTGATACTGTTGCCCGTAACTTCTCTTAGCCGCTCAAAAGCCTTGATGGCGTTTTTATCGCTTGTATTCTGGCTCAATAAAACAGCTATAATGAACTCAAAGAGGCTTCTTCCTTTAACGTAATTCACAATAAAGCTAGATGGATCAACGTATTTGCTGTGCATTTTCCTGAGCAAGTTTATTAGAGTCTTGGAGTCAATAGCAGGGTTCTTATCGTTTTTTGTCACGGGTATATTCTCCCTCTAAATCGCGGGAATGGTATTGCATCCCTGATATGGTCTAGTCCAGCTATCCACATTACAACACGTTCTATGCCAAGTCCAAAGCCACTATGTGGAACACTGCCATACCTTCTTAAGTCTAGGTACCACTTGTAATCATCGGGGTTTAGATCATTCTCCTTGATTCGTGTAAGTAACTTATCATAGTCATCTTCTCTCTCGCTACCACCAATAATCTCGCCATAACCCTCTGGGGCTAGTAGATCAAAGCCTCTTACCACTTCGGGCCTACTTGGCTCCAGCTTCATGTAGAACGACTTGATTTCCTTGGGGAAGTGGGTGATGAAGAATGGTGTCTCAAATTCTGTTGTCAGGATCCTTTCCTCATCTGCTCCAAGATCGTCGCCCCACTTTATCTTTACTCCTTTCTTCTGTAGAATTTCTATGGCTTCATCATATGTTATTCTAGGATATGGTGTCTCAAGGGCTTTCTCTAGTTTTTTGATGTCCCTTCCTAGGAATTTTAGTTCATTCTCGTTCTCTTCGAGAACACGGCCAACAATATACGATACTAGTTCTTCACACACTTTCATCATATCTTCCATGTCATACCATGCAGCTTCGGCTTCGAGATGCCAGTACTCTGCTAGATGACGACGTGTTCTGCTTTTTTCTGCTCTAAAGCTAGGTGTTAAACTCCATACTTTTTCTAGACTATAAATGAGTACTTCTAGGTAAAGCTGTGCACTTTGACTAAGATACGCCTTTTTATCAAAATACTTCACTTCGAAGAGAGTTGCTCCGCCCTCACAAGCTGATGCTGTTAGTATTGGTGGCGTAACTTCCCACCAGCCATCTTGTATAAAGTATTCTCGCCCGGCTCTGAGGACGGTATGTTTAATCTTCATTATTGCTGTTAGTTTCCTACTTCTTATCCATAAGTGCCTATTGTCTAGAAGATACTCTATTCCCTCACCGCCTTTAATTGGGAAATCCCTTGACCAGCCATAGACTTTCAAGTAATCGACTGTTAGTTCATAGCCGCCAGGTGCTCTAGGCTCTTTCCTAACAACACCAGCAACCTCAATGCTAGCCTCAAGATCTAGTTTTTCAGCGGTCTCATGCACTTCTTTTGGAGTATTTTCTTTATCAACAACACATTGGAGAATCCCAGTGCTATCCCTAAGTACAATAAATATCTTTGTCCCCACAACTCTATGTCTGTAAACCCATCCTCGTAATAGTACTCGTTCGCCCGTAAACAGCCCTTTCAGAACATCCTCTACATAGACACGTTCTAGAGATTCCCTTGACAAAACTTTCACCAGCCATTCTACTCTTTTCTAAAGCATAACAATAAATCTGGTGTCATAAATGTTTCCCGGTAGTAAATCATTAGGGAGAAGTGAAGTATAGTTAACAACATAACTTTCTAGGATATTTAAGTAATTGTGTTGCTGGCAGCATATCAATAATCACTGTAAGGAGGGATTCTTCTTTTCTTCAAGTCATTGATAATTATTGGGTCCAGTTTTTCCGGTCTATGTTCTTTAAGTACTTTTAGCAAGAGATCTAGTCTTTTCTTTCCATCCATAAGAATCTTGTTAGCGATATCGACGACTACGTGTATCTTTGTCTCGGGGACTACGTCTTCCTTGGGTGTTTTCAGTAATTGTGTGAAACGAACACCTGTCCTTAATTCAATGATTATCCCTTTTATTTTATTGAATGATAGTATCCCGCTATGTTTGAATCCTGCTAGTCTTGCTATTTGTAGTATCTTTGCGGCTTCACGCATGCTCATAGTGGAGACGTGTATTATTGGGCCTACGACGTTAAGCCATAGGTTTCGTACAACAGGTTTTCTATAAACAGCCAGGATGTCATCAGGCGATATAGGTTCGTGTTTCTTAAATACAATGCTTGTTTCTTCACGTGACCAAGGCCTAGATGAGTCGCTTAATGTTATTCTGCCACTACAACTGCTCAGCGTATATGTTTCTGGTCTTAGGAAAAACTCTATCAGTATCGGCAGGAGATCCTCATCTAAATACCCTATCTCAAGATCCTCCCACAGCCTCTCCCAGAAATCATATTTCCTCTCAAGCCATTTCTCGTGGTTAACCGGCATCGCTGTTTCCTCTTGTCGGAACTATTTTATTAACTGTATTTATTGTGTATTTAGTGAGTAAAGAAGTTTAAAACACGGGTAAATAGTGGTGGATACGGATGAGCCAGGGACAGGAGACTATAAGTTTTGAAGAGTTTATGAAATGTGATCTACGTGTTGGTGTTGTTAAGCAGGCTGAGAGGATCCCTGGGACGAAAAAACTACTAAGGCTTATTGTTGACTTAGGCGAACTTGGAGAAAGACAGCTTGTTGCAGGATTGGGGGAATGGTATAGTCCTGAAGATCTTGTAGGGAAATATATTATTGTAGTGGCGAATCTCGCGCCGAAGAAATTTAGAGGCTATGTAAGCCAGGGGATGCTCTTAGCTGCTGAAGACGAAAAGGGAGTGCCAGTACTATTAACTGTCGAAAAACCAGTTAAACCCGGTGCTAAAGTACATTAACCTCTGCCTTCAATCCTTTAATACATGCTTTTTTATCGTAAAGTAGGAAAACAGGCGTGAACGCAAGTAAATTAACAAGACCCTTCATTCTCACTAATACTTTTGTCTTCTTTGACGCACAATAGATTTCAATAAGCGAGAGATCCTCGCCCATGTTTACTCTCTGGTAATCGCCTATAACAACTTCTTCACAGTAATCCTGGAGTCTAGACCAAAGAGCATAAGGATCTCGTGCATCAATAATTATATTATTGTTTTCAAGAAAGACCTTTCCTTCACTACTTATTACCGATGCAAGCTCCCAATAAATAGAATCAATAACGTTTTGTTTTCTCCTTCTTCGCCTAGGCATAAAAAGCCACCTTTCCCAACTATGCAATCTCTAGACTAATAGTATCGTTATAAACAGGAGGCCGTATCATAACGATATGAGTGTTTAAAAGGATGGTATTGCTAAACTTAAGTAATAGTGGATGAAGAAACTCCCCGCTGCGAACCCGTAAAACGGGTTATGAGCAAGCAGGTGAGCTGCCTGACACTCTCTTAGAACCTAGGTGTAAAAACAATGGTTCTTTATGTTCTCGAGCTCGAAGAGAACAAGGTAAGAAAAGCTCGACTAGAAGATTACATGGAGGTAATATATGCTCTAATAAGTCTTGTTGAACCGGGTAAAGTTACAACATACGGTTCTATAGCGAAATTACTTGGAATAAGTCCGAGACTTGTAGGAAAAATAATGGCGGCTAACAAATCACCCATTGTTATACCATGTCATAGAGTTGTAAAGAGTAATGGAGATTTAGGTGGATATAGTCGTGGCGGCGTAAAAATAAAGAAAAGACTCCTAGAGCTTGAAGGGGTTGTTTTTAGCCGAGGTGAAGTGGTTGATAAGAAGTGTATTATTGATTTAAAAGAGCTTCTTGACCCTTGAGATATCTTGTGTATGTTGTTTAGGTATGAGGTGTGTTCCATCGCAACTCTCTGCATTGAAGTATGTTGGTTCTAGAAATCCTTCTCTACAAACAGCATGGGATAACCCTGCTTCTCTTGCAGCTTCTACAACTGGTTTCAATAATTGTTTTCTCAGCTCTTGGTTTAAGTAATAGTATCCATGTATCCGAGTTCCTTTTTCTAGATAAAGTCTTCTCCAATAGCTTGCCATATCAGGGAATTCTTCAATGAGGCGTTTGATGTTATCTGGTCTAGCTTTATATGTGGAAGTTACGATATGTTTCCCTCCATACTCTTTTACACGATGTACTAGTTCTCGAAGCATTTCAGGATCATCGTTTAGCCCGGGTATGATAGGATCTATTCGTACTCCTACGGGAATGTTTCTGTTCGATAAAACCCTTATCGCTTCTAAACGTTTAGTATAAGGTGGTGCATAAGGTTCAAGTCTTCTAGCTAATGAGTCATCAAGACCTGTTATGGTTATCATAACGGCTGCCGGGATCTTAGACAATAGGTCAGCGTCCCTAGTAACTAGATCGGATTTAGTTGTAATCAATGTCTTTACAGAGTACTTGTAAAAGATCTCAAGGACTTTTCTAGTCAGCAAAAGCCATTTCTCAATGGGAGGATATGGATCAGAACTGCTGCTCATTTCAACAACAAGTTCTCTGTTTATAAACGCTATGTCGTGAGTTACATTCCTAAGAAGCATTTTCTTAGGCGTACTAGGTTTACGACCGATATAGCTTGTTGCATAACAATACAGACAAAAATGGCTACAACCTGTATAGGGTTGCAGACTATATTTTGGACGACAAGTACATAGAGGACTACGCCATGGATCGAATGGTCTTATCACTTTAAGCTTTCTTATATTCCCATAAATCTTATGGCCTTTAACTAGAGAAGTCATGTACCTCTTCCTCACATGATTACAGAAACTTTTAGCTAAAAATGGTGTCCCCCGCCAGACCGACCCTCCTCATATTCATCCCCCACACGGGGGTCTCGGGAGAGTGTGAGATGGCGGGGGCCCCTCTTTTCTTTTAGTTATTTCCTCCTTTAATAGTTGTATGGTCTGTTCGTTCTTTTTTCAATGATCAATTAAGTAATAATTATATAGCAACGCTGTTGAAATAATAAGATAAGATATTCTGGGGTTGATTGTTATGAGTAAGAAATACATGAGTATACTATCATTGATCTTTGTCTTCATATTAGTTACTTCATTTATGCCAGTAATCCATACAGAGACACAATTAGAGACGATACCAGAACTACCAGGCCTCGATTCAATGCCTGGAGAAACACTGGCCAAGAATGTTACTCTAGGAAAACCAGCTGTGGTATTTCCTGGAGACTCATTTACAATAGAGTTCAAAGCTCCTGTCGATGCGTCAACAGGTTATATCTATGGCGTCTTTGCTGAAGACGATCATCTTGTTGTCAGAAACTACACGGTAACCGTGGTAGCTCACACAGAATCCAACACAACCACGATAACATTACCAGAAGACGTTGAGCCGGGTCTTTATGACCTAGTACTTGTTGGGAGCAGTGTCGTTGAATTACCACGTAGCGTCTGGGTAATAACAGAAGAAACACTAGCAAAGCTCTTTATAGCACATGTAAGTGATCAGCATTATGGCTCAGGTGAACCAGACACAATTACTGGTCAGTACAAGAGATTCGCTGGACAAATGCTCATAAACCTGCTTGGTGTAGACGCTGTATTCGTGACGGGAGATGAAGCCGATGGTGCCGCAGAACCAGAGTACAAGTATAGTGTAGGGTTTAGAACAAGCTTCCTATACTCAATACCATTCTTCATAGTACCAGGAAACCATGATTGGCCATTGAAACACTTCCTAAGATTCTACGGTGACGATAAATGGTATAGAGTTATTGGCGGTAAGTATCTAATCATAGGAATGGATACTAGAGATGAAGGATATCCTACAGAAGACCAAATGAGATGGCTCGAAGGAATACTGAAAGAGTACAAGGACATACCAATAAAAATAGTAATGATGCACCACCCAGTATTCTACTACCAGGGAACACTAGAAATAAGCTCAAGCGATCCGATCCTGCAAACAGACCCACATACGAACCCCGACAACCCATTAAGCTACTATTGGGGTGCAAACACAACCATAGCAACATGGTTCCTTAGATTATGTGAAGACTATAAGATAACATTGGTACTAGCAGGACACATTCATAGAGACCAATACGTAAAATTTGTATCAACAAGAACTGGTACAACAACATACTTCATCACAACAACAACATTTGCACAAAGCAGACCCAACTACAACGGATTCATAGCATTCGAAATATCTAGCGATGGGAGCATATCATTCCCGATCAAGATGCCAACATTTGTTGGTTTCGATGACGTTGATAGGAGAAGAGTATACAATTCTATATCACTTGATCCAGAATGGGACAAGTACTTCTTCGGACATGTATATGAGGCACCTCACGCCTATAGATTCGATCTAATAAACAACCTTAGTATAATAGATGTATCAAGAAAGGTGATCATATCACTACCATGGGCTGGTCCAGCATTCTCCAAAGAGTTGTCAGCTACTAATGGAGGCTCCATAAAAGTACTTGACATGAAAGTAATTGGTAACAGACTATACGCCCTGTTAGACATTAATCTGCCAGGTAATGGAAGTACGGTAGAGTTTGTCTTCTACAATATGCCAGACTACTTCCCGCCTAGCGTAGACATATTATTCTTTGGTACGCCAGAAACAGGAAAAACCAATATGATCTTCGTGACAGTAAATGACGGCGAATGGGGTCTTGTGAAAATCTCTGGATACCTCATGTTAGGAGATACAATTGTTAACCTCAAGAAGTATAGTGCAGATACGTATATGGTAACAATTAGTGTACCGTCATCTGACCAGCCTATTGAAGGAATACTTCACGTAGAAGCCGTAGATGCAGCAGGAAATATACTGTCAAGAAACTTCACTATAACATTCTATCCACCAGGCCAAGCTCCATCACCGTCTACACATACGTTAAACATTAGCATTACAATAGAAGGAGTAGAGAAAACACCATTAGCGAAAATAGCTATTGCATCAAACACATTCTATAAACTATACGACTTAGAGAGCACTGTGCTAAGTCTTGAATTACCTGAGGGAGTATACGAGATAACGGTAATACCTACTGAAGGTAATACAACAGACTTCCTAGGAAACTTTAGTTTCATTAAATGGGTTGTAGGAGAAACAGAATCAACCGAGCCATCAATAACTATAAACTTAACAAGTGACATAACTCTACAGTTATACTTTGAAACACATGAACTACCATTACCAACAACTACAACCACTACGACCACTACTACAACCACGACTACAACTACTACGACAACCACTACAACTACAACAACTACTACGACTACGACCACCACTACAACGACAACTACAACAACCACGACCACAACAACTACAACGACACCACCAGCACCAGGAGTCAACATAGGACTAATAGCAGCAGCAATCATAATAATCATAATAATAATTGCTGTAGCACTTTACCTAAAAAGAAAGTAATGTAGAGAAAAATTATGTAATTTTTAACATTTTTTTAATAATACAAACTAAATTCCCTGTTAAGGATGTGTAAAATATTGTTTACTGAATAAGGTAAGGAAGTTAAAATTATGTTTTTATTTAAAAGGAATTATTCTAACGTTTTCTCTATGTATATACACTGTTATTTCTGAGCCGAGTGGAACTTCTAATTGGTTTGGCAGATATGCTATGAGGGATGCGTTACCGATTTTTATTCTTGCTTCGATTTTCTCTCCTACAAACATCTGGAAGTCTAGTTTTCCTTTCAACACATTATATCCTGTTAAGTTGGCTGGTTTGGATACTTCAATGTTTTCAGGTCTTATGACAACTGCTGCTGTTCCCTTCATACCGGGCTCGACAAGTGTTCCATCTAGTTCGATGCCTAGTTCATCGACGTGTATTTTTGCGTAAATGTCTTTGCTTTCGGTGATAACTCCTTTGTAGATGTTGCTTCTACCAATGAATCCTGCTACAAACATTGACCTTGGATAGAAGTATACTTCTTTCGGTGTACCTACTTGTAATATCTTGCCATCCTTCATTACTGCTATTCTATCGCTGAGACTCATTGCTTCAAGCTGGTCGTGTGTAACATAAATAGTTGTGATTCCTAGTCTCTTTTGTATTCTCTTTATCTCCTCTCTCATCTCAATTCTTAGTTTGGCATCGAGGTTTGATAATGGCTCGTCGAGTAGGAGAACACGTGGCTCTACTACTAGTGCTCTAGCAAGTGCTACACGTTGCTGTTGACCACCAGATAATTGTAGTGGATACCTTCTCTCTAAACCCTCTAATCTAACCAGCTCTAGTACTTGCTTAACTCTTTTCCTTATCTCTTCCTCAGGTAGTTTACGAAGTCTGAGTCCGTAAGCGATGTTGTCATAGACTGTCATATGGGGCCATAGAGCATAGTTCTGGAAAACCATGGCAGTATTTCTCTCGTAGGGCTTCTTGAACGTTACATCCTCATCATCGAAGTAAACACGTCCTTCTTCTGGCGCCTCGAAGCCAGCTATTATTCTTAGTGTTGTTGTTTTACCACAACCACTAGGACCTAGTAGTGTAAACAATTCGCCAGACTCGATTTCAAGATTTATATGGTCTACTGCTACAACGGCGCCATAAACCTTCGTTATATTCACGAGCCTAACCTTTGTCATTGTGGGACACCTAGTTTTTAGTTAATTATGTGTTTTGAACATTATAAAACATACTTTCATTTAAAGCTAGGCAGCTCCTATGAATGCGTATCTCTGCTTGAATCCTAGCGTAATTATCAGTACGACAGCCAACTGTATTAGTATCAATAGCAAGCCCATTGCAGCAGTATATGGTATACCCTCGGTTGTCCCGCCCTTGTATATGTGCATCATATACCACGTCATCGGTGCTTGTTCTTGGTTAAATGAACCAATGGTAATGCTTGTGCTAACTTCTGTTGATATGTAGATGAAGCCTACCATGGCACCACTAATCATGTTCAATACTATGAGGGGTAACACAATACTTCCTAGGACTTTAAGTCTTTTTGCTCCAAGATTGAGAGCAGCTTCTTCAAGTGTTTCATGTACTTGCTGGAATCCTGCATATACGGAACGCGCCACGAATGGTAGCTTTCTAATACTATATGCTGTTATTAGTACTGCCCATGCCTGGAACTTAAGTGGGCCACTAGTCGGGTCAAGAGGTGTTCCTGTAAAGAATGTTGAGTAGAAGTAGAAGTAACCAATAGCTATCACTAGTCCTGGAATAGCGATTGGTATAGTGATTAGTGTATCTAGTAGTGGTGTTATTATCTTTATCTTTGCTCTACTTACAGCATATGTTGTTATCAATGATATTATTGTGGCTATTATTGTTGCCACGGTAGCATAGATTATTGTGTTTCTAACATATTTTGCTATATCTGAGACGGTGAATATTTCTATAAAGTATTTCAGTGTTGCTTGATCTAATTGTAGAGTGAATTGTCTTACAGGGATGATGTTTAGTGCCATAAGTGCTACGGTTATCTGTGGTAGGGCAGTGAATATTACTAATGGGAATATCAATAAGTACACTGCAAGAAGACCTTTCCATCCAAGTTTTCTTTCACGTGGATTCCAGCGTCCGCCACGCGAGATCATGGCATAGGCTCTCATACCGACGTAACTTCTTATAGTAATGAATCCTAGTACAGCTAATCCTAATAGAATGAATCCAAGCGCTGCTATTTCTGGGGAGACTTGTCCATACTCGCTGATGAGGCTACTAAAGATCTTGTAACTTATTAGTCTTCTTTCTTGGAATACTATTGGTGCGCCTAGATCCTCCAAGCTGAATATAAATACTATTATGGAACCTGCTGCTATACCTGGTAATGCAAGTGGTAGTGTTACTGTCAGGAATAATTTTAATCCTTTAGCACCAAGGTTTTCGGCCTGTTCCTCCATGCTAGGATCTATGTTAACAAAGCTAGAGTAAGCGTTGAGATAGACTATCGGGTAGAACGCCATTATTTGTGCTAGTGCTACACCAGCTAACTCGTGTATTCTTATTTTGAACCCAAAGAGCATGCTGGTTATTTGTGATATGAGTCCATCTAGGCCGAAGAGCAATTTTATCGCGTAAGCATTAATGAATGGTGTTACAAACAATGGTATTATCGCTATTATCCTAAGTATTCTTCTACCAGGGAACTGGTATCTGGCAAGAACGAATCCGACTATTATGCCTAATATTGTGGCAACAGAAGTTACTATTGCTGAGTTTATTAGTGAATTCAGCAGTATACCGTAATCAATACCTGTTATGTCAAAGTAATTAGCATAGGGCTGCCATGTCCAAGGTTCTCGTTGTACTATTTGACGCAGTTTTATGTATGTTCTGCTCTTGAATATTACTTCAAACCAGTAGTACCATGGTTTTCCTTCTGGTACTTCAAAAGCGTGTATTAGCATCATTAACAATGGTACTATCAAGAACACTATAAGTATTACAAATGATATGACTATGAATGATATAAGCACGTAATCTAGTTTGAATGTAGCTGTCTTTACACGGCGCTGCAAAGCTATGATTTTGTATGCCCTTACTCCTCGTTCTTTTATCCATTTTTGTTTTTGTTTGTATAGATCTATACGAGATTTTATGTGACCCCAAATGGTCATTGCAACTATTGATAGTAGGAAGAATGCTATGACTCTTGGTATTCCAGGTATTCCGATCATTAGTACAATAAATATGTATATTATACCGATCATTGATACAAAGCTCCAGGAGAAGGAATATATTAGTCTATATGGGTCGAAGCCCAGTCTGTATGCTATGAATACCCATACTAGCATGCCTAGCCAAAAATAGATCTCGATGTCCTTCATTATATCTGGTGGTATAAGGTCATACGCAATATAATATATTATTGATACTACTAGTGTGCCTACTAGGAAGTCTTTTAAGCTTAAGTATCTTTCTTCTGAAAGGCTCATCAATATCACCTAGCTCTAGGTAATATACTTGTGAAGATACTGAAATACTTTCTTTCTCTTAGGAAAATAATTTAGTTGGTGGATAGGGGTATTAAGTGTTGTCTATTAGGTTATGTTATGTTAATTGATATTTTAACAGACAATTTTGGTTAGTTGAAGAAAAAATAACTTATAATGAAGCCTATGTTAAAAAGCTACCTACAACACGGTATTTTGATGCTACCGCTACTTCTTTTTAGTTAATAGATATGCTGCAATAATAATCACTAGCAACACTATAGCACCTATCACTGGATAATACCTTGATATGTCTGCGGCTGTCGTGGTTGTTGTGGTTGTAGTTGTTGTCGTGGTTGTCGTCGTGGTCGTTGTTGTGGTAGTTGTCGTGGTTGTTGTAGTAGTTGGTGTTTCTGTTGTTGGGCTTGTTGTCGTCGTGGTTGTGGTTGTAGTTGTTGTAGTGGTTGTAGTTGTGGTGGTTATTACGAGTTCGCCGGAAAGTATTTGTTGTAATAAGTCATATACGTGTTGATACTTTTCTCTAGCTTTCTCTTCCCATGTACTCTTGAGCTGGTTCCATATAGTGGCATCGCCTAGGTATGGGTTAATCTTTATAGCATATTCTTCAGTAAATGTTACTGTTTCACCGGTAATCGGGTCAGTGAATTCAAGAGGCTTTACAAGCTCGTTGACAAGGAAGTTGAATTCTACTTCAGTTATTTCTCCATCTAGATATGCTTTGGCTATTTCTGACCATACATCTTGTAGGTCATCGTGTGCATCTACTAGTGTTGCTTTGAAGTATGTTTGCATCGCCTTTTCCCAGAGTTCGGCGAGTGTTTCATTAAATTGTATTACGCTTGCTGTTGTTGCAGCTTCGTATGCAGCTTTTAGATCGGGTCTTTGTTGTCCAGCTTGTGTGTCAAATACTTTTTCGTTAATCGGTAATCTGTTGATGTCTGAGTCAAGCCATAATTGTTGTCCACCGTATTCGCTTAATACCCATGCAATGAATGCTGCTGCGTGTATCTTGTGTTTTGAACCTTTTAGAAGTGCTATTGGGTCAGCGTTTACAATACTTTCTCCTTGTGGTATAATGTATTCACAGTCGGGGTTCTGATGCATTGCTGTATAACCGTAGAAGTCGATTGTTATGCCTATAGCTATTTCGCCTATGATTACGCCGTCTCTTACAGCACTACTTGAGTCATAGATCTTGGCGTTGGCTGCCATTAGTGTTAGTACTTTCCATCCTTCCTCCCATCCATAGGCTTGTAGTATGATTTCATACATTCTAGTATTGCTGGTGCTCATGAAGGGATCTGCTATGCCTACTAATGGTGTGGTGGGTAGATATCTTGCCAGTAATGGGGATGTCAAGTCGCTCCATTTTTCTGGTTTGAAGTCAGCTAAACCGAATTCTTCTAGTTTCTTGTGGTTAACAGTAAATCCGAAGCTACTTATTGCGGCACCGACCCAGTGTATTATCCCGTTTTCGTCATAAGATTTTGTTGGTGCACCCGCAAGGGTGTCATTGATTTTTGATGCCTCATAGAGGATAGCATAGTAGGCCGGATTCTGGTTTGGATCAAGTGGTTCTATGAGTCCCTCTTTGTCTATTATGTTGAATAGTGTTGGGCCGCCTCCCCATGCTATATCGTATGGATTACCGCTTTCTTCAGCCTTCTTTATTGTGTCGATCCATAAGGCTGGTCCAACGCTTCGAAGAACTATGTCTACTATACCAAGCTTTTTAGCTACCTCGCTTTGCAGAAACTCTACTCTTGCTTTCTCTAGTATAGTTGCTTCGTGTCTTGATATCACCGTCAATACAACGTCTCTTTCTGTAGTTAAGCTGGCAAGATAGTCAAGCCAGGGGAATGGTTCTGTAGCATTACCCCAAGGCCACTCGTTGTCCTGTAAAATAGTTTTGTTTTTAATGGTATTTATGGTAGTTGGAGTTGATGCATAAGTAATATTTGCTGGTATGCTTGCAAGTATTGCCAATAATAGTAAGCTACATAGTATGTATCCTGATTTCAGCTTAGCCAAATTAATCACCCAAGGGCAGAGTTTCCTCTAAAATATATATTTATTATACTCTTTTTAAGTATAATAGTTACCTTCATGGTTATTTTCTTTCAATTTATGGTGTCCATGACTTGTTGAAAGAACGTACTCTACCATGGCCTCATATGGGCTATGCTTGTTTTCCAACACTTCGTATTAATGAACGTATTAATGAGAACAAAATTCAAGTCCTATGAGGTAAAGGTAAATAATAAAATAAGATTGACTTGTGTTTGTTGTTTAATTCTTTTTAAGGCGTACAATGAGTTTCAGTGTTTTAATTTCGTATGGCTTAAGTTTTAATGTTATTTTTTGTTCATTTACTTCATGCTCTCCTAGTATTTGTGTTTCTATGATGTTTGTTTCCAATATTTTCTCTATTGGCGCTGGTATTTTTAGTAGTATTGATGCCTCGGCTTTGCTTAAATTACATATCCTGATTAGGTATCCTTCTTTATCTTCAGACTTCTTTACAGTTCCAAGCTCTATGTTTGAAGCAGGTGTTATTTCTAGTAATGTGTAGCTCTTTATTGGTTCTCCTCTAATGTTGTGGTTCTTTGGATATATCACTTTTAGTGGTGACCATACCTCGAGGGCTTTGTTTGGCACCTTTCCTTTCATCCAGTCTCCTTGGTGCGGGTATAGGTGATATGTAAACTCTTCTTGACCCAGGTCACTCCATGGATTCGGGAATATTGGTGATTTTAATAGGCTTAAGCCTATTTTTGATCCTATGGCACTGTATCCATGTCTTGCGGGAGATATTATTGCTACACCATATATTCCGTCGGATACGTCAGCCCATCTGAGTGCTGGTACTTCGAATTTTGCTTTTTCCCAGGAGGTATTCCTTTGTGATGATCTCTCGATGACTCCGTATGGTATTTCATAGTGTACGGTTTTGTTGTTTACATTTATGTTGAACCAAGCTTTAACAAGTACTAGCTTGTCTTTCCAGTCGATTATGTTCTTGAAATCAATTACTTTTGAAGACTTGTAAATGCATATTCTTTGTTTAATTCTTGATTTTCCGAAGCCTTTCGTGTATTCTATACATCCTACTATTGGGCCATCGCATACTATTCTTGGTTTTTCAAGTACGGAGAGTTCTTCGCCGTACGAGAGAAAGTCTTCATCAACATCCCATGCGTCGAAGATGTTAGGACGATCTGGGTGAGCTATTAGTACATTGCTTTTATCTTTGATCATTTCCCTGGAGTATTCTTTATCAAATAACGATACAAGCTCTCCTTTACTATTTATTTTAACTCTTATCTTTTCGTTTTCTAGAACTAAATCATCGCCTTCATGGAATACTCTTACTCCACCTTTTTTGTCGGCTTTTTTAGTGGTTAACCTATAGACAACGTACCCTAGTGGTGGTATGTTGTCTACATATACGTAGGTTTTTCCTTCGAATGATTGACACTCCAAAGGATTGCCATTAAGATCTTCCAAGCAGACATTATCGAGATCTAATATTATAACACCGCTTCTAGGCCAAGGGAGATCATTGTATATAATGATCTCGTCTTTTCCGGCAACAGGGCTTAAAGACGTGTCAATTATGTTTTTGGCTTCATTAATAACCTTTCTTAGATCATCTATCGCGTAATCATACGTCTCCTTAACCGATGAACCTGGTAAGACATCATGGAATTGGTGCAAGAGGACTCTTTTCCAAAGAGACTCAATTTTATCCATAGGGTACTGCTTAAGCCCTAAGACCTCAGCTATGGTGGATGCTATTTCGGCTGACCTTAGGAGAGACTCGGCTTCCGCCATTAATTTCTTGATTGTAAGATTTGTTGTATAGGTCCCCCTATGCATTTCTAGGTAAAGCTCGTCAGTCCATATGGGAACTCTATTTTTGATCTCCTTTACTTTTTTGATGTATTCCTCCTCGTCTATGCTCTTGATCTGAGGGATAAGTGGTAATTTATTAATGAACTCTATGTTCTCGATCATCTCTAGTGTTGGACCGCCTCCTCCATCTCCGTATCCATATGATACTATTGAGAACGGAGCTTCATTCTTATTGTTGTATTTTTTCCAATAATTATATATTCTATCAGGGGTCAGTATTTCATTATAATTAGTAATTATTATTTGCACGGGGATTTTTGTTCCATCAATTCCTTCCCAAATAAATGTATGGTAGGGAAATTTGTTGATCTGATTCCACATAACCTTATGTGTTATAAACACTTCTATACCGCTTTTCTTCATTATCTGGGGAAGCGATGCTGGGAAGCCGAAGGTGTCTGGGAGCCATCCTATTTTTGCTATTTTACCGAATTTTTCTAGGAAGTACTTCTGTCCATAAAGAAACTGTCTGGCGATAGATTCCCCTGTTATGAGTTGTACATCGCTTTCAACCCACATGCCTCCAACAGGAATCCATTTATTTTTGTTTATAAACTCCCTTATCTTCGAGAATAATTCTTTATCAATATCTTCAATCCATTTATAATATTGTGCACTACTTTGGACAAATGTTATATTGGGGTAAAGTTCAAGATACCTTACTATTGTGGAAAATGTCCTTAGTAATTTTCTTTTTGTTTCATTGTAAGACCAAAGCCATGCAGCATCTATATGACTATGACCACAAATGTAAAGTAGTCCTCGGTTAGGGTACTTTTTTCGCAACTTTTCAAGTCCTTTGTAGAGTTCCTCTTCTATTCGAGTTGCTTCATTTACAACGCTCTCCATAGAGGGCATAGTGAGATCTTCATAGAGGTTTTCAAGGATGTACTTACCGTAGAGACCAGCAAGGGCCTTGTGATCCCATGATGGTGTAATAAGATCCTCACGTTGAAATTCATTTAGATGCAATGGTGTATACAGCAATATTAGTGCTAATGTTACTTGTTTTATATTTGGCACTATTCTTGTTCTTAACATAATGTCTGTGAGAAGTGAAGTCAATTCCTCTCGCAGCTCATCATTAGCTGGTAAAGATTCAATAAATTTAGTAAGGCTAAGCACTCTATTAGCAACAATATATGGTTTCCAGGCAACACCTATGAGTAAAGCAGTTTTAAACTCAAAATACAGATCAATGTATCCAAACAGCTTACGTGGTGAGAGAATTAATTCGACGACGCTATGGCCTGGTCTAATAGGTATATAAGTATGTACATCATCTATTCCAGACCATGTTGTTCCATTTATTTTTACTAAGCCATTACCGTTAGTAGCAATTTTAAGAAACCAGAAAAGTCCGTTGTTAGGTACGTTTAATGATGTAGTAAATCTAAATTCATCTTCATGTTTTGTGGCTACATAAGGTAGAGTAATGGTTTTCCCGTTAAGACGCCATTGTTTAACAAACTTGAATTCTTGTATAGATGCAGCAAGTAATTCAAAGGCAATTCTCCTGATTTTCCTAAGAAGCATATGTACTATCGTACCTCCATGCCATCTAGCATCATTTTGAAGTGGTGTTTTGTTAGACAATAAAAAACTTGCGGAGGAGAGCATAAATATCCACTTAAAGTATAACAATATTATATTCTCCATTAAATAATTAGTTCTGATAATTCTGAATGATAAGTTCATATATATAGTGATATGATCTGTTATGCGTAGGTTTTAAATTCTAGGCGTATTAATATTAGATTTAAGGTTAGGGGAGTGATTTGATATGAGACATATAGCATTAATTCTTTTAATGGTTATAAGTATATTCGCGCCCCTCTTCCTTACCACTAGTATAACAAAGGCACAAACACCAGAGATAACAGTTGCTGTAGACCTAGCACATGGTGAGAGAGATAAGTATCTAGACTATATTATTGGTAATATAACATTCGTCAATTGGGTAAAAATTGAAGACGAGATAACTCCCGATATCCTATCGAATGTTGACATACTAATTCTTGGTCAGCCTACGACAAACTTATCACCAACAGAACTTATCGCAATACAGGACTGGCTAGCTCAAGGAAACAAGGTAATATGGGTAGCCAGCGACAGCGACTACGGTTCTGGTCCAGACAGCCAGAAAGCCTGTAACTTCCTTCTAGAACAAATTGGTGCTAAGCTAAGAATAGAGTATGCTTCAGCATATGACAGCTACTTTAATGCTAGAAGGTTCTACAGAGTACTAGGCTTCGTAGCACCCGATCCTATACCATTACTCAACACATCAATAATTGTTGACGGCGTCAAGAAGCCAGTACTATACCACGGTACAGCCCCAGTCATCTGGGTCGACGAGAATGGCACACCACACGACCCAGTAACAGAGACATTCCCAGGACTAATCAGAATAGTCTGGACATCACCAATCGCCTGGATTGGTATCAACAACCCACCAGAGCCAATGCTATACGATGAGACCTATAGAGACAGAACCTTCATACTACTAGCAGCAGAGTACCACAATGACACTGGCAACCTAATCGTCGTAAGCGGTGAGTCACCATACGGTGACTACGAGCCAACATGGTCCTGGGAGTACTACGGTATACCACTAGATGGACCACGCTTTGTAACGAACATGATCAAATGGTTTGTATGGATCATTGAAAATCATCCTGTAGCTACTTACGACTTTGAGATTACTCCACCACCAATGCCAGTAAATACGACTTACATGTTCAGTTATGTGTCCTATATACCATTCCAGGATGGCGTGAACATCTATGGTTTTGAGTTAGACAATGGTGGAGTACTAGCTGACATAACGAACATGGCTGAAAACATCGTTTTAGGAAAAGAGAGACCTGGTACACCTGGCTATAAAGCAGCTATCTTCGAACTAGTAACTGATGGAGCTAACCCATGGTATGGCTTAATACCTGAATACAGGGCACAAGTTATTGCAGTCGTACATAACCCAACTAATATTACGTTCGTCGAACTCATAGGACCATTCACTGATGTATATCCAGGATTAGCAGTAGTTAGAGTATTTGTAGCATACCTTAACGACCCAACATTCCTCATAGGATACTTCCTGATAAACCTAGGTAATCAAACACTTAACTTAACAGTAGGGCCAGTATGGGGTGTACAATCAGGTTTCATGGTTGAGATTAATGCAGATATAGGCGATCCTGCCAATGACTTCTATTATGCTATATTTGACGATGGTACAGAGTATCTTGACTTAAAGAACCTAGTACCATGGGGTACACAATTCTACAAACCTATAAGAGGAATCGCTGTTGTTGACAACAAGGATACAACAGAGGGCTTCCTATTCGCATTAGGAGTAATACCTGACAACATAACGGCAACATATCGTTTATGGGTTGAACCAGCTGTAATAAGAGTTGAATTTGCCAATGTAACACTCGCTCCCAATAGCACTATAGCTTATATACTCTACGGATATGCAGGCCCATTAGACTACGATACAATAGCTGCTACAGGATCAGGCGAATTAATGAAGATATACAATGTATTTACATCACTTGTAAGGACAGAGACATTGACAGAAACCGTTACCGAAACAGAAACTGAAACTGTAACAGAAACAGCTACAGAGACTGTAACAGCTACAGTAACCGAAACCACGACCGAAACAACTACAGAGACTACAACCGAGACAGTAACCACCACACAGACAACAACAAAGACTACAACGTCAACTGTAACTGAAACAACTACAGAGAAAGTAACAGATTGGACCATGACAGGTATTGTTGCAGTAATATTGCTAATCATAGGTATAGCCATAGGATTCATAGCGAAGAGACATTAGATGCGGACTAATAATTTTACTTAAAACCAATATTTTTTCTCAATATTAACACTATTATGAGCGCTCTTATCTGACGGACATTTTAGTGTTGTTAAACTTTTTCGTCATAAATACGTCGCATAGTTTTATAAAATCAGGGATGAGTAGATGTCTATAAGGGAACTACGAGATGGTATCTGGTCTCATTAGAGACGCTATGCTTGAAATAACTGAGTTTATCAGGAAATCCATTGATATAATAAAGGACGAGCATGTAAACCAGATGATAGACAAACTCGTTGACGCGTACAATAAGGGCTCACGGATACTCGTAATGGGTGCGGGGAGAACAGGTCTCGTAGGTAAAGCTTTTGCTATGAGACTACTGCATCTTGGATACAATGTGGCAGTGCTTGGAGAAACAATTGTTCCAAGAATAAGAAAAGAAGATCTTGTTATCGCGTTAAGTGGTTCGGGTAGGACAAGACTTATTGTTACGGCAGCTGAGGCGGCGAAAAGCATTGGTGCACACATAATAGCTATAACAAGCTATGCTGATAGCCCACTTGCACGGCTTGCTGATACGCTTGTCCTCGTCCCTGGTAGAACAAAAGTTGCAACTGAAGAAGACTACTTCCTGAGACAGATCATGGGTATACATGAGCCATTAGCTCCTCTCGGCACGCTCTTCGAAGACACACTCATGGTATTCCTTGATGGAGTAATAGTTGAGCTTATGCGTAAACTTGGTAAAACAGAAGAAGACTTAATGCAAGTTCATGCAAATATAGAGTTGTAGTGTTACAACTATGTTTTTTGATGTCCGAGCCATTTTTGGGCAAGAACAATTTATAAGTTTTCATAAATCGCGTTGGTTATTTTAGGGAGAGTGGTTTTAGAGAGAATAATGTGATGAAAAGCCGGTGCCCTGATCCGCTATGATGAATACGGCAAATACTGATGGATTGTGATGCGATGTGTCTTTGAAAGCAATCTCTCTCGATATAGGATGCACTCTTCTCTACAATACAGCTTGCTACGGGGAATACCCATCTGATAGTATGGCCGCAGCTTGGAATAACATTGTATCGTTTTTACAAGGCAAGGGATATGATATTTCTATAGACGACGTGTTTAGAGCACTAAAAACTTGGAAGAACTTAGCGGGCATAGAAAGTGGTGTTGACTACGAGTATTGGGCAAAACTAATGATTTATTACGTGTTCAAGATTCTTGGCATAAAATTAAAACAAGGAATTATCGAGGAAGCCTATAGCCTTTATATTAATGTATACAAGACAACACTACGTCCATATAGTGATGTACGATGGTTTCTTGATAACGTGAAAAAACACGGATTATCAGTTGCTGCTATAACCAATGGAAGTAGCCATGATGTTGCAGTTAGTGCTCTTGAATATAATAACCTTCTAGATTATTTTGATGTAGTGGTTTCATCACAACTAATTGGATATAGAAAACCTAGCTCGGTGATATTTATTAAGACAGCCGAGCTCCTTGGAGTAAAACCGCAAGAGATAATACATTTAGGAGATGATCCTATTAAGGATTTTGATGGAGCGATTAATGCTGGATACAAAGGCGCTATATTGATAGCAAGGCATAAACCATGTGAGAGAGAACCTTGCTTCAACGAGCTGTCCAGAGCATTCAATTATATAAAGACGATAAGCTAGTGTTTTCTGTGGAGAAAAATGAAGGTATCACGTGTAGTAATACTAGACGGGTATACCGACGAGCCAGCTGGCTTAGGGGTTCCTCCATACATAGGTACTTACCCAAGGCTAATAGCCGGGTCTCTATGGCTTCATGATAAGAGTATTAGGATCCATTACTTTACAATAGATGAGGCAAGAAAGAATCCCGAATTATTCGTAAATAAATGTCTTGAAAGTGATCAAATATACTTTATTGCTGGAGCAGAAGTACCAGGTAGATACATAGGTGGGAAACCAATCACTTTGGAAGAAATAGAACGATTTTCAATACTGTTATCTGAGAAAACAAGAATACTTGTTGGACCGGCAGCGAAGTTTGGATTAGGTCTTGGTGGAGGCTCGCAAGCTTATTCAAGAAAAAGACTTGAAAGACTATTTGACCACATTGTGCCGGGTGATATAGAGATCTTTATAACCGAGGCTCTTAAACATGGTTTTGAGAGAGCGGAACCCTGGAGACTACGTGAAAATTATACTATTGCTAATGAAGCATTTAGATTGGGTTCGGCAATAATAAGACAACATCCAAACTATGGCTGGAATCTTATAGTTGAAATAGAGACTTTCCGTGGATGCCCAAGATACGTTACGGGAGGTTGTAGCTTCTGTATAGAGCCAAGATACGGTAATGTGCTTTTTAGAGAACCCAAGGACGTTATTAAAGAGATTGAAGCACTATACCAGAATGGTGCAATACACTTCAGGATAGGTAAACAACCTGATATACTAGCATACAAGGCTATTGATACAGGTAAAGAAGAATTCCCTAAACCAAACATCAGAGAATTGGAGAAACTATTTCATGGAATAAGAAGTGTTGCCCCCGGGCTCAAAGTTCTCCACATAGATAACGTTAACCCTGGCACAATAGCTCATCACCCTGAGACTTCACGAGAAGCCCTCAAGATTATAATAAAATATCATACTCCTGGCGATGTAGCCGCTCTTGGTATAGAGAGTTTTGACCCCAAAGTCATTAAACGAAATAACTTAAAAGTAATGCCAGAAGAAGCCTTGGCTGCTATAAGAATAATAAACGAAATAGGCGCCAGACGTGGATGGAATGGATTACCAGAGCTTCTTCCAGGAGTAAACCTGTTATATGGTCTGCCCGGTGAGACTAAAGAAACCTACAGAATCAATTATGAGTATTTGAAGAAAATACTTGATGAAGGATTACTCCTAAGGAGAATAAATATAAGGAAAGTAAGTGTTCTCGAAAACACGCCATTGTGGGCGAGACGTGATGAGGTTAACTATCTAATTAAAAAACATGATCGCTTATATAGATCATATAGAATTAAGATTATGCAGGAAATCGATCAGCCAATGATGAAGCGTCTTGTTCCACCAAACATTATTGTAAAGTATTTGTTTACAGAAACATACCAGGAAGGATTCACAATTGCGAGACAACCAGCGAGTTATCCCATAGTGTTCAAGATAAGAGGGAAAATAGAGTTGAAAAAGATAGTTAGTGTAAAACCAATAAAGTATGCATCTAAATCTATTTTAGCAGAAATTATTGGGGAAAAAGAAATCAGCAATACACGGAGTCATCACCAGTAATCAAGCCCCGTAGGCCTCATCATCTAGTAATCTAGTAATTAATAAGGTCTTTTATAGGTAGTTTCATGTACTCGAGGTTAAGTGTTAATGTTAAGTGTTAATATTTAGTTAAAAATAACATCTACTTGGATAAACTATGTCTTCTCTCTAAGAGGTCTCTGATTGTTGTTTTCAAGGGTCTAAACACTATTGGTGGCTTGTCCTTTATGGTTGGCATGAGCTCTTCGAATGTTGGTTTCCTGACTCTATAGAATATCCCTATGGGTATTCTCTCGCCCCACTCATATGCTTTCTTCATTGCTTCAACCCAGTTTGTTGGGTCATGACCTTCTTCTTCTAATTTATATATCCTCTCCCTATACCACTGATAGGTATGTATTCTATCGAATGTAACACAGGGCTGAAGTATGTCTATTATTGCGAAGCCCTTATGTTTAATAGCTTCCTTCATAAGCCATTTGAGGTGCTCGATATCGCCAGCGAAGCCTCTTGCCACGAAACTTGCGCCAAGACTAATAGCCCATGCTATTGGGTTTATAGGTTCTTCTATATTACCCCATGGCGTCGTTCTTGTTATCTGGCCCTTGTCTGTTGTTGGTGATGCCTGTCCTGTTGTTAAACCATAGATCTTGTTGTTATGAACAAATAATTTTATGTCAACATTCCTCCTTATAACGTGTGGTAAGTGTCCAGCACCAATACCATAGGCATCTCCATCTCCAGCAAATCCAATAACGACAAGATCTGGGTTGACTAGCTTTATTGCAGTAGCTAATGGTGGTACTCTGCCATGTAGGGTGTGTATAGAGTTTGTTGCTACGTAATCTGTTAATTTACCATGGCAACCAATACCTGTTATAACAACTACTCTCCAGGGCTCAATACCTAGTTCCTTAATAGCTGTGGTGAAAGCCTTGAATATACTGTAGTTACCACAGCCTGGACACCATGTTATTACGCGTTTTGTTTCAGGTGAAATAGGTTGTGCAAACACCATCATGATCACCTCTTATAGAACTTTTCTATCTCTCGAGCAAGATCTTGTGCTCTAAAAGGTCTTCCATCAACTTTACCTATGTGGCCATGTGGTTTGATCCCTGTTTCCAGAGCTATTAGTTTTCCAAGAAGACCTGTTGCATTATACTCTACTGTAACCATGGGTTTGCTTGTATTGTTGCCAATTATTTTCTTAAAGACGTTTACTGGGAATGGTGCTAGATATACTGGTTGCACAACGGCGATCTTGAGCCCTTGCTTATCTAGATACTTCTTTGCTTCAAGAACAGCCCATGTTGCACTGCCGAACGAGAATACTATCAAGTCTGCTTCATCGATACTATATCCGTATGTTTTTATAGGGTCATACTTCTCCTCTATTTCTCTCCTCAAGTACTCGCCTTTCCTTATCCTCTTAAGATACATTTTCGAGGCTATCACAGGGTCTATGGTTCTATAACCGAATTCATCGTGCTCATTGCCATCTGACTTTACTAGTGCGCCGGGAGTCCCCGGTATAACCCATGTGGAGACGCCTGTTTCCGTTATCTCATAGGGTTTGAATACCCATCCTTCCTTGATTTTCTTCATTGCCTCTTCGGGGAACAACAATGGACCACGATCTATTATTACGTCCTCGGGGAATGCATGAACGCTTCTATGGCTTTCAGCCATGTGTTTGTCTTCAAGTACAATAGCGGGAACACGGTATTTTTCGGCTAGGTTGAATGTTTCTATAATCCTCTTATAAGCATGGTACTGATCCTCCGGGGCCACGACAAGTTTCGTGAACTCACCATGACCAGCGAATACTGCATAGAGAAGATCCTCTTGACCATTCATTGTAGCCATGCCTGTACTCGGCCCAGCTCTCATGGCTAATATTATGACCATTGGTGCTTCTACCATGCCAGCCATGCTGAGAGTTTCGTTCATGAGGGCGAATCCGCCGCCGCTGGTGGCTGTTGCTGCTCTCACACCAGCCCATGCTGCGCCGAGAACCATTTGGGCGGCTGCTATCTCGCTCTCGGCTTGTACGACAATTATGTCCTTCTCGCGGGAAACACTGATCATGTAATGTAGTATTGATGACGCTGGGGTCATCGGGTATGCAGCATAGAACTTAACCCCGGCTTTGATCATGCCGAGGCTTAACGCCTCATTACCTGTTACATAGATTCTTTCTCCCCATGGTTTCGGTGGGAGTAGTCCTGGTGCATTCTCAAGAGGATTCATTGAAGCGTACTCGTATCCTATTGTGGCAGCCTTCTTGTTTATGTCAATAATTTTTTGTTTGCCGCTGAACTGATCTTCTATGCCCTTGTATATGTACTCGAGAGGTATTCCTAATAGTGCTGCTGTAGCGCCAATAGATATCATGTTCATTGAAATTGGTTGTAAGTTATGTTCACGTAGAAGTTTTCTTAATGGAATGCTGTATACTTTGCCACGTGGAGGATTAATCTTTATTTGTTCTGGATCGTAAATAACTATTGTTTTGTCACTGAACTCTTTTTCATGCCTAGTAAATGTATCTGGGTCCATTGCTATAATGTAGTCACAATAATTATCAAGCTCATAAACTTCATCAACACCTGCTCTAACCCAATAAGCTGTATGTCCTCCTCGTATAATACTAGGGTACTCATTTACACCAACTACATGATATCCCAGTCGTGTAAGAGCTCTACCTAAAACAGTTCCTGCTGTAAGACTTCCGCTTCCAGCCGAACCGCCTATGAGAACTTGGATTACCTCTTGTGTATTCCCCAAAGCATATACACCCCTGGTGTAAAGGAGAATTATTCTCCAAAACGTTCAGAAATATACTTTAGCCAAGGAAGTAGATCCTTTATATCTATGGAAGCAACCTTCCCCGTTTCAACATTGACTACACAAGTCTCAATAATTATGTCGTTGTCCTCAATTCTTCCTTTTATATGGTACTGAATACCTCCCGCAACCTCCTCTACTTCAACAGGTATGAAGACTTCAACGTTTTCTCCTTCAATAATAATCGTTCCACCTATTCTATCAATATAGTCTTTTAGTGCTTTCAGCTGTATCTTTACTGGTTTCTCTGTAGTCAAAATAATAATCACCTCTCAACATACATTAGATTAAAACTAGACTAGATTAATTTTTTCTTCGAACAACGTAGGAACAGTACGTTCCTTCAAGTAATACTATTAGTGTATAGAATTTTAGCATGTGGAAGTAAACTATGTACTCCAAGTAATACCGTAGTTACAGGTAGGTGCCTGTATATACTTGACGATACGTTATCGTAAATTATGTCCTCGCGTCTACTATATAGTATTACCACATTAATTACTCATGCAGAGTGGCTAGTGTTTTTTCTATAGGTTTTTATGGTGTTTAAAGTGACTGTAAAAAAGATCTATAGAGTGGATTCTCGTTGGAGAGAAGGTGAAGCCAGTAGAGATTCCCATAGAAGTAGTGATATAATTGAAGAGTATGCTAAGTGGAACTCTCTTGACGTACTCGAGAATGCCAATAGGTACCCGGGTCCCACGGGGTTCTTCTCATACATTACTGAACATGCAATGGAGAAATACTTGAGTCTAATGCCTGATACCGTGCTAAAAGCTCATTTAGAGAGAATTATTTATGTCCATAAACTGCCATACAGTCTCTACATACCTTATTGTACTGGCCATTCAATTGCCCGTTTACTTGAAAAAGGATTGAGGACACCAACGATCCTAGCTAGACCAGCCAGGCATTTGGATAGCTTTGTGGATCATGTCGCAAACTATCTTATAACTTTGCAGCACTACTTTACAGGTGCTCAAGCATTTAGTGCTATTGAACTTTATGCAGGCCCGTTCATTAGAAATGAGGGTAGAGACTACAGGTATGTTAAACAACAAGTGCAAAGAATGATCTACAACCTTAACTTCCCGAGCCGTGTAGGCATGCAGACACCTTTCACGAACTTAACAGTGGTTCTTGATGCCGGTAAGAAGATTCTCGAGGGAGATTACGCTATCTATCGTGGCGAACGAGTTGCTCCTCTAGGAGAATACTTAGAAGAAGCAAAAACCTTCATAATGGCTCTCGCCGACGTGATGATGGAGGGTGATGCTATAGGTAGACCTTTCACCTTCCCTATACCAACGCTAATGGCTACAGCCAGGATGATCTGGGATGACCCCGAGGTGCACGAGGCAATATTCAAGACTGCTGCTAAGCGTGGTAGCTTCTACTGGCTCAACAGCAGGGTAGTCGACCCAGATGCAGCCTACGCTATGTGCTGTAGACTCAGTATCGACAAGAGAGAACTATTACACGCATACAGGAACTCAGCTAAAGGGCTAGGGCTAGGCTTCAGCCTCAAGAAAGACCTCAGGGAACTACATGAAGAGACCCTAAAGACTATTGAGAGAAAGAGATTCGGCGGAATATGGGCTATGCCCGACATAACAGGCTCGATCAATGTGACAACAGTTAACTTGCCAAGAATAGCTTTGGAAGCTCGTGGAGACGATACAAGGTTCTGGGAGATCTATGACGATGTATTAGAGTTAGTCAAGATAAGTGAGGATTGGTTCAGACAACGGTACATGAAACTAATGAAGATGTTCCCAAGTGTCTACAGCATGATAATAGAGTACCTTACAGAATTCCCATCAAGCCACTTCAACACCATAGGCATTCTTGGGTTGCCCGAGGCAGCAGCGATATACATGCAGCAACCAGACTTATGGTTCGAAGGCAGTAAGAAAGACTGGCTACGTGCAACCGAGATCATGAAGAAGATCGTTGATTATGCTACGGCTAAGGCTAGGAAATGGATGGAGGAAACAGGAACTCCATGGAACGTTGAAGAGGTACCCGGTGAATCAGCAGCCGCTAAGCTAGCTCTAGCAGACGTGAAGAAGTACCCAGAGGTGATAGAGTATCTCAGCGACCCCGAGAACCCGATCTACTCGACCAGTATAGCACCGTACTATGGTGCATTGGAGTTGGCTGATAGGATAGAGATAGAGTCACGTGTCCAGAAGAGCTTTACTGGCGGCGTAATGATGCATATATTCCTAGGCGAAGAACCCGATCCAGAAGCCCTTGCAAAGCTTACCAAGAGGCTTATCCAGACTGATCTCGTGTACTGGAGCTATACACCAGCAATAACAGTGTGTAACAAGTGTGGAAGACACTACACAGGCTTATACACAAAGTGCCCGGCTTGCGGCAACACAGACCTAGAGATCTGGAGCAGAATCATAGGCTACTACCGTCCGCTAAAGAACTGGAACCCGTTCCGTAGAAAAGAATTCTGGACAAGAAGACACTATGGAAAGAATGGCTTGTCTAAATAAAATAGTTGTCGACTCCAAAATACTTGTCATATTTTATTTCATCAATTTTTAGACATTATTTTACATATATGACAACTTGTCTCGGTGTTTATTGTGGAATACTGTGGGAAACAAAATGGGTTGATTGGTTCTGGCTGGAAAAGTATAAGCATGGTTGATGTTTATCAGGCTGTAACGTTTACACTATGGTTATGTGGATGTAATCTCAAGTGTCCTTTCTGCCATAACTGGAAAATAGCTACATGGAGTAAAGACTTGTGCAGAATAATTAATGAAGAAAAGCTTCTCAACGAACTAGAGTCGGCTAGATTGTTCATAGATTATTTACATATAACAGGAGGCGAACCACTAATTCAATGGAGAAATTTAATAGAGTTTCTAAGGAAAGTGAAAGAAAACATTGGTGTTCCTATAAGTATTAACTCTAACCTGACTTTGTTTAAACCCTTAGAGAAGATATTAGAGAAGGATCTTGTAGATCATATCGCGACGGATATCAAGATTCCACCAGAGCTTTTGTACGGATTTAATGTAGATACATCAATGAAGTTATGGAGACTGTTCATTAAATCGCTGAAATTAGTTGTACTGCATAATATACCCTTGGAGCTGAGAATACCTGTTGCAAGAAATATTAGTCTAAGATACATGGAAAAGTATATCGATGAAGTGTTATCGGTACTAGGTTCCTACGATAACTACTACTTTATCATACAGCCTCTTCTAGGGCATCCTATTACATCACCTAGAGATAGTAAGTGGTGTAGTGAATACTGTAATCCGCTCAATACTACTCTTGATAACATAGCCAAGATATTGAGGAGTAGAGGCATTGATAAGATCTCAATTAAGTATGTAGTAGAGGAGTTAAAACAGGTAGCTTAATGCGATTAATGAAATTATTATCAATATTATTATTCTGAACGCAGTTATCTTCTTTATATTAAGTATTGTTTTTGATATGAATTGTGATGCTACTCCAGCAAGAATGATTGGTATGACTATTATCGAGCAGTAAACGCCTATAAGTATTATTTTGACAGCCTCGCTTGTTACTGTTCTAGAGAGTAGCGTTACAAAGAGTATATACGGGGCAGCTGAGCATAGCATAAAAGACCATGATATTATCGCGCCGAAACCAAGTAGTGCTGTAGGGAAAAGCCATTTAGGAACCTTAGAAAGGAATCCCGGTAGACATTCACGTTCATCACATGTTATTTCTTCAGTTATTTTTCCTACACGGAACCTGTGTATGTCTCTGGCAATAAGCATTATCGCGAAAGCTATAACGATTGATAGGAAGATATTGTGATATGCAAGTATTGAAGCAAAGTATCCTACAATAAAATATCCTATATACACGCCTAGGACAAACATTACTAACGGTAAATACTTCTTCTTACCCGAGAAACCAAGTGCTATAGCGTTAGCAGATATAATCATAGCCGTAGATATAGCACATGGGTTTACTGAGTCTACCAGCGCTAAAACAAACATGCTCGTCATGAGACCAAATAGTTCTTCCTCATTGGCCGGAGCAATATTATTTGAGGCTCCTCCATTACTTGATGAACCTGCATTACTTGATGATAATACAGCTTCCTGTATTATTTTTGTAGCATTAGTATCAATAATCCATTTGCTTTCAACCTTAGTAGCTGATACTACATATACTGTTGCTGTACCGTTAGATGTACGATTCAATAGGTTTCTCCAAAACTTTATGTTAGAGATCTCCCCCTGAACAATAGCTACAACACTATTATTTGTGTCTAAGACTATAGTTGTCGGAACATAAGGCCCTAACCGTGCTTTCATTATAATAATCATGAAATCGTTTTTATAATCGTTTGAAGAGTATACATCGCGGAATTCACAGGTTATATTATTTTCGTCGAAAAACCTCTTTAAGGCATTACAATGAGGGCATGTAGATAAACCATATATGATACATCTTGGAATATTCGTGGTCTCGTTGATTATGGTGGTATTATTTATCGCCGATGTAGTGGTGTTCTGGATTTGAATATAAGTTGCACTACCTGTAATGTTTTGAGCTTGTAATGTATTGTAAATTCCTAGAAGCAACACCAATGTTGCAAGTACTGCTCCTATAATGAATTCGGGAGGGATCTTTCTTAGATTAAGCATGGCTGCCTTCATCTTTTCAGATATTGTATATTATTTCAGACATACGATATTATATGTGTACAGCCTATTACTTGTTCCAAGTTCTCTAAATAATTTCCTCGATATAAACTTGTGGTCTGTTATTTAAGAAGGTTTTATTGTGGAGCATGTAAAGCGGGAAACTAGGATGTTTGAGATTTGTAAACCTAGTGTTGTGTTGATAAGGTATAGTGTTGATGGCGAAAATATTGTTGCTGGTGCTGCCAAGTTAACACTATCAAGCAAGGATATGAATACAATACTGTCAAGTATTGATGATGAACAAAAGGAGATATGGGTTAAAGAGCTTATAAGACGAGGTCATGGCTCACCGCTGGAGCACTCTTTCTATAGCTTCGAAATAACTTGCTCTAGAGTTGCCAGCCACCAAATCGTCAGACATAGGATTGCAAGTTATACACAATTGAGTCAAAGAAGAGGAGATAAATTATTGAAAAGTGTGGTCAATGTCTCGGCGAAATACTTAGAGATAAGTATTCCTAGCTCGATTAGTAAGCAGGAACTCTATCATAAATATAGTACCATACTCCATGAGATCATTGAGAGAATTGATGAGATTAATGATGATGTGTTATACAATATTGTTTGTCAGGGATTTATTATACCCCCTAGAGTTGTCAAGAAAAACGATAAAGAGTTTATCAAGGAACTGTTGCTGTGTCTTGAAAAATACTACAAGGCACTTGCAAACGGATATCATCCCGAGGACGCTAGGTTTCTGCTACCACAAGCTGTTAAAACAAGGATCTATGTCACGATGAATGCGCGTGAGCTTATAGAAAACTTTCTGCCATTAAGGACATGTAGTCATGCCCAGTGGGAAATAAGGTACATTGCCTGGAGTATGTTGCGTGAATTACTCCGAGTACATCCATCAATGTTCTCCTATGCTGGTCCTCGATGCGTATTATATGAGAACCGTGTTAGAGACAATCCATGTAGTCTCCTCAGCTTCATTAAAGATAATATTGAATTCGTTATTGAGAGATGCCCTGAGCTTGTACCAAGAGATAATATTAGGCAATGTGTATTGTCCAGTCTAAAGGATCCTTGGGAAGACAATTATATATTGTTTAACGAATATCTCCAAAACAATGGCAGAAAGCAGTAATTATACGGGTGTTTACATTGATCCTAAGTGACTGGGATATAAGAATATATATTGAGAAAAAGCTACTAGTCATAAATCCACTATATGATGACACGATCAGAGAAAATGGTGTTGATTTAAGATTTGGAAATGAGTTCTGTAGATTCAAGAAGACGAGTAGCATAGTAGTAGACTCACGTAATCCAATACCTGAAGAGTTCTTAGAATGTATTGAGGTTGGTGAAGAAGGTTTTGTAATAAATCCTCTTGAGCACATACTAACCACTACTGAGGAATGGATAGAAATCCCACATGACCTCATAGGATTTGTAAATCTGAGGAGCACTTTTGCAAGACTAGGATTGTACATACCTCCGACAATTATAGATTCCGGATTTAAAGGCCAGGTAACAATAGAGATTATTGGTAGTAGTGTACCCATAAGAGTGTATCCTGGACAAAGATTCTTGCATGTAATATTTGCTAGAACAAGTAGTCCTGTATACAAGCCTTATGAAGGAAAGTACCAGAAGCAAAAAGGAGTAACCCCACCTAAACCCGATAAATCAAGGTAAATTTTAGGAAAACACGGGAAAACTATAGTAAACAGTTCTACAAACTCTACCTCTCTGTAAACAACTAAGGAGAGGCGGGGTATACTGAAGAAATATATTGTAGTCAGAAAGGGCGAGAAAATAAGGTATCAGTGTATTAGAAGTGGGCGTTGTTGTACTTCTGGTCCAAATGTTGCATTAACTGCTTATGATGTTTGCCGTATTGCAAAGTACCTTGGTGTTGATTGGAGAGAACTGAAAGGCAAGTATATAATAGCTATTGTTGCAGACATGATTGCAGTACCGGCTCTTAGGAGTGTTGGTAATGATGTCTGTGTATTCCTTAGGTATGATAACGGGTTACCTACATGTAGTATCTATCCAGCTAGGCCAATGAGATGTAGACTCTATCCATTTCTCCCAGCTAGTCCTAGTAAGCGGAACATCATGTATGTTGATGGGTATTGTCCAGGTGTAGGTAAAGGTGAGCCTATAGAACCTCCTTGGGATGACTTGGAGAAGTATTACCAAGAAGTAACTATGCATTACAAAAGAATGTACCAGCTAGTATTTGAGCTGGGATACGAACCTCTTGAGGCTTTAGAGAAACTCATTGATGAAGTATGTGGTGAAGAAGATAGTACCTCTTTTAAACATGACAAGGAATAAATATTATTTTGAAGACGAATTGTTCTTGAGGGAGAACTTGATTGCAACAATGCAAAGACGTAGTTAACGAGATAGCTCGTTGGCTTAAAGAAGGGCGTCCTGATGCAGATAACCTTGTTGATTTCCCTTGGGAAGTAGAGATTGTTGACGAGAAATCAGTTAGAGCTATTCACCCAAGATTCCCCATAGAAATAACGATATTCTGTAGTGATGACACCAAAAGTATACGTGCAGTAATTTTAACCAACATACCTACTATTAATTTAGACAACAAAGATAGAGTAATGATCTACAGGAAACTTTTAAGATTAAACAACATACCAGTCGCGAAAACACTTCTCTACGGAGACGAGGACTACATTGGCGTCGCTAGTGATATGAGTATTCATAGCCTCGGCAAAAAAGAATTCAATGATGCTCTTGCTTTCCTAATAGCGCTACTGATTTCTGTTGCACGTGAAACAGGTTTTGAAGAAGAACTCTATAAGAGACTCATAGAAGAACTAAGTAGGCTTGTTTCAAAACACTTCGAGGAAGGATGGAGTAGAGAAAAACTTGTAAAATATCTTGTTGAAACAGTTGGTATGAACCCAAGTGATGCAGAAGACTTCCTCGAGTCCATAGGCATAAAAGCTAAAGACATAATATCTAGGATCAGAGAATCAATGAGTATGTAGATGATGAACCTATCCCCTCACCGAACGCTAATGGTGTGGAGGGGTAGAGTATCTGAACTAATGTTTATCCTGGGACAGTGTTTTTCTTAATTCATTAACTATCTTCATGAAGTTACTAACGCGCGCAGGGTCGACAGGGTTTTTTGTGACACCATTTTTCTTAAAGTAAGTTCCTACGATAAACCCGTCAGCAATTCTAAAGTAAAGTCTTATGTTAAACAAGTTAACGCCACTTCCAATAATAACAGGTTTCTTCGAGATCTTCTTTACATAATATACCAATCCAGGGGATGGTGCTTCACCTGTACGTTGTCCAGTTACTATCAATGCATCAGCCATACCTCTTTCTTCAGTCTCTTTAATAGCCATCTCAAGTGGAAACATACTCAAGCCATGTTTCACGTTAACATCAGCGAACACTTTTACGTTACAACGAAGCATCTTCTTTTTCAACATAATGTCTCTGGCTATAGGTGTCAGTAAACCCTCGGGAGCCCATACATGTTCCACTAACGCGTTTACTCTTATGAAATCGAGCCCCGTAATACACGCTATCGACAATGCTTCAACGCCACTATTCCGTAAAACATTAATGCCTATGGGTTTACCTATTTCCTTCTGGATCTCCCAAGCAATTATGGACATTGTGCTAAGTGTTTCGGGCTCCAACACTCTAACAGCAAATGGTGCATCCATGAAGTTTTCCAGAATAATTGCATCGACACCGTTATCAATATAGATCTTGGCATCTCTAATAGCATTATCAATAATAAAATCAATAGACGATTCAATGTTATGGCATGGCGAACCAGGTAAAGGAGGTAAATGTATAACACCAATCACTGGCTTTTTAGAGAAGAAACCCTCATCGATCAATACTCTTAGCCTCCTTGTTTTCAAGTCTACTGAAATACATATATTTATTTATTCAGAATATTATTAAACAGTCTCCGAGGAGACGACGTATTGAATGTAATGCGTTTAACCGTTATACTGATAATGATAACGGTTATGGTGGCCGTATTTAATACTCTCCATGTAGTATCCATAACCCAAAGACAGGACCCTGATATGCCTGTAGAAAATCTTGTTAGAATAGATAATACTACATTGATAAACTATCTTGAAAGTTTGAGAAAACTTAATGATACTACCGTGAATAATTATGTTGACGAAATTGAAGCTGCATTGCAACGAGGAGACTATGAAACAGCCAATAAGCTACTTAACGAACTACAAGCTTATCTTGATGAAAAGTATGGAGGGGCTACAATATCTGATGAAGAACTGGCTAAAGCTTTAGCAGCTATTTCAGCTACAGAAGGAATAGGCTCTACTGGAGCTTATATTAATGTATCTAAACTCCTCGAGGTTTATGGTGATTCTATAGGAGATCAAGATCTCCTTGAGCTAGCAGAAAAACTATCTAATTTACAAGAGCTATCGCCCGAGGAACAAATGGAGCTCGATCAGGCATTAAACGAAGTTCTCGGATCGAATTTCGAAACAACAAATATTGGTGATTTATTCCAGTTACTTAACGAAACAGGCGGTGCAGCAAGCCTTGTTGAACCTCCACAACTACCAAGTAGTAAAGGAGGTCTCTTGCCTAGCGGTGGTGGTGTGGCTGCTCCATCCATTACGGCGCCAAATACTACTGTTGTGTTCTTGATAATAATTGGGATTGTTACAGCAATGCTTATGATATTCCATAAACAGCTTTCGGAGTTATTTGCTACTCGTGTAAAACCGTTACTTGGAGCGAAAATGGCTGATGTACTTGCTAAGACAAGTGCTAAGTTAACAAGTCTCCTTGCACGTGGCGAGAAAGACCCTGTTGTGAAGATCTATAAAGTTTATTACATGGCAGCCCGTGCCAAAGGCTTCAAGAAATATAGGCATGAAACTCCACGAGAGTTCCTCAGTAAGATAACAGATGAAACAATGAGGAAGATTGGTGAACCAGTTACAAAAATTTACGAGGAACGTGTTTATGGCGGTAGGTATCCTAGGAGAGATGAAATTGAAAGAGTAGCTGAAATTCTGAGAAAGCATTTGGGTGTTAGTATTGAATCCTAGGATAAAACTCTTCATCTTCATTCTATTCATAATAGGTATTGTTGCTGCACTAAGTATGCCAGCTAAAGTGATACAGTTCACAGTAAAACTATACCAAGGTACGGCGAGTCCTTACTCGATAGACTATATGGGTACATCTATGTTCTACAACTACTTGATTAAAAAGAACTACAGTGTAGTTGTAGCGGACACCTGGGATACAGTTATTAAAGAGGCGTCGAAAGGTAATGCAACAATTTTCATTATAGCGCCAGATAGACCTATAACGCAAGAAGAAGCCATTGAATTATATGCACTTCTTCTTACACACAATGTATCTATAGTTGTTGCTGATGAAAATATTACGTCAAATAGATTACTCGACCTATTTAATCTGAGAATTGATGGTCGTTTAGTGTTTCAACTTGGTTTTGTAGGAGGGAAATACGCTGCTACACCTTATCCTCAAGTGCAGGTATTGTTTGGTTTACAACAATGTGTACCTATATCAGCAGGATGTAGTATCTGTAGTATTGCTGTACCCAAGAAAGTAATTGATATGAGACTTAATTATGCTTCTATAATACTTGTAAACCGAACGTGTGTTCCTCCATTTGATAGAATTATTGTTTACAGTACTGTAGAAGCTTCTTTCATTGATTTAAATGATAATGGTGAACCAGACGAACTAAACATACTTGGTTTTGCGACCTATAGACAGTATTTTATGGTAGGATTATCATCATCCACTGAGGGTAAAAAACTAATAGTATTATCTGATAGCTTTCCATTTACTAATCAAGCATTAACTACCCCTCAAATAAATAGAACATACTATAAGTTCATAGATGCATTATTGGCTGAGGTAGCCCCATCTAATAGTACGAGAATAATAATTGATAATAGTCATTATAACTTTAAACCACAAAATATAGGCATACCTTTCCATCCCGCTATGTTCCTCCTACTTATAGGCTTTTGGCTAAAAACTATTGACAATATTGTTACAGGATTTATAACTGGTAATAAAATGATGACTTTCATCGCATCATTAGGTATTGCTACAGCAATAGTTCTTGTATTAAGAGGTGTCTTGGGTATAAAAGAGGAAGTATATCTTGAACTAAAGGGTGTCGATGAGATAAAAGTTTTAGCCGAAACAACTTTGAGGAAAAGTTTTCTTGAAAAAGGAGCCAAGGTTGCAAAGCCTAAGGAAGCTCTGATTAATCTATGGAAAATAATGGATTTGGCTACAAGAAGATTCTTTGGAGAACCACTGGAAGCAGTGGCTATGAGTAGGGAGAAAATAGCATCTTTTGCACGTGTACTAGGGGTCGACGAGGGACTTCTTATAAAAAGAATTGAATGGATGTATAAAGTGTATCTTAAAGCCCAAGGTAGGAGGAGATTACCTATAATCATTTCTTGGAGAAGATGCTTAGGTAAGTTTATAGACTACTCTGAACAAATACTTGAAAAAATGGGTTACACACTTATGAGGAAGGCTGGTTATCGTGGAATCGAGGCAATCCTTCATTAAAAAACGCATTAATCCGGGTTATGTTAAAGAGATAACAGATAAGATACTGCGTGAAGCAAGTAAGATCATAGTTGGTAAAAAAGATGTCTTAATACACATACTTATCTCACTATACTCTGGAGGACATGTCCTCTTAGAAGGTGTTCCGGGAGTAGCTAAAACAACTATGGCTAAGACTATTGCGAAAAGCTTTAACATGAAGTACTCTAGAATACAGGCAACACCTGACCTACTGCCAAGCGATATAATAGGCACCTTTGTTTATGATCCAAAGTCTGGCGAGTTCAAATTAAGAAAAGGACCAATATTTGCTAACATAGTGCTATTCGACGAGATTAACAGAGCAAGCCCTAGAACACAATCAGCATTACTCGAGGCGATGCAAGAGAGGCAAGTAACTATAGAAGGCAATACACTCAAACTACCTGAACCATTCCTCGTTATTGCCACGATGAACCCGATAGAAATGGAGGGTACATTCCCTCTACCAGAAGCACAGCTAGATAGGTTTTTGATGAAGGTAATTGTAGATTATCCCGACCACGAGGAGACTAAAGAGATACTACGAAGAATACACACGATACAGTTATTCCAGGTAACCCCGGTGGCAACAGACAAAGACGTGTTAACCATAAGGAGTATGTTACCCTATGTTAGAGTAGATGATGCAATTATGGATTATATAACACAGATTGTTGAAGAAACAAGAAGACATCCAATGGTGAAACTAGGAGGCTCGCCAAGAGCAGCTATATCATTGTATCTATGTAGTAAAGCCAAGGCATTAATTGATGGAAGAGACTATGTCATACCTGACGACGTGAAATTTGTCGCCAAACCAATACTGAGGCATAGAATAATCCTGAAACCCGAAGCAGAACTAGAAGGTTATACAACAGATAAAGTGATAGATGATGTATTAAAGAAGGTTCCCGTGCCCACACCTGGTGTAGAGTAGGTGTAACTGTTTTTGTCGCACGAAACCAGTGTGCGTATGACTAGTAGAATTTTTGCTCTGATGTTTATCATAGGCTTTATTGTAGCTGTAACAATAGTCTATGAACCGTATATTCCTCGTGAACTATACTTGATTGTCGCCGTTATAATAGCGTATATAATGGTTATGAGAGTCATCGTAGAATTCTCCGCGAGAGCTATACATAAATTGAAAGTAGAAAGAATATATGAGAAACCTTTAATAGAAGGTAAAGAAGCGCAATTCATTACGCGTATCATAAACCCGACTTTTTATCCCCTACTATATGTTGAAGTTAGCGACAACTATCCTAGTACTTTCGTGAAAGTAAAGGGAACAAATATTTCTTCTGGAATAATCCCGGCGAAAGGCTATCTAGAATTATCTTATCGATTGATACCAAGGATAGGAACTCATGAATTCACTGGCGTTGAAGTTATTGCAAGAGACCTCCTTGGATTATTCTATTATAGAGCCATAATACCGGGGAGCAGAGAGCTTGTGAAGGTAAGGCCGAAACCAATGCCATTACCGCCAAGAGCACTCGGCAGATGGGTTTCAACAAGTCTTGGTCTAAGCAAAGCTCGTATGAAGGGTATAGGTCAAGAGTTCATGGGGCTGCGTGAATATGTCCCGGGTGATGATTACAGGTTTATTGATTGGAAAGCATTTGCTAGATACCATAAGCCTTTCGTTAAAGAGTTTGAGAAAGAAGCAAGCCTTAACCTGGTAATAATACTTGATGCGACATCAGCTATGTATCACGGTATTTTAGGCAAGACAATGCTTGAAGAAGCAATTAGGGTTATTGCTGGTGTTGGACAAGTTACTAGTCAGAAAGGAGACTGGATTGGATTGACTATAAGAATGCCTGACGAAATAATATTCATTCCACCAAAGAGAGGGAAAACACAGTACTATAGAATACTTGATGCAATGGCTGACATAAGGATATATCTACCCGGCTCGGAGCCCCCAATAAGGTACAGTCTTGGAGATGCGTTGAAGTACTCTATAACAAGATTGCCTAGAAGAACAAAAACACTCTTCATGTTGTTCACGAGTATAAGCTCATATGTATTATCAGATAAGGGTAAAGTCGAACTTGCCGAGCTCATAGATGCAGCGAAGAAAGCTGTTGCTATGAGACATGGAGTTGTCGTGGTATCGCCATTGCCGGAACTGTATGAGTTAGAAGAAATCAGAGGGCCTGAAGCAAGCCTATATACGATCTTAGCCTATCCTAATATAGCGAAGGCCTCTGAGGCTGCAAGAATACTTGCAAGAAACGGTATAAGGGTAATCCAGGTGGGCCCGTCTACACTACTTCCTAGACTGCTTGCATTCATAGAGGAGTTTAGGTCGGTGACTCTATAATGCCTAGAATTCTTTTCGACAAGAAAATGGGTATCTACAGGATTATTTACTTAGCAATCTATATAATTCTCATCATCTATCCTCTGTACAGAATTCTCATGTACGTTACAGCTCTTGACTTGTTGTTCCAAACAGTCCTCTTAGGCGGTCTATCGCTTGTTTTCATAGGAATAGTACTTGGAATGCCTGAATTAATCGTAATATATTACATTGTAGCAGGTCTTGTATACAAAGTGAATTATATATTTGGTGCACCCGGTCTTCATGATGTTATTCTATACAGTATATTTATTCTTCACGCCGATATATTATCGAAGATGATAACAATAGGTGTAGGTTCTCGTAAGATCAGAATTAAACTATGGGGTATACCTTTCACAGTAATAGTCCCGGTAATTATAGTTGGTTCATATATAGCTCTTGCATACTACGTCCTTAACCTGTTCATGGGTATAGTAGACAATGTTATTTACAGTAGTGAACTAGCTCATATAGTCTTTACAACATTTCTATCTACACGAATAGGAAGCTTAATGTTGTTCGTATTCATAGTATTCGCTGTATTCTTTGTCTTGACGAATTATGTAACAGACCTTATATCAGATACTATTTGGCTAAACCCATCTTATGCCAAACAAAGGATTGCCGATTGGATTAAGAGAGAATACGATGAATTACTTAGGAATAAAACTTGGCATCAAAAACTATATACAAGTGCGGTTACAACCTTCCTATTATTTGCAGTAATGTCGATTATATATCCCTTACTATATGATGTATTCGGGTTCCTTGTTGAGATGGGTTTCAGCGAGCAACTGAAGTACTTTGCATTCTTTGTCTCACTCCCAATATCGTATGTTTTCGGTAGGAGCTTTAAGAATTGGGCATATGGAATGGTTTCTCCAGAAAGATTCAAACGTAGTGTTGAGAGAGAAATAAGGTTTGTTCTACGGGTTCCGAAATCAGATCCGTTCCTTTATCTATTACTAACGTTAGCTTATGCATTCTTCCTAATGTACATAAATCCTGATATAGTATATCATGCAATCTATACTGTTTTAGGGATGACACCTCCCCAGCCAACAACTACAGGCATTTTCGGGGAAGTTATAGACTTTCTTAATAGATTAGTTGAGTACATTAATACAAATACTATTCCTTACCTCAACAATTATATAGCACGAGCTACAAGTGAGTATAAAGGGTTAATAGGTATCATAAAAACAGTAATAAAAGTGTTGTGGGGGTAGACTAGTTGCCTGGAGGAGATTATGTCTCTCCAATAGCAGGTCTTGTATTGATACTATTTAGTCTGTATATGTTCTATCTAGGACTGGGGTTAATGCAGTCCGCACAAGATGTTGCTTCAAGCCTGTTGGCTACGTTGATAGGATTTGTTACAATGAGTGGTGGAGTGACTCTTATAAGGACTTGGTCGTTGTCGAGAGTATATCCGGGGAAAGAGGGTGAGCAAGAAAAGGGAGCTTCTCGAAAAACTAAGTGAGCTAGCGAAAAACGTTTTAGGCGATAATTTTAGTCATGGTTTTCCTCACGTAGCTCGTGTGAGGAGAATATCCTGGGAGATCGTAGATAATATTGACGCCGAAGTAGATCCTTTTCTTCTCGATGCTTCGATACTCCTACATGATATAGGACGTGTCGTCGGAGAACCACATGCATACTATTCTGCCTTGTTTGCCAGGGCCTATCTGTTAGAACACGGTATTGAAAGTAGTTGTGTAGAAAAAGTAGTGAATGCTATTCTCTACCACAGTTTTTCCTACGCTAGAAGGCATGGAATCAAACCCATGACTGTGGAAGCAATGATTCTAAGTGATGCAGATAAACTCGATGCTCTCGGTATAGTTGGTTTTCTACGAGTATTCCATTATGGGTGGGAACGTAGGAGAAGCCTCGAGCAATCAATTAATCATTTCTACGAGAAAATATTCAAGTTACCTGAGCTAATGCATTTCGAGTATACTAGAAAGAAAGCTAAAGAATTAGTTGCTACAACTAAATGGGCACTAGATAGACTGCTGGATGAAATAGGTTCAGACTGGGGTTCGCAAAAACATCATCGCCTTACCCAGGCTCCGTAGCGGCGAGCCTCAACATCCCCGCTATATGTATAGTTTTAACGAAGAATAAAATGTTGTCCTATAATTAATGATAATAATTTCTATCTGCAAGCTTATTAACTAAAGCTAGCTTACGAATTACGGAAAATCGTGGAGGAGAGCACTAGGATGTCTAAGGCCCTGATCTATGGTGTTGTATATTCCGTAAAAGATCCTGCGGGTAGCGGCGTAGCACGAAAACTCATAGCGATGTTGAATCCCTCTAAGTGTGATGTATGCAAAGATGCTGTAGAGTGTTTTTGTGGTGAAAACTTTGTGATTGCAGGCTTCAATGAAGATGTTATTTATTTTGATTTCCTTGATAACGTGCTTAATGTTGATAAGTACATCGTGTTATCAAGGCATAGTAGTGCAGCAAAGATAAAGAGCTATACTGTGCACCACACGGGGAATCCAGGTCCCGAAGCATTATATGGGGGGAGACCACGAAAACTGGCTATTGCCAGTCCAGCTACAACTTATACTCTTTTAAAGACATTGTATACTGTGGCTAAGAAACATGGCAGGATAGATGAGTACGAGATTAGTTACGAAGCAACGCATCATGGTCCTACGGATCTAGAGAAACCGCTTTGCTTCATTGAAATAGGGAGTACTGAAGAGGAGTGGAGACAAGAAATAAACCATGTGGTGCTTGCTGAGACTGTAAAGTATCTTCTTGAAAACAATGAGTATGAATGTATTCCGGTGATAGGAATAGGTGGGGGACACTATCCTAGAAAACATACTAAAATAGCATTAGAGACAAAATATTGTTATGGCCATATATTTGCTAAGTATGCATTGGATTATCTAGATGAAGAAATCCTGGTTCAAGCTATGGAAAGGTCTAGTCCTAAGCCAAAAGGATTTATTGTAGAGAAAAAAGGAACAAAGAAGAAACATAGGGATCTTGTGGAGAATATTGCCAAGCAATTAGGGTTATTTGTGGAGTATGTTTAAATTAGAACTATTTACCTGTGTGCAGCGTCTTTAATAATTCTTAGGAACTTTAAGTTATAAGGAAACGGGATCAAAACATGTATAAGCATTTTAGACTTGGTATCCCGTCTAAGTTTTTCAAGGATCTCACTACCACCCGAATCGGCATAAGATTCTAGAAATGCTTTTATCTTAGCTTTGAACTCCTCTTCATGAACCATAAAAGCAGTCATTATATCGGTTATGTATACATGTATCACAGTAGCAAGAAAGACTATTATATCCCATATCCTGTGGTTTGTGGCTGACGATGCGATGGCTTGTTCTGCATCGATAATATAGACAGTATTATTTTTTGAAACAAGAAAGTTTGTGACCTTAGAGTCTCCCAGAGAATAATCCTCGTTGTGTACTTTATGTAATGTAGTACCTACCTCACTCCATGTTTTCACATCATGTCTTAAATTAAGTATGTGTCCTTCAACATATTCTCTTATGATATATAGTTTATCCCAATTAACCTCAATCACTTTTGGAACAAGGATCTTTCTGTACATATTGTCAAAGAAATCAATTTCTCTCCTCATGCGTTCACGTGGATTAAATACAAAAGGATAGATACTAACGGGTATTGACAATGATTTTATTATAAACCATTTTATTATACCCAATTCCTTTGTATACTTCTTTTTGGCATATTTTTTGTTACCAATTTTAATGATTTCTGTTTGGCTAAAGAATTTATCAATAGAACCTATAACGCTCTGCAATTTATGTCAGCACTTCCAGCAATCTTTTCATCAGTGTAATGCATGAGTCTATTCTCTACGGTAATATATGAATAACCCCTCTTTATAATAATTATGAGCATTATTTGAAAGTTTATATCAAAGAAAATAAAATAATGACGGAACCCATGATGTACTGGTTACTAAAGTTCTTCAAGTATTTCCTTTGGGATTTCTACTATCTTCTCGCCTGCAACAACTTGGTCTATACTGTGTATTACACCACCTATTTCTTCGATGAGTTTTGTTACTTCATCAAAGTTAATGTTGTTTCCTTGTATAACAACTATAATATTTTCTGTCTCCATATCAATTTCCTTTACGGTAATATTTACTGCTTCAACGCCCTCAGCTTTTGATAAACCTTCTGCGATTTCTACTATGGAGGGACCTTTTTTAGGTATTATGACATCTAATACAACTCTTTTTATCAAGGCTATGGCTCCTCACGTTATTTATCAATATATAGTTCACAGCTTATAAGCATTACACTATGATCACTAATAGAATAATGCTTATAAATCCAATACCTATTTTGAGATAATGGAGAAACTACGTGGGGTGGACAGCACATGTCAGAGGTCCAGCAGAAAATAGAACCACCTAAAGCACTCGTCAAAAAGCCTCGATTAATAAAATACGGTGGAAGAGACCCTGGTTTACGTGTTGGAAGAGGATTTAGTAAAGGAGAGATAGAAGCAGTAGGTTTAACTGTTAGAGAAGCACGAAAACTAGGGCTATATGTTGATGTCAGAAGAAAGTCTATACATGAGTGGAACATTAAGTTGCTAAGAGAGTTTTTAGAGAAAATAGGATATCGAAAAGAGACTCAGGCTGCAAAATAACCGTCTTTAATGCTTCTATCAATAATAGTTCATGTCTATCATAATATCCTTCACGAATCTCCATCCCCTTATTATGTAATACACTTAGTATATATGGGACAAGCCATGTACCTGAAATTCTTACAGCAAATTGATATACTAGATATTGTATTGTAAGCATGAATGACAGCTTGTTAAATTTGGCTTTATAGGCTCTGGCTTCAGTATCTAGTTCTTCAGCAAGAGCTTTTGCTAAGAAAGCTATACCGTACAATCCTCCACCAGTAAAAGGTTTTATAGCAGGAATACTGTCTCCTAGAAAATATATCTTATGACCTATGCAACATTTTTGTGGAGGAAGCAATGGTATTAGGCCGCCGAAAATATTGTTGCTCTTTTTGATGTTTATTTTAAGTGTTTTGCTTATGTATTTGACTATTTTATCTAACTCTATATGATGTTCTCCTAGGCGGAATCCTGCGCCGAGCAATGCGTTTTCTCCATCGCCTAGCGGGACTAGCCAGTAGAAGAAATAGCGATTATGGTGTGTAAAGAACGTGTAAAAAGTATGTTTGTCGATATCGCGTGATTTGACAATAGTTTGTATACCAATGATATAACGTTCTTTATTGAAACCTGTTCCTAGAAGACTTCTAGTCAATATCCTGGAGGCTCCTTCAGCAATAACTAGTTTATCATATTGCATGCTTCTTTTTGTAGACACGATGTCTTTGGGATTTACTTTCTTAACTCTCTCCCCAAGGTAGACAACATGACCTCGTTTTAGTACTTTGTCCATAAGTTTTTCCTCAAGAAGAGGTCTCTTAAGCCTAAATGCGATGGGAGTTCTTGTTCTTAAGTGTAATACACTATAAGGCGTGTAGAAATATACTTCGTTATAGTAATTTTCCACTATTTTGTAGCCCAAGAGTTCAACAAAGAAATCCTTAGTGAACCTACTAACAAGACTTGTACAATGAAGAGGTAAACCGACTTTCTTATGTTCTTCAAATACTATAACATCATTGTTTTTTATTAGGGACGCGAGAGTTAAACCAGCTGGGCCTCCACCAACCACAATTATTTTCAAAAGACTACTCCCTGAAATTGCGGTTACTGTATCTCACAATATATCTTTTAGCCTCAAGTTTGTCGGCAATATATAGAAATGCTTTATAAGGATCACCTTTGCTTCCACAAGTATAAACATCTACTGTTGCAAACTCATACTCGGGCCAAGTATGGATAGATATATGGCTTTCCAATACTATGCCAATAACACTAACACCTGGGTTAATCTTCCACGCCTTTACATCGAGCAAATGGAATCCGCCTATTTTTGCTGCCTCAACCACAATATTCTTCAGTTTCTCTTCATCGCTCAGTATATTTGGATTGCAGCCGTAGAGCTCGCCGTAGTAGTGGTGTCCTACTACTAGTGTTTTCTCATTCTCTTTTTCCTTAAGTACGAGTACTTCAGTCATTCCCCCCACCCCCTACACATTAACGCCCCCCTCGTAGTTTATAAATCTCCCCCCTAATCACTTCATGGAGGCTATATAAACTCTGCCAAGATCGTCTAAATGAACATGGGGGGAGATACCCCCCGCTCTAGGGGGGTGGGGGGAGAACCTTTAAGAAGATTCTTAGTTAGATAAATCGGTTGTATGGTGGATGTAATATGGTATCTAACTGTAAATCTGTGATAAAAGATATAGAGGAGTCGATAGATTTAGTGGATCTACTTATGAAGTATGTTATGATGCTAGCGAATAATTCTTCTGCATCAGCAGGCGTGAAATTTCAAGCATACAGAGTACTTACCGATCTTAGGGAGAAGATCGTTTCGGCGAGAATGGGTCTTGTGAATATATGTTATGATAATTAAATAATACTAGTATCCTAGACGCGTTATTCTTTAGAGGGTTTGTCCTAAATGAACAGTATGGAGAATTTACTCTAATTATGATATTCTTGTTTGTAGTAAGTTTGTCTATAACACATCCATCGTTTAGGGTAATTATTTTTGCGGTAATAACATTTACATGAGTGTATGTTAGGTAGACATTATTAGCGGTAATACAACTACAGTAGAGTCTTCCATTATTTTTCTTATGCACTCTTAGCACTCTTGTTTTTAGGTCTATTATTGTTGATGGAGCCGAGATATCTAGTACAGCAATGTCTGTCAAGACTTCTTTTGCCTTAATTCCTCCTATAACAAGTAATCTATCAGACCTAATGCTCCCAGTAACTTCTAGAAACCCATGAACTATAACATATTTCGCTACAATGGAATTAACTCTAGTGTACCCGTTGCATCTAAATATGCTAGTCTTTATTCTCGGTAAACGCCTCATCACTGTTTCCTCATTTTACTCTTAAACTAAAGATAATTATACTCCGGGATATAGACTATACTACCCAGTGGGATCATGAGTGATAAAGAAGCTTGTGTATGTATAGACCATGCATACATAAAATCAATGTCCAACATAGTGACAAAATATATTGAAAAGATAAAGCATGAACAATTAAATGTTTTCGATGAACGATACTATCCTCCATCCTCTAGCGACCTAGAAACAACTCTGAGATACTTCCTAGTAGTCGTAGCCTTGGATCACCGTCTGAGTAGACCAGGCAAACCATATGAGGCCTGCTTAGAAGATGGATGTTATCATGGAGCAGACTTACTATATAGAATTGCGCGTAAGATACTGGATGAGAATCCACGTTTCTATGATCCACATGTACTCTCTAACCTTAGAGTCGATGAATTCACCAAGTACTTTAACGTAAAAGAAGCTACTGTGCCAGATCCTGAAGTTAGAACATTGTTGTTACGGGATATTGGAGTAAAATTATTAAAATTATATGATGGAAATGCGGAGAACATCATTAAGATCAGTGGTAATAGATTAAAAGGTAGCCTCGGAAAACCGGGTTTGATCGATTTGTTACGGGTTTTTAGGGCATACGAGGATCCTGTTGAGAAAAAACTGTTCTTGTTAGCAAAATTCCTTGAAGCAAGAGGTATAATTAAGGTCAATGATATTGAGGAAAAGGAAGTACCCGTAGATAATCATTTGACTAGAATAGCGCTGAGAACAGGTATAGTTTCTGTGTATGGTGTGTTATGGGATAAAATAAGGGAGAATAAGCCAGTATCTTGGGAAGAAGACATATTGTTGAGACTAAGTGTTAGGAAAGCATACAAGATAGTATCTTTAGAGGCAGGTATAGACCCCTTCCTGCTAGATGATTTTCTATGGGTTTTTGGTAGAAAGGCTTGCTACAGGGATGAGGAGCCAAGGTGTAACGAATGTATATTTAAGGAGTTCTGTAAAGCTTATAGAAACGCGGAGTATATGGTTAGTGAGCACTATTACTATGATACATGGTACTATTAGAATTGGGTGAGAAGTTGTCTTCTCTCAACAAGAAACCTACGTTGAACGATATAGAGAATTTGCCTAAACTAGAGAAGATTATAATGGAGTATTTCCTTAAACACATTAGTGTCGGCGAAATAATTGCCGTTATAGAGCTCAGGGAAATAATAAAGCATACTAAAGACCCGGAGCTTGATATAGAAGAAGATGATGTAGTTATTGAGATGAATATATCAAGGGCTCTAGCTAGGCTTGTTGAGAAAGGTTTTCTTGAGCATGCAGAAGGTTGTTATAATCTTGCACAGCATTTAAGGGAGGAGTTGAAAGAGTCAAAGAAATATCCTACATGGAGGAAAACATTGTTTTAAAACGGAATAGCGTACTTTATCGCTACATACCCCTGTACTTCCCTGTCGTACATCGTGTGGAAACCAGCTCTACTCAATCTTTCACCAATTCCTTTTACTATTTTACGAGCACCTCTTTTACCAGGTTCTCCTGTGTAATGGAATAATATTCCTCCAGGTTTTAGCACTCGATGTAGTTCGAGATAAAACTTTAATCCGTACAAGTTTCCTGTTCTTCGCGAAAATCTTGGTGGGTCATGTATTATTTTATCAAAGTATTCTGTGGGGAAATACCGTACAACTTCGGTGACATCGCCATGAATAATCTCTATTCTTTTGTCGGAAAGCATTTTACTCCATGGATTCCGCTGGGCTATAGCTATAACATTCTCATCTACTTCAACTGTGTATACTTTAGATGCTCCCCGTAAAAGAGCATGGATAGCTGTATATCCAAGGCCCATACATGTATCAAGAACTATATCGCCTTTGCCTATTTTTGCGGCCAGTACTTTCCTTCTGCTATCCTCCCATGGTGTTATACCTGTTATTCTATGCATATGAATTCCATCGATTTCTAGTGTAGGGGCATCTGTTTCGGATACGGGTCTCAGTTTGTACATATGTTCTGTTCTTATGCTTATTTCAACGATTTCGTTGTCTCCAACTACTTCATATACGCGGTTTTCAGAAATCTCCTTGAGCAAATCAAGTTTAACACGATATTTTCCCCTGAAAACCACAGTATTGTTTTCTATAACTACTTTCTCTTTTGACAACCCTAGATCAAGAGTTACCTCAACTTCATTTAATCCTTTTTGTATAGCATCAATAATTTTCTCAACAGTCCATTTAGTAAGCCTTGGTAAATCAATGTATTTAAACTCTATCTTCCAGCTCTCCACTATAAACACCAGATAACTAAATATTAACAGGTATACATCTATTTTTTCAAAAAAGAGTTTTGTGCTGCGGGGTATAAGGCAATGAAATACATTATAGGAGTAGATGTAGGTGCCACCAATACTAGAATAGCTCTAGCTAACCAAAAAGGTGATATTCTAGATAAGGTGAGGTTTAGAACACCAAGTAAAGGCGATAGATTAACTATTGCTGATACTATACGTAAAACCATTATGGAAAAATACGGGAAATACATTGATAAAGTGGTTGGCATAGGTATTGGAACGATTGGTCCTATAGACTTAAAGAAAGGAATGGTTGTTAATGCTCCAAATAATCCCATCAGAACATTTGATTTAAGAGAACCATTAATGGAATGGCTGGGAAAACCTGTTTATGTCGCCAATGATTGTGTAGCCGCTGTATGGGGCGAATACTTGTTTGGCGCCGGAAAAGGGTATCAGAACATAGTATATATCACGCTTAGCACTGGTATAGGTGGAGGAGTTATCGTCAACGGAGTTTTATTGTTAGGCAAACAAGGTAATGCCCATGAAATAGGGCACATGGTTATAGATTATAACTCGAAATTCAAGTGTGGATGCGGAGGATACGGGCATTGGGAAGCATATGCCAGTGGAGCGAATATACCAAGATTCGCCAAGTACCTTCTCGAGACAGAAAACATACCAGAAGAATTCAGAGAAACAGATCTATATAAACTCATAATGAACAATGAAGCAACTACGGAGAAAATTTTTGAGTACGCCAAGAAAGGTGATAAACTTGCTTTATTCATTATAGACAAGGTGTCGCAAGCTAACATTGTAGGTGTAGCAAATACAATAAATGTATATGACCCAGAAGTTGTTACTATCGGTGGCAGTGTAGCATTATACAATGAAGAACTAATAATAAAGCCTATTATAGAAAACGTGATAAAACACTTAGTTACGACACCACCAAAGATCATGAAGACACCGCTAGGCGACGACGTTGTTTTAAAAGGAGCTATCGCATTAATTGTAAATACTCCGAGTACTCTTAAAGAATTCCAGGAGTAGAAGAAATAGCGGATGAAGATACCTACAGAACTGAAAAGTAATTCGTGATGAAGGAGGTTTCGCCTGACATAATAGATTAAATCCGTTATTAATAGGTAATGTTTTTATTATCCAATCTTTAGCTTAATTGGATTATCCTTGAACATAGTTTTTGATAATTTTCTCCACACAAGTCTTAGGTTAATGTCATGTTCTCCCTTCGGGAGCTTTATTGGTATCTCTACTTCTGTTTCTTCGCCAGGCTCGAGGAGAGGTAGTTTTTGTTGGTGAATAGCTTGTCCTCTATAAATTATTGTTAGAAGTGCACGTCCGGGTTTAGCTTGTCCCTTGTTCTTTATTCTTACGCGTAGTTTTTCGCCAGGAGAGATTTTCTCTGGGGTTTTGAACTCTATTATCTCAAGTAATGGTTCAACGTATTTTGTCTGCATAAGTATTATTGATGATAATAACAGCTCTTTTGGATAATATTGTGTTTCACTCTCCAAATGTTTTACAAGTATAGTGTTTAAACCATTATTACACTTGACATTAAATGATACTTCTTCTCCGCCAACGACACCTCCCAACATGTAGTCTTCATTGTTGTTAAATTTCAATAATATGCGGGCTTGTGTACTAGGCAATATCAATACGGTTCTCAACACTGCCGGTACATCCAGTTCGCCTGGGTGATCTATTTTTAGAAGGGTTTCTTCGCCGGGTTCTAAAGCTAATGCACCACTAAGCATGCTTATGCGTGTTTCAGCATCATCACTCTCGTATCCGATTAATGCTCCTATGTGTTCAACATATATCTTATCACTTCCCTCATACTTTATGGTGACGTTTATTCTATTTTTTCTAAGACTCTCTGGTGTCTTCAAGATAGGCGTTATATCGTAGACTAGTTTCGCGAAAACACTATTCTTGAGTCTAGCGAGAACCTGTGGTTTAAACTCTCTGGCCACGGGTATACCATTCACCTTAAGACGCCACATAAACTTTTCATGAGGGGCACGAATAGCTACTTCAAGTATTCCTTTTGAGACTTCTGCATCTATTACAGGAGTTAAGTCAAGAGGAATAGTCGTTCTTATAGTTGAAAGCCCTCCCAAAGATGCATTTGGTGTAGCCGACACGTATATCATGTCTCCCTTAAATGATTCTTTAACATACTGTTTCATATCTCCTTCAACCATATTTCTACACCTACCAAGTAGATTAAGACATGTATGAGATAAATAAATTGCTATATAGACTAGTTAATTGTTTGTAATAAGCAGTTTTTACATAAGATATTTTCTTGCAAGTCTTGCTATGTTCCTGAGAGCCTTATACTTGTACTTGCTGTCAAGCTTGCTTTTCCAAATGAAATGCTCAAGCGTAGTAATAACCTCCTCGGCATGCCGCCTATTTATCGGATAGGGTACACCGTCTTTTCCTCCTATAGCATAAGCATATACAGCAGGCTCTATTGGGTGAGTCACAGGATCCTTTGTACTTGGCGGTGTATTGAAGATCAAGTCGCTTATAAGCACTAGTGCTCGTATAGTATCTGCACCAACACCTCTTATCAACAACAATTCTTTGAGTTCTTGTACACAAGTCCTCTTTATCAACTCCAACTTCTTACGTAAACTATTCGGGTGAATCAATGGTTTGTATATGCTGATTCTTTTCAATGAATCTTTATCTATGGGCTGTTCTTTACCAAGTAGATCAAATAAAGTCTTTTGCTTCTTGGCAGCATTATATATTGTAGTATAGTCATTAACTATGTAAGATACATTATCATTGACTAGGTCGAGAATAGTCTTTCTAGTATCACGTGATTCTCTTGCTACAAGATTTATGACGTTTTCCTCAACTCTATTACATGCTATACCCTTGTGAGGCTCCTCAAAAAACCTTGTATTGTCTACCCAATGGTATCGGCGAGCCATCTTTTTCAAGACATTCATTCCTTGCTGGATAACTATCCATTTCCCAGTGCTCGATACTATAAGTGTGTGGTGATAAAGTGTGTACTTGTCTTGCAGCATTGCAGAATCTATCTTTGCTACAAGCCTAGATGCTTCTTCTAGCTTACTCGCATAGTCAGGGCTTAATCCAAGTATCTTTGTTGCCTCAACCAGTTCTGTAGGAACACGTCTGGCTTTCTCACCCTTGCCACCCAATACGAGAAACCCTAGTTCCTTATTCTTCCAAGTAATCTCTTTGAGTACACCTGTTGTTACTGTTGTAGAGCCACTGCTATCCCAGTCCATTCCAATAACGTTGTTAAATGCTTGGAACCAAAGTGGGTTAGAAAGTTTTTCCAAGACGGTATCGGGACCGTATTCATCTACTATAATCTCTATTATTGCCTTAGCTAGCCTCTTCATTATATTAGCTATCCATGGAGGTACTCTACCATCATGTAATGGTAGATCAGCAATACCCTCTAGCACTCTCTCTCCCACAATAAATACTCGTGTATTTAAGAGGATATATTATATTAAGACGAGTGTATTTGTGAAATAATTGATGATGAATTACTCCCGGCTAGACCAAGGACTAGGGATGATGTAAACTTACCCAGCTGAGTAATCATGTAAACTCTTAATAAGTATTTTGTCTTTTTGATATTTACTGGATGATGATTTTTCGGGGAGAATGAGCTACTATGCTGTGAAGAAGCGGTTACCCAACTGACGCTAGATTATTAAGTTTCTTTAGGCATTTCGGTTTTTAAGAGAAGTAGTTTTACTCAAAGGTGTAGCTATTGGCTAAAGACAAGTGGTGGATTATTGAAGGGGCTCCTAAGCCTGTTTATGTGTATAGTAGTAAAGATAGCAGAAGAAGACATATGGTTTTTGTTCTGATTAGTGTAATAGTTCTTGCATCGATTTACTTAATAGATATATTCTCAAGCGAGTTAGCGATACTTATGTTATCTCTATTAATATTCGGCCAGATCATAGATGGGATTGTTAGTTTCTATAAGAGGACTCCTGGTGAGACAGAGAAAGCTGTTGTCAGGAATCTTGTCAAGCTTTTAGGTAAAAGAGTTGTCGTATGGAGTATACCTACAAGATACATTGTTGCTGCTATAAGGATTCGTGGAGGAGTTTTCATCTACGTATTTGTGGACAAGGGAAGAGCAATGATCCTTGTTATAAAGCCAGTCATGTTTATGGGCATAGCTGTAAAGAAGCATGTCACAATAAAGGTTAAGAAAACGAAGATCAAGCATGAGAAGGCAGAAGAAAGGATAGAAGCCATAGCTCCATACCCAGAGAACCCTAGAATGTGGTACAAGATTGTAGGGAAAGGCGTGCTTGTTGATGCAAGTAGAGCTGATTTAAACGATATAGTCTCTATCGCAAATAACCTATAACACCCAGTTGTAGAACACTTAGTATAACGAGTACACGTTGGTGTTCAGGTCAACCAGTAGAACTATCAAGGTGGCATGAACATGAAGGTCTATAGGATACTAGTCATAGGAGATACACACATACCCGACAGAGCGTCAGCAGTAGATCCGAGAATAAGATCTGATATAGAGTCCGACAAACCTTACGATGTAGTCGTGTTTACGGGAGACTTTACTAGCGAGAACGTTGTTGCTTGGGTTGAAGGTCTTGGTAAAGATGTCTATTACGTACAAGGAAACATGGACTATCTAGACTTACCTAAGACCCAGAAATTCGTCCTAGCAGGCATAAAGATAGGTGTACATCATGGTGACGGGGTTTACCCTAGAGGGAATATAAGGCAGCTAAGCAGGATAGCCAAAGAACTGGATGTTAACCTGCTTTTCAGTGGTCATACACATAGTCCATTCATCAAACTTGATGAGGAGAATATGATCTTACATGTTAATCCAGGGAGCCTGACGGGAGTATGGGGTGGTGGAGGAGGATTAATGGTGCCTACATACATTAAGGCTTATCTCTATGACTCCGAACTAGAGTTGAGACTATTCATCTTAAGGGGGTTGGAGATAGAGCTTATGAAAAAACATGTCTATAAATGGGATGGGTCTAGGTGGATTCTTGTTTCTTCTTAACTATTAATACTGGCCCATCCTTCTTTACAACAACTATTTTCTCGCCGACATCGATTTTTTCATCACTGCGTGCACGCCAGTATTCTCCCTGAACTAAAACAAACCCTTCTCTCCCTGGTTCAATGGGTTCTACACACTTACCTTCAAGGCCGACCATACCTATCTTCAATACGGGCGGTTTTCTCTTAGCTTGAATTATCTTATACAATACAAAACCCATGAAGGCTCCTAGTACTATTCCTGTTGTTATGCCTGTCCAGAAGAGCATTCTTTGGTACTCTGGCGAGACGAACCATGATGGATTAAGGTAGGGCATTAACGCTATCCCCAAGGCTATAAGTATTATGCCGCTGAAGCCGAGTATACCGAATCTGGGTGTAACAAGCTCTATAGCTAAAGCTATGGCACCTATCAGCATAAGTGTTAAGCTAATATAGTTGGCGTTATATCCAGCACCTAGAAGACTCAATATTATTAATCCTATGGCAAGAGGTAAGATAACGTAGTGCCCACTTATGACACCTATTATTAGAAGCAGAATACCAAGAGTACCTATAAGCCCATTAATTATAGGGTCTGAGAACACACGAATTACTTGTGTTCTGAGACTGCCACTATAGTATTCCACGTGAGCGTTTTCAGTATTCAATACAACGGTTTCACCGTTATCTAAAGTTACAGTATATCCATTTAACTTTTGGATTAGCTCATCAAGAGATCTTGCAACGAATTCTATAACATTATATTTTAGTGCATCATTCGCATCTAGATTAAGATTCTCTAAAACAAAGGCTCGTGCTGCAGAAACATTTCTACCACGATCTTTCGCCAACGTAGTAGCCATCTCTAGTACAGGGTTTATTATCTTGCTTTCATTAACAGTAGTGTATTCTCCTGTAGCAGGATTATAGTACACTGGTTGAAGCGATCCAATTATAGTGCCGGGAGCCATAGCAGCTACATGGCATGCCAGTAATATTAGTGTACCAGCACTCCAAGCTCCTTTTCCTGGCGGGTACACGTATCCTACAACAGGGACTTTACTAGTTCTTATTAATGATATAATGTTGAATGTTGCATCAAGAAGCCCCCCAGGGGTATCAAGTACTATAATCAATATACCGTCTACTTCTTCGGCTCTAGCAATAGCTTCTTGGACAAGCTCCTGGACACCATAGTCTATTCCGCCACTTATGTTAACAACTATGATGTGATTACTTGTTTTCCTAGCATTGTATTGGAGTTGAGTTGTTGACAACGTTGTGCTTGAAAGCAATAAGAGTACAAATAGCAATGTGATAAAAAATATGAACTTCTTTTTCATCAAGGTCACCGCCTGCGAGACTAACTGGACTCACCCTTGCTTTGCTGTTTAGATAAAGCTGTTACCAATCCTATATCTGTTCCTAAGTGCCCTAATGTGACTGGTGCAATAACGATCATGTTTCTCTCTCTAGCGACCTCGACTAGGGTCTGGAGCTCACGTAGTTTCAACGCCATTGGGTGCCTCTCATAGAAGGCGGCTGCTTCAGCCATTCTTGAAGCGGCTTGTTTCTCACCTTCAGCTTCAATGATCCTGCTTCTTCTCCATCTCTCTGCCTCAGCCTGCTTAGCCATTGCTCGAAGTATGCTCTCAGGAAGACGTACTTGTTTAAGTGTTACAGCGGTTACCTTGATACCCCATGGGTCGGTTATTTCATCTAGGATCTTCTGTATTTTCTTGTTGATTTCTTCTCTACGTGAAAGTATGTCGTCTAGCTCAACGGAGCCAACGATATCTCTTAGAGTAGTCTGGGCCATCATCAATACAGCGTAGTGGTAGTTCTCTACGGTAGTCACTGCTTTTATGGGATCTATAACCCTGTAATAAACAACAGCGTCAACACTGACTGTGACGTTGTCCTTGGTTATAACTTGTTGCTCGGGGACATCGACTGCTGTTACACGTAAGTCTATTTTAATGAAATTGTCTGCGAAAGGTATGATGAAGAATAAGCCGGGGCCTTTTGCCCCCAATAACCTGCCAAGTCTAAATATTACTGCTCTCTCATACTCTCTCACAATTTTAATGCTCATCGAGAGGAATATCAGTACGATTATCAGTACGATTATGATTGCTGGTAGAGTCTCGGTTATCTGCAGGAGAACTAGAAGTGTTGTTAAGAATAGGTTTATTATACTCATATTCTACACCAGTTATCCCACATTTTAGTTCGTTAAAATATATCATTGTAACTATAGGATATTATATTTAATCTTAATCACCTTGAAACAACAGCTCTAAATGCTTGCCGAGATGTTATAACAATATTTTATCCTTAAGGAAAAATAGTAAGTGGTTAGAAGACATAGGGTTGGTACAATGACTAATACTAGGAGGAGCCGTGGGTTCAGTAGAGAACGAGAACTAGTTAGAACTCTATGGAAGCATGGATTCGCTGTAATGAGAGCACCGGCAAGTGGTGCGAAATCTAGGAGGGTAAAGTACCCTGATATTGTCGCTATGAAGAATGGGCATATTTTCGTCATAGAGGTTAAGACTAAGGACAAGCCTGGGCATATTTATATTGAGAAACACCAGATTGACAAGGTTAGAGAGTTTAGTGAAAGAGCTGGAGGAAAAGGATTCATAGCAGTTAAGATAATGGATGGGCGTGGATGGAGGTTTATTCCATTAGAAAAACTTGTAGAGACCCCCGGGGGAAACTATAAAGTTCCCTTAGAAGAGCTGGACAATGCCCTCGATCTTAAAGGATTTATTAAGTTGGCTGATTCCTCTAGAAAAATCACTGAATGGATATAAGTAATGTTATATAAACCTTAGTTTTATGGCTACACCATACTTCTCTTCCAGCTTCTTAATCCTCTTTACTTTCTTGTTAAATGACTTTATCATGTTTCTTGGTATCAATACTACTACTGTTGAATCCTCAATGCTAACCTCTGCTCCTGGGAGAATCTTCTGGATGAGTGTAGCTACTTTATCTACATTGGCTCCAGTAGGCTTGAACCTCTTGACGGGCACTACTACGGTTTGTTCACCAAACGTATAGATCTCGTACTCGAGCTCACCTGTAAGGAAGTCTCTTACTTCTATTACTGGTCTAGCTAGGTCTGCTTCACGCAGACCTGTTGGTAGCTTTACTGTCATCTTGACTTCATAGACTTTGTCTACTTGACCGTTTCTTATGAAAATAACTGTGTCGATAAGACTTGGTATCATGCCTAGTTCTACTCTTCCTATAAATCTTTGTATAGCGTCTATAGGTGTTGTAGCGTGTACAACACCTATCATGCCTATGCCAGCTAGTCTCAAATCGGCATAGAGTTTGAAGTCCTCGTCACTCCTCATTTCATCAAATACTGTGTAATCGGGTCTGCTTAGCAGGAGTATGTCATGGAGCTCTCCTAGGTCTGCATAGTTTTTACTATACTGTGTTACTTTGGGTGGTAGCTGCATGTCTCTAGGGGACTCAATGGTCTTAACGATCTTTCCTTTCTCCATATAGTATTCTGCTAGTGCTTGGGCAAACGTGGTTTTGCCCATACCTGGTGCTCCAGCAATAAGTATTCCCTCGGCTTTTTCTTCAAGTCTCTTTAATAGTTTGGGTGGTAAGTTGTAATCTTCTAATCTAAGCTTCTTTAATGGTCTGACAGCAGTGATTTCCCATCCATCGCTGAGCGGTGGGCGTGTTATGACTATTCTGTATCTACCAAGCTGAATTATAGTTGATCCTGAACGATCTATTTCTATGAAGCCATCAGGTCTTCTACGTGCTTCTTCTATAATCTCTCTTGCAATAGCTTCAATCTCTTCTCTGGATAGAGGCCTTTTATCCAGGACAACATACTCCCAATCGCCGGGTCTACCCTTCTTAGCTATGGGTGGCACGTCCTCCTTTAAGTGAATACTCATTGTCGTCTCATCGAAGAACTCTTCGAGCTTTAGTCTAGTGATTTTCTCGGGTGGTATGAATATTACTTTTAAACCCATAGCCTCGGCTACAAGAGCTTGTACACGGTCTCCAGTTATAAGTGTGCCACCAACCTCGTAAGCATAGTCTCTTATGAGAGCATCTATTGCTCCCAAGCCAGCCATTCTTATATCATAGGGGCGAGGCTTTTCTCCAGCAATTTCCACTGATATGAGTCCCTTCTCCGCGTAGCTCCGGATTCTCTTAATCTCATTTAAACCAGCATAACCAGTGGCTCTACCCTGATTAGCTTGATGCTCTAGTTCTGCCAGAACGGCTTTATGTATGATTATTCTACCACGGATCTTTCCTTCTTCAATAAGCCTACTAACAGCTCCCTCTATCAACGCGCTAGTGTCCGGGACATAGATTTCTTCTCCAGCAACACCTATACTCACAGCCAACACAATACACCCAGTCGTGCTCCCAAGAATATAGGTTCACTCCCTAATATAACTAGATGTAGAACCTACATTATTAAAGAAACATGCTGTCAATGAATAATAGAAATAACAGTTGTTATCGGTTAACAACACTCCTGGTAAACCAATAGAACATTATGAAAGGTAGAAGTAGTAAGACTATGATTATAGCAAGTAGTATCAATGGACTGATGCCGCCTTGCACTATAATAAATGGTGGTACGATAATAATCGTGGTACCATTTGCTGGGATATTAATTGACCCTAGTGCGTAGATAGTTAAACCTATGAATACAATCATTATACCAATTATTATGAGCATTACTCCGAGGAACTCCTTGACAAATATATTTTCTTTTTCAAAAGCCGGCTCCAATAAGCATTCCCTACAGTATTCTATTGAGTTCATTAAGAAAGATTAGTAGATATTGAGTAAAAAATCTTGTTTATTAAAAACATTGTTTGTTTTAGTAAAAATTTCGAAGGAGACTTTACTTTACGAGCTCTCTTAGCTTTTCTAGCATTACCTTTCTCTCAATGCTGGCGACTAGTCTCCTTGTCTGTATTACTACGTCAGGGTTAACGCTGATGCTGTCGATACCAGCTCTTACTAGGAATTCTGTGAACTCTGGATATACGCTAGGTGCTTGTCCACAGATACTTACTGTTGCGCCCTTGGAGTGTGCTTTCTCGATTAGCATCTTTATGGCTGCTAGTACTGCTGGGTCACGTTCGTCGAAGTAGCCTAGTTCTGCTAGTAGACCGCTGTCACGGTCTGCGCCTAGGACTAGCTGTGTTAGGTCGTTGCTACCAATGCTGAATCCGTCTACATACTCAGCGAACTTGTCTGCTAGGAATACTATGCTTGGTACCTCGGCCATAGCCCATACTTTGAAGTCTTTGCTCCTCTTTAGACCCTCTTCCTCAAGGATCTTGATGGCCTTCTCTAGCTCCCAGATTGTCCTGACGAATGGGAACATTACCCATACGTTGGTTAGACCCATCTCTTCTCTTACTTTCCTGATGGCTCTAACTTCTAGTCTGAATGCTGGCTCGTACTTCGGGTGGATGTACCTGCTTACACCACGCCATCCAATCATTGGGTTCCTCTCGTCGGGCTCGTACTTCTCGCCGCCTTTTAGTCCCTTGTACTCGTTGGTCTTGAAGTCACTGAACCTTACTACTACTGGTCTTGGATAGATTGCTTGTGCTACCTTGGCGATACCCTCTGCTAGCTTGTCTACGAAGAAGTCTCCCTTACCCTGCTCGATCAAGTATAGTGGGTGGTATTGCACCCAGTCAGTGATAATGAACTCGATTCTCATTAGGCCAATACCGTCGAATGGTAGGTGCTTGTACTTCTCAATAGCGTCTGGCTCACCTAGGTTCATGTAGATCTTGGTAGCTGTTACGGGGTATAGTGGGAGTAGCTGTTCTGGACTAATACCAACAGCTACTTCAGCTTTGGCTGCCTCCTCCTTAGGCTTGACTAGTTCTTCTACAATACCATCGTAGACTACACCTCTGCTGCCGTCAACGGTTACCTCCATACCAGTCTTGATGACTTGTGTAGCATTTCCGGTACCAACGATACATGGTATACCTAGCTCACGGCTTACGATGGCTGCGTGGCTTGTCATACCACCTTCGTCTGTCACGATGGCTGCAGCCTTCTTCATTAGTGGTACCCAGTCAGGGTCGGTCATCTTTGTTACTAGTACTTCACCTTCCTTGAACTCCTGGGCCTCCTTGCTGTGTGGGTCGAAGAGTACTTTTGCTACACCAGCACCTACTCCTGGGCTTGCTGGTAGTCCCTTGACTAGTACCTTTGCTTCACTCATCTTGACGACTTTCTTGAAGCCTTTGAGTTCGGCCTTCTTCTCTTCCTCCTTAGCCTTCTTTGTGCTCCAGACAGTTTCTGCACGGGCTTGCACTATGAATACGTTCTGTGGATACGGTAGGTCCATGTCGATAGCCCACTCTATGTCCATTGCTCTGCCGTAGTGTTTCTCTATCTTAACACCTAGTTCGGCTAGCTTCTTTACTTCCTCATCGTTTAGTGATGGTGCATCAGGCTGGAACTGTGGGAACCTTGGGTCTGGTAGCTGTATGGTCTCGTTTTCGCCCTTCTCTGGGTTGAATACTATGGCTATGTTCTTCTTGTTGATTCTTCTATCTTTGATCTCAAGTGTTTCCTTGTCTACAACCCACTCGTCGGGTGTAACCTTGCCTCCTACAACAGCTTCACCAAGACCCCATGCGCCCTCGATGACTACTACGTTGGTCTCGCCTGTGACTGGGTGTAGTGTGAACATTACGCCAGCGCTTCTGCTGTTGACCATCTTCTGTACTGTTACGCTCATTAGTGCTTTCTCGTGTGGTATGCCTTGTTGTACACGGTAGAATACTGCTCTGGCTGTGAATAGGCTAGCCCAACAATCCTTGACTCTCTTTACAACAGCGTCTTCTCCAAAAACGTTCAAGTAGGTCTCCTGCTGTCCAGCAAAGCTTGCCTCTGGTAGGTCCTCGGCTGTAGCACTGCTTCTAACAGCTACACGTGGGTTCTCAATGCCAAGTCTCTTGGACAGCTCACGGTAAGCGTTCCTTATAGCTGCTTCGATTTCTGGAGGCATGGGGGTTTCTTTGATTAGTTTCCTGATCTTCTCTGTTGTCTCCTGTAGGAGAGCTGTATTGTTTACATCAAGGTCTCTAAGCATGCTGTAGATTTTCTCTGCGAGCCCTGTTTTTTCTAGGAAGTACTTGTAGGCATAAGCTGTTACAGCAAAACCTGGTGGCACGGGTATTCCTGCTCTAAGCATTTCACCAAGGTTTGCGTTTTTACCTCCAACAAGAACGACGTCGTCCTTAGTTACTTCTTCAAGCCATAGAATAAACCGTTTTTCTTTAGGGATTTCACTCATACCGGGTCAACCCCTCTTCTTGGTAGAACCTAACGTTAAATACTCTTTATAAGTAATTCGCTGCCATACCACTAGGTTATAATCAGAGGATATAATGTCGTCTCAACAGCTCATATAATCCAGTATTATTCAAGGCGGAAAATGAGTTGTTTAAAAAGAAAGAGCTCAGAGAGTAGTCCCGTCATCACTTTTCAGATGCGTCATCACTCATCATTTACGGCGTTTAACTCTTGAACGAAGCATTGTCCAGTAAGCCCAAGCTCTTCTCTTAAGTGCTTGTACTCTATGGCTATGTAGTATAGAGTTGTTAATAGATGTGATGCTTGATAGAGCGCTTCTGAATCCATTTGTGGAATTCATAGTCACTATGGCCATTGCTATGGCATGTATCTTCTCTTCCTCAAGTATGCTGTCAGTTATGCTTTTTCCATAATACTCAATAAACTTTGTTGTATGAATACCTTTTCTAAACACCGGATGCTGTATGATCTTACGTAGTAGGAGTATGTTTGTTTCAACACCTGTTATAGTAAACTCCAGGAGGGCTCTCTCAAGTCTTTTTAGCGCTTGTTCTCTATTACTACCCCATGCAATAACCTTTGCTATTAATGGGTTGTACTCTGGAGGAATAAATGATCCCTTGTTTACTCCGGAGTCAACTCTTATGCCCGGCCCATTTGGTTCAATATAATCTACAATAGTTCCAGGGCTTGGAAGCATTGTGAGAGGATTTTCTGCATTTACACGAGCCTCAATAGCATGTCCATTGATTCTTATATTATCTTGCTTTAAGTCCAAGCTGCCTTCAAGAGCTATCTCTATTTGTTTCGCAACTATGTCTATACCAGTAATCATCTCCGTGACTGGATGCTCGACCTGAAGTCTCGCATTAATTTCCATGAAATAGTGTTTACGTGTCTTTACGTCGAAAAGCATTTCGACGGTGCCAGCATTAGTATAGCCTATGTATCTCATGAGCTTTACTGCATCTTCGGTTATATTCATTCTCTCTTTATTTGTCAGAATAGGAGCTGGAGCCTCCTCAAGCAGTTTTTGGTGCCTTCTCTGTACACTACAATCCCTCTCGAATAGGTGAACAACTTTATCTCCATCAGATAATATTTGTACCTCAATGTGTTTAGGATTCTCCAAGTACTTCTCTACATAAAGTCTCTTGTCACCAAAAGCGTTCTCAGCTTCTTTTTGTGCTTGTTCAAACAACGACTCAATATCATCCCCGCTTCTAATGATTCTTATACCCATACCTCCTCCGCCGGCAACAGCCTTGAGTAACACGGGATAGCCATGGGTTCTTGCAAAATCTCTGAGATCTTCAGGATCCTTTACTATAGCCCATGGCAGTGTGGGGACATCAGCTTCTTCAGCCTTCTTCTTAGCCATCGCCTTATCTCCAGCGAGCTCCATTGCTTCAGGCGATGGCCCTATGAAGATAAAGCCTTTATCACGTACTTTCTTCGCGAACTCAGGATTCTCAGATAAGAAACCATAACCAGGATGTATTGCATCAGCACCAAGCTCCTCGGCCGCCTTTATGATATCCTTTATATTGAGGTAACTAGAAACCTCATAGTCTTCAGACATGAAATGTCTATGAAAACTCTTTTTGTCAATAGAAGTGTAAATTCCAAGAGGTATGTGCCCTAGTTCTTTGACGGTTCTTGCTATTCTAATTGCTATTTCTCCACGGTTCGCGATTAATATCCTCCATCGCTTACCCATATTAAGACCTCATACAGCTAGTTCCATTATCTCATATCATGGTTTAGCTTAGACCACAAGTACTCTGTATCCTAGACACTTATATTAATTACCTCTCATGGAAAAAACCCTTAGTATGAGAGTGTAATCACCTCATATAAATTACTTTTATCCGTGGAATACTTTTCATTAATTCAAATGCCCTTCCCGCATTATGCTCTCTCTCGATTTTACGAAGAATAGCAATGTCATCTTCAGTCAAAGGCGCTGTTCTATAGAAAAGCATTGTGTCCCCCACTGTCTCTATAGCATGTCCTATGCCTCTATTCAGCATTATTGAGAAAATAGTTATCATATCCTGTATTGATGGGAAAGCTCTTGTAGCGGGATGTGTATGGGCAGAGAAACACTGGTTGACAGCAGGAATTCTTACTCTCTCGGGATCTCCCTCAACAATAGCTGCTTTCCCATAGAATGATATAGCGAGGTAGTACTCTCTTTTTGTTAAGAGAGTCCTACTAGCATAAGACTTCATAGTATAGTGAAGGCTTTCAATGTATTTCCTAGCAATTATCTCATAGAGCTTCCCATACTCATATATGCCCCTACCTATTACGACATTGTCAATACTCCATTCCTCAGAGAAGATCCTGACACTTTCATAAGGATCATATTTACAATTGATAGGTTCTATGACTATTTCTGTTGTCCACGGCATGTTGCTGTCGAGTTCATTAATGTATACAGTTGTACAATAAGCATCGTCTATAACGTCTTCAATAAAGTTTACAAGCCTTGAATAAAAGGCTATTGTTTTAGTAATATTGTCTTCAAAAATTATTTGTTCTTTATCGTATTTACCCCTCAATATCATCTTCACCATAGTTAGAAACAAAGCTTAGCCGGGTTTGTTCTTAGAAAACTCTACATAGACTTCTATGGCTTTGTATAAGTCATCTACTACGATATACTCATCTACTTGATGGGCAACATCAGAATCACCGGGCCCATAAGAGACTGCTTGTATTCCCTTCGAAGTATAGTAGTGAAGATCTAGTCCTCCTGTACAGACAACTTTCCGTGGTTGTTTGCCGAGTATTTTCTGTATAGTGTTTTCGAGTGTTCTAGTTAATGTTGATTGGGGATCCGTTAAGGCAGGCTCGAGTTTTGTAACGATCTTGATATCTACGTCGGCTTTCGCATAGGAAGCAGCTTGTTTAATGTAAGAGATAAGCTCTTTCTCGACATCATCAACGTTTTCCTCTACAATAACCCTCCTGTCTATACTGAATGACACCTGGCCTGGTACTATGTTTATGCTTCCGGGAGCAGTTAGTTTACCACCTAGATTCATTGTTGCCTTAGCGCTTTCCGGCATGTCGTAAGTATATTTGCTTCTCCTTGACTCGACAACAGGTTTTACTTCCTCTATCAGGTACTTGGCTACATAGACCATTTTCTCAAACGCGTTAATACCTAGCCAAGGCGTGCTGCCATGTGTTTGTTTTCCTTTAACTATTACTTCAGCCCATACGGCACCCTTGTGCCCTATCCAGATAGTGTCTATACCACTCGGCTCAGCTATGATGACCCAGTCTGGTCTACTGCCAAGCTTGTCGACAAGATATCCTGTCCCAGTTTCACCACCTATTTCCTCATCAGGAACTATAGCTGCTTCAACGACATGGTCGAGAGGTTCTTTAGACGACGCCAAATACGCCATTGCTGCTACAAAGGCAGCTATCCCGCCTTTCATATCAGTGGAACCACGTCCATAGATCTTGTTGTCTATTTTCTTAGGTTTAAATGGGTCTGTTATTTTCCATCCAGCACCAGGTGCGACCACGTCATAATGTCCATTAAATTGTATTACTTTGTCTCCTGAACCTAATTTCGCGAGAAGAATGTATCTTGGTTTTTCTGGTCTCAGCGATTCTGGTAGAACTTTCCTAAGGTATTCATCTTCGACACGGTAGATTGTGGTGTGGATACCGTATTTCTTCAATACCTCGCTATAATATTCAACAATTTCTTTGTAACTATCTCCTAGAACTGTTGGATACTCAATACTCTTCATAAGGACTTTTTCAGCAAGCTCATAGACCCATTTGGGAAGCATTATAGCCACCACATTATAGAAGTTACTGTCAAGGTATAAATTGAATGCGACGCAGAAGCGGAAAGAATTGCTTTCTCATAGTGTGTTTAAGAGAAATAATATCTATTTGTTTTACCACGATTATTTATAAGGGATAGCGTGTACCTATGTGCCTTGTAAAGTAAAGATAATGTGGTGTAGTACAAAAACAAGGTGTAGAAATCTTGGCACGTAGGTATAGAGCAGAGATATCGTCGGGAGGATTCATAGAGATAGAAATAGATGGTAAAGATCGTGAGTATAATGTGAAAATATTTGATGAATCCGGTGTTAGAATATATAATGTCAAGATCATAAATATTGATGATGACGCCAAACAAGCTGTTATTGAGATAAACGGTAGACGAGTAAAGATAGCAGGCTTGTCTGGAGGAATCGTGATTAATGGTGTGCCATCTATTGTGAAAAGAGTATTTGAGTTAATTCCGATAAGTTATGGTGAAAAAACTGGTGTAAAAAGAGTTGTACAGAGAGAAAAAGGATTAATTGTCTCGCCTATTGATGGAAAGATAACTGACGTCAAGGTAAAACCAGGAGACAAAGTTAACCCTGATAGCGTAATTGCTTTAATGTCTTCTATGAAAATGATTACGGAGATCAAGGCTGGTATAGCAGGTGTTGTAACAGAGGTTTATGTAAAGCCTGGTGTCGCGATAAAGAAGGGTGAAAAGATAGTAAAAATAAAGCCCATAGTCGAGGAAGAAGGCAAGGAGGAGAAAAAGGAGAAAAAGAGTAGGAGAAAGAAGAAACAATAAACAGTATTGCTTATCTATAGAATATAAACTATAACATGTTTAAAACCAATATTGCCTCATATTGTGTTGTGTATAAAATTATTTGTATTTGTTTTATTGAATCGTCAAAACATTAAAGTGGGATGTTACCATGTTTTCTTGGTATAATCTCTTCTTTCTTATCCATTAATGCTTCTAATGCTACGAATATCTTCTTCCTTGTAGTCCTTGGTTCAATAACATCGTCTACGTATCCTAGTTCTGCAGCTCTGTAGGGGTTTGCAAATAGTCTACGGTACTCGATTAATTTCTGCTTCATGAATCCTTCGGGATCCTCCATTTTACTTGCTTGTTTCCTGTAGAGTATACGTACAGCACCTTCTGGTCCCATTACTGCTATCTCGGCTGTAGGCCATGCATAGACTATGTCTCCTCCAAGCGATTTAGAGCCCATTGCAATGTATGCTCCACCATATGCTTTCCGCACTATTATCGTGATCTTGGGTACAGTCGCCTCGGTGTATGCATAGAGTATTTTTGCTCCATGTTTTATTATGCCATTGTGCTCCTGGTCTATACCTGGCATGAATCCTGGGGTGTCAACGAATGTTATTATCGGTATGTTGAATGCGTCACAGAACCTTACAAACCTCGCGATCTTATTTGATGCATCTATGTCTATAACACCAGCGTTAACAAGAGGCTGATTAGCAACGATGCCTACTACAAATCCTCCTATTCTACCGAATCCTACTATTGCTGATCTGGCATAACTACTATGTACTTCGAGAAACTCTCCATTATCGACTATACTTAGTATTATGTCGTGCATATCAAACGGTTTTGTTGGGTCGGGTGGTACTATGGTATCTAACTCGGGGTCCTCTCTATCCCATGGATCACCTGTATCGACATAGGGTGGTGTCTCGTTGTTGTTTTGAGGCAGATAGCTTAGGAGTTTTCGTGTAAGCAAGAAAGCCTGGTCTTCGGTCTCGGTGACAAAGTGGGCTACGCCACTAGTCGTAGCGTGGACATCGGCTCCTCCTAATTCCTCAAATGTTGTCTCAACACCCGTAGCCGCCTTGACTACCTCGGGGCCTGTTATAAACATGAAGCTGTTTTTCGTCATTATTATGAAGTCTGTTAATGCTGGACTGTATGCTGCAGCGCCTGCACATGGACCTAGTATTAGGCTTATTTGTGGTATGACTCCGCTTGCCTTTATATTTGCAGCAAAAATCCTGCCGCATCCATGTAGTGATGCAACTCCTTCTTGTATTCTTGCGCCACCACTATCGTATAGGCCTATTACTGGTGCTTGGTTTGTTATAGCCATCTCTATTAAGCGTGCTATCTTCTCTCCATGAGCTTCTCCTATACTTCCGCCGAGAACGGTAAAGTCTTGTGCAAATACATAGACGAGTCTTCCATCGATTTTTCCGAAACCAGTTATGACACCGTCTCCAAGATACTTTACTTTTTTGAACTCTATTCCAAGTTCTTCATAGTATCTTGATCTTGTTGTCACTAGCCAACCTAGTTCATGGAATGTATCGGGGTCAAGTAGTTTACTTAGTCTCTCACGTGCTGTTAGTTTTCCTTTCTTGTGCTGGGCTTCTACTTTCTCGGGGCCTCCGCCTTCCAGAGATTTCTTTCTTAATTCTTTGAGTTCGTCTAGTAATTGATCTATAGTTCTCTTCTCTTCGACACTCAATACGGGTCACTTCCCATGATTAATATATGTGGATGCTAATGTTATCTTCTTCTGCGGAGAATAGTGACAGTTGTATATGTTGCAACACCGCCTAGGTTTTGGGCGAGCCCTATTTCTGGATCACTTGCTTTGTATCCAGGGAAGTCGCCGCGAAGCTGCATTGCTACCTCGGCGATCTGGTATATACCTGTGGCTCCGACAGGATGTCCTCTGGCTTTCAAACCGCCGCTGAAGTTTATCTCGGGTTTGTCTCCTTTTCCAAACTTTCCTTCTCTCCATAATTTGGCGGCTGCTCCTTTTTCCGCGAAACCTAGGTCTTCTATTGATAGGAAGGCTGTTATTGAGAATGCATCATGTACTTCGGCATAATCTATCTGTTTGGCGTCAACGCCAGCCATTTCGTATGCTTTCTTTGCAGCCTCTATAGTTGAGTCCATTACAAGTAGGTCTCTTCTGCTCCCAAGGTCAACGCTATCGGTAGCCATGCCTATACCAGCTACTTCAACAAGAACGTCGCGTCCAGTATTCTTTGCTATTTCTCTTGCTTTTTCTTCTCCTCTAACGAGAATAACTACGGCAGCTCCATCGCCTAATGGTGAGCAGTCAAATAGCCGTAATGGATCGGCTACAACGGGGCTTGAGAGTATTGCTTTTAGGTCAGTTTTACGTGGTAATTGCGCATAGGGGTTATATGAAGCATATTCATGCATTCGGAGAGGCCAATAAGCCATGTCCTCGCTCGTATAACCATATTTTGTCATGTATAACCGGGCGGCAAGAGCATTAAGCCCGGCGAAGCTTGTTCCATAGAATAATTCGTATTCTGTATCAGCAGCTTGTGCTAAAGCTTTTGTAGCATGGGCAGTAAGTTTCTCCGTAAGCTTCTCTACACCACCGACAGCAACGACATCCACTACACCTGATGAGACTAGACCGTATCCAGCATAGAATGCCGCACCACCACTTGCACAAGCAGCTTCTACTTTGAATGCAGGTATTCCACGTAATCCACTGTAATCAGCGACTAATGCAGCCAAGCTATCTTGTTCCATTAACACGCTTGAAGTCATGTTGCCTACAACGAGTGCTTGTGGTTTAACCCCACCGGCATCCTCGATCGCTTTTAATAGTGCTTCAGAGAAAAGATGTCTAGCGCTCTTGTCAAACCATCTACTAATTTTTGTTAATCCAACTCCAACAATAAACACAGGATCACGAGACACTATATGGACACCCTCATAATGATAAGTTATAATCCTAGGGAATCTTATACAATAGGCATCTAATTATAAGTCTTGTGATTGTCCGCATCTTATACCTGATATACATCTTGACGTTTTGAAAGCTTTGTTTATACATATTTTTGGCTATTGATATAATGTATTTTAGGTAAACACTATATATTGAAACTCTTTCTTTATAAGTAGAGGTTACATGAATATGTTAAGCGAGACAACATCCAGACGGTGATAACATGGTCAGCGTGGCAACAATAGCTCCTAGGCTTGTAGAGTATGTTGCTAGACTAGCTGTCGGACTACCTGTTGATGACAGTGATCTAAGAAGAATCTCAGGGTCTGTACTCTATCCAGTTATGAGAGAAGTAGTTAGGAGAGTTGCAGCAAATATTGTTACTACAAAAAACGGTCTCCCCAGATGCAATATATGTGGGAAAGGACCATTTACTAGACGTGGTCTTTACCTGCATTTAATTAGAGTTCACAGATATGACATAATAGCGTTTACAGAAGAGGAATACAAGAAAATAATGGAAGTGATTTCTCCTCTAGACAAGAAATACTAGATGTGCAAAGTACTGTTAAAGAATGGTCCTGAAGGGGTGGTTTTCCTCATCGAATTCCTCTCGGTATTGGAGTCACCTGTCATCCAGATAATCATAATTACCATTTTGAGCTAATAAAAGTTAACCAAATAGTTAGTATTAAAGCAAAGAACATTACGATGATTTGTCTCTAGAACTGTTAATCAACTATTTCAATAATTACAACCACTCCTTCTTCAAGTTTCTTCTCCTCTATTGTAGCAAGGAATTTTGCTGACCCAACAGTATAGTCGCCGTGCACTACGTGTTCAAGTACAGCTGTTGGGAAGTTATAGTATGCGGCTAATAGAATATGGTCTTGTAGTCTACTGGACGCTCTACCGAATGTTAAGTCTATTCTTAAATAACCCCATGGGGGAATGTATGCGACGACCCAGCCATGACCACCCCCGCCTTTAAACTTGTACTTATAATATCCGTTTGCGCTTGTACCACTGTATTCAATATCGTCTGATATGTAGACGATTCCTACCTCTTGGTAAGACGGGATACCAACGGCTCGGAGGAGTGTAATAAACAGATTTGCTTGATCGTCGCAATCTCCCCGTCCGAATGCTATGACTTCCCATGGCTGTCTAGGTGGTATTCTTGTCGAGTACTTCACGTTGTTCTCAAACCATGACAACAATCCTAGTACATAATTATAGGGAGTCTTATTGTATTTCTCATTCTTCATCATATAATCTACTAGTAGGCTAACCAATGGGTTAGAGAAATTCCATAGCCTTGTTTTCTCTATGTATGTCTCATTGGCTACTATTATGGCACTCCACTCGCCAGGATACAGTCCAAGAAATGTGCCTAGAACTTTCCTTCTCTCGGTCATGTTTATTTCGACAATGTATTCTATTCCAGCACTGATGTTTTCCCAAGGATCTATTAGTGTATCGTTTAGATAGCTTTCATTAATACTTAGCACATTACGGTTTTTGCCAAAGTGTATGCTGATGTACTTATCGGGGACAATAGTGTTGTTCAAGTATACAGTATAGCTAAGTACTCTTTGGTCACTCAAATTTAGTGGATAAGGAAATACGAGAAGATCAGTTTCATTAACAGGAACAGGATGTGAACCCCTATTTAATATGTATCCTCCAATGTAAATTCTAATTTTAATAACACCCGTATATGGTGGACGGGCACTAGATACAGTATCAATAGATAATGACGACAATATTACTATAGCAATTAATATAATGACAAATATTTTCTCCACATAAGGCAATCTGGGTGCCACCAGGTTAAGTATAATACGAAAATGGAATATAAATGAGACTTAGCATTATGCTAATGAGTTAATTGTAAAATAAAACAAATTTTATTGTTGAGAACCTTCTTCCTCCTTCTTTGGAGCCATTATTACAAGATTAACGTTAGAAAGCCCATCAAGCGCGATTATTAGAGGCTCTATTATTTCTTCCAGAGGCATTGATAAGTCTTTGCTCATTCTTTCTGCTATTTCTGCTACAGTATGTTCTCCATCACATAATAGCCAAACATAGTATGCAAGTGGACTCAGTTCATAGATTTCTTCAGGCGATACAGCTATGTAGAATTTCTCGCCTTTCTCGCCAAGATAGTTGCCGTTTCTTGATGGCTTTAAATCTTTGAGCTGGTCAAATGTTTCTTTATGCTTAGTTTCATTACTAGCTGCCATAGCCTCTCTACCTCCATGAAGTTCTTCTAAATCCTCTTTGCCTTCTGGAAAAGCCCTTTGGCTCCTCTGGCGCTTTTGGCGAGTCCTCGGGGATTTCTTCTTTTGGCGGTACAATATCTTCGTCGATTATTCTTACCGTAGTACTTGATCCGATATTGATTTGTACCTGACCCCTGTAGGCTGTTGTCCAAGCACCAGTTATATCAACTACTTGTCCCTCCTTTAATGTACCAGCTTTTCGTCCCCATAATGTTGCTCTTACTCTACCTGTTTCGTCGCCTAGTATGGCATTACTTATAGTTCTTGGCCCTTTTCGTGTTTGAATAACTCTTGTTGGACCTGCTTCTAGGACACGTACTATTATGTGGACGTCTTCTTGTTTAGGTTTGAGGTTTATAACAGGAGTTTTTTCTTTGCCTACGTTTTGAGACATACGAAATTCGACTCCTACGACGTATATGGGCTTGTGCCCTTATTCTCTTCCACGACTAATAAATGTGTCGGAGCAATAAAATTGTTGGTTTCAGACCAAGACTTTCCATGGAATTTGCTATAAGCAATACACACTTGTTAAGATCACTAATACATTTAAATAAGTGAGTATAATCGTTGGTATCGGTTGACCCGAAGCCTTTTATTGACGGAGCAAGTTTTTCTTCGAGAATTTTAGCTATTCGTGATTCCATACCGTTAACTGACGTAGTAGAGTAAATAATTGCAGTGATTTCTGTGTAATTGTTTGATGTAAGATAATCTATATGCCAACGAAGCTTCTTTACTTTACTAATATGCCTTTTTATTCTTGCTTTCAAACCACCAGGACCCATGGCACTACCTACATAAGCATAGTAGCCTTTACCGAATACGAATGAACCAAGTTTACCAACATTAATGCTTGTATCCTCAACAACCTTGATCACAAGAACATAAACTCCTTTTTCTGCCGGGATATCGTCTATAGTGGAATATTCGGGCATCAAGTTTCACCAGAAGTATTATCTCGTTATATAAGTTGATCGGTGCTTTATAAGTAAATATCTTGCCATAAGTTATTGGGTGATTAAATTGGATGATGAAAAGATCATTAGACAGTTAAAAGAAAACCTCAATGAAATACTACATGAAATAAAGGGTGGGCCAAACAAGTATGGTACAAAACTAAAGAAGACTTCTGTGATATTTCTCTCAATGCCCGATCCAACAATGATCTCTACAGGAATAGGATTATCATTATTTACGATAGGTAAAATTCTTGAACATAAAAGAGATAAGGGTATAGAAGATCTATTGCTTGATTATAGTATTGAACTTGAGGAAGCAAAAGAACTACTAAAGAAACTAACAATTCCACTCTAACTTTCCAACTCAATATCGGTCCGCCGAGCAACTCGTCATCATACTTCTATTCAGCTAAAACCGGGGTCTTCATCCCAATTACATTATATTCGAACCTAACCTTAATAGTAGTTGGTGTTAATCATCTATATTAATGATGAATAATTATTTTAGGTATTAGAATAAGATGGTTGCCAGGTATCGTGGTGTATAGTAGATGAACAAGCATGATATACTTAGTCTCGCTAGTAAATTCGTTGAAGAACTTAGCAAGCCGTTTGTTGGTAGAGAAGAAGAAGCCTATGCCATAGCTCTAGCTCTCATATCAGGTGAACATGTAGTACTTATAGGTGAACCAGGTACAGCTAAATCAGCTCTTGCACGTCGTGCAGCAGAACTAGTGAATGCAAGGTTTTTCAAGTACTTATTAACTAGATTTACTGAGCCCGACGAGCTCTTTGGGCCTTTGGATATAAATGCATTAAAGCATGGTAAGTATGTGAGAATAACCAAGAATAAACTACCTGAAGCAGAGATCGCATTTATAGATGAGATCTTTAATGCTAATTCCGCTATACTAAACATGTTCTTGACTATAATGAATGAAAGAATTGTTTACGATGGATACAACGAGATCCATGTGCCATTATGGACGATGATTGCTGCAAGCAATAACGTGCCAGACGAGCCGGAATTACAGGCATTATACGATAGGTTCCTATATAGGCACTTCGTGAAACCTGTCGGCGAGGACAAGTGGTTAAAACTAATAGATGCTGTCTGGAAAATCGAGGCAGGATACTATGAAAAAGCAGAACCCATTTTATCAATGGATCAGTTAAGAGCTCTAAACAAACTGTTGTTTGAAGTAGACTTGTCTAAAATAAAAGAGAAACTTGTGAAAATATATGCTGTCTTTGAAGACCATGGTATACATATAACTGATAGGAGAAAAGGAAAAGCTTTGAAGGCTATTGCTGGCTCAGCACTTCTCTCCGGTAGAATGGTTGCAGTTGAAGAGGATCTTCTCGTACTACGTATGATAGCCCCCAAAGACAGAGATGAAGCTGAACAAGTAACAGCAATACTATTCGAAGAAGTTAAAGCTAGTGAACGTTACCTCCGTGAACTAAATGAAATAGAAGCAAATATACGTGATGCAATGGCCTACATAGAGAGTATAACAGAATTCGAGCCCCGTCTTGTCGACTATTTAAGGAGCTTTGAGACAGTAAGGGATCGTGTCAAAAAGATTGCTGATGAAACGACTGACGAGAGAGTTAGAAGGAAAGCCTTGGATGTGCTTGCCGAAATAAGCGATGTAATATCGATGATAAGAAGTAAACTAGGGATCTAGAAGTGTTTTCCTTCGATAAACTAAAGGAGAGAAAAGGAGTTATAAAAAACATTGATTATACAGACCCTGTTGTCAAGTATAGAGGTAGGAAAGTATACAAGCTTGCCAAAATACTTGTTGACAAAGAGAAGCTGAGTATAGACTATATAACGGCTGTCGATATCTTCTACACATTCTATCTCCCATATCCTATTCTAAAAGATCCTATGGAGATAAGTGATAAACAAGGCTTCACGTCATATAAGATAATATCATCAATGCTTTCTTCTAAGCATATACATGATATTAGAGGAAAAAGTGTAGCCGATAGTCTTCTCAGTAGCATAGCTGCAGGGATCTTTATATCAGAGCTGGAGAATGAGCTACAAGAAAGTACTGGTAATGCTGAACAAAAAGTTAAAGACAAAGAACAGGGAATTGTTACGCGTGATGAAACCATTAAGAAAGTTGTTGAACGTGCTTTAAGTAACACGAAATCTGAGATTGATGGTATTAGAAAACTTAGGTATGTTATCGAGGGACAACAGCCGGGCACAGTAAGTATGATGGTGCAAGAAGAGTATGCTATTGAGTTAATTAGACTTGCAAGAAATACGGAAGTAAAAAAGATACTTGAACTAATATCGGGAGTAAAGCCTTGGAGTATTAATATCCCAAAGAGAAAACGTAGATCAAAGCATGGAGAAATAACTGGATATGAACTAGGTAGAGATATCGAGAGAATTGTTGCCTCGAACCTTGCTCTGCCTGATGAATTATTCTACTTGAGATTCCTTGAAGGAAGACTTCTTTTAAATCAGAAAGTATTATCACATAGCATGGGACCTATTTATGTTCTTGTTGACAAGTGTTTGCCTGGCGATACACTGGTTTACACGAGTACGGGTGGTCTTAAGCCTATTTCTGAAATAAGGCTTGGTGAAAGAATCCTCTCTGTTTCCCCAATAGGTAGTTCCTTAGTGTTTACTGTATCAAAAGTAGTCTCTATTAGACCTGGGAGAGCTAGGGAAGTGTATAAAGTAGAAACACCCATGGGAACTCTTAATGCTACAGGTAATCATGTTGTAATGATTGTTAGAGACAATATGCTTATTGAGACAACCATAGATAATATAGATTATGGCGATGAACTATTAATGCCAACGCCGGAACTACTTAATAAAACATGTAGAGATAATTTTGCTGACCAAGAAGTAATCCTTCTTGGGTTATTGACTGGAGGTAAAATAAGTATAGAAGATGGTATCGTCACAATATGTTTTAGAAACAAAAACGTCATAGAGAAATACAAGGATGTATTGAGCACACTTGGCAATTACTATGTCTATGGAAACTGTATCTCATTACCGATTAAAGAAAAAGCAATTCAAATACTGTATAAGAACTATGAGAGTATCTTTAGGAATGATGATGTAAAGTCTATACCAGATTCTTTGACTAGACTGTGTGGGAGATCCCTTTCGTTATTCTTGGCTGGGGTAATTGATGCTTGTGGTATTACTGCTAGTGATAAGATAATCATGGTTTTTAGGAACGGAATACTTGCCCGTCAAATACATCTCTTATTGCTCAAGCAGGGAATAATGAGTAGAATCATCGAGGAGTATGGTTCAAAAGTATTCAAGATAACTATAGATAGAAGTAACCTTGTAAAACTTGTTAGAAAACTTCCTTTACGAAATATAAAACACGAAAACATTGCCTCAAAAGAAATAAGTAATGACTTAGAGCAAGCTAAGAAACATGATTTCTTGTATACAGTTCCTATAACATCAATAAAGTCTGTAGGCGAAGAAATAGTCTATGACATAACTCTTGAAAACGGGAATAGATTCTTTGCAAATGGATTTATAGTCCATAATAGTGGGTCTATGGATGGAATCAAAATGGTTTGGGCAAAAGCAGTCGCTCTAAGTCTCTATATGAGAGCCCTTAAAGAACATAGAGAATTCTACTTCAGGTTCTTCGACAGTATACCCTATCCTCTTGTGAAGTTAAGCAAGAAGCCTAGCACTAAACAAGCCCTTAAACTCATGGACTATATAGCCTCGATTAAGGGGAGTGGAGGAACGGACATATCAAGAGCATTAATGCTCGCATGTAATGATATAAGATCTGGTATTACAAAAGATGTAAGCGATATAGTATTGATAACCGATGGTGTTGATAGAATAGCTGAATCACTGATCTCTCATAATTTAAGGAAAGCCAATGCAAGACTTATTTCAGTAATGATATTTGGTGATAATAGGTCTCTCAAGAGACTTTCAACAAAATACTTCTCGGTGAGGAAACTCGGTACAGAAGAGATCCTAAAGATTGTTGAAGCCTAGCTATTACTTACATGGTGATTAGTAGGATGAGCTATGATCCTATTGAGAGGGCGATGCTTGTCTCAAAGAATGTTTGTAGGAATGTGGATGGTATTGAAGAGAGATTGTATTATAGGTTCCGTGGAGGAAAATGGTATGGCGGTATAGCGTCGGCTGATGTTATTGGATGTAATATGGCTTGTAAATTTTGTTGGGCGTACTACTTCAGAGATAATATCAGAAAGGGGAAGTGGTGTAGTCCTTATGAAGCAGCCGATAAATTACTCTACATAGCTTCTACGAGAGGATACAAGTATGTTAGGCTAACAGGCGGAGAACCAACTATATGTAGAAAGCATCTTCTCGAAATAGCGGCTATTGTTTCTTCAGAAAAGAAGTACTTTATTGTGGAAACAAATGGAATACTCCTTGGTTATGATAAGTCCTATGCTGAAGAGCTTGCTAGTATAAAGAACATAATTGTAAGGGTTTCATTCAAAGGAGTTACGCCTGAAGAATTCGCTAGACTCACTGGTGCGAAGAAGGATGCTTGGTACCTTCAGTTGAAGGCGTTAAAAAATCTTGTTGATGCTGGACTCGAGCCTGGGGAGCAAGTCTATCCTGCTGCAATGATTGGCTGGAGTGATGAAAAAGATATAGAATGGTTCCTCAGTGAATTACGGAGAATACATCCTGCTTTAACTGATGTTGACTGGGAGTACATTATACTATACGATCATGTTATACGGTTACTCAAGAAAATGGGGCTATGGCCTCCAAAAAGAGCTGTTACACCAAACGGTATACCTAGCTGGATGATATAGATTGTGTGTTTTTATTAAACTTTGCTTTATAGTATTCTATGTTCTTCTTAACAAACATAGCTATTATTAATGCTAATAAGTATATGGTCGGCGTTATAAAGTACAAGAAAATCCTTGTCCTATTAATGTTTTCTGCTGAAAACTCATAAAACGATACTTCTCTATAAGACAATTCCTTTACGTTACTGTTGGTGGGTACGAGTACAAATATGTATATTTTCTTGCCTATGAATGATTTGTTTAAATGTATTACGAAAAGATTAGATGGATTCATTTCTATTCCTTTAGTGAAATTCTTTGTACCGACAATTACGATGAAGTTTGTTCTATTACTTTCGAAAACCATGATCTTCTCTGTGTCAATATGTTCTTTGAACAAGTACATCGTGTAGTTCTTTGGGAGAAGAGGATATCCTATGGTACCAGCAGGATTTAATAAATGGAGTGTGCCTTTTTGTTCTCTTGCAATGGAATAAGGTATTGTAGAGAATAGTGATGCTATCAAGGTGTTAGCAAGAGCTAGCACAAGGGCTATTAGGAATGCTAATGTGATAATTGTTTTTGCACGCCCACTTAATTCTCTTAGGATGTAAGTCCATAAAATACCAAATACAATAATACCTGTGATTATCATGGAGACAACATAAATGTCTACACCTCTAGACTTCACGATAACATAGTCGTATTTTATCAATGGGGCGGGCTCTATTGTTGTCTGTAAAACCGGTCCTTTTAAGACAATTGTTGTAGTGGTTTCATTAGCTATATTCTTGTACAATATAATGTGTTCTAGACGAGGAGGTAGGCTAATAGAGTAGGTCTTATCTAATGGAAATGAAGCAACAGTTATTGAATAGGTATTATGTACTATGTAAAGTATCGTAAATGATGTTATTATCAGTATTATGAAAGCGATTTTCGTGACATCCATCAAGAATAATCAACCTAGCTTATTTTCTTCGGTCTGCAGATATTTTAATATAACTTCTTTTCTTTATGGACAAGAAGAAATACTACTTGTCTCCGCTTGAAAATATAATGAGGTTATTCTTAACAGAATAGTTTACTACATAAAACAATGGCTATTTTACTTTTTGTTTAGAGAAAGAGTTAGTGCTACCGCTATTATCGTTATGGCTTTCCTAATGGTTTCTGAGGGATCTGCTGGCGTATTTATTGTCTCTAAGACTATTTCCTCTGCAGCTTTTGCATCTCCACTGAGTTTTTCCAGTAGGATGATGGCATGGGCCTGGATAGTTTCGGCAAGTGCCTCAAGTATAATGGGTTCATTGTTCTTGAAGAGCTCTTCTTTGAAAACCACTGACTCTATGAGAATACGTTCAAAGAGATCTTCTGTGAGCTCTGGTATAATATCCCAGAACGGGTGCTTGATTATCTTGTCTAGTTTCTCAACAAGACCTGGAATATACTCGATGGGCGAAACAAGCTCTAGCCATTTATCGAAAGCAGCAGTTATGTATCTTATTGCTTCCTCCTTCCCCTTGTCATCGACTACAAGGTCTTTGTATACTGATGCGATAGATATTATGTCTGCAATAAAATACCCTATATCCTTTGGTGAAGGTGTTTGAATTATTGTTGTCTTGGTAGTATTTAGTATGCTCTCCTCGGCCATGAACTAAGACACCGATTACTATGTTGCAAAGACTAACCCTTTTAGAACCTAGGATACATCATAAATTTAAATAGGGACATGAAGTGGGATCAGGTGGGGCGAAAATCTTCATAGCAAAACATTTTCGTGCTCCGACGCTGGCGTAATTCATCATCTATATTATAGTAGTGAAGCACTACTTCTTATTCTTAAACTAGCTTTATACTAAACACTAGGAAGACAGTATTGTTTTCACGCCAAGAGTTGCAATGAGAACTATTATTGATGCCATTAGGTTCCCTATAATCACAGCAATGGTAGACTTGGTTTTACTCAAGTCCAGAACATAGGCTACTAGGCTGCCAGTCCATACGCCTGTTCCTGGTGAAGGTATAGCGACAAAGCATGCGAGTGCAAGGTACACATACTTGCTTCCCCTAATCTTTTCAGCCTTCCTTCGAGCCTTCTCTATACTGGCCTTGTATATTCTCTCAAGTAATGGCATCTTAGTGAATATTTTTGGCAGAAACTCTTTCTCAATGTATGAGAGACCATAGATTAATATGGGAGCCGGTATTGATGCGGCAATGAATGCTAGAACAAATACAAGAAGGGGATCAAGTCCTCCAGCTATGCCTACGGGTATTGCACCCCTCACTTCTACTATGGGTGAAAGCGCAAGCATTATTACTACTAGGTATAGTCCTATATCCATACTGTATACACCGTGGCTTAGTTACTGAGGTGTAGATACGTTGGTTCTTGTAAGCGAAATAGTTGAGCGAGCTAGAAAAAATTATCCTCGACACCTAACGTCGAGGCTCCTAGGCTATATAACTAGTCTCCACAGAATACAGGGATCGACAGGGCTATGGGATGCTGTCAAGTTTGTTAAGGAAGTTCTTGAGGAAAATGGTGTCTATGCGAAGGTCTTCAGGGTAGAGAACAATACTGCATTAGATCTATTGGAAACACCATGCGGATGGGATCTAGAATATGGTGAAATAGAGATTTATGAGGACTCAAACAAGATCTTGAGTACAACGACTATTGAGCACCCTACATTAATTGCTGCTCATAGCCCTGGAGGTGAAGGTGAGGCAGAAATAGTTCATGGAAGCATTATTGATGGCGATAAGAATATTGAAGGAAAAGCTGTGCTGACTAAAGATAGAGCTTCACTAGCATACTATCTTGGCGTAGACAAGGGTGTATCTGCTATAATATGGTATAGCCCTGATAGATTCCATTCAGCATACCCGTATACAGGTTTATTCCTTCCCAGCAAGCTTTTACGCGAAAAAATACCTGTGATAACACTTCCATATAAAATAGCTTCGAGAATAATAGAGAAAATGAAGACGGGATCCAAGTACAGAATTCGCTGGAAGATACAGTCCAGATATCATGAACGCGGTCTACCAGTGCTTATGGCTTGTATAGGGGAAGCAGATGATACAGTGGCTGTGACTGCCCATATATGTCATCCACTCCCCGGAGCACATGATAATGCAAGCGGTTCTACATCAATTGCTTTAGCCGCTATTACCCTGAATAACATTGTTAAAGAGAGTAGTCTCCAAGCAAAGATTTGTTTCTATTGGGTGCCGGAATACACTGGTACAGTAATGTTGTTTAAAGAGAAGCTCGTTAAGAACATTGTTGCCGCAATAAACTATGACATGGTTGCGTCAATACAATCTCTAACAGGTTCAACACTTCACTTAATAAGAAGCATGATATACCACATGGGTATTGCGACACCTGTTACAGATATGGTTATGAGGACAGTAATGACTCTAGGCAAGACTTTCCACGGACATCCAGGTATGGGTGCAATAAAGTTCGATGAAACACCCTATGGGTTTGGAAGCGACCACGATGTTTTCTTGATAAACGGTATCGAAGCTGTTATGGTCAATGAGTGGCCGAGTAAGTACTATCATACTGATATGGATGAACCCTATACTATTGGATGGCGTGAAATGGCTATCGAAACTCAAATGCTTACATCGATACTATACATATTAGGAAACATCAATAAATACAAAAGTACCATACGTGAATATGCTAGAAACTATTATGGCTATTTAACGACATGGTACGTAATGGAGGCAATTGCTCGGAATAAAGACCATAGATTCATTGAGTCAATACTACCTAGATACATAGGTAGAGCTTTAAAGAGAACAATGGGCTTACTGGAGGGAAGAAATGAGTTAGCACTAGAAACTGGTAAAGGAGTAGTATACAAGGGTGTATCAAATATCTCTTCACTAAAAATAGCATTGGAGCTTGGTATAGATTTCTATAAAACGATATCAAAAGATAACTTGGTATCACAATTCGTGACAATAGTGTTGCCAGCACTAGCGAAGGGTAAACTCGAGGTAGAGCACATGATTGATCTTTATCTTGCTGAGCAAATAGCCACGCCAGAGGATATAAAGATAGTCTATGAGGGAGAGAAAGGCTATAGGGCATTGAGAAAAATTGTGTATCAAGTTATTGCATGGCTTGAAGAGAAAAACCTCATTGAAAAACAAGAATAGATCTAGATTAAACGAGATATGTGATTTAGTATTGTAGTGATGTCTAGTGCCTCGGGGATACCTGCAGCTCTCGGATGCCCTCCGCCTCCTAGAGACATGGCTATACGTGCAACATCTATACGGTTGCTACGTAGACTAGTAGCAGTAGGATAAATGAATACGTAGAGATCAGCTGTAAGTCCTCGTTTTTCTATTTCTTCTTGGACTTCACCAGGGTGTACACGTGGGTCTATATCGTTTACAACGATTATCTTTAATCCCTTGACAGTGTAGACCAAATGCTTGTCGACGCTCTTCTTGATTAAGGCTTGGTATTCTTCCGATATTTGGTTGTATAGTCTTTCAAGCATGTTGTTCCATATGATTCCGTTGATGAAGTACTTGAGTACTTTATAACGTATTTTCCAGTCATACCATCTCAATATTCTTCTAAGCTTCTTTGTATACGATATACGGTTCAGGAATAGGTCGTCGTCGCGTGCGAGCTGGACGAGAGTATTGCTTGTCATATCATCTATGCCTATAAGAGTCTTTACTAGTTCGGCTGACACTTTAGATGGATCTAAATAGAGTTTTACACCAATTGACTTGAGAGCGTCTATTATCTCCTTCTTCCATACATGATGATCGATCCAATATACTTTTATCCCCATATCTAAGGCGTTAGAGAGAAGAGAAACAATTGCCTCCATATCTTGAGGTGAGGGATTCAAGTCGGAGATAATAAGATTCGTGAAGGGCTGGATATAGAATGATTTAGATAGTGCGTGGTTAAGATTTGTTGTTAGAGCTGATATTGTTGATAATCTTATTTTTGTAATTCTCGTCTTCGTTATATTTGTAGACCTAGCTATGAGTGCCGCTGAGGCAATACCATCAATATCCCAGTGTGAGATGATGTATGTTGTGTTGTATGTGGTATTCAAGATCGCGATCCCTAATTGCAACTCATTGGATTACTGAAGATACAATTCAATTATTTGTACACGTTTTAGTAGATAAGCTAATCTTAATTAAACTTTACTAAAATGAGAAAATCTTATTGCTTATTAAGAAGCGAGTGTTTACTATGTAAAAGCTTGTTAAGTGATCTTATTTTTGTAAGCCAAGAAATGGTATCAAGCCATAATAGAATAGATAAACTAGTCATTATAATCGTGGCAATTATGTCGACAGCATATTGTCTTACTAGTATATACAATAGTGTTGCTAGTGAAGAGAAAATCGCGTAGAAGAGTATTTTCGGCAGAAATAAGCCACGAACGTAAATTAAATGTGATAAAATAGAAGAATGAGGTTTAACTGCAATATATCCTTCGTCAGTCTTTATCGCATAACCTTTCTCTACAAGTTTCTCCAAATGGTGCCTAGCACTATTCGGGCTTCTGAACCCTGCTCGTCGTTGTACTTCTCTCACACCAAGAGGCCTATTGCTTGTAAGCAATATCAGGTAAACATACAATGTTGAACCAGATAAGTTAAGTAACGGATCAAGGTCGGTGGCGGTAGAACTGTTTTGTTCCACAGTGTTGTTCCCTCATTCATTCTTGATGGTATAGTGTTTGATCTAGAGCACGAACTTAAGTATAATCCTTGAGATTAGTAGTATCAAACACACTATCCCTACTCCAATAAGTACTTCTTTCATTATATCAGAAAAGGTTTTTTGTTGACTACTTTCACTAGTTAAATGCGCCTCATATACTCCTTCATTACTGCTATAACTAGTTGGATAAACATTTTGTGACGATCTACCGTATGTTGCGGCAACGAGTGGTGTCAACTTTACTTTGTTTACTATAACTATGCTGCTACTATTGAAAAATAGTTGTATGCTATAGTCTCGCGGTAATGTAATGCTCATGTTGACAAGAACTACTGTTGTGTAAGGTGGTACCTTTATTGTTTTGTTGACACCGATTGTTTGCCTACATAAAATAGTATTGTCGCCGCTGGTTATTACCAATACAGGATTTTCCTTAATGCCTAGCACGTACTGTTCATTATCTTCACGGTTAATGATGTACAATAATACAGTATAGGTTATAGTGTTTTCATCTATTTTGCTTATTTTTAGTTCTTTATAGAGATATAGTTTAGAGTCAAGAGGATATACGGTTTCTTCTGAACAAACTATAGTACTCAATAGTAATGAAACCAGCATCATTATTGATAGAACTATTACTAGTATTCCCTTTGTTTTGGTTGTAAGCATTTTAATCATCTAGGATTAGACACTACCACTAACCCTTATATCACTAGTTTTGATACGGGCTTGTACAAGAGTTTTGAACAAAAATAGGTGATGACGTTTTGTTTTACACTGGGTTAGGTCTAATAAATGGCTTTACATAGAATTCTTTAGTCTTAACATCAATGATATAGCCGTCAGCTGTTATAGCAGCAATAATGAATACTCTCCCCCACGTAAGTACTCTGGCCTTAACTACCCTGTCATAGCTTGACATAGGCTTTACAACAATTGGTTTTATTTCACTCCCTTCCTCGATCCTAATATCTATTCCTCTAACTCTTATTATTGGCTTGATCTCTTTGTCTGTCTTATTAACTGTTTTTATGAGAATACTTATTTTTCCTCCTTCAACTGGTTCGCCAGCGATTTCTATGTCGCTTATCTTAATCAGGGAGAGTTTCTGTGGAACTGTTTTCTCGAACTCATTTAACCACATATCTATTACTTTGGGGCTCCAAAACTCTGCCCACCAATAATCACTATCAAGAGCATGCCATAGACACCACCTGGCTTGCGTACTCACTTCATCTCTCTTGCCGATGATTCTCTCGTATGCTTTGAGTATCCTGTATTTTTCTACGACTTTAATCCAGTACTCTTCGTGTTCTTGTTTTTCTCCTCTCCACTTCCTAAATGTTCCAAGCCAGCTGTTGGTTGGTATGTGTTTTAATACGCGTTGGGGCGGGCATTTTTCAAGCATTTCTCTTAGGTGAGAAAGTTTCATGAACTTTTCTTGGTCTATTGATATAAGGTAGTCGGATAGTTTATCAAGGTAATATGCTGTCATTGGAGGGTTTTTACTGAAAACCATCCAGTTCTCTCCATCAAGTGCTAGTACGAGTGTTGAAGCGTGTGTAGACAATGCTTTCTTTAAAATACGATAAGCTGTTTCATAGGCATTCCTCCAAGCATGATGCTCGCTCATGAAAACATTCATGAATCCTATGATATCGCTTAACTCGTGGTCTCTAAAGAATACTGTTATGTAATCCCCTGTACCGCTATTTATTACAAGATATGGTTCGTATTGAGAGTTCTTATCTCCCTCAGCGAACCTAAAATGATGCTGATCATCAAGTACAGTATATTTTATGCCGTTGGAAGCATAAATTGGTATGAGACCCATGGAAAACGCCATTTCTGGAGTCCAGATCCCGGTGGCATCATAGTTGCTGCCCATGGCTTTCCTCGTTATTTCTTTACCATAGCTTATTTCCTCATCAACTATGTCACTTGCATCAAGAACATCTACGAGGAATCCTCCTATGGTATGAGCGTAAATGCTTGTCAAAACATCTATTTGTCCTCTATGAAGAGCATTCCTGTAATTTTCTAGAGTCTCCCTCACAAGCTCTATTTCAGGTGTGTTTGAGTCAAGCTTCTTTCCATCAGTAAAAACAATACCTCTCTCAATGGCATCAAGCCATTGTTTAAGTAAACTAGGACTCAAATTGTATGTTGTCTTAAACCCTGGTTTCTTCGAGAGAAGTACTGAGTGATAATGATATGGTCCATAACCATATGGCGATAGATATGCCCCCCATACGTAGACAAAAGCCCATGGTGCATGGATTTTCCCGTCTGGAGTATAATTTGGTGCTTGATGATGATGCCATACTATAGTGAATAGTGTTGGTTTGTCCAGGGGTTCATCGACAATGAATAATGATTCGTCTACAATCTTATCATTGATATAGAGAACAAGTTTATGTTCACCATGTTTCTCGCCTAGAGGCACATCAGTTGTTATTGTTAATGAAGCCATCGAACCTATTTTAACTTGTCCATCATATATTAATGTCTCTTTACCATCGCTGCATTGATATTTTATTTTCACATTGATATTTCTCTCTGTGGATGACTTATTTGAAATAAGGGCAATGGCTTTCAAACTTGAACCTGGGGATACGGCTGGTTTTTCCGAAACAATATAGGCTTCAATATTATCCACAGTCTTTACAGGTACTAGGGAGCTCAATTTTTTCACCGAATATATGCTTGTAACTTTTCATTGTCCTTTGATTTAGTGTATTGGTTCTTTATATTATGTTTAATAAAAAGAAGCAATTGTTATATAATGGATTTACCTGTCTTTCCATCGAATAATATTATTCTATCCCAGTCAATATCCAAATATACTTCTTCATTCATACTAAATGATACACCAGGAGGCATCTTTACACGCAATAGGTCATCGTTAATCTTTATGGTCACTATAATTTCTGAACCAAGAGGTTCGACGACGATAACGCGAGTCTTTATTACACCCTCTCTTCCTGCGGGAGGTTCTTTTGACAAACGCATAAACTCTGGTCTTATACCCAATATTATTTCGGGCCCGTATCCTTTCTTCTTTATTTCGTTCCCTATGGTTTCAGGTATAGGTATACGGATTGCATGGTACTCGAGAACGTATTTTGTTTTCTCTTGTTTGTTAAAGAGTTTCACTGGCTCGCTTAGTTCTTTAAATACGCAATTAATTAAATTCATTGGTGGTGTTCCGATGAATGTTGCCACAAAAGTGTTTGCCGGCTTGTAGTATAGCTCGTATGGTGTGCCTACTTGTAGTATCTTACCACGATCCATGACAGCTATTCTGTCAGCCATTGACATTGCTTCAATCTGGTCATGAGTTACATAAATTGTTGTTATGCCTAACTCCTTTTGAAGCTTCTTTAGCTCAACTCTCATCATAAGTCTCAGTTTAGCATCGAGATTAGATAATGGCTCGTCTAAAAGCCATACCTTGGGTCTTCTAACTAGTGCTCTGGCTAATGCAACACGTTGTTGCTGGCCTCCAGACAATTGATTAGGATATCTATCTAGCAGATCCACTATGTTAAGCATTTTAGCTACTTCAATAACCCTCTTCTTGATATCTTCTTTTGTTAGTCCAAGCTCTTTCTTTCTTGCTATAAGAGGAAATGCTATGTTGTCAAAGACTTTTAGATGCGGGTAAAGCGCATAGTTTTGGAAAACCATTGCTACATCACGGTGTTTTGGATGAACATTATTAACGAGCTTGTCATCGATCCATATTTCTCCTTCATCAGGTACTTCGAGGCCCGCTATTAGTCTTAATGTAGTGCTTTTGCCGGAGCCAGATGGTCCTAGAAGTGCGAAGAACTCACCATCCTTTATATCAAGGTTTATATGGTCTACAGCAATGGTTTTCCCGAATCTCTTAACAACATCAACAAGTCTTACTCTAGCCAAAGATACCTCCTCCAAAGCACGCTTCTATAACCTAGAGAAACTTTAGGCTACACCGAGAAAAATACTCTTCTATAAATTCAATTAATGGAATAAGAATAATGGATAATAGTATTTTTCTGGAGCTATTTTTATGGAAAAAGTTGCAGGTATTTATGGTGAGTGTGAGGAAAAAATATGATTTAGTTTAAAATAGTATTCTTTAGCCTCTTCTTGATATTGCTAGCATTATTATTAATCCGAGTATTAGTCCGGCTGCAAATGCTCCGCCTAGGTATGCTGTGTTGGTTTCTGTGATTGTCTCGGTGGTGGTTTCTGTGGTTGTTTCTGTTGTGGTTATAGAAACTGTTGTTGTTTCTGTTGTTGTATGTGTTGTGGTTTGTGTCTCAGTTATTGTTGTTGATACCGTAGTTGTTTCTGTAGTCGTCTCTGTTATTGTTGTTGTCTCTGTTACGGTGACTGTTTCACCTGTGGGTGGAGCCATTACTTTGCTTACACCACTTACAACAGCGTAAGTTCCGGCTGAAGCGTCAAACGTGTTTAGCATCTCGTACTGGAGTTCGGCTGTTGGCGCCAGTAGGTCCATAACTCTTGGTACTACTCCTTTGAGTATTGCTTCAGCGTACTTTGTGCCTGCTCCGACAACCCAGTCACTTGCTTGTACGCCAAACGGTCTTATTCTGGCTTCGCCATAGCCGTCGTAGCTTGTTAGAACCACTACGTAAACCCAGTTTTCAATGTTGTCTATTCCTGGCAGTAGCGACTTCTTGACTTCAGCATATATTGTGTTTGCTGTTGGGTCAGCGTATACTTTGAAGTCACCATCTTGTACTACAACAGTATTGTTGGCATAATAGATTGCAGCTCTCTCACCATCTGGTACGGGGTCTGTTCCCCAGCCGGGTGCTACTAGTATCGCTACCTGCCATGCACTATCCTCGCTCACATTGATCCATAGTCCGAATGTGTCTGTTCTACCAGGCTGGTCAGGCATCGTCCTTATGTAGATGTGTATATACTGTAGACAGAATCCGTTGGGTCCGTTCCATGGGTTACCGCCAAGATCTTTCACTGTTATGGCGAATTGTAGCGTGTCTCCAAGATCTATTACCTGGAATTTCAGCATGTCGAAGACTCCGGGCTTGAATACTGGTGCTGTTGGGTAAGTATAACCTCCCGCACCATCATCGTCGCCTTCGGGGTCATCCATCTCGAATATAACATTGCCAGCTGGTCCTGTGACCAAAGCTGGTACATAAACCTTGTATACACCGTCGAACTTTGTAGCTGTCTCAACGAGTTGATGGTTGTAGAATGTTGCTATAGTCAGGTATGCTATATCGCCTGCAGTGAGACCCACATAAACCCATGGTACTTGTAGTTCTACAACATTTCCGACGGCGACATCAATCTTGTATATTTGTATGAATCCGCCGGTTCCATCAGCATAGTTGATGTAGGCTTTTCCTTCAGCGGGCTTGATCAGTACTTCAATAGCCAAGCCTATGCCTAGGTCTCTATTGCCGTATCTTGGATAAGTGTTGTATCCTGGTGTGTATGGGCTTGTGCTTCTCCTCGGGTTCGTGATGTATAGTGCTATCTCTAGGTCGGGGTCTTGTAGTAGGCTACTGTCTTTGGGTATAATAGCTAAGCTCATGCCATATCCATCAACAAGAAGGTATGCGTTGATTGTGTAGTTTAGGCCTATTGTTATGTTAAGTCCTTTTCCAGTGCTGACATCAAGTGCCCAAGTGTCTTCAAGATTGCCGTCAATGGCTGGTACGCTATCAACAGGCTTTGGTACGTCAACGTTTAGTGTGAATCTAGGTGTTGTATCTGGATAGAAGCTTGCCTTCAGGTAGTCTGGTGGCGTGAGATTGACTAGTTCGTATGCTCTCCTAAGGAATGCCTTGAATAAGGGGTCAAATGTCTGTGGCGAACCACCACCGTCTCCTCCGTACCACCACCACCAGTCGCTTGCCTCAGCTTTCAATAGGTACTCGACTGCTTGTGGAGCAATGTTGTAGGCTTCGAGAATACTGTTTACACCGAGAGCATTGAGTATATCGCTTCTTGCTTTAGCAAACCACATCCATGCGCTGTTTTCTTGTCTATCACCAATCCAGATGTTTAATTCGCCAGCCCAAGAGCCCTCGGGGATTCTTGATTCGACAGTTTTTCTTGGTAACTGATCATAGGCGTCTCCGTAGCTGTCCTGTGGTATATCGGCTATGTCCTTGCCTTGTAGGTCAAGATACTGGTATGTTCCTAGTGGGAGTTCCTTGGCTTTATCAGCATATAACTTCAAGTATTCACGTGGAGTTATTGTTTCTAATAGTCCTTGCTGCTGCATTTCACTTAGCTTACTGTATAATGCGTGTAGGAATGTGTCTCCAAACTCCTCGTAGTGTTCCCATGGGTTCTCTCCGTCAAGAGCTATTACTATAAAGTGTGTTCCATCACTTGACTGGGCTATCTGTAGTAGCCTGTTAACAAGATCTTCAGCGGCTTGTTCAGGATCCCATTTGGAGTATTCAAAGCTTATTAAGTTACTTAGTTCAGTGTCTCTGAATATTATATACAGTCTCTTGCCATTGAAGTCTATATACCATGGTCTCCCTATGTTGTCGAGACTAGTCGTATCAATGCCTGCCTTGGCTAATATTGACTCGTCGCTTATTGTCCAGTTTATACCTGCTTCAGCAAATGCTTGCAGTACATATTCGTTGATTGCTTGCTCTGCAGGCCATATTCCTGCCGGTGTATAGTTGAAGTATGTGTTGAATAGTTCTACGCTCTTGTTGACATGTAGCTTGAGGTCTTCAGTCCATCCAAAGTCTGCTATAATCGGTGCCAATGGATGGCTAAATGGTACAGGTATTATCTCTACTTGGCCTGTCTCAGTTAGGTTCTTATACAATGGTATTATCTTGCTTATTATCTCGTGGTGGGCTTCAAGAACCATTCTGAGCTCTGTAGTGTTGAACTTTGGTAAAGCCTCTGTTTTAGCACGCTCCATGAGATCGTAGAGAGTAGGATACTGTTCCCTAACTACTTCTGGGTCCATCCAGAACAAGTTGAACATTACAGCGAGGTCTATGAGTTCTTGTGGGTAGAATTTTGATGCTATACAGTGTATCATTTCTTCTTCCGGCAGCACTGAACAGATCTTGAATACGTTTTGTGCCTTATCTCTGAGTTCTGAGTACCTGGGTATCTGGTCGACTATCCTAGCCCAGTTTATATCGAAGAATCCTCCGGGTATTCTAAGCATTGACACTATTTCTTCATCCGTAAGGTTTTCACCATTAGCTATTTTCCATGATATTATTTCTCTATAATCCATCAATCCTCTCTCGTAGTCTAGAAGCTGTGTTAGCAATGAACCTGAGAACGTAAACGTTACTTTGATATCAGGATGTTTCTGGAGGATATAGCCCATTTTATAGTAGTTGCCAACGCTATGTAGTCTAACCCATGGCAGTATAAACGCTGTTTCGTTTTCATTGTAATACCAGGGTTGATGGTAATGCCATACAATCATTACATAGAGTTTATTGGTTTCCTGGCTTTTGGTAGGTAAGGCTGCCATTAATGATGATAATAGTAACACGGAGAGTACTAATAGGGCAATGAATTTATTCTTATAGATCATGTTCTCACCGGCATAGAATCTGTACCCAGCCTTCGAGAGAGGTACCACCAGATAAGTAAATTACTTGACTTCAAAAATAAGCCTTTAGCTCTGTTTATCCCCGAATCACTAAGACAACCACAGCAATTAGTTTTTGTAGATGATGTCTTATTTATGGGTTAGAAGCGAATAAATATTTTTAGTAAGAGTTTCCGGGGGTTTCGTATGGGTTCCAAGAGTATGAGTGCCGTAACAAGACTTCAAGCCATTATATTGTTTATCATTATTGCTGTTGCCGTAACGGCTGGAGTGCTATATGTTATGCAGCAAAAACCTGGGGTTCCAGAAGAGACAGGGACCCCGACAACAACCACACCTACTACTACCACGACTACGACCACAACTACAACCACCACCACTACCACGACGACAACCACAACAACGACAACGACTACGACCACAACAACGCCTCCTTCTCCTCAAAGCATAGTTGAGATGACGATAGGATCGGCAACAATAAGAGTGCCATACTGGCTTTACGACTTTGCCAACAAGTGTAAATTAGGACAACTTGACAGGAATATAACAATAGTTTTCTGGACACAAATGATGCCTTTTGAAGAAGAAGTGATAAGACAAGTTGTCGAGGAGTTTGAGAAAGAATATCCATGTATCCATGTTGAATACGAGAACATTGGTGGAGGTCTCGGTGAGTTAAAGAATAGGATTATGGCTGGAGTACAGGTTGGCGAAGTAGGAGCTGCGGCAGACATATTCACATGGGCTCATGACTGGACTGGAGAACTGGCAGAAGGAGGATACATTGTCCCTCTAGACAAGTATTTGCCGCAGGAAACTCTTGAAGACCTTAGAAACCAGTATCTAGCTCTAGCTTATAATGCAGGATACTACAACCTTAGACTATACGGCCTGCCTTGGGCCGCCGAGGCAATAGCCCTCATATACAACAAGAACATGGTGAGCGAACCACCACAGAACTTTAGTGAATTTGAGGAGATCATGAAACAATACTATAATCCTGGCGAGGGACTCTTTGGTCTAGCCATGGAGGTTAATGCTTATACTATATATCCATGGGTTACAGCATTTGGTGGATACTATTATGATGAAGCAACAGATACCATAGGAGTCAATAGTACTGGAACAAAAGAAGGTATCAAGTTCTTCTTACAACACGTACTCCCATACATGGATACAACAGACCTAGGACATGAGAGACAACTCCTATTGTTCCAGCAAGGCAGAACACCGTTTCTTATAACAGGTCCATGGGATATACCAGGTATAAACGAGAGCTTAGGTGGAAACTTCAGTGTAGCACCGTTACCAAAGATTGGCGATAAAGTACCTAAGCCATTTGTTGGAATAAAAATGCTATGGCTATCAAGTCTTGTTGAAGCCGATTCACCAGATAAGCCGTATAGAATAAATGCATCATTACTATTTGTACTATGGTTTACATTGAACGACGATACCCTGAAATTCCTTGTAGAAAAAGCAGGATTTATACCAGTGAAATTAAGTGTGCTAGACTACGTTAATCAAAACAAAGATAAGTTCCCCATAGTATTCGGTTTCGCACAATCAGTAGCACAAGGTGTGCTAATGCCAAAGTCTCCTAAGATGTCCAAGGCATGGTACATTGGTACATGCTTGAACTCAATACTACAGACATACCAGACTGAAGGACTCGAGGCAGCATTAGCAGCAGTCGATAGTACACTAGACCAGTGTTATGCAGAGATAATGCAGTCAATGTCGGGTGAATAATGAGATCGAGAACGTTTTACATTATCCACAAACTTTTTTCACTTTAACAACCCATTATTTGGACATAAGCATAATCTAAGATAATGCCGGCAAAGCCTGTTTTCTATGATAATGTTTTTAATTAATCGTGTCCCCTCTTCTATACGAGGGTGGCCGCGTCCTTTATTCTTCGTGGACGAGGTCTATTATCATGAGCGGTGAGGGTACTTTCAAGAAAAGCGTAGGAAAGATAAAGAGTACTCTCCGTCTTTATCCAGTAAAAGTAGCTCTAGTACTAGTTTTGCCCAGTCTAGTGCTTTACCTGTTCTTCATGATATGGCCTATAATGTTCTCTGTATATCTCGCATTTACTGATGCCAACAACTACAACATAGCGCCCAGTCCTACAAAGCTTCAATCACTCTACGAGCTTCGAGAAAACATCACATCTAAACTTGATGAAAATAAAGAACTCATACAAAACTATGCACGCGAAGCAAAAACGCTGATTGAATCTATACAAAGCGATCTTAGCGCTCTTCGTGAATACCTCATTGAAGTAAACGAAACAGGAGGACAAGTGGATACAACAATTATAAGACAGTATTTAGAGAGCATACAAGATAAAATGGATAAACTTGTTGTTATAGTTAAGGATGAAAACACGTTCTTCCTAAGATACAAGCCTATTGGGGAAAACGTGAGTACAGCTAACTCAGTCTTCCAGGAAAAACTTGTCGCCAAATTACAGACAATAGTATACTTCCCTCTAGGCGGAGCTGAGCTGACAAAAGAGGATATAGCAGAGATAATAAGTGGAATCGATATAATAGTTAGTTCACTGAAGAAAGCATATGATGGATTTAATGTTGTGATTACCGATTATGAATCCTTTAAGAAAGGTGTTGTGAAAGACATAGATGAAGAAATAGACAAGCTTACACTACACTTTGTTGGGACAGAAAATATCGAGAAACTATTTACAGACGCGAGATTTGTCTACTCAATATTGAAGACATTGTTGTTCGTAGCTACAAGCGTTCCATTAAAAGTAGCTGTGGGCGTTGCACTTGCATTATTCTTTTCAACACCATATGTATACGGTAGAAAGGTTATGAGGGCATTGTTGTTAACTCCATGGGCTTTGCCGGTACTATTATCAGTAACGACCTGGAGAATGTTGTTCCTACCACGTGAGGGAGTTATGGCCAAACTCTTCTCAAGCATCACAGGAACAAGTTTCGAGATATTCACCAACGAATGGCATGCATTCATTGTATACAATATTGTTGAAATGTGGCTTGCATACCCATTCATAATGACTGTTGTTATGGGTGCTATAGCAGGGATCCCCAAAGAGATCATAGAAGCATCATATATTGACGGCGCTGGTCCCTGGCTGAGATTCCGAAAGATAATACTACCAGAAGTAGCTAGCTCAATAATGTTTGTAACAATACTCACTACTGGTGCAAGCCTGCAAGCATTTATGGTTCCTCTACTGATTAACGGAGGAGGTCCAACGGGTACAATTAATATATTCGGGCTCCCGCCGAAGATAGGTAATCTGAACGAAATGCTTATCCTCTTTGGCTATAACAGGGCGTATATTGATCGTGAATATGGTTATGCTGCTGCAGCCTACTTGATAGCGGTTCTATTCCTAATGGTCTATGTCATGATATGGTTTAAGTACATTAAACCCAAGGGTGAGGAACGATGACAAAAATTACGCAAGCCACATCGGTCATTAGACATGGTATAGGCTTTTTACTTACAACAATAGGTATGAGGATAATATTGACTGTACTCGGCATGCTAATAGTTTTCGCACTTCTCTATCCAGTAATATTCGTTGTATTGACGTCATTGATTAAAGGACAGGTTATTGTGACGAGTTTTGAAGACATAGAGAGATTCGGTTTATCCTTAGAACACTATTATAGTGCGATCTCGGAAGAGGGATTTGTTAGGGCATTCACGACAAGTATGTTAGTGGCGTTCATGAATATACTAATATCAGTCCTGGCAATAACGCCTGCAGCATACGCTTTCTCGAGATTCAAATTCTGGGGTAAAGACACGTTACTATACACATACCTTATTCTAAGCCAGATTGGTGGAGGATTCGGTATTGCAGCAGTAATAGCACTCTACGTATTCTTCTTAAAGCTACAAGTAATGGGCTTGCCTATGCTAGGAAACCCATTTGTACTACCTCTAGTCTACACGGCTGGCGCAGTACCATTCCAGACATGGTTGATAAAGAACTACTTCGATTCAATACCACGTGATCTCGATGAAGCAGCATTTATTGATGGAGCAAGCTGGAGCATGATAGTATTCAAAGTAATACTACCCACTTCAAGACCAGCGATGATAGTGATAGCGTTATTTGCGTTCATGGGGGCGTGGGGAGACTTCATTATAGCGAGTTTCCTCAGGGTAAGAACACTTGGAGCCTTCATCTACGAGACTGCAGCCGGACAGACAATATACTGGGCAGATTTTGCTGCTAGAACAATAATCTATGCAATACCCATAATCATACTATATGCTGTAGCTCAGAAGTACATTGGAGAAGCGATGGCTAGAGGAGCAGTGAAGAGATAAAGTATTGAAGCAAAAGAGGCTACGTTAGAAATGTTACATTAAAGCTTTTTCGTAAGCTTTCTCTGCTATTCTTGCTGCAGCATCCCATGAAAACTCTCTTGCTCTCCTAATACATGACTCTCTTATCTTCCATGGAGCCTCGGGGTTCTTTAAGAGTAGACTAGATAGTTCCTCGTCGTCAATTCTCTCAATAAGTCTTTTCCATTCGGGAGACCATGGCTTAATGTAGCCTGCCTCCATGAACAACAACATATTAGATAAAGCCTTAGCTAGCTCTGTTGGGTTACCGGGGCTTACAAGTATACCTGTACCAAGAACACCATGCTCTCTTATATCAAGTACTGTCTCTGATAATCCACCAGTTCTACTTGCTACAACTGGTGTGCCGGACGCCATAGCCTCTAGAGCCATTATACCAAATGGCTCGAACAAACTGGGTGCCGCCATTACATCAGCTGCTATGTGCGCCGTAACAAAAAGCTTCTTTGCAATACCGAAAACAGGCCTAATATTGTCTCTATAAATTCTAGCATAGTCAATTATCGTCTTCATTAGATCGATATGACCGCCTACGGGCAATGGGAATAAGAGTATTCGTGCTTCGGGAACTCTAAATAATAGTGTATCCAAGGCCTTAATGAAGATACTCCATCCTTTCTGCTCTGTGAGTCTACCAGTCATTATAACTAGTGGACCCGTTTTAGTGAATGGATGGAGACGACCTCTCCCCATGAAGGGGTATTTGTCAACACTCTTTACTATAGTTTCAGCGTCTTTATTCGAAATTATTGGTTCATTTGTATCGAATACCTCGTTGAGTCTAGTCAGTAGAGTGTCGCGTATTGTTTTCCTATCTTTCAATGGATCGCCGGAAAGTTTGTTGGAGAACAAGGGGTTACTAGTGATGTTTTCTTTATAGATTTTCTCAAGACTCCAGTCAGTACCATTATATATGACTGTAGCTTTATCCTTGAGTTCCCACCCGACATAGGATAAGACGTCGACGAGATAATGCTTGCTAACAGTTGCAATTACATCTGCAAGAATACAGCCCAAACGCTCGAGATCATTATGAGCGAGATCAATTATTTCCTTTATGCTAAGCATTTTCTGTGTGCTATTAATTTTTATTGGTATCTGTACATCCAGTGAAATTCCTAGACTCTGTGGATCTAGACCAGTGATCCTTTTGTGGGATAGGAGGTGTATTTGGTATAGAAACCTGGTTTTATTTCCTAGGATGGTCTTGAGGATAAGTAGTGATGGAATTGTATGCCAGTCGTTACAATGAATGATATCTGGTACATTGTTTGTTTTCAAAGCATGTATTGCATATAGAGAAACAGCTTTGGCGTAGTCTCTTATCTTTTCATACAAGATATCCTGGTCATAGACCTTCTTGTTATCTAGGATATTACTTGACAATAGGATATGTGGAGGAGTAATATCATCAACTCTATATGCTTTATAGTCTTCTTTCTCAAAAACAAGTGATAGTTTGTGTTTACTGGTAAAAGCATTATTGAGTATAACACCGTGGCTAGGCATTATAATTTCTACATCGTGACCCTTCTTTACAAGAGCTTCTCCGAGACTTGGTGGTACCTCGCCTAAACCACCTATTTTGACTATCCTCTTTGATTCAAATGTTAGCATCCATATTTTCATGAACTAGTTCACCGTACTACTATTAGTTTTCATGAATACTAGTCTTATTGTTTGTCTAAATTCGTCTCCTGGAGACAACATAATCCTGTATACAGGCATTATGCCCAGGCCTTCGAAATTCTCTTGGATTCCCTTCTCTGTTCTAGAAGGCATGTTTATTGGTGAAACCCAGAACTCCGTCTTACTGCTTGTCTCGAGTACAACGTCACGCATTACAGGTGATTTGAGGATTAACGTGTTTGTCTCGCCTATCCATTTATCGTTAATAGGTTTGTCGACCCCATTGACGGTATAACCGACAAAACCTACTTCCTTCTTAAGACGGGGTAGTTTTGGTGCTAACGTGAATTCTATTCCAAGTCTTGCATCAATGTATGCCTTGCCTTGATTCTCAATCTTGTAAGATATAATGATACCTGGCTCACTTGGATCGAATTTTATTCTCTTCTCGACAAACACTTCTACGGGCTGAGCTCCTTCTGGATAGTAATGACCTAGAGTTCTCAGTATAAGCGTGTTGTCTTCAAGAATAGGCTTGTACTCTGCAAGGGCTAGATCGCTTTTATCAATAAATGGTGTATTATTGATCCAGTCATCAATTGTTGCATAGGGTGCCCATAAATGTTCTCTAAGACTGACTCTACGGTACCAATCAGCTCTAAACCCGGTTCCATCTAGGTAGGGTTCTTGGTATCTTGTCATTGTGTTCAGTAGATTGTGTTCAAAACCATGTTCTTTATAGTCGAGCTCGAATAGTGTTCCTCCATCGCTTGGTTTGAAATAAGCGTTTATTAAAGGTGTTTCCACAAGGATCTCTGGCTTCCCATCGTAATCGAAGTCCGTTCTTGTTATAATGACTTTTGATTCGCCATAGTATTCCATAGCTTCTTCAGCATGTACTTCAGCTTTTATCAAGTTTTCATAAAGGGCTTGTCTAAGTGGTGTTAAGTATATTCCTCCGAAAAGACCGTGCCAGAAAGCATCATTACATTGTCCTAGGTGGTATAGTCTCCATATGTCTTCGCTTGTGACATTGGCTTGCTTTAGCTTCATACGTACTCGAAGCATTTTCTTATGGAGATTATTGCTCTCCCTGTATTTGATTAGAAAGTTCCTGAAGAATCCTCCACTCCACTCAAGCATTTTGTCATAGCTGCCTGAAGGTAGGTAGATTAGTCCTTTAACACCGTATTTCTCGAGATAAGTTGATGGATGTATTGTTTCTATTTCGTGTCTTAGCCTACGTAGTTTACTAAAGAACCCTATGAGCCATTCCCTAGCCCATTTAGGATCATGCCACTCACCGAATTTTTCTGCATCACTACCCCATAGCATGTACCTATCTCCTTTTTCATCGGCTCTACTGAGCATGTAGTTGAAAACTTCTTCATGGCTTCTCCATGGGAGAATGTACCTCAATTGAGTATCTATGAATAATATTTTTAGTGGGTGTCCTCCATCTTCTGTGATCCATGCATATAAGGAATCATTGCCTCCCCTACCGCCTCTATATAGGGTGCTATCATCTACAACAACGTATTCTATACCGTTACGTGCTAAAGGCTCTGGTAGACCGGGCTCCCAAACACGCTCTGGTAGCCACATGCCCTTGGGTTTGAACCCAAAGATCCTGTTGAACACCTTAATGTATTCCTTAACCTGGTAGTACCTATCCTCAGGCGGTAGCAGGGGTAGTATTGCTTCACCAATACTTCCTGCTAAAAGCTCTATGGTTCCGTGTTCGGCAAGCTTAGCTATACCATCAATCCATTCAGGGTATCTCTCATTCATTTCAAGAAGTAAAGGTCCACTGATATGGACGGCGATTTTTATGTCAGTGAACATCTTGAAGATATCTAACAGCAACTTGTAGGAGTTGTTATAGATCTTCTCTAGAATCCACTCAAGTTGCCCTGTTGGTTGATGGAAGTGTATAATAAATATGAAGTTTATCTTGGGCAATAGATGCACCCTAAACAAAAAAGCGTTGTTTAAAAAATAAAAACAGTTCGATTTACGCCAGGCAGATAGGATTACTTGCTTATTCCGAGCCAATCTAGTAGTTTGTAGTAGGCAACTATCTTTGCTATAGCCTTGGCGTTGTATGGACCTGGGTTCTTCATGTAGAATGCGTTTACCTCGTATACTGTGCCTTTAACGCCTCTGTCCACAGCGATCTTGCCTAGTCTTGCAAGGTCTACTAGTAGTCCTGCTAGAGCTGGGCTGTCGTTTATTCTCGCGTTAATGTATAGTTCGTCTTTGAGATTGTTGAATGTTAGGTATTCTAGGTGCATTGCAACGTATTTCTTGTCTCCAATGGGCTCTAGGTAGCCTGTTGGCTTAATGTAGTGTGGTGCATCATAGCCTAGTATGTCTTCAACTATGGTGCTCTTCGTTGTTTCCTTCATTACGTTTCTCTCTGGTATATCTAGGGCAAGGAAGTCTGTATTGCCTCCAATGTTGAACTGTACGACATATTGTACAATTCTGTTCCTTTCTGCCATGTGCTCAAGTAAGTCAGCTGTTAATGGGGTTGCACCAGTGGCACCATCGTCTCCAAACACTACTGCACCATACTTCTCATAGAGTTCAATGAATGCTCTATCGTTAGCTATTGGTACTGGTATAGCGTTGACGAAAGCTGCTCTCTTATGCTCTCTAGAATATAGTGCTACGGCATAGGCGTATGCTTGTGTAGCACTGAGCCCTCCCTTGTCTCTGTGAATAGTGTACTCTAGCATTGATAGTTCGTTAAATGGTTTGGCGGGTTCTGTTGTAATGACATTAATAACCACGTCGACATCAAGGGATTTCCATTCGTCGACAAGCTTCATAATGGCTTCGTGTACGCTCATTCTATCATCGAGACCGCGTGGCTTGAATGGTAGTCCTCTTAGGCTTCCAAGGTGGATACCTTCACGTACCTCTATGTCCTTAAGTGTCTCAGGGATAGGTAGTATATCACCAACAAGTTTTTTAGCAACCTCATAGATACTCTTACCAACCTTATCAGCATCAACATCATATGCAGCAACAATTTCTATATCCTCAGGCTTGTAAGGCAAATTATATTTCGCTAGAGGGACACCAAAAGGCTTTATCTCTCCAGTCTTCAGCCTCTCAACACCTACAGCAAAATGCGAGGCGACCATACCCTGACCTAAAATAACTACTCTAATCACTCCCACATCACCTCCTGAGCTTTTAAATAAGATTATATATCTATATAGAGAGATACTTTTTCCAAAGCCTTGGAAAAATTGCCACTCTCTAAAATGCTAGTGATCACTTATAAATATTACTCATCATTAATAGAAAACATGTATAGATACAGAATCCTTTTTCCTATATGTTGTTAAAAATACTTCATAATACATTGTATCAATAGATCCCTATTGGGTTTATAATTCAAAATATCTTCTTAATATACTGAGTAATTTATTTCTCTTTTCTTCAGCAGGCAATCTCTCCCTAGCGATCTCATCGATTTCTTTAGCAAGATCATCTAGTGCAAATATATTTCTCAGCCAATTTTGTATATCGCCTCTATGTAAATGATATAATACTGACTCCAGTGGTATATGCTCGAGTTTCTCTATAAACTCCTTTATGCTATTGGCTTTAACCCATAGATATTCTCCTTCTCTCCTATGGAAATGAAATGCTTTATCGTCTGGTAGAATTATTCTAAGCGCGATTTTCTTGGGGTTCTTTCTCAGCTCTTCCGCTATCTTCATTGTCAGTATGGAGAGAGCTTGTACAAGTATGGCATAGGCGTCTGGCGCGTTCTTGTATGGGCTGAAGTAGCTATGTACCTGCTCTATTGACCCGAATTTTGTTGCGATGTAATAGTAGTGGTCACTTATAGTCATGAGCTTCCAAAGTCTAGTTAACTCTGGTTTATTGATGGCTTTTATATAGGGTCTTAAATCAATCAACATCTTGAATGCATTACGTTGCATGTGGTTACCAAGCCAAGCGGATATATCCCTCTCATCGGCCCAGCTAATGGTACTCCATGGGGGCACGTCTATTACATCGCGTACGGGGTGCTTGAATGCTGCTTCGCTGGGTGTTGAAGTATAGAGGTTCATCCATTTGAGTATCTCTCCTGGCAACCACTTCAAGAACTCGTATATACCCGTCTCAGGCCAATGGTGCTCGCCAAATGTCTCATAGTCTATTGCAATGAAGATCACGTCTCCAGGTGTAGCGGCTAGCCACGATGCGTACTTGTCCGCTGTAAGAGGGTATTGGTCCCAGTTTCTATCACTAAACCTATATCCTATGTCATCGCTGAGTCTATAGTTTCGTGTTAGAACCCTGATATCGCTGCCATAGGCTTTGTACACGTAATTCGGTGATCTCCACCCTAGAACCCAGTCAACACCCTCTGTAAGCATAACTTTATAGCCAAGACTATGGAAGAACCCGGCTATGTCGTTATTGTACATGAACTCTGTGTTCTCGATAGAAACAGGCTCTACACCAAATAGTTCTTTCACCAATTTCCTATGCTCCAAAACTTGTTCTCTAAGCTCATCGAAATCAGGTGGAATAAAAGCTGCTAGGCTATGATAGTAGGTTTGCTCAATAATCTCAACCATGCCTGTGTCTACGGCTTCCTTGAATAAATCAATTACACGTGGAGCCCATCTAGACGCCTGCTCGATAAATACACCACTAATACTATAACTCACTTTGAAAGGCTTGTATGAATTCTTGTACTTCTTTATGTTCTCTATGATAATACTTGTCGCAGGTATATAGCATCGTGCACTAGCTCTCTCCATAACAAGCTTATTCAACCCATTATCAAGTATAGCTTCTTCTAGATCCCTGTAGCTTAGATTACCACGTAAACCTTTCTCTAAGAGTTTCTCATAGGCTCTTCTATCAAGTCTATACGGCTGATGCACTTCAAACATGAATACTACATCAGGCATAAGTACACCTCAACATCTTATTCCTTGCCAGGCATGTAAGATAAAGACTTGGGTTTTCTTGTCAAAAACACGTAGATTTCATGTAAGCCAGTTATTGGGACAGGTATGAGGTCTCTACCATAGGATGTCTCATAGTATACTTCATAGAATCCTCGTTCTATAATCCATGGTAGAGTATAATGGTTGAATAATCTCAATAGTTCCACGGGATTCTTCCCAGTAATAACAGGTGACATGCGGGCTACGCCCGCAACATAACTTGCAGTCAAGGCTCTTAAATGAACGTTACGCCATGGTAAAGTCGGGTCATTGGAGCCACTAACTAGTCTACGGCCGAGCTCATCTATAGATAGCCCTAGATAATCCTTCAATGCAAAGAACGCTAGATACTGAAAACTCCTAGCCATCGATGCAATGTCTCTAAAGACGGGTAGTTTCAACAATCGCTCGTCAGGTTTCCTCCCAGGCTCTCCCTCGAAATCTGTGAGTATGAATCCTCTCTCTTTATTGTAGATGAATTGAGCTAAATGTAAATCATTATGTATCCTCAGTTTATTCAAACCAGTCTGCTTACTAAACCCTTCTACAGCTATTTCAGCTAGCCTCGGAGCTATCTTATCGAATACTTCTAGCCAGAACTCCAGGTACTTGAATTGCTGAATGCTAGTTAGTTCCTCAAGGTTTTTGACAGCAGTTTTATACATTCCATAGAGTATTCTTTCCCATTTCTTTACATCTTCTTCAACTATTTTTTCAGGAGAAAAGAACGGATCATTGCTTTCTGCAATAACGCAATGGAGATCAGCTATTTCAGTGCCAAGAAGGCTTGCAAGACCTATTTTCATACCCTTGCTTCTACCCTTAAGCATGCTGAGTAAAGCATCGTAGAAAGGCTTGCCTCCATCACCAACCCCGTCAATATACTCCATTGCAAGAGATACCGGGTTGCCTTCCCATATATACATTGCATAAAGACTCGGTGCATACTTGTATCCTTTTCTTGTCAACAAGTCTAGGAAAAGAGGCTCTGGATTTTCTTTAGAAAGTCTTCTATAGCTTTTTACAACAATTTTGTTAAGTCCTTCATGGAGGGAGACAATGTTTGTTGTCTCGAAAGTCAAGGGCTTAACTGTTTTTATTGTTGAGGTAAACTCTCCTGTACCATAGTATCGTTTCTCGATATGATCACTTTTATCTAGTACTCTAAGATACTTTGGCGAAAACTCTGCCTCATAAAATATAGTATTGTCTATATGGATTATTCTTTCACTTGGGAGAAACTCTGGTGGTTCACCACTAGATAATGGAAGATAGAATTTCTCGCCTCTATAATCAATTATGATGAAGACTAAATCATCTTCACTCCATTCTCTATGAATCTTGATACCTTCTGCCGTGGGATAAGGCCACCATCTTATTCTTGGCAGCCACGCCTCCAGTTTATCTAATGGTATTGATGTCAAATTTTCTCGGACACCTGGAGACCCTTTATACTATCAATGATCTTTAGTCTCTCCTCTATAATTTTCATAAGCTTATCTTTGTCAATACTATTCCTAGCTTCATCAATCTTATTTGCAAGCTCTATATCACCTATTGCTTCACGGATCCATTTCGATAAATAGCCTGCTTTAACATGATGTTCAAGGATCTTCCATTCTATCACATCATACTTTAATAGTGCATAGAGTTGCTTCAAGTTCTTTATTGATAATGGTACTGGTTGTGATGTAGAGGGATCTGTAAAGAAGTATGGCGATAGGTCCTTATGGCTCTTTAGATGAGACAACACGCTTTTCTGCAGGAGCTCGCCTGTTTCCGTTAGTGAAAACCTCCCTTCAAAAACCTCAGTTACATAACCCAGTTTCACGAGCTCTTTCAAATACCTCTTTGCTGTCGAAGGTAGGACACCAAGTTTCTCTGCTATTTCATCAATACTACACGATTCTCCTGGAGCTAGTGCAAATAATGCTCTATAGAATGAATGGCGCAAACCCATGAGTATTACCTCCGCTAAGTGAGACTAGTGGTTCTTGATTAAAATTTAAGCTTTTTATTATCAAGTATATACGCGTAGATACAATATATGGACTGAATACAACTACTATATTAACCATGACATTCCTAGATCAAAATAGGGTTTTAGATATGGAACGGAATGATAGTATTGAAATAAAACATACAAGCACTGTCATATGGGCTCGTTTACCCGATAACACAAAGGCGTATATAAAGTATGAGATTAGAGAAAACAGGATGCTAATACTTGAAACATATACACCACCACAACATAGAGGTAAGGGTATAGCTAAGAAGCTCATGGAGTATGCTGTTAAGCTAGCTGAAGAAAAGAACCTGTACATAGAACCAATATGTAGTTATTCAATATATTATTTCACGAAAAACCCTGATAAGAAGTATATTTTGGCGCCTGAATATCGTGACGTCGATTTAGAGCAGTTATGGCGGAGTAAAATCGAAGAGGAAGGTAGGAAAAAATAATCTAAATCAATTATTTCTTCAACACAATGTGTACAGGGTCTCCCAACAGGTATTCAGCGAATTCCCTTACCGCCTCGGATAATGTCAAGTGTGGATATGGGATTTCAACGATCTCTCCTAGACTCATTTTATCTAGGTATAATGGTAGGAATTGTGCTATAGCTTCGGTTGCATTAGGAGCGACGACGTGTACTCCTAGCACTTCATTATTCTTTCCGAGAAGTATCTTTACGAAACTTAGTTCGCCATCTTTTATCCTTATTCCTGAAAGAAATGCTAATGGGAGTTTTACTTTCTTGTACTCTATGCCCTTTTCCTTTAGTTCGTCTTCAGTATAGCCTATGGACCCTATTTCTAGTCCCGTGAATACAGCAACAGGAATATTGTGTGGCTCTATTTTCTCTAATGGTTTTCCTGTATGGATTGTTTCTGCAACTCTAATACTTTCCACGAGAGCTTTATGAGCTAGTAATGGTCCACCGATTACATCTCCTGCAGCATATATACGTGGATTACTTGTTCTATACCCTTCACGTGTTATTATGAATCCTTTGTTATCAGTTTCTACTCCAGCATTCTCTACTCCAGCGTCTCTGGATCTAGGGATCCTGCCGATACTAACTAGGACCTTCTCTATCTGTATGGTTTCACCATTTGATAATCGTGCTTCAACGAGCCCTTCAGGTCTTATGTTTATGGATTCTACAACAGTTTTCTTATAGATCTTTACCCCCTTCATTCTAAGGAAACGCTCTATAGTCCTTGCAGCATCGATATCTATTCCCGGAAGGAGGCGAGGCAGGAGTTCTACAATATATGTTTCAACGCCGAGGCTCGACAACATATAGCCTATTTCGCAACCTATAACACCACCGCCTACAATAAGTATACTTGAGGGTATGTCCTCGAGCTCGAAGAAATCCCTATTCGAAATAACATGCTCGCCATCGAAAGGTATGTTTGGTAACGGACGTGGATCAGTACCAGTAGCTATTATCACGTTTCTTGCTTTTACTACCTCACCGTTACCGAGCTTTACTGTTCCTTCATTATCCGCAAGTGTGCCATGAGTATTATAGAGTTTGATGCCATGTTTCTCGATAAGGTACTCTAAACCCTCTCTAGTTGATGAAACAATCTGTTTAACTGACTCCATGATCTTTTTTGTATCAATACTTATTTCCTTAGAGACTTTTTTTAGAGAATCAAAAGCATGTGCAAACTTATATATTGTTTTAGATGGCACACAACCATAATTAGTACATTCGCCGCCAAGAAATCTTTCTTCAACAATAGCGACTTTATACCCTTTACGTGCAAGTTTTATGGCTGCAGGATACCCGCCAAGACCTCCTCCTAGAACAACTAGGTCATAGGATTCAGTCAAGATAGAATCACCTGAGATGGCAGCTATACAGTCTTAATTATTCATTCCGCGAGATAATAATGTTACATACATATATTGGGAGGATAAACACTTGATTATTAGTCGAATAATTTATTTACCAAACGCAATTATTCACATAAGTATAGCATAACCAGGTACAAGCAGGTGAGGCATGTTTGTCTAGAGACCAGATAATAGGTGTAGGGCTTCTCATAGTATCAATCATAGTGATTATAGTGTATGGGTGGCTTGTATTCTTTACACAATGGTCGTTACTGATCCTCCAGATTACTGGATTTGTTGCTGTTGCTGGTGTGTTCGGGATTTTGGCATGGATAGGTTATACATTAGCGACAACACCGCCACCTAAGCCGATTGAGGAGATCGAAAAGGAACTAGAAGAAGAACTAAAGAAACTAGAAAAGGAAATGAAAGAAGAGGAAAAGAAAGAAGAAAAACAGGAAAAAGAGGAAACCACAAGCTAGAGGAAATAACGTCAACAGGGTAACTTTATCGTTTTTAACTTGCGTAAAAACTGCCATACAGTATAGAGTTTTAGGGTTAACGAAAATAATACACAACAAATTAAACTATAGTTAAGGTAATATAGAGAAAACGATACACCAACATAATAACTTCGGATTGATGAATATGATAAAAACCATGTTATGGATAGTGTTAAGAACTATTACACGATTTCACGAAGCACTGGCTCTTTTAATTGTAGTTATCCTCTATGTTTCAATATCCGCAGCTATGCTATCTACAGCAAATTATGTTACTATGGAAGCTGATTACATGAGGAAGCATATTGTAATCGGCGAGGAAAAAACCTGTAACATGGTTAATGGCTTCTACACACTATACAATGTTACAGTTAGGTTTGGAGAAAAGAATATCAGCTTATTGATGATATGTTTACGCGAGATATCTGTACTTGAAGATAATGGTGTAAGATTCCGGGGGAACCCCGAGCTTATTGGCGGTCTTAATGTTTCGATAGGGAGTATGTTATCACGTGAATACAATATTAATGTTGGAGACTATCTCGATATTATTTATGGGAACGGAAAAAAGATGGCGTTACATGTCGTAGCGATTCATTATAGTAGAAGCCAGCTAGATCTAATGATTATTTCGAGAGATTGCGTTAATAAAACACATTCCCCGAGTACATGGAGAATAGAATGGTGTATCAATAGAACAGATATATTCTTGAAAACACTGATAGGGCTTAATAATGAAATAAAGAATATTGTGTACTATCTAGTAATACTCTTCATGATTACAGCGTTTGTTTCAGTAACAATAAGTATACATAAGCTCGGTTTGAGTTTAGGAGAGTTCATCAGAGATATGTACTTACAAGGATTTACCGAACACAATCTTTTCTCATACTATATACTGTCATCATTCTTTACAGGCATCCTGGGCTGGCTTTTGGGTTCATCACTAGGCTTGGTTGTTTCACAAATAGCTACATTTATGCTTAGATTCTATGGTATAATTGTTCCTTTTAGACCATTTTTAACAATAAATGACTTGTTGTTTTTGTTCTTTATAGCGTTTATACCTTCCCTGATTGCGCCGATTGTTCTGTGGAGAACTATCTGGAGGCAACATGTTGAGGAGATTCAATCTAGCTAAAATGCATATGAAGATCATTGGGAAGAGCGTATTTGCCTTGGTATTCATAGTTGCTATTATTTCTTCTTTTGTTTGCTCCATAATGTACTTCACTATTAATAGTTTTCAAGAAATATTAGCTGATGTAATTGTTGGTCCGAGACAAGATAGTACAATAATATTCACTTCCCCTTCAACAACACCATTCACAGGCGTGTTTGACACTAGAAGATTCAACGCGCTCACTAATGCCACTGGTGTGAGAATAGTTTCGTCAGAGCTTTTGGTTCCAGTACTTGTTAACGATAAACCTGTTATAATGCGTGGAGTTGATGAAGGCTTCATTAAAACTGTTAATATAAAGGTTATTGACGGTAGACAAATAGATCTTGATTGCCTGTATTGTATATGGGTTGGATTCAATGCAGCAAAGTACCTAGGAGTATCAATAGGTGATAAAGTTAATGTCTCATCTTTCTTCAGTAAAAGCCCTATGTGTCTCCTTGTAGCTGGAATATATAGTACAAACAGTATTTACGACGACGAGATCTTAGCTCCGATGCCAATTGCTAGAATACTACGTGGTGTCGGAGAGTACTCTGCCACCATAGTTAAGATAGTATACGACAAAAATGTTACTACTGAAGAAAAAATACTCGAATCACTTAATATTGGAAACATTACGAGTCCTGAGTTTATAGAAAGACCACAAACCCGTGCAAGTATGCCTATATATGTCTTAGAGAAGATTGTTGGAGTACAAGCTAGAATGAATATAATGGTTGCCAATGAACAATACATAGTAAACATGTATCTAAGGCGAATGGGTCTTTCCTCGGATGTATTTTATGCAGTCTCTATAGCTGTTCTAGTTATTGCAAACTACAGTATGTTTGTTCTAGGAAAACTCGTTACTGTAATGAAACGAAGGGTATTCTTCGAACTATATGTTCAGGGTATACATACAAGATTCCTTAAGACAATAACAATACTGTTTTTACTACCAGTCATTGTTTGTGGTACACTCATAGGGATTCTCTTTGGATTAAATATGGTGAATACTATTAATGTACCGATACTATTCGGATATACCGTAAAACCAGTCATAGATAATGTACTGATTTTATTAATTATATGTGCAAGTATAATATTATTCTCATCCGGTATCATCCTATCGAGGGTTGATACTGAGAGATGAAGCCGAGGAATCTATTGTTTTTAGCATTAATAATAGCTATCATGGTAAGGTTAATACCAGTAATAATTTATTCTACACCGTTTTCCACGGACTCATGGCCTTTAATATGCTTGTCGGAGAAATTAATTAGATCACCTACAAACCATATCTTTAATGACACATATTATGATGGCTATAATAACCATTGGCCCGGAGTAATATTGTTTTCATCTACAGCATCAATAGTTACCGAGATCAAACCAATAATACTAATGCCTTTACTTGTACCTACAGTAAATGTTCTTTCCATGATCTTTATAGTTCTCCTAGTAAGTAGGTACAATGGTTCCAGAGAAGCAATATTTTCAGCACTGGCGTTGGCCGTCATACCCCCATTGATAGTGTTTACAAGTGCAGCTACCAAGGAGGGGTTTGCACACCCATTGTTTGTAATGCTTATTTATTTAGCTCTAAAACCAGTGTGGAGGAAGGCAGAAGTACTAGTATCATTGCTAGCTTCTTTAACTCTTGTTTTATCTCATCATCTAACTACTTTCATGTATATATACATTATATTGACAACATTACTAGTGGCAAGTCTTAGCAGTGTGAAAACAAATATCAAGCTGAAAACCAGCGTTTACCCGTTGCTTTTTGTTTTCGTATTCGCTATAATACATCACTTAGTGATAGGCCCAGGTGTTTTCCGGATAGCAGCTACGCCTAGAGACATACTGACATTATTTCTCTATACAATACTATTTACTATGCCTATTGTCTTGTTTGGAAAAGCACCAAATAACGGGCAATCCAGTACACGATTTACGATTCCATACAAGCCGCTCTTTATAGTAGTTATAGTTTTTGCTGTTGTAGTATATGCTTCAACGTATTCCCCTGCTCCTGGAATACCATCTCTAGGGCAAAGCGTATTGTACTATAGCATACCATACATTATTGTGCCAATTGCGTTTTGGTATACCTACAGACAATGTTTTATCGAGAAAAGCAAATTGATCGTATTTTTGATTGCATGGACTATGGGGTGCTTTTCCATTATAGCGTATTTGTTATTTGCGGATAACCCACTGGGTGCAAGCGCAATACATAGAGTCATAGACTTTATGGATTTCCCACTTGCTATATCAATTGGTTTTGTTTCATCCCGATTGTTCAATACTGCTAGTACATTATTTCAGAGGATACTGGGGGTTGTACTTGTATTCCTAGCGGTTTTATCGGGAATATCAGTGATGTCCTTGATTGTATCGCGTAATGATACTGTATCGTTTTACTGGCTTTACAACAAAGCCGAGTTCTACGCTGGTCTCTATGTTAAAGAATATGTTGGGAATATGAGTATAACTGGTGATGCTAAGATAGACTATTTATTCAAATACTTTGAAATCAATGTGTATCCCACACCGTTGATCAGGCTTGTTGTTGATGGCGTGGCCGAAGATAACACATTATATATACTATATAGAGAGAACTATTCTAAAGGCATAGTGCAAGCATTAATGATATTTAGTTTAAGTAAACAATGTATTGAAATATTAGAAAAGGATACAAACAGAGTATACGATAGTTCGATGGTGAATATGTACATTGGATAGCGTAGCTAAGCACAGAAGAGAGCTAATGAGACTTGAGGGCGTATGTAAGAGTGTTGCCGGCGAGCTTGTTCTAGAAAATGTTTCTTTAACTATCAATGATGGAGACTTTATTTGTATACGTGGGATAAGCGGTGTAGGAAAGACAACTTTATTAAAAATCATAGCTTTGGTAACACGTCCTGATAAAGGTAATGTAATATTTTTAGGGAAGAACACGAAGTCATTAAGTAATAGTACTCTTGCCTTATTAAGATTAAAATACATTGGTTATATACCTCAAGAACTCGGTCTTTTAGAGATGTTAAGTGTCGAAGAGAACATACTATTACCGTTGTATACGCTTGGCATTAATAAGAAAGACGCTACAAAAATTGTTAATGAAATCCTTAATAAACTTGGCATCATACATAAGAAGGACTATCATCCTAGATCTCTTAGTGGCGGGGAAAGACAAAGAGTTGCCATAGCTAGAGCCCTTGCGAAGAAACCTTTACTTATAGTGGCGGACGAACCTCTATCTAATTTAGATGACGTAAATGCGGGTATAATTCTAGATCTTTTCCGTGAATACGTTATAAAGCAGGGTGGTGCGGTAATAATGTCCACAACAGATCTTTATGCTGACTATCCTTGTACTAAAGACTACTTTCTAGCTAAGGGGAAACTGTACTTTAAAAAAGCTAAGACCGCTAGTTAATTTATATTATGAAAAATACATAAATACTATATGTGTAATGCCTCTTAAACGACCTTAGTAATAGGTACAAGTACAGTGGTAATCACTACTATAGACGATGCTGTACCGGGGGTCAATATGGATGAAGAACTTAATAAGAAAGTAACAGTAATTGTACCAACATACAATGAAGAAGAAGGTATAGGAAAAGTTATAGATGAACTCATTGCGGAGGGCTTTTCTAAAGAAAACATTATTGTTGTAGACGGGCATAGTACCGATAAAACCGTTGAGATAGCCAAGAGTAAGGGTGTAAAGGTAATCTATCAAGAAGGTCATGGCAAAGGAGATGCTATAAGAACAGGTTTAAAGTATGTTAAAACACCTTATGTTGCAGTTATTGATGGAGACTATACCTACCCGGCTAAACACATTAAAGATCTTCTACATGTAGCTGAAAACGGTGGCTGGGATGAAGTTATAGGAGCTAGGATTTATGGCAGGAAAAACATACCCCTAATCAATAGGTTGGGTAACTATGTTTTGACTAAACTGTTTAACATTCTCTTTGGCACAAAACTAAGAGATGTGCTTTCAGGTCTTTACATTATAAGAAAAGAAAAACTCGCCTCAGCAATGTTTGAAACAAAAGGATTCAGTATAGAATCAGAGATAGCTGCCCATATAGCATCGACTACAGGGAAAATAATAGAACACCCTATATCCTATAGGAGAAGAGTTGGTGAAAAGAAACTTAGGATCCTTGATGGTATAAGAATCGGTATTGATATGATTAGATTGGCGTGGAGATATAATCCAGCATTTGTATTATTTTCAGCTGGCGCAATTATACTTGTACCAGGGCTTTTACTAGGAGGCTATGTAGCATACTATTATTTATTCCATGGCATAAAATATTATGTGAAAGGATTGATTGCATTAATAATGACTCTTGCAGGTTTTCAGAGCCTATTGATAGCTATACTATCGGTTTATTTAAAGAGAATGGAGTGGAGACTTACCAGTAAGATTGAAACGCTTCAGGAAAGAATAAGTGCACTCGAGAAAAAACGTGAGTAGCTTTTTCACGATAACTATTTATTCCTTTATTAAGGATTTAGTCTATCTATAGTACTACAGTGATGTATTCCGATCAGAAGTATTAACTTGGGTGCAGTAAGATCATGGATTTTGATGAGGCATACGAACTTGCATCATCTATGATTAAAGAAATAAAGAAAGTAATTGTAGGTAAAGATTGGGAAATAATTGTATCAATATCAGCTCTACTTAGTGAAGGACATGTACTTATTGAAGGTCCTCCAGGAGCAGCTAAAACTCTTCTTGCTAAAAGTATAGCGCGTGTAATTGGAGGTGAATTTAGGAGAATACAAGGCAATCCAGACATACTACCTAGTGATATAACAGGGTTCCATGTCTATTCTCTTGAAGGGAAACGTGGAGAACTAATAAAAGGACCTATATTTGCACACATTGTCTTCTTCGACGAGCTTAACCGTACACCAACACGCTCTCAAGCAGCATTACTTGAGGCAATGCAAGAAGGATATGTTACCATCGATGGAATAGACTACGAATTACCTAAACCCTTTATGTTGATAGCTACAGAAATTCCTGAAACAATAAGTCGTGGTACATATCCTCTAACTTTAACACTTGTTGATAGATTTATGGTGAGATTAAAGACAACATATAATCCCCCTGAAGAAGAATACTTAATCGTTAGCAAATCTGATGAACTAGATGCTATTAACCTTAACCCTGTTACCAATATAGATAAAGTTCGTGAGCTCATCAAGTTTATTAAGCAAAACATTCATGTTGACGAGAGGATCGTGAAATATATTGTCGATTTAATAACCTATATCCGTAGACATAAGGATGTTGCAACGGGATTAAGTCACCGTGCATCGATAAGCTTGTATCGTATAGTACGATCGTATGCATTGATTGAGAAAAGAGACTATGTTATACCCGATGACATAAAGAAGTTTGCTAAAGTAGTTCTTGCGCATAGGATTTTACTAAGTCCGGAGGCCGAGGCTGAGGGACTTACCCCTGAAGATATTGTTGATGAGGCACTTAATAGTGTAAAGGTGCCTAAAGAGTGAAGTTAACACTAAGTATTGTATCTAAAATATTTACTATATTGTTTCTTGTATCATGCTTCTTGTCAACAAATAATTCCATTAATTTGGTTTTGTCGGTAATATTCCTTATAATACTATTCAATACATATATTATAGGTTATCATAAGAAACTTGAACTAAATCCTCCGTTATGGGTTATTCCATTATCTTATACAATATATTATGCCTTAATATTGGTTACAAACAATACTGGGTTAATCAGTATTACTGTTCTTTCAGCATTATTGTTTACGGTAATGGTTAGACCTGATGATAATGTTATGAGAAAATTGAGTATTCAATCGAGGATCATATTAGCTATCATGCTTGTCGAGCTCTTTTTGGTAGCACTCCTTGGACTACAGTTTTATACATTCTTTTTACTAGGACCAGTATTGGAGGCTATGTGGGTCAATATATTTTGTGGAAGAAGTGTTTTAGATAAACTTCTTGGAGTAGCGATCATAGCACTATACTATAGTATATATCCTGTCTTTATACCCTATGTGTTTGTAGTAAGCGTTATCAAGCTTATGATGTTTCATAGAGGTTATTACATACAACCAGTCATCGCCGATTACATTACCAGAGTTGTTTACGGGTGGGTAATAAGCCTTGGATATTAGGTTTGTGCTTGCTGGAATAAACATTATAGCTGTAGCAATAGTAATGGCGGTATACGGATGGTTAACATACTCAACACAGTTGATTGGTATAGCAGGGTCTATAGGCATTGTGGGCGCAGTATCTGTCGCAGTGGGCTTATCACATGGAGAACCAACGGCTGTTTTTCTCAAAGATTATTATAGGATAATATCAGGTTTTGTGTTGAAGACACTAGAGGATCTACGTCTAATTAATATTTTGCCTAAAATACTATTTATTAAAGAATCAAATGAATACTACATGGTACTGACACAACTTAAATCATTTAGCGGCATTGGCAAAGAAATTACTCCAGGTATAATGATCGTAAATGGCGCTCCATCTTATGTTTTCAAACTCCCTAATATCTACGCAGAAGCGGTTGAAGAACCCATTACTGACCCTATAGAATTAGAGTCTCGTGTCAAATCTCTCTTGATAGAAACCTATGGTCTATGTACAAGAGTATCAATTACCCGTACTAAGGATCTGCTTGACTTAAGTCTTGAAGGTGTTGATAAAAAGCTTTTGGAAGTACTATACGAGCCCTTATCACCTATAGATGTTGTTGTACTAACCATTCTAGCTCAATTAATGAAGAAAAGCCTCTATATGGAGAGTCGATCTATTGAAGGTGATACGTATACTGCAAAAATAAGGGTGGTATTGTAGTGAGAAGAGTAGAAGTATTTATGCTTGTGTTTGCTTTATTTGTAGTCTTAAGTAATATTGCTCTTGTTCTTGTTGGTGAAAATAGATTTGATGTTTATATTGCTTTAACTATACTTGTGTATTATGTATTGTATGCAGTATTAGATCCATTGCTTGGTAAAACCACAAAGTACTTTCAAGGGTTAAATATAGGTTTGTTCATTTTATTTATGGTTATAGTGGTCTACAGGATAATGGAGATCCTTGCGACAGTGTAGAAGAGGTAATAAAAAGCAATGTCTTCAACAAAGATTATTGCTGTACTGGCAACTATAATGATTATTGTTGGGCAAGGTTTAGCGATACTAGATTCTCAAGAATCAAGTTTTGATGGTGCAATACTTGCAGAAATTTTTACAAAAGTAATCGACTTAATAATATCCGAGAAATATAATGAAGCTAAAAACATTATAAATGATGTAAAGTTAGCCGAAGTACCATATGATATAGCATATCTTCATAAAACTATTTATGAAAAGTTAGACAAGATCGTTAACGACTTAATTATAATAAACAAACTTATGGATAAAATAAACAAGCTTTGGCTTCAAAACTATACCAGTCAGGAATTGAATGAAAGTATTACAGAACTTAAAAAATACACTATAAAGCTTTATGGCGATAAATTAAGACTTGAAACCGACCTAGATGATTATGTTTCAAGACTATTGAAGTACGTTAACACAACACAACGTACATATTATACCAAGCTCTTAAGTACAAAAACATACAATTTACTGAATATCCTTGACGAAAGAATTTATGATATAATTGAGTACATTAATAAGATTAGTAGAGTGATTGAAACAGAATATGTTGATATAAAAATAGGCTATATACCAAGACAATTACCTGCAGGATCTAAACTTATTATTCCTGTACAGATAGTTTCAATCAATGAGTCCGCTGGTATAACAAATTATACGCTCATGTTAAGACTATGGTATGAATACTGGTATCTTGAGGAATATGAGTTTTCTATTGTAAATACTACTGAATTCAATATTGTTCTTAGACTACTTGATGCAAAGGAGATTATTGATAAGAGTATACCGATAGAACAGGGCCCTAGTCATGGAGATTATTATGTTGATGTTTATGGTGTTATTTATTGTTTAAAGAATATTGGTAATGAAAGCATCATTGTAGGTAAAAACGTGTTTAATTTAACAATCACATTGTATGAGCCACAGATAATGTTTATTGTGCCACAGCTTGTCTATTACGGAGAAAACACTACTATAAAAATATTCTCTGGTATTGAATGCCCAGTTAATGTATCAATAATACTTGATGGAGTAAAAATAACTAGAATTACGGTCAGAAAAGGTATAACAAGCTACACATTACCATACTACGTCCTCGGTAAAGGATATCATACGCTTGTATTTAAGAGTGATCCTACGGGTAAGTATGTTGGTTTAACTCATACTGCTGCATTGGCGGTTGTTGGAAAAAAGATTGATGGCGTTATTAAGTATAGTAGAGTATGTATACAGCCATTTATTAGCTATGTAGTTAAGGGGATAGTATACGATAATGGTGATTTAGGTAGTATAAAGCTTGTTGTTTCCGTAGGTAATGATATCGTCTACAACGACAGTGTTCCATATAGTTTTTCTGCAAAAATATCTCTTCCATACACATTTCTAATATCGGTATATGATGTGGTTTTCAAAGTAGTTCCTGAAGATCCTCGTTATGATCCATTGGTTGTTGAGGCTAAAGTTATTGTTGTGAACATCGCTAGTTTAGTGATCTTATCAGCTATAATGCTTGCCCTCATGTTTATAGAGACTCCAGGAGATATAACCGCGATATACAGGTTTTTTATAGGAAAAACACAAAGAGCCCTAACAATGACCCGTACCTCAGGTAAACTTGGGGTCAAAAGTATTAAGGCAAGAGCGATCGAGTATCTTGTGGTTAAAATAAGAAAGTCTTGGGCGGCCAGTATCTACTGGAAACTTGTTGGTAAGCTTTCGAGAGTACTACCAAAACCATTGCCCCATGAAACGCTTAGAGAGTATTATAAAAGAAGTAGAGAAAAACTCCCAGAAGATGCACGTGAGGTATTCGGAAAGCTCACATTGCTTGTAGAAAAAGATCTATACTCTATCAAGAAACCCGATAAACATGTTATTGAAGAGCTCGTGAAGAGGGTGGAAAATGCCCTGGGTGAGTAAAGTAACAATAATGCTTATAATAGTGCTTATTGCAGCAATAACAATGTCTATCATCACTTATGTACCAACTACTACAAGCTTTAGCCCCTATAATACTTATGGTGATGGTTTATCTGTATTTGTTAACGATATTGGAGTTAAACCTAATATTGTTAATACAGATGATATTGGATGTAAAGTTCTCATAGTGGTTGCTGAAAAACCTCTTGATGAAGACAAAATAAATATATACGAAAACTTTGTAGCCAAGGGAGGTACCCTAATAGTTTTTGATGACGCCGGTTATACTAATAATTTGTTTAGTAAATTAGGGCTTGGGATTACTATTGTTAACAAGACTGTGTTGGATGAGGTTTTTAAAGAGGATGACAGATTCCATGTTAAGGCAAGATATAGTATAGATAGTTATCATGGCTACGTTATCCTGTATAAGCCTGGTTTCATAGAGATAAGTGATTTAACTAATAAGCGAGTAATACTTTATTCATCAAGTTATTCCTATGTTGATATGGATGGTAATGGTTATTACACTGTAGGCGAGCCTATTGGGCAGAAATATCTTGGAGTAGAAGCAGCCAGCGGTAAAGGAAGAATTATAGTGATCGCTGATAAAGACATTGTCACCAATTCTATTATAGTATTAGAAAACAATACACTGTTTACTAAGGAGCTCATCGGTCAAGAAGATACTTGTCTGGATTTATCTGAGCTAAAATTAGGGCCTATGGATTACTTGAAGTTCCATGTTAACAAATACACCACTTTCCTTGGCTCAGATTACTTGCTGGCTGGATTCTTGATAGCTGTGACTGGTGTTGGTGTTTATGCTAGGAGAAGACATGCGTAAATACAGAATATTCATTGCCTCCATGATATACTTGTTGATTGTGTCCATAGTTGTCACTCTATATTATGGCGACATGTTACCCATACTATTTATTGGTACAACATTTATCTTGGTACATAAGAAGAGGTATTATGCAGGACTACTTTGTCTCACAGCTTTATCCCTTTATATATCGGGTAAAGACTTGTACTCGCTATTGTCTACAATACCATTCATTCTTGTTTTCCCAGTAAACGTTAAGTCCATAGTTAAACCTGCAATTAAGCCCGCGGGGTTCTTTGGCCCACTTGCACGTTCAATGATAACAATTAGTTCCATGTATCTTCCAGTAATATTTCTCCGGCCAATAGTATCGCTGTACTATATTGTAATGTATGTATATATAATTACATTGGTTACTGTAAATTATAGTCGTCTAAGAAACATATCATATAAGGTTGTATATGCACCTAAAACTATTGCTTTGACAGGAAAATCTTCCATAGTTATACTTATTGAGTCTACTGTTAATGCCTTTATTCATGTGGTTAGTGGTGAAGAGGTGATTGCTGAGCGAATTGTACAAGGGGTTGTACGTCTAGAAATACCTTTACAGGCTAAGAGACTTGGTGTAATGCCCTATAGATTTAGAATATATGCTATCGATCTAGATGGGTTTACATCTAGGCTTGTTGGTGTTATTGAGGGCGAGGTAAATGTTGCTCCATACACGAAAATCGCTATAGAAAAGATCAGGACTGTTCTTAAAGAAATACTTATCGAAGCCGGTTTTCCTATTGAAATAAAGGTTTACACTATAAGAGGTGTTTTTGGAGGGGGATATGGTGAAGGCGAGGGCGAGATAGGTGAGGAAATTTCTGAGGAAGGTTATTTGGGCAAGATAGTTGCTAGGATTATTGCAAGAGAACGGGGAAGCCTAACCGGTGCAAGAAAGTATCGTCGTGGGGAATACATGGGTGCTCGTGAGTTTTTAAGTGGGGATTCTCCACGTGATATTCACTGGAAGAAAACTGTTAGTAAACTAAAACTCTATGTAAAGGAGTATAGTGGGCATAGCGGAGGTAGTGGAGGCAACAGGATCCTCGTTATAACAGACTTGCTTTCATCAAATAGCAGAGAACTTGATACAATAACTTATACGACATTATCGTTTATAGTTGGAATGCTTACCAGAAACGTTAATGCTGAATTATCATTAGTAGTTATTGCTCCCTCGAATGAAATACTCTACGTCAGGGGTTCTCCTTTACAAATACTTGCTTTCTTTACAAGAGTCTACGAAGAAGGACTAGTTAAGTTGTTTTATGAATATGAGAGTTTTGGCAGAGAATATAGTCTCGATAATATCTACAAGCTCTTGACTTTTAAGGATAAGAGCTTAATTATTGAAACTATTAGGCAGTATACAATAATGTTTTCAAAGAAGTTGCTTAGAATTCTTTCTGAGAAAAGATTGTTGCCACCATTGTTGTTTACTATAATTCATGGAAATCCATCGGCATTACATAATAGTATACTTAAGGAGCTACTGGTCATGAATGGTTATACCTATATTCCACCTAGGGTAATGCCTTACAGTGAACTAACTAGGGTTATTACAGAAATAGCTGCCGGCTGATAGTGTTGTATCAAAGCATGTGCCCAGGATGCAATACTAGGGGTTTTATAATACTTGTCACATTGGTGGGTATCATAGCTTCTTTTATCGAATTAATATATAAAGATGCAATACTTGCTTACTTCTTATTGCTTGAAACAAATGAGTATAGCTATCTTGCCGTAATATCCTTCATAGTGCTATTGATAGCTATCATGGAATCATGTAATGTAAGTGGTGTGAAGAGAATTCATTTTGGTAGAGTATTGGTTGCATCTGTGCTCATTGTACTTTCTTATGTATTGCTCATGTTTTCCTATATAACGAATAAGTATATTCTAGAATTCAAAATTGCTTCGATTATCTTCTTAGTATGGGGGTTTTCGGCAATAATTTTTAGTCCTAGAGATTTTCGTGTAATGGGCTTGCCCTTGCTTGCTTTAGTTTTCCTTATACCTATACCTAGGAGTATTATTGATGAAATCGCATTGTATCTTTCGCAGCATGTTGCATCTGTTGTCTCATTTCTAACTGGCTCTGAGCTCGTTAAGGATGGTGTTGGCCAGCAGGTTTTCTTAAAAGTAATAGACTCTAGCGGTAACGCTAGGTTGTTTGAAATTGCAGGCGTATGTAGTGGTATAATAAGTTTGTTGTCGATACTATCGCTAGTAATAATGCTTGCCTATTTTCTTGTAAAAAGCAAGAAATATGATTATAGGAAAATACTTGGTATGATAGGTTGTATAACCGTTGGTATAATAGTCGTTTATATTGGGAACATAATTCGTGTTACACTTGTTGTACTAATTACGAAGTACTGGAGTTATGAAGCCGCCATGTCCTTCTTCCATACAGTACCATCGATAATTTATAGCGCTATTGCAGTGGTAGTAGTTGTTCTTTTAGCACATAAGATTCTCGGTATAAGTAATGTTTTTGGGAACAAGGAAACAATATTTGTCAATGGGATTAAAGAAGAGCAATTTAATCCCAAAGAAATAGGAGGAGTATTGTTTTCGTTACTCATTATAACAAGCATATTTACCGGATTGTACGCTAGTTTATATTCAACCAATATTAATGGTAGTGAGAACACGTTTGTTCTGGAATTCCAGGAATTGTTCATGAATGCTACGAAAATAGTGTTTAATGGGACAGGGGCAATAGTTCTTGAAGAAATAGATAGGCCAACACTAATCAGAGCACTCGGTTCTAGTCTTGTAAAGGAAATCATTGTCAGATATAAGAACGACATCTATACAGGGTACATAGAAGTTGCCGAGACACCGAGCAGGTTCCATAGTTGGAGTGTTTGTTTAACTTTTCAAAGATACATTATAGAAGATGAATGGAGTGTTTATTTGAACAATACAGTAGTTGTTTTCATGCTCTTGAGAAGTGTTACGGGGGAGAAAATAACACTAGCTTACAGCGTATACGAAGTGCCTGTGTATTTTGGTGGCAAAAAGATTATGGCTTATGTTAGGGTTTCTCTTTTCAAGCATGGTGTTGGCACCAGTGATTTAATTGAATTATTCAGTAAAATACAGATAGGAACAAGGCATGTAAGTAGAGTTTATGAGTATCTACTGCTATGGGTTAATATAACTACAATACTACTTGCAATCGTGATTTTGTATGCATTGATAGTAGTTACTATACATATTAAGACGAAGCTAGAGAGGCGATAAACAGTGTTTAACAGAACACGTATTGTCCTGATAATATTTGTGCTTACGGCACTTACTATTGGCACCATAATTACTTATGGTGAAGAAACTACTACAATAGATAACAAGATTGTAGAGGCTTATAAGATCGTTTATAAGCTCGGTAGAATGGGTATTGATGTGAAAAACCTTATAGACAAGCTTAATGAGGCACAAAAGCTTATTGATGAACAACATTATGATGAGGCGGAAAAACTTATTGATGAAGTGCTTGAGGATGCGAGGAGACTTGAAGAACAGGCTCCATCTATTGTATTCTGGAGAGATTTCACGAAGGCAATGACAGTTGTCTGTCTTGCCTCAATACCTGTCTTAACATACTTGTTCTTACCACGTATCTACCTCGATATGTGGTATAAGCTTAAGAGGAAATGGGTGGTAAAGAAATGATTCTTGACGAGGAGGTATTTGCCGTCATTATGGCTATTATTGTTGTAGGAAGTGTGTTTGGTATAGCCCAAGTACTTCGCCCTAGTGTCGTGGAACCATTTACTGCTATTGGTCTCCTTAATGAGGAGTGTAAAATAGGTGATTATCCAGAAATTGTTGTTGCTGGCGAGAATATTACATTATGTATATTTGTCCATAACTATATGGGCTATCCTATTTACTACAAAGTCGTGTATAAGATCGGTACTAACGAGACACTGCCTACACAGAATACTTCGTCTCCGGAACCCCCTGTAATGGAGTGGAAAGGCTTTCTCGATCATAATGAGAACACTACCTTCAAGGTAACTATCACTGTTGATAGACCTGGGAAAAAGATAGCATTAATCTTTGAGTTATGGCTTTATGACCCCGATAAAGATGCATGGGTTTACTCAGGTAGATGGGTACACTTATATGTAGATGTACTGGAGGCGCCTGTCACATGAAGAAAAACAGTGTTACAACAATAGAGGAACTTGTAGCCAAATACGTTAGAAGAGGCATGGATAGACGTAAAGCTATCGAGAAAATCTATAGGGAATGGGCTGAAGGAAAGATCGAGATATACGACCCTAACCCACCCAGGGACTTCATAGAGTATCTCCTAAGACTTGACCACAGCTTATGGTTCTGGTTCTCAATTATAGTCCTCGGATTAACCTTGTTCACAGTCTACTTCTCATGGATAAACCCGTTTATCCTCTACTTGAGATATATCCTAGGATCAATAATGGTTCTCTACCTACCCGGGATGGCCCTGATAGAGGCATTGTACCCTGGTGAAAGAGAGCTATCTCCATTGGAGAGACTAGCGTTATCCATAGGGTTATCATTAGCAGTAGTCCCATTAATTGGGCTTATACTAAACTACACGCCATGGGGCATAAGACTAAACCCTATATTGGTATCGTTGACAGTATACACTTTAGGATTACTTGTATTAGCGGCTTATAGAAAGTATATGCTTGTCCTTAAGATACATACGAAAGGATAATCGGTCATAATTTTTACAGTAAATAGAAGTCTCTTAAGTTCTTTTTTGTATTATATAAACTGTTGATATTTATATATTAAAAAATATTTGTTAATGCTTTACTTTAGTAGTCCTAGTTTTCCTTCTTTTCTAAGTCTGTAGACTCTCCAAGTAGGTGTGACGTGGCGTGGGTGGTTTGCTTTTACTGCATCTATTCTTCCTACAGCTGTGTTCTTAGGCCACTTCTTTGGTTCCTCGGGGTTCTCATAGGCTATTCTAGCGATCTCTTTTAGTCTTTCAGCGTATCTCTCGATGTTTTCTTTTGTCTCTGTGTCGGTGAATTCTATCATTAGTGCTTCTGGTACTATTAGTGGGAAGTATATTGTTGGTGCATAGAATCCTGCGTCTAGTAGGCCTTTAGCCACGTCTTCGGCGTTGACTCCTGTTTCGTCAGCCAGAGGCTTTGCGCTGTATACGATCTCGTGTTTCCTCCATCTCTCTGGGCCATAGTATAGTGTGTAGCCTTTAACTCCCTCCATTAGCTTCTTGAAGTAATTGGTGTTGATTACTGCTTGTTCTGTTGCTTCTTTGAGTCCCTGTGGACCCATTGCCATTATGTATGTGAAGCCCCATACAAGAGGTATGACGTTGCCGAAGAATGCTTTCAGCATACCAACGCTGTATGGGCCAGGCCACTTGAGTTTGTACTTCTTCTCTTTCTCATCGTAGACTACTCTTGGTCCTGGCAAGAGGTCTGATAACTTGATTCCCTTGTCAGGGTCTACTATACGGTCTTTTACACAAACAGGGCCTGCTCCAGGACCGCCTCCGCCGTGGGGTGATGAGAATGTCTTGTGTATGTTTATGTGGGCTATATCGAAGCCCATGTCGCCTGGTCTTGTATAGCCCATTATGCCGTTGAGGTTCGCTCCATCGTAATAGAGTAGTCCGTCTACTTCATGTATGATCTTTGCTATCTCTACGATGTTCTCCTCGAACATGCCAAGAGTACTCGGGTTGGTGATCATGAGTCCTGCTGTGGCTTCCGATACAGCTGCTTTAAGTGCTTCAATGTCCACGTTGCCTCGTTCATCACTCTTCACTTCTATTACTTTGAAGCCGGCCATGCTTGAGCTAGCAGGGTTTGTGCCGTGTGCGGAGTCGGGTATTATTATCTCCTTTTTCTTGTCGATCTGTCCTTTTAGCTCATGGTACTTCCTTATTATTAATACGCCTGCTAGTTCACCATGTGCACCTGCTGCTGGATGTAGTGTACATGCATCCATTCCAACGATATTGGCTAGCCATCGTTCTAGAAGATACATCATCTCGAGGAGTCCTTGTACTGTTCGCTCGTCTTGTAGTGGATGCAACATAGTGACTCTTGGATCAAACGCGGCTTCCATAGCTATCTTCGGGTTATACTTCATAGTACAAGAGCCGAGTGGTACAGGACCGTTATCAACACCATAAGTCATTTGTGTCAAGTTAACGAAGTGTCTTAACACCTCTACTTCGCTGAGCTCGGGTAGTTCAGGAGGACTGGATCTTTTTATCTTGTCGGGAAGCTTTATCTCACCAACATACTTCTTTATTTCCTCCTCAATTTCAGGTACAAGGAATCCTATTCTACCAGGAGCACCAAGCTCGTATATTATGGGCTCAGGCCATTTTGCCTGTCTCCACGCCATATTACTCACCTCCCAAGGATCTCCTTGATCGATTCAACCAAGAAATCAATGTCTTGTTTTGTATGAACTTCAGTTACACAATAGAGAGCTGATTCACCGAGCTCAGGATAGTATGGCTTGAGATACAGTCCTCCATGTATCCCCCTCTTGAGTAGTTCTTCGTGTATTGTCTTGTAGTCTACTCCTGCTTCATTGAAGTCCACTACGAACTCCTTGAAGAACTCTGACTTGAATCTCGGTGCTTTAACGCCCGTTATTTCATTGAGCTTCTTTGCGGCATAATGCGACCTGTATAGTATTAGCTCTCCTATCTTCTTGAATCCTTCCTTGCCGAGTAAAGCCATGTAGACAGCTGCTGCTACAGCACATAGTGCCTCGTTGGTACAAATGTTTGATGTAGCTTTTTCTCTACGGATGTGTTGTTCTCTAGTCTGTAGTATCATCGCGAAGGCTCTTTGGTCACCTGTTTTCGTGGTCGTGAGACCCATGATCCTACCGGGCATTTGTCTTATAAACTTCATGTTCCATTTTGTCGCGAAAATACCTAGGTATGGTCCGCCGAAGTTAAGGCCCAGGCCAAGCGGCTGTCCTTCGCCAACAGCTATATCTGCACCAAGTTTACCCGGTGACTCGAGGACACCAAGGCTCATCGGGTCTACTCCAATAATATACAGTGCACCAGCATCATGAGCTATCTCACCTATGTCCTTCGCGTTCTCCTCTATGAACCCGAGGAAGCTGGGGTTCTCAATGTATACGGCTGCAGCCTTTTTGTCGCTTAGCTTGTTCTTCAAATCCTCTAGATCCATTAGCCCTGTTTCCGGGTCATGTTTCACTTTCTCAATCTTGTAGCCATGGGGCCATAGGTAGGAGTTGATTACTTTCTCGTGGAAGGGATTCATAGTTGATGGAACAATTACTTTCTCTTTACCACGATTTACACGGAATGACATGAGGAATGCTTCAGCAGCAGCACTAGCCCAATCATACATTGAGGCGTTGACTACCTCCATATCGAGGAGCTCGGCTATCATGCTCTGGTATTCAAACAATGCTTGCATAAGACCATACGCGATCTCGGGTTGGTACGGTGTGTAAGTGGTCATGAACTCTCCACGTGTTATAATATATCTCACGACAGCTGGTACATAGTGAGGCCACGCCCCGCCTCCGAGGAATGGCGGGGGATTCTTGAAGATCTTGTTTTTATCCAAATACTCCTCAATCTTCCTCTTGACCTCGATCTCGGATAAAGGTCTTCCGAAACCTATCTCTAGTTTATTCCAGTCAACTTTTATCCTCGCCTCCTCGGGTATGTCACTGAAAAGCTCCGAGACATCTTTAACACCAATAGTCTCCAGCATCTTCTTCTTGATTTCATCGGGAGAATTGGGTAACCAGGGATGTTTAACCAAGGATAAGGACCCCCGCGTATACTTACAAATGTATTCTTATATTGGCGAAGCAAAAAGGTGTATCGCTTTATCTCAAGATCCCTAGATAAAACACTTAGACAAGCTAGTATTATAGAATACATTTAATTTCTCTGCAGATAACTATAGTATTGTCAGCCAGAGATAAGGAAGTTCTCTCATGCACTTGTACCTCAAGCTATCAGGTGACCGACACAATGGCTCGTAAAACCCTCTTGTATGATTTTCATGTAGAGAAACTTGGAGCTACCATGGGCGAGTTTGGCGGCTGGGAAGTACCAATGCTCTATAAGAGTGCTATTGAAGAACATATGATCGTTAGAACTGATGTGGGAATATTTGATGTAAGTCATATGGGTAGAATAAGGTTCCGTGGACCTGATGTAATGGAGCTTATACAGTATCTTTACACGAAAGACATGAAGAAAGTCAAGGAAGGATGGATGAGTGGTCCAACACTAGCTCTCAATCAATGGGCTCGTGTTAAAGACGATGAAATGCTCTACAAGATCAGTGATGAGGAGTGGCTTGTAGTAGCCAATGCCCCCTATAGGGAGAAGATGATAAATTACTTCAAGAAGGTTATCGAGGAGAAGAAGCTGAAAGTCGAAGTAGAGGATCTAACGTTTAACCTCGCTATGATAGCTATTCAGGGGCCCAAGGTAGAAGAGGTCTTCGAAAAAGTTGGAGCAAAAGAATTCAACGACCTACACACACTCGAGTTCCGTTACAACACAGTTTTCGCTGGCGAGAAAATATTCTTGATAAGCAGGAGCGGATGGACTGGTGAAGACGGCTTCGAGATCTGGGCGGAACCCCCAGCAATGATAAGGATATACGAGAAGCTCTTGGAGGCAGGAGCAAAACCCGTTGGTACAATAGCTAGAGACACTTTGAGGATAGAAATGGGTTTCGTACTAGGAGAACACGAGTACGGTGAAGACCCAACAAGATTCCCCAACGCGATCTCGCTCAGGTACGGACTAGGAGCTATAGACTGGCATAAACACGGTTTCGCGGGAGAAGAAGCGTTAAGAGCATATCGTAGAGAAGGCGTTAAATGGATCAGGGTAGGATTGAGGTTCAGAAAGAAAGACGGTAGAGTTGTCCCGAGAACAGGGTATAAGATCTATATCGATGACGTTGAAGTAGGCTGGATAACAAGTGGAACATACTCGCCATACCTTAAGAGAGGTGTGGCACAGGCATACATTGAAGCACCGTATGCGGTCTTCGGAGAGACCGTAGAAGTACAGATCAGGAATAAGAGGTATGAAGCGAAAATAGTAGACTTCCCATTGGTTCCAGGCAGGCCAGTTGTTAAATAACAAATAAATTTTTACAATGATAAAATTAACTATGTGTCCCCGTGTCCTTGGGGGTGATGTATGTGTCCGAGATAGTCGTTGAAGTTAAGAAAAAGAAGTATATCATCAAAACCGATCGTAAATACACAAAAACAGATGAATGGGCTAAACTCGAGGACGGCAAGATTCGTGAAGGAATAACTGATTACGCTCAAAAAGAGCTCAAGGATATTGTAGGTATTGAGTTACCTGAAGTCGGGAAAGAGGTTAAGAAAGGAGAAGTCATAGGTGTGATCGAGTCAATCAAGGCTACAGCAGATCTATACGCTGCTGTCTCCGGTAAAGTAGTTGAAGTAAACGAGAAACTTCTTGATCAGCCGGAGTTACTGAACACAGACCCCTATGGTGAAGGATGGATCCTGATTATAGAGCCCAGTGACCCCAAAGAATACGATGAACTTATGACTCCAGAACAATACGCCGAACATATTAAGAAACACGCTGAAGAAGGTCATTAGATCTTTTCTTAATTTCAGATCTTTTTTATTACAAAAATATCTTAAGAAAACGTATAACTATGTTTCATTTCATACTACTTTCATCATAACTATGTTATTGTAATCGACTACCACACGGATGTAACTCCTTAACATATTGTCGACAACAGGATCTCCAGTATCTACACGGAGAACCTTTAGGTTCTGGAGTTTCCTGCGGGTAGCCACAACAATGATATTCTTTTTACCCCCGATTCGTTTGATTACTTCTGGAGAGATCTGTTGGTTTCCTCTACCAAATATGAATCCCTGGCCACCTATTGGTGTCACAATTATTTTTGCCTTGGGATACTCGTCTAAAAGCTTAAGGATGCTTTTTTCATCAAGGTCTTTTCCAACGAGTTTACCGTTGTATACAGCATCTACTCCAAGTACAGTTTTCTCGACTCCAAGCACGTCAGCTATTGCTTTAACCGTCGTCCCAGGGCCAAGAATATACAATGTATCCGGCTCCATTTCCTCTACAATAGCTCTTGCTATCGCCTTCTTGTTGTCTTCCTCGTCAGCAGTATCAATGCTGGGCTGTTTACCTGGTTGAACTAGATCCCTTACGACAGGTGTCTTCATGTAACCATATAGTCTTATTCGTAGTTCATCTCTTCTAAAAGCCTCTTCATCAATATCAAGTACTTCCTCCTCTACAACAGTGGCTTCACCACGTGCAAAAGCCTCAACTATCTTGGCGGCAGCGACAGGATTGACAGCAAAAACACCACTATATACTTTAACACCACTAGGGACGCCCAGGACAGGAATCTTTTGGTCAATAGCATCCATTACATCACGAGCAGTACCATCACCACCAACAAAAACAAGTAGGTCAATACCCTTGTCAAGCATTTCCCTAGAGATCCTCTTAGTATCCTCAGCAGAAGTCTCGCTACCAGTTATACTCCCGACAACCTCTACCACTTTATCTCTATGCCTAGTCTTCGACACAATATCCCAGCCCATAGGCCCAGGCGCAACATACAAAGCTATATCATCCAGCGTTAGACTCTCAAGAAACACACGTGCTCTCTCTGGAGAAACAGGTTTAGCACCCTTCTTCAAAGCAATCCTATATGCCTCACCATCAGTACCCTTAAGCCCTACACGACCCCCCATACCAGCAATAGGATTAACAATAAAACCAAGCCTAATACCCATTAAACAGCACCTAAACACTTATCCAGACAAATTAAATAATAAAAGAACTAATTTTAGCTATTCTATCTTCATTGTATAGTCACCTTATCAGTAATTAGACAAAAGTGATCAATATTAATAATTAATAATGATTCAATTATTACGTTAATCAGCACCGATTGTCTTCTTCACCTTGTCCGCATAGGACGCCTTCATCATCGTGTTCTACTATCTATTAGCATTATTTTAATACTTGCTTGCATTATAGTGTATATGTGTAGTCTAAATCCTGTTTACTAGGGTGCTATGGAGTTGGCTCGCCCTGATTTCTATAAATTCTTTGCTAGCCGTGTAAACTATATGAATCCCTCACCGATCAGAGAAGCCGTGTCGAAGATAGCGATTAAGTCACGTACCACACAGGTTATCTCTTTTGCTGCAGGTGAGCCTGATCCAGACGTGTTGCCTAGGGATCTCTATGCTAAGTTGTCGAGCGAGATCTTCTTAAAGGTCAGAAAGATCGTTAATTATTCTCCTAGTGAAGGTATTATCGAGCTTCGTGAAGAAATAGCGAAGTTCATGAAGGAGTATGAGAGTGTTGACACGAGTATGGATAGAATAGTAGTGACTATTGGTGGTAGCCAGGCTCTCGATATTGTTGCACGTATAATGCTTGAGCCCGGAGACATTGTGGTTACCGAGAACCCGAGCTACGTTAACACCTTGTTGTGTTGGAGCCACTATGGTGTTAAGATAGTTGGTGTACCTATGGACGACAACGGTATGATCACTGAGAAACTAGAGGAGACACTGAAGAAGCTCAAGGAGACTGGTAGGAAAGTAAAACTCGTCTACACTATACCCACAGGACAAAACCCCAGCGGCATAACGATGAGTATGGATAGAAGAAAGCATCTCCTCGAAATAGCCTCTAAATACGATGTACTAGTTGTAGAGGATACTGCTTACAACCACTTGGTATACGAGCCTATTGATGTGAAGCCTTTGCGTTCACTAGACAAAGAAGATCGTGTAATATATGCTGGTAGCTTCAGTAAAGTACTTGGGACAGGCTTGAGAATAGGCTGGCTTGAAGCACCGCAAGAGATCATAGAGAAAATAAGGTACTCCAAGCAGCCAATGGACATGTGTGCTCCTGTGCCAAGCCAGTACCTTGTGACAGAGGTACTGAAGAGAGGATTGTTCCCTGAGATCAAGAAGAAAGCAATCGAGGCCTACAAGAAGAAGAGAGACATCATGCTAGAAATGCTCGACAAGTATCTCCCGGGACTCAAGCACACGAAACCAGTGGCAGGAATGTTTATACTACTATGGCTGCCCGAGAAACTGGATGCATGGGAGTTTGCTGATAAACTACTAGACAAGTACAATGTGGCAGTAATACCGGCAACACCATTCTTCACCGATGGAAGCGGCAAGAATGTTATAAGAATGAACTTCTCAATGGCAAACCCAGAGCTAATAGAAGAAGGAGTATCGAGAATAGCCAAGTTGGTAAAAGAATTAACTCAATAACACTAGTTCTAGGCTAATGAATACTATTTTCTAAAACCCTGTTTTTACACAACCTATACTCTGGTACAAAAGCATCTACATGATGGTGTCTTATGTCTAGTAGAATAGATCCCGAGAAGAAGCTTAAGGCGGCTGGTATAGGGAGATTCCAGGTAATGGCGTTATTGCAAGCAGCGAGACATTATGTTCTCTATGGTGACAAAGAGAAAGCGAAGAGCTTTGGCCTCAATAGAGCGATATTCTATGCGTGGGCCAAGCACTATGGGCCCCATAAAATGCCTTATAGGAACATAAGACTAGAAGAGATCGAGAAACTCTACAGGAAACAACTAGTGAAAGGAAAAGAGAAGACGAAGTGTCCTGAGGGGTTTATTGAAGTAGCTGGTGAATGCGTCCAAGTAGGTCCACGGGGCTATTACATGATAGGAGACCAGGAGCAAGAGCCAATAGATTATGACCGACAGGTAACATCAAAACTAAGAATATTCTTCGATCCAGACAAGGTATGGGAGACAGCTGTTGAGTACGTGAAACAGTTCCCTAGGAAAATACTGGAAGACCCCCAAAAATTCTACAAGCTAGTATACGAGCCTGTTAGAGACACCTTCTTCAAACAAATACTCCTTGGAGAAAAACCAAAACCAAAGAAAGAACTCATAGAAAAACTAACCTCACTTGAGAAAATGGTTGAGAAAACAAAAACAAAACAAAAAAGCCTACTAGACTTCAGCCACAAGAATCAATAAAACAGGCTAACCCTTTATCAAGTGGTAATGGTACATAATCGCTTATACCATAGTCCAAGAGCATACGTGTATAATAAGCAAAATCGGTATAATTAGCAACATATAATCCATGCTCCCGCGCATACCTTATAACAACATCACGCCAGAAATCCCTACACAAATTCAACGCATACTCTGAAACAGCTTCTCCGCAAACATGCCACTTATCACCACGAATATAAACACCATATAAACCAATAGGTATACGGTGAACACTACCATTAATAGTAATAGTAACATTCAAAAGCTTCTCAACACCATCATCAACAACAACCCTATAAGAGTTATACCAATAGTGGTTAGACCTAAGCTTTCCACAATGTTCTTTACAGAAATAATGAATACGCTTACTAGGATGATCAGCAAGATAGGGATAAAGATAAGAATAGAACTTCTTAAAATCATTTTCAGAAACAGTAAATAAAGCAAATCCCAGACCTCTGTTAATACAAAACCAAAAACAAGGCAAACCAGTAACCTTATTTAACCCCACAACATACTCTCCCATTCCATTTGCAGTCCAAAGCGGGTGTAAAAGAAAATGAATAATAAGCGGCTCAGTTGCTCCATGAATAATACTGCGTCCCGGGTAAAAATCAATAGCCGAAGCAATAAATATTCTCGTCTTATCAATATAGAACATAGATACCATAAATGATTGATAACATCCTTCTATAGTGTACTCATCAATAATAGGTAAACTAAGGAATAGAATAAGTCTATCCGAGGAATTGTCATAGTATGCGTCAATAAACGTCCTATTATTGATAAACTCTATTGCTTCAGGAGTGTTACGGTAAAAATGCAGTATCTTCGGGGCAATTACTTCATAAGTATATATAATCAAGTCAATAACTCTGGATATAGAAGCTAAAGTATTGTTAGAAATATATGAACGTACATTCATATAAGTATTAACACTTAAGTTTTTTACATAGATGTTTAAAACTGAATAACTGTATACTACTTCTATTGCATATGTTGTTAAGTTCTTTGACTCCCAGTAGTTTTTATAGTGAAGAAGTATGCTTTTAATAATAGTCCAGTTATTGGTTCTACCATTGATGTTTCTTATATCAACTATAGGGGTTTCCGTGAATGTGTTCTTAGTAACATCTGTTTGTTCATTTATGTAGCTGTTTATTACATAGTATAGTGATACTGATAAAACTATTATACCGATCAGTATTAAAGAGAAATATTTCTTTCGCATTAATTCATATCCTCTCTATTTAACTAGTTACTATTGATATTCTCGAATTTTGAATTTAAAACTGTTTTGATGTATACAACTATTTTTGATACCATATATGGATGAGCGATATCGGCAGTCTAGATTATAATGTTTTGAATATTGAACATAATATGCTAGACCTTTTGATGTAGATAATAAGTAAACTTCTAGCGTTGGTACTGGTTTAGATTATGTACAGACAGCCGAGACGTCTATATAAAATACTGGAAATGTAGTTAACAGTTTTATGTCTTGGGAAGTACATAATATAGAAACACTTTTGATTGACTTCCTGTAGATATATTATCTCTTGTTTCGATATCTTGTTATCGAAGTAATATCGAAATAATTAAATTCTTATAAAATTAATGACTACATGGTGAGTGTTCTTAGTGTCGCTTGAGGTACCTGGTGTAGTCGCTTCATTGGTTATTGCTGTTGTTCCTGGGTTTGTTGTGTTGTGTTGGATGGCTGGACGTAATGGTTTTAAGTGGCTTGCTGCTTTGGTTGGTGGTTTTGGCTGGTTTCTTGCACTACTTCTTCGTTATCCAGTGTTTATTCCTATGGTTATCTATATGGGTGCTACCAGTGTTGTCGGATATATTCAGGCTGGGTTGGCTGGTGTTTTCGAGGAGCCTGTCCGGTATTTTGTTATCAAGTATTTTTATCGTGAAACCGGGGAGAAGAGGATTGTTTATTGTATTGGTCTTGGATGGGGTCTTATGGAGGCTCTTGTTCTCTATGTTCTTAACGTCCTTGTGGCTTACATGATGGGTACTAGTCTTATTCTAGAGAATCTCGTTGCGGGTGCTATTGAGAGGAATATAGCGTTGCTATTCCACGTCTCGGCAGCAATGATCATATTTGTGGGTATCAAGAGTGGTGATGTCATCAAATATTTGTTGCTAGCAATAATATTACATGGATTATTGAATATAGCAGCTGTTTACTTACTTTATGTTATCGCTAATCCTCTACTAATAGAGGCTGTATTAGGGCTTATTGTCGTGACCGTTTACATGTTGGCCTACTTCTTGATGCATAGAATGGATTAATTCAAAACACGGTTATACTAGGTGATTACTTTTATGTACAAATAGTATGATTTATATAGTAGAGAACACAATGTTTTCGGGAGAGACATTGATGACGTCTTGGTGACGAGGGAGAACCTCATTGACATCTTTATCTAGAGTGTTCATTGGAAACAAATTCATGGCTATAGTGTTTGCAGTAGGTCTCGCTGTATCAATATTATTTACATCGACAATAACGCTTTCAACAATATACTTGGAGGAGAGTATTGAACGTGCACTAGGTACTCTAGATAGGCATATGGTTCTCAGCTTTATTAGCGGTAAAAACGAGACACCAATGGACATGCTTTCTAATGTAAAGAAGATACTGGAAAACACTGATGAAATAGAGGATATAGGATGCCTTATTTATGCGGCAAAATATCAGTTGAAAGATGAGATCAATGTATCTATATCAACTTATAATGCTAGTCTCACGTTACCAAAAGATACAATGTTTATAATAATTACAATAGATAAAAGCCCTATAACACTACAGCCAGTACTATACGTGTCTACAAGGATTATTGAATATAATATGAATATGAATAAGAACTTCACGGTAAGTCCCAATGCGCTAGAAGAGTCTGTTGTTTATGGTGAACTATTCAATAAAACTATTCAAGTTACACTGTATAAAGAATTCTATAGATCGCCTTTTGCCGAGTTATGGCGTGACTACACATCTTATATCGATCCTGATGGTCTCTTCCAAGCGCCATATACTAGTGAGTACTATGTTGTACTCCTTACACCTATAAATGACCTAGAAAGCATCTGGAATGATATTAATAGTCACGTTGAAATAATAACTGGGCTATATTTTGGCGGCTATTGGATTGAAGAAAGATTCTATAACATAGGACTGGAACCAAGAGAAGCTGATGAACTCATATCAGCTTATAGGTATGCAAAAGACAATGGTTACGCGGTTGTGTTTGTTGGCTATAGGTATGAGTTGAAGAAGGTTGTTTTTGGCTACAGTATTGATGCTTCTATAAGAAAGATTGGTGAAACAATATACAATATTGGCATGGATGCTATCGGCCATGGTTATGCCATATTGATTATGAATTATGAATTAGTTTCTGCGCTTCAGCAAGCAAGGTTTCAGGAAATGTTTATGAGGTTCTCGACAATAATCGGGATGTTACCAAGCTTTATAGTAGTATGGATTATTGCATCAAGACTGCCGCCAGTAGTGATATCTGTTATGAGGAAAATAATTGCCTTGATAAGAATACGTGGTGTAAGCATAGGCTCGTTGAAGAGAGCTTTTGCGGTATCTGTTGTTGTATGGAGTATAGTTGGCTTGGCTATAGGTATTGTGGTTGGCCCTATATATGCACTAGTACTGAAGAAGATAAGTTTAATGGAAGCACCAAGGTATATAGAGTGCGTCATTCAAGATATCTATACTCTGATAGGTCTTGGAGTAATCGCGATAATAGCTATAGTGTTGTCTATTAGGAAAAGCTTTTCAGTGTTATCAAGAGTTGCACCAAGAGAATTCACTAGACCTACAATACTAGCGGAACTTCCCATGATCGAGAAGGGTATGGGTACTGGCAGCTGGATCATACTTGTTCTAGGTATATATTATGTTGTAAAGACTGCGATAGGTTTCTCGCCAATGCTATATATGATGACTCACCATCCGGAATCACCAGTACTAGTAATACTCTTAATAATACTAGCTATACTTGACCCCATAGTATCGTTCCTCGGACCAATATTCTTCATTTATGGCGTGGCGAAGCTTCTCGTAGCATATCCCGGTAAGATGACGAAAATAGTTAATGCAATAGTAGCACCGTTTGTAGGAGAACTAAAGAACCTAGTATCAAGGCTTCTTGAAGTAAAGCCTGCACGTATAACAGTTGCTATAATGATGATAGGTTTTGCTGTCGGTGTGCTTATGCAAGGAATAATAGGAGCATATTCTACAGAGCAAACAATGAATACGATAAGAGATGTCGCTTATGGTACAGACTATTATATCTACAAGGGCTTTAATACAACGTACTTCCTAGAACACAAAGACAGCATTGTTGAGAACGCTACTAAATTTGTTGAGGGAGAATACTCGTTAATATACATCGTTGGCGTGAGAGTAGGCGATCTCTACGTTGGAGACCAGAAGATCAACTACATTATATTCATAGACAAGAATAGTTTCACAAAAATATTTAGAACCCCGAATGTACTAGGAGTTGATGCTAATGCTATTGATCTACTGAGTTCTCTTGACAGTGGTAAAGCGATCTTTATTGTTGGTACTCAAGGAAAGAGCATTGAGGATAGTAACTACAAGATAGTATATAAGAAATCAGTTTGGGATGTAGGCGAAGAAATATGCAGTATTAAAATCATTGGTAACATGTACAACCTCCCCGGATCACTAGTGTTCAACAGTTTGTCTGCAGCTGCAAAATGGGGGTATGCAATGGTTAGTGAAACAAAATTCGGGATAATGCCTGGAGCATACATACCAACGCCCACAATTGAGCCATTCCTTGTCATGAGTATTAATGATGTAGATAAAGTAGTTAATAAAATCAATTCTACGGTAAGAGAAGAAACTGTTTATGCTGAAGGAGCAAAAGAAAAAATGCCCTGGGCCGCAGGAGTCGCAGTAATTGTTGCAACAAACCATATTGATGATGAAGAGAAGATAAAGAATGCTGGATGGAGAATTTATGATGCTACAGCTAGGAAGAAAGGTGTAGAGAACGCCAAGGAGTTCTTCATGCTTGGAGTCAGGCAAAGTGTTTCCGCGGGATTAGCGTTGTACACAACAAGCTTGATAGCTATAGCTATATTAGCTTACTCGAGTATCTATGAGAACCTCTATGCTTTCACATTACTTAGGGCTAGAGGTGTTAAATCAAGTAGAGTAATGAAAATGGCTCTAGCCGAAGGGCTTACTATATCAATGCTTGGTGTAATACCAGGTATTATACTAGGTGTAGTCCTAGGCTACAACGCCGTTAGATCATTCCTATACTTATCGGCGCTCCCAGAACTACAGAACATAAACAAGATGTATGGAATAGGCTTCCTCGTAGAACCTACTCTAGAGATACTGTTGCCGACAATAGGTATTCCCTTGTTCATAATAGTTCTCTCTCTGGTGATCTCTTATGTAACTTACAAGAAGGTTTTGAGGGAGGCCCTTGTTGTACTCGGAAGTCACATATAATAGTTCCCCTCCTGGGTGGTATGTATGGTAAAAACTCCTCGTGAAATACCTGTTGAAGGCTTTGCCACCAAGGGAGTAGACGTTGAGATCAAGGAACTAGTCAAAGTATACAAGATGGGTAGGGGTATTGAGGTACAGGCTCTACGTGGGCTGTCAATGAGTGTGAAGGCAGGTGAGGCAGTCACTATAATGGGTCCGAGCGGCTCTGGTAAAACAACGTTGCTCAACATTATTGGTGGAGTTGATGTACCGACGGCTGGGAGCGTAATAGTTGGAGGCATAAGAGTTCATGAGCTTGGTGAAAGCGAGCTTGAGAAATACAGGCTTAGTATGGTGGGATACGTATTCCAGGCATTTAACCTCATTCCTGTTCTCACAAGCCTAGAGAATGTTGAACTTCCAATGATAGCGCTTGGTATACCTAGGGAGAAAAGGGTAAAGAGGGCACGTTGGCTTCTTGAACTAGTTGGTCTAGGCCATAGATTACATCACAAGCCAACAGAACTCAGTGGTGGAGAACAACAACGTGTTGCTATAGCTGTTGCGCTAGCCAACGATCCACCACTTATTCTAGCTGACGAGCCAACAGCTGAGCTTGATACAGAGAATGCAATGAAGATCATAGATTTGCTAACAAAGCTGTCTAAAGAGTACGGTAAAACAGTCATAGTATCAACTCATGACCCAAGAATAGCTCTGAGGACAAACAGGATTCTCAGGATAGAAGACGGCGTCATAAAGAGCGAGCATACACCAATAGAGCTTGAGAGAGAGCCACATCTAGTAAAATTGACTGATCTCGCAGAGATCATTAAGACACGTATAGCTAAACTTGAACAGCAAATGGACGAACTTGTAGCTAAGTTTGCAAGAAAGGAAATAAGTAGAGACGAGTTTGATAAAGAGTATAATAGGTTGAAAATATTAATAGAAGGCTATAAAGAACTTCTAGCGAGTATAGGCCATTAGATTATAAGATCATATATTTTTGTTCTAATTGGAACAGTTTTTTCCTTGTTCTTGTTTTTCGGTAAATCACGAAGCAGATAATATGCGATAAAGTTTATGTTATACCATAGTATTTATTTAGTAACGAGAGCCATTTGGATCACAGTTTTGACTGTGGGGCTGGTATGTAGTGGGTGTAATACCTATTGGAGGTTCTGGTTACGATTATGGTGGTAGACCTAAGGTTACATATGCTATAATACTAATTAATGTTGCTGTATACTTGTTGACTAGCTACGAGAACTCGTTTATACAGACAAGTGAGTACTGGATTGAGAAGGCGGCTTTGATGCCTGTTTTGCTTCTCGAGTATGGGCAATGGTATAGAATTATAACGAGTATGTTCCTCCATGCCGACATATTCCATATATTCTTCAACATGTATTTCCTATACATATTTGGTAAAGAAGTCGAGAAAGTACTTGGCTCCGGGAAATACTTTATACTATATTTCGCTTCAGGTCTAGCAGCAATAGCTTTCCACACGGCTTTCACACCGATAACGGGTATCTACACTGTATTTATACCAGCTCTTGGTGCATCGGGTGCTATAAGTGGAGTTCTTGGAGCATATCTACTGTTATTCCCCAATAGGAGAATGAGTGTGTGCTGGTTTCTATGGATAATACCATGGTGTTTTACAACGACAGCAGCGACATTCCTGATTTTCTGGTTTGCAATGCAAGTTCTCTACGGTTACGCCCGTCTTGGAAGTGTAGCTTTCTTCGCCCATGCAGGAGGTTTCGTCATGGGATTGGCTGCTCTTCTTGCACTGAAACCACGTAAAGAAGTCCTTATGAGACCCATATACTTCTATCCATGGACGAGCTACATGACTATCTACCACTACTATGAAGACTATCCTGATGACTACTATGGTTTTGGTGGAGAACACTATATCATAAAACGCGGGCTAGGCGGTACATCAAAAACAATACTAGCAATACTCTTAGTAGCACTCATGGCTGGAGGATTCTACTCACTTCTTGCAAGCCAGGAAATGGAATCTGGCGTATACCTATACACTATAACAGCTGGGTATCCTGGTGGTGAAGAAAAAACTGATGTAGCGGTGTATACGCTGTCTCAAGGAGTGGTACTGTCTCCTGTTGAAGATGAGCCGAGGATTGTACTTAATAGACTTGATTGGGCTGGGCTCTTGACAGATGATCCAAATACGGTACTTGAAGACTACACTTTCGAGGGATACATTAGGACACCATTTAAGGGCATAAGAGTTAGTCTTGAGCTTACAGCAAATATGGAGTATGATGAATATGGTGTGCTTATTCATTCCAAGGGCGAGATGGTTACGGATGTACTCCAGATTGTTGGAACTAGAGTATTTATTGTAAAGAACCAGGTATTTACATTCACGATAGAAGCTATGGGGCCTGTAAAAGATATTGATGACAAACTAATAATACCAACAGTTGTCCCATCTATACTGATTTCATTGGCGGCACTCTATGCTGTATCCAAAAAAGATACCGAAATAGTAATTGAGTGATTAAAGGAGTTTTTGTATATAATCCATTTATATACAATGAAATACCATATCTTATAGTAGTTGAGAATAAGTGAGGTCAAGGTAATGGTTTCAAAAACAATACTTCTCCTAGCTATAATACCTGCTGTTATACTGGCAGCAGGTATCGGCGGGTACGTGTACTATGAGGGTACAAAGATCTCGGATGTTCTGCAGAATGTGGAGGTTATTGATGCTAGAATAGATTATATGGATCCTGTTGGAACGCCTGTTATGAAGAGGCTTGATTTATTGCTTGTAGTTGATGTGCGTAATAATGCTGATGAACCAGCTTATATTAAGGCGATTAAGATTAATGTCTATGTTGATGGAGTGTATGCTGGTTCTACCGAGGCAACAGATATAGATATTGCTGGCAAGGGAATCGAGACTGTCTCGACACTACTTCACGTTGAGAACAAGGAGGCCATTAGAGTGATCCTGGAAGCTCTAACAAATAACGAGACAATAAACGTTATTGTCAACGGAACCATAGTGACTCCCATTAAGCTACTTGATTTAGCGGAAGTCCATGAAACATACAGGGATTTCGGTGTTAGTTTTTCACAGAAGCTACCCTGGCCTCTTGATAAGGAGTATTTGAGTATAGTTGATATAGGTTTTGAGCCTCAGGAGACTATTGTTGATAGACCTGTAGATATTCATGTAGGCTTATTTAGTGTAGCTTCAAAAGAGGTTAAAGTGGATGTTTATATTAAGAAAGATCTTGTTTCACGACCTGATCAAGTAGTTTACGAGTATAGTACCACTATTCCATTGAAAGGATATGGCGTAATAGACTTCTCCTGGACGCCAACAGAAACAAGCAGTGATACATTAAGAGGATACTATCTTGAAGTATACATCAATGGAGAGAAATACTATACCATGCAGGATAGTTATCCACCTCGGCTAAAAGTATTGAGTAGAGCCAGTATAGTAAAGGTCGTTGATGCTTACTGGATTATAAATGGAGAACGTAACTACACAGCCAGGGTAGGCGATACCGTTGAAGGCGTAGTTGTTCTCCGTCCAACAGAGGAAATAACGGCAACAATAAAAATAGTTATCAAGAAGGATCTAGTTTTAAGGCCTGATCAAGTTGTGAAAGAGCAGAGCTACAGTATGACCTTGAAACCATATGAAAACGTCACGGTCTCTATAACATTTACGCCAACAGAAGCCTCTTCAACACTGTTTAAGGGATATTTCATAGAAGTCTATGTTGATGGAGAAAAAGTGTATTCAATGCCTCCAGAGTACCCACCGCGTTTAAGAGTAGAAGGCTAGCATTTATTCAATATATTTTTGTTCCGAAACCATTCTTTTTCACGGAATTATCATAGATTTCTTTGATTGTAAACAAGTATGCTGGATACGTTGATCTTTTCGTGGAGCGATGGAATATGTCATGTAGTGCATTAAGATATCTTGTATATGGGTCGTCGGGATCTTCATGTATTTTAACATCACACCGTACTTCATAGGATTCTATTGGCGGTGTATAGAAAAGCAATGTGGCTTTGCCTGTGGCTCTTATGTTTATCCAGCTATGTTTGAAGCCCATTTCGAGTCCTCCAAGCTTGGTGAAATCAATAACTTCTTCCCTATAAAATTCCTCTAAGAGTACTCGTGCAATATCCTTCATGTCACGGATATCTTCTTCATAAGCATAGTGTTCAGCTTTCTTGGCCAGGTTGTCAATGTATTCTTGTTTTGGTACAAATCCAACCATTTTAATGCTTCCACTAAGACCAGCTGGTCCATCAGTTATGACTGCAGGAGTTGTTCTAGTAAATTCTATCATCATACTTGGGCCGAGAGGCTCTCCTTTGCTCATCTTCTTCAGTACTTCAATGCGTTTATAGAAGATGTATTCAAGAAATTTTTTAGGTAATTGCAAATCGTTTTCACCACATAGCTGGTTATTTCTTGGCTTCGATCTTTAGTCCGGTTATAATTATGGCTATGCCTATGAGGATCATTATTAGTGCGCCGATGTAATGGTAAAGCTTCTCAGGGATCATGAGTATACCTAATATTTGCAACCCCCCTACAATAAATCCTAAACCGATTAATATTATCGTTACAGACGCTATGCTCCGCGGAATAATTATGGTGTATCTACGCTCTATCTTCTTAACAAGTGAAGCCACGATAAACCCTAACCCCATTCCTATAAGAGCACCTGCACCTGCTGCATCAAATATCATGCCAACCCCTATTCCTATGAACATTAGTGCTATGAAAAGCTCCCATGCCCACCCTTCATCTTCTTCAGCCATCGTAACACCTACAGTAGTGGTATTCTGTTAATATAAATAAACTTTGTTTCTTTTGTAGGCAAGCTTTTTAAACCAATCTAGACAAGGGGACATAATGAGGAAGACATGTAGGTTATGAGGGCTGGGAATAAAAATATGTTTCGTCGCCGCCGTGATCCAGAGAAAGTGATCTCGTCGATAATACATCGCGTTAAACTAGCTGAGATGAAGCTTAAGGTTGCAGACAATATTCGCAAAGAAAACAAGGGTAAGCCCCTAAACGAGCTAGTTATGGTGTCTGCTCTCTCGGGTGTACCTATTCTACCCGAATTCCTTGAACGTGTCTACATTAACGCTGCTATTAATGACTTTGACAGAGCCCGTCGTGAACTGGTTAAGTTTAGAAAAGACTATGTTGATAAAATGAAGTATAGTGTATCAATGGCTCTTATAAAAGAGAAAATCGATGAAGCAATAAACATTCTTAGTGAGCTTAAAGACAAAAATATTGCTAGTGCTGATGATGTAGAACAGTATGTTAAAAAATGTACTAACTCTCTTCAAGAAGCATTAAGCGTTATCGAGAAACATAAACAATAGCTACACTTAGACTAAAACCATATTTGACTACTTCTTTTTCCCTCACTAATAAAATTATAGATAGCCTAAAAGACTGTTGCAAGCATCCTAATACCAGCTATCAACAGTATTATTCCAACGATAAACCTCAAATGCTGTGGTTTTAGTGATAATGCTATTCTCGGCCCTATATTAGCGCCTATCATAGCGCCTATGGTGAATGGTAGAGCTATAGCGTAATTTATTTCGTTGTCTATCATGTGACGTATTGTCGCCACTATAGATGATGGAAATATTATGAATGTTGATGTAGCTATAGCGTAGTGTATTGGCATTCGTAGTACCGAAAGAAATAATGGCATGTTTACTACGCCGCCTCCAGTCCCAGTAAGGCCTGCTATAAGACCTGAGAAACACCCTGTTGCTACGACAATATACCATTTAGACTTTGTATCATAGTTCTTCGGCGGATTCAAGTCTTGTTGTATTTGCTGTTTTTTACTGAAATATTTCCTCTTAATATATGAGTACAATAGCCTTAGTCCATAATAGATTATGAAAACCGATACAATAAGTTTAAGCGTAGTCTTATCAAGAGCACTAGACAAATACGCCCCAATATACGAGAAGGGGATCATTCCAACCAATACCATCATGCTAATTCTAAATAGTACTTTCCGTGACCTAATGTAATTTATAGCGCCAATCAATGAGAGAAAAACTATAACAAATTTACTTGTACCAACAGCTTTACTTATGTCTAGTCCAAGGAAGTAGAAGAGAGGTACCATGAAAACCCCGCCGCCTATGCCAGCAATAGTCGATAATACCCCGATCACGAGACCTAGTGCTATAAAAACCATAATCTCCAACACATCATTACACCGTTTTCAGCTATTTCTCATAGGTAACTATACATCATAAAAGCTTTGAGTTGAAGTATTAAAGCATTATCTTCAAGGATATTGATATCAATACATTAGGTGTTTATGGTTAATATATTATTAAAGTCTATACGGTAATATAGTTACTAGAGGCGATGAGGTAGCCTACACCCGTGGGTAGGCCGTAGTCTTATGCGGCTCAGAGGCCGCGTACCGAGCCGTCTTCACTGTGATATCCTCCGCTAAGTATTTTGCCTAGATATTCTAATCTACTACCTTTGGAGTTGATATGTAAATGATTAGAATAAGTTTTGTTTCAACATATCCGCCTACACATTGTGGTGTAGCAGAGTACACACGTATGCTCGCAATGTCTTTGAAGTCTATTGCTCCGGATTCTATTATTCATGTTTTTGGAGATGTTAATTGTGGTGAGGAGCGTTTTGATGAGGAGGCAAGGGTTTGTGTCTATCCCGTCTTTGAGAAGCAATCTAAAAACTATAGTGTAGTCCTCGATTATTTATCCCGTATTAATGGCGTAGACGTGTTGCACATACAACACGAGTATGGTATTTACGGGGATTATAATGGTATTCTCGAAGCAGCTATAGAGGCTCGTAGAGAAGGTCTTGCCAAGAAAATAGTTTTCACAATGCATACAGTATATCATCCCTTGTCTAGAAGACAAGGTGCTCTTGTTTTCCAGAAAAACTTGAATAATGTTGATGCAGTAATCGTACATAGTTTTGTCCAAGAATTTGAGCTACAGTACCAGGGGGTAGACCCGATTATAATACACCGGATACCACATGGCACTCTCCTTAACCCCTATCTTGGCATGCCAAGACATAGACTGATGAGCGACCTTGGTATCCGTGAAGACAATATAAAGGGTTTGATTATAGTACTGCCCGGGTTTTTACGTAAAGATAAAGGTCTTGATATATTACTTGAATCACTAAGTCATGGAGACTGGCCTAGTAAGACAACCTTTATTGTAGCGGGCGAGGTAAGGGATCCTGAAGTTAAGGATCTCGTGGGGAAGATCTCTAGTAGGATCAATACGGTATTTCTTGAAAAGTATTTGACGAAAAACGAGATATTGAAACTCATAGCGCTTGCAGATACAGTCATACTTCCATATAGAGATAAACCTGGTGCTTATTCTGTTAGCGGCATACTTCACTTATCTATGGGTAGTTTGAAACCAATTATAGGCACTAGGGTTCCAAGACTTCTTGAGTTATACCAGTTTGTGCCAAGACTAACAGTGTCTACGAGAAACCCGCTTGGTCTTGCAAAGAAGATCAAGTGGCTTTACGAAAACTACGACTATGCTGTAGCATACATGACTAATCTATATGGATACGCTATTAGAACTCATTGGCTTAGAATGGCCCGCCGTCATTTAAGTCTATATTACAACATACTCGCGTCATAACGGTTTTTACACGAATATATTGGAAGACAGAATAGTTTTAAAAACCGTTTTTACACTATAGGGGTCTATGGTATAATAGGACTCTATGGTGCACGAAAACCTTGATAATAGAGGGGTTTAGGTATATAGAAGTCGATCCGAATAAATACTCGGGGAAACCCGTGATAAAGAATACGCGTGTAACAGTAGAAGCCTTGCTTGAAAGCCTTGGCTACGGCTGGAATGTCGAGGAGGTCTCAAGGGAATACAATGTCCCTGTTGAAGCTGTCCGTGAAGCAGTTCGTTTTGCTCTTGATCTCTTAAGAAAAGTTGTATTCATGGGTCTCGAAGATGTTTCAAGCTCCCCCGCCTAGAAAAATCCTGGCTAACGAGAATATACCCAAGTCACTTGTAAAAAAGCTCGAGGAAATAGGTATCGATATTGTGTGGCTTGGCGATAGCGAGGAGAGGGGTCTCAGCGACGCCCAAGTCATAACACGTGCCAACAAGGAGAACCGCATAATACTAACAAGAGACAAAGACTTCATGAGACGTGCATTAATAGAGAAGATAGCGACCGGAGTAATATTCCTAGCAGCTCCTATAACCAAGGACAATATACCAAAACTAGCTAGAACAATAGCGAAGCTATTAGCTGTAACAAAAAGCAAACTAGCAGTAATATATAATGATCACATAGAATTGTATAGTATCTAGAATTTAATGGCTCAAGATAATTAGCTCAGACTAGTCAGTAATGCGGGCAAAAGCATTTCTTCAAAACTTACCAACATGCATACTTATACATTAATGCTCCGGTACGTGTCAGAGTTTCTTTAAGAATGTTTTTGCGGCAATCCTTATATTTAGGGAGAAGAGGTTGTTCTAGTTTTTTACCAAAGCATTAATGTCAGTCTTGGTCAAGAACATGTTATTTTTCTTCTTTTACTGTTTCTATTTCTATTGGCTGGAGATTTACTAGCGCGCTGATTAGCTTCTTCCTCCCGCTTTCTAGTAGTCTCCATATAGTTCCTCTTGATACACCCATTCTCTGTGCTGCCTCCTCTTGGGTCATGTCCTCCAAGTATACGAGGCGCAGTGCTTCTAGTTCATCTGGCATGAGGGTTACTGGTGGTCCACGGCTTAGGTCGTTTCCTTGGTGATCTCTTGGTATAAACACTATTTTTGATGGTGGTATGAAGTCTATATACCTTGGCTTAGGCATTCTGCCTACTTGTCCCCGTCTATGGCGCCATCTCATGGGTACCATTGTCTTCAACCATTTATTGAAGACTGTTTTATCAAGTAAAAAACCTTATTGTAATGGCTTAATATCGTGGTAGCGAAGCTAGCGTGATTTAATTCATATAACCAGGTTATAAATAAACTAATGTATTATACTTGATCTATTTATAACTTGGTTATTTATATGCTTATTAATCGAATAGTTCATGACACATTTCACGGTGTAATGGGTTGAGCTACGGGTATGATATAAAGCCCATACCCTCTTCTCAAAGAAAATACGACTTTATAGATAATTTCGCAATATGGTTTGGTGCTGGAATAAGTATTGCTGAGTTCTGGGCTGGGGCAATACTTGTTGCATCACCTATATCTCTTGACTTAAAGCTAGCGTTGATAGCCATTATAGTCGGCCATATTATAGGCAACCTACTATTGTCGATGGTCGGTGTTATTGGTGTTGAAACTGGTTTACCGACCATGGTTATATCAAGGAAGCCTCTTGGTTTAAGGGGATCATATCTTGTATCAATACTTAATTACTTACAGTTGATTGGCTGGACTGCTGTAATGCTTATTGTAGGAGCTCTTGCGATGAATAATGTATCAATGAGTCTTGCGGGAATCAATCTATATGGTCTATGGGTTATCCTGCTGGGAATACTAGTGACTCTATGGAGCCTAATAGGCCCTGAGAAATGGAGGCTTCTCGAGAAAATAGCTGCTATACTACTTCTTGTATTATCGGTGTGGCTTGCCTATGTAGTACTAGAGAGTTATGCAGTCAGTGATTTATTGAGCGGGCCGTTAGTGCTTACACCAAGTTTCTGGCTGGGACTAGACCTCGTCATAGCTATGCCTGTTTCATGGGCGCCGTTAATAGCTGACTACACTAGGTTCTCTAGGAGAGTAAGCGATGGCTTCTGGGGTAGCTACATAGGATACTTTGTTTCAAGCTCTCTATTCTACTTCCTTGGAGCAGTTAGTAATATCGTGGCCGGCGAGATGGATCCAATAAGTATCATAGCGTTCTATGGGCTTGGAGTACCAGCAATGCTCATAATAGTATTCTCCACAGTCACGACGACATTTCTTGACGTATACAGTGCTGCTATTACATTCAAGAATATAAGACCTCAAGCTGATGCACGTAAACAAATAACGTTCGTCGGCATCCTAGGAACATTGATCGCACTGGTATTCCCCATACACGAGTACGAGTGGTTCCTAATACTTATAGGTGGTGCTTTCGTTAGCTTGACGGCTCTGATGATAACAGACTTCATTATTGACAAGAAGAGCTACGATCCCCAGAAGATACTTGATCCAGGTATTCTTGTTGACTGGGGCTCCATAATAGTATGGGCTATAGGTTTTACAGTATACATACTATTAGCAGCCCCCGGGCTAATACCAGGTCTATACATCCCATTCTTCAGCGAGCTAGGCGCTGTCGTAGGTAGTTCTATTCCAACGCTCATCATTGTATCAATAATCTATACATTATACCGCTTGTATAGGGGGCGAACACCATGACTATGGATAGACTTGTTATCGGAAAGGTTAGTAGAGAAGTTTTTAGAGATATAATCCTGCCTAATCTAGGCAAGAAAGATTCATCCATAATAGTTGGGCCAAGGTTCGGCGTAGACTTCAGCGTCATAGATCTTGGAGAAAAAGTGCTTATAGTCGAGGTTGACCCGGTTTTCGTTGTACCAGAGTATGGTTGGGATAGGAGTGCATGGTTTGCCGTACATATTCTCGCCAGCGATGTAGCTGTATCAGGTGTCCCACCAAGATACTTGTTCATAGATCTTAATTTACCACTTAATATGAGCGATGAGGAATTCAGAGAACTATGGATCAGGATCCATAGGGAATGCGAGAAACTAGGTATAGCCATTGCTGCCGGCCATACCGGTAGGTATGGTGGAGTTGATTACCCGATGATAGGTGGTGCTACAATGATTGGTGTGACTACTAGAGACAACTATGTCACACCAGAAATGGCTAGGCCCGGCGACCTGGTTATAATGACCAAGGGTCCAGCTGTGGAAACAGCTGGCATACTATCAACAATGTTCCCCGAGGTACTTGTAAAGACTTATGGCAGTGAGTTTGCTGAGAAAGCCAAGGAGATCTTTTGGCTTCAGTCTGTTGTAGACGATGCATTAACTATAGCTAAGGTTGGGCTTAGGACCGGTGTAACAGCAATGCATGATGCAACAGAATATGGTGTCTGGGGTGCACTACACGATATTGCTGAGGCCAGCGGGGTTGGTATACGTGTCTATGAGGACAAGTTGTTTATTAGAGATGATGTAGCAAAAGTCGTTAAAGCATTTAGCGAATTTACGGGGATACAAGTAGATCCTTATGCCGCTATTAGTGAGGGTACATTGATTGCCACTGTAAAACCGGATAAAGCCAGTCTAGCCATAGAGTTGTTGAAGGAAAAAGGCATTGACGCTGCTATTATTGGTGAAGTAACTAAGGATGAAAGAGTCGTTCTGGTTAAAAAGAATGGTGACGAGGAGGAAGTACCTGTTCCTAAACAGGATCCGTTCTGGCTACTTTTCTTCAAGACTCTTGATATACTTCGTAAAGGTGGGCAAGAGTGAAGAATAAGGCATGTATACCTAGGGCATTAACTATAGCTGGAAGCGATAGTGGCGGCGGAGCGGGTATACAAGCAGACCTGAAGACATTTGCTGCCCTAGGAGTACATGGGATGTCGGCTATAACGAGCATTACTGCACAGAATACACGTGAAGTCAGAGCTATACATGATATTCCTCCCGAGATCGTTGTTGCGCAGATCGAGGCCGTAGCTGACGATATAGGTGTTGACGCTGCCAAGACGGGTATGCTTAGCAACAAGGATATAATCAAGGCTGTGGCGAAAACAGTTGATAAATATGGGTTCCCGCTAGTCGTAGACCCTGTTATGATAGCCAAGTCTGGGGCGAAACTACTTAGAGACGATGCTATAGATGCATTGATAAAGGAACTTATTCCTCGAGCATGGGTTGTTACACCCAATAAAATGGAAGCCGAGGTAATAACAGGCGTCAAGATAGAGAGTCTAGAAGATGCACGTGAAGCAGCCAGGATTATTGTAGAAGAACATGGAGCTAGAGCAGCTGTTGTTAAAGGCGGTCATCTAAGTGGTGACTATTCCATCGATATACTATACTATAATGGCAGGTACTATGAGTACAAAGCCCCGAGGATAAACAAGAACACAACCCATGGAACGGGATGCTCGTTCTCAGCAGCAATAGCAGCTGGATTAGCCAAGGGCAGGAGTATACCGGAGGCAGTTGATGTAGCCAAGAAATTCATAACCATCGCGATCGATTATGGACTAGAGATCGGTGGAGGGCATGGGCCCGTTAACCCTGTTTCCTGGATGGCTATACCAGCAGAAAGATACCGTGTCCTAGAAGAACTAGAGAAAGCGATAGAACTACTAAAAGAGCATGGCAAGACAGTAAACAAGGTTATACCGGAGGTATTCATGAACATAGGAATGGCCCTACCAAAACCATACGCTAGGTCAATCCTAGACGTAGCAGCCATACCGGGCCGTATAGGAAAGTACAAGGATACAATCATTATCCCTGCCAAGCCAGAATTCGGCGTATCAAGACATATCGCTAGAGCAATCTTGACAATAATGGAGTTTGATCCAGAGACAAGATCGGCTGCAAACATAGCCTACAACAAGGACATTGAAGAAGCTGTAAACCAACTAGGTCTCTTGGCAAGTAGTTTTGATAGAAAAGAAGAGCCACCAGAAGTAAAGAAAGTCGAAGGAGCCACAACACCATGGGGTATAAAAACAGCTGTAGAAAAAATCGGTGGCAAAATACCTGATGTAGTCTATGACTATGGAGAACACGGCAAAGAACCTCTAACAATAGTATTCGGTAAAACGCCAACAGAAGTAGCTAAGAAGATCATTGATATATCCAGAATTGTGGCAAGAAAGTAATATTATTACGTAAAATAAATATTTTTTACACTAGTTCACGTATTGATATTATCGATTCAATTTAGTTCATGAATATAATGTATAGTAGCATTATTGTCGAGTCCTGGAAGCATATCTTTGATAGTAGCGAGTTTCTCTACTCTATGTTGACATATAGTTACCTTGTCTTGATCCTGTTTGTTTGTAAATAGTTTAGAAGCCTATGATTCTTGTTCTTGGCATTCTTATTTCTGGATACAATCCTTTTAACAGTATTATTATCTTCTTGTGTGCCTCCGGAGTCGTCATGTTTGTTATTGCTGTACCTGACTCCCTATAGATCTCTAGTATGTATTCCTCGTTGTCGATAGTGTTTACACGTAGGTATGCCATGTCTAGTAGCTGGTTTTCGTACAATAGTTTTCCTGTAGCAACACTTAGTTCTCTTATTTCTGTGCCTAGAGTTTTCGAAATTATTTCTTTTAGATCATTTATTGGTGTGTTCTTGAGTTTTTCTACTATAACACCTATTTCTTGGTCTTCGAACTGGATTACACTATAAGTGCGTGCAAGATCCTTAAAGCCATAGGTACTAAGCTTCATGTTCAAACCACACTCTTAGAATGGTACTTGTGTTTAGCAATGTAAAAACTTATCGTACAACTTTTCTATTGTTTAAATACTGCTCTTGGGATTCTGTTTAGAACCCAGTATACATCAAACCCACTTACCATCGTTAAATCAGGTGGTATAGGTCTCGTAAATGCTTTGAACCCTTTCTCTTCAAGAGTCTTATCTATGTACTCTATGAGTTCTCTGGAAGAATATTTGACATTATTCTTCGCGAAATACTCTATTATCTGTGCTATCATCTTTACTTGTCCTGTTTCCACAATGCGGTCATAACCATTCAGATCTAGTTCAAATTGTTCACCATTAACATAGGTTATTTTTATCTTGTATCCGCGTGCTTTTACTTTCTTTACTCCCTTGATACCGTGGAATACACGTCTTCTAGGAGGGTTATAGCCGGCTTCAATGCTTGTTTCTTGGAAGAATTTCTTGGCCTCCATGGTTATGTCTCTGGGCTCAAAATTCTCCATCACAATTATTTTGTCGGCAGCTGGTATGAATGCTGATGAAGCACTAGCTATTACCACGAGACTGCATTTTGTTTTGTTGTAGAAACTCTTTGCCTGGACAGATAATGGTTTAATTGGCTCAAGCCTTATTATCTTGGCCATGACATGGTCTTTGAACAGCAGGTTTGTAGCACTAGTATCCTCATCGATCAGTATTGCCTCGCACCCGGCTTCAACAGCCTCACTTATTGATGAAGCCATACTTGTCGATCCGCTAGCATCGAGACTAGAATAGCAAGTGGTGTCCCTACCCCCGGGTAGCTTATCGAGAAAACTAGTTATATCGACACAATGTACAATCCTTCCATCCTCGGCTTTTACGATAATAGTGTTCTTCCTTGTTACAACAAACTCTCTGCCGTCGCCCTTAATGTGGCTATAGATCCCATCTTGTATTGCCTCGAGAAGAGTTGTTTTGCCGTGGTAACCTCCTCCAGTAATGAGGAAGACGCCTTCGGGTATAGCCATGCCACTTATTCTTCTACCACTTGGCAACGTGATTGTTTTTCGTAGACTTTCTGGAGTCTTGAATCTCACGGCATTAAGCATTGGTTTCTCGGATAAACTAGATTCTCTAGGCAATATACTGTCATCGGCGACGAAGGCAATATAACCGTTCTTCTTAAGCCAGTCTCTCAAGTATTCCTGGTCAATAAATATACTGATGTGTTCTTTGATCTCATTTAAACGGTTTTTCAAGGAAACAATGCTTCTGAGGACAAGCTCTATCTTATCAATAATTAAGTCTATGGCTTCTCCTCCAAGAATCTTCCTGCCACGAGCAGGTAAGCCAACGTGGAACCTCAGGATAAGAGACCCATTATCGTCTATTTCAACACATGAGCGCTTAAGTATCCTTGGGCTAGGCTTGGGTACACCCAGATAACAACTATTTCCAGTGCCACATTTACGTCTATGGCTTTTGAGTATGGCATAGAGTTTCCTTGCAATATAATCAGACAAAGCTATGGATTCTCTTCCATGAAGCCACCTGCTTGGAAACCCATGTACACTCTTTGGTATAACGACTTCAAACCATGAAGGAGGAGCGAAAGGATCCCCCTGAATTCTAGTAAAGTAACCCGTGGCAAGCCCATAATCAATTATAAGACCCTTGAGTCTTTTGTAAGCCTTATAGCCCCTCCAATTAATCTTACTAATAATGTCGTAAAGCTCGCCGATAGTAACTTTCGTAACCATATGTCTCTTCCTCTACTGAACTATAGTACCGTACATAGAATACCATATTGGGGAACAAGTTAATATTGAGTAAATGAACAGCAATAACTCTTATTTAATGCTCGGCTAAGCAGGTTGGTTCATGGAAACTGGTCGGTTTCCAGTGAAATCACTGCTAAACCAATTGATTTTGCAAGAAAAATACTTGTACTATAGCACGCCATCGCGTATATTCGTGAGAATATATTTATACCCAATATATTCTTTGTAAATATATTGTGTGAACGTGGAATGAAAATAGCTGGTACCAGAGGCTATAGCGAGTATCGTGAGAGGATCCTTAATGGCCCTATTCTTCGTACGATGTTATGGCTAGCTTGGCCTATTATTGTCGCTAATATTATTGGTATATCGTATAATCTTATCGATGCTTTCTGGCTTGGTAAGATTGGTAAAGAGGCTTTTGGTGCGCCCACGGTTTCTTGGCCTATGATAATGCTTTTCTATTCACTAGGATTCGGCTATGTGTCAGCTGGTATTGCTCTTGTCACACAGTATCTTGGTGCCGGAGACAAGGATATGGCTGAAAAGAGTGCTAGTATGCTTATGTTCTTTGCTCTAATCATGGCGTTAGTTATGAGTATTGCTGGTATAGTAGCTTCCCCCGTGATATTAATGCTTATGGGTGTTCCCGAGGACATTTATCCTCTTGCTGTAAGCTATGCTTTCGTCATATTTGCTGGTATACCAGCTACTTTTACTGGTTTCGTATTCAACATTATAGCTAATTCTATAGGTGATACAAGGACTCCAACTTTCTTCAACATAATATCTGTTATAGCGAATATTGTTCTTGACCCGATAATGATTTTTGGATGGTTTGGTTTCCCAAGGCTAGGCGTTGTTGGTGCAGCTCTTGCGACAGTGCTATCGAGAATGATTGTGGCTGGAGCTGGTGTATACTACTTATTCTACAAGGGGTTTCATGGCATAAAGATAAAGAGAGAGTACATGGGTATTGAGAAGTGGTGGCTTAAGAAAATATTTCATATAGGAACGCCCTTGGCGATCCAGAGATCCGGTAACTCGCTCGGCTTTACTGTGATGACGTCATTTGTATCACAATTTGGGTCAGTGGTTGTAGCAGCATATGGTCTAGCTATAAGAGTTATAGACGTAATCCAAGCCTTCACATGGGGTCTTATGAGGGCAACATCGATTATGATTGGACAGAATATTGGCGCAGAAAACTATGGTAGAGCGAGAGAGATCGCTAGAATAGCGATCACGTATACTTTCCTTGTACTATTCATAGGAGCAGTATTCATATACATTGGTCGTGCTCAATTAATATCGTTCTTTATAGAAGACCCTAATGTAATCGCGGAAGGCTCGAGACTCATAGAGATTTTCATATGGTCAATACCGTTCTTCGGCGTATTCTTTATAGGAAGCGCTATAGCCAGCGGATCGGGTCATACTAAAGTATTTGCGGTAATAGCGATACTAAGGCTATGGGGTCTCCGTATAGGATTCTCGATACTATTGGCATTCATTATGGGTATGGGGCCTATTGGAATATGGATAGCTATGACAATAAGCAATATTGTTGCAGGTATTCTCTCGCTCTACTGGATGTCGAGAGGAACATGGCTTAAGAGAGTAATACAAGTACCTGTCCAACCAGCTACAACAACAGGAGGGTTTATGGGGGAGAAGCGGGAAAAATAAACGCTCTTTTCTCACTCCAAGGGCCATGATGTTGCTATAATATGGGTTATACATACATTATCTTCTAGGATAAGGGTGTGGAGCGGTGGATGTGATGGCTATCAAGATGCCGTCAACGATCATATGGATCTTTACCACGAGGTGCAACTTGTCTTGCAGGCATTGTTATGCATATAGACTTGGAGTCCATGGCGAGCTTAGTAGAGACGAGAAACTGCGTCTCGTTGATGTCTTTGCTGATAATGGTGTAAAATACATTGGTTTATCAGGTGGCGAGCCATTGATTCATCCTGATACGAGAAGCATTATTGAGAGGATAGGGTTCCATGGGATCGAAGCGGGAATGGTGACTAACGGTATTGTATGGAACAACCATGTCATTGAGGCTATTAAGAGACATGATGTTTTCCTGTACGTGAGCCTTGATGGGCCGAAAGAACTTCATGAAGCTGTTAGGGGGAACGGTACTTTTGATCGTATTCTAGAGTTTATTAAGAGACTCCAAGACAATGGTATTGATTACGCTCTTGTCATGGCGATTAATAACATGAATTACAAGTATGCCGATTATATTGTGGAACTTGGAGTGAAATATGGAGCAAATCATGTAGCCATAATACCAGTGATGCCCTCTGGTAAAGCACGTGTAAACAAGATGTATGTTACTAGAGAAAACTACATTAATGCGATAGAGATCGTTGACAAGAAGTCGGATGAGCTAGGCTATCCAGTAGCTCTTTGGTGTACACCATTCGCACCATTGATAACTAAGTCGAAGTATGTACATAGCTATTACTGTAGAACATATGATGTGCTAGACATAGATCCGGCCGGGAACATGCTTGCATGTGATGTAATAGACTATAGGGCTGGGAATCTAAGAAATAAAGACTTTAAGGAGGCATGGAGAGAGTACACATTAGACCCCGTAATAAAATCAATTGTTGAACCCCAAAGCCTTCCTCAAGCATGCAGGAAATGTCCTTTGGTGACACAATGTAGGGGAGGATGTTTTGCGAGATCATATCTGGTCTACGGAGATTACAACAAAGGAGATCCATTATGTCCTCGCATGAAAAGAATATTGTAAGTAATGGTTTTACACTAGAGGCCTAGACGTGAAGAGATCTTGACTACTTATAAACAATTTTATTAGATTTATGGTCGCACCTAGGGAGTTCCACCTCGCCCATAACCCTCTATATTGCATAGCATGTACTCTCAAAATTTAATAGTAATATAGTTCCATGTAATATAATAACTGAATAAATATTGAAACATATAGTCTTAGGGTGGCAAATAGTGCATCAGCGACAATTTTGTTCCTCACGTGCTATCTTGGTTATTATGGTATGGATTTGGATGTTCTTAGGTAGTATGGTGACCATCTTATTGATAGCTTACATCAAGGGTGTATCAATGAACTTCAATGAAATCATTAACATGCTTAATAATGAGCCTTACTTAGCATCTTACGCTGAAGTTGTTGGTATGGGAGGTTTACCCTTGGTTTTCACGTTGTTTTGTAAAGATGAACCTCAGATATATGGTTTAAGGAGGGAAGGTATGTTAATGAGCCTAGCATTATCTCTTCCATTAATAGCTATTAATATTCTCGCAAGAATACTCTATGGGAGCCCAAGGTTTGAGAGCTTTAATCTCTTATTCCCGTATAATATCTGGTATGCTTTCTTGGGAGTTTTTGCATACGGCCCCTTGGAGGTATTCTTTGTTATATGGCTTATTGTTAATACTGATCTTGTATTTAAAAGTATAGGGAAAGTCTTTTCGCCAGGATTACTAATTACAGTACTTGTTTTTGGTTTATCACATATAGTTCTTTCACCTCAAGGAGGAATAGTAAATGCTATTAGTGTAACAATTACGTGGCTGATCTTAGGTCTAGTATTTAAGTATACAAAGAACTCTATAGGACCTATGATTGCATGGACGCTTATTAACGGGCAGGTATTTTATCTTTTAATTGGTTGTCTAAGTTAAGTGTACATTATCTTTCAATACTTCTTGTATTCTCGAGTTGATGTCGTTTATACTATTCGTTGATATGTTATTTTACTTCGGCAAATTTAATTATATAATAAGATAATGCTAATAGACTTGAGGCACGTAAAATCCGTAGTTGCTTACATAAGTTTTTGCCTATTGTGTGGTGTTATGTATGAGTAAAGGTATTGAAATCGGGAAACATTATTACATGAGGGCAACCGATAAGAAGCTACTTGAGTCATCTTGTTGTGGTGGAGTGGTTTCTGCTGTATTAAAGTATTTACTTGAGAAACATATTGTGGACACTGTTATAAGCATTAAGAGAGACAGGATTCTTGGCGGAGAACCTGTTTTCATAAGTGATCCCTATAGGGTCTATGATGTAGCAGGGGCTTTTACTATAGCTCCGATAAACATGGCTAAACTCCTTAGAGACTATATTAAGCCTGGTGAGCGTGTTGCATTAACTCTTAAGCCTTGTGAAGCTAAAGCCGTAGAATATCTTGTTTCACGTGGGTTGTTTAAGAGAGATGACATGGTGTTAATAGGGCTTAACTGTGGTGGATTATTTGACCCGTTTTCTTTGAGAGAGAGCTTGCTTGGAATGAATATTGATCCTAAAGAGCTTGTCTCTATAAAGTATATGGAGGATCATATAGAGTTTATTCTCACTGGTAATAGGAAGATCAAGGTTAACTACGTTGAAGGTGCAAGGATTCTCGGGTATAGAGAGGCTTGTAGGAGATGTGGTAGCCCAGTACCAGAGAATGTTGACATAATATGTGGGTACTGGGGTTTACTGCCGGGCTACGAGAAATATACTTATACTATTCCTTCGACGAGCAGGGGTGCGGAAATTCTTGACTCAATGGCTAGAGAAGGCTTACTGGAGGTAATAGAGGCTCCCAGGAAGGGTGTTGAGCTTAGAAACAAGCTTATTGAAGTAATTAAGAAATCTGCTATGGTTACGAGAGAGGAGGAGTTTAAGGAGCTTGATAGGATTGGTTTAGAGAATATCTTATCGAAATGCCTCTTGTGTCTTGAGTGTTGGCATGCATGCCCTATTAGGTCTGAGAAAGAAGTACTTGTATGGAAGAAGAGTGTTGGACCTGTTCTCTGGCAGGTAAGCATCATCACGTACATGTACGATAAATGTGTTGAATGTGGTTCTTGTGAAGACGTGTGTCCTATGAAGATCCCGTTCTCCTTGATCATACAGAGGATCAAGAGTCTTAGAGAGGAGCTGGGTGTGTAGACTATGGAGTCCAAACTAAGAATGGTGCCAACAATATGCCCGTTCTGTGGAGCAGGATGTGGACTATACTTAGTCGTCAGAGACGGTGTTGTCGTTGGTGCTGAAAGAATATTCGAACACCCTGTTTCAGCCGGCGTACTCTGTCCCAAGGGAGTCTATGCATGGAAAATAATAGGCCACCCCGATAGGCTCAAAACACCTTTAATGAGGACGGGCAGGGGCTTCAGGCCTGTAAGCTGGAAGGAGGCAATAAGAGTCATTGCGGAGAGGCTCAAGGAGATCGCTAAGGATGACCCGATGCAAGTATACTTCCTGGCCTCAGCCAAGTGCACTAATGAAGAAAACTATTTGCTCCAGAAAATAGCTAGGACAATAGTTAAGACAAACAATATAGACCATTGTGCCAGGTTATGTCATTCGCCAACCGTTGCTGCTCTAGCAAGATCTCTTGGCTCGGCAGCAATGACTAATCCTATAAGCGATGTATCCAACGCTAGAACATTATTTATAATAGGTTATAACCCGGCCGAGACACACCCAGCTATATTCAGGTTTATAGCCGAGGCTAAGCGGAAGTATGCTCCTGCATTAACCAGAGTACTTGCTTCAAGGTATGCTCTAGGATTCATAGAGACTAGGTTCAAGATGATTGTTGCCGACCCAAGGAAGACTATGACGGCGAGACAAGCTGATATACATTTGCAGCACAAGCCTGGCACCGATCTATACTTAATTAACGCAATGATAAAGACGATTATAGATCATGACCTCGTTGACAAGGAGTTCATAGAGAAGAGAACCAAGGGCTATGAAGAACTAGTTGAGAGCCTTAAGGATTTTGATGTAGAGTATGCCTCCAGAATAACGGGTGTACCCAAGGATCTTATCGAGAAAGCAGCGATAATCTATGCTACAAACAAGCCATCCACAATATACTATGGAATGGGTGTTACACAGCACCGTAATGGTACAGCAATAGTGCAAGCACTAGTCAACTTGGCGTTGATAACAGGTAATATAGGAAAACCTGGCGCCGGGATATGTCCTGCCCGTGGTCAGAACAATGTCCAAGGAGCATGTGATATGGGTGCGCTACCAGACTTCTTCCCTGGATACAGGCGTGTCAATGAAGAGAATGCTAGGGAGCTAGAGAAGCTATGGGGTACTGAGGTACCTGGGTGGAAAGGGCTTTTCTCTACAGAGATGTGGAATGAGGCTTTACTCGGTAAAATAAGGATGCTTTATATCATGGGAGAAAACCCGCTGTTAGCTGAGCCAGGGTACTACAGAGTATTAAGGGCTATAAAGAAAATAGAGTTTATTGTAGTACAAGACATTTTCTTAACGGAAACAGCCGAGCATGCCGATATAGTTCTTCCAGCAGGATTGTGGGCGGAGAAAACTGGTACAATGACTAACACGGAGAGAAGAGTACAATTAATAAAGAAAATTGTTGAGCCGCCGGGTGAGGCTAAGCCTGACCTAGAGATACTGTTTATGCTCCTCAAAGAATTAGGCTACGAGGTACCTTATAGTGGTCCAGAGGATGTATTCGAGGAGATACGTAGAGTAGTGCCAACATATCGTGGAATAAGTTATGCTAGACTCAAAGAGAGTAAATATGGTATCCAGTGGCCTTGCCCCAGCGAAGATCATCCAGGTACCCCGATCCTGCATACAGAGAAGTTCCCAACACCAGATGGGAGAGCTAAGATAATACCTACTAGACCCGAGATAACAGTTAGGACAACCGAAGACTACCCGTTCATCCTTATAAATGGTAGGTTGATAACACACTACAATACAGGGACTATGACACGAAGGATCTTGGAGTTAATGCTTAAAGACGGCTCAAGTCTACTCTACGTATCACCCGAAGATGCTGAAGAACTTGGTCTATCTGATGAAGATATTGTTGAACTTGAAACACCGTATGGTAGAGAGAAAATAATGGTAAAGATCTCGGTTGAAGTACCTAAAGGAGTACTGTTCATACCAAACCACTTCACGAACCCGCCAGTGAACACTCTTGCAGGAGACATCATAGATCCTGAGTCGGGTATACCGGAGTACAAGGGGATACCTGCAAGAATAAACAAGTAAAGAAACAATTGTTGAGAATAACGCTGGCGGTATTTTTATTAAAAAATATTTTGTTATTTAGACACCAGCAACTATTGCATCTATTGTTTTACCACTTATACGTTAAATATGCTAGTATTATACCATAGATACCATATACAACTGGGAATAACCATAGGGCAGCGCCTTGTACAAGAGTTTCTATGGCGTATGCTATGCCTAGTGGTATTAGAAGCATTAGGACGACGAATATTAGCAGTAATACTGTGTAATCTATTATCTCTTTTGCAGGGTTCTCGCTGTATCCAAGGTACCAGTAATAGAATGCTACAAAGAGCCAGCCTCCTATAGCGTTTCCTATGGATACCGGGATTATGTTGTTGAAGTAGTCTATCCATGTAATACCATGGTTGCTGAGGAATATCCCTGTCGGTATAGCCCACATATTAGCTACACTGTGTTCGAACCCTATTGCTACGAAAGCGAATATGGGGAACCAGATTGCAAGGATTTTGCCGGCGGAATCTTTTGTCCTCACTGCAAGCCATATGGCTACGTTTACAAGCCAGTTACAGCCTACACCTAGCCAGAATGCTTTCCATGGCGTCAACCCTACTTTGTACTTGGCAATAGCTTCTGTGACTTGGCCAAAGATGTTTTCTGGAGTAAACAATCCTGTAGCATATGTTGCTAGGAATGCCAGGAAGACACTGCCTATGAAACATCCTGTGTATGATGTAACCCAGTTGTATAGTACCCTCTTAAAACTGATCTTGTTGAGCATCTTTGCAAGTGGCACGATCTGGCAGTTGCCGGTCCAGAGATCGGCTCCTCCGATTACTACTGCTATTAGGCCCACTGGGAATACTGCTCCAAGAAGTATCTTGAAGATTGTTAGGTACCACTGTTGTCCATCATGGAACATTGGATGGAATCCTGCTGAAGCAGTAATTGCTAACATGAAACCGAAAGCAATGTATGCTCCTGCCGCAAAGCCTGCTAATAGAAGCTTTGAAGGACGAACACTACCCTTGGCCTTTCCGACGTTGCTGAGAGCCTCTATAGTATCCTTTACCCCGTAGAGTACTGGTTCTTCTTTCAAACAGATAACACCTCGATCAACTTTTTTGAGGTTATTTAACACGTTAATTATATTTTTTCATAATCTTTTAAGAGACTCGAATAATTTATGTCATAAAATACAATGTCATATATACAATAACTCGGCAGACACTATTTCTGGAAACCATGAGGCAATTCTGACAAGATTATATTGATTATACGCTCTAAGTCACTCCTAGTATTCACGTTGTAAACACTTGATTTATATTCGGAAGGCTTGTCGTCAAGAACTATCTTATACACCTTGTTGCCCAATAGTCTGAGGATTTGTTGTATTGAAAAAATATTGTTGTTAATACAGTCTCTGATAGGGCCAAGTATATCTCTCGTATAAACTGCATGTAAGGGCTCTAAGTATCCGTTCCTCCAAGCTGGTACGTAGGCTAGATACTTATGTCTATGTAGCTTATAGAGCTCTATAATATGATCTATGAATGTTGGGTTGAGGAGAGGCATATCAGCAGCTACAATAAATACGTCGCCCAGCTTTTCCAGAGAAATAAGGATTCCTCCTATGGGCCCGATCAATAAATGGTCTACAATAACGTTTTTAACACCAAGAAAATGAAGAAGATGAACTCTGTCAGGTGAAGTTATAACATGGACTTCCTCAATAAGTCTTGATCTCGATAGCTTATCTAATACATAAAGTATCATTGGCTTGCCGTTGATTCTATAGAATATTTTGTCTCCTTTAAAACGCCTTGATGGACCCCCTGCCAAGACAACAGCTCTCAACTTCTTTCATCCACACATTCCTTTATTACAATAAAGGTATCGTCATTTATTTTGTCAAGGATTTTCTCTAGAACCAAGCGGTCTTCTTCGCGGATGTCTTCTAGAGGAATAAGAGGGATCTTCTTGTAGTCTATGACTAGCTCCTCGTCTCGACTATAGTTTAATGCTTGACGTATCAGCTCTACGGTGTCCTCGCTAATCCTACCTACTTCTTCTAATGCAGCAACTTCACCTAAAAAATGATCTAGTACGTATGCTTGGTAGGGTACTTCAAGCAATGTTAATTTTAGAAGGCACCATTTCTTCATAACGTCTTCTAACCCTCCAATACTCTTTTTCAAGAAACCTAATACAGAATCTTATTCTTGAATCGCTTACCTTTCTACAATATTCTTCAACAAGATTATGGAGTACAGCTTCTTCATTATCTGTATCCTTCGCTTTTTCAACAAGCTTCATGAAATCCTCTAGGATAGCATCTCTATCAAAGTAGCCAACGATTTTTCTTAGGGAACAACGGAGATCTAGCTTTATCCTCTCCTCTATTGTTATGTTCTCTGGTAATGTAATTGATTCTTCTTCCTCTCTCTGATACTCTTGTTTGACACGTTTTTCAACAATGCCTTTTAGTAGAGCTAAACCATAGAGTATTTCCTCTGGTCTCGGTGGACAGCCTGGGATGTATATGTCCACTGGAAGAATTTCTTCAATACCACCTCTCCTAGGATACTCCAGTGTATCCCTCGGCGATACACGATATATTGAGTAGCTATCATAGAATATTCCTCCACTACAAGCACATGTGCCAACAGCTATTACTATTCTTGGGCTAGGAGGCATTGCTTCATACGCTCTCTTAGCAGCGTAAACACATTGTCTTGTTAGAGGCCCTGTTACCAAGAGGGCATGTGCATGCCTGGGAGAGCCAACGAGTTTCACACCTAGGCGCTCGACATCATAATATGGTGTGAATATGTCGAGAACCTCTATGTCGCATCCATTACATGCTCCTGTATTGAGGTGGAATACCCATATAGACTTCAGCTTACTCATATGGTAAGACACCTCCTTGTTCAACAATTTTGTTTATAGTAGCTTTCTTCCTACACTCTTTGCATAGTAAAATCTGCTCGAGAACAGATTCCCTATCAAGGATCGTGCTGGGGAGTATTGTTAGTGCCTTGTTTACCTGTCTTACAGTATAGTCGCAGTATCTTCCACATACACTACATTTAGCCAGTCTTAGTTCAACTACTTGTAGTAGATCATTTTTGTCGTTGGTAGCAAGCTCGTATTCTTGTGTAAGCTTTATGGCTCCTGTAGGGCATACTTCCTCGCATCTAGCACATCTTATACATCTTGATACATCCAATATGATCTTCCGGTAGCCCTTGACTGTATCATCTATGACAAGTATAGCGTCTGGAGGGCAAACACGTGAGCATGCTCCGCATCCTATACATAAGCTTGGGTCAATCCTTGGTTTTCCTCTATATTCTTTGGGTGCAGGACTAGGTTCATAGGGGTATCTTAATGTGACACTCACTATACTCACACCTCCATGCTTTTTCTTCTTGACATGTAAACGAGTTCTTTTTCACTATACACTCTCTTGCTCTTGTCACGAACATCTATGACAATGACTCTCTCTGTGCAAGAATAGCATGGGTCTATGCTCGCGATTATGAGGGGTGCATCAGCAACAGTATAGCCTATAAGCATGTCCCGTGCAGCAGGGAGATTATTGTATGTTGCAGCTCTGATCCTGTACCTGTATACTCTATTACCGGGGCCTGACATCACATAGTGTACATTCTCTCCACGTGGTGCCTCTGTGTAGCCTAGAGCCTCCTTGTAGGCAGGTATCTCGTCGGGTTCTTCTAGTATCGGGCCTTTGGGTAGCTTGTCTAGTGCTTGTTCTATTATCCATATGCTCTCATAGACTTCTTCTATTCTAACCATGGCACGAGCTAGTACGTCGCCCTCGGTGTAGACTGGTACTTTGAAGTCAAGCTCCTTATAGGCGGCATACGGATGATCTTTCCTAACATCGATTTTCCTACCAGAACCCCTAGCTAATGGGCCTACTGTACACCATTTCCTAGCTAGGTCAAGGGGTAGGATGCCTACGTCCTTACATCTTTTTATAAACGATCTTGTTGAAGTGATTAAGTTGACTAGGTTCTTGAACTCTTTCTTGAGCTCGGTGATACACTTGTTGATTTCTTCTATCCTGTAGTCGAGGAAGTCTCTTCTCACACCACCAACAAGGTTTATACCATAAGTCTTTCTGTTGCCTGTGAGTTTTTCTGCCAGCCACATTACTTTCTCACGGATCCTCCAGGAGTGCATGAACCCGAGGTCGAATCCTAGTAGGTGGCATGCAACACCAATCCATAGTAAGTGACTGTGGAGTCTCTCTATTTCGAGCATTATAGTTCTTATGTACTCTGCTCTCTCGGGAACAGTTACTCCAGCTATGGCTTCCACTGCCTGGCAATACGCTGTACTGTGAGTGCATCCACATATACCGCATACCCTTTCCGCTATGAAGCATACCTGGTTGTAGGTGAGTCTTGTCTCGCTAAGCTTCTCTATGCCGCGATGCGAGTAGAATCCACGATAATCCACATCAACTATCTCCTCTCCCTTCACAAACAACCTAAAGTGCGCGGGCTCATCTAGGGAGACGTGGTAGGGGCCAAAGGGGACGATTAGGTAGTCTTTCTTCTCCTTATAGGGGTACTTTCTCTCGGAGATAGGGCTCTTGTTGTAGGGGAAGTCTTTCCTCAATGGATACACGTCGTCGGGCCAGTCGTCAGGTAACACAAGTCTCCTTGGGTCAGGGTGGCCCACAGGCTTCAAGCCAAGGAGGTCAAGTACTTCTCTCTCATACCACTCTGCTCCCTTGAGGTATGGTGTTATAGACGGGAATGAAGGATCTTTCTCGTCTACACGGGTTCTAAGCCCTATGAAGAGGTCTTCCTCGCCAGCATTAACGCTGAACCAGTATGTTATACTGAAGCCCCGTCCTAGAGGACGTTCATCATTACCCACCATTATTGACAATTGTGGTTCACTGCCACCTAGTTCTTCAACAAATAACTTCACGGCTTTGGGGAGGATGGTTTTGTCGATAACGATGACGAACTGATTCGGTGTTACCTGCTTAACCTCCTTGACGTTTTCTCCAAGAGCTTTAACCAGTTTGTCTACACGACTTGTCCACTGCATCTTCTACCACCCCGTTGCGGCTATGGCGAGTATAACGAGTCCTGCAATAAACACCTTGGAGTTAAGCTTGATCACATCTCTTATTCTGCTTCTAGCCGAGTATGCTTCGAGCATTGTGTAGATCGTGTAGATGAGTAGTATAGAAGCAAACTGCATCAGCAGTACTATAGCCCATGTGGCCAGGCCTGCTTGTACTGCAAAGAATCTCGTGAACGGGAGTACTATGGTGCTTGACAGAAACCATAGGAGAGTAAATTTCTTAATCAATAACGCGTACTTGAAGAGCCCTAGTAGAGCACCATTATACTCTACAAGAGGTCCTTCAAGGATCTCTGTTTCAGCTTCAGCTATATCGAAGGGTATGAACCCTGATTCTACGTAGATAACATATGCTAGTATAGGATATATGAGTAGTAGTGATGGTTTTAGGGTTAGGTTGCTGAGTATACCATAAATGTTGAGCGACATAGTGTTTAGTGCAAGGACGCCGAAGACAACACCTATTATAGGCTCGGTTGTCAGGATGAGCATCATTTCTCTATTAGCGCCAATGTTTGCATATGGGTTATTGACGCTGAAACCAGCGATCATTAGTGATATAGATACCATGGCTAAAGTATAGATGAAGACGAATACATCGGCTGTGAAACTCAGTATGCTTGTTGTTCCATATGGTAGTATAAGGGCTGCTGTTACAGCTGATGCAAAGGCTATACATGGAGCTAGTGTAAAGGCAAGTCTTTGTCCAACAATCACGGGCTTTATCTTTAACAGCGAGACAAGATCGTACCATGTCTGCATTATCGATGGACCGACCCTATAGTGTAGCGACGCCTTGATCTTTCTACCGAGACCATCTATTAGTGGTGGCACAGTGAAAATCATTACAAGCGGTATTAGTGCCAGGAAATACGTGTACATGACTCTCCATCACCCACCCCATTTGATTATTACTAATAATGCTATTAGCGCCAACAAGAAGATCATGAAAGCCGATAAAATACAGTAAAATACCAAATTATACTTCCTACCCCTGAATATAACCAGGGATTTCCTGATGAAGTCTACTAGAGGCATCCAAAGCATTTCATCGATGTATATATCGCCTTTAACCAGTCTATGGTAAATCCTTGGTATAAAGTAAATGGTTCCACTAATCCTTTCAGAGAACTTGTGTAATGCACATAGGATCCTTCTATAGCCAACACATATCCTAGGAGCACGCTTTAGCTTATCTGCTTCAGCAAGCAGCACTCTAAGAGACTCCTCGTATCCACCAAACAGTGTGTTCTTAGCCTTGGACAAACCATTATGTAGTTCTTCACCGAAAGCATAGAGAGGCTCGATAGACTCCTCGAAATCACCATAGTAATACTTTGCCTTAAGCTTGGTTTGTGCAACAGGAGCCTCGACACCACATAGCCATGAACCAGTGGTTCCCGGCACTCTTAGTGATGCTACATATACTACTGTAATAGTGGTTAAGACAAGTATCGTTATGGCCAATGTTATTGGCGAGAAGAATGATGGATACAACGGGCTACTCCACGGTGGTATGAACTGTATCACCAAGTAACTATAGGACACATAGTCGACTAGACTTGCTAGATCTAATCCTATTGACGAAGCACCTATACCTAATAGTACTGGAAGCACTATTGATGGAGTAACTCCTAGTACTACACATAGGATTGACAGGAAGTTTTGTGCAAAATTCATAGTCAACGGGACTTCCCTAGCCTCCTTTGTTACCTCATTTAGTTCGCCGCCGAAGGCGGTTGTATAGAACTTTATGAATGATGCCAATGTTGCAGCACTTATAAAGAGGGCCATGATACCACAGAATATTATGTACGCGTTGTTTGAAAGGAATGTAGCTTGGTAAATCATCCACTTCGATATAAACCCGTTTAGAGGAGGAACACCTGCTATAGCGAGCGCGGCAATGATTGTTGCTAGTGCTGTAAACGGCATGTTCTTGGCTAGACCACCGAGTCTATTGAGGTCACGTGTATGCACTCTATAAAGAATAGATCCAGCTGCAAGGAAGAGCGCTCCTTTGAATAACGCGTGGTTCAGGAGATGGAATAAACCTGCTGCAAGAGCTATTACGCCGAAGACTCTATACGGATCGCCTAGTGACAAGAATATTATGCCTACGCCAACACCCAGCCATATATAACCCATTTGTCCCACGCTATGGTATGCAAGCAGTCGTTTTCCATCCGTTTGTTTGAGCGCATATAATGTACCTACTGTAAGCGTTATAGTACCCATGGTAGCGATTATGTAGCCGTACAAGGTGTTATAGGGCATCATGAAACATGTTGTCCTGATGAGACCATAGACCGCTACCTTGATCATTGCTCCCGAGAGGAGGGCTGATGCATTGCTTGGTGCAGCTGGATGGGCGTCGGGTAGCCAGAAGTGGAATGGTACTACACCAGCTTTACTACCAAACCCCAGTAGGAACAGGAAGTAGAGAACAGGGTTGACTCCGGCAATACTACGTAGCACTACTATGTCTAGTGTCCTATAGGTGTCATAGACAGTTATTACCGCTAGCAATAATGGTAGTGTGCTGAGTATGTGCATTGTGATGAAGTACTTTCTGCCAGTCTCTCTAACGCTATCGTTATCGTACTCCCATGTTATCAACAAGTAAGATGCTAGTGTCATAACTTCCCAGAAGAATATGAAGTACAGAAGATTCCTAGAGATAACTACTAGCACCATGGATAAGATGAACGTGTTATGAATAGCGCCATAAAGCCAGTTGATGCTAAGTCTCCTATAGTGCTCCATGTACTGTGGAGTATAGACCAGCGTAGCAAAGCCGAGTAAGCTTAGCACTATTAGTAATAGTATTGACAGGAAGTCTATGTAGATAGGTATATTGAATACAATGGCTTCAATAACCGTGTTATTGGCGGCGACTAGTATACAAAAAACTAGGAGAAATATTGATGCTATAGCGCCGAGCATACTAGATACTATGAGTGCTTTCTTTGATGATTTGTAGAGTATGAAACCAGCTAGTATACCAGCTACGAATAACATTATCGAGTATTCTAGTACCTTTACGGGTACAGGGACTACCATAGCTTCCAAACACCGCCCTTCATTATTAGTGATACTAGTGGGTAAGAGAGCATGGAGAGTATGAGGAGCATTATGATGGGAGCTGATATACTGAGAGGAAGTTTCCTCTTCGCCTCAGGAGAACCCTTGCTTAGAATGAATGTATGGATAATGTTTAGGAATACTATGAATACGAAACACCATATTATGGCGAGGAATCCGCCGAGCCAGTTATTGTAGTGGAACACCTTAAGTACAACGTATAGTTTTGCTAGGAATAAATTAAATGGTGGTACTCCTTCGAGAGCTAGTATAGAGAATATTGTGAGGAATGCTAGTGGTTTACATGTATTCACCATACCCTTGATTTCACTAAGGTTTCTTGTTCCATATACGTAGATTATTCCTCCTGATGAAAGGAATGCTGCTGCTTTAGCTAGTCCATGACATAGTACGTAGAGTCCTAGAGGCAAAGCAATGTCCGTGATGTCTTTTGATACTAGTACAATAAGCATCATCCATCCAGAGTTCTCTATAGTAGACCAGGCGAACAATCTCTTGACATCGAATTGAAGAGGATAAGTTAAGAGTGCTGCTACTATGTTCATGAAAGCCATTATGTATGCAACCAGGGTTATCCATGGGGTTATCGGGAATGCCGATAAGCTGAATACTCGTACGATACCGTAGATACCTAGCTCCACCATCGCACCAGATAGCAATGCCGATACTGGTGATGGCGCTGCTGGATGGGCTTCTGGTAGCCAGAAATGCATCGGGAAGAGACCAGCCTTAGTGGCGAACCCTATTAGCGCTAGTAATGTTATGTAGATACAGAACTTGCTGTAGCTTGTGAAATCGAAGCTACTTGTAGACATATAAATCAATGCTACCATGAGGAACAAAGGTAGTGCATTAAGTATATGCATTGCGACGAAGTACATCCACCCTGTTCTGAGCACTTTCTCGTCGGCATAGTCATATATTATGAGGAAGTATGAGGAGAGAGTCATTATCTCCCAGAAGAACAGGAATAATATCCAGTTCCTCGAGGCAGGTATTACTACCATAGAGAGTATGAATATTAGCATAAGACCATAATATGGTATTAATGGATGAGTGTTCTTGTATAATTCTAAGTATCTATGTGAAGCCCATATACATGCTATTCCTAGTATACATGTGTTTACTATGAAGAACAGCGATAGTGTATCGATGGCTAGCTTTATACCATACAGCTCTATGGTGGAGCCTGTAAAGTAGATATAGAGGGATGTGAGGAGTGCTGTAATACATACGAGGATGCATATAAGGGGTTTTAGAAAGCTAGACAAGGACTATCCCCCGAGGAACCTTATTCTAGTGATCAAGGGGTAGGCGATGTAGTTTGATATGAGAGAAAATACTATTAGTGATAAAATACATAGCTTCATGAGTGTCGTTATGCTTATTGTAGATGGTTTCTTGCATTCCTTGAAAACCATTTCGTGTATCCATGAAAGCCCTACGATGAAGAATATTGTTGAGTCAAGTAGGACTACCAGCAATGGAATAATAGACCATGCTATGTGGTCTACTATTGTAGCTGAAGAGATCACCATTAGTTTCCCGTAGAAAATCCCGAATGGTGGTACACCTGTCAATCCTAGTAGTGATAGCGTCCAAGCAGCGGCGATGAGTGGTGATGACTTGATAAGCCCCTTAATCTTCTCCATCGAGTGTGTGCCAAGGGAGTATCCGAATACTCCAGCTGTAAGGAATGCAAGCCCCTTTACGTAGGCATGGTTGAATAACTGGAGTATTGTTGCTTGCAAGCCTAGGAGAGAACCTGTTGTAGCATAGAGTACTCCAACATACATAACCATGGATTCGCCTATAGTCGAGTAGGCGAGAAGTCTTTTCGCATCGCGCTGGACAGGATACATGAGCATACAGATAGCTCCTGTTATCATAATGAAGAACAACATCAGCCAGAAGATGCCCTGCGGTAATGGGGTAGCGAACTGTGCTAGTCTCGCCAGCAGGTATACACCCATCTCAACCATTGCGGCTCCATGCAGAAAAGCTGAGGCGGGTGTTGGCGCTACCATTGCGTCTGGCAACCATGAGTAGAAGGGGAACTGGGCCGACTTAGAGAAAGCAGCGATCATTGCAGCGGCGAACAACTGGTACTTCAGCATGGGTTCTAGTTTATTGATGGCAGTGAGACTGAAGTCGTGTAGGTGGAATAGGCATATTGATGAGGCAGTGAATAATCCTATCATGGCACCTACATGTGTGTATATGAGAGCCTTATTTGCTGATCTCAGCGCTTTCTCTGTACCATAGTAGGATACGAGTCCCCAGCACGAGAAACTCATTACCTCGAAGAACATGAGTAGCTGTATTATTGTTGAGGAGTGTATGAAGGCTAGTGTGGCTCCGATAAACAGTAGCATCCATCCGTAGAATCTTCCTTTACCACTATGTACTGGATGGAATTTGTTGTTGGGGCTCATGTAGTCTATCGAGTATACTAGGAATATTGTTCCAGCTGTAATAACGACGAAGCCTACGGCAACTGACATAGGGTCGATGATGAATCCATAGAATTCTCCTGTGTACTCCGTGTACGAGATGATGTAATGGAGTATTTCTTGTTTGCTTGTAATAAACAGGAATGTGCCAAAAATGTATGAAGACAGGATCAGAGATAGGAGTATGAGAAGATATGAATCAGCCTTCCTTCCATCGAGTAGGAACAAGTATAAACCTATGGTGAAGGGGACTAGTATGGGTATTAAAAAAGCTATAAGTATGGGGTCCATGGGTAGCACCCTCATGGCGTTATGAAGTACTTGGTAAACTCTTTCAAGGAAGCAGCAGATCTACTGGACTCAACAACCTGTAATGCAGCCTTCTTCCTCTTCTCGAACAGGAGTTCCTCGACGTCTCCATAGATTAGTGCATCAGTAGGACATGTAGCAACACATGCTGGTAGTTTTCCTTCGGCTCTTCTATGTGCACACAGGTCACACTTTATCATAACCTTGTTTACTTTATCGAGTATTGGTATACCGAATGGGCATACGACACTGCATAAGAGACAGCCAATACACTTCAGTGGCGAGAGAATAACTGCTCCGTCATCGTCCCTATATAGTGCCCGAGTTGGACATACTTCTATACATGGAGCTTTTTCACAGTGCCTACAGTTCAGAGGTATTGCTGTTGTCTCCTGGTACTCGAAGACACTAATGAGTGACTGACCTTCATGTTCTCTTTCACAAGCTACTTCGCATGCACGGCATTCTATACATCTACTGAAATCTATTAATATGATCTTACGGCCCATGGGTCTCACCCTTCAAGCCTAATGATCTTACATGCACAAACCTTTGTCTCAGGGATCTTGCTGATGGGGTCTAGTGCATCATTAGTCAATACATTAGCTCCCCAATGCCATGGAACAGCTACGACACCGGGTTTAATGGTCATGGTAACCTTTGCTTTGCAGACATACTCTCCTCTGCGAGTAATGATCTTTACTTTATCACCAGTTTTGATCCCTAGTTTCTCCGCATCATCAGGATGGATCTCTAGGTATGGTTCGGGCCATCTCTTCTTAAGTGACGGACTCCTACCGGTCATGGTGTTGGTGTGGTACATTCCTACAACACGAACAGTGGTTAGGATAAACGGGTACTCGTCGTCAGGTTGTTCTGCTGGTGGCCTGTGCTCTACAGCAGCTAAATGAGCCTTACCATCGGGTGTCAGGAACTTGTCTTTGTATAGAATAGGTGTTCCGGGATGATCTGGTGAAGGACATGGCCAGTGTATTCCAGCAATATTATTCTTAAGTCTCTCCGGGGTCATTCCACCATACTGTGGTACCACTCTCGCGATCTCTAGCGTTATTTCCTCGACGCTTGTGTACGGGAATTGTTTCTCGTAGCCCATAGCTTTTGCTATCTCTGTTATAATCCACCAGTCGGGTCTTGCCTCACCTGGTGGCTCAACTGCTTTGAAAGACCATTGTACTCTTCTCTCCGTGTTTGTCAACGAGCCCTCGTTCTCTGGTAGTGCAGCTGCTGGTAACACTATGTCGGCGAACTGGGCTGTTTCAGTCAAGAAAATATCTTGTACTACTAGGAACTCGAGTTTCTTCAATGCTTTTACAACGTGGTTGGAGTTAGCGTCGCTGATAACAGGGTTTTCTCCCATGATATAGTAGGCTTTGACTTTTCCTTCTTCTATAGCATAGCTAGACTCTATTATTGTGTAGCCTGGTTTGTCGCTTAGGTAGTCGACGCCCCAGTGCTTCTTGAAGTACTCTATGTTCTCGCTGGCGGTTACGCTCTTATAGCCTGGGAACACATTGGGGAGTACACCGAGATCACATGCTCCCTGTACGTTGTTCTGTCCACGCATCGGCGAGCAGCCAGTACCTTCCCTGCCTACATGACCGCATATCGCAGCCAATGTAGCGAGCAGTCTGACGTTGTCTGTTCCACAGGTATGTTGTGTAAGCCCCATACACCATGTGATCACTCCTTTTTCTGCTCTAGCAAACATTCTAGCTGCTTCACGTATCAGGCTAGCCGGTACTCCTGTTATCTTCTCTGCATACTCTGGAGTATACTTCTCAACAGTTTTCACAAGATCGTCGAAGCCCACTGTCCTCTTGGCAACGAATTCTTTATCATAAAGATTCTCCTTTATGATGACATGTATCATCGCGTTTGCTAGCGCTATATCTGTTCCCGGATACAGTTGTAGATGTATGTCTGCAAACCATGCCGTACGTGTACGCCTTGGGTCGACGACAATTAGTTTCGCGCCACGGTCCTTTGCTTTGAGCACATACCTGAATCCTACTGGGTGGGTTTCAGCGTAGTTGTGGCCCCAGACAATAATACAGTCGGCCATCGCTATGTCTCTATAAGTATTGGTCATCGCGCCAGCTCCAAAAACAGCCTTCAAGCCAGCTACTGTAGCTGAGTGACATAATCTGGCACAATGATCTACATTGTTTGTCCCATAGACCCTCGCTAGTTTTTGTATGAGATAGTTTGGTTCATTGAAGGTCCTAGCGCTTCCAAAGAACATTACGGCATCAGGGCCATACTGTTTCTTTATCTCTAGAAGCCTTTCCGAAACCTCTTTTATCGCTTCTTTCCAGCTGATTTCCCTAAACTTTCCTTCTTCAACAGCCTTAAGTGGCTTCCTGAGCCTGTCTCGGCTGGTAAGATACTCTATGACAGCGTTTGCCTTTGGGCAAAGCTTGCCTTTCTCATTAGGTATGCCATCCAGGTCTGTAGCATACTCTATACCTACAGGATATCCATCGACGCTCTTTATGTAAAGCCTGCATCCAACACCACAATAAGGACATACAATTAATGTTAATTTCTCTGACATAATTTCACCGTATCAAGCAAAGATATCGTTTTTAAAATAGTAAAGTATTTCGAGGTAAAGAAAGCGAGACAACCGAGTTTAAGGACAAACATGAGAGTAATAACGACACGGGAAAGTATATTCTGCATAAACAGCTGCATAGCCTATAGATAGGGTAATTACCCGTAAAGACGATTATAGTTATCAAGGATGGTATGTATGCTGGACACCAGCTACTCAGGAAACTACGATCCACTGGAATTGTTCGTCTATGCGGGAGATGACATCTGCAAGAATCCTCTTTTACCGGTAAACAACGTCTCCATAGTGACTGAAAGATATCTTGACAAGATATCTCTTGCAAACACAATGGTTGAATTCATGAGTAAAATCAAGAGATGTAAAGTAAACATAATGGTTGATTCACCAAATAGCATCAAAGAAGCAAAGTTCTTCGCGGAAAAACTAGTCTCAAATAATGTAAAAGACATCAACATTATTATTACATCTCGTATAGTGAAGGATTTCTCGAGAGAATTCTATCAAGATTTGTTAAGAGATGTCTACTCCATAATAATCTACTGTAATAAATTCATCGAGCTATACAATGTTATAACCGAAGTAGCCTCCTTAAAGACAGTGAACAGCCGTTTATACATAATAAACCACTATGACCCAAGTAGTATTGATACAGAATTATTGATGCTGGTATCGAGAAAATACAATGTAAACCAAGCGATAATAACTGATAAAAAGTGTTTAACCTATGTACGTAGCATAGAGGATCTTGTTGAGCAGCCATTGGAGCCTACTAAATGGCTTATATACGATGTATTTCTATACTATAACAAGACGCATAGGATCTATAAGTATATACTACAGCCTGACGGTAAAACGAAGACGTATACATGGAAACTCGCTGAGCAACCAGTGTACACGTCTATACTAGTACATGACAATAGATTGTTGAGTAACATCAATATACGTGAGCCATTGTCTTCTGTACTACGTGGTTTCCTAGAGAAACTTGTTAGCAAGGAATCTCTCAGCAAGATAGGTGAGGTAAGAGTTGATATCGTACTCAAAATAAATGATGACGTCCTGGTTGACGAGAAATTTGTTAAAGCACTAAAGCTCATCGAGAAATATAAGAGTCTCAAGAAAGTTAGCCAAAAACTAGCCGTACCATACATAACACTAAAGAAGAAAATAGAGTCGCTGGAAAGAAGCCTCGGTACACAAATTGTTGTCATAAAGAGAGGAGGTATCAGTAGAGGAGAAACAGTCTTGACCAGCGTGGGAAGAGACCTTGTGAACGTGCTAGACGAGGTTTACCAAGACCTGAGAAACAGGTTGACCGAGCAACTATGGTTCATAAGTAGTGATGTTACAAGAAAAGGATTACTCGTAGTAAAATTCCCCTAGCATAGAATTCTTTGTTGATATAACGTTGTTAGTTAAGATAGAAACGTATTATCTATTATGTGGTATCATTGTGTATTGTATAGCTTATAGTTAACACGCGTTTTCTCAACCTCAACAACGATGTAGTGACTAGTAGATCTCGAATGTTATCTCTGTGTTACTATGTAATAGAAAACTTTATATGTAATCTTTTTATTACATGTAATCTAGGGGTTTAGTATGCATGGGGTCTCTAGAAGAACTTGCCAAGAAGCTGGAGGCATTGGGTCATCCGTTGAGGCTACGTATCCTAGCTGTACTTGCTAGGGAGGGGAGGAGTATGTACTTGAGCGAGATAGCTGGTATGCTTGGTATTAGCCGGGCGCTAGCCAAGATTCATCTCAAGAAGCTTGAGAAAGCCGGGCTTGTCAAAAGCCGTATTGTTGTCCTAGAGGATGAGGCACGTGCACTCAGGTACTATGAGCTAGTTGATTTCGATATACATGTCTCTCCACAAAAACTGAAGGAGATGATCCGTGATGATAAGTAGGACAACCGCTATAATAATCGTTGTCTGTTGGATCACAATAGCAATCCTATCATCAATATACCTCTGGATCGGTGGCGTGAACTTCTGGACAAACATAATGGTGCTGCTGTTTCTAGGCGTGGCTTTTGTCGTAACCTTCGGGCTAACAGCAATGTGGCCACCATCGTCTCTACCCGAGAAAAAACTTGAGAAGGAGCTCTCTGAGCTTAAGAAGGAAGTCCATGAGCTTAAGAAGAAGATCGATGAGTTAAGGAAGATCATTGAAGAGTAAACGTAGTTTATAAAACCAGACTATTTTTTATCACTGCTTTTTGAAGATGCTAACATGTATAGTAGGTAGAGTGCTTTAACACGTGCTTCCATATGTTTTGTTATTTCATCTTTCTCCGAGTCTAGGAGTTTTGTGTACTTGTTTTCACGTATTTTCTCCACGATCCTATGTATTCTGGGTAGCCTCGGTATTTTCATGTCCCCGTAGATTCTTGGTAGTACTTCGAACAAGTCCTCGATAGTTATATTCTTTAGTTCCTCCCGTGTAAGACTATAGGCTTCAATACCCGTATTCCTTATTAGGACAGGTAGTTTCTTTAGACCAGTCTTCTCAAGAGAGTCGGCAATGTTTCTCGCTGGAACCACTATCTTGAAGTTATTATAGTACACGAGGTCTTCTACGAGATTCTCTATCTCTCTCAGCTCTTGTTTAGGCTTGAGCCCCGGTATATTGAGGACTAAGTCTATGTAGGTCCTCGTTTCTTCCCCATCAAAGACAGCTACTGCTATGAGTAGTAGTGGTGGCGAAAACACGTCTTCACCACCGATCTCTTCGACTATAGCGTCCAAGGCCACGATTTTCTGGGCCTTGCTGGGCTTCGGTATTGCCTCTATTAGCCCACTGATTTCTACAACAATTTTCTCCTTAGACAGAATGTAGTCTAGGATCTTTAGTGCGTATTCTCTTACGGGCTCCCAGTCTACTCCTAGTGTGAGCATATCGGCGTAGGCGAGCTCGTCTATCTGGTTCAAGAGTATGAGGTCTAGTTCATCGGGCTTGTACTCCATAACACTCTTCCTGACATCAAGCCAGTCAAGCTCGTCTATGAGGGCTGTTGCTTCTGGTTCGTGGAGCTCGAAGAACTTCTTGTCACCGATTTTCTCGACACCATACATTATGGTCTCGAATGCTATCCCATAGACTCTCCTCAGCACGATCATGATATAGGCTAGCCCTAGTCTAAGCAGTGCTGTATCGAGACGCTCGTCAACCTCGTATATGTATCCATAGGTATAGTCACGGTACTCGCCGTGAACTGGTGTTGGCACATATATCGTCTTCTTATCCCTGGTTACAACATGTCTTCCCTTGATTTTTATGACACGTGGTTTCTCCGATGACACGATCCATACAACGCGGTTCGGGACTTTTATGAGGAGTCCGAAACCGTGTCTAGGCGGGTAGACTACACAGTGAACATGAGTATTGATCTTGCCTCTCATCAAGTCCTTGACGAGACTAGGTTCTTCACCCCACCTCGTTTTTATGTCAAGGTATTCCTCGTAGGCTTCGGCGAGTGCCTCGTCTTCCCAGAACCTGATCTCCCATAGGGGCTTCTCGTAGACTGCTGTGACTGTTCTCCCGCGAGCCGAGATACTGTGTCTAACAACCATTGCATCGCTTGAATAGTCTATGCATCCGATCTGGAATCTCTCGACGAGGTCGCAGTGGCCTATCGGTTCCAGGGAGCGTACTCCATCTTTTGTCTCAAGGTACCGTTTGATACCATATGGTGGCGCGAACTCGTAGAAGCCCATGCGATCCCATATCCACTTTAGTTTCTTCTTGTCAACCCCTGTTTTCTTGAGTACCCCGGCTTTCTCGAGGGCTTCTTTCTCGTGGTCGGACAACTCTAGTCCAAGCCATGGCGATAACAGCTTTACTATGCCTGTGAAGAGTTTTATGTAGAGATTCCTCGGTATTATAATGGTTTTTTCTAGTGGTAGTGAAAGCCATTTCTTGAGTGCATCCAAGCCTTTGGTCAATAGATCCCAGTCCCAGCGGCTGCTAGGTATAACTATTGACTCGGTGAATGGTATCTCTAGTCTCCTCCCCTTGCGTCCTTCGCGTTGAATAAACTCTCTAACATCCTCGGGGAGCCCCAGGTGCACGATCCTAACTATAGTGCCTATGTCAATGCCTTGGGATAGAGTCCTTGGGCTAACGATGATCTTCATTTCTCCTCTACGTGCAGCCTCCTCGATCTGTCTACGTTGTTCTTTTGATACAAGGTGGTGGTGTGATGCAATACGATTGCTGTGCTCCTGGTATACGGTCTTCAGTCTCTTGGCTACTTCCTCGGCTTTAGCAATACTCTTGGTGAAAACAAGAGTGACGCCATCGTCCTCCAGGTATGCTCCTAGGATCTCACTATAGTCTATACCAATACTCGGTACATCATAGCCTAGTGCCTCAAGGTAGGATAGGACTCGATAGGGGTTCTTAACGAACTCCTTGTAGTCTCTAAGAGCCTTGATGATATCCTCGTCTACATCGCTTCTCCTAGACAAGCTACCGAGGTATCCTCTGATCTTCTTCCACACGTTTTCCAGGTCTTTACCTAGAACAACGATCAATCTGTTCTCCACGTGGAAGGGCTTGCCATCGATTACAACATAGTCCCTACCAGTAATGTCCTTGAGGTAGGAACCTAGCTCGTCAGGGTTTGCCAGCGTAGCGGTCAATAATACTACTTGGGGCTTGACGTTGCTCACAATAGACAAAAGCTCGATCATAGCCATTAGTAACGCTAGACTACGAGGACCATAGAAGTCGAGCTCATCAATAATAATTAAGTCTATTTTCCTGAAGAAGCTCTCCAGGAGACTACTCGATTGCTTGATGAAATACTTTTTGAGCTCATGAAGTAGGAAAGCAGGGTTTGTCACAACAATATTGGCACTAGAGATCATTTGCCTTAGCTTTGTTCTACCAAGCTCCCTCATGTACATGTCTCTATGAGGAGCGTCAAGCTGTACCACATTAGCTCCAATAGCTCTGGAGTACAGGGTTATCCTACGGATCTGGTCGTTAGCAAGAGCAAGTGTTGGATATACAGCGATCGCCTTAAAGCTCTTGTCCTGCTTGACCTTGTTTAGGAAGTACATAACCCAGGCTTCAGTCTTACCCGAGCCAGTACCAGACCTGAGGATCACGTTCGAGCCTTTTAGCAGGGCATTATAGGCTTCAAACTGGTGTAGATAAAGCCTGTTACTCGCGAACTCTTTGAGTTCCTGAAGATTGCCAAGTTCCTCGACTATATCGGTAAATCTCTTGTCGACACGCTCAGGCTCAATGAAAGGCTCTACTTCATAGACTATACTGTAGCCACGGGACTCCAAGTACTTTATACTATCAGTAATCCTCAACTCCTAAGTAAACCCCCTATTAATACAGATGATATACAAAAATAAAACAATGTATGAACAAAGACCAGTCATAGCCTCTACAAGGTCTTCACTACGGCCAGCCTGGGTAATGACCCCCAACCAGGAGTTTTAACTACGGCTTAGTAATTGTAAGATAAGTGTTTGAAGCTAGGTTAATTTTAGTAGAACAACATAGTTTCTCTCACCCCAGGCATCCTGGTTGGAGGGGTGACGGCATCAAGTGGTATCTAATGCTACTCTTGTAGTAGTTGTTGATAATACGTCTTCTCCTGGGCTCAGGAGTGAATGGGGTTGGTCTGCCTATATTGAATCGCCTTCTTGGAGAGTATTGTTTGATGCCGGTGGTGATCCCGATGTTATTGAGTGTAATATGGAGGCTCTTGGTATTAATCCCGAGGATCTTGATTTTGCTGTATTGAGTCATCATCATGGAGATCATTGTGGTGGCTTCGAGTTTATTGGACGTGTCCATAGGGGGCTTAAAGTCTATGTTCCGCCTGGTGATACAGGGTATCTTAGGGAATGGGGTCTAGAACCTATTGTTGTCAAGAGCTCTGAGAAAGTTGCTGATGATGCTTGGGTAATAGGTGCCTTCAGGAGCAGCCCCTTGAGTAGTCTTTGGGAGATAGCATTTGCCTTTAAGGTCGACGGCAAAGGTCTCGTGGTTGTCGTTGGTTGTTCTCATCCTGGTGTGGAGAAGTTTGTTGAAGAAGCCGTTAGGGTTTCCGGGGAAAAGGAGGTATACATGGTTATAGGTGGTCTCCATAATGCTTCTAGGAGGATAATCGATAGACTTGCTAGTAGAGTAAAATATATTGGAGCAGCCCATTGTAGTGGTGACGAGTTAAGAGATTATATCAGGAGGAGATTTATAGACAAGTATGTTCCTGTGCATGTGGGTCTACGACTAGTTTTTTAGGATTATTTTATCCTCTACTTCTTTCGCTATAGAGGCTAGTGGCGGTCTTATCGGTTTTACAAGGAATACTATCCCTACTGGGAGACAAAGTATTGACGCAAGTATCATTGTATAGAATGGGCTAATAGGGTATAGTGTACCCGAGACAAGTCCTGCTACGAGTGATGATATATCTAGTGATGCTAGTGCGAAACTAGAAAATCTTGCTCGTAGTCTATTGCTTATGTACTCGTGCAGGAGAGCATTGCCTATAGCGAACCTCATCACTATACCGGACTGGGCTAGTACACCACCAATAACTATCCATGGCATTCCATCTAGTGCAAACAATACGATCCCTAGGGACATCATGAGCACTATTATGCCAAGGGGCCGCGTATCCTTTACACTGATTTGTTTCTTGGTTACATAGACTGTTATAGCCATTGATATAGTGATCCCCATTGTAACAATCCATCCATACAGCATGTTATTGTATCCACGGTGAACAACATACCTTATACCATAGTATGTGTACATCATTACAGGGATCGATAAAACAACGTAGTTCAAGAAAAGATACCTCTTTAGCCAACGTGGCATCACCAGCATGAGGTTATAGACACCCTTGACACCGTCCATGAGTTTTGCGCCAGGTATCTTGAGAGGCTTTATCGTCTCCTCAAGGAACATATGCCTTATGATCGCTACTATTGTTAGGAATACGGCGTTAATAGTGAAGACTATACGGTACCCTGTGACATCATTGACACCGTAGAGACTTGTTATGAAGCCACCGATTAGTGGTGCTGGTATACTCAATAACTCGGGTATGATATTGGCATAGAGGAATCCAAGTGTCCGTTTCCCAGGAGGCATGCTCTCGGCAAGTGTTGCCTGGAGTGCTGGCGTATAGAGTAATGTGATGCTGTTGATGAGCATTGCCATGAGCAGGATTCTCCAGTCGGGTGCAAAGGCTATTAAGTAGCTTGTTATGGCCAATACCCATGTGTATTTTACTATAATCTTCTTCCTGCCATAAACATCACTATATGCTCCACCAAGAATCCTTACAATAGCCGTTGGAATCGCTGCTACCCCCAGTACGTACCCTACGAGTCTCTCGTCACCACCCAGCACGTAGACATAGTTGCTCATGTATGTCATGGCTATTCTTGAGCCGAATACCACGAGAACCCATGTAGATACTATGACCCAGTAGTTTCGCTTAAACCCGGTTAACCCTATTCTGTCAAGCATTGCTGGCACACGCCCCTATTGCAACGAACAAGTCAAGTATAGTCATATAGTATAATAGGTTTCTAAAGAATAGGATTATTAGGGTTAAAGAGTTTTCTTTACATGAAAACAATAGATAGTAGTCTACTAAGACAACAATAACGGCGGCGAGCCCTATGGCGGTATATGGTAGGAGGATGACACCACACAACAGCTGGCACCCTATATCAGTACCTTATCTGCCAACTAACCCCGATCTATTCGACTTGATCTTCTCTGTTGCAAAACTTAGTGAGAAAGACGTATTCTACGACCTAGGATGTGGTGATGGAAGAATAGTTATTGAGGCTGCCAAGAGAGCTAATGTCAAGAAAGCTGTTGGTATAGAGATTGACGAGAATCTCGTAAAAGTAGCTAGAGAATACGCGAGAAAAGCTGGTGTAGAGGATCGTGTCGAGATTATTCACGGAGACTTCTTCACCGTACCAATAAGAGATGCCACAGTAGTATACATGTACTTAACCAAGCGTGCCAACGAGCTCTTGAAGCCCAAGCTTATACGTGAACTAAAAATCGGTACTAGGATAGTGACTCTAGACTTCGAGATACCTGGCTGGAAACCAGTATCAATAATCAATAAAAACAGGCTCATCCAGGGTACAATATACCTGTATGTCAGAGGGGTATCAGATATCTATGACATAATGGGCTATAGTCCAGTCCGTAAAGTCATCGGTACCGTGTATAGAAGTTTGATTTTATAGTTGCCTCAAGATTGCTTCCTGTCCTTGTAGTTAGAGTCTTGTTTAATACCTGTCTCTTTTGTTTATAGAGCCTATACATTATGTATAAGTACAAAACTACAAGTGCTTGAAGTATAGTTATCTTTAGCCAGCCACTAACTTCTGAAGCTATTCCACCTAAAACTCTCATACCCTCTTTATGTTTCATTGAATGGACTATATCGAGGAGTACAATTGTTGTGGTTGTATAGTTATTGATGAAATCATTTGCTTGAATAACTAACTGGAGTAACGTGCCGAGATTAGGTGTAGGCTTGAAATATACAATATACGTGGCATATCCTCCGGCACCCATGAATAACACATCTTCTATTGAGAACCAGTCAAAAGGATCTATTCTTTCCACTAGTCTAGACTTATTAAACACGTATACGGCTGTATTATTGAAGCTCATTACTAATTGGTCCACCCATCTCCATCCCCATGGATCCCATATAAGTACTTCCAGTACACAGACCTCATTAATAATGCATACATTCTCTCCGACATTACTATACACAGTAATGTATTGTATACTATAATTTCCACCTAGGTAAACACTTGAGACTCCTTCTTCGTTGAATCTGCCTGTGTATGTACGTGCTATTGTAGTATTTGCATAGCCGTAGAAAACATGTTTTTCTTTATATGAGTACGGTATTGTAGTTGATACCGTGCCGTTGAAAATGTATTTTTGTCTTGTATACTTGGGGGTGGTAGTTGTTATTGTGCCTGAAACAGTGTACTTTCCTATGTATGTTGTTGTAGGATATACATTGGTTACATAACCTGATGCTGTATAGTCTATTATTACTGTTTGTTCTCCCTTATGCTGGTATTGGATATGTCTGAATAGAATGGTGTTCATGCTAAAACCTACTATGTATCCCATGAAAAGTGATATGAACATTAATATTATGAGTGTTCTAAAGTATCCACTGTCCATTATATCTCTATTCACCCTTCCTGCGAGTAATAGAGTATGATCTTTACGCCATGTATACCAGGACCAGTTAGCGTGGTGTCGAGAGGGATGTAGAGTATGTTAATCCATGCTGGATACCAAGAGTAATCCCATACCCCATCAGTTTTGAGTAGTAGTCCCACCTCCGTAGCCGTTTCTTCTGCATCTAATTCAATCCATCCATGAATGATGACCCATATGCTTGTTTTATTGTATCCGTATGTTACTCTTGGCGTCTTTGATGTTTCAGCTATTTTTGTGGAGACATCATATTTGTACATGGTAAACAATGGCGATGGATTGTTTCCAAGCCACATTAGTATGTCCTCTTTTATAAGATCATCCCCTGCCCCATCAACACCAAAATCAGGGCACCTCGTGATCCTATTGATGTCTACTATATAGGCGTATTGGAGCCCGGATAAGACAAGTCGTGTGATCAGCACAGCAAAATTGTATGTAAATGGTTTTGTAAACGTGAATACGTACTTTACAACGATGGCATCATAGGTTTTGGCGATTATATATACTGTATCATGTGCTAGTAATATGTACTTATATGTAGAACCTATTCTTGTTTTCAAAAGTAAACCAACTTCAGTGATATTCATGTCTTCATCGATTATGAAGTATGCTTCAATTACGGCAATGTAATGTGTCATATTATGTGTTTCCTGTGTGAGGACAGTTCTTGACATGTACACGCTATTGAACATGTTGTAATCTGTGAAACTTGGAGTACCTGTACCGTTACCTATGGCTATGTATGTGCCTTTTAGCTTGTTATTGTAGGCGTTATCCAGTATGAAATCATTTAGTATTGTTCCGTCTGTGAATGTTATTGGTACTGGTGTACCCTGATATTTCATTGCTAGAAAAGTATTGATTATGATTGCTATGAAGTTTCTTGTAAGTGGGTCGTTTTCCTTCTTATACACGGCGATCAGTTTATTGTCGCGGTACTGTTCGATCTCTATTGAGGCTGTAATGGCGTTATTGAGTTTAACTGTTTCCTCGGCAGTATCTTTATTATTTATGACGAGAGAACCAGTATACCATCCTATACAATAGCCTACAACCGCTGACATGACCACCAGTATGATGCTTAGCACTAGTAGGTTACGTCTATACTGTCTACTGGTAGAGTATACTTTAAGCAAAATAAGAACCCCCAATGATTACATGTTTGATAGGTTAGGTTATATACTTTGGTACATATGAGTATAATTTGCACATAGTATCAAGTATCAGTAAATCGATCTTGAGGGATTAGAAAGTACAACCATATGGAAGTGCTCTATATTATTCAATAGGTTGTCTTAATGGTAAAGAATTTATCTGACTATTAAAGTCGTAGTGAATGGTGGTTCTTTGGGTAGCATTAGTGTGTTCTTAGTGCTACTGCTGTCAAGTATAGTGCTAGTTAGTATTTCGTCGGCTTCTATCTTGGTGTTGTTGTCTGGAGCACCATCGTATGCTTGTGCTTTCTGGAGACTCACGATATCACTTATAGTGCTTTTCTCTTATGGCGTCCTTTCCGGGAAAAGGATTATACCGTGTATCAGGAAACTACTGCTATATTCTATGGTTTCAGGAGTTTTCCTTGGAGCACATTTCTTGTTGTGGATGGAGTCGTTGTTCCATATTCCTGTTGCAGTCAGCACTACTATTGTTGTAGCTTTTCCTCTATACAATATTGTTATTGATAAAGTATTGTTTAGAGAAAGTATTACGAGGCTGCAGTTGATAGGGTTTGTCATGGGTTTCACGGGGGTTCTACTCTTTCTCCACCCGAGTATTATTGGCGACTATAGTGTTTATGGTGTGCTGCTTGCTATGGGTGGTTCTCTTGCTGTGGCTGTCTACTTTTGTATAGGTAGGTTTGTACGTAGATACGAAGAGTTGCTGCCATATGTTATACCAGCTTATTCTTGCGGTGTTTTCACGGTTCTAATCTACATTATTGTTATAGGCGGTGAGCTTCTCGGCTATAGTCTTCGCTCTTATGTCTTCTTTGTACTACTTGCTTTGATCCCGATGATTGGTGGCCATACTGTTATGAATTACCTGTTGCGGTTCATGAAGACGAGTAGTGTTACAGCGATTGCTTTGGGCGAGCCTATTGGTGCCTCGATTCTAGCCTATATTCTCCTCGGCCAGACCATAGGGTTTAGTGAAGCTGTCTTGATGGCTGTGGTGCTGTCTTCTGTTTTCCTTATTGTCTACGAGGAGGCTCGGGGGAAGTAATGTTTTTCATGTTGTGGCTCGTGTAAAGTTTATGTTGGGTGATATCATTTCCTCGGCTATAAAGAACTATGATGAACTAGTTGGTCATGGTGTTCTCTATAGGCATGTCCTGGATATTCTCCTTGAGGGATTGAAGGCTGCTGACCCCGTGGAGGCTGTCTCTAGGAGTGTGACAGTCAAGGATTGGGATATCGTTGTTGCCGACAGGGTCTTCAGAGACTTTGATAGAGTGCATGTTGTTGGCTTCGGCAAGGCCTCAGTTGGGATGGCCCGTGGGTTGCATCGGGTCCTAGGCGATGCCATTTATGGTGGAGTTGTTATATCGCCTTTCCCTAGCGGGGACATTGGGCCAGTCAAGGTTGTTGTAGGCGATCACCCTATACCTGGGGATAGGACTCTTGAGGCTTCCCGTAGACTAGTAGAGTATGTCAAGGAGACTGTTGAGCCCAGTGACTTATTGTTCGTACTGATATCTGGTGGTGGCTCAGCGTTATTCGAGGTACCCGTAGACGATATTAGTCTCGGTGACATTGGGTGGGTTGCCAGGGAGCTCATGAAGGCTGGTGCTGACATATTTGAGCTGAATACTGTGAGGAAGCATTTGTCGATGGTTAAGGGCGGTGGCTTACTCAAACTAGCGAGGGCGAAACATGTTGTATCGCTGATTATAAGTGATGTTGTCGGCGATAGGCTCGACACTATTGCCTCCGGTCCAACGGTGCCTGACGAGACAACGTTTCTCGACGCCAAGAACATCCTGGTTAAGTATGGTCTATGGGATAGAGCGCCCGTGAACGTGAGGAAATGGATTGAAGCAGGTATCAGGGGAGAGGTCCCGGAGACTCTGAAGCCCGGTGACCCCTTGGCTGGGAAAGCCTATAACGTCATTGTTGCAAGCAACTACATCTCTCTCAAGGCAATGGAGGATAAGGCTAGGAGCCTAGGCTACAACACGTTGTTGCTAACACCATTCCTGCATGGTGAGGCCCGGGAAACAGCCAAAACAATAGGCTCTATTGCCTGGAGCATACTCGAGCACGATAAGCCAGTAGCCAAGCCAGCAGTTGTTATAGCTGGTGGAGAAACAACAGTCACGGTCAAAGGCAGTGGTGTTGGTGGACGAAACCAGGAACTATGCTTGAGCCTAGCGATAGACCTCAAGCACCTACGTGGAAGAAACATTGTCTTCGCTTGTATGGGTAGCGACGGGGTAGACGGGAATAGCCCAGCAGCAGGAGCAATCATTGACATCGAGACGTACTGGGAGGCACGAGAGAAAGGACTAGCCCCAGAAGAATACCTAGAGAACAATGACAGCTACACATTCTTCCGCAAGCTAGGTAGAACCATCGAGACAGGGTACACGGGCACGAACGTCAACGACTTCATAGTAGGTATCATCAAGTAGCTTGTTCCCTAAGACCAACAGCCTCCTCAATCTCCTCCACGAGATTCTTGTCTTCAACCCTGATCATGTAGTCGTTGCTTTTAAGAGGTATTGTACTGAGGGGATTCACTGACCCTATATACACTATATGATCGTCTACGAGAACTGCTTTAAAGTGCATGTTGTTCTTCAACACGACGTCTACACCACTCTCTGTGAGCAACTTAATACACTCTTCTTGCTCCCGTACCCGTAGTTCACCGCGTTCTCTTATCCCACGTGAACTCGGAGACAATGTAACGACTTTAACACTGATCTTTTTCTCAAGAGCTCTAGCTAGCACTCCATCACCAATAGATCTTGCGACAATACTCTTCTTCAAGAACGGCGATATCACTACTAGTCGTTGTCTAGCCCTCTCAATATCCTTGATTAAGTTTCTCCTGAAACTCATTGGGTTTAGTAACCGGCTCCTAGTATATGGCAGCTGTATGACTAGAGTCTTGCCGTTAAACCTTCTGGTCGTCTCCTCGGCTATCATCTTGAATAATGGGTTACTGGCATCCCTAGTTATGATCAGCGCTTCTCTATACTCACCTACTATATAGACCCATAGTGTGTTCGGCACATTCAGTGCAGGTGTATAAACCAGGTACTCATGTATACTCGGCTCTAAGCCCTTCATCACGATTATGTTTATATCATACGTTGGATACAGTGTATTCAATGCATATGGGCACACATAAACTCCTACCTGTTGTCCATTGTATTCGGCTTGGTATAGTGTACATAGTGTTTTTGACAAGAAGAACTTCTTCCCATAATCAATTTTTACACGAGATTTCTCGAGGACATCCCCTATCCTCTTAATGATCTCTCTCGTCTTCTCCATAGTAATCTTCTTAACGATATCAACAACTATTTGTGTCAGCAATCTATTGCTGATACCCTTATACACTATACCCTTGACGGCAAGCGTGTTCAGTACTTCATCCCGTTCTACACCATAGGTCTTCTTATACAACAACTTGTTGGCATGTACCCTGGTGTACACACTATAGACTAGTGGGATCAAGTGGTCTTCGAGCTTCTTAAGCGTCTTGTATACCTCCTTCTGGCTTGGGATCTTTTTCTTTGACCCGAACTTCCTAGCTACTCTCCAGGCGTGAGGCAACAATATAATGTACTCGTCGTGTCTAACCCCGAGTAAAGTCTCCTCAAAAAGACTGGCGACAACTCTCGTGCTTATATTTCTGCAGAGCATTACGGTGGAAAACCTAGCTAGGTCACCAAGGTGTATTTTATCGCGTAAGTTATCGCCGTATCTACTATGGATCCATAGGAGGCTGTAGAACAGGATATCCTTATCGCCATCAGCGAGCTCCCTGATCCTATTAACAGATAGCTTATAGATCCCCTTATCCCTCCGAAGTCTCTCCCGGAGACACTTAAGCAGTTCATCTCTACTAGACTCCCTAAGGACTCTCTCATACTCTTCAACAAAATCAACAACACGATCCTGGCCAACACCAAGAAACCCAAGTACACGAGAAACACAATCCCTAGAACCAGTCACTATAAAAACATACAAACCCGTACAAAACACGGGATCACGTGAAACGACACCACACATACACACCACACAAAAACAAACACAATAAAGAAACAAATATAAACATCACTACATCAATGAAAATCAACTAGTTTTAATGTAATATTTAATAATTGTAAAGAATTAAAGCCAGCGGATCTTGAGTCCGCTGCTCTTTCGTCAGATCAGTAATCAAAAATATTATGATTTTTGTAGTACTTAATAAGAAAAAGTGTTTCTTGTTAAGGAGAAAGAAAAAAGTATTATTTTCAAGTATAATAAAAACATTCCTTATCTTAAGGTTTTCCGTGTTTGTGGTGTCCGCTGTGTGCATGGATGTGGACGACTGCCATTGTATAGAATATGTGGAGTAGATCTACTTGTACGCCTGTGGCATTGTATATGTCTTGGGATAGTGTGGTTAGTGTTATGTTGAGTAGCTTGAATCCTGTAACATTGTATGTTGTCGCTGTCTCGTTGACTAGGTTTAGGATATAGTCAAAGAGTTCTCTTGGAGTTTTTATGTTGTGTTCTCTCATCCATGTTCTCACGGCACGACCTGTCTCGGTAGGCATTTTGGATGTTATTAGGATCACTCTTGTTGTAACCTTTGCGATTACTTTTATGTCGGCATGTTTCATTCTCTTTTGGATCTCTCTTATAGTTTCCCTGATTGCTTTACGGAGCTCCATTATATCGTGGTGTCTCTTCACTTTCTCCATGATCTTTTGCCTAGCGTGTTCTGGGAGTCTCTCAAGTAGCTTCCCTAGTCTCCTCTGGAGATCCTCCTTGTGGCGCCCAAGCATCATTGTCAAGAACCTAGGCTTGCTGATGTCTAGACCAAGCTTTTCAGCATAGATCGCTTTGATGAGGACGGCGTACGCCCTAGTCACGTCATGGTAGCTCCTTACTGCGAACGAGAAGGCTCTGCCGAGTCTGCCTTCATTAAGTAGTTCTCTACTCTTCAACTCCTTTTCTTCTGACTCATTAAGTAGCTTGTAGAAGACAACAGGAATCGTAACGTTTAGATCCTCTGATACATTGTGTACAATACTTCGTAGCTCACTTGCCCTAGCTAGAACGGCTTCAACTGTCTCGTTGGTGAGGGTCTTGTTGGCTATGTTCTCTCTTATAGTGACACCGAGGATGATGTGTGCGGCAATGAGTTCTCTACTATAAAATACTGATGCTGTGAAGGCATAGGCTGTTGCTAGAGTCTCGTTGACCTCGCTAACGTTCTCGGCTTTCTCAAGGAAGTAGTCTCCACGCTCCCACATCTTCTCATGAATAGTTATGTTTGTGTCTGCTAGCTGTACCTTGGCCCACCCGTAGAGAGGTTCCACGGCAGCCCTAACAGTATAAGCTAGATCAAGCGCTGTATCCAAGGATATATTGAGCCTAGCCCACGCTGGAGCATCTTCGTTATCAGTAGTGGATACTGGTAAAGCAACGGATAGCATAGTAGCTGGTGTAGTTGTAATCGATGCGACAACTAGGGCAACTAGGAGTAAACCCATGAGCTTGAGATGCATTATGCTGTCACCTTTCTCCCATATTCTCTAGTCATGTATACTATGCTATCGTTCAGACTTTAAGGAGATTATTCCCTAGAGTGATGACGTGGTGCAACGAGATACTGTTCCAGCCAATTGGGACAGTGCACTAGTAATTATCTACGGTTGTCTACTAATGATTCTACCTACTGTAAATCCGGTGATGTTGAAAAGTGAGTGTATTACTATGGCGGGTAACAGGGAGCCACTTACTGCTCTATAGTACCCAGCTAGGAGACCAACAATTAATGCCGTAAACAGTATTGTTACCAAGACCTTTTTTGGAGCTGAGGAAAACGGCGTTATATGTATTAGAGAGAATAGTATTCCTGGCATAGCTATAGAGATCCAGAAGCCTATTCTCTGGAGCAATAGATAACTCTCAACAATACCTCTGAAAACAACTTCTTCACCAATGGGAGCGAGTATGGCCAGGACAAGGACTACTTCAGACAGGCTCTTTGGGGGCAAAAGGTGGCTCGTAATTTTCTGTCTTATTAAGGTATGCTGATAAAATCGCTAAGAAAAGAGCTATCGGAAAAGAAACAATTACAGCATTAAACAACCAGTGAAGCTTAGTTATAGTGAAACCAAAGCTTTTGAAGTCGCTGTTAAACAAGAATATTATCACGAGAATAGAAAAGATAATGAACACAATTTGCTAACAGTGCCAGCCCAAAGAGGTCTGTCCTTAAATTTCTTCGTCAAAACACTGCCAACAATAGCCCCTGGCAAGAATGCTAGAAGCCATAGTCCAAGACTTATGATCAGAATATGAATCACTATCCCACCTAATCAGCTACTGTCTTGGTACCTTTACAATAATAAACAACGTCTTTATATTTTCCAGTCGTCTAGCTTATTTATAATTTCTTTGTTCCGCAGTATGAAGACCTTTATGAGAGCTACTATTATCGTGAATAGTACTAATGGTGAGTACACGAAATAGTAGGCTAGGAACTCGTATGTCTTGAAGTTGAAGTCTAGTTTCTTGGACAAAGCCATGAATATTAGTGTGAAAGCCAGGAAGCTTATTAGGAGTATCGCGAGGTTTTTCATAAAGCCTATACCTAGTGTTGTCAGTAATAGTAGCGGGAATATTATGTTGAATTTTACTGCGATGAAGAATAGTATTGAGGTAAACAGCTTGTAGATGATCATGTCTGGTATGAAGAAGTTTGCCACGATATACACTATAGAGGGGATTAGGGCAAGAAGGGCTGGTATGAATACCTGTAGGTTCCTCAGACACTCTTTGAGTAAGGATTTCCACCATTCTCGGAGCCAAAGTGCGCAACCCAGAGACCACCGCTTCCTCTGTACAATCCATTTCTGCCAACTAGAGTGCACGTAATTGTAGATGAAGACCCTTGTGGTGTACTTGAACTTGTATTTCTTGAGGAAAGCCCTTGTGGCAAAATCAAAGTCTTCGCTAATAACTCTCCGGAACCCATCTAGCTCAACAAAAGCACTTCTCCTTACAGCAAACCCTGAGCCATTTATCGCAGGACATCTTCCCAGACACCTTGTTGTAAGCCATGAAGCTGTGTTTGCACCAACATACTCGTAGTAAGTCATTTTAGCCAATAGGGAGTTCTTGACCACAACCTTCTTGAAATCAAGTATATCACAATCCCTCATCTCCTCAACGATTTTTTCGAGAAACTCAGGGTCATCAGGTATATCGACATCAGAATCCAGGAAGACAATTATTTCCCCACTAGAAAATCCCACGGCTTTATTCAGTGCCATAGCCTTACCTACTCTCTCCTCATTAACAATAAACACTACTCTGTCCCAGAAATGCTTCATCAGGTCTCGGAAACTCTCCGTAGGTTCATCGACAACAACAATTACCTCACAGTCAATACTCTGTCTGGACAGCTTTTCAAGCAGTCGCGGCAAAATCCTTGACTCACGATACACAGGTATTATCACGCTCACTAGAGACTTCAATACACTGGCACCATGAACAACCCATACAAGCCCGATAGCCATCGGGGAGACGATACTTGTTGATCATTAGCAGGCAAGGAATTAATACTCTTTGGTCCCGGAGACAAGGAAATCTGTTGAGGATACTACGTGTAAGACTAAAGTCGTGAAGACTATTATGGTGCAATAAAACTATGGGTATATGGCTACAAGTGTTTTTACTTATTGTCGTTGACATATCGGAGTAAATAATGAAGAAAATAATGATACCTAGTCCGCTGACCTAATCTCTGGTATAGATGCTGTATGATGGTAGGGATTGTGGTAGTGAAGGTAGTGTTGTGGTGAATCTTATCCATCTAGAGTATTCTTTGAAACCAAGTTTAGCGTAAAGTGCCTCTAGCCCCTTGACCCCATCAAGATATATCCTCTTGACGCTCTTGTTCTCTAGCTCCTTAACGATGGTTGCCACCAATGCTTTACCGAGTCCTCTACGTTGGTGGTTTGGATCCACAGCTACCGTAGCTACAACACCTGTCTCCCTATCGTCGACAGCCTTAAACACCATGGCATCAGCATACCCAACAATCTCTCCATTCCTGTCTACTGCAACATACAGTATCGGTTTGTATCTCTCAAAGTATCTACGTGCATCCTCTAGATCCCATGGATGGAACCAATCATATATAGAGAAAGCCTTGTTAAATATCTCGACAACACGTGGTATATCACTCATTGATCCACGCTTAATCATGTACCCCTCTGGTACACTAGGTTTAGACTTCAGGCCCACGTAAACCATTAACGTAGCAACATAATCTTCCAGGAGAAGAACACCATCAAGTATCCTCCGCAACAACCTATACATGAAGCCAAACTGATCCCAGCCACCAATAGTAACAACTCCTCTAGCACCACGTTTCTCAAAACTATGGCGAGCCCAAGCCAATAGCATCCTAGTAGCTTCTTCGACAACCCACGGAGGCTGGTAAGGATCAATACATAAGCCTATACGACAATTTCTCTCAATTAAAGCCCAGGCACACCCCACAATCCTATTGTCAAACATAACTAAAGCAAACTCCCTAGGATCAAACCATGTCGACTTAAACATATCCCTTACATTATCAACACTCTTAGCCCTCATAGCCCACGCGATACTAGCTAACCTACACTTATTGTAAAGCAGAGCAATACCATTATCGACCCAGTCGTTACCGCCACAATACCCCTCAACAAGCCGGAGCAAAACACAACACCCACATACACACGATAATAGTCTACTTCACTTAGATAACAGTTACTGTAAATAATACTTTGTCTAATAAACTTATGGTGGTACAGGAACCTTACAAGCCTAGTTCATTGTCTGTACAATCATAGTAGATGTTATGATGTTCCCACAGACTTTGTTTTAACGAATACATATTTGTTTGTGATTATAGTGGGAGAAAATATTTTTCTGCCACTCCTCCGTATCTCCTTCCTCACCGTATAGTGGTCGTGGGGTGGGATACATGGAGAATTGGTATAAGACTCTACTACTAGGTTTACTGATACTCTCACTACTGCCTATCAACACAATGTTCGCTAGTGCGCAGACCACGCCAGAGTATAAGTGGGTCTTCATGGTATATCTTGATGCTGATAATAACCTTGAGGGTGCCGGTATATCAGACTTCAATGAGATGGAGATGGCTGGGTCAACAGATGAAGTCGCTATAGTTGTTATGATCGATAGGCACCCTGGCTATGATACCAGTAACGGTAACTGGACGACAACAAGAATATACCTTGTACAACATGACGTTGATCCAAATGTTATAAACTCAACGCTGCTTGTTGACCTTGGAGAAACAAATATGGGTGATCCAAATACACTAGTATTCTTCGTAAACTACACCGTAACACACTTCCCAGCAGAACACTATGCACTAGTCCTATGGGACCATGGAAACGCGTGGAGACGGGGACTAGCGCCTGGCCAGAAAGGTGTTTGCTGGGATTACAGTGACGGCTATGACTATATCACAGAGCAGGAGCTACTATGGGCTCTCGACAAGATCTCCAGTCTAGGCATACACCTAGACCTAATAGGATTTGATGTATGTCTTCTCGGCATGGTTGAAATAGCATACGACATAGCTTCAAGAGGATATGCTGATGTACTTGTCGCATCACAAGAATTCGAGCCATGGGACGGATGGTACTATACACCATTCCTACAGGAACTAGTAGCTAAACCAAACATGACAGCCCAAGAACTGGCCGCAAAGATAGTTGAAGCATACAAAACATTCTATACAACAATAAAGCCGTTAGATTACCCAACACTAGCAGCCATAGACCTCAACAAGTTCATATCAACAGTTGTACCAAACCTAGACATGGCATCACTATACCTGTTAATAGACGTATACCTATCTCCAGAACTATCAGACACCATAAAGACACTAAGAGATGATAGCGAGAAGACTGGCGAGGGAGAGTTCATAGACATATACGACTTCTTCGAGAAAATCAATGAGACAGATGTATGGCCGTCAAGCTATGATCCAAGACCATACGTTAATGCCACACTATACTACCTAGATGAAGCAATAATAGCACAATGGGCTGCATCAGGGCACCCTAACGCACACGGTCTCTCAATCTACATACCACCAACAGTAGACTGGTATCTAGAAGAAAGATACTGGTACTTCCAGCAGACACTCTTCCCAACAGAGACATACTGGGGCTTGTTCCTAGACTACTACTTCAAAGCATTCACACCAACAGAGGAGTTCGTAGTAAGAATAAGTGCACCAACACAGATTAACGCTGGTGAAGAAGACTATGCACTCGTTCAGATAACCTTTGGTAACAAGAAAGTAGACCCCGACTACCTAACAGTAACACTGATGACACCAACAGGAGAATCAATACCATTATCTTACACCAAGGTAGCAAGTGGAACATATCTAGTAGCAATACCTCCGATAGAGAACGTATCAACGGTATTCATAATCGTGGATACAGGGTACTGGTTCCTTGAGAGAACAACATCAGCAGCGGTAAAAGTCACAGATATAGCCGAGAAAATAAGCGAGCAAACAAGCGAGATAAAGAGTGTTATCAATGAGAGTACAGCATCATTAGAGAATTTGATCGAGAACAAAATTGCTGAACTAAGTAGCTTATTAAACGAGACCAATGCCCAAGTACTGGCGGTCAAGAAGGGAGTAGCATACATCAATACAACACTTGGGCTAGTGGAGCTAAAACTAACAGATATAGGAGCTACAATAGAGGCAATAAACAATGATACTGTAACGATCAAGACAATACTAGGTGAAATCAAGGTCGAACTTGCAGACCTCAATACAACAATAACCTACATAGGAGAAAACATAGTAGCAATAAACACGACACTAGGTACAATCTACGGCAAAATTGTTAGCATAGAAGGAGATGTAGCAACGATAAAGACAGACATCGGGACAATCAAGACAACAGTAGACAAGATCACGGGGTTATCAGAACAATTATCAGATAAGCAAAGCACAGCAATAAACCTAAGCTATGCTATAGCAGCATTGGTAGTACTAGCACTAGTACTTTCTGGAGTATCAATCCTAAGAAGAGGCTAGACAAAAACACCGCACAGCTGTTTTTAACCTAGTCTTTTTCTTTATTACTTACCAAGAAGTACTATTGTTTTAACCTCAAAGGAACCCAGGCTGACAGAGTTAGTAATTTCTCTTTCAAGTCTATTAATCAAGTCTGTCTCATAGATATTGCTTATATCCCACTTATCGATAACGAGTCTGGCAAGATCGTTTTCGCGCCATGTATTGAAGAGACGAGCTAGAATCTTGTTTCTGTCCAGTATCCTCAAAGCCTCTAACACCGTGTACTTAGAGTCTAGTGATACGAGGATTCTAGACTTTGTATTAATACTATGTTCCTTACCTTGTTTCTTTATGAGCGCTATTACATTGTGTAGTAGCTCACGCGATCTCTTATAGGCTTCAGTATAGTTGTCTGCAAACCCTATCTCTATAGTGAAGTTCGTAGAGCCAGTACTCGACACGGGGTCAGGGTACAATGGGTGTTTAACAAGCGACAAACCTATCATGTTATTGTAGAAGAGTATTCCTCGCGGAGTATCAGTAGCTATGTAGAGACCCTGTGATGGAATATAGAGAAGCGTATGAAGTAGTTTCTCTTTGAACCAAGATTCTTTGGACAAGAACTCTGAACCATAGGGTACAGCCAAGACGATACTATCTATGCTGTTCTTCAATTTGAACCATGCTTTAGCCAATGTCCCTGGGTTCCTCCAATCTATAACGTACTCTATACGGAGACTCGGTATGCCACGGTAGAGAACATACCTTGTTTTCACTATGGAGTCAAGAACACTATAAGTATACTCGACGACAACACGGAGAGGACCTTGTTCAACAACACGTCTTCCTACAAGCCGGGGTTTATCGAGTTGGTTATAGAGGTTATCTAGATCGATATCCCATGCATTCCAAACACCCGGGTAATCAGAGTATACTGCGACAACATTACTAGGCCCATTAATAGCTTCTCTATTGTGTTTCTTTTTAGTAAGAGACTCAATGAACCCGTTGGGGCCAAGTATTAGCTCGAGATAATTGTTCTCGAGAATAATCTTGTCACCTATACTATAGACCCGTGCACAAGAACGCGTATCCAGCTCTGGTTGATTATAGTGGTTGCTGAGAGCATAAACACTATAACCAATACCGGGTACATTTCCTTCAACAAGAATCTTCGTCTTCTCTTCATCTTCCTCCAAGATCTGGAATGGACAGCGGGGCTTTAATCCACGGGGAACCAATACCTCGGCATAACCCACTCTGTTCCACGATAACGTGTTGAATAAAACGAGTCCTTCATCACCATCAGTTATTTCCTCGATAAGTCTCTCTATAGTCCTATCAGCCTTAGCCAGTAGACTCTTGATCCTCTCGATATAATGCTCTGTTACCTCTCTGCGAGATACACCCGTGACAACATCATGGAACATTGTTTCTAGGATAGTAAGCCAGTACTCATCAAGGAAGCCAGGGTCGCATTTATCGTCACTACTAAGTATACATTTAAGACTGTAAAGTAACTCGAGATCTCTAGTAGTGGTCTCTAGTCTACGGAACAATCTCTTCAACAAAGTACCAGTAGTATAAACGCCATGATGCACGTCCACAGGCAGTTCTTTCCCACTCCATACAGGGAAACTCTTGTTGAGCGCTTCATTGAAGAACTCGTGAAGCCCATGGGTCTCTATCCTGGGTAAAACAGGTGCTTTAGAATAGACCTCAAGCTTGGCTACATCATCGTAACCGGGACCTCCGCCACCATCACAGTACCCGTATACAGAGAGAGTCTTTGGATAGACATCCTTTTCCCCGTAGTCTCTCCATAGGCTATAGATCTTCGATGCATTGACTCCGCCGCCGTAAGTTTTCTTTAATACGTGGACAAGAATCTTTGAACCATCGCATCCAATCCAGTAGAAAGTAGTGTAGGGGAAGGGGTTCTCCTTATTCCATTCAAGCTTATGTGTCACAAGAACCTTGATCCCGGCTTTAGTCATGATCTGTGGTAGGCTGGATGGATAGCTAAAAGAGTCTGGAAGCCATGCAATCCACGATGGCTCCCCGAATTTCTTCCTGAAGAACTCTTGTCCATAAACAAATTGCCTGACAATACTCTCGCCCAACGGGAGGGCTACATCAGCTTCAAGCCACATACCACCAACGGGAATCCATTTACCTTTTCTGTACGTCTTCATAACACTCTGGTAAGTCTCTCTACTAGTCTCCTCAAGTAACTTGTAGTAAAACGCACTGCTCTGCACAAACGCAAGCCACCTAAACTCCTCCATAAGCCGAAGAACATTAAGTGTTGTCCTAAACACTTTCCTACGTGTAGCATCAACATCCCATAGCCAAGCCATATCGAGATGTGAGTGTGCAAACAGATATACAATACCTTGTTTACCATAAACACTGGATAGCCTATCCAGCTCATTATAGAGCTCATCAAGTATTTTCTTTGAAACATGTGAGACAACACTATGGTTAATTTCCCTAAATCCTGTTGCGGCAAGTAGACCAGGATTCTTCACGGCATACCAGTATATACCGTCGACAAGCTTCCTCAAGTCATAGTCAATACCCCAGATCTCATCAACACAATCCACTAGGTAAGTAATATTAGCGGGATCAAGACCTATATGGCTCAAAATGTTTCGAACAGCATACTCAGCTAGATAAAGCAGGTCATAAGCAGCATCCCGCCTATTTATTCTAGCCAAAAAGGAAGCCGTATCAATAAAGGCTTCTAATGCATAAACGAGTCTTAGGAGATCCCTGTTTACCTGAAGAAACATTATCTTTTCGAGAATACAACTACGGGGTTTCTCACCCCATAAGCCATGGCACTCCAGCTCTATGGTAACCTCTTTGGTTCCATAAGGTATCCTGAAGATTCTATGGAACCTATCGAGGCCATAATAGGGTTTACCGTCGAGATAGATTATGCCATCACTATTTGTTTTTACGTAGACAAGTGTATCCAAGTAATCTTTATAGTTAAGTCTTGGGATAGTTATCTTCACGGTAAATAATGTTGTATCCGGGCTCTTGCTAATGGGTAAAGCAAGAATCTCTCCAGTTGTTGTGTCGACAACATGGTCTTGTTCGCATATATTTGCTATAGCTAGTGCTTTCAACAGAGTAGTGTTTACACGCAGTTTCTCTAATCTATTCTTCAAGCCTATAGCCTTATCACCATACAACCAGTTGATTATTTGTCTATATGGGGAGGAATTCCTCTAAAAAATACTTCCTCTTGGAGACAAAAACCTTGACCTCATTCTTCAAAAACTCCTCGACCTCCTTGTCACTTAATCTCTCTGCTTCACTGTAGTATTTGTATAAACGCCCTTGCCATAGAGGGAACAGTGTTTCGATCACAATAGCACGCTTACTCATAGCTGGCTCGCGAACGAAATACTTGAAGAACTCTAGCACTATAGTTGACCATAGTTCTGTGTCAATACCTTCGTTATACACTTGGCTCGAGTATAGTTTTTCGAACAAGTCTTTGCCAAGTATTTTCTCGTAGACAACCCTGTACTCGTGGAGTCCGTGGTGGAAAACTTTCTTAGCATTCTCGGGATCAACACGCACCTCCCATGGAGCAAGATCAGGTACTTCGGGCTTGTCTATTACTGGTGGAGACTCTAGTTCTGTGAAACGTCTCTTGGTCCAGGAGTCTCTGTACTCTATAAGCATTGTAAAGAGGCTTCCTGTGACTTCGACGAACATGTTCTTGAGACCCTTAGACGGATCTTTTGCTTCATGTATTTTCGCTTTAAGTAATGCTTCGCATACATTTACTCCATTTGCTAGAGCCGTGTGTGTCAAGAATATGTCTACGCCGAACAGGTGTGTCCATGGATTAGAAGTCCATAGTATATTGTTGGCTAGAACATCGACTAATCCACGGTTGAGCCCGAAGTCGCCTCCTATCGGTTGTTTTATATCGATACCATAGGCCATAGCGGTTAATGGTCGTGCTATAAAATTCGTTATTGTTGCGTCGAATCTGTGTCTTCTGTACAGGGGTGCAGTAAAGCCACACTCGATTGCACCATGAGCTAGTAGGGGGATCCATTCGGGTGTTATGCTCCGCAGGTCGCTGTCGATGAAAACAAGTGTGTCGGCTTCACTATTCATTGCAATCAACTCGATAATAGTTCTCATTGCAGCTCCTTTACCTGGTGCTCTGAGATTAGGTATTATCGTCAATGGGATCTTGATGTTCTTCTTCATAACATTAACAACATCGACGGTCCCGTCATCGGATAATCCATCGCAGACAACAATAGCTGTCTTCCTGCCACCATAGTATTTCTCGAGGCCAATAGCTGCTTGTTTCAATACATAGGCGATGGTGTGAGCAACGTTTCTCGAGGGAATACCTACTACGATCTCAGCGTTCTCTACAACAGCTACGGCATCTCTCCAACTATCATAGCCCTCTACCTTGGGGAAAAGCTCCTTGGGCATGACGACACCCTATTTTATCTCTTGGGCTCAAACACGAGTACCTCGTATTCACCCAAAGACTCGACCTTAACTACAACATAGCCATTCTTGAAATCGTAACTGTACTCCTTGCCTGTAAGAGGACTATAAACCCTGTATTCATATCCTCCCTTAACCTTGGCTTTGACGACTACGTTCGAGACGGGCACTACTTCACGTGGAGGATGGACAGCTTCATTACTACTATATGGTGGTATCGGTTGTTTCGTTCTCCCGATCCCTATTGCCATAATCCTCTGGTTATATGTGTGGTTAAGCAGGTGCACGATAACTCTGTTCCCCTGGGTAAACGCTTCTACAGCCACGGTCTCAGGTGCGTCAACGACTACATTTGGCTCGCCGCCAAGGTACTTAATAGTATTAACTATGAGCTTCATGTACTCCGGCAACCCTGTCCTCCAGTAATGCCTGCCTAGTTGACCGCTATAGTAGACCGATAACCCTACACCATACTTGTTCTCAACAATAGCGGGACCCTTGGTCTCAATGCCTAGTGGTGGAGGTGATCTACCTAGAGTATACTCGTAACCCCATTCACCGCCTGGAATACCTATTGTTGCTAGTACACGTGCATCACCAATAGTTTCAACTAGTACATGCCATCCGATACTCCTAGCAGTTCTGGATCCAGTGAAATCATAGCTCATATCACCCCATAGGATGAGCTTCTTGTCTACATTATTGAATACTGGATGTTTGTCTCCAGGGATCACGTAGCTCCATGGTTGTTTCAGCAAGCCCTTCTCTTCAACGCCGAGTACGTCGCGTAACCCGAAATCATATCTCTCAATACACTCTTCGTTACATGTTGAAGCAAGGTATGTGGCAATAATCCTGCCTCCACTTGCAACATACTCTCTTATATTTGATAACACTTTATCGCTCATACAAACAGTGTTGGCCAGTACTAGTACACGATACTTCTTCAAAAACATGGGGTTTGCAGCGTCTTTCTCCGAGATAAACTCTACTGGTATGTGGTTATGTACGAGAGCGTAGTAGAAGCCGCGAATCTCGTCAACATAGTCCTCCGGGTGATCGCGTCCATAGAAATCTCTCGTATTATTAGACACAATTATTCCAACGTGGTGGAGAGGCTCAGCTCCATCGAGGTATTCTTCGAGTTTTTTGTGTTCCTCAAATACTTTCTTAGCAGCCTCAAGAACTGATGGGTCTTGTCTATAGGATATGGAGAATACGAGAAGCCATGGAGACCCGCCGCCTAGAATAGCTTCTCTGAGTCCTTGTCTTATAGCTAATGGTGTTGTCGAAGAGACTGTTCTGTACAAGTGGAAGTAGTTGCGTGAAGCCCAAACAGGTTTACCGCCGTTCATTGCTTTCGTTAACTTTACCATCTCTGTGATGAATCCTGGTGGCTGGTGGTCGGCTTCGCTGCATTCAGCGAACACGACGTCTATGTAGTCTCTAGCCATCTCGACAACCTTGTTGGTTCTACCAGCCCATCCTCCTGGATGACTATTATACATGAACAAGGTGTTTGGCGAGATCTTTTTGGTATACTCATAGAGTCTCTTAAGCTTCTCGACTACAACCTTGTATCTCCATTTCCAAAGCTCCCGCCAACGGCTATCATTCCATTTGGGTTCACGTGGCATTTCATATCCGTGTTCTTTCATGAATTTTTCTTGGCACCATTTACAGTAACAGGCTCTCTCTAAATCTGGCTGGTACCTGAAGCTATCCAGGAAAACTCCGTCAACACCTAGTTTCATGACCTCACTTATCTCCTTCTCAATAAAGTCTATGAATGGAGAGTTAAGGCACATTTGCGGCCATTCGGGATCATAATTCTCCTCATTATATGGTACATGCTCGAGGAGAATGGTTTCACCACGATAATTTACTTGAGCCCAATCGCTATGGAGTCTATACATGTATTTGTTGGCTGTATGTCCTATCATAACAACTACTTTGACGCCATTTCTTCTCCCAGCTTCAATAGCTTCTCTAACAAGATCTCCTCTAAGCTTCTGGTGTACAGGATTAATACTGCTTCCTCTATAGAACGCTCTACCCCATGGGTCTCTAGCAAAAATAACAAGTACATTAGCTCCTATCTTCTTAGCTAGATCAACGAGTTCTCTACCCGATAAAGATGATACTACAGTACCATGTCTATCCTCAATATTGAATTGTAGAACTCTCACAGGTTTCTCGAACCAGTTTTTGCTAGGAGTACTACTTTCATCCAATATCTGGTACACCCGTTATTATTGAGTGTCTTGAGTAGTTGCATTGATTACCAGCTCGTTGACAGGTGTGTTTCAAAAACTATTTTGTGTTTAATATTCATGCTAGGTTAACTCATATTATTGCTTTCTCGGTATTCTTATCGAAGACATGCAGTTTATCTAGATCGATCATGAACTTCATTCTATCGCCTACGTTCGCATGGTAGGTACCGCTAATCTTCATTACTATGATGTGGCTGCCTGTATTGATATGTACTATTGTATCAGAACCTAGTGCTTCAACAAAATCTACTACTCCCTCTGCTTCAGCAAGCTCTTTTGCCCTACTGGGTACGGCGTCTTGTGGATAGATATGCTCCGGCCTTATACCCATTATAACAGTCTTACCACTGTAGTTCCTGAGTAGTTCAGCGAATTTGGGGTCAAGTTTTATCCTAAAATCACCTGTGTCGAGAACCACTTCACTATCCTTGATCTCTACTGTAGCTTCAATGAAGTTCATTTGGGGTGTTCCAACGAACCCTGCTACGAAGATGTTCGCGGGTTTCAAGTAGATCTCGCTGGGAGTCCCTACTTGCATGATCTTCCCGGCATTCATAACAGCTATGCGGTCACCCATAGTCATTGCTTCTACTTGGTCGTGTGTAACATAGATCGTTGTTACCTTGATCCTCCTCTGTAGCTTCTTGATCTCACTCCTCATTTTTACACGTAGTAGTGCATCCAAGTTACTCAGAGGCTCATCCATCAACAGTACATCTGGCTCTACGACTATCGCGCGGGCAACAGCTACACGTTGTCTCTGACCACCACTAAGCTGGTGTGGATATCTATCAAGAAGCTCAGAGATCTGGAGCAGCTCAGCAGCCCATTTAACCTTCCTATCAATCTCGTCTTTAGGAAGCTTCTTTATCTTCAGTGGGAACGCTATGTTGTCATATACTTTCATGTGGGGCCATATAGCATAGTTCTGGAAAACCATTGATACATTCCTTAGTCTCGGCGGCAGATACGTCACGTCTTTATCGCCGAACAATACTCTTCCTTGGTCTGGTTTCTCGAGACCGGCTATGATTCTTAGTGTTGTGGTTTTACCGCACCCACTTGGGCCTAGGAATACTATGAATTCTCCATCACGTACATCCAGGTCTATACCGTTTACAGCTATTGTTTTACCGAATTTTTTCACGATACCTTTTAGATGCACGTCTACCATGGGGTTTCACCTCAGGGTAATACCCCACATGGATATGAGGTATCTTCTAGCTATGAACACGAAGATCATAGCCGGGAAGATTATGATGAATGCTCCAGCGAATTTTATGAAGTCGACTGCAGCCATCGCGGTATTTAGTATGAACGCTGTTAGGGTCCTGTTTGTCAGAGTCAGCACGGATGCTATGAAGACCTCGTTCCATGACATCAGGAAGGTGAATATTGCTGCAGCTGTTAGCCCCGGTAGAGCCAGCGGCATGGTGACATGAATGAATGCTCCTTTTCTATCAAGACCAAAAACCATAGCCGCCTCCTCTAGCTCTTTTGGTATACCAGCTATAATACTTGACGTGATCAGTATCACGAAGGGCAGTGCCATTGATGTATGGGCTAGTGCTACACCCAGTAGGGTGTCGTTGAGACCTAGTCTAAGGTACAGTGTTACGAGTGGTACAGCTATCACCATTATTGGGAACATTCTAAGTCCTATAATGAATAGTTTTAATGAATCCTTGCCTTTGAACGTATACCTGGCGAAAGCATAACCTGCAGGTAAGCCCAACGCGAAACTAAATATGATCGTTAGTACGGCCACTATAATGCTGTTCATGATAGCCTTGTCGGCACCTAGTGCAAGCAGCATCTTAACGTGGTCAGCTGTAAAAGATGTTGGAAACACTACACTAATACTATAGTATTGATCAGGGTCGGTGAAAGCATAAGCTATCGCTATGACAAATGGTGTTATTACCCATAAGATAGCTATGGTTACAAGTCCTGCGATAACTATTTTGTTAAGGTAATATCTAACTATAGAATACTCTTCATGGGGCATCATGTACCAGCCTCCAGGTACTTTGCTTTAAACAATTTTATGTAGAGAGCGCCAACAGCCACGGATATACCAGCTATTATTAACGCGTAGATCGCGGCTACACCAGTATGTTTCAAGAAGACTTGCTCGTAGTATGCCTCACCGGCTAGTACCGGGATATCTCTACCAGCAAGGATCCATACAACACCAAAGATCTGTAGTGCAAAGAGGGTTCTGATTATTAGGGCTGCTTGTAGACTTGGTAGGAGCATTGGGAAGACTATGTAGCGTAGACGCTGCCAGACATTAGCGCCAAAGACTTCTGCTGCTTCGATGTGTTCCTGGCTAATCATCTGGAGTCCAGCGAACAATATGACGAATACTATGGCTGTTGCTCTCCACACTTCTGTCAGTACTATAGCTAGGAACTCCATGTTACGGTACTGGTAGCCAAAGAAGTATATGGGCTGGCTTATAAGCCCCATGTTTATGAGTAGTTTGTTGAGGAAGCCATAGCTTGATAGCATGGAGTACCATATCAAGCCGGCTGCAACATCACTTATCGTCAATGGTAGTATCACTAAGTATAGGGCGGCGTTTCTTCCAGGGAACTTGATGTTAAATAGCATTGCAAGACCTAGTGCTATAGCTACTTGTATAGGAATTATTGTTATTGCTAGTAGGAAAGTATACTTCAGCGCCTCTTTAAACATGGAAAACGGGCTATTGAGGAGGTAGTCTAGGTTTTCTGTAGAGAAAGCACCTTTCTCAGTGAATGCTAGGTATATTGCTTGAGCTATTGGTATGCCTATGAAGAACAATAAGTAAGTAAGAGCTGGCAGTATCAGCAGGTATGGTGTGTATTTTTCAAATAACGAGGGTTTATTCAAAAGTTTAGTCATAAGCGTAAAAACCTCCTAGCCTAACATAGTAGGGGGTCGGGAGGAAAAAACTATTGTATTTAACCGGACATCGAGTCTGGTGGTGGTAGAGGAGCACCTGTTTCTTCGAATAAGCTGAGGAGCTGTGGTGCTAGTTCGTCTAGTACTGTTTTGATATCCTCGTTGTTGAGTACGATTCTCTGGAATGCTGTTATGTAGACGTTCTTGAAGTCACCGCCCTTGGCTCCAAGGCTTGGGATTAATGCTACTAGGGCGTCAGGTGTGTTGAGCTGGTTGTTGACACCATCGGCTAGTACTTTTAATGGGCCGCTAGTGATCTTTGCTGATGCCTCTTTGACTGTTGGGAAGAATCCTACGTTCTCTAGTACCTTGACTTGAGTCTCTGGTCTTGTCAGGTATTCAATGAGTTTCCAGGCAGCGTCCTGGTCTGGAGCACCCTTAGGTATTGCTAGACCAGCTATTACTAGGATGAAGCCTCTGCCCTTGGGGCCGGCTGGTACAGGCACTACTACGAATTGATCGGGCTTCTGTACGATAGCGTCTTTGATTCTAGCTGTGTGGTCCCATGCAATCCATACTTCTTCTTTCAATAATGGGTCTGCCATAGCGTCCCATGTGGTACTGCTTGGGTGCACGTATTGCCATAGGTTCTTCAAGTACTCCCAGAGGGCAACAGCATCATCGCTATTGAAGTTCTTGACTTGAGCGCCTGTGAATGCTGGGTATAGGTAGCCGTGTAGGAATCTCACGAACAAGCCGTTGGGTCCTGCTGGGAACCCTAGTTTAGGTCCACCAGTCTCCTCGTATAGCTTCTTAGCCCAAGCAAGTAGTGCGTCATAGGTCCACTTGCTGGTACCGTGGATTACATCGTCTTCAGTTAATCCCTCTGGTAGGTAGTCGAAAGCCTTCTTGTTTACAACCATTACGTAGGTAGCAGTCATCCATGGTATGTATGCTTTGATACCATGTAGTCTACTATAATCCTCGAGTACTTGTGGGAAGGTTCTATCTGGCAGTGTACCAAACTTACTTAAGTCTTCAAGCCATCCTTGAGAAGCGAAATAATCAATACCACCATGGAGTTCTCCAATAACACTAATTGTTACTTTACCAGCTTCCTCCTCTGACTGGAGACGTGTAGCCAGATCCTCATAGCTTATGGGAACGAACTCAACTTCAATACCTGTCTCTTCTGTAAACTCCTTTAACAATGTATCCTTAACGAATGCCTGCTCTTGAGCTGGAACAAGCTGTGTGGATGCCCAGATGATCTTAACACCTTTTGGTTGTTGCATATAATACCAGGCTACTCCTCCTCCAATAGCGGCGATAACTATGATCGCTATTATAAGGGCTTGTAGTTTAGTTAAGGCTTCTGACATAAGATCCACCCACCATAGTCCGGGGTTTATTCTAACTAGGTATTTCACTACATTATTTCTGATTAAGGAATAGTATTTATACCTTGTTGTTTTATTATATATCTAATGTATTATGCAAAATACGTATTAGTAAAAAAATTTTTGTACTATTCCCCTACGGGTAGTAAGATCATTGGTAGGGGATGTAGAGTGGACCTAGAGAAAAAGATCAGTGAGTTGTTCAAGAAAATAGGGCTTGGAGAACCCAGCATCAAGACGTATTTATCGCTTATATATCTCGGCGGTAAAGCTACGGCAGACCAGATAATAGCTCATACTGGGTTGCCTGCAAGCAGTGTATACAAGGCCTTAAAGAATCTTGAGGAACACGGTCTCGTAATGACTCTTGCTACGAAGCCTAGGATGTTTATTGTTATTCCGCCTGACAAGAAACTCAACATGTTGATCGAGGAGCGTATGAGGAAGTTATTGGATTTAGCTAAAGAAGTGTCGACAGCTATTGAGCACAGTATAACTGGTGCACATGGTTTCGAGACTGTGTTCAGCATTGTAGATGGCTGGGAGGATATACTGAGAATGATAAAATTTATGATAAAAACAGCTGAGAACGAAATACTCGTGTTTATGCCTAAGAACATTATATTTGAGGTTGCAGAGGAGCTGGGAGAAGCTCTTGATAGGAACATCTATGTTAGCCTTGTTGCCTCCAATACTATCTCGGGGAGGCACTTAAAGACAATATATGGATATAGTGGTATAGCAACAATATCTAGAGAAAGACCGCATGGTTCTAGAATACTTGTAATAACTGATAGCAAATCATCCCTTATTACCCCCTTATCACCAGGTGATCAAGCAATCTACATACCTAGAGCAACATACATAGAAGACATTGAGCTAGGATTTATATTGACATCATACTTTTACAACAGGATCGTAGCTAGCTCGATAGAAGTGTATAGCAGTATTAGACCTGGAGACAAGTATGTTTTCAAGAACATACAGTCTGCTGTAGACTTTATACAACATGCTCTTCAGAACAAGTATGAAGTATACGCCAAGGTTAAGGGGTATATGACGGCAGGGTTGACCGAAGTAGCTCTTGAAGGAATAGTATATAATGTTGTGTCGAACCCCACTAAAGGAATATACTCGATACTCCTTGATACAGGTGGTAGCATATACTCTGTTGGAGGACATAGGGCATTCATGGAAGACGTTATGGCAAAAGAAATTATGGTTGAAGTAAAAGATATGGTTGGAGATAAGGAGTAGATACGATATTTTATGTTCTGAAAACCATGTCTAGTATTTTCAGGTAGTTCAACAGGTGTCTCGTTATCAAATACTTTTCTTTAACGAGCTTGTAGCCGTTTTCACCCATGGTTCTTCTTAGATCAGGGTTCTTTATCAAATAGATTATCTTCTCAGCAGCTTCGGCAACATCCTTAACGAGGAAACCATTATATCCATCAATAACCTGTAGTTTTATACCACCACTAGGTCTAGCGACAACGGGTTTCTTTTTCCATAAAGCCTCTGTTACAGCTAACCCGAATCCCTCACGTGTAGACATCTGAATCACTACTGTCGAAGCACGCTGAAGAGCATTCACTTCAAGGGGGCCTACGCCAACTAGATTAGTCAAGAAGTGTATATCATAGTCTTCGCCAGCATGCCTTACAGTTTTCTCATAATAAATCCATCCCTCAGGGTCATCAGAAGCCATGCTGGCTATGAGAAGTAGTTGTACTCCTGGTATCTTCTTTTTCACAAGCCTGTAAACATCGATTGCACCAATAGGATCCTTCCAAGGATCAAAGCGTGCTACCTGTGTTATGATGGGTCTCTCGGGATCGATATCGTATCTACTTAATATTTTATATACTGTATCGGGGTCTAGCTCTCTATTTTTGTCGCTTAATGGATCGATTGATGGTGGCATAACGTATTTTATTGGAGTGGGTGTCCCGGGATGTATATACTCCTTCATATGATATATTGAAGCATTATATCCATTGAGTAGATCCCTGATAAACGACCATACTGGTTCATACGGTTTACTTAAATCTATATGGCATCTCCATAACCATTTCCTATGGTTGCTCGAATACTTCTTGATCGCAAGAGGCTGGGGGTCATGAACTATAACTGCTTCTCCATGTAGCTTCAATACTTCCTCAGCATTGCGCTTGTTTATACTTAGGTAGAGTTTCTTCTCATCTTTACTGAGATCAATAGGAGCTCCTTGAAGTGCATTATGGATCTTCTTAGTAACATTAAAGAATTCTTGAGGAGCCTCGATTACCTCCCATTCAGTATTTAATCCAACACTATTCATTAAGGGTACTAGACTATGGAGAATCTCTGCTACACCGCCTCCGAATGATGTAGAGTTTACATGTGTTACCTTCAATCCTTTGAGGCTATTGGCGACATTAATGATCTCTTCTATAACAGGTGTTCCAACAATATCCTTGTAATCCCAGATATTTCTCTTCTGATTAGGTTTTACTATCAAGGCGTCTCTCCACAGTTTAATTAATCATTTAAGTACGCCACATATATATTCTTTCCATATCTAACTTATTAATGATATCGGAAAATATTTACTAACTGGTAGTTATTTCGAGAAGACTCATTGGTGATAGCCAATGGTCCCTGAAGACGAGGAACATATGATACGTGAAGCCCTCGAGAAACTAGATATACGTGGTTATGAACTAAAAGCTTATCTAACAATACTCAAGCTTGGAGAAGAAACAGCTCCAACAATAGCTTCTAAAGCGGGTATCCCTCTCCCAAGAATCTATAGTGTACTAGAATCCCTCTTGAAGAAAGGCTTGATCGAGGTAAGAATGGGGAGGCCCCGTAAGTATCGTGCACTACCACCTAGGATCTCTTTAATACACTATGTGAGAAAGAGGATTAACGAGTTAACGGAGTTGACTAATGCTGTTGTCGAGAAACTATCATCTTACTACCAGGAGTCTGAAGGGGAAAGAGAACCTGTTCTATGGATGATGTACAATATTGATGTTGGTGTCGAGAGAATGAGGCATATGATAACGAGCATGGATACAGATGGATTTACATCTCTCAACGTAAATGTGCTGAAGAAAGTAATCAACACTTTGGCGAAGACATTAGCAGCAAAGAAAAGTAGTATCTTCGGAATAGCTGTTATCTCTGAAGATATACCAGCTAGTATCAAGGAAATTGTTGAGCGTACAAAGAACATTGAAGTAAAAATCCTGCCTACAGGAATAGTAAACATGTTTGAGGTGGATCTATCAAACCTTATGCTATTCGGCAAAAACTATGTAATACATTCAGCCGAGTGGGAGCTCATTGTCCTGGCCAATGAGTCTTTTTACCATGGGTACTGGCGTTTAGCAAAGAAAATCAAGGATTTCGATGTAGAAAAAGGAGCAACATACAGGACAGCCCATCACTGGCTTGCACTAGACATCATACAGAAAGCACTACAAAACGGGTATAACGTCTTTGCTAAAATAAAGGGCTTTAAGGTAAAAACACATGAACCAGTAGAAGTTGAAGGCTATATTAAAAAGTTACTAATAACTAACGACGGTGGTATAAGATCAATATACATTGAAGATAAAGAAGGAAACATTATAAGTGCAGGCGGAATAGGTGCATCAATAGAAGATATTGAATCTAGGTACCTAGAGCTAACAGTGCAATAACAATGTAGTCTTACTCAAGACATTATATCTTTTAAAGGAAATTTAAACGAGAACTCTGTATTTCTGGTCAATAAATCATTTTTATTACTTGATTGTTTAGACCATGTATTTTATGTCCTGTAGTAGTGCCGAGTTAGAATACTGTATAACATGTACCTGCCTTTACGTTTATCTAGACAGACTTTACCACTAGCCAGTAATTTATTTTATGTATCTAATTCAGAAGGTTATATTATTTAACTAAACCATGAAAGGCGTTTAAAGATAATAATAGTAGTAAAGGTTTTATATCTTCTCTTATAAAACAAAATGGTAGGATACACGTGGACAGGTGGTTTCTTGTGATCGCGCAAACTAAGGTTCTAGCCGGAATAGCTATAGTAGCAATCATATTATCTATAGCAAGTATTGCATTCACCTTCATGTTATGGCAAGAAGTGAAGACATTAAAAGAAACAGGAGCACCAGGCAAGGTAACACTAGTAGTCTACGGCCCATGGTCTGGTAAAGAAGAGGAATACTTCAGAGCAGTTATCAATGAGTACATGAAAGAGCATCCAGACATTGAGATAAAGTATGTTGTCATGAGAGCAGAGGATCTAGCAACAGTGATGCCTGCACAGTTCGCAGCAGGAATCTCTTCAGCAGACGTCATAATCACGCCATGGGCCTGGTGGATTGTAGAGATGGCTAAGAAAGGCTATGTAGAAGAAGTCACGGGCCTCATTAACGAAGACGAGTATGTATCAGGTATTGTCGACAAAGTTAAGTGGGATGGCAAGCTCTGGGGAGTACCATTCACGATGTGGCTTAAGCCAGGATTCTGGTACAGGAAATCATTCTTCCAGCAGCACGGTCTACAGGAGCCCAAGACTTGGGATGAATTCATGAGCTTACTAGATAAGCTAAAGAATATCGAGGGTGTCAAGAACCCGATCGTAACAGGCGATAGCGTAGGATGGCCTATAAGCGATATTGTTGAACACTTCATCATCACATTCGGTGGAACAGACCTACAGTTAAAGCTTATAAAAGGTGAAGTAAAGTTCAACGACCCACAAGTCAAACAGATCTTCGAGAACTACATAGTTCCATTAATAAAGAATGGCTACTTCAGCGAGCCAATCGAGTGGACAACAGCTGTCTCAAAGTGGTGGAACGGCGAGTACGGTCTATACTTCATGGGTACATGGATTACCGGTATGGTTGACGACCCCAACGACCTAGGCTTCTTCCCACTACCAGGCTGCAAGGGCGTCGTAGGAGGAGCTGACTACGCATTCGTACCAAAGTTTGCTGCACACAAGGAAGAGGCTCTTGACTTCCTCAAGTTCCTAGCAACCAAAGGACAAGAAATACATGCTGCACAACCAGCAGGTAAGATACCAACATGGACAAAGGTGCCAGAAGACAAGCTATGGGGTCCAATGCAGCAAGTCTACAGGAAGATCAAAGAGCTTAACCTGGCCATACTACCAGACCTAGACGACAGCGTTGGTGGTGACTGGCAGACACTATTCTGGGACCAGCTAAAACTACTATGGGTTGAACCAGACAAACTAGACGAAGTACTAAACACTCTCACAGAGAACTTCCCAAGCTCCTAAAGGCAGCGAGAATAACAGAAAACCACAAGCACTATGAGGAAAACCTCATGGTGAAAAATAAAAATCAAAACTTTTTACATTTCCCCCCACTACTCCACCTCTTATTTCCACCACAGGTTTTCTTTCACAACCACACTAGATTAAACGGTCTTACTTATACGATACATTATGAAGACTGTTTCAGGTGATTAATTGTGTCGAGAGAGAAGCATCTACGAGCACTAACAATGAGAGAAATAAAGCATGCACTATTCTTCATGAGCCCAGGTTTGATAATGATTGCGATCTTTGTGATAACGCCAATCATAGGGACTTTATACATAAGCTTTGTTACTGATAACGGTATTGGTTTAGATAACTATGCTGCTGTAATCTCAGAGAGTTCGCCGGATAAAGCACTTATTAAACTAGAGGATATGCCTAGGCCACCACCATGGGGTGCTTTAATACATAACTTTGTATGGATAGCTATTCACCTGCCTTTAACGACATTCTTAGGTTTAATACTAGCCTACATGTTGAAAATGGTTTACGGAAGATCTATTGTCAAGTCGATAATGTTCATAGGAATGGTTATCCCAATGGTTATAGGAGGACTTATTATAAGATTCATGTTCGATAAATACATAGGCATTGTGCCAAGACTTTTCGGGTTCCTAGGGATTACAATGTTAGACAAGACATGGACGTCATATCCAGATACTGCACTGCTATCACTGATACTTGGCTCAATATGGTTATGGACGGGATTTAGCTTAACGATACACGCTGCAGCAATAGACTCTTTGCCGCAAAGCTATATAGAAGCAGCGAAAATTGATGGTGCATCAACGTGGCAGATCTTCTATAAAGTTGTTGCACCCTCAGTAAGATCAGCGACACTAACAGTAGTAGTAATGACCATGCTATGGGACCTGAAGATATTCGACATAGTCTATGCTGCAACTAAAGGAGGACCAGGCGGTTCATCTACAGTTTTGGCGTTAGTCATGTGGTTGTATTTTGCTAGAGCATTAGACTATGGAAGAGCTGCTGCAACAGCAATTATTCTCACTCTCCTAACCCTCGTTCCAGCAACAATATTCATAAAGAGGGTGGTGAAGAGAAGTGCTTAGGCACGTCTCTCTAAAAAAGGAATACCTAAAGAATAGGATTAGGAGAATATTAAAACCATCAATAATAATAAGCAATATTATAGCTTGGACTGTAGCATTCATATGGTTGCTGCCATTCATAGGATTATTCATGACATCTGTTAGACCATATAGTGAAGTTGTGATACATGGATGGTGGACGCCATCAGCTCACATATCTTTCGAGAACTATGTGGAAGTACTTGAGAACCCGTTATATGACCTGTCAAGAGGCTACATGAACTCGTTCATAATAACGATACCAAGCACCATAATCCCATTAATAATAGCAGCTATGATGGCATACGGGTTCTCTAGATTCAGCTTCCCATTGAAAAACTACTTGTTTGTACTAATACTGTTCATAATGGCTGTACCACAGCAGACCATGGTCATACCATTGTTCTTCATGATGAAGTCATTCGGATTACTAGACCAACTAGCGGGCTTGATACTAATCCATAGTGCATGGGGTATAGCGTGGATAACATTCTTCATGAAAAACTACTTCAGCATGTTGCCCAAGGAGATAGAGGAGGCAGCACGTGTAGACGGTGCATCATATCTGACAATATTCTTCAGGATAGTGTTGCCAGTAAGCCTTCCAGCAATAGCGTCAGCAGCGGCAATACAGTTCACATGGGTTTGGAGCGACTTCTTCTTCGCATTAATGTTCATATACAGTCCCGACAAAATGGTTATTACACAAAAAGTAGTCACGATCAAGGGAGAATATCATATTGACTGGGGTCTTTTAACTGCAGGCTCCATATTAGCAATGCTCCCTCCACTCCTCATCTACGTATTCCTTCAGAAGTACTACTTGAGAGGTATGATTGGATGGGCTTCGGGTAAGGGGTGATCCATATGGGTGAAGTAGTATTAGAAAATGTTACAAAAAGATTCGGTAAGGTAGTAGCTGTAGACAACGTGAATTTAAAGATTAAAGACAAAGAGTTCTTCGTCTTACTAGGCCCCAGTGGATGCGGTAAAACCACGACACTAAGACTAATAGCTGGGCTCGAGTACCCGGATGAAGGAAGAATATACATTGATGGCGTGGACGTAACTTTCACCGAGCCCAAGGACAGAGATATAGCAATGGTTTTCCAGAACTATGCCCTCTATCCACACATGACAGTTTTCGACAATATAGCATTCCCGTTGGCGATCAAGAAGAAGCAATTAGGTTTAACAAAAGAGGATATTAAAAAGAGAGTCCTAGAGGTAGCTAAACTACTCAGAATAGAGGAGTTATTGAATAGAAAACCAGGACAGTTAAGCGGTGGACAACAGCAGAGAGTAGCATTGGCAAGAGCTCTTATAAGAAGACCAAAAGTATGGCTTATGGATGAGCCATTATCAAACCTAGATGCACTGCTTAGGCTTGCGATGAGAGCAGAGATCAAGAGACTCCAGAAGAAACTAGGCATAACAACAATATATGTTACGCACGACCAAGCCGAAGCACTAAGTATGGCTGACCGCATAGCAGTAATGAACCAAGGAAAAGTAATGCAAGTTGGCACACCAGATGAAATCTACCTGAAGCCCCAGCATGTGTTTGTGGGAACATTCATTGGCGCCCCACCAATGAACATTATTGAATGTATTGTAGAAGAAACGAAAGAAGGATATAAACTCAAGTGCCCAGGTTTCGAGAGAAAAATCCCGAGTGAAGCAGCAAAGTATGTGAAACCCGAACAGAAAATACTGTTGGGAATGAGACCAGAGTTCGTGGATGTCTACAAGGAGCCTGTAGAAGACTCGATCAAAGCAAAAGTACTTGTAGTAGAACCCCTGGGTTCAGAGACTATATTGAACGTTGATATAAACCCAGGCGGCGAAGAATCTTTGGTCAAGATAAAGCTAGTGAAAGGAGGGAAATTCAATACTGGCGACATAGTATACCTCAAGCCAGACTGGACCAAAATAGTACTATTCGATGCAACAACAGGTAAGGCTCTTGCATAACATAAATATTTTTAAAATAATACATAATCTCACAATTATGTGTTTATTAAACGTTATTTCAATATCGGTTATTGTAATTTTAAACTAAATTGATACAAGGTGATACAAGGTATAACCAGCCCATAGGCAAAGATATATCATTGTATCTGTTTTTAATATTATAATGTTATAGCTGATACCTAACATATCATATACTGATGGTGATAAAAGTGATTAGTCCACTTGCTAAGGGCTTTCTGTCGGCATTACTAGCACTACTTATCGCAGGCTCTTTTCTCGTACCCATGCTTCTCAACTATGTTATACGACCATGGCCTGGGGTAGAGATACATATAACGCTTTTATCTGATAAGGGTAGAGTGTTTACTGCCGAAAACCTTGGTTTATCTCTCTATGCTCAAGTATGGGCTGTTATGCCTCCAGGAAGTAGTGAAGAGAGTATTGTCACAGTGTATGAGGGGAGGGTTCTAGGTAATGTATTGTTCATCAAAAGCGATGATATAAAAAATGTTGTTGACTCCTGGATAAAATATATCACAGAACATGGTGTTAGTCTTGAGCCTCCTCTTCTCATCTCACTATACATATACAATCCATCTACAGGTTATGTTCTCCAAAGAGTGCCATTAAGAACAATAACGTACAATCCTCTCGTAATTGCTTCAGGGAAGAAAATCATAGTAGACTTGACCGTGGTTGTTCCTCTCACAGAGAAAGGCTTGGAGCTTAAGATTTGGGAAAATAGGATTTGCGAGAGGAGATACTATTGGTTAATAACCAAGGTGATCACATTAGATGATATGGAGAATACTCTAGGTAGTAATGTAACATCGGTATATCATGGAGAAAAATTCTTGAAGACACCAGTAATTACTATTCAGCAGACTAAGGGCGATGTTAAAACAAGAATTGTTATGACGTATAACGGTGTTGGAGACATTAGTTTCCATACATATATTGTAGTAGAAAATACAAGTACTGGATCCTTCAGACAGTATATAGCGGGACCGTGCCTCAAAGGAGATTTTAGGATAGCTATGGACATGGATGTAGGAATAGAAGCTAATGCCGGATACATTTACTTACTTACAAAACCTCTGGTCTTAGTCATGGAGGAATACTATTATGATTCTTGTGCAGTAGAACAGGTAAAGCCAACGGGATACAAACAAATTATCTATTTAACGCAAACAGTTGCTCTTCATGATAAATATATTATTAGTGGAACAGAAAACACCTTACCGATGTTTCTAAGCAATATAGTCGATAGAGAAATCAATATGACAAGAATTACCGTGCCGCAAACACCATTAGACGAGGGCTACCTTGATCAAGGTGAAGCCATAGTGATTAATGACATAATACGGTCTATACTAAAGAACAGCAGCGAGTACATGTTGTTTTCACCAATAACTACGATTGATAAACTAAATATAAGTAATCTGAATGTATTAGTCGGTTCAATAATATCTCTTGAACATGGCTTAGAAGGGTATATCAGAAACATTGGAGAAGAGCCCATCGAAGTGTACTATAATTCTATTGACATAGGAGTAGTTGACGAGATTTTATGTAGAGAAGAACAGTGGATTAAGCACGGCAACATAGCTATCTTGTATTTCACTATTTCTCGCTAACAATAACAGCTCTTGTGTAAGGTAATGGTTTTATTCCATGTTCTCTTATATAGCTAAGCAGTTTTTTCATGGTAAGTGTCGTCCTTAGTTTACTCCAGTCTGTATCTATTGGGAACCACTTAGCTTCAACAGCATCACCTCCAGGAGTGACCTCTAGGCTATGGGGTTTAATGAGGAAATCAATTATCACGTAATGGTACTTTGGCTTCTTGTTATCATCAAGAATAATAGCTTCATCGATCCACAGAATACCTTCTACAACACCCTTGATTCCTGTTTCTTCATATAGCTCGCGTAGAACAGCTTGTTCAAGGGTCTCGCCAACTCTCTGAACACCACCTGGAATAGACCAACATCCTTTACATGGCTCATGCCCTCTCTTGATAAGTAGTATCTTGTTGCAGTCAATAACTACTGCTCCAACACCTATAATAGGCTTAGTTGGATAAACTCTATCACAACTCATCTATCTAGACCCCAGATAAGTAGCTTAGATAGGCATTCCATAATATATACAGTCATAGACGCTCCTATAATAGCACTTGGGGTATTCTATGAAATTGTATTTGGGCATGTAATAATAAATAGGCGTATTGATTTATGTTATTGCTTTCCCCGTATTCTTATCAAAGAAATACAGTTTGTCAGGTCTTGGTGTCCAGTATATTATACCTCCTAGTTCGAGTTGTATGTTCCCTTTAACCACGGCAACATAGTCTGTTAGTCTACCTACTGTGAAGTGTATGTATGTCTCGGTGCCAAGAGGCTCATAGCCTACTATTCTACCTTTATAATAACCTTCCATAGGCTTTGTTGAAACAATTATGTCCTGGGGTCTAACTCCCAAGACAATGCTTTTACCAACGTACTTACTTAGAGGTTCTTTATATACACTAGGGATCTCTATGGAGACTTCTCCTATATCGAGATATAGCTTATTCTCCTTTTCTACTAAAGTACCTTCCATAAAATTCATTGGAGGTACTCCAATGAAACCTGCCACGAACATATTAGCTGGTTTCTCAAAGACCTCTATTGGAGTACCTACTTGCATTACTTTACCTTCATTCATTACTGCTATTCTATCAGCCATGGTCATAGCCTCTACCTGGTCGTGTGTAACATAGATCGTTGTAATCCCTAATTTCTCGTGGAGCAATTTACGTAGCTCAAACCTCATTTTAACTCTAAGTTTTGCATCGAGATTACTGAGAGGCTCGTCTAACAAGAATACTTCCGGTTCTCTAACAATAGCTCTAGCTAAAGCTACACGTTGTTGCTGGCCACCACTTAATTGCTTTGGATATCTATTCAATAGATTCTCTATGCCAAGGAATCTAGCAACTTCTATGACTTTACGTTTACGTTCTTCCTTAGGTACACGAGCCATCTTCAATGGGAATTCTATGTTCTGGAATACCGTCATATGAGGATAGAGGGCATAGCTTTGGAAAACCATAGCTACATTTCTTTCAACAGGATCGATTTCATTGACTAGTCTTTCACCAATCCATATCTCTCCCTCATCGGGATCTTCAAGTCCTGCTATTAGTCTTAGTGTAGTTGTTTTACCGCATCCACTGGGGCCAAGCAGAACCATAAACTCTTTGTCTCTAACCTCTAATGTTACGTGGTCAACAGCTACTACTTTCCCGAAGCGCTTAGTTACATTCTTGAGAAAAACTCTAGCCAATCCAAGGTCACCCCTTACCTGCTGTTATAACAATTCCCCTGATCAAGTATTTGTTTAATGCTATGAAGAGGAGTATTGTTGGAGCAGCGGCTATAAGTGACCCAGCTATGATCGGAGTATATTCTGTCCACATGCTGCGTTGAAAAGCAAAACTAAGTCCTACTGGAAGCGTAAAGTTTTCAGGGGATCTAAGGAAGACTAGTGGGCCAAGGAAAGCATTCCATGCACCGAGAAACTGGTATACAGCTACTGCGCCAAGAGCAGGCTTGGCTAAAGGCAAGCCTATGTAGAAGAAGGTCTTAACAGGACCACAACCATCTAATCTAGCTGCGTCAAATACGTCTTGTGGTAATGAGAGAAAGTATTGTCTCATAAGGAATATGCTTGATACATTGGCTAATCCTAGAAGAGCTAGTCCTAGTATGTTGTCGATAAGCCCAAGCCTATAGACTATAATGTAGTTCGGTACGAGAGTTACAAAAGCAGGTATCATGAGAAGGGCTAGTAAGGCTGAAAACAAAGCATCTTTGCCAGGGAACTTTAGTCTAGCGAAAGCATATCCTGCCATGCTAGTAAATAATATGTTACCGGCCACGATTAACCCGGCGTAGATAGCTGAATTAAGTATCCATCTAGGGAAAAGCTCTAGCCTAAACACCTTAATGTAGTTCTCTAAAGTAAATGGATCAGGGATCCATTCAGGCGGATAACGTGAAGCCTGCTCCCATGTCATAAATGATGCAATAAATGATCTTATGAAAGGAGTTAAGTATACTAAAGCAAATACTGTTAGCACGGTGTATACAAGTATTTTCCAAGCAAATCTAGATAAGATTCTTTTAATCTTCATCGGGGCACCACCTTATACTTCTTCTGGAAAATATATGTTGATACAAAGATTAGTGTGAACAGGAACATACTTTTGGCGGCTGCTACACCAGGTCTAAGGTTTATAAAGGCTTCACGATATATGTCGAGGGCCATTGTATAGCCTGCGCCACCTGGCCCTCCACTAGGTCCTGCCATAACCCATGCTAGATCGAACATTTGCAGAGCACCGATCATTCCCATAACAACTACATAAACAATCATAGGTTTGAGCATAGGTATAGTTATGTATATGAATCTCCGGATAGGCCCTGCTCCATCCAGCATTGCTGCTTCATATAGTTCTCTCGGGATTGACTGCATGGCAGCCAGGAAGGATACCATGAAGTGGCCGCTTGTACCCCATATTGCTACTAATGCTATGGCGTAGAGCAAGTAGTTCTTGTCATGTATCCAATCTGGAGCAAAACCGGGTATGATTAATTGTATCATATAGTTTATGAATCCGTACTTCATAAATAACCATATGAATATAAGTGATATTATTACTGGGCATGTCACGGCTGGCAGGAAGTATGATACTTTATAGAATTGTACACCCTTGATCTTCTGGTTAGCGAAAGCAGCAAGCACCATTGCTAGAAAGGTTTGTGTAGGGACAACTATTAGTGTATACAAAACTATATTCTTTAAGCCTGTATAGAATGGTGCTAGGAAGTAATGTGCTCCCGAGATTCCTCTTAAGAGATCGCGTAGAAGGATCTCATAGTTTTTAAGACCAACAAACTTCATGGGGCCTATGTAATTCCACTCAAAGAAGCTTAAGTAAACTGCGAAGAGAGCAGCAAAGTATCCAAAGACAAAGTTTAAGAGGGTGGCGATGGAGACTAAAAGAAGACCCGATAGGGCTTCACGGTACTTTTTCTTAACTATTATCTTCGAGAATTTCTTCTGAACTATTTCTTTTGATTCAAAAAATATTTGGGATTTGAATATAGGTTTAGCCATTTATTTTGTCCCCCGAGAGCTTATCTAGCCCTGGAACATTTCTTGTACAACTTGTTTCATAGACTCTAGTGCTTCATCTATAGTAATTTCGCCTCTCATAGCAGCGGCCATGATGTCACTTATCTTTGATTCTAATTCGCCAGACTTTGGTCCCCACAGGAATATTTGTACCATAGTGTACTCGTCTAGGAACGATAGAGATTTCCTGTGTTGAGGCCACATATCTGGATCATTTTCAAGCCCTTTGATCGATGGTAGTGTGTGTCCCATTTTGACAACGAGAGTCTTCTGTCCCTCTTTGCCTACAACGAATTTCACAAACTCAACAGCTGCCTCAGGGTTCTCTGTCTTAGAGTTTATTGCTAGAGCAACTGTATATGCCATAGTTACTCTTCCTTTTGTTCCTCTTGGCACAGGAGCAATGTCCCAGTCTTCGCCAAACTTGAAGTCTGGGTACTGGTCTGCAAGGAATGGTATCATCCAGTTCCCACTAATGACCATGGCTACTTTCTGGCTACCAAAAGCGTCGCCAAGCCATCCTGCACCGACATCACTTGGCGCGACAACATATGGAGGTAATCCCTTCTGCTCTCTCTCAATCTTACCCTTTAAGTAGAGGTTGATATACCATTCCATAGTTTCTCTAACAACAGGGTGGTCAAACCAAGATGCGTCATCAGGGCTATCAAACCATGGTTTAGGAGCTCCATTACTTAGCGCAACAGGCATATACCTGTTGAAGCCGCCAAGGTATATTGCTAGTCCAGGTACACCGGTCTTATTAGTTATGATTTCAGCATACTTTACAAGTTCATCCCATGTGTCAGGAGGTCTAGTTAAGCCTGCTTGCTGGAACAACTTCTTATTATAGAATAACATTAACATACTCCAGTCTTTGGGGAGACCATAGATTTTCCCGTCAGCTCCCTTGAAAGGCTCTAGTAGGAAGCTATAGAACTGGTTTATGAATTCCTCATCAACATAATCAGAGATTGGTAAAACAGCTCCCTTATCAATGAATATGGGCGCCCATGATGAATCAAGATAGAATACGTCAGGTGCGACTCCAGCACCATATGACGCTAAAATGTTCTCATGAAACATCTGTGTAATAACTTCATACTTTATTATTATATCGGGGTGTTGTTCTTGGAATAATGATATTATTTTTTCATAATTCTTCATTTCTGTTTCTCCAGCACTCCATCCAGCAAATCTAATATAGATCTTTTCTGTTGGTCGTTGCATCTGAGTCCATATGTACCATCCTGCTAGTGCTGCAGCAATAATTATGACTAAAACAATTAAGGCTATGATACTTTTTGCCAGGGCTTTAGATCTGGCCAAGACCTATCTCCCCATGGAGAACTTGAGTATCTGACAAGAACTTATTACCAGTGGGTAGTATAAATTCTTTATCGTAATGAGTAATATAACTGATCTTCTGTTGTGAAAAAGTAGTATACAATACTCTTGATTAAATAACATAATCTATATACTCTTTATTGTATAAGAGAACGTAGTAGTATTTAATAAGAAGTAGCAAAACATCTTCTACAAAAATATGATTATACGAAGTGTACTCCTAGGATATAACTTCTATGACATCAGATTCAATATCTTCTAGATAAGCACCCCATCCTCCTACGCTATATTTTAGCCCAGTACTTGTCTTAACAATTATTCTTGCAATACCAGCATAGACATCATAGAGTGTGTCAATAGGTTCTCCTTCAACTACTATCGGTTTCTTATTTTTCACGAGTTTTCCTTTGACTCTAACAACTACTTTTCTTCCCTTCTTCTTTAAGGAGTCGATCATTACTATGGCTCTGGGTACATTAACAAACCTTCTTAGAAAGACTTTTTCTCCAAAAGCGGTGTAGACAGGTTTAGCTAAATCTCTTATGTTGTGGAGGAAGTATTCTGTGAATAATTTGACTAGCTCCTTGTTTTCAGTATAGTACCCCGAAGGAGTATGCTCTGAGGGCTCATACCAGTCTGTAGCAAAAACCACCATTTTCCTATCAGGAAGCGCGACAACTATACCGTAAGTCTTCTTGATCCTGTGTTCGTCGACATAGGTAATGGGCTCTATTTCGTCATAAGTGACAAGACATGTTGAGACACCTCTCTTGTATGCTTTGATCAATGGTTTCTCTATGAATGAGAACATATGCTTATAGCATGATACTAGAAGCTCGTGCTCAGCCGCCTCAATGGCTTCGATTATGCTATTCTTTATCTTGGCTAATGGTTCAAGCCTCCATATTATACCTGTGCCAGGCCTAGGTTTCTCCTTGCTTAAAACCTCAAGTAAACCAACAACATTCTCGTAGCTCTCCTTAATTTTCTCTTGTATTTTTTCAACAAGTCTTTGTAAGGCAGTTTTTGGCTCTATCGCACGATAAAGCTTAGGTCTACCTTCACTAGACACGATAAGACCTTTTTCTTCAAGTCCATGAAGTACATCGTATACTCTTGGTTGAGGTATATGGGCTTTTTTAGCGATCTCTGTACTAGTTAATACTCCTTCACGTAAGAGTATAATGTAGGCTTTAGCTTCATAAGATGATAAACCAAGGGTTTTGAGTTTAGCAATAATCTCCTCGATATCTACATTCATATTTTTCACACTCCGTTCAGACTCTGTATAACAAGATAATCTTATGGTATGAGTTGTTTCCAGGCACTCTCATGTGCCCTTTCTCTTCTATATAGTACTCAAATATACATATTTTTTATATACTACAGACTGGTAGTATATTATTGTTCTGGTATAGTAGTGCAGAGACAAGGAGCTATGAAGGTAGGGTACTTCCATGATTTACGTGTTTATATGGGATTTCGATGGTGTCATAGTGTTTACTCCTCATGAGGAAGCATGGAGGATTGCTGCTGAAACATATGGTGCCAAGGGTTTTACACATGATTTCTACTTAAAGCATGTAGCTGGACGCCCGAGATTTGAAGGGGGGCATGCGATCTTAGAGCTTCTGGGAGTCTATAAAGCAAAAGGTCTTGTAGACAGTGAATCTAAGAAGAAGCTTTTGAGAGAATTTACTAATTTCAAGAATAAAGTCTTTCGCGAGCTCATTGAGAGAGGTGTCTATGAAGTTAATTGGAGTGTTATAGACTTCATTATCCGGGCTAAGAGAGAAGGCATAATTCAAGTACTTGCTTCTGCCTCGAAAAACGCTAGCCCCATAGCTTACAAAGTTATCATTAAAGGCTATGGCGTCTTGGCAAACCTATTTGATATAGATGTTAGTGGGACAGGCCGCTCTAAAGAAGAGGTTTTCAAGAATGCTGTAGAGTATGTTAAAGAAAACTATGGTACAATAGACTGTGCTATAGTTTTTGACGATGCACCCTCGGGAGTCAAAGCTGGTAAGAAACTTGGCTTAAAAGTCGTTGGCTATGGTGGTAATGAATTACTTGAAGCTGGAGCAGATCTTGTTGTTAAAGAATTCAAAGACCTTAACCCCCTGGTTCTGATCAAAGAGCTTGGGTGTATTTTAAAATGAAGTTTATTTACAAACAAAATAAGCTTGATTACCGTATGGAAGAAAAGTTGGGTACATTACTTACTCTAGCTAATGGTAGGTTTTCTATTCGTGGAGAACTAGAGCTTATACCATCACGGTATGGAATCTTTGTCAGTAATGTATACGATTACGCTCCGGTTTACTATAGGGAAATAGTTAATCTCCCAAGACCTATCGGAGTATATATCATAGTTAATGGGGAACCTTTGGTATTCAGTAAAGAAGCTAAGTACCACATAGAGCGTATATTAGATATAAACAAAGGTGTCTTATCAACGAAGATTACTTGGGAGCGTGGAGGCAAGAAAGTACTCTATGAAAGTACGAGAATAGTCCATAAGAAGAATAAGTTTCTTGCAGGGCTTCGTTTCAAGATAAAAACCATGGGTTTTAATGGGAAATTAACCATTATATCACCAATAGAACTTGATAAGACAAATCCTTCTTTTCCTGAACACGTTACTATAAGACACTATAAAGTTCTGGACAAAGTTGATAGCAAGCAAGGTGTTGGCGTTATAGTTGAGACTCATGACAAAAAATATAGAGTCGGTATAGCATCGCTTCTAAGACCTAGTGGAAGAAATGATTTCGAGAGAATTTTCATAGAGACGGGCAATGTTGTTGGAGAATCTATTATTCTTGATGTAAATGACGGGGATGAACATGTGTTTACAAAATACATTAGTGTGGTAAGAAATATTGATGTAGATAATGTTCTCGAGAATGCATTGAATGTACTTGTTGATGCTCTAGATAAAGGATGGAATACCGTATATGAAGAACATGTTGAAGCATGGGAGTCTATTTGGAGAGAAATAGACTTATCTATAGAAGGTGACCCATACGCTGAGAAGTTGTTGAAGTTTAATGCATTTCATCTACTACAGTTAGTTGATGATGAGAAGGATTATATTATGATCCCTGCTCGCGGACTACATGGCATAGGTTATAGAGGGCATGTTTTCTGGGATACAGATATCTATACACTCCCGTTCTACACGCTAATAGTTGGCAAAGCAGGTAGATTGGTGCTTAACTATAGATGTAATCTTCTCGGTAAGGCAATAGAGTATGCTAGATCCCTTGGATATAATGGAGCCAGATTCCCGTGGGAATGTGCTGACGATGGTTATGAGGCAGCACCTAACGAGATTCCTCTCGATGTCCTTGGCAAGGAGAAGATACCGATCTATACTGGTATAGAGGAAGAACATATTACGGCTGATATAGCTTTTGCTGTAGACTATTATTACAATGCTACAGGAGACGACTACTTCATGGAAAGATGTGGTTTGAAGATAATATTTGAGTCTGCTAGGTATTGGGCTAGTCGTGTAAAGATGAAGAATGGATTCTACGTATTGGAGAAAGTGATGGGCCCCGATGAATACCATGGACATGTAAATAATAGTTTTTATACAAATATTCTTGTTAAGAAGAATATGGATCTAGCCATAAGATATTATTATGCCTCACGGAGAAAGAAGAAGTGGTTGCAAGTTGTTAGAGAACTAGGTATAACTCTCAACGAAGTTAATTTATGGAAGGAAATAAGAGACAAGATCTACATACCCTGCAATAAAGATGGTTTTTGTGAGGAATTCGAAGGTTATATGGAGCTCAAAGATTACGTTATTGAAGATGAGTGTTTTGGTGAACAATGCGTTCCAAGAGAGATTCTCAATAGAGTTGAAGAAACAAAGTTAGTTAAGCAAGCCGATGTTGTTGCTGCGATGTTTATCCTCTACGATGAGTTCAAGAAAGATGTTATCAGGAAGAATTTTGAGTACTATGTTAAGAGGACCACACATGCTTCATCGCTTTCACTACCATTTTATGCTGGTTTAGCTGCCCGCCTCGGATTGATAGATCTAGCTTACAAGTACTTTATTAGAGCAGCAGAAACAGACCTAAATGATATCTATGGAAATACTGAACATGGATTCCATGTTGGAGCAGCAGGCGGGGTATGGTACGCATTCCTACATGGATTCCTGGGTATAACATTGAAGAATGGTGAAATAAAAAGTATCGAGCCAAGACTTCCTGATCACTGGAAGAGAGTATCATTGAACATAATTGTTGGTGGCAATAAGAAGAAAGTGGTAGTAGAGAATAAAGAAAATGTAATACATGTATAAAAAATCATGAACTACCTTACAATTAGTACAGGGCAGGGAGCTAGTCTGGCTACAGAATCAGATACACTACCGAGAAGCAATTTCTCGAATCCTCCGAGACCACGACTACCCATTATTATGAGGTCTGCTTTCCACTCCTTGGCTTCCCTAATGATTTCGTCAGCTGGATGTCCGCGCCGTAAAGAAACCTCTACATCAACACCATGTTTTTTAGCTAGTTCTTTAGCTTCAATAATGAGGCTCCTACCTTTCTCTAAAAGACTTTTCTCAAGAACTATACCTATGCCTGACACCATTATGCCTACATGAGTAGTATCGACAACGTGGACGACTCTAACTCTACAGCCTAGCGCAAGTGATAATGCGCAAGCAATGTTGAGGGCTTTCTTAGCGTAGACACTGCCATCAAAAGCAACTAGTATTCGGGAAAATGGATGTTCCAAGACTATCTATACACCTCAAAATCGGTAACTACCATGGGTATATTATGTCAGCTATAGCAAAAATACCAATCGGTGTGATTTACGTGATTAATCATAAAAAAGATTCCATTAATTCCTTAGGCTATACGCCAAGAACCTCCTTTATAAGAGCCGCGCGTACATATAGACCGTTTCTTGCTTGTTCAAAGTATTTTGCTTGAGGCAATTTATCAACGCTTGAGTCTAGTTCCCATGTACGGGGTAGAGGATGCATTATTATTGGTATCTTCCTATATTTCATAAGCATATTGGCTGTTATCCTGTAGCTCCCCTTTAGTTCTTCGTACATACTCTTGTCGGGTAATCGTTCCTTCTGTAGCCTAGTAACATAGAGTACGTCAAGTTTCTCGATAACTTCTTCAACATTGTCCACCAGATAGTAATCGATCTTGCCTTCTATCTTCTTGAGCACTTCTTCTCTTATTTGCAGTGGCTTTGGTGCAATGTAGTAAATAGTGATGTTATTGAATTTTGAGAGAAGATACGATAAACTACTAGGTGTACGACCATACTTAAGATCCCCCATGATACCAATAGTCAACCCGTCGACATGACCTAGTTCTCTCCAAATAGTATAGACGTCGAGGAGTGCCTGGGTGGGATGCTCATTCCATCCATCTCCAGCATTAATTATAGGAGCATTGATAATGTCCTTGATCTGCTCTGGGAACCCAGGTTTACTCTGCCTCAATACTATAACGTCAGGATCATATCCATCAATTATTCTTAGCGTGTCTACATCGGTTTCACCTTTTGCCAAACTAGAAGTAGTAACATCGAAATCAATAACGTCGCCGCCAAGCCTCTTCATGGCAAACTGGAAACTTAGCTTTGTCCTCGTGCTTGGCTCGAGAAATACTGTAGCCATGATTTTTCCTCTAGCATAGTCCAGAATACCTTTATCTCTAATTTCAGAACGTAGTTTCTCCGCTAGTTCGAAAAGATAGAGAACAGTGTCTCTGTCGAATTGTAGAGCAGAAACTATGTCTTGGTTCTTCAGACTAACCATGAGAGTCGAACCTCTATAAACACATATCTTTATTTATATGATAAAAACTATTTCTTTGTTGTTGAACTTATTTGCTCGGCAGCCTTAAGTATAGCTCTTAATATATTAACGTAGCCTGTACATCTACATATATTACCACGTAGATACTCTTTTACATGATCTATAGTTGGTTTGGGATTCTTTCTCAAGAGACTCCAAGCCATCAACACAAATCCTGGAGTACAATAACCACACTGTATAGCGCCTTCCTCGAGAAATGCTTTCTTGATTATATTGAATAATGGGTCGTCTTGAAGTCCCTCAACGGTTATTACATTTCTTCCATCAACTTCTACCGCTAAAGTTAAACAGGAGAGAACAGGCTCGCCATCAACTATTACTGTACATGCTCCACACTCACCTATACCGCATCCATACTTAACACTCGTTATTCCAAGTTTATCTCTAAGCACATTGATCAGTAGCTCATTAGGCTCAACATCAACTTCCACAGGGCTCCCATTAAGTCTGAACTTGATCCTCATATATGATCACCTCTTCGCTCTCTCGAAAGCTTTTAACAACACGTCATAAACAATAGTCTTTGCGACACTACGGCGATACTCGGCAGTAGATCTAATATCAGTTATTGGACTGATATCGTTAACAACAAGCTTGGCGGCATTCCAAGCAGTTTCTTTGGTGAAAACTCTTCCTCTCAGATACTCTTCAACACTCTTTGCTCTAACAGGTGTTGGCGCGACAGAGCCTAGTGCTACAGCAACATCTCTAACAACACCGTCTTTGTCTACAACAAGCTTAGCAGCAGCATTAACTTTGGCTAAATCCATTGAAGTCCTCGCGATCTTTATAAATGCCGAGCCTACATGCCCAGTTGGGTATGGTATAATGATCTCTGTTAGTATCTCATCATAGTTAAGAATAGTCTTCTTAGGTCCTCTGAAGAACTCTGTTATAGGCACATCTTTTACTCCATAGGGCCCGGCGATCCTGAGTTTTGCGTTAAACACCATTAATGGTGGTGCTGTGTCGGCTGCTGGCGAGGCGTTACACAAGTTACCACCAATAGTAGCCATATTACGGATCTGTGGGCTAGCCATAGATTTAACGGCTTCATGCAGGGCTGTGAATTTTTCCTTGATAATATTGTTCTCCTCTAGCTCTTTGAGCCTGGTCAAAGCTCCTATGGACAAGTGTTCCCCATAATCTTTTAATCCATAAAGCTCCTTGATCTTCTTGATATTAATAATGTACTTGGGGTTGATTTGCTTCATTTTAATTTGTACAAGAAGGTCTGTTCCGCCTGCCAGGATCTTTGCATCCGGACCTAGTTTACCAAGAAGCTTAATGGCTTCATGGATTGATGTTGGCTCGTAGTACTCGAATTCACATGGTAGTATACGTGTGTTGACACGGTTAATCCATGGAACACCCATGACCGATCACCCCTCTTTCCCGGAAAGTGCTTTAAGGATCTTCTCTGGTGTAATTGGTAGCTCGTAGAATCTTATGCCAATAGCATTATAGATCGCGTTGGCAATAGCTGCTGCAACAGGGTTTTTGGCTGCTTCACCAAGACCTTTTGCGCCGAAAGGACCTGTAGGTTCATGTGTCTCAGCGAAGATTACCTTGAAGTCATCTGGGTTAGGGAGGTCTTGTGACGATGGTATCTTGTAGTCGGTTATGAAGCCATGTGACAGGAGATCACCTGTAACAGGATCGTATGGTGTATCCTCGAGTAAAGCCATTGACAACCCCATGGCAAAGCCTCCATGTATTTGTCCTTCAGCTAGCTCGGGATTGATTACTGTGCCACAGTCGACTCCAGCTACGACTCTAACAGGCTTTACAACACCAGTATAGGTGTCAACTTCTACTTCAACAAAGTAGACTAGGTAAGCTGGTGGAGCTGCTGGAGCACGATAGGAAAGCGATACTGATAACGTGCCCCAGTTCTTCTGCCATAGAGTCCTGGCTAGTTCTCTAAGTGTGATCCTTTTATCGGGGCTGCCTTCAACATAAATAATAGTCTCGCCGCTTTCCTCATCGTACTCCATTCTAAGCCCTTCAGGTGTCGCAACAACACCAAGTATACGGGCTGCATAATTAAGTATCTTCTCTTTAAGCAATCGTGCAGCACGTCTAGCAGCCTCGCCGCCAACGAATACGCCACGGGATGCATGTGTACATACATCGTATAGTGTTGTGTTGGTATCACTCCATACAATGTTTATTTTCTCGACCGGCACCTGTAGTTCTTCAGCTATAATCTTGGCGTGAGCATCGAGCGTTCCACCGCCATGGTCTTGTAGTGCAGTGATATAATCTATTGTCCCGTCATCGTTGAGCTTCAATATAACACCAGTATAATCAATGACAGTGCCCGACAAGGGGCCTCCAGCACCACTTGTATGGAATCCACGTGCAACTCCTATTCCACGGCGATATCTTCCCTTCTTATCTCTTGGATCTCCTCTCTTGCTCCAGCCTATTAGCTCGGCTCCTTTTCTCATCAACTCGGGGACTCCATCACTCCTAATAATAGACCTTACAGTTGGCCCTTGTCCCCAAAATAGGTCGCCTTTACCAACATAGTTCTTGAGCCTAAACTCAATAGGGTCGATGCCTAGTTTTTCAGCGAGCTCATCAATAACGGTTTCAACAGCCCATGTTACCTGGGGGTTCCCGAAACCACGCATAGCACAGCTGGGTACCTTATTGGTGTAAACAGCTATTCCGCGATACCGTATATTCTTCCATTTATACAGTGATACAAACCAGCCTAGGGCAACACCGAGTAGGGGATAGGGTTGGATCTGGTGTGCACCAATATCCATTATGTTCTCTAGCTCGCCGGCAATAATAGTGCCATCTCTCTTAGCGCCAGCTTTGATCCTCAAGTACATTTCGTAACTACAATGCTCATGCATATCTTCTTCACGCGTAAGAGCGATCTTGACAGGCCGCTTGGCTTTGAGAGCCAATGCCACGGCAACAAGGACAACAGGGTTTGTCTGTATGCTAGAGCCAAAACTTCCGCCTATAGGGATCTTGACTACATTGACTTTACTTAATGGTATGTTGAAGACTTGTGATACAAGTATTCTCGTGTTATGAATTGTCTGTGTTGTAGTCCATATAGTCACGCCACCATTGGGCTCTGGCCGCACTACAACAGCTTTGGGCTCAAGTTGCATATGGTATCTACGATTTGTCTTGAAACTCCTCTCGATAACAACATCGGCTTCCTCAAAAGCCTTATCAGGATCGCCTTCAACGTACTCGTATTTACATGCAATATTATTGATAACATCTACTTCACGATCCTTCAATAATATCTTCTCATGAATTCTAGGAGCATCATCCTTCATTGCATCCATAGGATTCAGAACAAACGGTAAAGGCTCCCACTCGACTCTTATCGACTCAAGAGCCTTTTGTGCCAAATACTCGGATTCAGCAGCAACAGCGGCGACATATTCTCCAACAAACTTCGGGTGATCAGTGAGAACCTCCCAGTCCTTGTAGGTGACGTCTTCGGTGCTGACTAGCCTAGGATTAAACTTGACACGCGGGACATCCTTGAAGGTAATAACAACAGCATTATACTTCTTGGCACCACTTGTATCAATATTCTTTACACGAGCATGTGGATAAGGGCTTTTAAGTATCCTACCATAAAGCATTCCAGGCAACACAATGTCATTAGCATATTTTATTTGACCAGTAATCTTCGCAACTCCATCATGTCTAGAAATCTTCTTACCAATAAACCTATATTTCATAATAAGAGTACACCAAGTTAATTCTTAGACAGGTAATAGAAAAATATAGCCCTCTGCTAATTTTTCTATTGATCGTGGTTTATTTATTGGATTTATGGGAACTATTCTACTCGGGGGTATTCTGTGTCAAATTTGCTCGTACGCGGAGGACACATTGTTTATCCATGGCGTATTATTGAAGGGGATATCCTCATCGAGAACGGTGTTGTAAAGGCTGTTGGCAAGAGTATCCCTAGACCAAATGGTGTAGAAGTAGTTGATGCCGAGGGTATGCTCGTACTACCAGGTGTCGTCGATATACATGTTCACATGAGAGAACCTGGTCTAGAATATAAAGACGACTTCACTAGGGGTACACTAGACGCATTGATGGGTGGGGTAACGACGGTACTAGAGATGCCTAATACTCTGCCACCGGTTGATACTCGTGAGAGACTAGTTGAGAAAGCAAAACTTCTTGAGCCCAAAGCCTATGTTGACTTCGGGCTCTATGGTGTTATACATGATGGTAATATAGATGAGTTTAAACCCATGGTCGAAGCCGGGGCTATAGGCTTCAAAATATTCTTGGGGCCAACCACGGGGGATATACCGGCACCGAGCACACCAACATTATACGAGGCAATGGAGTTGTCGAAAGAAACAGGCGTTACACTGGCATTCCATGCAGAAGAATGGAGTCTTGTGAAGTATTTTACCGAGAAGATAAAGACGAGTGGTAGAATTGATCCAGAGGCACACATGGATTCAAGACCCCCCATATGTGAGGAACTGGCTATAAGAAAACTAGCAGTTATAGCGAAACACACGGGGGCACGTATACACATTGTCCATATGAGTAGTTGTGAAGCAGTAGAAGCACTCAGACAAGCAATAAATGAAGGAGTTGATATCACTGGTGAGACAAATCCTCATTACCTACTACTTGATTCAAGAGACTACAAGAAGTACGGCACACTAATTAAAGTAAACCCACCTATCAGAGAGCCATGGCATCGTGAATGCCTATGGAAAGCAGTGAAAAACAACATAATAACCATCATTGCTTCAGACCATGCCCCACATAGTGCTGATGAGAAAAAACGTGATGTATGGAGTGCTCCGGGGGGATTCCCGGGAGTAGCGACACTACTGCCACTAATGATCGACCAGGCACTGAGGAACAACATATCTTTAATGAAAATACCAGAACTATTGTCCTTGAACCCAGCTAAAAGATTCAATCTATATCCTATGAAAGGCTGTTTAGAACCAGGTTGCCATGGAGACATAGTAGTCATAGACCCGAACAAGGAAACAGTGATCGATAAGAATAAACTCCATACAAAACACAAGCTAACACCATTCCATGGATGGAGACTCAAGGGCATGATAAAACACGTCATACTAAGGGGAACACTAGTTTACAGTGAAGGAGAAACTATTGATAAGCCTACAGGTAAACTAGTGAAGCCAGTTAAGAATATATAGCATGAAATCTTGGTGTACAGTATTTTGCCCAAATACATTATTCCCATAGGCCCTAAAAACGATGCTATGTACAACTATACTGTACTCTACCATATGGCTTTATTGAAGAAACACTATATCGGCACGTACTACATTCCTTCACAAAACATATACGCTCCAGTCTTTAAGCTGGATAGTAGAGATAATTATCCCAGGAAATACTTTATTGAAATCGATGAGAACATTATTGAAGATTCATATAAGATGATTTGTCTACAATGTGGTGAGTGTTGCCGTGTTTATTCCGGGGCTTTCATGTTCTCAATAGAAGCTATGGGGCTTGACGAGATTATAGAGAAACTACCATATAGATACTATAGGCTCCTAGATGGCATCAACGTAAAAATATATAGTCTTGACGTAGGCAGACATGGTAGATGCGTATTTTTTGATGAAGAAAAGAAATTGTGTAAAATACATATGATGAAACCAGTAATATGCATGATTACTTTTTGCGGCTTAGTTGCACTACGTGGTAATACCATATATTATAAGTACGGTATTGATAAAGGCAAGCCTGTTTTTAAGCCATGGAGACATAGTATAGACCTGCTTAAAGATATGGTTAAACAGGAAGCCAAGCGTATGAGGAGACTATTCGGGTATGAATGGAGAAAACATTGTGGAATGCATTAAGTTGTTCAAGGAAATACTATGTATTGCCGAGGAGTCTCTTGTATGCCGCCTAGCCAAGGATCTTATTACATGTATTGAGAAGAATTGTCCCCTGATCTGTCTATATTCTATATTGAAGATAATCTATGAGGTTGTTGGCCAAGAAACCTATTATAGGCTCATAGGCGTTGGTGATGATGAGTTCCAGCGCATATTATCTAAGAGAAGCCGTGAATACGCTAGCTTCAAAACATGGATGATAACTAAACTCAAAGGGGTTGATGGAGTTACTCGAAAGAAACTACTTCGTCTCTATCTAACATTATCGAACTATGTTCATCCATCAACAAGACTATATGAAGGTCTTGAGGTAGACAATGAGCTGATACTACGGGCCATGGATGCTATCGTGTACATGATTACTCTGGGTAATAATAATTATTTACAGAGATTATGTGGGATAGCTGATCCGGAGAAGCTCAGCAGATGCCTCTTTGTTAAGACGAGTAAACGTGTATCAAAATATTGTATTGAACCATAGTGTTTTCACATAAACGAGTAAGCAGTTAGTTAAAGAGTGTAGGGAATATGTTGTCTATAGTGTTTATTGTTTGGCTGGGATTAAGTTATTATAGAATAGAGACAGTATATTGATGATGTAGAGTAGACTGTTTTGCGTGGTATACATGTCTATAGAAGATCCATTTGATCTAATTAATAAGTGGCTTTCGGCCAGAGAATACATTGTTGTTGGAAAGAATATTGTGCGTAGCGACTCTATAGATAAGGCGTTAGGCCGTGCTAGATTTGTTGAAGACTACTTTGAGCATGGGCGTATGCTTTTTGTTAAACAAGTCCTTAGCACGGAACCTCACGCGTTAATCGAGGATATTGATTACTCTAGAGCACTAGAAGTTCCTGGAGTTGAGAGAGTTATTACTTACCGTGATATCCCGGGCGAGAACCAGGTAGGTTACGCGTTACCTGATCAGCCTCTTCTAGCCGAGAAGAAGGTGAGATATCATGGAGAAACAATTGCTCTTGTAGCTGGCTGGGATATAGATCATGTTCTTCAAGCCGCGGAGGAAGTTAAGGTAAAGTACAAGCCTCTGCCAGCATTACTGGATCCTCTTGATGCGATGGAGAGAAATGATGTTCTTGTACATGACGAGTTTGGCTCGAATATAGCGTTTAGAACCAAGGTTAGGCGTGGAGATGTAGAGAAGGGATTTAGTGAAGCTGATGTTGTTGTCGAAAACGAGTATAGGACACATCACCAAGAGCACGCGTACCTCGAGACAGAAGCTGCTCTCGCAATACCGGAAGATGGCGGGGTAACAGTTATTGGTTGTCCACAATACCCCCACTTGGCTCAACAGATTATTGCACGTGTACTAGGTTTACCTGCATCCAAAATAAGAGTCATCACACCATACATAGGTGGTGCTTTCGGCGGTAAAGACGATGAAGGGCCGCTGGTATCAGCTAAAGCAGCACTAGTAGCCTATGTCACTGGTAAACCAGCTTTCCTCATGTACACTAGAGAAGAATCCATACGTATTCACCCGAAGAGAGAAGCAACTATTATAAAGTATAAATCAGGGGCATCAAGAGACGGGAAATTAACAGCAATAAAGGTAACTATTATCCATGATACAGGTGCATACGCCAATAGGGGACCATTCATACTGTGGAGAGCAACAGTACATGCATCAGGACCATATTATGTACCTAATGCCTGGGTTGACGGTTATTGTGTCTACACGAATAAAGTACCCCAAGGGTCTTTCCGTGGATTCGGTAATCCCTCAGTACAGTTTGCAGCAGAGTCCCAGATGGATGAGCTAGCCCGTAAACTTGGTATGGATCCTGTTGAGTTTAGGCTCAAGAACCTGCTTCGCCCTGGAATGGAGACTATTACCAGCCAGAAACTGGATCATGCTGTTGGAGTCGCCGATATGGTTGACAAGCTCGCCAAGACGATTAATTGGTGGAGGCTAAGGAAAGAAGTGGAGGAATGGAATAAGCGTAGTAAGCGGTTTAAACGTGGTGTGGGAATAGGGGTTGCATGGCATGGTATTAGTACTAGTCGTGGAGTACCTGATTGGAGTAATGCTTACATAAAAATAGACAAGGATGGCTCAGTGACAGTATACACTGGTATCGTAGAAATAGGACAGGGGTCGCCGTCGAGCAGCCATAGGCAAATTGTTGCAGAAGTTCTTGGCGTACCACTAGAACTCGTAAGGATCATACATGGGACAAGTGATGCACCGGACACAGGGGCTACACATGCATCAAGAGGGACTAGTATTGGTGCTATAGGCGTACTTGTTGCAGCTGCTAAACTACGTGAGCGGCTCAACAAGTTGGCAGCCGATCTCTTGAACGCTCCTCCTGATAAGATCGTTATGAGAGAAGGTAGAATCTATGCCAAAGGTAGAGAAGAAAAAACGATTACATGGAGGGAACTAGTTAAGCAAGCATATGCTAGAGGAATAGATCTCTCGGCTACAGGATACTTCTTCCTACCCAAAGGCAGATTTGACAACGAACGTGGACAAGGCTATGCTTATCCAGCCTACAGCTTCGTAGCGGTTGTCGTGGAGGTTGAAGTCGATACACATACTGGTAGAACAAGAGTGTTAAAGGCATGGCCAGGGCTTGCTGCAGGCAAGATAATCAACCCGGTACAAGTCGAGGGACAAATCGAGGGAGCGATCACACAGGGCATAGGCTACGTTCTTATGGAAGAACTCCGTTTCGGCAACAAGGGAGAGATCATTAATACCGATCTAACAGACTACGTGATACCTACAGCAATGGACGCACCGCTAGAAGTCGAGAAACCCGTTTACGTTGAGGACTTGTTCAAATACGGGCCATTTGGAGCTAAAGGTGTTGGCGAAATGGCTTTCATACCATTACCTGCAGCTATCGCCAATGCTGTATCACATGCTCTCAACACAAGAGTTAAGGAGCTACCGTTGACACCCGAGAAACTCTTGAAATTAATTAAAGAAACGGAGAGGTGATAGGCATGTTCTATAGAATACCATTGTTTAACTACTATAAGCCCAAGAGCCTTGATGAAGCTCTAGAACTTATCGATAAACTAGAGGATGCCAAAGTTATTGCCGGCGGTACAGACCTCATTAACGACATGAGGATACGTAGATACAAACCAAAACACTTAATCGACATAAGTAGTATCAAAGAGCTCAACTACATTATTGATGAAGGAAGTGTTGTAAGAATCGGTGCGTTGACTCGCCTACAAGAACTTGTTGAATCAAGTACTATAAAGACAAAGCTCCCATTACTCCATAATGCTGTCTACAACATGGCTAGCTGGCAGATCCGTAATATGGCTACTATTGGTGGTAACTTGTGTAACGCCTCGCCAGCAGCCGACACAGCACCACCACTACTTGTTCATGAAGCGAAACTTAAGCTGACTAGTATCAATGGAGAAAGAATAGTGGATATAACAGAGTTCTTTAAAGGCCCACGGAATACTGTTCTGAAGAAAAACGAGTTGCTGACCGAGATAATAGTCCCAATACTAGACAGCTATGGTTTCTCTTACATAAAGTTTGGTCGTAGAAGCGCTTTCACATTATCAGTTGTTGCTATTGCTACTGCTGTGAAGGTATCTAATGGAGTATTTGAAGACGTGAGAATAGCGTTAAACTCTGTTGCACCAACGCCTGTTAGAGCAAAGAGTGTTGAAGAGTACTTGCGTGGAAAGAATATATCACGTGATGTAATCGATGAAGCGGCAAAACTTGTTATAAAAGATATATCGCCGATAAGTGATGTACGTGCATCGGCTGATTACCGTAGAGAACTATCTATTGTTTTAACACGTGATACACTGGTTAATGCATTAAAGAACCTAGGATATAGCTTTGAGGAGGTGTAGTCAAGTAAATGGTTAAAGTAAGTTTCATTCTCAACAACAAACCTGTAGAAGTCGATGTTAAACCCAATGAGATACTACTTGATACATTGAGACTTAAACTGGGGGTCAAGAGCGTTAAGCGTGGCTGCGAGAAAGGAGAATGCGGTGTATGTACAGTACTGCTTGACGGAAAACCAGTGTATTCATGTATGATATTCACAGTACAAGTTAATGGGCATAGAGTAACAACTGTTGAAGGTTTAGCAAATGATGATTTATTCAAGAAGCTAGTCTATAGTTTCGCGGAAAAAGGAGCCATACAATGCGGATACTGTACACCGGGAATAATGCTTGTAGCTTATAGTCTTCTATCACAGGGAAGAGGCATCACGAAAGAAGATGTGATAAAAGCTCTAGAAGGCAATTTGTGTAGATGTACAGGCTACAAGAAAATTATTGAGGCAGTATTGGCGGCGAGCACTAGAGACTGATACCATCCAGGTATTTAGTAAACAAAATCGGGAAAAGTGTTTACAATATTCTATTCATGTTTTTCTCTGCGATACTTCTCTATTATGTCATGGAAGAAGTACCAGGCCGAGAACACTCCTATAGATAACCCTATTCCTATGCTGATACCCCATGCTAGTGCTGCCTTTACTTCCGGAGAGAGTGCTGTTATGTCTATAATCAGTACTAGTGACATGAACAACAAGAGCAGGAACATGAAGCCTCGGAGACGTGCTTCCATACGTATTCTTTCTACAAGCAAGCTCAGTGATATGAAGACGAATATGACTAGGAATACGACGCTAGCAACACGGGCCACGTAGTCTATGAACAATGTTGTTGCATGGACTTGTTCTGGGAATAACGTCAAAACTATTGAGTATAGTGCGAGTATCGCTAAGCCTATGTTGGTTAGTGCTATTACGAGATTTGTTACACTAAAATAGGTGTGCATGAGCAACGGCTTCATGATCTCGTCTACGCGGAAGATAGTGAGTATCTTCCTAAGCAGCCTGGTAACAATAAGTGCTATAGCTACGTAGACCGCTACTATCGCTATAGCTATAAAGATCTTTGGAAACACTGATACGAGATCACGTAGGGCCATCGAGAAGGCTTTCCATAGAACCTCTATACCGCCTGCAGTAGTATTCGTGGTAGGTAGTGTCTCATTCGCGTAGACGTCTAGGCCAAGCATTTTCATCCACCACTGGTCAACATGATAATGTAGTATAGTGTCCTATATATTATGAACAATATAATTAGTGCTAGCACTAGAATAGTGAATCTCAGGGCGGTCCTGGCTGTTTCCTCCATTGTGAACAGTATGAAGCTATAGCTCGTTATGCTTGATTGATAAAGTATTCTCGAGTACAATCTAGTATAGCTTGGCGGAACTATTGCTAGTTCAGGTATTGTAGTTAATGCTATACCTAATCCTAGGAAACCATATAGGCTGGCAGCAATGAATACTAGCATTGTGGTCTCGGCTACGAGATATCCTGTAAACCCGGCTATCATTGTCGCCATCGCGCCAGCTGTTGATAATAGTATTCCTGCTCGTGTAACACCTAGTTTCTTAACCAGTCCTGCATAAGCTATGCTTACGTAGAGGTTTGTTCCGACCAACGAGAAGCTGTATATTACAGCTATGCCTAAATGAGCTAGCGGGAACGGTGTTATATAGACTAAAATAGGGATCGTGCTTAACAGGATAATGGCATACCTATAGCTGGTTATTCCTTTTCTAACCCAATATAGGCTTGAGAAGATGTTTGATAGCGTCTGAATGAACCCAAGTAATGCTGCCAGGTAATCGGGCGCATTAAGATCACGCATTATCCTTGGTACCCATGCTATCGATAAGAGGCTTGATGAGCTAAGTAATACCACTAAGAGGAGATAGACATTAACAGCCTTAACCTCAGCCTCTTCCTCCTTTTCAAAGATCTTCGGTATCTCGCGTTCCTCTAGAGGAGCAATAGCCATTATAATGCTGGCTACGAGGCCTAACATGAATGCGATAATGTATAATGCTATATACTTGGTTCCAGGTTCTCCTACGGCTAATGTAATGACCATTATTACTTGGGCTATTATACTTGCTATGCTGCCCGAAATAGTTCTTTGTGCAACTAGTCTCTTGTACTCGGCCTCAGGGAAGGAGACAAGAAAGAACTGGTTGAGAAACACGCCAGTAGGTATTGTAGAAGCCACGGCTAGGCTATATACTATGGTCTCGCTCTCGGTGGAGTATGCGGCAAAAGGTATTGCGAGCCACATGATTCTCTCGAGTACATGGAAGAACAAGAGTTTCTTCTTACTTGGAACGAGGACGGCTTTCTTGTAGAGAATAAGAGCCATTAGTAGAGCCAATAGGCCTGCGAAAGAGTTCAAGAGAAGGAGATCACGGAGCCCATAGCCTGTAGATACTAGGAATATTGGTGTTAGACCACGTGTTATAACGACGTAGAATCCTCCGAAAGCAGCTTCAAGCACAAACAATAGGAACAATAGTTCTTTGCCTTTCTTTTTTCTGGCTCGCTCAGTTATTATGGAAAAAGAAGGTCTCCTTGGCAGGTGCAATGCTTATCCACCTACAGTTGGTATCCCATCTTAACTGCAGTGTCCCCCAAGGATACTGTATCCTGTCATGTGTACGTGGTGTTGCGTGTAAGAAAAGTGGTTAAAAACAGTTTTGGTCATATTATGTTGGAAAAATAATGTTGTTATTTTCCAGCTAGCTTGCCAACCACTATACCTATAGCGATCACTATTAGATTTGCTATGAGACCATAGAACCCAGCATAGAAGCCTAGTCTTTTTAATGATACAAGGAATTCTCCTACAGGAGCTAGTGGTGTGGCTGCCAGGGCTGATGCTATATCTTTCGAGGTCTTGATTAGTCCTACTGTTATCATTCCTACAGACATTCCTGCTACAGCAGTTCTCTTGCCTATAAGCCCTGGCTTTAATAGTCCTATAACGTATTGTGGGAAGAACTGTACTATGCCTGCGTAGCCTATGAGTAGAAGATAGATCAGTATTCCTGGCGCGTATAGGGCTAGTATAAGTGAGATAATAGCTATTGCTGCCGTGAATAGCCTGGCTGCGAAAACTAGTTCTTTACCTGTTGCATTAGGCTTGAATACACGTTGGTAAGCATTCCTTGAGAACAATGCTCCACATACATGGAGTATTGCGGCAGCTGTTGATATTGATGCTGCTAGTGCTCCTGCGCCAACGATCCCGACGAACCATGGTGGGAATAATTGGCGGGCAACAAGCATGAACGCCATATCGCTGTATGGTTTCTTGTATACTGGTAGGGCCAGCATACCTGTCGCGAATAATGCTATAGCAGTTAGTCCCACCATTATGGCAGGGATCTGGCTTACCTGGTATACACCGACGAGCACCATGTTCTTCTTAATTGTCTTAATGTCCTTGCCGCCAAAGATGTTCTGGACACGGTTTGGCCATAGCCAGAAAGCTAGTGGTGCTGTAAGCATTAATGTTACCATCCAGGTGAGATCCTGTGGTCTTAAGTATAGACTGAAAACACCGCCTTCGGGTTGTGTTGCCGCATAGTCTTGGAGTACAGCGAATAATCTATCGTAGCCTCCGAAAGCTATTATTGGTGCTAGTAGTCCTACAAGCCATATTGCAAACAACATTATCGCGCCTTGTAGCGCATTAATGAAGGCCACACTCATTAACCCACCGACGATTGTGAATACGGCTATCAGCAGGAATGCTATGAGTTTAGCTGTAACAGGATCGAACATTCCGTAGCCAGCTACCTCTATGATATAGCCTATGCCTTGTATCTGGAGCTGTATGTATGGTATACTCCATAGAGCGCCAGTGATCGCGACGAAAGCTCCAACACCCTTGCTACCATAGAGATCCTCGAAAGCATCAGCTAGAGTTAACCAGTTCCTGTTCTTAGCGTGTTTCCAGAGACTAGGGATCAACAGGAATCCTATAAGATAAGAGATCATGCCGTATAGTGTTATACCCCATACTCTAGCGCCTTCACGTGCAGCTGTACCAGGCAGTCCGAGGAACGTGTATGCACTATAGATGTTTGCTCCAAGGCTAAGCCATAGGATCAATAGTCCTAGTGTACGTCCCGCGACAAACCATGCATCAACGCTGGTTAGCTTCTCGAATCCCTTCTTCGTGGAGACATAGCCTACAATACTTGTTAAACCAAGCCATCCAGCTATAATTATCAAAGCAAGGTACTCCATGTTCTTCACCACTCGAGCTTCTTATCAACAACATAGGCTGTTACAAGAAGCCCGAAGGCATAAAGAGTCCATAGCATCATGTAGATCCATAGAAGAGGTATACTGCCTATGTATATGTTACTGCTATTCACTGCTGGCACGAATACTGCTGGGAGATATGCTAGAACTAGAAGTAGAAAGAACACTACCTTCTTTAAGTATCTTGGAGGCATAAGTACAGCCCCGTGAATACTCTAATGAGTGTCCATAAATATTTTTCTCTATGTGGTGATATGTGGAGTTGTCTCCAGTTCTTTTGTGTAGACATGCTCCAGCGAATCTTTATATCAAATAAACAAATTTTCTTTTTAAACAGGTAAAGGGGATTGCAATGAGTTATGCTGTTGTAGCAGAGGATCTTAAGAAAACGTATAAGACGAAGAAGAGAAAGGGATTGCTCCGTGGCACTGTAGAGAGAATCGAGGCTCTTCGAGGAATTAGCTTCAAGATCAAGCATGGCGAGGTTGTCGGTCTCCTAGGGCCTAATGGTGCTGGGAAAACAACTACTGTTAAGATCATCGCGACGCTACTTCTTCCTGATGAGGGAGAAGCTTATGTTGAGGGATTTAGTGTTGTCAAAGAGCCTAATGAAGTCAGGAAACGAATAGGACTGCTACTTAGTGTAGAAAAAGGATTCTACGGGAAACTCACTGGCAGAGAGAATCTGGAGTACTTTGGCGCATTATATGGGCTAGGTGGGAGGGAGCTCAAGGAGAGAATAAACTATCTCATGAAGCTTCTTGAACTCGATAAACTTGGTGCTGAGGATAGACTCTATGAGGAATATAGTCTTGGCATGAAAGCTCGTCTAGGGCTTGCCCGTGCTCTTCTCAAGGATCCACCAGTGCTGTTGCTCGATGAGCCAACACTAGGTCTTGACCCACCAAGTGCACGTAAGATCAGGGAGCTAGTTAAGAAAATGGCGAGAGAAGGCAAGGCTATCTTGTATACTACTCATAACATGTTTGAAGCAGAGATTGTTTGTGATCGAATACTATTGATCAACAAGGGAGTCATAGTTGCTGAGGGGTCTCCAGAGGAGCTTAAGGCGAGAATACCTAAGCTTAGAACGATAACTGTTGTTGTGAAAAATACTAGTCAGGACGTGCTCAAAGAGGTTGTCTATAAGGTCCTGGGAGACTCTATTGAGCCAAAAATAGAAGTTGTTGGAGAGAAACTATACCAGCTAAGAGTATCGATAGAGAAACCCGAAGAATACGTGGGAGAGATCATTAGGCTTCTCGTCGAGAAAGGCTATGACATAGTTACTATGAAGATCGAGGAGCCCACTCTCGAGGATGTATTCATATATTTCACAAGGTGAGTCTGTCAATGGGTTTTCTAAGGATTCTATGGGCTGAAATGAAGTTTGTGTATGCTGACATATTTAGGAGAAAATCAATGCTTGCAATTATCATCTTGTATCCGTACATGCTAACATTGTTCATACTATTGATAGGCACGTCTCTTGGCTCAACAAAAGTATTCATTGAGAGAATAGGGGTTGACCCTGTAGTATTCTTTATAACAAGCGGGTTCATGATGATGGTCATCCTTGGTGTAAGCGACGATTTGTTGTGGAAGCCTATAGCAGACCGGCAACTTGGTACACAACCATACATAATTGCTTCACCAGTACCGAGAATAAAGTATTACTTCGCTATCCCTATTCCGCGCCTCATCATAGTGTTGGTACTGGGGTTAACCAGTATTGTGCCGATAATGTATTACTACTATGGTTTCGAAGGCATATATGAAGCATTGGTAATCATAGGTCTCACAGGGCTTTCTGCTCTCTTGTTCGTGACATTCGTTCTCATAATCATTGGTGTAGTCTATGGTGTTGGAGGAGAAAACTGGAGAGCAATAAACGTGATAAGACCGCTCCTGTTGGTACTGATGGGGGTTTATTACCCAAGATACATGATGCCCTTGCTGGGCAGGATAGCTAGTTCACTTATCCCCTCGTCCCATGTTGTTGAAGCTATTCAGAGGATTATAACAGGCTATGACGCGACGATAACGACTATATTGATGCTGATAGGTTTCGCTACAGCACTAGCCATATTCTATGCACCATTCGGGATGAAGAGCATGGTGTTCTGGGAGAAGAAGGTAGTCAAAGAAGGTGTTAAGACATGAGTGTTTACAAGACCGTGTTTAAAGCATATTTTGTTACAGAGCTTCTGAGAAACAAAGGTATAGTCTATGGTATACTTGGTTTAATGATGTGGCTCGCGCTATTCATAATACCAGTATCACTGTTTAGGCCACCGAATGTTTCTCCAGAAATAGCGTCTGCTTATGGTTTTACTGCTATACTGATATTCATGATCTATAGTATGGCTACATGGGATTGGGCTTGGAGCCTAAGATACCATATGGCACAAGGATTACTGGATTATGTTATCACTAGTGGTAGAAGCATATACGTACTCTTCATCGGCATTATACCGGTGTCCCTGATATGGGTATCAATTGCTCTAGGTGGAGCATACCTAGTATTGTCATTGACATCAGCACCACCAGCGCTAACTATAGTTAATCCATTGTATCTTGTAGCCGGGTTGCTGATACTAATGATTGTATTGTTTGCCCATGCCCTCATCCTAGGAGGTGCAACACTATCGGCTGGAACAGCTGGTCCTGTACTCGAGATACTGGGATGGATAATACCAATAGCAACCGGGGGTCTTTCACCACTTGTAAACATGCCCAGACCACTCCAAGTATTTGCGCTCATGACCCCCTATAGTTATCCAGCAGAGCTTATCCGGTACTCACTACTAAATACACCGACACTCCTCAACCTATACTTGACACTATCAATAGGAGCAGTATATTCCATAGTATACCTCGTGATAGCATTGAAAGTAATGAACAGGCAGCTCAAGAAAATACTTAAAGAAGGAGTAAAGACGATAGGTAGATACTAAGTTACCTAAAAGATAAAATAGCCGATGAAGAATGCTCTTCTGCGAATTTATTGACTAAAGATCCGGAAATATTTATTCTAAACCACTTTTGTTACTGATAGCGACAGCGAATCGTGGGTTCTGGTGCTAATACATTGCCTGATGGAAACCCGCCTCCTATTCGAGGGTGTTCTTATCAATCAAGCATGGGTTTCGATTATGGTCTTGCCGTGAGAGCCATTGAGACAGTGAAGAATTTGCTTACTTACCTTGTCATAGGTCCACCGTTAATTAAAAGAGGGCCTAAAGGGGAAATCCACGTTGACGTGCCTTTAATGTATCAGGGGTTTGCTTTGGATAGAATACATTACGACCCCTTATCGGGAACACCTTCGCCTAAAGGAAGACCTGTGAGGGCATTGGGGGTCTCTGTATCGCCTGAGCAAGTGAAGAAGAATATGGACAAGATAATTAGTGAGCTTCGGGTAGTTGAAGCTGTTGAGTTTCGTGAGCCAGAGAATGCATGGGTTGTCCCGATTGCATGGAAGTACTTGATTATAGCACATATCAAGGTTTCATATGATGGTAGTGAAATCATACCCGACTATGGATTAACTGAAGAGGTTAGAAGATACGTTGCATAAACTTAGATACTATGTTTTGTTGATGAGAAATTTTTTCTGTAAGGAAAAACTGTTTATGATATTACTTCTTCTTTATTTGGGTATTATACTATACAAGCCATTGATCTTGGTTAAAACTCCTTGGCTCATAGACTATAGGTCAATAACTATGATAATGACTCTAATGCTTATATCAAGAGGCTTAGAGTTTTCAGGATACATTACTATACTAGCCCATAGGATCACTACGTGTTGTGGTGGGTTGGAGAAACTGAATATACTCATAATAATTTTCTCCATGTTTATTGCTGCAGTATTAATGAATGATACAGCTTTATTTATACTTATGCCTCTAGTACTGGCGATAGCTAAGATCATTAGGATAGATCCCACTAAAATAATAGTGCTCACGGTAATAGCAGTCAATATAGGATCAGCGTTAACGCCAATTGGTAATCCACAGAACATAATCATATGGCAGTATTATGATATCAATGTAGTAGATTTCATGAAGTACACGTTTACCGTATTTCTACCCGCAATAGTTTTCTTGATAATCTACACGCTAGCTATTATGCCGAAGAAAGAGTTTAAGAAACCGCAGACACCTCCCTTGATAAAAAGGGATCCCGTCTTAGCATTGTTATCGCTTACACTACTCATATTAACAGTTATTGCTGCTGAGGAAAACTATACATTAATAGCATTACTTATTGCCATCATATCCTATGGTATCTATAGAAGAGAAATCATTAAGGGACTTGACTACGTGCTTGTTATGATTTTTGTAATGATGTTCATTGATTTCCGTAGCATAGTATTTATCCTTAATATTGTTCCCAGTAATATTCCGTCATTATTATTTATTGAATCAGTCTTGCTGAGCCAAATAGTCAGTAATGTTCCTGCAACAATAATTCTTCTTGGCTGCGACTGGCATATACTACTACTTGGAGTTAATGTAGGAGGAGTAGGTTTCATAGCGGGTTCTCTAGCAAACTTCATAGCATTGAGATTAACCGGGATTAACATAAAAGATTTCCATAAGATAACACTACCGTACTTTGCTGTTCTTGTTATATTCTACTACATAATGGCATTACTCGGGTTTATCTAAACTAGTATTGATTACTTAGATGAAATGTTTGCCATAGTTGTTGAGAGCAAAACATATTATTGCTGAAAATGTTACTCATATGAATGAATATTCATATGACTAATAATGCAGGTGATAACTATGAAGATGAGTATTAGAGAGTTTCCTCCGTCATGGTTTGCTAGTGTCATGGGTACAGGTGTTGTTGCGGTGGTGAGTTACGCTTACTCACGGTACATTCCAGTGCTTTCTGTTTTGGGGATAGTATTAGCTTATTTGAATATACTCTTGTTCTTCACGTTGCTTATACCATGGTGTATCCGCTGGATCAAATATAGAGAAGATGCTCTTCATGACTTGTATCACCCCGTGGTTAGCCATTTTTATGGAACAATAGCTATAGCGATGCTTGTTTTAGCAGTGGACTTCATAGTGATAATAGGTAATACAGTGGCTGCATGGATTTTCTGGATATGTGGTACCATTGCAACAATACTATTCTCTATAATAATACCCTACTTAATGTTTGTCCAAGAGAAGATAGGTATTGAAAACATTACTCCAGCGTGGTATATACCTCCCGTAGGCCTTATAGTTGTGCCGATGGCTGGAGCTTTGCTTCTAAAGAATACAACAGGTCTACTCTCTGATCTAATGTTGTTTGTAAACTATTCTGCTTGGGGTTCAGGATTCTTCCTCTATGTAGCCCTTTATGCGATCTGTATGTACCGCTATATAACACACCAGCTGCCTTCATGTAAGATAGCGCCTACTGTATGGATAAACCTTGGTCCAATAGGTGCTGGTGTCTCGTCATTATACATGTTGGTCAAGAACACATTCTTTATAACGTATAAGGAGCCACTCTACGTCTTCGGGTTGATCTTTTGGGGTTTTGGGGTCTGGTGGCTAGTAATGGCAATAATTATCACTTTCCACTATGTTAAGAAGATAAGTCTACCCTACAGCCTGGCTTGGTGGGCTTTCATATTCCCATTTGGAGCATATGTGAGTGCAACACATAACGTTGCAATAGTCTTTGGGATAGAAGTCATTGACTACTTTGGTTTAGCTCTATACTTCATGCTCCTAGGAATGTGGATTATAACAGCATTAAAGACTTTTATACATGTAGTCTTAGCCAAGTAATCTTGATTTTTAATCTAGGCTATTTACAGCCCCATTAAATATATAGCGATCGTGAAGTATAGTGTTATACCAGTTATATCAGCCACCGTGGTTATTAAAGGCGCCGATATAAGTGCTGGATCTAGTTTAAACATTACCGCTATAAACGGCAGCAATACGCCAAGCATACTAGCGACAACTATTATCACGGATAACGCTAGTGCAACAGTCAATGCAACCATTAGGTTCAATGAGATCGCGTAGGCTATGCCGAAGCCTATAGGCGCCATAATCATCGCAAGTATCGATGAAGCCGAGAGCTCCTTGACTATTATCCTGAAGAAATCGCTTATCCTAGCCTCGCCTGTAGCCAAACTCCTTATCACCAGTGTTGCAGACTGCGACCCCGTGTTGCCCCCGGTATCGGTTAATAGTGGTATAAAGAAACTCAACGCTATAACACTTGCCAACACGCTTTCAAAACGGCTTATCACGCTCACTGTTATCGACTCAAGCATATAGAGCACTATGAGCCATGTGGCCCGCCTACGTGCAAGCTCTATTGCTCTTGCAGTCAGGTAGCTCCCCTTAACGGCTTCTAGTAAACCACCGAACTTCAGTAGGTCCTCCGTAGACTCCGCCACAATAACGTCTATGATGTCATCAACAGTTATAACACCGACAAGCCTACCCTCGTCATCAACTACAGGTATCTCTGTTAGATCATACTTTACTACGAGACGAGCAGCCTCCTCACGATCGGTTAGTACGTTGACTGTTGCAGGAGGTTCCTGTGCGATCTCTCCTATTTTCTTGTCTCTAGGCTTAGTCATAAGGGTCCTGATATCAACCCAGCCTACAAGCTTGCCCTCATCATCCACCACGTAGACATAATTGAGTTTATCATAGAGGCCAAGCTGGTATTTTATAGAGTATTTCTCGAGAACAGTGCCAACAGTCTCGTCTTTATGGAAAATAGGTACGCGTGTAGTCATTACACCGCCGGCGCTCTCCTGAGGATACTTCATCAGCTCGGAGACCTCGGTAATTTTCCATGGTGGTAGAAGTGACAGGATCTGGTTCCTGATCTTTGAGGGAAGTCTCATAAGCACGTCAGCTATCTCATCGGGATGCATATCAGATAATATTCTTGCTAGCTTAGAAGCACCCTTCAATAATATTAACTCATACAGCACGTCGTCAGGTAACCTAGAGAGAATCTGGACAAAATAACTAGACGGTATCAACGACAATAATTTTCTCCTCTTCTCCGTATCAAGCCTCGCGAGAATATCAAGAAGGTCTTGGGGCTCTATCTCATCTATAATACGTCTTACATCATCCACTCTATGCTCTTCAAGAAACTCCTCTATTCTCTCAATAATATCCTCAATATCCCTGATCTCCTCCTGGTACTCACCGTCAACACTAAGCTTGTTTACCACGATATCATCCCCTATACCTACAAACTAGATAACATAACCCTAGGAATATAAGAAAGCAGTCCAAAAATAATTGGTAATAAATCTGGCAGATTCTTCATTATTATTTTTATTTAATATACAAATAAACATAAATATTGATATTGATACGATTATTAACATAATTCTCACAGAATTAGAATTATAATTAAGATAATGATTGTAAAGAATGGTATCATATGGTGTCTTTTTGTTTATATAAAATATTATCAAAATCCATAGTCTTGCATATACGTGATCCCTATTGCTTTGTTTTGTCCAATAAACAGCGTTTAGATTGAGTAAAACACTCTATGCAATCTAGTACAAACATAATCGCCAAAGTTATTAATTATTCTTAGCTTGGTAATAAGTAGAAATTATTTTAATGCAATAGGTATGTTAACAACTACTTTATACTAGAGTGCTGCATTGATTATAGGGAGTTATCTATGTTCTCGTATTATGCGGCAATAGTTAAGAACCTTCGTGGAGTAGTGATATTTGATCCAGAGGCTAGTGGTTCTTGGGATAAGGTTAAGTGGCTTGTGAAGAAGTTTAGGTATCGTAACTTGGGGTTGCCTCCTGTTATTGTCGAGAAGTATAGGGAGAAGCTGAGCAAGTATCTTGGCGGGAGTCCTTTCATAGAACTGGCTTACCCTATTGCGGAAGTTAAGATCCTACCAGCTGTAATGAAGGAGCATGGTGTTCCCGATGAGCTTGCTGAAGCACTTGTTTTGGCATCAGTGTACATATCGCCTCTCCTCGTAATCGGGGAAAAGTACGTTAAGTTACTAGAGCAGTACTCAATTGATAAGGTGCTTGTCTGCAGAGAGCTTAATGATAATGAGTGGAAGCTTCATTTGAGAATAGCTGACTACAGCATATTGGATATGTATAAGGAGAGAGTCTTCGAGATCCTAAATGCAATAGAAAATAACATGCTCAACCAAGAGCTCCTAAGAAATATTTCTGAAAAAAGACGTGATGACGTGGCAAAGGATAAGAAAAGATATTGGAGAATAACATGTGATCATGGCAAACCCTTTATCCTCTACATTGACATGATAGATGTCGTTGCCAAGACCATTGGCGTAGAGAAGTTCATAGAACTCATTAGAAACAAAAAAGAGCTCGCAGCAGGGTTATCTGTTGTCCCAGCAGTAAACTTAGGATAGTTGTTTTACATGGGATAAAAACGTGGCAACGTTATAGTCTATCAAGTATTTCTTCAAGTAACCTCCTGATCTCCCTTAGCTCTTTAAGCATATCCTCTTCAATAACTTTGCGTTCCTTGCTGGACAAGATCCCTGTCTTGTACCGTAAATAAGATAGTACCTCTTGGGCACGAAGAGCGTCTATCTGGAATAGTGATAATTCTGGACGTTGTACACCTGTTGCTGGTGTGAAAATATCTATGTTTGCTAGACCTAGTCTTCTCTGTAGAGGACCCTGTCGTAATCTTACTTCTGAAATCAAGTTGTATGGTACACGTTTTTCTTTAACCCACCATATCCCCTTACGCGAATACACATGATCTTCTTCTACTCTGAATAGTATACTCTTGTAGTATAGACTCACCCATATCCCAAATATTAGTGCTGGTATTAGTACGAAGACTATAATGGGGATGAGTATATTCATCATTATTGTTTCGACTACTTGTCTAGATGTTAAATCGAGACCATGACGTGATACAACAGGTTCAACGCTTGCAGCACCGAAGGCTAGTATTAACAGTAGTACTGGTATAAAGTACCATAACGAGTAAAGCCAGTATATTGTCTTCATCTTAGGTGATGGCTTGAACTCTCTTTCTTTAAGTTCGAACAATATATCATCCCGCTACAATCTCTTCTGCTACTATTTAATAATACAGTCTTTAAATAATAACTTAATGGTTACATAGCGAAAAATTCTATGACTAATTCATCTGAAACCAACTCTAGTCATTTTCTCTGGGTTAGTTAACCCAGCAATACTCAAGGCCAGCTTGTTGTTCTTCATTGTGCTTGTTAATTCTGAGTATAGTTGTTGCTGTACGAGATACAATAGTTCCCTCTTTATTATACCCATGGAGTCCACTATATCTATAGGATGAGGGACACCGTTGACACCAGTTATCCTAGATAAATACGATATGATTTCATCCAACTGTTTCCCACTAGGTACTAATGCCTCGATCTTTGTGGCTATCATGAAGTATGTTGGGTTCTCCGCCTTATAGACAGCTACTCTGATATCACCTGTTTTCGGCGCACAATCAATCACACGAGTTATCCAGGCAAGTCGTTCATTAAGAGATCTTAGTGACCGGGGCTCAAGATTTCTTGCATAGTTTCTTATGTACTCGCTCAAGCTAACAGCTATTTCCGAGTAAGAACCTATGTTAATCCATTCACCATTATCAAGTATGAATGTAGAAAACGCTTTGTCATTAATCTTAATGTTTGGATCACCTAGCACTACCTGGAGATCCCTGCCATAAACTCTCTTGACTATACCGACAATAATAGTACTTGTTTCCTCAGCTAGTTCAAGCATTTCCTGCGTTAGATCTAGTACACGATTATACGCTTTTATAATGAGGCTTTCACTACTTTTCCTACCAACATAACCAGGCGGGATTCTTGGAAACAATTCGCCGTCAAGCATTACTAGATCTACTTCTTGTCGCCCATTCTTCTTTTCTTTCAGGACATTTACTACAAACTCTCTTTCAATGATCTTGGAGTACGGTGTTCCTATGGTCTCGTTCTCTTGTATAAACTTAACATAACCCACGGTACTGGTTCTCTCTATAGACCCTGTTTCCCTACATCCATAGAACACATGGGATCTTGTGATCACAAGGAGTTTGCCGCCAGTGAGTTCTAGTGGTGGTGAAGTAAAGCTTGTATCAAGTGCTAGGCAACAGTATTTTGTATAATTACGTTGTATAATTTTTCTTAACATGCCATTATTTGATAGAATATTCCTATAATAGTCTCTTTTCTCTAGCAGTAGATCTGTTTTGAGGAACTCTATTATCTTGCGTGCTTCTTCTTTAACGCCCTTGAATACTATGGATGTCAGGGGCTCGCCTTCACTAGTTAGTGGTATGAATTCTTCCTCGAAAGGTTCTTCACTCAACCTCTTTCACCTTAACGAGTATCGGCATCTTAAACGGGTTCATGAGCCCTGCCACAAAGAATTCCCGCTTACCTAGAATAGCTAATGTGTTCTCGCTTATACCCGACATGTCCATGTAGCCTTTGAGCTCATTGAAGTCTCCTGGTGTCTGGAGTTTACTGAAGAACCATGTGTTGATGTTGCCCCTGATCTCTGGGTCTATATCTATGATTCTCTGTGTAGCCAAGAGGACTCCTAGACCCCACTTACGTCCTTCCCTAGCGATCCTGGTTATGGCTCTATGTGATGCTCCGCAATTCCTGCAAGCATAGTTGTGAGCCTCATCTATGACCACGAGAGTATTGATTGGTTCCCGTTTCTCTTCTATACGTCTCCATAGCTCGTTTATAACAGAAGAGACTATGTATCTACGTGCCTCTAGATCCTCTGTACTCAAGTCAATGACTACTAGTCTATCACTGGTAGCTTTGTCAACTATATCCTGTGGCAATAGATCACGTTTACTGAGTGATTCAAAGAATTGTTTACCCAGGTATAAGTCTATAGCTATGCCCAGCCTTATTTTAGAGCTATCTTTTGCCCTCATTCTCTGGAGCATGAGAACTGATTGTTTCTTGAACCAGTTTATATCCCACACAATATTTTCTCTGGCCAGTATCTCCTGGAGTCTAGAGTAATCAATATTGTTGAGGAAGTCATCAAAAGAAGGAATTTGCGGCACGAGCTTCTGTTGACCAGAACCAGTACCCGAGATTTCTGCTAGTAGTTCAGGTTTATTTCTACGGAGGTAATCGTAGAGATATGCAAGCAGTGAAACCATCACGTAGGGCTCATAAGTATTCCTGTTAAGTCCTGTTCTGTACAAGATCATGTCTGTTATGAGGCTTATATCTAGGACTATACGTGAGCCCTCTACCACGTGTTCTTTATAGAATCTAGTGTAGTCCATGCCAGTGTGATCGAAGACTATGACATTATAGTTTGTCTTAGCTAATACTTCGTCTATAAATGCTTTTACTAGTCTTGACTTACCAGTACCCGTGGCACCAACAACGCCAACATGGTAAGGGATGCCTCGAGCATCCAATGGTATTTCTATGCCACTATACTTATGTACGCCAACAACAAGACCTTCGCCGAGCCCTAACTCTAGATCGGAAGGAGATTCTATCACGTATACTCTAGACCCCGGGTTGGGTGGGAGCTGTGCTTCCGATAAACCGTTCCCGGATACAACACCTATAATCGAGACATAGCCAGAGCTATGGGGTAAAGTACCTGTCTCTACGAGATCGGGGTTGTCTACATAACTAGTTCTCTTCTTGGTGTCGAGAAAAGGCTCAAAACGTTTTATTAAACGAAGAACACCAAGATACTTTATGTTCCTACGTGTATCATCGACTAATACCAGCTGCTCTTCTTTAGCATAGTGTTCTACTTGATCCCAGATAATTACTGGAGCATAAGCTGTTGTCGAACCACTAGCTATAAGACCTATGAGTTTCAAACACAGTCCACCCAGTATACATTTATGCTACGTATAAAAAGAGGATAGTGATCAAATCTAGTTATACAATAATAACTTAGGTAGCTACTATCTGAAGGATAAGAGCTTCTTTTTCTTCAACACGATCTCGCATATACCGTTTCTACATCTTATACTCAAAGGCTTCTTATCTACTTTGGCTGGTAATTCGGCTACTCTGGATTCTGTACTTGTTTTTATCAGTACTTTACGTCCACTCGAGTCGACGACTACATCAATATTCTCTTCTCCAGGCACCTCTGTCACAATAGTGATCTTATCTCCCTCATCGTATATGTCTAGAAGGTAATCATTATGGCGGAGAGGAGCATTTCTCCGAGGTAGGAAAGGTGCTGGCCTGAAGGCATTGTTTGTTCCTGGGAGAAATGGATTGAACTCCTTAATTAATGGTTTCCCGTCAGGGCCCATGGTTATTGTGAATCCATAGAACTTCATGTTGTTGAGCATTTTCTTAAGCATCTTCTCGTCTTCGGGTGTAAATCCTGAGGCCACAAGGAAATCCCATAAACCCAGGTCTTTCATTACTTTCTTGATAAACTCCCAGAACGGATCGTCGGGTTCCCTATTACTCATGGTAGTATATTCACACTCCAGATATACTGTAGATGGTTTTTGTCTTCCACTACTCTTAAATATATCGATGTCAATTGTCTCGTCTTCTTAGTCAAATAGATGTTGTTGACATGTAGAACAAGGTTTTTCTATGGTGCAGGTATCAGCGTCATAGTAGGCTGGTTGAAATGGGTGATGTTTTAGAGAGGCTATACAAATACATGGATCCTCGTGAAGCTGTTAATGTGCTTGCTTCAGGACTTGGCCCTATTGGTGTCGAGGAAGTTGATATCAGGAACGCTGTTGGACGCATACTTGCGGAAGATATCGTTGCGTCTACTTCAAGGCCATGGACTGACTTAAGTCATGTCGATGGATTTGCTGTACGTAGCGTTGATACATCAACAGCTTCATCGAGAAGCCCTGTTAAACTAAAGATTGTGAGAAACGTTGATTCAAGAAATGCCCATAACTATAAGATCAAGGAGGGTGAGGCTGTTTTTGTTGAAACAGGATACCCTGTTCCAGAAGGTGCTGATGCTGTTTATCCTATTGAATCCGTTAGGGTGGGAGAAGACTTCATACTAGTCTTTAGGCCTGCGAGAAGCGGCGAGAACATTATTCACAAGGGAAGCGATGTTAAAACAGGTACGCTTATTGCACAACGAGGTACAAGAATCACTCCTTTGCTCCAGAAGCTACTCATAGACCTGGGTATACCTTGTGTCAAAGTATATAAGAAGCCTAGAGTAGCTATCGTGCCAACTGGCGACGAGATTGTTGATGAAGTAGTGGCTGTTTCCACCGGAAAAATACCAATGTCTTCCGCGTATCTCCTCAGGAATGTTCTTGAGTACTGGGGTTGCAGTATATCCAGTGTAGTCAAGGCTAGGGATGAACCAAGAGAGATTATTAATGTGATCGATAGTCTTCTCGAAGGAAATGATATCATTGTGAGTATTGGCGGGGTGTCAATGGGACCTAAAGACTACTCTTGGATAACACTATACAAGCACTATAAGCCCGAAAAGTATGTACGTGGGATCAAAGTACACCCTGGTAGATCAACAAGCGGCTTAAGAGTCAATGATAAAATCGTTGTAAACCTACCCGGATTACCGCAATCAACTATAAGCGGGCTGATTTTCCTTCTCCTCCCAATAATAACGAGGCTACAAGGCGGGAACGAGTTCAAACTGCCATATATTGATGTTTTGCTGAAAGAAACAATAGAAGTCAAGGCATATCCGGCCTTTTATAGAGTCCGGCTAGCTGAAATAGACTACGAGACTATGGAAGCTATAGTGCATGCTAAAACTGAATCCTACAATGTATACCCGCTCGTCAAAGCAGATGGGTTCACAGTGATCCCGCCAAGAAAAACTATTGTCGAGAAAGGAAGCAATATAAAAGTATTCTATTTAGAGCCCTTGTTCTCTTTCTCAAAAACATCTATATTAACAAAAGATAATGTAGTTTAATCAACATATAGAATATTTTATCTTTGATATAATAATTCATTATTTTGTAAAAATTGAGAAAGATTATTTATTCTAGCAATATCTTTTCTAGTTCTTTTTCAAGCTTTGCTTTTAATTCCTTATAGGTTTTTTCGTCTATTTCTCCTATGTCAAATTTTTCCTTTAACTTAATGAGTTCTTCTTCAATCTCTTTTATTTCCGTAAGTTTCATCATGGCTTTCTCTATGAGCCTCTTGACACCTATAGGGTCAGCCACTCCATCGATCCTTATGAGTGTGATGCCTTTCTTATCGGCTCCTGGTGCAAGTATCTCTAATGTGCCATAATTTAGTAGTCTACCAAGTGGTGTTTGTATGATCTCTACACCCTTGATCCAATTGAGGTCTATTGTATCTATTTTCCTAGAGAAAATACCTTTCTTTACATAGATTTCCTTTGTTGTTAACACATATTCGTTGCTAATCCTGATCAGCATTATTTTGATCAATAGAATTAAACCTATGAGGAATAGTATTCCTGACAACCCTATTCTTATGAACATTGCTGGGATACTTATTCTCGATAGAATATACTCGTTGATTAATGGCTCAATTAATGGGAATAAAACGAAGCTTGCTATGGATAGTATAAAGAATAACACCATTGTGGCAGAGAGCTTCATCATAGACCTTAGGCTTCTCCTACCGATCCAGATAACTCTCTCATAGGGGCTCAATACAACCCATGAAGGTGCTTTGAGTTTTCCCAAAAACTACACCCCAAATATCCGTTTGTTTGGTTTCTATAGCTATCTATTACGTGTAATGTAATTATAGTTGTTGACTTTTCTATCTATAACCAAGTTATTTTATAATTAATAAATAGAAAAGAAGATTACCTATAACTAGGTATTAAACAAGATTACGGGGTGGAAAAGGTGAGACGCGAGTATCTGGCAGTAATAATCCTCGCTATAGTGATTATTGTATCTACACTAGGATACCTCTATATAACAGGATGGTTTACGCCAAAGAAAGAAGACATTGTAGTAGTCTATACATATGAGAGCCTGCTGGCGTGGGGTCCTGACCCGAATAAGACATGGGATAAAGTATTTGGTGGCTTCGAGAGAACCTATGGTATTAAGGTGAAGGTTGTTAAGTTCAGTGATGCTGGTGAAATGCTTGCCAAGGTTATTGAGGAAGTTAAGTCCGGCAAAGTCGAGGCTGATGTTGTAATTGGTCTCGATAACATACAGATCATTAAGGCCAAGAAGGAAGGAGTACTAGAACCCTACACACCATCTAACATTGATGAAATATATGATTGGCTTATAGAAGCCTATGACCCAGACCACTATGCCATACCATACGACTATGGCTTAATAGCATTCGTCTATGACACCAAGTACATTAACGAGACTACTATGGAGAACATTACCTTCGAGAGCTTCTATGACCCAGAGCTAGGAGGTACACTCATAGTAGAGGATCCAAGGACGAGCAGTACTGGGCTAAGCTTCCTGTTATACCAGATAACAGTATATGAGAAGTATCTTGGTAAAGACTGGAGGGAGTGGTGGGAGAAAGTAAAACCACGTGTAGAGAAAAGCTGGGGAGACGCCTACGACAGGTTCCTCAATGAAGAATACCATATCGTTGTGAGCTATGCTACTGATCCAGCATACTCAATGTTCTTCTATAACTCGACAAGATATAGTGCAGCGCTAGTGAAGTACAACGGTAAGCTTCTAGGATGGCTACAAATAGAGGGCATAGGAATAGTAAAGGGAGCACCACACAAAGAAGCAGCCAAGAAATTCGTTGAATGGTTCCTCAGCAAGGAAGTACAAGAAGAAATACCATTGAACAACTGGATGTATCCAGCAAACAAGTATGCCAAACTACCAGATGTCTACAAGTATGCTATAGACATGAATCAAGTAGAGGTAGTAAACATTAAGATGCCTAGTAGCGAGATCGCGGAAAACCTCGATACCTGGATAAACGAGTGGGTAGATATAATGAGTAGTTAGCGCTAACGGATATTAATGGTGTAGAATAATTGCATAGGATACTAAAGTTGCGTGCAGGGAAAACAGTAGTATTACTGACGATAACATTACTTATTTATCTACCCGTACTCTATGGTTTAAAAGATGCTTTTTTAGACGACAATGGGTTTTTTACACTACAATATATTATTGATACCTTTTCTCGCCCCAGTATACAGAATTCACTACGTTTCACGTTTATCCAGGCACTACTTAGCTCAGTAATAGCCACAATACTGGGCTCTACTCTAGCATTATCTCTTCTTTTGGTTGGTTTTCGTGGGGCAAGATTGTTGAGAGCATTAAGTATAGTGCCGTTCATGGCTCCTCCAATGGTTGTGGTCACTGGGTTTACGGCACTATATGGAGCCAATGGCTTGCTCTCAAGTATCATTCCATGGCTTCGCGTTTTTGGAGAAGGATTTTGGGCCATAATAGCTGCTCATGTATTCTACAATATTCCTCTATCCCTTAATTTCGTGTATGCATCACTGGTATCCATACCAAGAGAAATAATCGATGTATCAACAGTTTTCTCGAGAGGAAACATAAAGATCTTATTCCAGAGAATAATACTACCCTATGTGCTCCCAGCATCTGCATCGGCCTTCACACTAACATTCATATATTGCTTCACAAGCTTCGCTATACCATTGAGCCTAGGTGGTGTCGGGTACTCAACACTAGAAGTATACATATACTATTACTATAAACTCTTGTTCGACAACCATAGAGCAGCTGCTATAGCACTCATACAATACTTGATCTTGTTCACAATAGTGTTATTGTTTGTGAGTATGCATGGAAGGACATTAGCTCCCCCAACAGGATACAGGCATTACAGAATAAAGTTACCCGTATGGCTTAGGAGAACATTGCTTGTGTACATGGTGATAGTCTTTGTCTACCTTTATATGCCATTGTTTGCCATACCCTATTATGCACTGCTTAATCCTTATACCAAAGAATATAGTCTTGCCGGATTCAAGCGTGTGTTAAGCCTAGGCTACGATCCAGGGCTTGGTGTTGAAACAAGTATTGTCTTCTTGAACACAGGCTACTTTGCCTTGATGACAGGTGTTTTCGCACTAGCTATAGCATCGATAATAGTTTTCCTGGGAGAAGAGTTTTATGATGTAGTCTATATCTCGTTGTTGGCGATAAGCCCTATAACATTATCTCTAGGTCTCGTCAGGACCTACAGCTACTACCTTCCGAATCCTCTACTCATAGTATTCGCGCATACTATAGCAGCGTTGCCTCTGGTTACACGTGTGCTAAGAATAGGATATAGTAGGGTCGCAAAACTTCTTGTTGATGCTGCAAAAGTTGTCGGTGAACACGGGCTACCACTATACATGAGAGTTATAGTACCACTCATGAAACCATCTTACTTGGTAGCATTGTCTCTTGCGCTAGTGGTTAGCCTTGGCGAGTTCAGTGCAACACTATTCATATCAACAACATCTACTACAACACTAGGCATAGCGATCTATAGGTATCGTGGTGTACGAGACTGGCAAGCCTCAGCTGCAGCTGCATCGCTTCTTCTCGCAGCTACATCGGTTATTCTTGTCTTGCTATCAAGAAAAATGGAAAGGTGGCTCTAAATGATCATACTTAAGAATATAATCAAGAAATATGGCGTCATTAAAGCATTAGACAACATCAACTTAGAGATACCACAAGGAAAGATAACGGTTATACTAGGCCCTAGTGGTGCAGGAAAAACAACACTCTTAAGGATAATAGCTGGGCTCGAGGAACCTGATCAGGGAAGGATAATTATCGATGGAAAAGATGTAACACTAGAGCCTCCTTGGAGAAGAGGAGTCTCAATGGTTTTCCAGCAACCAGCACTACTACCACACTTGACGGCTTATGAAAACATAGCTTTTGGTCTAGAAGCACTAGAGATCCCACGGGAGGAGATCGAGAAGAGGGTATTGTGGGCTGCACGTCTAACCCGTATCGAGAGCTTACTAGACAAGTATCCTGATCAACTGAGTGGTGGTGAGCAACAAAGAGTCGCTCTTGCCCGAGCACTAGTCACACGGCCACGCATACTCTTACTTGATGAGCCACTGAGCAACCTAGATCTAGCGTTAAGAGAAGAACTCAGATTAGAATTGAGGCGCATACAGAAAGAAACAGGGATCACGTTCATACACGTGACCCACGATCAGGATGAAGCACTTGAACTAGCTGACTATCTTGTTGTACTTGTTAAGGGAAAGATAGTTGAACACGGGGAACCCATGAGAGTATACGAGAATACCAGGAGTATTGAAGCAGCAAAACTATTCAACCACAATATAGTCGAGACAAGGATTATTGATAAAAAGAAGGTCTATCCATGGGATCATGAGTGGACTAGAGCACGAGCAACAGGAGTTAAAGAAATTATACCACAACACAAACTAGACGTAAAACCAGCCGATAAAGAAACACCATGTGTAGTCAAAGAAGTACTCTACAGGAGAAACTATGGAGTAGCATTAATCGAGTGCAACAATTCTTTAATCAGAGTCGCCTTGCCACTAAACAAGGCAAAAAAGATCCGTAAAAGCATTAATGTAGAGATAGAGTATGTAGAATGATGATTTTTTACGGGTCTCATGGCATTACCGTTGATTACATGACTATATTATTATGCGTCAAGTAATATCTTATCTCAGTAAGAAGTATGGTGAAGAAACAAAGTAAAGATAAAACAGTTGCTCAAATACATGACAAGGGGTAAAATATTGGCGAGCATGAGGACAGTGGTTTATGCTGTAGTGGAGTCGGTTATTCTTGGTGAGAAGATCAAGCCTATTCAGGAGGCGGTTCGCCGTGTCCTCTATAGGTACAGGATTAGTGATGAAGTATTGTTTAAGAAGATAAGTGGTCTTGTCTACAATATATTTAGGAACCATGGTCTCGTGGACTATATTGTTGAGAACTTGACGGGGCTCAGCCCTAGGGATCTTAATAGTGTTGCTCGTGGAGTTCTCCGTGTGGCAGGATATGTGTTCCAGATCGATACCATTATGAGCGATAAATGGAGACACAAGTTCCATAAACACCTTATAGAGTACTCCCAAAGAAAACTAGGATCTAAGTCAAAGACTATTGTAGAGGCAATAGAAAAGATCACTAGGGTGAAATGGAGTCCTTCAAGTAAGTACGAGGAATTCATGTTGGAGTACAGGATCCATCCAGGCCTCTATAGATTACTCGAGGAGGCTTTCAGGGAGCTTAACGAGGATCTCGATAAGTTTCTCAAAGAGACATTGAAGCCCCCACCATATCATGTTCTCCGTGTAAACATGCTCAAGGCTTCTAGGGATGCGATACTCAAGTATCTTAGTGATAGGGGATACAGGGTTGAGCCCGGAAAGTATAGTCCTCAGGCAATACGTGTCTATGGGAGTCTAGGCGATGACATCATAAAGCTTATTGAAACAGGTGTTGTGACACCGCAAGACGAGGCGAGTATGGTTGCTGTAGAACTTCTACCGCTCAGGGAGGGAATTGTTGTTGCAGATCTCTGTGCAGCACCGGGCAACAAGACAAGCTACGTGGCCGAGCGAACGAGACTCAAAGCAGAAATCCATGCCTTTGATGTGAACAGGGATAGGATCAAGAGAATGAGGAGACTACTAGAGAGAACAGGAACAGACAAAGTTGTCAAGATATACCACATGGATGCTAGGAAAGCAGTTGACATTCTTGGCAGGGAGTCCATGGACATAGTTCTCGTAGACCCACCATGTAGCTCTACAGGTGCTCTCGCGAGAAACCCTGATGTACGCTGGAGATACGAGATAGACGAACTAAAAGAAATAAATGAGCTCCAGAAACAACTACTCGAAACAGCGGCAAAGATCGTTAAGAAAGGAGGCTACATACTCTACACAACATGTAGTGTCTTGCCAAGTGAGGGAGAGTATGTGGTCAAGCATGTGCTTGAAAAACATGATAACTTAGAGCTAGTAAGCTTGAACAGACCTTTCAAGAAATCACCACTACTAGAAGAAACAATGAGATCATATCCACATATACATGGAGTAACAGGGTTCTTTTATGCATTAATAAAGAAAAAGTATTAGTGGCATTAAGATGGAATTCTACCTATTGGCTACACATCTTTTCAATGTAGTAATGACGTACATTATGAGCAGTATGGATAATGATGCCATAGACACTATTATCGCTGTTATCAATGTATGCGAACTGAAATCATATGCAATACCGCCTAGTCCACTGGTACCCTTGCCAGCTGATGGCGGGTAAATAGTTATTGTGACAGGGCTGCTATGAATAACTCTAATAGTTATATTGGCGTAATTGGTATAGTACTCCACATAGTATCCTTCGCCCGTAAATGATGGTGTATCATATTTTGTTAGCTCGCTCCCATTCTTCATTACTTTTTCTATCCTGTCATAAGGAACACATATAGTGTACTTGGCTAGGACGCCTGAGGGGGCATAGGCTACTATTCTTGTGTACTGCTTTGTTACCTCTATACTTTGTATCTCAGCGTATTGATTCTGGAATAATGTCCTGTCATCGAAAAGCGTTGGAATGTTGTATGAGAATACTGAGCTTAAGAGAATACCTGTCTTTAAAGCATCGTCCTCGTAATTATACACTGTTGCGACACTTAAATACGACACATTACTTGTAATGTATTGTAGAGGAATAATGAACTCAAAAGAGAGAGTATTTCCATTAGTTATATTCACCATTTTCACGGAATCAATAAGATTCCAAGACCAATCCCATCCCCCTGTACCAGTATACTCCCATAGGAGTGCTTCGTTACTTTCATTATGTACTTCAACCATGTAATCAGCGCCATAATTTCCTTTACCGCCGTAACCAGTGGTTGAATCCCCGTCATAATCTATGTATATGTGTAGTATTACATCTGTTAATCCACTATATGATGCTTTTACGTAGAGGTAGAGCCCCTTGGGTGTAATTAGGTATGCTAGGGCTTCTATACTTGTTGCCGTGCCTGTTAATGTTGTTGTATCTAGGTTATCGTATTCAAGTGCTTGTGCGTCAAGTCTTACAGGCTTAAATGTTGATGGCAGTATTAGGGTTGGTGGAGTAGTTGAGTAATCGATCATTATTTCTCCGGAAGTAAACACTCTTGATACAAAATTGTTTTGTGTATCTATGACGGGGTCAGTGATTGCTGGCCCTGTTTCGTATATGTCAAGCTCAAGTACATTACCGCCGTTTGCATACACGTCTCCTGGCGCGAAAGCCCATCCGCCAAGGCCAAGTATTCTCGCCATGTAGTACCCGTACTTGGCGTTGTCAAGACATGTAATGTCGGCGTAGCTTAATGCTATTGTCTTGCTCAATAGATTATTTTCCTTTAGGTAATTGTATTTCGCTATACCATTAACCCACTCGTAGGGGTTGTTGCTTGTGGTTGTAAAGAAGTTTTGGTCAATAGTGTAGGTTCCTGTGTCTCGATCATATATTGCGACGAAGTTCTCCCACAGATAGTAGTCTCCGAGACTAGCATAGGCCCTAACACCGTTTACAAATACCTTGAGTCCTTTATTCTTCGCGTAATCCACTATTTGTTGGAGACCTTGGTTAAACTCTTGGAGAAGAGGATCATCGGGATTGGTTGTACCAAAGTAACGGGGATCGCATTCATCAAGAAAAACGCCATCAACAAGACCGATGTATCTGTCAATGATTCCTTCTATGTATGCAACCCAATCAGAAAGACTTTGCCCTCCGTCTACAACCATAGACTTGAAAGAGCTTCCTAAACCTACCGGAGTATTTCCTTCGTGCAGGTAAGCATATACTTCAACGCTACGGGTTCTCAGCGCATCTATTACATCATACTGGTTTGTTAAGATGATATCTGCACCACTAAACACTAGTATGTCAAAATCTATATCAAGTAAATTGGAAGTATTTACCCATCCATAGTAGAATATGACGCGCTTAAAACTTTCCAATGGAACAAAGCCTGGTTCGAATTCTGTCTCGCTAGTAGTTATTGGAATACATGAAAACAGTATGATAACTATTATAGAAACTATGGCCAAAGAATTCTTAATAAGCATCATTTATATCACCCACTTTGCGGTATTATAGCATTCCTTATTAACAGAGCCAGGAATTCTTCGGATGCTTTGGTCATTGCCTTCAAGTATAGTAATGGTTATCAAGTAGATTTATTTATAAAGCCGTGTAGTCTTTTCTAGGAATAAGTATCCAATAGAGATTACTCAATCACAAGTAGTCGTCTACAGACTCTATGGCATAGAAGGAGATAATTGTGCTATGAATAAACACTATAGTTTAAAGAAGAACATGAAGATATGTCTTGATAGTATATGTTTTAGTATTATATTTTCTAATCATGCCCTAGATCGAATGAAAGAACGGAATATAGACTTGGAAGATATTATTGAATCATTAAGTAGTCCCGTGCAATTACTCTATGATGCATGGAATGATCTATATATAGCAGTTGCTGGTAAGGGGAGTGCTATAGTGTATGCTTTTCGGGGCGGATATCTAGAGATAGTTACTGTTCTAGGTAAAAGAGAATTTAATGTGTTATTGAAAAAATATGGGAACAAAAGATACAAGGTCATGGGTTAGAATCTTGTGATCCCATTAAGTAACCTCTTTACCATAGGATTATATGTACGTTCAAACCCTATGGTAGTATATTCTCCGTGGCCGGGTAGTACCAATAGGTTATCTGGGAGCTTCATAAGTTTGGTGATGCTTTGGGCAAGAGCTCTAGGATCACCTCCTGGAAATCGTGTTGTCCCGGTTGTTCCTTTGAATAATGTATCCCCCGTTAACACGAACTCTTTTCCCAAAATGGATATACTTCCTGGGGTATGACCTGGTGTATGAAGGATCCTTAGCTTGTAGTCGTTGATTTCTAGTACAGAGTCCTCGGTAAGGTACTCGTCTATTCTGGGGAGTCTCCATGAGTTATCGTATAGTCTGCAGTAAATTCCGGCATGCTCAAGGATTTGTTCATCATCTTTATGTATGGCAAATAATGCTTTTGTATAATCGAGTATTCGGGGTGCAGCTAATACATGGTCGAAATGGCCATGAGTAGCAATAACATATCTGATCTTTATGCCGAGTCTTCTTATTACATTGATTATCTTATCATAGTCTCCTCCAGGATCTACTAGCAATGCTTCCAGAGAGCTACGATCATATATTATGTAAGAATTTGTACTCAAAGGACCTACAACGAGTCTAATGATAGCAATATTCTCATCCTTATAAACATACTCCAAGACGCTGTTACCCATTAATAAAAACCAGAAATCAGATATTAAATATTGGGTAGAACAAGTTTCTACCTAAATAACTAAGTTAGGTGAGTATTATGGAGCAACCGCTTATCGAACACTATGACTTTGGGGTCATAATTATTGATGGTAAGAAGTATTCAAGAGACGTCATAGTCACTCCAAGGAAAATAGTTAGTGACTGGTGGAGAATTGAAGGGCATCGTCTACAGTATCCTGATGTAGAGGAATACTTTGACGAAGATGTTGACGCTGTCGTTATTGGTACTGGTTATTACGGGTACATGAAAGTTGATAATAATGTTGTTGAAGAGTTCAAGAAAAGAGGTAGAGAAGTACATGTCTGTGACTCCAAGAGTGCTGTAGAACTATACAATAAACTCGTCAGCAAAGGCAAGAAAGTTCTACTCTTCATCCACCTTACATGCTAATAGTAGAGTCTTGCATTGCATTACCCATAACTAAGTAAAAGCTAACTCTTCGGTAAGAGACAACATAATAATCAATATGATAATTTTCCTAATTATTCCTAAGTTTTCTGTAGTATCTGCGGTGCAGAGTAAATAATTAAAGAATGTACAGTAAGCCTAAGGAATAAGATTACTGAAGAATACTTGAAATAGGATTCTATACAGAAAGATGTTTCATAAGGAACCAATAATTACATATTGTTAACCATTAAAACAAGACATTTTTTCTAGACAAAAATTATATTTTATTTGACCATAATTATTTAATGAGGGTATTGATTTAGCGGCATCAAGTTTTGATCCTCCTCAAGAAGTAATTGATCTTGTATTGAAAGCTAGGCTATATTAGCATATATTGCATTTAATGTCTTTGACAAAATAGGTGAACTTGTTGGATTACAATTAATCTTTACTGTCTTCTCAATAATACTTGGAATAGCTTTCCTACTCTTCCTCTGGTGCGGTGCAAAAGCAATAGAAAAACAGGCAATCAGTATTAGAAACACATTCATTAAACAAGGTCAAACACAGGAAGTACATGATTACGATTACTATATTTAGACAATGTTCTTACAATAACTTCATAGCCAAATATTTTTGCATTCAGTGCTCTGTTAAGACAAGGTATAGTTAAAACCTCTGATACCGCTAATCATTAATTCTTAAGAATAGTCTTGTAGGTGCAAATATATTGTGTGTGCTGGATGAGCTTGTTAGGAATGAAGTCTTCAGTATAATTAAGGAGTATGGTATTGACCTTGGCGAGCTTGTTGAGTGTCAATCTCTAACAGGAAAGGATCTAGAACTTAAGCGCGAAGAATATGCTCTTGTCAGGGGACCTGAAGTACTCCTGTCATGTAGAGTTAAAGGAGCCGAAGGACAAGCTTTTACTGTTGCGCCAAAGGGGTATCACGGTTCTCTAGAGGACGTACTGTCTCTAGACCTAACTAGTCTATGGAATAGAGGGATATTCTATGCCACAGTGAACGCGGTTGCAAGACTTGCTGGTATTATTGATAAAAGTATTCATTGCAGTAGAGACAAGCCAGAATACTGTGCTACCGAGTTAGCTAAATACATTATGCGTAAACACGGATCATCAACCAGGATACTACATATAGGTTACCATCCATCGCATGTAGAAGAACTCTATAAGTACTTTAGATCAAATCTCCTGGTAACAGATCTACGTGACGATACTATATGGAGGAGGAAACACGGAGTACTAATATACGATGGTGAACTCAATAAAAACTACATAGGATTAGTCGATATAGTGCTTGTTACAGGCAGTGCTATAGTGAATAACACAATATGGGATATACTAAAACACGCATCAATACTTGGTAAGAAGGTAGTAGTCTATGGTGTATCAGCTCTTGGCGCTTTAAAAATTATCTCAAGGAGAATTCCATTAGATATAGAAGTATTTTGTCCTTATTCAAGATAACGAGTTTACTTCACTTCATAAAACTATTATGTTGTCTCTACGTGGAGGTATCTTATTGGTATCTTTATGTAGACTTCGTTACCCGGCTTCAGCAGGATGCTTCGTGTTAGCTTGAGCGTATATGTGTTGTTATTTATGATAACTTTTACTTCTACTATATTGCCGAATATCTTCTTGACTGCTATTATCTTGGCTTTGAATGTGTTCATGCCATGCCATGCAGGAGTTGCTGCCACGTATATCTTGTCTGCGGGTATGAGTATTCTTGCCTTCTTAGTAATGGCCTTGTTTTCTAGAGGGGCAAGTAGTTGTAGTCCATTGCAGTCCATGTAGACCAAGTCTTCAGTAAGCCTCTTACTGATTATGCACTCGAAAGCGTTTATGTACTCTAGTAGATTGTCTATACTCTCTATGAATTCACCGCGAGAACCCGTGTATAGTATCCTACCGTTCTTTATTACGCCAAAGCTCTCCCCGAGCCCGAGAGCCTCATCAATATCATGAGTGACAAGTATTATCGTCTTCTTGTATTTTACTGACAGCTTCTTAAGCATAAGTGCTATCTCTACTTTCTGATCGTACTGTATTCCAGTAAATGGCTCGTCCAGGAGGAGAACCTTTGGATTTACTGCTAATGCTCTAGCCAATGCTACTTTCTTCTTCTCGCCACCACTAAGTTTCAAGGGATACTTTCTCGCTAAATGGCTTATACCAAGAAAATCCATTAGCTCTCTGGCGATAGCTCTTGCTTCACTAACACTATAGCCTTTAACTCTTGGCCCAAACATTATGTTTTCTTCAACAGTCATGTGGGGGAATAGAGCTATTGACTGAGGCATGTATCCTACACAACGTTTCTCTGGCGGGAGATCGTCTATGGGCTCTCCATCGAATAGTATTGTGCCAGTGTACTCTATCAGTCCTGCAATGGTTTTAAGAAGAGTTGTCTTGCCTGCACCATTAGGTCCTATGAGGACGTAGAAACAACCGCTGGGTACATAGATATTTACATTATGTAGTATCTTGTTGGAGACATTCCTTAGCTCTACCGTAGTCATTGTTTCCCTAAACCCCACTTACGCGTTATCATGGACTCTATTTTCTCTATAACAAGCTGGAACCCGAGAGCAAGAACACCAATTATTATGATCAATGCTATGATCTCGTCTACACGGAGTGTTGCGTAGGAGAAGTACATTAGTGCTCCTAGTCCTGTTGATAATGCTAGGTATTCTGTTATGAACCCTATTCTCCATCCATGACCCGCTTCTATCTTTAATGCGGAGGCAACATGTGTTAGTGATAGCGGTAGTATTATGCGTAGCACAAGGTCTCTTCTACGGGCACCAAGTGTTCTCGCGACACCTATTATCTCCGGGTCAAGATTCTTCATCGAGCTTATTATAGAGTATGTCAGTGGGAAGGCAACACAAATCATGATAGCTACTATGGGTAGCAAGTCATTGAGGCCAATCCATAGCATGAGTAGTGGTATAAACGCTATAGATGGAGTAACAGCTACAAAGACAATATAGGGATACAGTGAGCTTCTCAGGAAGTAGTTGAGTGAAACAAGGAAGCCTATGAGGAAACCAAGTGCTACCCCAAGGATAAAACCAGCTAGAACCCGGCATAGAGTAAGAAACATGTGGAAACAAAGGTTTCTCTCGAAAAACAACCTAGCAAAAGCAACAGCTACATTCTCTGGGGGAGGAAATAGGTATGGCTGGTTCACTATAGTGCTGGCTATGTGCCACAAAAATATTATTACGGCGAGCGATAGTAGTGGTGCGATAACGTCTCTGAGCTGCAAATCTATGTTTCACCGATGAACTTTGTATCGATAAACTCTTCTACACTAATAGGCTTGTCTATAGCACCAAATCTTACAAGTAAGTCTATGTACTCCTTTATTGCGGTTGTGTTGATCTCTATGGTATAGTCTAGGTGCTCCATAGACTTCTTCATAATACCGTAGTCTGTAGCCAAGTGCTTGGCAACTATTTTAGCTGCTTCATCAGGGTGTTCTCTAATGTAGTCGGTGGCCTTCCCGATTATCTCAACAATTTTTGCTACGATATCAGGGTGCTTGTCGAGGAACTTCTTCATAACTACGACGCCGCTACCAGGCATACTAGGCCATACATCCTGGCTCCTCAATAGCACGTGGGCGCCCATGGCTTCTACTAGTGTGGCGTAGTGCTCCGGTATAAAGGCGGCATCGATCTTGCCGCTCATCAATGCGTTGACTGCCATGAATGGAGGCATTTTACGGTACTCGAAGGTGACATTATACTTTTCTTCAACCAAGTGAGCAAGAAGCCATACCGGGGATCCTGGACCAGAGACGCTGACAAGCTTCCCGTTGAGCTCCTCGATACTATTGTACTCGGGCCTGGCAACCAAGGCGTATCCATGTAGGTGAGTCATAGCGACGAGCCGTAGGTCAACACCCTTGGACTTAATAACTATTGCCGGCCCAACACAAACCAATGCCACATCAATGTCTCCGCGGCTCATCTCTATAGCCAGGTCTAGTCCTGTCGAGAAAGTCCTTACCTCAACATTGATCCCAGCGTCACTAAACCATCCCTTGTCATATGCAATCCAAAACGCTGCAGAGTGATCATTAAGCTCGACAGCGAAAACAACAGTCACGTTTGTAGCATTACCTGTAAGATTACTGGAGCCACTAGGTGTTAGTAGTAAATGACTTGACACAACATAGCTTAGCCCAGCACCAATAATAGCCCCTATCAAAAGGAACACTATGTACTTTGCATCCATTTTCAACACCAGTTATTGGACAAGAAGGGGTAGAGCCTATAAATATTCCTCATACTGTAAAACAAATTTATTAGAAAGAAGCATAATAGTATCACGTGAGAGGATCCGTGATGAGCGGGAAATACGGGTTCCTTACTGAGCAACAAGTGAAAGTACTAAAACTAAGAAGCAAAGGACTATCATTAAGGCAAATAGCAGAGATCATGGGTACCAGTCATCAAAACATAGCTGTGGCAGAGAAGAGAGCACTCGAGAAAATACGGCAAGCAGAGAAAACAATACTAGTATACAAACTCATAACCTCACCAATAAAAATAGTCATAGAAGAGAATACACGACTCATAGACATACCAAGGATCATAATTGATGAAGCAGACAAGAAAAACATACGTGTAAAAGGAGACTTCACACTAATATACAAGATACTACGATACAAAACACCAGACTGCATACAAGGACAAAAAACAGTAAAACCAATACTAGTACTAGTAGAACAAGACGGGACAATAAACGCATACAACTACAGTGATATAGAAGACTTAGTTAAAGAGATAGAAGAAATCTAGAGAACACCATCGGAAACCGGTCGGTTTCCATGTGAAACAAAGGAAAAATACTATCGTAATCATTCAAGTTCTTTCTTAGTTTTTACCACTACTCTTATGTTTTTGATTAATGTGTAGGGGTATTGTCCTTGTTGGTCTTTCTCATATTTCTTGACCATGTCCCATATGTTCAATAGTGCTATTGCTACTCCTGTTAATGCTTCCATTTCGACCCCTGTCTTTGCCGTCGTCTTGACTGTTACCTTGACCTTGATCTCCTCATCACTTATGATCTCAAATTCTGTCTTAACATTTGTTATCGGTATATTATGGCACAATGGTATAAGATCTGGTGTCTTCTTAACAGCGTTTATAGCAGCTATACTCGACACAGTAAATACATCACCTTTCTCCACAAGACCCTTCTTAATACGCTCTACAGTCTCTCTCCTAAGCTTGATTATACCCTCGGCAACGGCTTCCCTGTACGACACAGGTTTACCCGTTATATCAACCATAGACAAAACCAATCCCCATTGTCTATCAAGTAAGTGTCTAAGCAAATAACTCTATTGTCCTCCAAAGTATTTCCTTGTATTCGAGGTTTTGTATACTGCAATTACAATTATGTAATCAGCTTCTACACAGTAAACCACTAACCCCTTCATCAATTTCTTTGCTATCAACAACGCGTCCTTCTTTGATCTTGATATACAAGGCGTCAGCAAAAGGAGCATACTTAATGAAGGTACTCTGGAATAATTGAGTAACAATGATTAGATGAAGTTTAAGGGTTTGTATTTTCAATCCTAGACTTCTTTAAGTACAAAAACCATTTCCTAAGGGTATAGTAGCTTCTCTTTGGTCTATAGTCATTTTTTAGTACTCCGAAGTATCCTTCGTAACTAGTTTTGTTCAATAGTGTGTGTTGTTCATCTAGTAGCTCGTACCATGAAACGAACTCTAGTTTGTCTAGGTACCTTGAGGTTATTGTTTTAAAGAAATAGTTCATGTACTTTACCTGTTTTTCTTCACCATGTCTCGGTCCGCACAACCCTATTCCGTTGGTGGGGTAGCCTGTCTCCATGACTGCTACTTTGGTATTGTATCTATTGGCTATAGCTAGTATGTCGTCTAGTACACTCCAGTTGTATGGGTTATAGCATGAACACCATGTTCCTGGATAGTGGTCTATCCCAATGACATCAATTACTCCACGTAGTCTACTACATGTTTTCTCCACGTAATTCTTCCACCCTGGAATACATGTAAATACATTGACAATAGTCTTGAACTGGTGTCTTGACCTGGTTTCTCTATGCGACTCTTTGAGGCCCTTGTGTAGAGTATAAATGAAGGCTATGGGGTCTAGCTTGTTCTTCATGAGAGGGTTGTTGAGTTCGTTTCCTAGCTGAAACCATCTTGCGTACCTCAAGGCTATGCTGCTGGCAACCATACTATACTCAAAGACCTTGCCGTAGAAACTGGTTCTTCCAACATAGACACGGCATGGATCAATACCTAGTCTATCCTTTAGCCAAGAACAATACTTTTCGTCAATAGGCTCTAGAAGTCCTTTCCTTAGCCAGCAGGGAAACCCTGTACCAAGAATAACAAGTGGTTCAATACCATTCTCAGTCATGAATTTTAGTAGAGACAAATAATACTCGACAGCGCCGGTATCAAGAAACCCAGGGTCGGGCTCGAGATCACTCCACCACAAATCAAACCTAGCATACTCGACGCCAAGACTCTTCAAGAACCTGACGACTAGCTTGTCTTCTCTAGAAACCCTAGGTACGCCATTATACTTGAAATGAACACAGACAACAGGCCTAGGTCTAGCCAATACATCACCTAAGTATCTATTCTGTAGTACATACACTACTTAACACTAATATCCCAACACCATAATCTATAAGCAATCATTAATGGGCTTATGCTAGTATCCTTATAAATTGAGAGTATGAAACAATGAAGATAAGGGACGTTTACTCTAGAAACAATGGTCATTCTTGAGTTTAGATATTCAGTTATTTTGCAGTATTCTTTTTTAATGATTTAAAGAATGGTTCTCTTAGACTATTTGCTTTTTCTATTAGTTTCTTTAGTGCTTCTTTGTCTCGTTCCTTTATTGCAGGCTTCATATCTATTAGTATGTCGTTCCTATAGATGCATGTCTTGAGTTTACCGTCGGGTGTCGCTCTGATTCTTGTGCATCTCATGCATAGTTCTGGGTTGTCATATCCCTTGACTAGCGTTACCTGTATTCCTGTGGGAAGCACGTATGTAGGTCTTGACTGGAATTCTTTCACGTACTTCCTAGTACTTATTTGCTCCAGGTATTCCTGGATCTTGTCGAGTTTCCTATGGAGTTTATTATAGTCTCCAAGACTCATTCCTAATGGTATAAGCTCTATTATATTGAGATCCGCCCCGATCCTTTCAGCATAACTTATTATCTCCTTGTACTCGTCTTCATTAAGGCTCAGCACTAGATAGTCTATTTTCACAGGTATACCCGCGTCAACAGCACTCTTTATGCCCTCAAGGACTCTATTGAGGTCTCCACGAGTAATATTCTTGAACACGCTTGGGTTGAGTGAATGAAGACTAATATTAATCCTGGCAAGCCCTGCTTCAGCTAGTTTTACTGCATACTGTGATAATAGTGAGCCATTTGTTACAAGCGACACTTCCCCGCCGACACCAGTTATCCCTGCAACAATGTCTGGTATATCGCTTCTGACTAGAGGCTCTCCGCCAGTAATCTTATAGTACTTGATCCCAAGCTCTACTGCTGCTTCAGCAACGAAAACCCATTCACTAGCAGACAGCTCTTCCCCGCTAATACCAGGTATTCCTTCATGGTGGCAGAAAATACAATTGTGATTGCATTTAAGGGTAACACTGATCCTCATGTGGGTTAGTGGTCTACCGTACTTGTCTATAAGCCTCATCACTAATCATCTATTTCTCATTTGTTCTAGTCTAGCTTTACTGTTTACCCAAATAAATTCTTGTAGGATTTAATCCAGGGTATGGGCTTATTTTATTTATCATAGTTTCTCACGGAGCTCCACTAGTCTCTCAGGGTAATCAGTGGCGATACCATCTATGCCACGGCGTACAAGCTCTAATGCGTCATCAGAGTTATTCACAGTCCAAGCCACTACTTTCAAGCCAAGCTTATGTGCGAAACGAACGGCTTTCTCTGTGGCAAGCCTATAGTACGGTAGTACTATTTTTGCTCCAAGACGTCTGGCATCAACTATTTTCCCTGGCGGCTTGAAGTATATTATCCCGGTGACTATTTCAGGTGAATTATTCTTAACGTATGCAAGAGGTTCTTCATAGAAGCTTATTATTGCAGACCATTTCTCTGCTCCATAAGTCTTCACAATGTCGAGGACTTTGTCTATGGTGTCAGGCTCCTTGATCTCTATGAAAAGCCCGCATATACCATCAATAATCCTGAGTGCCTCCTCTAGTGTAGCAACAGGTTCTCCCTTGATCTTTATGTGTTCTCGTATCCAGTCATAATCGAGGCTCCGTACATTCTGTGGTATGCCTGCAAGTCTCTCGAAGGTGTCGTCGTGGAGTAGTATTAGTTTTCCATCTCTAGTCATGCGGACATCTACTTCAATAATATCAACGCCTTGTTCTATAGCGTACTTAATCGAGGAGATGGTGTTCTCGGGTTTAACACCAGCTGCGCCACGATGACCTACTACGGCAAAAGGTTTCCTCCCGAGGAAATCCAGTATTTGCCGTGACAACTCTATTCAAAAACCTCCAGTTATAAATAACTATATTCGAGACTATAAACACTTTCCTAGTACAAACACGTTTACCAGGTCTCCGGAAATGAAGAATTTTCTCGTAGACAGTATATTGGATTTACAAAATAGATTGAGGGCATTTGGAAAAGAATTATTGATGCTTTTACCACAGAGCATTCTACTTTACACATTTGTACACTCTGCACTACTGAGCTTGTCATGGGTTATAAGACCTCTCTTCCTATATACTCTCGGTTATTCTGGCTTCGAATTTGGTTTGCTTGGAAGCATAGTCTTAGCGTCATCTATGGTGGCGAGTCTTGTTGGCGGATGGTATGTTGATAGGTATAGTGCTTTAAATCTCATGTACATCTCTATAGCACTTGAGTCTCTTTCAATACTGTTGCTATCAAGTGGTGACAAGATACTAATCGTGTTATCGGCAGTAGTATCGGGGCTTGGATTTAATCTTAATTGGAACACGTTTACAATACTCATTAGCAGGATATCCAGTGAGAAAAAGTATGAGCAAGCATATTCTTATGTTTGGTCACTAAGCTTCATAGGGAACTCTGTTGGAGCATTCATGGGTTGGGTTCCTGGGATCCTCATAAGTTACTTTCATTACCCTGAAAGAGAAGTATACAGGTCAACACTAGCCATAGTCTCCCTACTAGTCTTCTCGACGCTACTGTTGCTGAGGAAAATTAGTGAACCAAAAGGGTACCCTATAGCAAAGGAAGAGGGTGAACAAGAAAAATGTTGTGGATGGAGAGAACTACCGTGGAATATAGTAGGGAGATTCATTGTAGTTGAAGCTCTGATAGGTTTTGGTGCAGCTCTATCAATACACAACATAAGCTATTATTTCATACTAAAATACGGTGTTGGCAGCGGAGAACTTGGGACAATGTATGGTCTAAATGATCTAATAATGGGCTTGTTGATGATTCTCCTCCCAGAAGCGTCAAGAAGAGTGGGTGGTGCATTACGTCTCTACATACTATTGTCTAGCACGAGTATACCATTACTAATAGCGATCACTCTTGTGGTCAACTATTATATTGCTATGGCACTTTATCTCGTCAGAACGATCTTGATGAACATAACCCACCCGATATACTCTGCCTTCATGATGAGTATCATACCCAGTAGCTATAGAGGTAGGTCATTATCAATAATAAACATATCACGTAATTTCACAAGCATATTTGCTAGAAGTCTCGGAGGATATCTTCTTGACGTCGACCTAGAGCTTCCTTTAAGAATAACATCTATGGTATACAGTATAGACATCATACTCCTTGTATTCCTGTTTAAAGAGCATGTGTTTAGGAAATCTGCTCAATAAAATCTTGTAGAGCAATTAGTCCACGAAGTTTCTTCTATTGCGCTTAGGTGATTTCTTGAGAAAACTCTTATATCTGGTTTAGTTATATTCAGACTAGACATATCTAGTGTGTACAGTATCCCAGAACGGGGTGAAGGAAATGGGTTTGGCAGATAAAATCGTTCGCCACCCACGTGCAGTGATAGCTATATGGATAATAATTATCATACTCGCAGCACCATTATCAATAAAACTCGACGAAGTTCTCAGCTACGAGGAAACAGGTTTTCTTCCAGAGAATACCGAGAGTGTTAAAGCAGACAATATTCTTCAAGAGAAATTCAATATATCAGCCGAAGCAATGGGCATCTCAATGCTTTTGATAACAGGAATCAATGCAAGCGATCCCAATGCATGGGATTCATACAAGGAATTTAAAGAGAAAGTAGAAGGAGTTTATGCAGAGAATCTGACAAGCTATTACGATATCCATGAGAATATTGAAGAACAATCAGAGAATATATCGATCTTTATTGTAGAACAGCTTGCCAACACTACCACTATGATGAAGAATTTCACTAAACAACTAGTAGAAGGATATGGGCTATTCCTCAACCAGTCTTACATTATGTATAATATGGTGTCTATGACTAAAGTGATGCTAATTAATATGAGTAGTGAATACCATGTGCTTGTCGATAATATCACACAGCTGCATCAGCTGATCTATGGTGTACACGATACAATCAAGGAGCTTGATGAAGGATATGCTGTTCTCAAAGAGAATCTTACAATGCTCTACAAACTAATGATGATGCTCAAGAACAGTATAAGAGAATACAATAATGCAGTATATAACATTGACTACACATATTCTCTACTATACTACAATGTCACGAGAACATTCTACTACTTAGCATATGCTACAGACGCTTATGTTAATGGTACACTTGACCAAAACGACATAGCTACAGTCATATATTACACAAACATGAGCAGTCTCGGACCAGTTGAGCCAGAGCTTGTCGTTGTTGTATTTAATGTAACGTATGGTATTGTAGGTAACAACACGGATATAGTAGACGACTATATGCTCGCTAATATAACAAAAGAGATCTTGTTAAACCAATTGTCTAGCCAGGTATCAGGCGATGAACTATATTTACTTGAAGAAATAACAAACATGTACCATAATGCTTTCATCAATACACTGTCTGTTAACGAGACACAAGACAATAAGCTAATACTTGGTACTTACACGCTGAATACAAGCCTGGCCGGAGCATCACAAGATAATGCCTTACTGGTAATAGAAGATGTGGGAGATAAAGCAGTTAAATTATTGACTAAACCTTTAGCTGACCTCATATACCAGCAAGCATCTTCAGCAGGATATAGTATCCCCTACGAAATGGCGTTACTCATAGCCAATGAGTCCATAGAGTTAGGGCCAATGCCTACGAGTAATGATTTAAAGAATGCAGTGATCAACACGACCATAGCATCTACTAGCTTGATGAACAAGAGCATTCCTATGCCGGAGACAGAGCTTAGAAGCATATTAGAAACAATATATAGCCAAGGTTTGACAACTCCTGTACTCCAAGAGATCTATAGGACCATAGTCGAGAGCGAAGCCAGGAACTACCCGCCTCCAATGAATACCACTATTCTCTTGTGTCTAGACAAGGTATTAATGCTCGATCCAGATGCTACTGGTTCTCTAGCCGAGGACGAGGAGTTGCTTAGAGATCTGACTATAGATGTTGTTAACACCATGCTAGCAAACATGGGTGCCCCCAAGGAGTTCATGGGCTTAGTAGAGAAGCTATACGATTTGGGAGAATCACCCAACCCCGAGATATTCGAGAAACTAGCTAAGGATATACTGGTCAACATGACAAACAAAATGATCGAGGAGAACATTACATTTCTACCAGAGAACATTCAGTTAATGAACATGAGCAAAGAAGATCTAAGAGAATTCATTGCGGTAATCGTTGAGAAAGCAATAGAGATAAGTCCCGACAACGAGACAGCTGTTTATCTTGCTACAAAAGAAATAGTATTCAACCTAACCAGTGAAATGATGAAAGAAACGAATATCACAGCACCAGTTGATCTAACACAATTATTCGATGCATTGTATAGTCTTGGATTCAATGCAACATTTAATGACGTAAGGACTGTTGTTACACCGATATTTAGAGAAGAAGCAGCCAAGATGTTGGAGAATATACCTGCTGACGTTCCGGAGGATATTATTGAGAAGCTGAACAATACTATTGAATGGGTTATAGAGAACTATCCTTTGAACGAGAGCAAGGTTAAACAATATGTTGTATCATTGGTTTACAATATAACTAGTGATTATGCTGAAGAAAACGCTGTCATGAAGGATGTTCTGTCGAGAATTGACTTGAAGAAGATTATAGAAGAACTTTATGGTTACGAGGAAGTTAATGCCACGATTGTAGAGAGTATAGCTGATGAGATAAAACCTGTTCTCGAAAGCATTTTCCTAGACTACATGAAAGCCTACATGGAGACGTTGAAAAGTAGTGATGACACAACATTGCTCATATTATTTGCTCCCCTAGGTAGCAACGACGATGAAAAGTATGATAACGCCTTCAAACTAAGGCAGATCGCAGAGGAGGTGTTTGGTAAGCACTTTAGTAACGCTAAAACATATGTTGCCGGGGGTGTAGTGACGACTAAGGAGATGGAGAAAGTTGGACGCCAGGATATAGGCAAGGTACGAAGATACAGTTACCTCTTGACTCTGATAATTCTATTCATTGTCGTAGAAGCAATATTCGCAACAATAATACCATTCATATCAATAGGAGCGGCCATAATGGTTGCATCAGCTATAGTATACTTCATAGCAGCCTACGTGATGGACATTAGTAGCTGGGCAAGAATACTAATGACAACCACGGCACTCGGACTAGGAATAGACTATACAACATACTATCTACACAGACTCAAAGAATATCTGGACAGAGGCATGCCACTAACTGATGCTGCAGCAGAGGCTCTGCGTAGAGCAAGAGATGCCATTGTAGCAAGTGCTTCAACAGACATAATTGGTTTCGCAGCACTCACGATAGCATGGGACTTCCCGTTCCTCAGAGTAATAGGCATAACAGTACCAATAGCCATATTCTCGGTGTTCCTGGCAAGCCTAACACTAATACCAGCCATAACAGTGATCGTAGGTGGATCGAGAGCATTCTGGTGGCCACGTCGCATTGGCAGGAAGGCTTCCAGCATGTTGAGAGAGAGTAAGGTAGTGAATGGGGTAATAAAGGCAAGGTACCTAATTATAGTGTTGGTAATATTGTTCTCGATACCAGCTACACAAACATTCTTGACATTCAAGGGGAGTCATGACCTAGAACTATATCTGCCTGAAGGAACACAAACACGTGAAGCCTATTTATTACTTGGAGAAAAAATAGGAGCAGCAGCTACATCGCCAACCTATGTGGTACTAATATTCAATAAGCCTGTTGGAGATAATGAGTTAGCATTGATAGAGAAGATCTCGAGTGAAATAGCTGGGTTGAAGTATGTAAGGATAGTATATGGCCCAACAAGACCATTTGGAGAACCATTAGAGAACATTACTCTAGACTATGTGAAAGCATACAATGGTACAGCATTCATTTCTGATGACAAGAAAGTAGTGATGCTGAGAGTAATCTTTAGTGTACCAGGCGAAAGCGATGAAGCGAGAGATACGGTGAAAGCAATAAGGAGTATAGTCAAGAAGTACGTGAATCCAAGTGGGCCACTTGTGGAGGCATATACTGGCGGTATAGCAGCATCTCTTGTCGATCTTGACGAGCTTCTTCAGTACAATTTCTGGCGCAAAATCATACCAGTATCAGTGGCTCTTATGTTCCTGGCACTAGTATTCTCATTGCGTGGAGTAATAGCCGCATTAGTGACTATGGGTACTATCTACGTTGGAATAACATGGAGTATATGGTTCTCCAGCATATTGTTCCAGAAATTCTTCGGAAAACCACTACTATGGTTCCTGCCACTGGTAATACTAGTAGTACTGCTTGGTGTAGGTGTAGACTACAATAGCTTCTATCTAGTCAAGGCACGTGACGAGATGGAGAGACTTGACCCACGTAAAGCACTCAGTGTAGCAGCTCGTACCTCGGGTAAACTCATTATAGGACTAGCCTTAATACTAGTATCATCATATTCATCACTAATGCTAACGAGCATGTGGGCTATGAAGGAAATGGGCTTCGTCCTATCATCAGGAATACTATTCATAGCAGTATCGGCAGTATACATCATGGCCCCAGCGATAATAGCAGTCTTCGGCAGAAGAACATGGTGGCCTTTCAAGGTAGGCGGGAGAGGGAGAAAACATGAAGACAAGGAGGTGAATAACTAATGCAGATCAATAAGATAGAGAATAGAGCCAAGAACTTGATCAAGAGTCTTTTCAGTGTTCCACTACGTAATCTCGTTCTCCAGCTAATCGCACTTTATGGGGAAATGCATGGATACGAGATTATGAAGAAAATAGAAGAAATAACAATGGGCTTCTGGAAGCCGAGCACATCAACACTATACATGGTTCTCGACAACCTAGTTAAGGAGGGTCTCTTAGAGTCTCGTGAAGAATATCGTGGCAAGATCAAGAGGGTAAAGTATAGGATTACAGAGAAAGGATTAGAGATACTTAGGATGAGTATTGGGACAACGCTTGAGATACTGTACCAGATTATTGAAAAACTCGAGGATCTGAATAAAAAACTGAAGACAGCTAAACCAGGTAAGAAACTTATTACACCAGAGGATATCAAGCGCCATATAGAGACTCTTAAGAAGATACGTGATATACTTAATGAGAAAATTATTGAACTAGAGAGTAAGCTTGATACAATGAACTACAATAGTTCAATGTAATGGGGAGTGTTTTTCTTATTTAGATTCCCTTTTTCTCTTAACTATATACTCCATGTATAATAGTATGAATATTATCGACATGAAGAAGACAAGGCTTGCGAGATATGGTAGTGTTGGCGAGATGTATGCTAGATAGCCTGCTATAGCTGGTGTGAACAATATTATTATTCTTCTATAGCTTGATATTGCTGATAATATGCTTGCTGCTTTCTCGCTAGGTATCTTGCTGAATAGCCATGACCTATAGAATGGGAATGCTAGTGTTTCACCGAACCTACCTATTAAATAGGCTATGACGACCATGGGGAGTAGTGGTGCTAAATACATTATTAGAGCCCATAGTGTTACCAAGAGGTAGCCAAAAGCCATGGCTTTGAACCTGTTTGTACTACTTATCCTCTCGGAGACGAAAGTAGCGGCTATAGCACCAATACTAATAGCTGCCTCTACGACCATTACTTCAAATAGCGTTAACCCTAGTTTGTTCACAATATAGTTGAGGAGCACTATTTCTGGAGCAAGAGCCCATGCAATTATCATTAATGCCTCGATAACCAATATGATCTTGAACTCCCTGTCTATCTTGAAGACTAACTTCTCTGTACTAATTCTCTCAGTAGTATCCATGCGCGGTAATGCTTTGATTAAATACATTATTGTGAAGACTGAGGAGAGACCAAATAAAATAAACGCTACCCTATAGTGTACAGGCTTATTGAATACATAGCCAAACAAGTAGCCTAGCACGAGGAACCCAATGAGCTGGCTTAGTTCGGGAAGCCTCATGTGCCATGCAAATACTTCTTCCAGTCTGTCTTTTGGATAGAGTATCTTCTCAGCAGCCTGGTATAATGGATAGAATAAGCCAGATATCTTGTTTATGAGGAGACCTAGAAACAACATTAATGGTGCTATAGGCCCATAGGCAAAGCCGTAACATATTAGTGCTATGCCATCGAGCGCATCAATCGTGATGAGCCCATGTCTTATAGGGACTTTATCGAACAGCTTACCAATCATATATGTTACCGGTATAGACGCTATGTTCACTATGGTGAAGAATAACCCGACTTCAAATACATTGTACCCAGTCATCATCATGTATAGTGGAACCATATACCATGTGATGAGGAGTGGTGTAATTATCGTATGGTACAGTATGTATCTACGGGCAGGCAATGGGATTTCGCTCCACCGCATAGCCGCCACCCTTGGTGGTGGCCTAGGCTACTTGATGCAAAAAGAAAATATGATTGTAAATCCCTTAATAAATTTAGCATAGGGTGCTAAGTAAGTATACAGTAATAGATTGTTCACAGAAAACTTAATAATATTTTTGCACTGTGTATATAGACTCGATAAATATTCTACTGGGGTTGCCTGGGAAATGAAGTGGGAGATCAAGAACCGCCCATCATACTCTATACTACGCATAGAACTTGAGCCAGGCGAACAAGTTACAGCAGAACCCGGTGCAATGGTTTATATGAGCAGCGGTATCGAAGTCAAGACGCAGAGCGGCGGCCTACTCAAAGGACTCATGAGGAAAATGCTTGGCGGCGAAAGCTTCTTCCTAAATACATTCGTGGCTAGAGAACGAGGAGAAATATGGTTTGCTCCCAGCCTACCCGGAGACATAGAGTACATTGAAGTCAAGCCAGGTGAGGATATTATAGTCCAGGATACTAGCTATCTGGCGCACCATGGTGATGTAGATGTTGGTGTAGCATGGAGAGGATTCCGTGGATTACTCGCTGAAGGAGAATTGTTCTGGTTAAAACTCTCGGGCAACGGTGGTGCATGGATTACAAGTTATGGCGGTATAGAAAAGATAGAACTTAGACCAGGTGAAAAAGCGGTTGTAGATAACTTCCACTTCGTAGCAATGAGTGCTGGAATGAAATGGAATGTAAGGAAATTCGGTGGACTAAAATCATTCCTCTTCGGAGGAGAAGGACTAGTAATAGAAGTAGAGGGGCCAGGAAAACTATTAATACAAACACGCTCACTACCAGCGTTCGCTCAATTAATAGCTAAGTATATAGGTGGACGAAGATAGCTAGATCTCTTCCCTTTACAAGTAATGGATAAACACTCCTCTTATCTTAAGCAATAATACCAGTTGAAACGGTAGTTGTCTCTACTAGATTAAACCATAATTTGATTTTACACTCTACACATAGTATACAGCAAAGAGTTTAGGTAATACAATATTTTTTATTACTACAGGTCATTAGTATTATGGTGGTGTTTACTGTGGAAAAGGAAAAAATAGCTGCTATAACAGCAATAATAGTCCTTATTCCCGCGACTATTCTCGCATTATATGTTTACCAGAACACTATGTCACTAGAGAACGAGAAGAAGGAAATACTAAGCACAATAAGCAAAGATTCTACATTCTATTTATTCCGTGTAAGCAGCGATATCAATATCCTGCTACATCTTCTTGAACAAAACGCTACAGTAGATGTCATAAGATATAAAGCTGAAGCAATAGGCTATAATGCATACACGCTATCTTTGTTTGCACATATTTTATACGACCATACTGGTGAACAAAAATACTTTAAGCTACAGAGTGCTTTCAGCGGATTGTTTAACTTCATGTTTGATGTAATAACCGATGAGCCAAGTAAAATAAAGTCTGAGCTAATAAAGAATAACGAGACGTTTAGTGAAATAAGTCATGTATTAAGAGAAATGGCGACATACAGGGATCTCATGAAAATACCTGAAGACCTAGTTGAAGAACTGTATAATGCTGTGGGCAGGCTTTCTAAGTAGTATCCAAAAATTCTTTATCTCAACGAAATATTTTCAATTTAGTACTCAGCTTCTACATTATCGTACAATCCTTTTGGAACAATAAGTATGGTTGGGCAGGATACACAAGTGGGCTTTACTGGGCATTTTGACCCAGTCTCGCTGTGAATACATGTAGCTCCATAAACAACATATACTTCTATCAAGTATATCGTGTTATTGTTTCTTATCGTGATCTTTTCAACAGGAGTAAATGTATTATTATTCCATAAAACGATTTTATATACTAGACTACTTTGATACGAAGCTTCATTAACAAAAATAGGTTCGACAACAATTACAAAACCTTTTCTTGAAGCATCAAAGATAAGACATCTAATATTATCAATGCCCATGCTATCGATTATTCTTAACACATGAAGTGGATGCATGGTATAACTCGAATATACATCGTCATTAACTCTGCTACTTGACCACCAAAGCTTGCCGTTATTAATGCCTACTTGATAATAGTGCCAGATACCATTTTTGACTCCATAGAATTCTATGAAGAATCCTTCAATAAGACCACTACTACTATTAATATCTATCTCAAGTCTGGCAAGCCTAGCAGAATCATTAACAATACCTGTAGATTCCACTATAACACTCCATAAATTATTAAGAGAAAACTCTTTATCAACAGAGACAATACCACTATTATGCTCATTACTACTAACAAGGTAAATACCAGCTAGTACCAAGGAACCGCAAAGCAGTGCCGTGACTATGAGAGCAAAAGAAACTAGGCATCTCTTCAAATAACTATCACCTTACTCAATAATACAGTATTGAAATAGACAATATAAGCATTGAAGCAGGAAATCAGAGTCGTTGCTATAGCTATTTATTTTTGTCCTATCCCAATTTGTATTTTTCTAAACACCTAGTTAATGCTAATTCTGTATGGCTAGCAATGTAGTTTGTATTGTTTGTAGAAATCTATAGCTTCTTGTGCTTTCTCTAGTATCCTCCTAAATAATTGCTTGTATCGAGATGTATCTATTTTGTCTCGAAGTACATCCGCCCTAGGGCATAGCTTGTCTACTAGTATCTCGTCTCTCCATGGATCATATATCAATGGATAAAGTCTACAACCAACAGGTCTCCACTTGTATATCATGCACTTGTTTGTCTCTGGGTCAAGAAACACACAGTGGCCATTTATGTTACGTAATCTCACATACCCGTCTCGTAGTTCTGCAAAATAATCAATACTATAACCTAAACCCATGATCTCCATTATATCATCTATCGTCAAGATCATTTCTGTATCATAACAACACTTACCACAGAAACTGCTGTTCATTTTGCAATTAACAACTACTAATATATCGTCCACCAATAGATAACACCAAACCCGGTATTCTCCTACTAGACATAACTATCTTTTAGATCAGTCAGTCTGGCCTACATTATATATTAAGGTTGCTAGAGCAGAAAATATACTTGGATAGGGCCCCAGGGACACCGCGGAGTCAACCGCGTTTCTGGGATGACCTGGGGAGCCTTGCGGCCGCCTGTTCTCTTACTCAGTCCCAGTAGATACTATTTTTGCAAATTAATGTGGCTAGGTATGTAGCTATGTTGTATGTGTTGGCTAGTAGTGGTGTTGCTACAAGCCTTGCGTGGTTTAAGTAATTCTATGAGCAGTCTTCGTTAAGGTCTATTTTCCTTAATGTGCTTTTTACTTATTGCTTGTTCTATTAGTTGTTTTATGTCTTGCAGGCTTGTTCCTACCAGTTCTATTTCTTTCTTGTAATCATCTATAGTTTTCATTGCGTCTTCAAGTGTTTTTCCTTGTAGCTGTTTTTCTAGTTCCTCTAATTTCTCTGGAGGGTATGCGAAGAAGTCTCCACTGATCACTATGTCTATGATCTTGTCCTCGTCAGGGTTTATCGTGATGTCTATTTTCAGTGTTTTGCCTCCTGGTGTTTTCTTTATAAGTGATATTGTTTTTGTTGCCAAGAATAGTCACCTCTTGTAGATCCATTCTTTGGACATGTATTTTTCCTTGAGTCTTGTTGCTAGCTCGATTTCTTGTGGTGTGTATGTGGATAGTTTTAGCTCGTTTATTCCTAGGGCTTTCTTGAATCCCTTGATCATGGCGTTTATTACTTCGTTTTTGGTTACTCTCCTCCCTAGTTCTATTGATAGTGTTGTCACTCTTTCCCTGATCGATTTAACGCCGTGGGACTCGAGTTTCTTCTTTGGTGCTTTAAGGCATTTGGCTAATATGTCTAGGTCTGTATTGTACATGAGTGTCCCGTGTTGTAGCAAGGCATTCTTTTTCCTGGCTTGAGCACTGCCAGAGATCTTCTTGTTGTTTACAATAACGTCGTTTACAGGCTTGAATACAGCGTCTAAACCGAACTCCTTTATCGCGTATACTATGCCTTGGCATATGATCCTATAGCTCTCCTGTATGTCACGGGCGATCTCGTCTATAGGGGCTACAATGCTATAGGTTATCTCGCCGAACCTATCATGATATACTGATCCACCACCTGTGATACGGCGTGTAAAACCTATATTGTTCTCCAATAGATACTCTACATTCACGGCATCATTTATTCTCTGGAAGTACCCGAAAGTCACGGCACTAGGGTTGAAAACGTAGAGGCGAAGAGTATTGGGTATCTTGTTCTCGTCACGTAGGATAAGCATAGTCTCGTCTATAGCCATATTCCAGTATACATCACCACTATCAATAATAAGCCTCCACACGCTCAAGACAATAAACACCCTAAGTAGTCATTATACATCTTGTCAAAAAATAAACTTATAGACATATATCACGTGATTCTTAGTGAACTATATCTCTTGAGAGTAATGTTGCTACTCTGGAGTCAGTTAGTCGATTACTATAGTGTATTACTGGGAAGATGTTAAGTACATAGTTACTAGTCCTTGTATTATACCACTTAGTGTTGTTCTAACGTTCTCTTTAATACTCCGATCCCGGTTTACATCTTCTTCCCAGGTGCAGTGTTATGAGGCGTAATGCCATTGTTTGCCTACTGGTATTAATCATGATCGTCTTGAGTAGCTCCATGACTGCAATGGAATTAGTGGAGACGAGAGAATACTGGTGGGGCGGCGCGATCAGTTGGTATCAGAACCCTGATCCCGAGGCTATTGCGGGTGCCAGACCTATTTACGTGGTAGTCGATCCAGACTATGGTCCTGGCGATGAACCGTGGAGTAGAAGTGATATAGAGTGGATGAAGGCTGGTGGAACAAGGGTTATAGCTTACTTGAATATTGGTTTTGCCGAGGAATGGAGGAGTTATTGGAATGAGTCTTGGAGCAAGGAAAGCCACCCGGAGTGGCTTACATGGGTAGAATACCCTGGTTGGCCTGGCGAGTACTTTGTCAAGTTCTGGGATTATTCTGCATGGGAGCCCGGTGGATGGGTTGATATACTCAAGAAGGAGCTCAAGAAGATCATTGACATTGGGTTCTCTGGTGTAAGACTCGATAATATCGATGCTTGTGTGATGTGGGAGAACCCGAGCGACTACAATTTATCGCTGCCCAGAGTCGAAAACGCATGTGAATGGATGATCTATCTAGTAGGAAACCTTAGTAGCTACGCTAAATCCCTAGACCCAGATTTCGTGATAGTCGCTAATATGGGTGGAGCACTAAGCTTACTCGGCAACGAGTCCTTTCTTGAAGCCATAGATGTTGTTGAGAGAGAGGATGTGTGGTATTCTGATGACGAACCCGTTGATCCCATGGAGAATAGTGAAGCACTGTACTGGCTTGAGTATGCTAGGGATCATGGGAAGGAGGTTATGGTGACAGATTATGCTTGGACCCCGTGGAAAATAATGGATGCACTTGGTAAGGCGAGAGGGGAAGGATTCTATATCTATGTTGCTTCAACTCGTGATCTAGACACCTTGGCAGACTATGTACCATCGTACCTAGGTTTAAGTGTCGTCAATACCACTAGAGGATTATATGCGGTATGGTCTTACCATGGAGTTGTAGATAGCGAGTTGAGAAGCTTTGATATATACATGACACTATTGGACGACAATAAAGAC